>NZ_LN611417.1 GCF_000821245.2 Virgibacillus senegalensis
GCTTCCGAATACGGTATTCCATACTCCATCCCTTCGACCTCGATGTTAACTCCCGGATCTTTTCCTTCAGACGCTTGACACTTCTCTGGTGTACGCGCACCTTCGGTGTCCCGTATGAGGTGAAACTGAAGCCTAGGAACTTCCTTCTCCATGGTCGGTCGACAGCTGACTTCTTCCGGTTCACTTTTAGGTGAAGTTTCTTTTCAATGAAAGTAGTGATGGCGTTCATCACCCGATAGCCTGCTTTCCGAGAGGATACATAGATATGAAAGTCATCCGCGTACCGGACGAAGCGATGCCCCCTCTTTTCCAGTTCTTTATCCAATTCATGAAGAACGATATTTGCCAGAAGCGGACTTAACGGACCACCTTGCGGCGTCCCTTCACTTGAACGTACGCATACCCCATTCATGAGAATCCCGGATTTCACATACCGTTTGATAATCCTGAGAAGTTTGCTGTCTTTGATGGACTTCGCCAGAAGTCCCATTAACTTGTCATGATTGACCTTATCGAAGAATTTCTCCAAATCCATGTCGACAACCCAGCGGTTGCCTTCCCGGATATAGCTTTTCGCCCTGCGTATTGCCTGATGAGCGTTTCGTTTCGGGCGAAACCCATAGCTGTGTTCCGAGAAGATAGGGTCAAAAACCTTGGTTAGTTCTTGGGCTATGGCTTGTTGGATGAAACGGTCCACCACGGTTGGGATACCTAACAGCCTTACTCCACCGTCTGGTTTCGGGATTTCGACTCGACGTACGGGAGCAGGTTGATAGGTCCCTTTCTCGAGTTCAGAACGCAGGGTAGACCAGTGTTCCATTACATGGCTTCGCAGGTTTTGTACGGGCATGTGGTCGACACC
>NZ_LN611418.1 GCF_000821245.2 Virgibacillus senegalensis
TGCCTTACAAGCAGGGGGTCGCAGGTTCGAGCCCTGCATCCTCCACCATTTGCCGGCCTAGCTCAATTGGTAGAGCAACTGACTTGTAATCAGTAGGTTGGGGGTTCAAGTCCTCTGGCCGGCACCACTTTCTAATTTAAAACGTATTTGTGAATTGTGAGCCATTAGCTCAGTTGGTAGAGCATCTGACTTTTAATCAGAGGGTCGGAGGTTCGAGCCCTCCATGGCTCATCAAAATTCAATATCGAGCGGGTGTGGCGGAATTGGCAGACGCGCTAGATTTAGGATCTAGTGTCTTCGACGTGGGGGTTCAAGTCCCTCCACCCGCATTAACGCGGAAGTAGTTCAGTGGTAGAACACCACCTTGCCAAGGTGGGGGTCGCGGGTTCGAATCCCGTCTTCCGCTCCAGTTCTTTCATGCCATGCCGGGGTGGCGGAATTGGCAGACGCACAGGACTTAAAATCCTGCGGTAGGTTTCTACCGTGCCGGTTCGAGTCCGGCCCTCGGCACTTAACATGCGCCCGTAGCTCAATTGGATAGAGCGTTTGACTACGGATCAAGAGGTTAGGGGTTCGACTCCTCTCGGGCGCGCCATTTCGGGAAGTAGCTCAGCTTGGCAGAGCACTTGGTTTGGGACCAAGGGGTCGCAGGTTCAAATCCTGTCTTCCCGACCATTTATAAAGGGGCCTTAGCTCAGCTGGGAGAGCGCCTGCTTTGCACGCAGGAGGTCAGCGGTTCGATCCCGCTAGGCTCCACCATATTTGATCTTTGAAAACTGAACAAAACAACCAGTATGTCAAGCAAGATATACAAGCTAGTTTTTTGAACGAGCAAGCAAGCTCGCATTTTATGGAGAGTTTGATCTTGGCTCAGGACGAACGCTGGC
>NZ_LN611419.1 GCF_000821245.2 Virgibacillus senegalensis
TGTGAACAACGGTGCTAAAATCCCTAATGACAACGGTTTCAAATTCCCCAATAATAACAGATAATCATTTCTATACTAGATAAAGATTTGGAGTGTAGAAATGATGATCAAGATTGGGGAATTCATAATGATTAGAGAACTATTTCAAAAAGGGTGGTCAATCACAGCTATCTCCAAAGAGACTGGCTTTGACCCTAAAACTATTAGGAAGTACATAAAATCTGAAGAATTACCAAGGATGAAGAAAGTACCTAGTAAAGGTAGTAAGCTAGATCCCTTTAAAGATTACTTAGTGAAACGTATGAAAGAAGGTACCACAAACTGCACCGTTTTATTAGATGAAATTATATCTATGGGGTACGAGGGCAAAATGACAATCCTTCGGGATTTCATTCGACCATATCGGGTGCGACCTAAAAAGCAAGCTACCATAAGATACGAGACTCCTCCTGGCAAACAAGCTCAAATGGATTGGGGACACATTGGTAAATTCGCCGTTGATGGTGAAATGAAGGATATTTATGCTTTTGTGATTTTACTAAGTTATTCGAGGCTTAAATATGTAGAGTTTACAGACAGTATGGATTTAGAAACTTTAATGAAGTGCCATATGAACGCTTTTGCTTATTTCAATGGAGTGCCTGAGCAAATTTTATATGACAATATGAAAACTGCTGTTATCAGGCATAGTCCAGTTGAAATAAGATTCAATCGGAAGTTCGAAGAATTTCTAGCTTACTATGGAATTGTCCCAAAGGCATGTAAACCACACCGACCACAAACGAAGGGGAAAGTAGAAAATGTTGTTGGATATTTAAAGAAGAACTTTTTGCAGCGCAAGCATGAACCTACTTTAAAAGCATTAAATGAAGATGTGAGAGTGTGGTTAGATCAGGTAGCGAACCGTAAGGTGCATCAGACAACGCTTGAATCACCTCATACTCGTTTCCAGCATGAACAAAAACATTTAATGACATCAAATACGAAACCATTGTTCCCTATCCATCATTGGGAAATTAGGAAGGTGAGTAAGGATTGCTTTGTCTCCTATCTCGGTAAGAGATATTCAGTACCTTTTCGGTACGTTGGAC
>NZ_LN611421.1 GCF_000821245.2 Virgibacillus senegalensis
CCAGCGTTCGTCCTGAGCCAAGATCAAACTCTCCATAAAATGCGAGCTTGCTTGCTCGTTCAAAAAACTAGCTTGTATATCTTGCTTGACATACTGGTTGTTTTGTTCAGTTTTCAAAGATCAAATTCGCAACTGTTTAATCAACAGCTTAAACATTATATCGAATCGCTCCTGATAAGTCAAGAGCTTTTTTATAATGTTTTTGTTTTGTTGCAGCTGCCAATCAAAATGGCAACTTAATTAATATAACACCTTATATATCCGAAGTCAACAACTAATTTGTTGGGCTTGGGTTGTAAGCAAGTTAGCGATTAATGCAACGTTTAATAATTTACCATGATTATTATCCTAAATCAAGAGTAAAATTCAAGGAATATAATGGGAATCCTTTTCGGGAAAAGTCGATAATAGAAAAAGCAGGCCGTGACGGACACAGCCTGCTTTTTATTTATTCTTTGTTTCTCATTTGCGGGAATAGTAGTACATCACGTATCGACGGTGCGTTAGTAAGCAGCATAACCAGTCGGTCGATGCCGATGCCCAATCCACCAGTAGGAGGCATACCATATTCCAAAGCCTCTAGGAAATCTTCATCCATTTCATGGGCTTCATCATTTCCTTGTTCTTTTTCCTTCACTTGGGCTTCAAACCGTTCTCTTTGATCAATTGGATCATTTAGCTCAGAAAAAGCATTCGCATGTTCTCTTCCTACAATGAACAATTCAAATCGATCGGTGAAACGACCATCCTCAGGATTTTTCTTGGCAAGTGGCGAAATTTCCACTGGGTGTCCATAGATAAAGGTCGGCTGGATTAACTTTTCTTCTACCTTTTGCTCAAAGAATTCATTTACAATGTGTCCAAAGGTCATGGTTTCTTTAATCTCTACCCCTTGCTCTTTAGCCAATGCTTTCGCTTCTTCGTCACTCATTTCTTTCCAGAAGTCTACCCCGGTGTATTCCTTAACAGCATCCACCATATGGAGTCTTGTCCACTCTGGTTCCAAGTTTACTTCATACTCCCCATACTTGACTGTAGTGGAGCCTAATACTTCTTTAGCTATATGAGCAACCAGATTTTCTACCAATGACATAATATCATGGAAATCAGCATATGCTTCGTATAGCTCTAACATGGTAAATTCCGGGTTATGCCTGGTCGATACTCCTTCATTCCGGAATACCCTTCCGATTTCATACACCTTTTCCATTCCACCTACAATCAACCTTTTTAAATGCAATTCGATAGCGATTCGCATGTAAAGAGGAATATCCAGAGCATTATGGTGTGTGATAAACGGGCGGGCAGAGGCTCCTCCGGCAATTCCGTGCATCATAGGTGTTTCCACTTCTAAAAAGCCATTGTTGTCCAAGTATCTGCGCATGGATTGAATAATCCGGCTCCGGGTAAGGAAAGTATCCTTGCTTTCCGGATTAGTGATTAAATCTAAATAACGCTGGCGGTACCGCTGCTCCACATCTTTTAATCCATGAAATTTATCCGGAAGCGGACGCAAGGACTTGGTCAGCATTTGAAAATTGGTAGCTTTAACGGACAGTTCTCCGACTTTGGTTTTAAACACAGTACCAGTGACACCAATAATGTCCCCAATATCCGCAGTATTGAATAATTCGTAAGCTTCGTCGCCTACTTGGTCCTTTCTGACATACAATTGGATTTGACCGCTAAGATCCTGGATATGCGTAAAGCCCGCCTTACCCTTTCCTCTTTTCGTCATAATCCGGCCGGCTATAGTTGCTTCTGCTTCTTTCTCTTCCAGCTCTTCTTTAGAAAAACCGTCATAAGCCTGTTTGATTTCTTCAGCCAGGTGGGTCCGCTCAAACTTTGTCCCGAAAGGGTCCAAGCCTTGTTCTTGTATATGTTGCAATTTTTCCCTACGTACGCGCAGCTGATCATTAAGCTCTTCTGTCATTGGTCTCACTCCATTTATATTTTATCCACTATCTCTAAACCACAACCTGGCAGCAGCCTTGCCCTGTGGTAAAAACCGACTTCTTATGAATAGGATAATGAAAAAACTGCCAGCAAGGCACTGGCAGCATTTTCACTTTGTTTTCAGTATAGAAAAGGTGCTGCAAAGTGTCAACGTTGGAACACTTTTACGATACATACCCCTATATTAAACGGGCATCCCCTCTTCGATTTTTATATTTATGCTTTTCGTGATCAGGTGCAAGCTCTTCTGCAGAAATTCCCAGCACGCTCGTGATCTGTTCCAGTAATTCATCATGGAGCTTGCGCGTGCCCCGTTCCACTTCCCCAATCACAGAAACAGAAATCCCAAGCTCTTGAGCAAATTGCACTTGTGTATATCCTTTCAACTTCCGATAAGCTTTTATCCTTCTTCCCCATTCGTTCCCAGCCATTTCGTTACTCCCTTTTTCTCTGTTGTCGGCAGCTCACCAAGAATTTCTGTCACACTTTTGTTTTGAGTAGGAATGTTTACAGCGGGATTCAAATCCTGCAAAGGTATAAGTACAAAAGCTCGTTCGTGCATTCTCGGATGAGGTACTATTAATTGCTCTGTTTTAATATTTTCTTGATTATAGAGCAAAATGTCAAGGTCTAATGTGCGCGGACCCCAGCGAACATCCCTTTTCCGCCCCTTGCCGGCTTCGATAGCAAGGCAGTATTCTAACAACTCGCGAGGGGAAAGGGTTGTGTTTATTTCCACTGCCATATTCAAAAACTTGTCTTGGTCCGTGTAGCCAACCGGTAATGTTTCATAAATAGAAGATATTTTTGTCACCGTTATCTGGCGATGGCTGTCCAATGCTTCAATTGCCTCGGTCAAAAAGGTTGCTCTGGGTGGGATGTTAGACCCCGCCCCTATATACGCCACGTTCATTAGGAACGCTCCCGGTATATTTCAATTGCGACGGATTCATAATGACCAGGAATGGGCGGATCCGGTTTAGTGACTTTTACTTTACAAGCCTTTAAACGGGAGAATTGCTTAAGCAACGCTTCGGCAATATTTTCCCCGACACTTTCAACTAACTTTTTCGCTTCGCCTTCCACCACCGCCTGGGTCACTTGATAGATTTGACCATAATCAATCGATTCTTCCATATTATCGGTTTGGCCAGCTTTCTTTAAGTCGACTTCTAATGTTAAATCGACGTAGAAACGCTGTCCTAATTTTCTTTCCTCTGGAAATAGGCCATGATAGCCGTAAAAAGCCATTTTATTTAAATAAATTTTATCCAATCCGACCGCCTCCTTATCCCATCATTGCATCCATCATTTTGGTCATATCCTTTATCATTCTGACATTATGGACACGTACTATTTTTGCTCCCTTACTGATGCCATAGCATACAGTAGCTCCCGTGCCGGCATCCCTTTCTGCAGCAGGTACACCGAGCACTTTGCCGATCATGGATTTACGTGAAGTACCGAGCAGCATCGGAAAAGGCAATTCCTCCAATGCATCGAGATGCCGCATAACCTCTAGATTATCTTCGGCAGTTTTGGCAAAGCCGATTCCTGGATCCAGGATAATATTCTCCTTTTTCACTCCAGCTTCCAAAGCAATGTCTATGCTTTCCTTTAAATCTTCTTTTATATCCTCCATTAAATCGTCGTAATACATGTTTTCCCGATTGTGCATCAAAATGATCGGGACTTCATACGCTGCGGCAACCTTTGCCATTTCCGGGTCTCTTTTAGCGCCCCAAATATCATTTAAAATCGATGCTCCTGCTTCCAAAGCGTGCTTTGCCGTCTCTGCTTTATACGTATCAATCGAAATCGGGATATTCACCGCTTCTTTTACCGCTCTGATGATGGGTACCACCCGGTCTATTTCATCCTGTGTGGACACAGGGGTATAGCCGGGCCTGGTCGATTCCCCACCTATATCGATGATATCTGCACCGTCTTTTTCCATAGCAATTGCCTGCTTAACAGCAGCGTCCACTTCATTGTACTTCCCCCCATCGGAAAAAGAATCTGGCGTCACATTTAAGATTCCCATTACTAACGTTTCTTCGTTCAAGTTGTATATCTTTTCCTTTGTATGCAGCATATATGGCATTTGAATTCCTTCCTTCTCACTCACTGACGTTTTCCGTTCCCATTTTACCGTAAATGAACAAAATCTTCATGTCTTCGTTTCAAGGGCTAAAATGAAAACAAGCACCCCCGCCGGCAATGTGGAAGTGCTTGTCGATACAACAATTATTCGTTTTCTTCGAATTGGTAGAGCGGTGTAGAAAGGTATCTTTCCCCGTTACTAGGAATAACCGCAAGGACTTTTTTCCCTTTTCCTAATTTCTTCGCAACCTGTTTCGCAGCATAGATCGCAGCACCAGATGAAACCCCGCCAAGCAAGCCGTCTTTCTTAGCTGCTTCCCTTGCCGTAGCGTAGGCATCATCGTTGCTGACTTGGATGACTTCATCATAGACATCGGTATCCAAAACTTCCGGAACAAAGCCGGCACCGATTCCTTGGATTTTATGTGGGCCCGGTTTTCCACCAGAAAGTACCGGGGAAGCTTCCGGCTCCACGGCATAAATTTTAATGTCTTTGTATTTCTCCTTCAATACTTTTCCAGCTCCGGTTATTGTTCCTCCAGTACCAATTCCAGAAATAAAAGCATCAAGCTGGTCCCCCATTTGCTGCACAATTTCTTTCCCCGTCGTACGGGCATGGACCGCCGGGTTGGCAACGTTGTTAAATTGCTGCGGCATGAAATAACCATTCGCCTTTTGAAGTTCTTCTGCTTTTTTTATCGCGCCCTTCATTCCTTCTGCTCCAGGAGTAAGTACCAATTCGGCACCATATGCCCGCAGCAGATTGCGCCGCTCCATACTCATTGTATCCGGCATCACCAGAATGGCTTTATAGCCTTTGATCGCCGCTACTAAAGCCAATCCGATCCCTGTGTTACCGCTGGTAGGCTCAATAATGGTATCTCCCTCTTTTAAGAGACCTTCTTCCTCGGCCGCTTCTACCATTGCTAAGGCAATTCTGTCCTTAACAGAGCTTCCAGGATTCATGAATTCGAGTTTTGCATAAACTTCTGCACTATCTTCGTCTACTGTCCGATTTAACTTTACAATCGGAGTGTTGCCGATTAACTCTGCTATTGATTGCGCTACCTTCATTCATAACCACTCCCAATTCCTACTTTATTTGTTGGATTTATAATCAATGTTATGGAATCCACTGGTAAAAGTCAACTAATCCGCCAATCGTATACAGACAATTATAACTATTCACAGAAAACCAACCTCATGCCTGTCCCTTCTAATCAATAAACCTCTCTTCAACCGCCATAAAAAAAGAAAGAAGCGGCCTGCCGCTCCTTTCTTTTGCTTATTGTTCTTCCGTTTTCAATTCCTGCAGCTCTTCTGCCGAAAAATGATACTGTTCATTACAGAAGTGACAAGTGGCTTCTGCCCCGCCGTCTTCCTTTATCATGTCGTCGATTTCGTCATCTCCCAGACTTTTCAATGCGTTTTCCACTCTTTCTTTCGAACATTCGCATTTAAACTGGACAGGCAGGCTTTCATGAATCTTAAGATTTTCTGGTCCGATCAATTTCTCCAGAATCTCTTCCGGCGTATTACCGTCGCGTATAAGGCTGGAAATAGGCGGGATATTATTGATTCGTTCCTCTAATTGATTAATTGTACCATCTTCCGCTCCAGGCATAACCTGAAGGATAAATCCACCAGAAGCAAGGATGGTATGGTCAGGATTGACTAACACCCCTGCTCCTACGGCTGAAGGGATTTGCTCTGAATTGACAAAGTAATAGGTGAAATCCTCACCCACCTCGCCGGAAACAATCGGCACTTGTCCGGTGAAATGCTCTTTTAACCCGAGGTCTTTCACAACGCTTAAGCTTCCCTGAGTACCAACAGCTCTGGCCACATCCAGTTTGCCCTTTGAGTTCAAATCAAAGTCGACGTGCGGATTGGTAATATACCCCCGAACTTCTCCACTTCCATTGCCATCTGCGATAATCGGGCCCACAGGACCGTCACCTTCCAGCTTCACGGTCAGCTTGTCATTTCCTTTAAGCATTGCTCCCATCATGGAAGTAACCGTGATGGTTCTTCCCATTGCCGCTGAAGCTGTGGCCCAAGTGTCATGACGCCTCCTTGCTTCCTCTACTGTATCGGTGGATTGAACTGCATACGCTCTAACAGTCCCGTTAAAAGCTGTCGCTTTGATTAAATAGTCACCCATGTTGCATTTCTCCTTTAAAACTTGATTTGTTTACTTTCCGTTATAAATGAAACCAAGACCTTTCCTGTATCAATGCCGGATCCATATCGTCAATACGTCGGATGAGTTCACCCTTGTCTTGATTCCATTTTGATCAGGAAGTTTATCATGTTAAAACACCAAGTATGGTATTTGTATTCCCTACATCTAACACAAAAATCAGGAATCAGCGGATTCCCCTTGAAAATTTTCGTTACTTTCCTTACTATAATCGATTTTCAAAGTATATACACATTATTTGATTCTTAAATTGTATGATAAAAAACTTTCCATTTATGGGACAGAAAAACGCCCTCTTTGCTTTCGCTTCAAAGAGGGCGCTATCCTTAGTCGTTGTTTTTGTTGGGATCGGAAGCATTCTCGTCTTGTTCGTTAGAAGCTTCTTCTTCTGACTTGGTTTGGATATNGTTCTTCCGTTTTCAATTCCTGCAGCTCTTCTGCCGAAAAATGATACTGTTCATTACAGAAGTGACAAGTGGCTTCTGCCCCGCCGTCTTCCTTTATCATGTCGTCGATTTCGTCATCTCCCAGACTTTTCAATGCGTTTTCCACTCTTTCTTTCGAACATTCGCATTTAAACTGGACAGGCAGGCTTTCATGAATCTTAAGATTTTCTGGTCCGATCAATTTCTCCAGAATCTCTTCCGGCGTATTACCGTCGCGTATAAGGCTGGAAATAGGCGGGATATTATTGATTCGTTCCTCTAATTGATTAATTGTACCATCTTCCGCTCCAGGCATAACCTGAAGGATAAATCCACCAGAAGCAAGGATGGTATGGTCAGGATTGACTAACACCCCTGCTCCTACGGCTGAAGGGATTTGCTCTGAATTGACAAAGTAATAGGTGAAATCCTCACCCACCTCGCCGGAAACAATCGGCACTTGTCCGGTGAAATGCTCTTTTAACCCGAGGTCTTTCACAACGCTTAAGCTTCCCTGAGTACCAACAGCTCTGGCCACATCCAGTTTGCCCTTTGAGTTCAAATCAAAGTCGACGTGCGGATTGGTAATATACCCCCGAACTTCTCCACTTCCATTGCCATCTGCGATAATCGGGCCCACAGGACCGTCACCTTCCAGCTTCACGGTCAGCTTGTCATTTCCTTTAAGCATTGCTCCCATCATGGAAGTAACCGTGATGGTTCTTCCCATTGCCGCTGAAGCTGTGGCCCAAGTGTCATGACGCCTCCTTGCTTCCTCTACTGTATCGGTGGATTGAACTGCATACGCTCTAACAGTCCCGTTAAAAGCTGTCGCTTTGATTAAATAGTCACCCATGTTGCATTTCTCCTTTAAAACTTGATTTGTTTACTTTCCGTTATAAATGAAACCAAGACCTTTCCTGTATCAATGCCGGATCCATATCGTCAATACGTCGGATGAGTTCACCCTTGTCTTGATTCCATTTTGATCAGGAAGTTTATCATGTTAAAACACCAAGTATGGTATTTGTATTCCCTACATCTAACACAAAAATCAGGAATCAGCGGATTCCCCTTGAAAATTTTCGTTACTTTCCTTACTATAATCGATTTTCAAAGTATATACACATTATTTGATTCTTAAATTGTATGATAAAAAACTTTCCATTTATGGGACAGAAAAACGCCCTCTTTGCTTTCGCTTCAAAGAGGGCGCTATCCTTAGTCGTTGTTTTTGTTGGGATCGGAAGCATTCTCGTCTTGTTCGTTAGAAGCTTCTTCTTCTGACTTGGTTTGGATATTCACTTTCATATCATTCGCTTCGGAAGTATCCTCACGATCCTGGTTGTTTCCGTCTTGCTCAGAAACCACCTTATCAGGCATTTTTCCTTCTTCAAACAACGATTTTATCTCACTGGCATCAAGTGTTTCCACTTCTAGCAAGGTTTTAGCTACCAGTTCCAGTTTGTCTTTATGCTCTGTCAAAATTTCCTTTGCCCGTGCATAGCACTGGTTAATGAAATTTTGCACTTCCTGGTCGATTTCATATGCTATCGCGTCACTATATGTCGGTTCGTTCTGCATATCTCGTCCCAGGAATACTTGGCCGCCGGAGCTGCTGAATTGAAGCGGGCCGATTTTATCGCTCATGCCGTACTCGGTAACCATTTTCCGGGCAATGTTGGTGGCACGCTGGAAGTCGTTACTTGCTCCAGTACTAACCTCTCCAAAATTGATTTCCTCGGAAACACGTCCGCCAAGCAATCCGGTTATTTTATCCAACAGTTCAGGCTTGGTCATGAAGTAACGGTCTTCCCTCGGAAGCATTACCGCGTATCCGCCGGCCTGGCCGCGTGGCACGATGGTTACTTTATGCACCATATCTGCATCATCCAGTACCATGCCGATAATCGTATGTCCACTTTCATGATAGGCAACGATGTTTCGTTCCTTCTCGGAAATCACCCTGCTCTTCTTGGCAGGTCCTGCAATGACACGGTCAATCGCTTCATCAACAGAAAGCATGTCGATTTTCGATTTATCACTTCGGGCAGCTACTAATGCCGCCTCGTTAAGCAGGTTTTCTAAATCGGCACCAGAAAATCCTGGTGTACGCATCGCAATCGTTTTAAGATCAACGGCATCACTTAACGGTTTGTTCTTGGCATGTACCTTCAGAACTTCTTCTCTGCCTTTAAGATCCGGACGGTCGACAGTAATCTGCCGGTCAAATCGTCCCGGACGCAATAAAGCAGGGTCAAGGATGTCCGGACGGTTGGTAGCGGCAATAATGATAATTCCTTCATTTTCACCAAAACCATCCATTTCGACAAGTAATTGGTTCAAAGTTTGTTCCCGCTCATCATGGCCACCGCCTACGCCAGCTCCACGCTGTCGACCCACGGCATCAATTTCATCAATGAAAATGATACACGGTGCGTTCTTTTTCGCATTCTCAAACAAATCACGTACACGGGAAGCACCGACACCGACAAACATTTCCACGAAGTCGGAACCACTGATTGAAAAGAACGGAACCCCTGCTTCTCCGGCAACAGCCTGTGCAAGCAAGGTTTTACCTGTTCCTGGAGGGCCAACTAATAAAACACCTTTCGGAATTCTTGCCCCGATGTTGGCAAATTTGCGTGGATCTTTAAGGAAGTCAACAACCTCTACAAGTTCTTGCTTCTCTTCATCAGCACCTGCAACGTCTTTGAATCGTACCTTCTTCTTCTCTTCGCTGTACAGCTTGGCTTTGCTTTTACCGAAGTTCATCACTCGGCTTCCGCCGCCCTGGGCTTGATTCAGCAGGAAGAAGAATAAAATGAATATAATAACAAACGGAATCATTGTAGTAAGGAATGTCACCCATCCGCTTGGTTGTTCCTCTTCTTCAATACTCAGTATCCCTTGATCAGTCGCTGTATTAGTAATACTGGCAACGATGTCTGGGTTATCTGGAACATTGGTAATGAATGTTTCGTTTTCTTCGCCGGTTAATTCACCAGTTATACGATAAACACCATTAGATGGCTGCATGGTCATTTCTGAAATTTCACCATTGTTTAATCTCTGCGTAAACTCATTGACGTTAAATTCTGTTTCTTGATTGTTCTGTCCATTAAATACTCCGACAATTCCAATTACCACCAGGAATATTAGGAAATAAAAAATGACATTACGAAAAATTCGGTTCATTGCCTACCTCCTCCCAAGCGAGAAAACTATACTAAATAGTACCATATGAAAAAGGACCAATACAACTAATTACCCTTTTAAGATATGTCAATATTTTGACAGTCATACCTGTCAATCAAACAAGTTTATTCACCGCCATAAATCTTCGGTTTCAATACGCCCACATACGGTAAGTTGCGATACTTCTCCTTGTAATCGAGGCCATACCCTACCACAAATTCATTCGGCACATGGAATCCGACTACATCAGCCTTGATATCGACTTTCCTGCCTTCTGGTTTGTCCAACAGTGTAACAATTTTAATGGAGTTGGCTTTGCGATACTTGAACAAATCAACCAGATAGCTGAGCGTCAATCCACTATCAATGATATCCTCTATAATCAGTAAATCTCTTCCCTCAACCTTGGTGTCTAAATCTTTGACGATTTTTACCTCACCGGATGACCTGGTTTCTCCACCGTAGCTGGAAACATCCATAAAGTCCATCTCCAAATGCGTGTCCATTGCTCGGAGTATATCTGACATAAACGGCATGGCGCCCTTTAATACACCGACTGCCAATGGGAATTTCCCGTCATATTCTTTCGTTAAACGTTCCCCTAACTCCTGACATTTTTGCTTGATCTCTTCTTCAGAAATCAAAACTTTCTCAATATCGTTATTCATTCCTGATCCTCCTAGATGTTACTGTTCTTGTCGTATTGCAACCGAAGAAACTTGCCGTCACGCCCACCGGAGCCAGAATCTGCTCTCCTTAATCCGGCCAGCCATAAAATATTACCCTTTCCATCCTCGACTATCGGCCAGCCCTCTCTTAAACCAATCGGTATTTTCTCATCGATAAAGATATCTTTAATCTTTTTGGTCCCTTTCATTCCTTTTACCCTCATTTTATCACCGGGTTTTCGCGATCGGATTGCCAACGGCCAATTTATATCTGCTAACTCATATGTAATGGCATAGCGGGAATCTTCCAAGGGCTCACGGACAATCGAAGCAGACAGAACAGATCCGTCAGGCAGTTCGATAGTGCCAGGACCTTGCAAAACTATGTAATAGCTGCCGTCTAATTCGGCCGCAAAAGAAAATGTGATTGAATGGTATGCCTTAATCATCTTCAACCCTAAAGGTAAATCAATAGAAGCGTTCGCTCTACTGCTCGAAATCAGGCTGAAGAATCGATCTTCATGGGCATAAGAAAGGTCAGGTGGAGTCGAATTGTATAGATAGTTCAATATTAGATGAAAGGCCCGTCTTTGTAAAGCAATGGGGAACTTGGCAAAGCTTTCTATTTCAAACTCAGCCCGCTTATTCCTGTCCGCAAACGCCACATGCGCATCGACCAGTTTTTCTGCCTGCTCATTTAAATACCGTTCATCGTTCCGCGCCGAATCACTCAATCTACGAACAGTATGTAAGAAATTGGGGTTCTTCTCTTTGAGAAGCGGGAGAACATGTAACCGAAAATAATTTCTTGTATAGCTGTCCTCTTCATTGGAAGGATCCCTTCTTGGTTCTATACCATGCTCCATACAGTACGCTTCAATCTCATCTCTGGAGACAGCCATAAACGGCCTCACGATGTCCCCGCCTGCAAATGGTCTTTTTATTGGTATCCCCTGCAAAGCCGATATATTTGAACCCCGGGTTAAACCCATCAACACGGACTCTGCCTGGTCGTCGGCATGATGACCTAAAGCCAAGAATTCAGCTCCGAACCTTTCCATCTGTTCGGCAAAAAATTGATAACGCAAATTTCTCGCCGAAAGCTGAGTTCCCGTCCCTTCCTGTCTCTTGTACGCTGGAACATCCAAAAAGGTTTCAACCATTTCGATATTCCACATCCTGCAGACGTTTCGGACATATTCCACATCTTGTTTTGATTCATTTCCTCTTAAGCCATGATCAGCAGACAGTGCAATCAGCCGAATGTTCCATTCTTCTTTGATCGCAGATAAAAAGTGAAGCAATGCAATGGAATCAGGACCTCCAGAAACGCCCACCAAAACCGTTGCCCCTTGGTGAAGCAAATTCTCCTCTTTTATCAATTCCTTAACTTTTGTTTCCATATTCCCCACTCCATTGCCGGATAACCCTAATATTCATCACTGTGTTTACCAGTGTGTCGCACTTGTACTCCCAAACCACTTTAATCCTATCACTTCCGTTTTTCTACTGCAAAAGAGGCGGTATAGTTAGAGAAGAAAAAAGTGGAATATATAAAACAAACCCGCAGCGATCAAAATACTCGCACTTTCAAACAAGGATCGATCCTGATTGGCTGCAGTTGCTTTTCTCGCAGCAGTTCTCGTCTTTTTCAGCGTGATTTGCGGACGATGCATCAGCAAGGATGCAATTTCTTGTTTCATTTGACTGCTGGAAGAATAGGAACCTTTAAGCGCCTTTTTTAAAGGTCCCTGATACCTTTTCAACTGACGGGTGGATCCCAATTTATGCATTAATGTTTTTTCGGGATGACTGCCTTTATCGAACCTCGCAGGGTGATATACGTGCAACATTACCATCGCCACAGCGAACAAATCATACGAAGGCTCCGCCTTCCGACTGCCCATATTCCAATAACCCCGGTCAAAAAACTCCGTATATTCTTTAATCGACCTGCCGATTTGTGTCGTTCCACCCACATCTATCCACCTTACCCGCGGCGGGGACGATGCAACCAACAGGTTATCCGTCTTTAAATCTCCGAAAACCCACCCTGACTGGTGTAGCTGTTCTAAATCACCTAAAAGCTGCATCATGAAAGTGCCGAGCCATTCACTCCCATTCGAACGAATAAAACTGCTTAGATCCTGCCCCTTAACATACTCCATTACATAGAAGGAAAACCTTGTTCCGGAAGGATGAAGCCAATCGTCGACATCCAGCAAAGAAGGCCCAAGGCTGCCGGTTCCCTGGACCTTTTGCAAGGTTTTCAAAACATTCACTTCTGTTGTGATGGAAGAACCACTGGAACTTATTTTTAATGCCGCCCGACTTCCCTGATGGTCACATAGATAAACCGTACCCACTGCACCGTTACCCAGTTTCCTGATGATTTTGTACTGATGTTTATGCCATTTCCCGGTGATAATGATTCCGGGGTGGAGATAGTGTTCAGGCTTCTTCAGCGTCGGATTGTTTTTCATTTCTAAAGCTCCTTAACAAGCTTTTCTTGCCAAACTGAAACATCGCCTCTTTTAAAGCTGGCCCTGTAGGTGTAATGCCGCCGCTGTTAAGCTTAGGGAATACAGCGGAAATCGAATCGAGACGCGGAGACCAGTCCAAAATTTTATTGATGGCACTTTTTTTGCCCGGAAATGCATAGATCGAGAAACGATTCCTCCCGATCCGTGCGTTAAGACTGACGGATAAATCGAATAATGCTTCCTGTACAGTCGGCAGCTTGTCCGTCATGCTGGCACTCGTATCTACCAGAACAAGCACTTCCAAATCACAAGTCTCGCCCAAGTCCTCCACAACCTCCATTACCTCTCCTCTTTGTTCGGGCGGTAGATCTTCCAAACTTTGTTTCGGGCCAAGTATTTGCTTGAGCTCCTGATTGACCACTCCCTGTAGCGTCTGGGTCATGGCTTGTTTCGTCACAGCCTGTACCGTTTTTGATAGCACTTGCTGATAGACAATTTGGCTGACTCCTCCACCGGAAAGCGCTATATCCTCCACTTCCTGGAGTCCACCGTCGTTTTCTGTCTGATTGTCTTCCAAAACACCGATCACATTCACCGTAATTCCCTGCTCATAAGCTAGTGCTGCTACCGCCGAAGGGTCTTCTCCTTTATTGGAACAACCGTCTGTAATAAGCAGAATTTGCTTTAACGTTCCTTTTTTCATCACTACTCCTCCTCCAATATCTACCCTGCCTGTTAGTACTTAGTCGGTTCAGTCGGATTTATTGCGTTGTTTATCCCCATTTTCGACGCTTCGGAGGAAGTTTATACCTGTAAGAAGGAACAAATGCCAGCATTCAAAACCGATGCAAAATTTCCTCAATGCAGGCCGATACCTGCAAGCTGTTTCCATTTCTTATCATGCATGCTGCTGATAAGCAGGAAATGCCGCCCACTTCGGCTTATTGATATCCACCTTAGCCACTAAAACCGTCATGTCATCCTCTATTTCCCCTGAGCGGTTGCGAACGACTTCCTCCAACAATAAATCAGCAATCTCCTGCGGATTATCTGTCTCCATATCCTTTATTTTTCGTTTTAGCCAAACATCCACGTTTTCCACATGTTTTGGTCCTTCAAAAATCCCATCACTCATCATAATCAGTACATCACCCGGTTTTAACTGCTCCGTAACCACCTCTACATCAAATTCGCGAATGATACCGATCGGCAGATTACTTGCTTCGATTTTATGCATGGCATGACCGCGTTTAATAAAGCTAGGTGTCGAGCCAATCTTTAAAAACCTTACCGCAGCGTCATGCAAATCAATTACAGCCAAATCCAATGTTGAGAATATCTCCTCGCTCGTTCGGAGCGACAGAATGGAGTTAATGGATTTAATTGCGATTTGTTCCTGTATGCCGGATTGAAGAATTTGCTGAAGCAAGCGAAGCGTTTCTGTGCTTTCCTCATGGGCCCGTTTCCCGTTGCCCATTCCATCGCTAATCGCCATCGCGTACTTACCCGCTCCCAGTTCAATCGTCGAATAGCTATCACCTGAGACAAGCCCTCCACCTTTGGCAGCATGCGCGACTCCCGTATCAACTGCATATTTTTTGGCAGATCCGAATGCCAGGAAACATTCACCGTTTGGAAACGGCGAGATATCCTCCTCTTTCACGATCACGGTTTCTTGAAGGATATCTGATAGCATCGGTGCAATCAGCTTCGGCCCTTCCCCATGATATTGAGAAAAAGTCAGATGCATTTCTATATCGATATTGCCTTTTTCCACACTGAAAATATCGAGTTTTTCTATTTCCATGCCCATTTGCTTAAGAGATGAGGCAATTTCAACCTCTTGTTGTTCATGATTCTCCCGTTCTTTCAAAATTTCCTTGGCAAAGTCGTCCATGACTTCCGATACTCCCAACAGCTGATCAGCCACAAACCGCCTGCTTTCGCTTACTTGTTTTTTTAATTTTTGATTCGCCTCAAAAAAGGATAGCTCATGGCGCATCGTTTCCACCACTTTTGGGGATTTGACGCAATGGTCCTCCAAATTTCGCTGTAGTATTTTATTTAGTCCACCGCCTGCTTCCATATCGTTTTTCACGTCGGTCAGCAAGCCGTATGTTTTATCAAAATTTGCAGCCCAGCATCGATCTTTTTTAAAGCAGGATTGACATGTCTTTTCCGTTACATTGCTTAAAAAGTAATCTGTTTCTTTTATATACTCTTCTTCTGGTGGTGTCTGCTGTTGTTGAACAAAACTACGTGAAAGGGCTTGGAAAACGTTAGAAAACTGTTCCACCCTGTTGGCCGTTACATCCCGTACCTTTTGCATGTACTGTTCCTGTTCTTTCGAATGTTCCATCGTTCCAGGTATGTAGCGGGACAGTTTTTTCACCCAACTTTGGGGTGTGCAAATAAACAGAAGGACGGAAACGAACGTTTCCAACAGGGATGGGAGCAGCGCCTCGATCCCTTTCCCATAAATTCCGATAAGCAAGGTGCCGACAATCAACCCAATACTGACACCCGGCTTTTTCCCGTCCTTCAGCAAGCCTCCGAGCAGGCCGGAAAAAGCAAGCAGGCTCATCTGGTAAAGACTGGCTACATTGGCCAAGCTTAAAATCAGCCCCGCGACCACCCCAACTGTCGATCCAATAGCTGCACCGCCGACAAAGGCTAGCAACAGCACCAGGTAACGCGACGTGATTTGTTCTATGGAAGCCCCCTGAATCTCCCAGCCTATGGTTCCGGTCAAGATCGAAGCAAGCAATATAATCATGCAGACGATTTCTTCGTTTTTTAAGGCAGGCTTGTACCTTTTAGGTGATAAAAGCGGTACACTTTGCATAAATATAAGAACAAGTACCGCAGCCAGGACCCCTTCTACAATTGCAAGCATCCATTCATAGGCGGTCAGCTTATCGAATAGGGAATAGCTGAACACGCGCGGCATTACACTGGAAACCAAGACAAGCAGGGGCAGCAGTTTTTGTTGGTGCTTCACATTCTTAAAAACAGCTGCCGTAAAAATGAACAGAACCATCGCCATGAAGGTGAATAATCCATGCTGCCACTCAAAACTGAACGCTCCAGCCAGAACTGCCAACATAACAGGAAAGGACTTGTCCTTTCTGACAAACCATACCGAAGCGAGGAAAGAAAGGGCAAAAGGCGACATAGTAGATAACACAATGGCTCGTCCAAGCAAAAAACCGACAAACAAGAGAAGCCACCCTTTTTCCAATAACAACAGCTTCGTCTTTTCCCCCATCTTCCGCTTCGCATTTTCCAAAGCCTTTTTGTATAATATTGGCTTTGTTTGCTGTCTTTCAGCCGTCTCCATCATTTAACACCACTCCTTCGTGTTGTTTATTTAAACACATCTCGCTTCTATTTTTTGTCAAAACAACGGGCCAGATTAAAAAAAGTCTTCGACGCTATTCCGGTGTTGCGAGCGATTTTCAACATAAACCCAGACAAGTCCTCTGCATGCTGTCGATTTATCCACCTCGCCCAAACGTCTTGTAAAAGCAACGTACATAACCTATAGGTACTACCTGTTTTGCTTGAGTAAACGCCGTGATGAGGGCGTTTACTTTATTTTTTTGCTGTTTTTCTATTGCTTTTTTGTTTAAAAGGACTATAATTGTTCTTGCGCTAATTGTTCGTGCGTGAACTAAAATGTCCAGTACTGGTATTATCAGGGCATATCATTGTACAGAACTAACTGGAGTGCAACATGAAAAGGAGAGGTTGTTTTGCAAAACAATAAAAAAATAGAAAGTATCTTTACTTCTTTCCGGGAGGTTAACAAGGCTTTCTATAAGCAAATGTGGCACAATGCCAATGATTTAGGGATCACTACTCTCCAACTGCAAATTTTAAAGCTTTTAGAGGAGCAGCCTGATATTGGTCTTGTCGAAATAGCAAATAAATTAAACACTAGCAAAAGCACCATCAGCGGTACGGTAGAAAGGTTGGTAAAAGCAGGTTATGTGGAAAGAACCCCGTCCAAGCGAGACCGGCGTGCTATTGTGTTGACGGCTACGGAAGAAGGCGCAAAAAAGAAAAAAGAAGCTTATAAGAGCTATCTGGAAAGAATGAAGCGTCTAGATGAATTAAGCGATCAAGACGTCCAAAAGCTCATAGAGCTTCACAGCCTTATTTTAAATAAAATTTTGGAAAACGGAGATGAATGAAAGTGAAAGATAGATCTACTTTTGTAGAAGCGTCGCAGGTTGCGAAAGGGCCGATTATCTTTATTATGGTTCTTGGAGCATTTGTGGCTATTCTTAACCAAACGTTAATGAACATTGCCCTGCCAGTCATGATGGTAGATTTAGATATTACCGAAAATACAGCCCAATGGTTAACTACAGTATTTATGCTAGTTAACGGAATCCTTATTCCCATTACAGCTTTCTTAATGGAGAAATTCAGTACCCGTAAATTATTCCTTACAGCGATGAGCTTGTTTGCGATAGGCACCTTGATATGCGGAATCTCACCTAGTTTCTCTATGATTATGATTGGACGGATCGTCCAGGCTGCCGGAGCCGGTATCATGATGCCGCTTTTGACGAATGTCATCCTTAGCCTGTTCCCATTGGAAAAACGCGGTAGTGCGATGGGACTAATCGGTCTTGCCATGATGTTCGCACCAGCAATCGGCCCTACCCTATCCGGATGGATCGTACAAAACTATTCTTGGCGACTGCTTTTCTTTATCGTCTTGCCAATCGCCGTAATCGACGTTATCTTAGCGTTCTTCCTGCTGCGTAACGTCACGAAATTAAGCAATCCTAAGATGGATATTTCATCGATTATCCTGTCTACTTTCGCCTTCGGGGGTCTGTTGTACGGCTTTAGTACGGCTGGAAACAGCGGCTGGGGAGAGACAGAAGTCATTGCCTCTCTTGCTATTGGCGGCATCGCAATGATTATCTTCGTCATCCGGCAAATGCGTCTAAGCAATCCGATGCTTGAATTCCGGGTGTTTAAATATAATATGTTCACCCTAACTACGATTATCAATGTAGTAGTGACGATGGCAATGTTTGCCTCCATGATCCTTGTACCGTTATATCTGCAAATTGTGCGGGGCTTTACACCGCTGGAATCCGGTCTGCTATTGCTACCTGGAGCAATTATTTCAGGAATCATGTCACCCATCACCGGAAAACTGTTCGACAAAATCGGGGCACGTCCACTGGCATTGGTAGGCTTGGCTATCACGGCAGTCATGACATTCTTTTTCACTGATTTAACCGACTCTACGTCCTATATGCATATGATGATTATTTACAGTGCACGGATGATCGGGATTTCCATGATCATGATGCCGATCATGACCGCGGGTCTGAACCAGCTGCCAAGGCGCTACTATTCCCACGGAACGGCAATGGCCAATACTTTGCGGCAGGTCTCTGGAGCAATTGGTACAGCATTCCTGGTGACGGTAATGAGTAACCAGCGGACGGCTCACATGAGTGAATTTCTGCCGAACGATGCGGCCAACCCGCAAATGTATGCTTTTCAACATGCTACGATTGAAGGGATTAACGATTCCTTCATGGTTGCAACCGTGTTTGCCGTCATCGGCTTCGCCTTATCCTTTTTCATAAAGCAAGTACGCCCGGCAGACGAAATAGAAGCGGAACAGAATACCAAAAAGGAATCGCTGCAATCAACCATGACAGCTGGTCAAACCCCGACTCCGCAAAAATAAATAGAACCGGAAGGCGTCTACTAAGCGCCTTCCGGTTTTTTTTAACGAAATATTACTTGATGGAATATTTGGAAAGGTGATCAATCTGATTGTAATTGTGTACCTTCCATCCTTCTTTCAATAATTGGATATTGCTGATACAGGCATTGATCAGCTTCGTTTTTCCGGTGCCGATTTCTCCGTTCGACACCGTGGATAAAATGACATTGATGACTCCCCCATGTGCAACCAGGAGCAACTCTTCATCCAAGTACTTGTCCGTGACTTCTTCGATACCCTGCATAACCCGTTCCCGGAATGCATCTAAAGGTTCCTGTCCGGGATAATTTCGGTCTGGGTATTTGTTGTTCCGCTCTTCCATAGGCATGCCCTCTGCTTCCCCAAAGGATCTTTCTTTGAAAGCTTCCATGATCTCTATTGGCTTTTGCCAGTTCTCATTAATGATTTCCGCTGTTTTCCGGGCTCTAACTAAAGGAGTTGTGATAATCCTATCCACATGTGTTGCCTTAAAATAATCCCTGCATTCCCTCGCTTGCTGAATTCCTGTTTCATTCAAAGGAATGTCTGTCTCTCCCTGTAACAGCCCCTGCAAATTCCAATCTGTTTCCCCATGCCTTACTAAGCAAATCATCCATCGGTTCCTCCGTTTCTATTATGTGTTGCCCTATTTATGGGCAAAAGATCATTTTTTAACATACGGTGATTAATTTTCTGTTGACAGTATGGTAATGCTATTGTAATATATCACTTGTGCCTCAACAACAGAGGACAAATTGTTTTTTCCAAACATCATGGCGGTGTAGCTCAGCTGGCTAGAGCGTACGGTTCATACCCGTGAGGTCGGGGGTTCGATCCCCTCCGCCGCTATCAAACAGACAAGGTGGACCTAGGCCGCCTTTTTTTGTGCAATTAACCCGTTTTCTGATAACTTGTGTTTTTACTCAAAAACAAAAACTGCGGAGTAACTTTAATTTAGCTTCCTATTATTCTAAATAAAACGAGCGAGGAAACGGCGCTGCGGAAATACCCTGCGCTTTCCGCGGGCGGCTGGTGAGCTTCCTTGAGCTAAAGCTCCGGGGATCTCACCGAGGCCTTTCCTCCCGCAGGAGTCTCCGGGTATTTCCTCCGCTAATAACTTGCTATCATATATTGAATAGAATCCCAGTAGATTAAAACCTCAACTAGCGTAGGTAGCATCCGCAGACTCCTGCGGGAACAGCACGAGTCCGAAGATTCCGCAAGAAGCGATTTTCTTCTGAGGAAGCTGAGGCCGTGCCCGCGGAAAGCGAAGTATGCTGCCGAAGCGAATCCAAGCACTTATAAAAAGCTTGGAAAGAGAGTTATCATTATGTCATTGTTTCGATCTTCGGTGGCTAAAAAGCAACAAGATATGAGACAAGAAACCAAGTGATAATAAAAACGGATGCCATACATGAAAGTATGGCATCCGTTTTTTTTATATTAGTAACAGAGTTCATTTAACAGCTCTCTCTATAGACAGCAAGTTTTATCTTTTAGCACCTCGACCTCCGCGTTTAGACTCTGTATTCTTTCTGATAGAAGCCAAACGGTCCTCTGAATCCTTCAAGAAACGATTCATCTTAGATTCAAAGGTTTCCGTGCGGTCGCGGTTATTACTTTTGTTGTGATTATTAGTTCTGCGGCGCCCGGCATTCGGATTATCTTTTGCTTTCTTAATCGACAATCCAATTTTGCCATCCTTCTCGACATTAATGACTTTAACTGTTACTTCATCTCCAACAGTCAAATGTTCATTAATATCTTTAACATAGTTATCGGCAACCTCACTAATGTGAACCAAGCCGGTTGAACCACCAGGCAGCTCAACGAAAGCTCCGAAATTAGTGATTCCTGTTACCTTACCCTGCAACTTGCTGCCTACTTCGATTGACATAAAAAAAATGCTCCTCCTTAGAATTTTAAAAGTATCCTACTTATATATTATATATAAGCTGTAAAATGCGTGTCAATAAGATGGCTCCTCCTCCGGTAGTTCAAAAATAATTTCTCCTTCGTTCGAGAAAAAGTAGTTCGTCCTGGCGATTTCCAATACATAATCTTCATCTTGAAGTAACCGGATTTCTTCCTGGAGGTCTTTTTCATCTTCTTTAAGAGAAGTCATTTCCCTTTCCAGCTTCTCATACTGCTCTTGCTTTTCTGCATGTAAAGTCCGCTGTTTAACATGATAGGCTGTCAATCCGCCTATAACGACAACTACCACGAGAGAGAATAGCATCAATCGGCGGAAAAGCCGCTTTTTCTTTTTCTTTTGTCTTTCCACTTGTGCATCGTATTGTCGCATATAAGTAGAATCGATTTTTGCCACGGATTTTGCTCTTCTTGCCACTTGCTCAGCTACCTCCTTTTCTTGTGCATAAACTGCCGCCATTTTCTTAACATATTCTTTATTTTACTATAAAATCCTGCAAGTTTGTGTAAGTATTTTTTTATCGGCTTCGGAATCAGCATCCAGATCAATTTAAAGAGGAGCCGGAATGGGAACAAACACACTTTTCCTATAACCGTAAGCAGCCATAGTAAAACTGCCCAAATTCCGGTCAGAAGCAACAGCAACAGGCGGAAGAGCCATATGATTGGCTGGAACACCAGACCTTTCACTAGGCGGGCAAAAAAACGGTAAAGCTCGACGACAAAGCGTATCATTAATTCCAGCAAACGCTGGTACAGTAGTTCAAATAATGCCTTGTACGTTGCAAATCCACATAAAATCGCAAGAAAAATATAAAAGCGCAATTCTCCCTGATTTACTCTGTATAATAAGTAAAAAAGGATTAATGTCTGAAGCAGCCAAAAGCCGATCTCCATTCCATAGGAAAATAATACACGATGCTTCCAGCTTCTTTCAAAGCGGCGGAAGGTATCGATGGCAGCACCGACATACATTCCTCCCGCCATCATGATTAAAATTGCAGCAAACTGGACCGATAGTGTCATTTGAACAGCTTGCTAAAGAGACCTTTAGCCTTCTCTCCATGGTGTTCGTCCAAATAGGAAAGCTCGTGTATTTTGCCTTTGATCGATACGTTCCCTTCTCCGACATCGAGATTTTTCATTTGCAGGTTTTCTCCACGCACAATCAAATAGCCCATAACTGTCTGTAAAAGAAATTCTTCGTTGTCGAAGCTATCGACTTCCTTGACACCCGTTATTTCTAAATTCCTTCTATTATTCATTTTGATATGGTGTTCTGCCTGAGCACGAACTGAAGGATCTTTTTCATAATAATTCATTGTCCAGCCCTCCCTTTATCGTTATATGTGTATGAAAGGAGGGACAGGCATAGAACGTGTTCAGATAAATTACCTTCTAATAAACAAATACCTGCTTACCGGGCTAAACTAGTCATTTAAAAAGAAGAACAAATGAGATTACACTAGAATTAAGAAAAAGTGCCGAAAAGAGGATGGTAGTATTGGAGACTATCGTTTATTATTATTAAATAAATGAAACGGGACCGTTGAAAAAGCAATAAGAAATGGCTTCTTAATGTGCTAGCCTTACTTATGGAAGGGTGTGTTCTGTTTGAAAAAGCGTAACCTGGTTTATGTTTTATCTCTGCTTCTGACAGTAGGGCCATTGGCTGCTTGTACTTCTAACCATAATGAGGACTCGAATGAATGGAAAGTATCAAAGGAAGAAAGAGTAGTACAAGAAAGCACTAATGAGATTGAAAAGGCAATGGCTGAAGATAACTGGGACTTGTCTTCAACTTTCAACTATTCGGTTGAATATAAAAATGGGGAAGAAGGTTCTTATGAGATTGTGGGAAACAAAGACACGGTTGGCTTTACTGGACCATTTCCTATTATAGCTAAAGATGACCAGAAATATTTTTGGTTTTATTTCGGAAAAGAAAACATCTACAACAAACCAGTCGAAGTTAAGGCCATAAAAAAGGGGACTAAGAAGCCTGTTAATATCCTTTCTGGTCCAAGTACCTTTTTTGAAGATGCGGCGGTAAGCCCTGGGAGTGTGAATATGCCCTCCAATTTAACATTTCCATCGGAGGGGGTATGGAAAATTCTCGTATATATTGACGGGCAACTTTATGAAAAAATCGTTGTAGAGGCTGTATAGAAAATGTCGCACTTCACTGTTCTTTAACTTGTTTGGCACTTGGTGTAACCAGGCAGCGGACGATTGGTTGTGGTGCCTTTAGGCGAAGCTGTTTTAGCATATCCAAAAGCAACAGTAATTGATGATTATTGCTAATAATTCACTTTAAAAATTAAGTACAAAAAAATCCGAACTGTCATTCGAATTTCACTTCAAAATTCGAAGCAGTTCGGATTTACAATTAATAAATGTCATTTTAATAATAATATAATCTAACATTGAATTGGCGACGGATTTTATACCGACCTCTATTATAGTAGCTTAGTTATCATTTTCTTGTTGTAGTACTTGCATGCATTCTGTTATAGAGTTTTTTACATCACGTAAATATTGCTTACCATGTCCCTTTTTTCAATCCTTCCATCTGCATCCTGGCTGCACGATGTGCTCCGTATTTTTCCTTCAAATCCAGGAATTTTGCTTCACGCTGCAATTTCACATAACTCTTATAACGCTCAGCTGAAAGCTCGCCGGATTCAATCGCGTTTTGAATCGCACAACCGGGTTCTTGTTCATGCCGGCAGTCCCGGAACTTGCATTGTCCAGCCAGCCGTTCGACATCCTGGAAGGTCTCACCGGCAGCATCTTCCCCGGACCAAAGCTGCAGCTCCCGCATACCAGGCGTGTCGATAATCACGCCGCCTTCTGGAAGCAGGAACAACTCACGATGGGTTGTCGTATGGCGCCCTTTCGCATCGTCTTCTCTGATTGTTTGGGTTTTCTGTACTTCCTTGCCTAACAATCGATTAATTAACGTTGATTTTCCGACACCGGATGAACCGAGCAAAGAAACCGTCCTCCCTTTGTGAAGAAAGTCTTTTAAGGATGCCAGGCCTTCTTCATGCAAAGCATCAATCGCAAGCACCGGCAAGCCAAAGGCGATTTCTTCTACGGCCTGAACCTTTTCTTCCGTTTCCGCATCCTCGCACAAATCCCTTTTTGTCAATACAAACACAGGAGAAGCGCCGCTTTCATAAACTTGCATCAGATAACGTTCCATCCTTCGTAAATTGAAATCCTTGTTCAGTGCGTTGACCAGAAAGACGGTATCGACATTTGCCGCCATCAGCTGCTCTTCCTGTTTTTCACCGGCAGCATGCCTTGATAACAAACTGCTCCTTTGCAACACCTTGTTGATAATACCCTTGTTTTCCCCGTCGACCGCCTGGAACAGCACCCAATCCCCGACACAAGGATAATCCCTTGTGTGCACTGCAAGATGATGAAACCTGCCGCTCAGCTGTGCCTGGAGTTCCCCTTCTTTCGTAAACAGTTTGTAAATACCATTGGTGGCCGTCGCGATCCGGCCTACTTGATCTTCCTTGCTGTCGTTTTGCTTTTCAAAAAAATCATTGTATCCAAGTTCTTGTAAATTGTACAAATGGATTCCTCCTAATAATAGGAGGACATTGCCTAATAACCAGCTACATCCTCCTTGGTTGTTTGGCTGCTTGTTTTGGTCATTTGCTTGATTACCATGCTCATAAACATCACGCTCCTTTATTTGGTAGTTGGTAGTTTACCACAAGAAGGCGAAAAATACCTCCGTCTTCCGCCCGAAAAAATGAAAGCATATAATTTGGAAGGAAATGCTTTCATCGTATAAGATGTAGCTGATTGTAAGATAGTACAAATATAGGAGGTATGCATCATGGCGAAAAAAGTATTAATGGTAGTAACAAATCATACAACCATCACGGATGATCATAAGACCGGGCTATGGCTTGAGGAATTTGCCGTTCCGTACTTGGTTTTCAAAGAAAAAGGATATGAAGTCAAAGTCACCAGTATTTCCGGTGGGGAAGTAGCCCTTGATCCAAATAGTATTGATGAAAAAAGTCCTGATTGGACTGAGGCAGAAGCAGAATTAAAAGACACCATCAAGCTAAGCAAAGAAGATGCCGAAGGTTTTGATGCAATCTTTCTTCCAGGCGGACATGGTACCATGTTCGACTTTCCAAACAACGAAACCCTGCTATATGTCTTGCAGCAATTTGCTGAACAGGGCAAAATAATTGGTTCTGTTTGTCACGGTCCTGCCGGTCTGGTAAATGCCACCTATAAAGACGGCACACCGCTGGTAAAAGGAAAAAAAGTTTCCGCCTTTACCGATTCCGAAGAAATAGAAATGCAATTGGACCAGCATATGCCTTTCCTTCTGGAATCCAAGCTTCGTGAAAAAGGGGCCGTGTTTGAGTCGGCTGAAAACTGGACCGATCACTCTGTACGTGACGGCAATTTAGTGACAGGGCAAAACCCACAATCAAGTAAAAGCACGGCTGAAAAGGTCGTTGAAGCATTAGAAGATTAATCTTCTGCACAACAAAACAGCAGCCCCTGAACAGTTTCGGGGCTGCTGTTTTTTAATTTACTGCTTCTTCTTTTTTGATGGTATAAAGTGATGCTGCCTCATCTTTTCTCACGACTTCCCGTAACGAATCAACTTGAATGGTCAATAACTTTTGGCCGAACTGAATCGTCAGCTCGTCACCGACTGATACATTAGAAGATGCTTTAGCCTGATTGCCATTGATCGTAATTCTGCCCTGATCGGCAACTTCCTTGGCTAAAGTACGGCGCTTGATCAACCTGGATATTTTTAAAAACTTATCTAATCGCATCTAGCTTCGTCACTTCCTTTAATATATAATTATTCGATTTGCTTGGCTTCATTCCAATACTGATCCAGTTCTTCGAGACTCATATCTGCCATCTTCCTACCGCTCAATGCTGTTTGTTCTTCTATATAGGAAAACCTGTTGCGAAACTTATTATTGGTCCTGTTTAACGAAAGTTCGGGGTTGACTTTATAATAGCGGGCAAGATTCACAATAGCAAATAAGAAATCTCCGAATTCCTTTTCTATTTCCTCTTGCTCCCCCTGTTCAACTGCCTCCCGCCATTCATTTAATTCCTCATGCAGCTTTTGCCAAATAGGCTCGGCCTCTCCCCAATCAAATCCCACTTTTGCTGCTTTCTTCTGCAGCTCTTCTGCAGCCATGAGCTGCGGCAGTTCTTGAGGAATCTCACTCAACAAGGAAGATTCAGCCTGTTCCTGTTTCTCTTCCGCTTTAATCTTCTGCCAATTATCCATCACCTGTTCTGCAGTCTCGGCAGTGGCTTCTCCAAACACATGAGGATGCCGGCGGATCATTTTATTGGTCAATGTACCTATTACGTCATCTATACTGAAAAATCCTTCATCTTCCCCGATTTGGCTGTGCAGCATTACTTGCAGCAGGACATCCCCGATTTCCTCGATCATCCCGTCATCATCTTCGGCATTTACCGCTTCAATGAACTCATAAGCTTCCTCCAGCAAATATTGCCGCAAGGATTGATGTGTTTGTTTCTTATCCCAAGGACATCCGTTTGGTCCTCTCAATTGTGCGATTACTTCCCTCAGTCGGAAAAACTGATGGTTTAATTCTGTATCCGCAGCAGGCGGCACATAAACACTTGTCAGGTTGCTCAAGGTGGCGGATTGATCCAGCTCGACCAGCGGGATTGTCACAAGTTTTTCCTGATTGCTTCCTGCCGCCTCCACGATTGTGACAGGATGTTCCGGAGAAAGGTCTTCCAGTAACGTCAGCTTGACTTCGGATGCAACAAAAGCGTCATACACCTGACAAAAGACTAAATGGTGGCGGTATTCCAATTCATTTCGTTTAAAAGAGGTGGCATCGACAAACTGAAACCCATCGATTGGGTCGATCCGTAATGCTGTAAATAGTGCGTCCAAGTAGCTTTGGCCACCCATCACTGTCACATCGAGCTTGTCGTTATCCAGCAGTAACTGAACTGTTTTTTCCGCTAGCATCGGATGGCCCGGAACCGCATAGATCACATCCCGTTCTCCAGCAGCATTAGCGAGATAATCGGCTATTTCCTGATAAACAGAAGAAAAATCCTGGTTTTTTTCGTACACTTCATCAAAAGAAGTAAAAGAGACACCTTCCTGTCTCAAACTATCGATCACCGGATGGTCAAGGGTCCGCACATAGATTTTCTCCTGTTTGTTCAACAGTTTACGGTAAATTCCCAAGGGAAGTTGATTGATATCGCCTGCACCCAATCCTATGATTTCCATCTTATTTGCCATTTTTGTTTCCTCCTTTATTTAAGCCGGCCAAATAGCTGCCAAACGGAAGTGCTTCCAGTTCGTTATCGGTAAAAGCACGCAGCTTAATCAGCAAGAAGACATAGATTGCAGCCCCTCCGAAACAAGCAATCAATGTATATGCTACATAATCTATTCGTGGCCCGGCAAGAACCAATTTCCCCAGGCTTCTATCCAAACCATAAAGAAAAATGAGCATTCCGGCAAGTGAGATGACAAGAGAACGCCATCTGAATTGTAACAAGCTTAAATGTGGAATCCTCTGCTTCAGCCGAGCAACATTTAACAATAAAATAACCATAACTGCCGCCACGGTGGCAACAGCACTTCCGGCAATCCCCCACACCGGGACAAGCAATTCATTCAAAATGCCTTTACAGATCATACCGGTCACGACGAAAACGGCCGTCCAGCGGAAGTCACCCAGCCCCTGCAGGATAGAGGACAGAGTCAAGGCAAGGGAGGTAAACAAGATAGACAGCGCTAAAATTTGCAGGCTCCCCGTCCCTGCGTCATCTTCAAATAATAGGATATTAGCATAAGGGAAAATCGCCATCAATCCTATGGCTGCTCCTGTCGATAAAATGAAACTGAATTTCCATGCGCTTTTCACATGTTCTGTCAATTCGACAGGGCGTTCGTTTAACTGCCTCCTCGTTACAGTTGGCACAAGCGCCAATGCAAGCGATGAGCCGAGAACTGTTCCCAGCTGGACTAACGGCTGCCCCCGGTCAAAAACACCTTTCCACTCCATTGCCTGCTGGCGCGTCATTCCAAATTCTATTAAGTTGGGTACGAGAGTAAATGCATCGGCAAATTGAATCAACAAAAACATCATATAATTCAGGCAGATAAACATGCCATAAAGTAAAATGGTTCGTATATATTTTTTCCAAGGGATAGAATAACCAGGACGATCCCTATACCAGGGTCGATCTCGGGTAAACATCACGGCTAACACAAATACAGCAGCACAAGCACCCAGCAAGGATCCTGCCGCTGCTCCAGAACCAACCTCATATAAATCCCGGCCTTCATGCACCATCACTAACGATACGACTAATATAACCGACACTCTTACCACCTGTTCCACCACCTGTGAAACTGCTGTCGGCTTCATATTGTTCAGCCCCTGAAATATCCCTCTGCAGATAGAAGAAAACGGCACGAACAAAAAAGGTAAAGAGGCGGCCCGCAACGGTCCTGTGAGTTGGTTATCCCCCATGGCCTTTGCGATTAGCGGGGCTAAACCAAACAACACGCCAAACAAGAGCATATTGATCGTAATTAACAACCCCGTGACAGGCATATAAAAAGAACGGAAGGAAAGCCGGAGACCACGCTCTCGTTCTTCCGCTACCAACTTGGAGATGGCTGCCGGGAATCCATATAGCGACAACATGAAAGCTGTTCCTAAAAAAGGATATATTTGCTGGTAAATATAAAATCCAACATCCCCGGTTATATTTTGTAAAGGAATACGGTAGCCCACGCTCAGTATTTTGCTGATTACTCCCGCTGCAGTAAGCAGGAGAGCTCCTTTAAACATTTGCTTGGTATGTTTTATTTCATCCATTTTTTCGCCTTCCGTATCAAATATTATGACTGGATACTTCATAGGAAATTCCTCTGCTATTATAGCACAGCGTTACCTCCCCATATTACTGGCCAAGCACCGCCTTTTATTCGTTAAGAAAATCCATGAAATGTTATCCTTCTTTGGGTAAGAGCCAGGCTGTCAACCCATATCCGTTTACGGCAACATACAAAGAAGGCTCCACCCCGGTATCCGAGGTAGAGCCTATCGCAATGTACCTTACTGAATCGTTACGATATCTTTATCTTGTGCATTCACTTTTCCGGAAGCCTTCACGGTAACTTCCTGGCCTTCTTCCAGGTTTGTAAAGACGACAGGGGTAATCGTGGATGCCGCATGTTCTCCGATATAATCCAAATCAACTTCCATCAATGGCTGGCCTTGTTCTACAAAGTCACCCTCTTGGACTTTGGCTTCAAATCCTTCTCCTTTTAGCTTGACGGTATCAATACCAATATGAATAAGGATTTCTGTACCATTATCAGCCTGCAAACCAATTGCATGCTTCGTAGGGAATACATTCAATACCTTTCCGTTAACCGGTGATACAATCGTTCCTTGATCAGGCTTAATCGCAAAACCGTCTCCCATCATTTTACCGGAGAATACCTGGTCGGGTACATCCATAATCGGCAGGATTTCCCCGCTTAACGGGCTGGCAAATTCCAGGTTGTTCAAATCAACAGGCGCTTCTTCCGCGTCTTTTGCTTTATCAACGATTTGTGAAACGTCCTCTTTCGATCTCGGTGTTTTACCATCCATAATATCTTGCATCTGACCACGCAAGCTGTCGGAAACTGGTCCAAAGATCGCCTGGATGTTATTGCCTACTTCCATCACACCAGATGCGCCAAGCTTCTTCAGTCTGTTTTTATCTACATTATTTTTATCGTCAACACTAACCCGCAGACGTGTTATACAAGCGTCCAAGTGGGTAATGTTTTCTTTTCCGCCCATGGCAGAAAGGATTTCGTAAGGAAGATCGCTGATTTCTTCTCCATCATCTTCATCAGCAGCCTCATCTTCCCGTCCCGGAGTCGCCAGGTTAAACTTAAGAATCGCCCAGCGGAATCCAAAGTAATAAATAACCGCCAGAACCAAACCGACGATGATGACCCACCACCAAGCTGTTTTATTTTGCATGACACCAAACAAAATAAAATCGATCAATCCGCCGGAAAAGGTCATTCCTATTTTTACATCGAGTAATTGCATCGTCATAAACGACAGTCCTGCAAAAATCGTATGGATACCGAATAAAACAGGTGCTACGAATAAGAAAGAGAATTCTAATGGTTCGGTAATACCAGTCAGGAAAGACGTCAATGCTGCAGATCCCATAATACCTGCTACAACTTTCTTACGTTCCGGTTTAGCTGTATGGTAAATCGCCAATGCAGCAGCCGGAAGGCCGAACATCATGAACGGGAATTTACCAACCATGAACGTTCCTGCTGTAAACTCGTCGACACCATCTTTAAGTTGCTCAAAGAAGATAGTTTGGTCCCCACGGACAATATCTCCTGCCGCGTTAGTGTAAGAACCGAATTCAAACCAGAACGGCGAATAAAAAATGTGATGCAGACCGAACGGAATCAAGGCCCTTTCAATGACCCCGAATACAAATGCAGATAACGTTCTGTTTGTTTCCAGCATAAAATGCGAGAGCGCATTAAGTCCGGTTTGGGCGTACGGCCAAATGAATAACATGATGATACCCAAAATCAAAGCTGAAAAGGCGGTGATAATCGGCACAAACCGCTTTCCGGCAAAGAAACCTAAAAACTGCGGAAGCTGGATATTGAAAAACTTTTTATACAGATAGGATGCTAATAAACCAACGATTATCCCCCCGAACACACCGGTTTGGAGTGTCGGTGTACCAAGTACCATGGCATAAGCAGGATTCTCCTGTGCCATTTCCGGTGTTACATCGCCAAAAACACCCATTGTGACATTCATGATTAAATATCCAATGATTGCTGCTAGTCCGGCTACACCATCTCCGCCGGCCAGTCCGATGGCTACCCCCACCGCAAAGAGTAACGGCAAGTTATCGAAAACGACACCGCCCGCCTCGGCCATAACAGCCAAAACTTCTTGTACCCATGGAGTACCAAAGAAAGGAACTTTATCTACAAAGGTATCTTGGGCAAAGCTTGTCCCAAAAGCAAGCAAAATACCTGCTGCCGGAAGCAACGCAACCGGAAGCATTAGCGCTTTACCGACTTTTTGCAAAGTACCAAAAGCATTTTTGAACATAATACTACCTCCTAAACATAATAATTATGGAAAACCAATCTATCCTAAAACGTTTTCAGAAAGACAAACAAAAAAGGCATGAGTATGCAGATACAGGTTAAAAGGGTAGACGTATCCCTTATCGTAACCTGAAAATCTCTTCATACTCATGCCTGATCGAATCAGTAACACGTAATGATTAGGATTTATTGGTTAAGCGTTGTAAATGAATCGTTAAATAAAGAACTTCAGATTCATCTACAGGTCGTTGTAATTGTTTTTGCATCACTTTCACTAACTTCCAAGCAAGATTATAGCATAGGGGATATTCTTTTTTCAACATTTCGGCCAATTTCTTTTCCCGTCCCAATGCTTCGCCTTTATGAACCCGGTCTATCGCCCGGTGCAAATGCTGAATTAACCGGAAATAATTCACATCCTGCTTGTTAAGCGTGATTTCCAAACCATCTTCGATTAACTCAATCATTTGGGTGATCAACTGGTGATAATGGTTAATATCCCGAAGCGATTTGTCCGTCACGGCACTATGGATATGCAAAGCGACGAAGCCTATTTCTCCTTCCGGAAAATCCACTTTTGTCTGCCTTTTCAGTTTTTCCACTACCTCTACGGCTACCTGATATTCTTTCGGATAAAGGGCCTCGATTTCAAACATAAACGGATTGGAAAAGTGCATGTCTTTTTTTGCCCGGTTAACCGCAAAAGCAATATGGTCGGTAAGCGCAACATGAATATGCTCATTAAGTTGTTTCCCCATTCTCTCTTCGATAAACAGCATGATATCATTCATAAAATCAAGTAATTCTTTATCGATATATGGCAGCAGATTAACGTATTGTTCCTTTTCCTTTTCATCCTTCAACAAGAAAGTTTTATCCGCCTTATCAACGGAAATTTCCTCCCCGGGCTTCCGATTGAAGCCAATTCCTTTTCCTATCAGCACGACCTCTTTATAGGTTTCATGCTCGGCAATAATCACATTGTTATTCAAAACTTTAGCAATCCTAAGCTGCTCCATGGTTTTCTCTCCCTGTTTTCCTGCAATTCCCTTATCCTTTGTCTATCGTAAAGGTATGTAAGCCTTTTTACAAGTGAATGATTTATCACCGTGGCACTTGTCATATACCCAAACATTCGGTTTCAGTACAACTTATAAATCTCTGCAGGGCAAAAAAGGATTGGCAAAAGGTGAGCCCTCCTAATGCCAATCCCTCTTATATGCATTCCATAATGGATACTATCTACTCCATTTGCCTTGCCAGAAATCCAGCAGCCGTTTCTACAGCCTTTTGTTCTACAGGTCCCAAATCGCCTTTTGTCTTCGACATAATCATGACACAACCGATCGGATCACCATTTGCAATAATCGGACTTAGCACATAGGAAGCGATATTTTCCTCTCTTCCTTCCACTAGCTCGACAGCTGCGTCTGTCTCCGTCACCAGGTTACGTTCATCCATCGCTTTCTCCATTTGCGATCCGATATTTTTGCCTAAATATTCTTTCTTGGATTCTCCAGCAATGGCTATGAATTCATCACGATCACATATAAGTACGGGAGATCCTAGAGAATCAAACAGGGCATCCGCATACTCCTTTGCAAAGTCACCCAGTTCACTGATCGGGGAGTACTTTTTCAGGATTACCTCGCCATCCCTGTCAACAAATATTTCTAACGGATCTCCTTCTCGAATTCTTAACGTTCTTCTTATTTCTTTTGGAATCACCACTCTGCCTAAATCATCAATTCGACGCACAATTCCTGTTGCTTTCATCTGCTGTGTAGCCTCACTTTCTTTGATGATCTTTCTGGCTCTCTTTCCACCATCGGTAACATTAAGCAGAAATAACCAGTTGTGGCTTTAGTATGATTCACCTGTTAATAACTATACATAAATAATCTACATTTTGCCTTGCTAACGCCGTCAAAAACGTGTTTTGCATCCATGTGCTTTTTTCACCTTGCGGCCCGAACTACACCCGCTGCTTCGTGGTTTGGTCGCTTACGCTTTTCTCTGTCCAGCTGCTGCTCCCAGCTGCTCGTGCACTTCCTTCTCCTCCACTCGATAAGTCAACCTCCATTCGTTTCTCTCATTGGGTTTCCTTTATCTCCTGCGGATCAGTCCAGTGCCTTCGCAGCTGAACGGTCGCTTCCGCTTTTCTAATCCCTTCTTGTGTCTTTCAGGCCGTTGATTAGTTCCTGCACGATTTCATAGCGGCGATATTTGTGCTCCCGATCCCACTGTAATACAATTTTCAAGTTGCGATTTTCCGTACCGAGCTGTACCATTCGGCCATAGTTATTGGCAAATTCGAACAGCTTTGCTCCGTCAATTTGCTGGCTGGTATCTTCCTCTACCAAAATTTCAATTTTGCTTTTCTTTTCACTGACTGACTGGACACGCTGCTGCTTCGCACTGCTTTTAATGGAAGCAACGTGGAAAAGGTTGGCGACCTCTTCCGGGTAATCACCGAACCGGTCCATCAATTCTTCTTTCAAATCGAACGTATCCTCTTGAGAGTCGATAGCCTGGAACCGTTTATACATGTCGATTTTTTGTTTTTCATCATCAATATAGCTATCTGGAATGTACGCATCGAGATCCAAATCAAGTTCCACTTCAAACGGTTTTGCTTCTTCGACCGTTTTTCCCGCTTTTCTTGCATCGACTGCTTCTTTCAGCATTTGCGAATACATGTCGAAACCAACAGAATCAATGAAACCATGCTGTTGGGCGCCTAACAGATTCCCTGCTCCGCGTATTGAAAGGTCGCGCATGGCAATTTTGAACCCTGAGCCGAGCTCCGTAAATTCTTTGATTGCCTGCAGTCTTTTTTCAGCCACTTCTGTAAGTACTTTATCGCGCTGGTACGTAAAGTAGGAATAGGCTACCCGATTGGACCTTCCTACCCGTCCGCGCAGCTGATAAAGCTGACTAAGACCCATTTTATCCGCATCATATACAATCAATGTATTTACATTCGGAATGTCTACGCCAGTCTCGATAATCGTCGTGCTGACTAGAACATCGGATTCCCCTTCCAAGAAAGAAAACATGACATTCTCCAGTTCTGCTTCATTCATTTGTCCATGCGCAAATGCAACCCGGGCGTCGTCTACCAGGGCTGATATTTCTTCTGCCATTCGCTCGATATTGTCTACCCGATTATATAAAAAGAACACTTGGCCACCGCGGGACATTTCCCTTTCAATGGCTTCCCTGATAAAGACCGGATTGTATTCCATCACGTAGGTCTGTATTGGAAAACGATTCTCCGGCGGAGTTTCGATTACCGATAAATCCCGGACACCTAGCATCGACATATGAAGCGTCCGCGGAATCGGGGTTGCGGTTAAAGTCAGGACATCGACATTGGTTTTCAACTGTTTAATTTTTTCCTTATGCTTTACACCGAATCGCTGCTCCTCATCCACTATCAAGAGACCGATACTCTTATACTCTACATCCTTGGAGAGCAGTCGATGGGTGCCGATAACAATATCGACTAACCCTTTCTTCAATCCTTCCAATGTTTCCTTCTGTTGTTTTCTCGTTCTAAATCTGCTCAACAGCCCTACGTTGACTGCGTGTCCTTGGAACCGTTCCATAATCGTCTCGTAATGCTGCTGAGCCAGGATGGTCGTCGGCACGAGGATGGCAACCTGCTTTCCATCAGCAATGGCCTTGAAGGCAGCCCTTATGGCTACTTCAGTTTTCCCATAACCGACATCTCCGCACAGCAAGCGATCCATCGGACGAGGTCGCTCCATGTCACGCTTGATTTCTTCAATACAGCGAATCTGGTCCTCTGTTTCCTGGTATGGGAACGCATCTTCAAATTCCCGTTGCATCAGGGTATCTTCGGAAAAAGCATAACCCTTGGTTGCTTCCCTTTCTGCATAAAGCTTTATTAAATCATCGGCGATATCTTCAACAGAGGACTGCACTTTGCTTTTTACTTTTTTCCATTCACTTCCGCCAAGCTTATAAAGCTTCGGTTCCTTTCCTTCGGACCCGACATATTTCTGGACCAAGTCGATTTGATCAATCGGAACAAAAAGCTTGTCATCCCCCATGTACTTAAGCAGCATGAAGTCTTTATGAAGTCCATTTACTTCCAGTGTTTCAATACCCAGATACCTGCCAATTCCGTGATTGGCATGAACGACGTAATCGCCCACCTTCAGCTCTTGATAGTTCTTGATCCGTTCAGCGTTGGATATCTTCTGCTTTTTCTTCGGTCTGCTTGTCCGCTTCTTGAACAATTCACTTTCTGTCAAAATAGCTACTTTGTGCATCGGAAGTTCAAATCCACTGCTAATATTATCGACCAAAATCAGTGGTTTGGAATGCGGCAACTCTACCTCACCTGATGCACGGACAGCTTCCATATCGTAATCGGAAAGAACCGCTTCGATTTTTTCTGCCCGTTGTTCACTCGGGGCAAAGATGATAATGGAAAAATCATTGTTCTGCCAGCGGGTAAATTCGTTTTTCAATAAGTTCATCTGTCCATGGAACTGCTGCATGGCACGGCAGGACACATTCACCAAATTTTGCGGATTCGTGTTGGGAATGTGGCGCAGGAACACAGACATATAAAGACGGGGCTGCTTCATTTTTACCCACGTATCATGCCAATCAAAAGAAATCGATAGGTTATGCACCATTTGGTGGTTTTCCAACAAGCTTTGATGCCATTCCGCTTCCTCTTCATCAAGACGGTGGGCCGTTTCCTGGATTCTGCTCATTTCATCTAAAATAATCAAACCGTTTTCCGGCAGATAATCTAATAAACTACCAGGCTCTTGATAAAAATACCCGATATATTTGTACATTTCCTGAAATCGTTCCTGCTGCCTTAACCTGTCCAAATCGTGATTAACTGCTCCAGCGAGTTTTTCCTTATCCTCGGATTTCTTTAACTTTTTCAAGGATGCAGCCAATTCCTCTTCAAGCCTGTCTGCCCCTGTCGCGATATCTTCCTGCCTTAACAGCATTTCCGTAGCCGGCCCTACCACAATTTTTTCCGCTTTTTCCAAAGACCGCTGTGTCTCCGCATCAAAAAAACGGATGGAGTCCACTTCTTCATCAAATAACTCTACACGGATCGGATTTGCCTCTGTGAGAGGGTAAATATCAATGATGCCACCACGCAGGCTGAACTCTCCAGGAGTGGATACCATATCGACTCGTTCATAGCCCATTTCGACCAGGGAGGCCAAATAGTGGTCGATATCAATTTCGGTTTCCAGTTGGAAATGTAACTGATAATCTTTCCAGTAGGATGCAGGGGGCAAAATACGTTTTAGAGCCGCCACAGGCGCAATCAAAATCCCAGAATCCCTGTTCATCCATTTAGTTAATGCTTCGATTCGCTGGCTTTTCAGTTCAGGACTGGCAATAGCTATCTCTGAAGCAATCAACTCATTCACCGGATAAAGATGAACGGTATCCCGATTCGACATTTCCAACAGGTCCTCATAAAGCTGTTGAGCCTGCATCAATTGATGTGTCACAAGTAAAATCGGTTTTTTGGAAGCTTCATTGATTAGCGAAGCCAGCATTCCTCTTGCTGATCCCGTCAAACCGGAGACAAGCTGTTCTTTCAGGCCAGCTTCTACCCCTGATAATACAGATTTTATGTCATCTTGGGTTTTTAAATATTGTTTTAATCCTTGCATGATGCCTCCCCCTAATGTCCGTAAGCAGTATGAAAATTTTGCGAATAAGTACAAAAATGCCTTGGCTGACAACCAAAGCTTCTTCCTTTTATCGTTATAACCCTTTTATTACAAGAACAGCTTCCCTCAGCTATCCGAGGGAAACCAACCCGAATAGTAAATCAATTATTACTGGATAAAGTGATCCAATTCATGATAATGAGGATGCTGCTCTAAAGATGCCTGGCAATTCTCGCAAATGGTCTGGACATGGACATCTCCATTATCTTGATACTGGATCATTTCCCTTTTCTCTTCCTGACTAAGCGTTTGAAAGCCTAATTGTTGCTCATCCAGTATCTGCTGATCCAGCTTGCCAACTTCATTCCCACAATGCTTGCAATGATAAACAAGCGACATACGAAAAACCTCCTCTGGAAAAAAGTGTCGATGTAGATTCACTTTCAGTTTTTCCGTAGGGAAGGTTTCTATACGTATGTTATTCCAGTCTATGACTTAACGGTTAAATTCATTCATTACTTCCAGGTACGGCTTGTCCAACCAAGCTTCACAAGCGTCAGCTGCTTTTCCAACAACTTCGTCCATGGTTTGCATTTCCTGTTTGCCGAACGTTCCGAGCACATAGTCCGGAACAGGCATCGGGGTAGAAGGTCGTCCAATTCCTACGCGGATCCGTTTGAATTCCTTAGTCCCGAGATGATCGATGATCGAACGGATACCATTATGGCCGCCATGACCACCTTTTTCCCGCAAACGAATTTTTCCTTGCGGCAAATCCAGCTCATCATAAATGACCACCACATCGTCTAAATCTATCTCATAATAATCGAGGAGCGGTCTCAATGACTCTCCAGATAAATTCATGTAAGTCTGCGGCTTGAGCAGCAGTACCTTTTCACCATTTATCGATTCAAGCGCATAAAGGCCATTGAATTTTTTCTTTTTCAAATCCAACTGATGCCGTCTGGCTAGTTCGTCAATAATCATAAATCCTATATTATGGCGTGTTTGCTCAAATTTTTTTCCTGGATTCCCAAGTCCTACAATACACTTCATCGCATTCACGTCTTTCTATCCATGATTAAACGTTGATACTTTTTTATTGTACTTAGTTTATCCATAAAAATAAAGCAATAAAAAAAAGCGCAAGCCTCTCGCTCACTCCCGGTTAAAGAAAAAACAGCCGATCGGCGAGCATTCAGGCAAAAGCACCTGCTCCGTTTCCCTTCCATCTTGACCCTATATTTCGTCGACCATCCCTTTTAAGTTTTGCCTGATGACATAAGGAAGGCACCAAAAGACAATCAAACCTTTTGGTGCCGATTTTCCAGTTTCCGATCACACTCTTGCAAGCATGCGATTCAGTGCAAGGTTTGCCTTTCGGGCAATGTGTGGATCCACTTTTATTCGATTTACCACCTTTCCCCGTTCCAACGATTCAAGCGCCCATAACAGATGGGGGAGGTCAATCCGGTTCATCGTCAAACATGGACACATGTACGGATTCAAGGAAACAATGTCTTTGTCGGGATGCTGGTGAATAAGCCGTTTAACTAAGTTCATTTCCGTACCTATCGCCCACTTGCTTCCAGCCGGTGCCTTCGAAATGGTATCGATAATATATTTAGTAGAGCCTGCATAATCAGATAGATCTACTACCTCCCGGCTGCATTCCGGATGAACGATCACCTTCCGCTCGGGATTCGTTTCACGAATTTGCTCTACATTTGAAACTCGAAAGTTTTCATGAACGGAACAATGCCCTTTCCACAATATCACCTGGATGTTCTCCGTATCTCCCTCATACTCCAACCGGTCGAGAATCGGGTTCCAAACCGCCATGTTTTCCAGGGGGATTCCAAGCTCATAAGCTGTATTCCTTCCCAAATGCTGATCAGGTAAAAATAGAATCCTTTCTTTTTGCGTAAATGCCCATTCCAGCATTTGTTTTGCATTGGAGGATGTAACGGTTGCCCCTCCATTTTCCCCTACGAATGCTTTAATTGCTGCAGTGGAATTGACATAGGTCAAGGGCAGGATCGTATCACCGAAGGATTCCTGCATCAACTTCCAGCCTCTTTCCGTTTGATGGATATCGGCCATATCGGCCATTGAGCAACCCGCTCGCATATCCGGTAAAATGACCTGTTGGTAATCGTTTGTCAAAATGTCGGCGGTTTCCGCCATGAAATGCACCCCGCAAAAAACAATGTATTCAGCCGTATTAGCGGCCGATAGCTGAGCAAGCTGCAATGAATCGCCGGCTGCATCCGCAAATTGCATTACCTCGTCCTTTTGGTAATGATGACCAGGTATAAACAACCTGTCGCCGAATTTTTCTTTAACGCTTTTTACCCTTTCAACCATTTCCGCCTCGGAGAGGTCTTTATATATTTCGGGCAATGCTTGATTCCTGGTGCGCTCTAGTAGTTCGAGCATTTTCATCGGCGTTTCCCCCTAACAATTGATTTTCAACAAGCATGCTAATATCTAATGCCTTAACCGAGTGTGTCAGGTAACCAAGTGATATGTAATCCACTCCAGTGTCCCGGTAAGCTACCAGCTGATTGTCTGTAATACCCCCAGATGCCTCCGTGATGATTCCTTTTGGCACATAATTGACAAACTCTGCCACTTCCCGAGGAGAGCGGTTATCGAACATGATTACATCTGCACCCGCTTCAACAGCTTCAATTACCTGTTCTTTGTTTTCTGTCTCGACCTCGATCTTCACCATGTGTCCTGCGTGTTCTTTAACCCTTTTTACCGCTTCGGTAATCGTTCCGCAAAAAGCTATGTGATTATCCTTAATCATGATTCCATCATACAAGCCATATCGGTGGTTGCTTCCCCCTCCGCAGCGTACCGCATATTTGTCCAGCATTCGCAAACCTGGTGTTGTTTTTCTCGTGTCACAAATCTTGGTGTGCCCACTGCTTAATGCTTCGACGCTTTTCCTCGTCCGGGTAGCAATACCTCCCATGCGTTGCAGCAAATTCAAAATCACTCTTTCTCCAGAAAGAAGATCGCGAACAGGGCCTTCGACCTCTGCGATTTTCTCTCCAGGCTGTACCAATTGTCCATCGTGCTTCAACAGGCGGACCCGGATGGATGGATCTAACAAGCAGTATGCCTCTGTGATAATCTCCAGTCCTGCCACTATCCCCTTCTCTTTCGCAATAAATGTTCCCATTCCTGTTTCATGAGCGGGAAAGATGGCAGAACTCGTGATATCCTGTTCACCGATATCCTCCAAAAAAAATTGGCGAAGCATGGTCTGCAATTTAATCTTGTTCATTTTTTCCATTCCCCCCTACATGACCGCCGCTTGCTCTTGCATTTGGCGGATTATCCTCTTGTTATTCCATTCTGTCCTGGAAACGGGAAAATCGGTTCGATAATGACCTCCCCGGCTTTCCATCCTTGTTAAAGCAGAAGTCGTAATGAGCCAGGCTGCAGTCACCATATTGACCTTTTCTGCTGTATCTCTGCTATCCAAGGAAACAGGCAAATGTGGATTGAAGTAGCACTCCAGCCAGTTTTTTAATATTGAGAGTCCCCGCTGATTCCGTTCCACTCCGGCATATGCTGTCATCATCCGGCGAATAGCCTGTTTCTCCGGGAGCATACCTGTAAAAACTTGGGGTCTCGGACGAACTGGTATTTCTGCCCTTTGAGACGATCCTTGATCCAAAATCTTCTCTGCCGTTAAATGGCCGAAAACAACTCCCTCCAACAAGGAATTACTGGCAATCCGATTTGCTCCATGAACACCGGTCCATGCCACCTCTCCGACAGCATATAAACCCGGAATCGATGTTTCCCCTCCTCTCCCTGTTTTGATCCCTCCCATTAAAAAATGGGCTCCAGGAGTCACTGGGAGTAAGGGGGAATCCATACCGTATTCCTGACATAGCTTGTGTATCGTTGGAAAGCGATTGGAAAAATAACTCACTGGTGAAATATCCAAATAAACGTCCAAGCCTTGCTGTTGTTGCTTAAAGATTTCTCTGGCCACCACATCCCGTGCTGCCAAATCTCCCAGCGGATGAACGCCTTCCATGATTTTTCTTCCGCTGTCATTTACCAAAATGGCCCCTTCACCTCTGACAGCTTCGGAGACAAGGCCGAGTACCTCTCCATCCTTCCAAAGCATTGTCGGATGGAATTGGACGAATTCGAGATCGACCAGTTCAACACCGGCACGGTAGGCCATCGCAAGGCCGTCTCCTGTCACGGAATCATGGTTGGACGTTTGACTATACAAACTGCCAATTCCGCCTGACGCGAGGATAATGGATGATGCAAAACGGTAATGAACTGCGCCATTTTCATCAATCGTTTTTATTCCCCGGCATCGCCCACGCTCAATGACCAAATCAACAGCCATTTCTTGTTCTTTGATCGTGACGTTGCCCTGAATGCTTTGAAAGAGAAACTCTGTCATCACTTTTCCAGTACAATCGCCACCAGCGTGGAGAATTCTACGCTGGGAATGGGCTCCTTCTTTTCCTAAAGCGATCCGGCCATCTGTATCCCTGTCGAACTCTAAACCTTCTGCAATCAGTTGCTCGATATATTCAGGACCTTGTTGAACTAGAGCACGAACGTGATCACTTTTGTTATAGTGACAGCCAGCCGCCATCGTATCGTGAAAGTGGCTGGACCAATCGTCATTCTCACCTATCGCTGCCGCTATACCTCCTTGAGCCATATAGGAATTGCTGGCGGTTTTCGTAGATTTTGTGAAAATAATCACATTTTTATGTTTACTCAACTGCCTGGCTGCCACTAAAGCAGCCAAGCCACTGCCCACTATAATGACATCTGTGTAAAGCACATGGCGTCTCCCCTATTAATCTAGTCTTCTACAACGAATTAGATAAATGTATATCTATGTGTCTTGACACCTATATTTACATATTATTTAATGAATGACAAGAGCTTTATTTAAATCGTTTTCAAAAACCCTATGGCTTTTGTATGAAAAGACAACAGGACCGAGAAGTTCGAGGCAGCGACGCTGGGAGTACCGCAGTGTATGCCTTTCATACATGAGGAACGGAACAGCTAGCTAACGAAGAAATTCGATATCATTATTTTCTGCAATGGAGAACTTCCCTAATTTGAGGTTCTAAATGAGGACAAAAAGGACCGAGAAGTTCAAGGCAGCGACGCTGGGAGTACCGCAGTGTATGCTTTTCATACATGAGGAACGGAACAGCTAGCTAACGAAGAAATTCGATATCATTATTTTCTGCAATGGAGAACTTCCCTAATTTGAGGTTCTAAATGAGGACAAAAAGGACCGAGAAGTTCAAGGCAGCGACGCTGGGAGTACCGCAGTGTATGCTTTTCATACATGAGGAACGGAACAGCTAGCTAACGAAGAAATTCGATATCATTATTTTCTGCAATGGAGAACTTCCCTAATTTGAGGTTCTAAATGAGGACAAAAAGGACCGAGAAGTTCAAGGCAGCGACGCTGGGAGTACCGCAGTGTATGCTTTTCATACATGAGGAACGGAACAGCTAGCTAACGAAGAAATTCGATATCATTATTTTCTGCAATGGAGAACTTCCCTAATTTGAGGTTCTAAATGAGGACAAAAAGGACCGAGAAGTTCAAGGCAGCGACGCTGGGAGTACCGCAGTGTATGCTTTTCATACATGAGGAACGGAACAGCTAGCTAACACAGAAATTCGACGGTAATTTTTCCCGCAATTTAGAACTTCCCTAATTTGAGGTTCTAAATGAGGACAAAAAGGACCGAGAAGTTCGAGGCAGCGACGCTGGGAGTACCGCAGTGTATGCCTTTCATACATGAGGAACGGAACAGCTAGCTAACACAGAAATTCGATATCATTATTTTCTGCAATGGAGAACTTCCCTAATTTGAGGTTCTAAATGAGGACAAAAAGGACCGAGAAGTTCAAGGCAGCGACGCTGGGAGTACCGCAGTGTATGCCTTTCATACATGAGGAACGGAACAGCTAGCTANTATAATGACATCTGTGTAAAGCACATGGCGTCTCCCCTATTAATCTAGTCTTCTACAACGAATTAGATAAATGTATATCTATGTGTCTTGACACCTATATTTACATATTATTTAATGAATGACAAGAGCTTTATTTAAATCGTTTTCAAAAACCCTATGGCTTTTGTATGAAAAGACAACAGGACCGAGAAGTTCGAGGCAGCGACGCTGGGAGTACCGCAGTGTATGCCTTTCATACATGAGGAACGGAACAGCTAGCTAACGAAGAAATTCGATATCATTATTTTCTGCAATGGAGAACTTCCCTAATTTGAGGTTCTAAATGAGGACAAAAAGGACCGAGAAGTTCGAGGCAGCGACGCTGGGAGTACCGCAGTGTATGCCTTTCATACATGAGGAACGGAACAGCTAGCTAACGAAGAAATTCGATATCATTATTTTCTGCAATGGAGAACTTCCCTAATTTGAGGTTCTAAATGAGGACAAAAAGGACCGAGAAGTTCGAGGCAGCGACGCTGGGAGTACCGCAGTGTATGCCTTTCATACATGAGGAACGGAACAGCTAGCTAACGAAGAAATTCGATATCATTATTTTCTGCAATGGAGAACTTCCCTAATTTGAGGTTCTAAATGAGGACAAAAAGGACCGAGAAGTTCGAGGCAGCGACGCTGGGAGTACCGCAGTGTATGCCTTTCATACATGAGGAACGGAACAGCTAGCTAACGAAGAAATTCGATATCATTATTTTCTGCAATGGAGAACTTCCCTAATTTGAGGTTCTAAATGAGGACAAAAAGGACCGAGAAGTTCGAGGCAGCGACGCTGGGAGTACCGCAGTGTATGCCTTTCATACATGAGGAACGGAACAGCTAGCTAACGAAGAAATTCGATATCATTATTTTCTGCAATGGAGAACTTCCCTAATTTGAGGTTCTAAATGAGGACAAAAAGGACCGAGAAGTTCGAGGCAGCGACGCTGGGAGTACCGCAGTGTATGCCTTTCATACATGAGGAACGGAACAGCTAGCTAACGAAGAAATTCGATATCATTATTTTCTGCAATGGAGAACTTCCCTAATTTGAGGTTCTAAATGAGGACAAAAAGGACCGAGAAGTTCGAGGCAGCGACGCTGGGAGTACCGCAGTGTATGCCTTTCATACATGAGGAACGGAACAGCTAGCTAACGAAGAAATTCGATATCATTATTTTCTGCAATGGAGAACTTCCCTAATTTGAGGTTCTAAATGAGGACAAAAAGGACCGAGAAGTTCGAGGCAGCGACGCTGGGAGTACCGCAGTGTATGCCTTTCATACATGAGGAACGGAACAGCTAGCTAACGAAGAAATTCGATATCATTATTTTCTGCAATGGAGAACTTCCCTAATTTGAGGTTCTAAATGAGGACAAAAAGGACCGAGAAGTTCGAGGCAGCGACGCTGGGAGTACCGCAGTGTATGCCTTTCATACATGAGGAACGGAACAGCTAGCTAACGAAGAAATTCGATATCATTATTTTCTGCAATGGAGAACTTCCCTAATTTGAGGTTCTAAATGAGGACAAAAAGGACCGAGAAGTTCGAGGCAGCGACGCTGGGAGTACCGCAGTGTATGCCTTTCATACATGAGGAACGGAACAGCTAGCTAACGAAGAAATTCGATATCATTATTTTCTGCAATGGAGAACTTCCCTAATTTGAGGTTCTAAATGAGGACAAAAAGGACCGAGAAGTTCAAGGCAGCGACGCTGGGAGTACCGCAGTGTATGCTTTTCATACATGAGGAACGGAACAGCTAGCTAACGAAGAAATTCGACGGTCATTTTTCCCGCAATTTAGAACTTCCATAAAAAGAAAGGAGAAAAAAGATGATATACATGGATTACGCAGCCACAACCCCCATGAGACAAGAAGCCCTGCAAATGTATGTGGAAGCATCCACGACATTTTACGGGAACGCTAGCAGTTTGCATGACGTCGGCTCTCAGGCGGCCCAGCTGTTGGAAAGCTGCCGGCTCAATCTTGGAAAACTGCTTCAGGCAGATAAAGACGGGATCTATTTTACCAGCGGAGGAAGTGAATCAAATGTTCTTGCTTTGCAATCGCTGATCGAGGCGAACGACCATAACGGGAAGCATTTAATCACCACTACCATCGAACACTCTTCGATTCAGCATTTTTTTGCCCGATTGGAAACTCTCGGCTATGAGGTGACCTATTTACCGGTCGATTCGAAGGGACTCCTTGATTTAGAAGTATTGGGCCGCGCAATTCGTGAGGATACGATTTTAGCATCTATCCAGCACGGTAATGGAGAGATTGGTACTCTACAAGCTATACAAGAAATAGGCAGCCTGCTTCATTCAAAAGGTGTACTGTTCCATAGCGACTGTGTCCAGACATTTTGCAAAGTGCCGTTAGTTCTGACAGATGTTCCGGTAGACAGTATTTCTCTCTCGAGTCACAAGGTCTATGGTCCAAAGGGTGTGGGGGCCGTTTATATCAATCCGTCTGTACCATTTAAGCCTTTTCTGCCAAACACCACTCATGAAAAAGGATTCCGCCCTGGAACCGTAAACGTCCCTGGCATCGCGTCTTTCGTTACTGCAGCCGAACTTCTCCACGAGGAAATGCCCGCAAATCAAGAACGATATAAACAACTTCGCCAAATGTTTATCGATTTGCTTTCTGACATATCCTCCGACGCCATCATAGAAGGAGATTCCGTCGAGCAGCTTCCCAATATTTTAGGAGTCCGTTTTCCGGGAATCCAGGGACAATATGTCCTGCTTGAATGTAATCGGAACGGATTGGCCGTTTCCACCGGGTCTGCTTGCAGCACTGGTCAGCAGATACCATCCAAAACAATCCAGGCACTTGGCAGAACCAGTGAACAGGCCCAGGAATTCGTACGTTTTTCATTCGGCAAGGAAACAACCGAGGTGCAAGTTACCGAGGCAGCAGAAATACTTAATACTTTACTAGCTAAATTCTTTATTACACAATAAAGACAGCGATCAGTAGGGATTTAATAAGGAGTGTGTACATTGGAGAATAATCAAAAGCTGACGGGAGATAAAAGACGGGTGACGATTTTGCAGTGGCTGAAAGAAGCCCGGAAACCGATAACGGGCGGAGAACTGGCAGAAAAAACAGCAGTCAGCAGACAGGTTATTGTCCAGGATATCTCTCTGTTAAAAGCTAAAAATGAGCCGATCATGGCAACAAGTCAAGGATATCTATACGTTCCTGAAAATCCGGAGGAAACAGGGCACAAACGGGTGATTGCCTGTACGCATCGGCCCGACCAGACTCGAGAAGAGTTGTATCTTCTGGTAGACCATGGGGTGACAGTAAAAGACGTCCGTATTGAACATCCCGTCTATGGTGATTTGACTGCTTCGATTATGGTGAGCAGCCGGCATGAAGTAAATCAGTTTTTGGACAAAATTCAAACGACTAATGCTGCCTATCTGTCTGAACTTACAGATGGCACCCATTTGCATACGTTGGAAGCAGATACGGAGGAAAAACTGGATGCGGCTTGTGCCGCCCTAGAGAAAGCCAATATTCTCATCCATACTTGAATATTCTATTTCCAACTAACAAAAAAGGTACAGTCCGAAGACTGTACCTTTTTCCATTATAGTTTTAGCTTTCCTCATTTTCAGGTTCTGCATCTACTAATTCCGGCTCTGTTTGCTCTTCATCGGTATCTTCCTCTACCGTGCCAGAATCAGGAGTCAAAATCGAAACAATTGTTGTTCCTTCATCTTCGGTAACTTCATAATCACCGTTGGTGGACAAGTCCGCCACAGTAATGCTTTCGCCTACCCCAAGGTCGGCAACATTGACGACGATTTCCTCCGGAATATTGCCAGGTTTGGCACGAACAGCCAGATTGTAAAGAGGCTGTTGCAGGACTCCTCCATCTTTAGAACCTTGTGCTTCGCCTTCGAGATGGATTGGCACCTCTACATCTATTTCCTGGGACATATTAACCGCATAGAAGTCGGCATGAATCAGTTCGTCCTTGAGTGGTTCTACTTGATAATCATGCAGCATGACATCTACTGCATCCCCATCCACTTTCAGGGAGATAATCGCGTTACGTCCTTCATCACGAACCGTCTTCAGCAGTTCAATACTGTTGACAGCTACTGTTTTCGGCTCTTTTCCTTTCCCATATACAACAGCAGGGACCAGTCCTTGCTGTCTGATCAACCTTGTATGTGATTTTTTTAGATCTTCCCGTTTCTCTGCCTTAAGAGTTACTGCCAAGTTAATCACCCTCCAATGAAATTAAAAACAATCTAATTGTCATTATTTCCCGCTAACCGGCATTCTTAAACAAATAACGTTTTTCAAAACAAGTTGATTACTTTCTGGGTCTTTTCTCGCTGCCTGCTCTACTTGCATTCCGGTGTCCTCAATAATTCCTCATACCTAATAAAGGCAGGACTAGTTAAGCAATTCTATCAATCGAACAAGATACTTACAGATTGTAGCTCATGTACGCGGATAATCGCTTCACTGATTAATGGAGCAACGGATAGCTGCGATATTTTCTCTATTTGTTTTTCCTCTTTTAGTGGTATGGTATTGGTTACAATAAGTTCTTTGATCTTCGATTGATCAATTCTTTCTATAGCGGGGCCAGAAAGAACTGGATGTGTACAACAAGCATACACTTCTTTCGCACCGTTTTCAATTAAAGCATTGGCTGCCAGCGTAATAGTGCCGGCTGTATCGATAATATCATCGATTAAAATAGCCGTTTTCCCTTCAATGTTACCAACAATGTTCATGACCTCTGAAACATTCGGGCGAGGTCTCCGCTTATCAATAATGGCAATTGGCGCTTTCAAACGGTCAGCCATTTGACGGGCTCTTGTTACGCCACCGTGGTCAGGAGAAACGATCACCAAATCATCCAGATTCATTTCCTGGAAGTAATCAGACAGAATCGGTACTCCGACCAGCTGATCAACCGGAATATTGAAAAATCCCTGAATCTGCGGAGCATGAAGATCCAAAGTGATCACCCGGGAAGCTCCGGCTGTTTGCAACAAATCTGCAACAAGCTTGGCAGTGATCGGCTCCCTAGCCCGTGCTTTACGGTCTTGTCTAGCATATCCATAGTAAGGAATAACAATATTAATGGATTTTGCAGAAGCGCGTTTCAACGCATCAATCATAATCAACAGTTCCATCAAATGCTGATTGACCGGTTCGCTTGTCGATTGAACGACATAAACATCACATCCGCGAATACTTTCCTCAATATTGATTTGTACCTCCCCATCACTAAAGGTAGATACCGAACATTTGCCCAATTCGGTTCCAATGTGAGCAGCGATTTGTTCCGCCAGATGCGGATTGGAATTTAACGTGAATACCCTCAGTGATGAATCTTTATAACCAGTTGCCATCTGATAAGCCCTCCATTAATCTTTTTTCTGTTTGTTTATTTTCTTGGCATAGTCTTCTTTGTTCGTCTGTCTGGCCCGGGCGATGGAGAGTGCTTCTTCCGGCACATCTTGATTGATGGTAGAACCAGCGGCAACATAAGCACCCTTGCCGACTGTAACAGGAGCAATCAAATTGGAATTACATCCGATGAACGCATCATCCTCTATTTTGGTCAAATGCTTATTCGTGCCATCGTAATTGACCGTGATTGTACCACAGCCAATATTTACACCTTTGCCGACCTCTGCATCGCCGATATAACTCAAGTGGGAAACCTTGCTATTTTCTTCAACGACTGCTTTTTTCACTTCTACAAAATTTCCGATTTTCACCTGGTCGCCGAGTGAGCTTTGCGGTCGAATATGGGCAAACGGGCCGATCTGGACGCGTTCACCGATCTCGCTATCTTTTGCCACACTCTGACGCACTACTGTTTCTGCACCTATCATACAGTTTTCAATTTCCGTATTAGGTCCGATTACAGCATTGGTTTTAATTACGGTTTTACCGTTCAAAATCGTTCCCGGATAAATCACAACATCTTGTTCAATGACAACCTCAGGAGCAATATACGTATTTTCAGGATCCGTAATCGTAACACCGTTTCTCATATGCTGCTCGTTAATTCGTTTTTTCATTAATTTCTCTGCCTGGGAAAGTGCCACCCTGTCATTTACGCCGATTGTCTCATCAAACGAACCGGTTTGAAATGCACTGACTTTTTCCCCGCTCTGCTTCAAAATTTCCAGGACATCCGGTAAGTAATATTCACCTTGGGCATTTTCATTCGACACTTTTTTTAATGCATTGAATAAAGCCTGGTTATCAAAACAGTAGGTGCCGGTATTTATTTCACTAATGGCAAGCTCATTGGCGGAAGCATCTTTATGTTCCACAACTTTTTCCACGTCGCCATTTTCGTTGCGGACAACACGTCCGTATCCAAACGGATCAGGGGCTTCTGCTGTCAATATTGTCGCCTTGGCACCTTCGTTGTCATGATGGTTCATCAATGCTTCCAAGGTTTGGCGAGTCAACAGCGGTGTATCCCCACTAACAACTATTGTGGTTCCTTCTTTATCCTTCAATTGGTTTTCTGCCTGAAGAACAGCATGTCCAGTGCCTAGTTGTTCCTCCTGAATAACAAACGCTGCAGAGTCGCCAAGCTGTTCTTGTACTTTTTCAGCTCCGAATCCAACTACTGTAATTAGCTTTTCCAAATCCAGCTCTTTTAATTGATCGACAACATGTTGTACCATTGGGCGGCCCATCACTGGATGCAATACTTTGTAAAGCTTCGATTTCATCCTTGTCCCCTGTCCAGCCGCCAGCACAACGGCGTACCTTTTGGTCATGTAGAAACCTCCATTTTATTCCTGTTTTTATCTTCAGGTGCGAAAAAGCGGCCGTTTTTAAAGGAATCATCAATCCTGCCGGCTATCGATTCGCTTCTCTTTTCCTATTATTTATCCAGTTATGAATATATCTTAAAACACTAGGCATTTCAATAGAGAGCCCCTGCGCACGGGCTTCTAATACGTGAATCCGTTTCTTGTCTGTTTAAGGAAGGTTTCCTGCACGTTTCGCAGGAAAAATCTTTCTTAAACACAAAAAACAAATGTCCACAAAATAAAAAGAAGCCTAATCTAAGAAGATTAGACCCCCTGCTGCTTCCAAACTTTTACGAAGCACCCGCTTCTTCATATTCTACTTCCACTTCTCCGGCACGGTGATATTCTTCTAATACAGCGTCTTGAATTTTACCTCTTGTATTAGAGTTAATCGGATGCGCGATATCGCGAAATTCTCCATCAGGAGTCCGTTTAGAAGGCATTGCTACGAATAACCCGTTGTTTCCGTCAATGACACGAATGTCATGGACGACAAACTCCTGATCCAACGTAATAGAAGCAATTGCTCGCATTCTCCCCTCGGTATTAACGCGGCGTAATCTAACGTCTGTCACTTCCATTATGTTTCACCACCTTTTCCCTATAGAACTTATTACCATAAATTCAACAAAATAATAATAAATCCTGCCTGTTTTAAAATTTTTTTAAAAAAGACGTTTATTTTTTCCGGGAAAAGAAAAATCAGTAAAATAGTCAAGAATCTCCGGCTGTCTTGCCAGCCACGAATTGTTTAAGCCAGGCCTCGAAGGGACGGATTGTTGCCCCGTAGAAGCCTGGCTTAAGATACACGTTTTTATCAGGAAAATAAATTTCCGCGATGAACTTCAATCTGTCTATTTTTCACGTCGACATTGTTGATTTGGATCAGTGACGTATAATCCGTAATAACACGTTCCTCGTCCTCGTCCTCTGCCTCAGCCAGCACGCCGATTGCTACCACTTCGGCACGGAATTCTTCCATTAAATCTTTCATTCCGTTTACCGTTCCCCCTGCTTTCATGAAGTCATCGATAATACAAACCCTGGCACCTTCCTGAAGGCTCCGTTTAGAAAGCACCATGGTTTGAATTTTTCTCGAAGAACCAGAAACATAATTGATGCTGACGGTCGAACCTTCCGTCACCTTGGGGTCACGCCGAACGATGACTACCGGTACATTCAAAAAAGAAGCTACTGCGTAGGCAAGCGGTATGCCTTTGGTTGCCACTGTCACGACCACATCGATCTCTTCGTGGACAAAGGCACTGGCAAATAACCTGCCGATATTACGTACCTTTGATGGCTCTCCAAGGATATCGCTCATGTATAAATACCCGCCTGGAAGCAGCCGGTTCGGATCTTCCAGTTCTTCGCACAGCTGATCGACAAATCGCACACTGTTTTCCTGGGAATATTCCGGAATGTATCTCACCCCGCCGGCAGCACCGGAAACGGATTCCAGATAGCCGATTCCCTGGTTCTGAAGATTCTGGTTTACGATGGCTAAATCTTCACTGATCGACGATTTAGCGGCATCAAATTCCGCAGAAAAAAATGGCAGGGAAACAAGTTGAGACGGATGTTCAATCAAGTAGTTTGTCATTGCAACCAAACGGTCACTTCTTTTCATTTTGGGCACCTCAAAAACCGAATATTTTCATTCAATATAACACTTATGTACGTGTTCAATCAAGTAACTGGTGATAACCCAGCATCCTGACAACGTAAACTTCATCGCAAAAGCCCCGGAGGCTGTTGTAAATACGATAGGCACGGCTTTCCTGATGAGCCAGGGAAAACACAGTCGGGCCGCTGCCGCTCATTAACACCGCGTCTGCACCGGCGAGCTCCATTTGCTGTTTAATTTGCTTAACTTCCGGATACATCGACAACGTGACTGATTCCAAGACGTTCCCTACTTTGCTGCACATGGCCTCAAAATCTTCCTGTTGCAGGGCGGCGATCATTCCTTGTGTGTCCGGATGCTCTATGTCATCAGGCGAATAGTTTTGATAGATTGTCTGCGTCGATACACCAATTGCCGGTTTAGCCAATACGACCCAGCAGGAAGGCGGTGCAGGCAATTCTTCGATTTGTTCCCCTCTTCCTTTTGCCAACGCGGTTGTGTTGTAAACGCAAAAGGACACATCAGAACCTATCTTTGCTCCCAAATCCGCCATTTCCTTTACGGACAGATTCAATTTCCACAGCCTGTTCAAACCGCGAATCACCGCTGCAGCATCACTGCTTCCACCAGCTAATCCGGCGGCTACCGGGATGTTTTTTTCAATAAAAATGTTCAGACCTTTGTTCACGTTGTATGTATCTTTCACCAATTTAGCTGCCCGATATGCGAGGTTCCGTTCATCATTCGGGACAAACTGGTTTTCTGAGTCGATGATTATTTTATCGGAAGAAAGTTCCGTCAGTCCTATTCGATCCGCCAAATCGATCGTCGTCATCACCATCTCGATTTCATGGTAATTGTCTGGTCTTTTATACAAGACATCCAAGGTCAAATTGATCTTTGCCGGTGCTTTTTCAAGTAATTGCATCGTACCACCTGCTTTAGTTGTTATTTATTTTATAAATAGTATCATATCATAAGGCGATGTCGCCAAGATACTGACAACAGGGATAAGCGCGTGATAAAAAGGGGACAAACCCCTGTGTTTCAGGATTTGTCCCTCTGCATTTGCTGTTCGGCCATCTCAACCGCGCGTTTTACCATGTTTCCGGCATCACGCGCCTTGATTCCTCCCCAGCCTTCCTTCTGCACCGTGTCGTAAAAACCTAATTCCTTTGCGATTTCCTCTTTCAACTGGTCTGACATGATGCCTCTGCGTCTGCCCATGAAAGAACAACCCCTTTCAAAGTAAGCTTTTTACGACATTTATAGTGTAACCTTACAGCAACAGCCTACACCGGTTTTTTGTATGCAAAAATGGAAAACCTTGAAAACACGGGGAAGCGGCTCACAACTGCCACGTTAAAAAGCAAGGGCAAGTACATTCCCTTCGATGGATGATGGCACAAAAGGGCATAGAAAAAGCAGTAAACGAATGTTTACTGCTCCCCAACGACCATTTTGCTCATATCATCGATGAAATTCAATTCTACTGTCTCTGTCAATACATCTGCGTAGCTGTAAGAGACCCGCTCAAACGCATTCTCGTCTTGATCCAGCTCTACAATAAATACCGAGGGATACGTTTCAGCCAAAGTGCCATACCGTTCAATGGTTTTTCTTCTTCCGCCGTTTGCTTTAAGCTTCAGGCGTTTACCAATTTGCCCGTCTAAACCTTGTTTAATTTCCACCAATGTTTTAGCCAATACACTCCACCTCACTGTTTTTACTATACCACATGCTTGTTCTGAAGTCAAATAAAATCCTATATTATAACAGCATACTAAATTTACTGTCAATAAGAAAACCAACTTTTTCTCTTGATTATTGTTTATTTTATCTAAACGCCTATAAATTATGTAAATAAAAAACACTTCTTACCACAAATGTGTAGAAGTGCTTTCTTTGCTCACTGGTGTTCCGTTTCCTCTTCTTTTAAGTAAGGCAAGCCGGTTCTTAACAACCCTCTTGTCTCCACACCTCCGAGTCCCTTCTCGCCTGTCATGGTATTACGGAGCGCTTCCCAGACACTGACCTTATCCATAAATGGCGTGTAAGCAACTTTGGCGGCAATGTAAACTGGATCCAAAGCATGGATATTGACTCGGGAAGGGGAACTCGCAAAATTGGCTCCTGCTCTGATCAGCGATTCAAAATGGGATTGGCATGCCCCCGCAAAGATAACCAACTGATCCAGATGGGGTATTACCTGCCTTGCCTCCCGTACCGTTTCCGCAAAAAATTTCGAATGCCGGTATGCGGAAATGTCACTCTTCATTCCTTTGTTTCTAGAATAGGCATCATGTCCGGTAATGATGATGATATCCGGCTGGATTTTCTTTACCAGACCGGCGATCTCCAATGGCATGTCTTTCTCGTTAAGATGAACGCCATGCACTTGGAGACCGATACGCTGATACACATCGATACATTTCTTTAAATAAAGCCGGTCTCCATCCAAATGCAGTACACGAGCCGGAATTTGAAAATAACTTGACTCTTGCAGGTACCCCTCTGTCGATTCGTATTCTCTCTTTTCTTTCATCAATTGGTAATCCTGCCGGAAGAGACGATAGGAATAATCTTCTTTTTCCTTTTCTTTTTTCCTATGGCGTTCCAGGTCTCTTTTGTCCACGACCCGCAAATCCTCTGGATCTGCATCTGCAGCCAATCGCACATCTTCGCCGTGAAGGAGCACCTGGTCCGCTGTCGTATTGATCACTCGAAACAATATATCATTATGATAAGAATTACGCGTCACTAATTCTCCTGTCGTAACCTTCATGCTTTCACCTCATCATAGACGGATAAGTAACCATTTGTTATTAATTAGCCTATGTGAGGAGGGGAAAGATGTGTCTTAGCCGTGGATGCGTTATTCTGCCGTTCCAACTGCCTGATAAAAAGTATTGGCCAGACGGGCAAACTCCTCCATCATCAAAGATTCTCCTCTTCTTGTCCCATCTATTTCTGCCTTGCCAAGTAGTTTTTCAATTTCCGGCTTTTGCAATTGATCGGCGAAATGACGATTCAAATTATTTCTTAATGTTTTTCTTCGTTGGCCAAAAGAAGCCTGTACGAGATCAAAGAAAAATTCCTCATTTTGCACTTCAACAGGGGGCTGGTCCCGGACTGTTAAATGAAGAACAGCGGAATCTACGTTCGGCTGCGGCATGAACACCGTTTTAGGAACCGTCATCGCGATGTGTGCTTCCGTATAGTACTGGACAGCTATCGTCAACGATCCATAGCTTTTTGTATTCGGCTCGGCAGCCATACGGTCGGCTACTTCTTTTTGGATCATCACGGTAAAGCTCTCGACGGGAAGCTTATCCATCAATAGTTTCATGAGAATCGGCGTAGTGATATAATACGGCAGATTGGCAGCAACTTTGATTCTTTGTCCTGGTTCAAAATTTTCCTTGATCACCTGGCTTATGTCAGCCTCCAGGATATCCTGGTTAATAATCTTTATGTTGTCGTAGCTTCCAAGCGTTTCTTTTAGTATAGGTACGAGCCGCTGATCAATTTCAAAAGCAACAACCTGGCTTGAGTGGATGGCCAGTTGCTCGGTAAGCGCTCCCATACCCGGACCTATTTCGATGGTGCCTGTATGCTTATCGATCCCTGCATACGCAATGATCCGCTCCAGGGTATTCACATCAATTAAAAAGTTTTGTCCCAGGCTCTTTTTAAAGGAAAAACCATACTTAGCCAGAATTTCTTTTGTTTTTAGAGGAGTTGCGATCGCCTTCTGATTATTCATCCTTTTCCTCCTTCATTATTTGCTCCATTGTATCAATAAATGTTTTTTTGGGTATTTGGAACATGTGCAGTCGCTTCAATAGTTGTTTCCCATTAGCATAACCAACTTTCAATACTGTCCCCAGTTTTTCCCGGCGTTCTTTCGCCTTGCTGCCTCCGAGCAATCCATATCGAAATAAATCCGATTTGGTTATATCACTCTCGATGACTTCCGCTATTTCGTAAACATTCGCAAGCGCCTGATGTATTGCTTCTTTTGAAGCATGTTCTATCCCTATTCCTTTATCATGTTTGGCCTTTGCCTCGGCTCGTGTCAAAAATGCATGCTTACAGCCTGGAACTGCATTCGAGATGATTTTTCTTATTCTTTCTCCAGGATAATCCGGATCAGTGAAAATAATAACGCCCCGCTTCTCCTGGGCATGTCTTATTTGTTCAATAATCGACCGATTGACCGCAGAACCATTGGTTTCGATTGTGTCTGCATCTACCGATTGCTTTATTTTTGCTGTATCATCCTTACCTTCTACCACAATGATTTCTTTTACCTTCATGTTTTTCCTCCACTTACCTGACGATTGATGTCTATAACTACTTTATCTTAAATTGTTTCCCGGATAAAGCCAAGCCTGTTCCCCTTTATCCCTTCGGAAAATTGTCTTTTATTTTTCATCATAAAAAAAGCAGAACATGCCCCGATTGCGAGACAGGTTCTGCTCTTGGTTAATCAAGAACTTTAACTTTTACTTTTTTACTGCCAAAGCGATGCGCTTCACTAGTTGAAGAGACATGAACGTCTATTTTGTTACCGGATACGTTTCCACCGGTGTCCCCGGCAATCGCGTTTCCATAGCCTTCAACCCAAACTTTGCTTCCTAATGGAATAACATTGGGATCCACAGCAATCACTTTTGCATTTGGATTGTCTTTTAAATTGATACCGGTTGCTGTAATTCCTGAGCAACCGCTGCAATTGGCAGAATAGGCAGTTGCATGCATGTAATACGTTTTAGCATCAGAGGAATCTCCGTCACCGCCTCTCGAGACGGTTTCTGTGGAAGTGTTTGCAGCCGTGGCAGTAACTGCCGGTTTTGGAGCAGGCTTTTCTACCTTCGTCCCAACTGCAACGATCCGCTGTTCGCTTTCTTTTTCCACTTCTTCCTTCACCAATTGTCGATCGACTTCTTTTCCATTTTCAAGCGTCACTTCAAAATGCTTGGCAACAAGTCCCTCTTCGCCAGAAGAAACAACCTTTTCCTTTCCTTTTTCAAGGTTGTCATCCTTTCTGGTGACAACAGAATAATCGGTCTTTTCCTTGACGATGTCTGTTACCTTTTCCACCCGGGTAATCTCGATTGCTGCATCCTTACTGACCGGTTCATCCATTTCCAGATTGATTCGGTCCAGCTTGCCAAGTTTGATGTCTTCCCGTTTGAGTAAATCTTCAACGGTTTCACCGACGGTCCAGTACTTTTCCTTCTCACCGGCGTCATCGACTGTTACTTGAAAGGCTTTATCGATCGTTACCTGCAAGCCTTCCGATACCGCTTTGGATAGGGCGGGAGCTACTTGATCATGTTCGTCGATGTCGATGTTGTTTTCTTCCAAAACATCTCCGACTGTTTCAGAGGTTGTGTAATATGTTTGATTGTCTCCATCGGTAGTGATTACTACTTCGACGGCTTTTGTGTAGTCAATATTCATTCCAGATGTCAGTTTTTCGGCTAGGTCGTGGGATAGCTTATCATGTTCTCCCACCTCGATGTTTAATTCTTCTAGAACGCCGCCTACTGTATCAGCATGCGTACGAACGGTCGTCGTTTCTCCGTCTACTTTCACAGAGACTTGGGCTTTCGTTACTTGAAATGTTAAGATACCCGCTAGAAACAGTACTACCGTGATGCTGGCAGCATAAATGACTGGCTTTGTTCTAAAAGCGGACAATAGCTTTGAAAATAATTTCATGCTCGCTTGCCTCCTTTGTACCCGTTGTATTATATAAACAACGTTTTTACCTGTCAAACTGTCCAGTCAAGGTGCAAAAGTCCCCTAATCCCCGTTGTAACAGCAACAAAAGATGCATTTCCAAGCAATGTTTCAAATATGTTAAAAGTAAGTTACAGAGACAGACAGCGTTTAATCAATTTGTAATGTATGATTATGCTGTCTTGTCTATATCTGTTTATGCCATGTCCCTTTTTTCGGAAAACTTGGCGTATCTCTCTAGGTATCCTGGTACTTCCATCCCTGCGCAGGTATGATGTTTGGTTACCAGCGATGGATAGTGCGGTAGCTGGACACGCTCCTCTTGCATGCTGTCCGCATAAGGCACATTCCCTATCTGACAAAAAAAAGAGAACCAGACTAGTACTGGCTCTCTCATTATGAATGGTGCTAATCCAAATTTAAACTCAAAAATTGCGACATATCCATACAAACAATGTCACTTAGCGTCAATCATTTCGGTCGTGTATTGCCCTAGGATTTTATTTCAAATAGTTTCAAGGCATTATTTGTAGTTGCATCGCTAACTTCCTCGAACGAAATTTCTCTCAGCTCGGCAATTTTTTCAGCGACCAATTTCACATATGCCGGCTCGTTTCGTTTTCCACGGTTCGGGTGCGGAGCTAAAAATGGACAGTCTGTTTCTACTAATAGCCGGTCTAGTGGTACCATTTTAGCTACTTCCTTCGGATCCTTGGCATTTTTAAACGTAACCGGTCCACCAAGGGAAATGTAAAAGCCCATATCCAGACACTGTTGGACATATTCGACAGAATCATTATAGCAATGCATGATTCCGCCCACCTCGGCAGCATCTTCTTCCCTCAATATTTCAATAATATCCTCGGTCGCCTCCCGATTATGAATAACGATCGGTAACGCCACACGTTTGGCCAGACGAATCTGTTTGCGAAGTACTTCTTTTTGAATTTCTTTCGGTGATTTATCCCAATGATAATCCAATCCCATTTCCCCGATAGCGACAACTTTCGGGTGATTAGCCAATTCCTCGATCCATTCCAAATCACTGTCTTCCATATCGACAGCATCTACTGGATGCCAGCCGACCGCAGCGTAAATATTCGGATTCGCTTCAGCCAATTCCAAAGCTTTCGGAATCGTTTCTCTGTCAAATCCCACTACCACCATGTATTCAACGCCTGCTTCCTTGGCTCGCTTCATCACTTCTTCCCGATCTTCGTCGAATTGATTAATGTTTAAATGCACATGTGTATCAAACAACACAGATACCTAACCTCCCAATTATTTCTCCGACTAATTTTCCATCAAAGAAAAACGCCTATCCATCCATTATGATAAGCGTTTTTCCCTGTTATGAAAAAAATACAGCATTATTTTACCTTTGATCCATTTGGAAGATCCTCTGCCACGGTTGCTAGTGACAATTTTCCACTCTCGTCTTCACCAGACAAAATCATTCCTTGTGATAATTCACCTCTAAGTTTGACTGGCTTAAGATTCGTCACACAAACCACTTTTCTGCCAACCAAGTCCTCCGGTCGGTAGTGCTTGGCAATTCCGGATACGATCTGACGTGTCTCTGTGCCGAGATCAATTTGCAGCTTCAACAGTTTGTCCGCTTTTTCCATTTTCTCTGCACGGGTTACCTCCGCAACACGCAAGTCAAGCTTCATGAAGTCATCATAAGTGATTTCCTCTGCTTCTGTTTGTTCATTATTCTCTTTCTCTTGCTTTGCTTCCGGCTTTTTCATCATATCCTTGATAACTTGCACTTCTTTCTCCGCATCGAGACGAGGGAAAATCGGATCTTGTTTTTGCACTTTCGTACCTGCAGCAATCAAACCATCCTGAGACAAGCTATCCCATTCTTTCAGGGATTCTTCCTGGATGCCCAGCTGGCTGAAAATGCTTTCCGGTGTTTTGGTCAGGAACGGCCGCAGCAATACGGCAACTTTGCGCAACGACTCTGCCAAATGAGCCATGACATTCCCCAGCCGTTCTTGTTTTGCTTCATCTTTTGCCAAGATCCAAGGCTGTGTTTCATCGATATATTTATTGGTACGGCTGATAAACTGCCAGATAGTCGACAATGCCACTGAAAACTCCATGTTTTCCATGGCATCTTCTACTTTCCCCACTGTTTCTCCAGCCAATTTCTCTAATTGCTTATCAAATTGATCCTCCCCAGCTTTGTAAGCAGGAAGCACTCCGTCAAAATATTTATCAACCATCGCTACCGTCCGGTTAAGCAGATTCCCTAAATCATTCGCCAGATCATAGTTGGTTCTTTCGACAAATCCTTCCGGTGTAAAGACTCCGTCAGCACCGAACGGTACTTCACGCAGCAAATAATAGCGCAAAGCATCCAGTCCGTACCGATCCGTCAATTGAATTGGATCCACTACATTGCCCTTCGATTTCGACATCTTTCCATCCTTCATAAGGATCCATCCATGGGCAAATACCTTTTTCGGAAGCGGCAAATCGAGCGCCATCAGCATAATCGGCCAATAGATTGTATGAAAGCGGACAATTTCCTTACTCATGAGGTGGACATCAGCCGGCCAGTATTTCTGGTAGCGCTCGTCGTTGTCCGTTCCATATCCTAAAGCTGTAATATAATTCGACAATGCATCGATCCATACATAGATGACATGCTTCGGGTCTCCCGGTACTTTAATCCCCCAGTCGAATGTAGTTCTCGAAACTGCCAAGTCTTCTAAACCTGGTTTAATAAAATTATTGATCATCTCATTTTTCCGGCTCGCAGGCTGGATGAAATCAGGATTTTCTTCATAATATGCCAGCAGCCTGTCGACGTATTTACTCATTTTGAAAAAGTAAGATTCCTCTTTTACCTTTTCCACCGGGCCACCGCAGTCCGGGCAGTGTCCGTCATCCAGCTGCCTCTCGGTAAAGAAAGATTCGCAGGAAGTACAGTACCAGCCTTCGTACTCATCTAAATAGATATCCCCTTGTTCCAACAGCCGGGCAAAAATCTTCTCCACCGTTTGTTTATGCCGATTTTCCGTAGTTCGAATAAAATCGACATAGGAAATATCAAGCCGTTTCCATAAATCTTTAATGCCGCTGACTATTTCATCCACATATTCTTGAGGGGAAACCCCTTTTTCATCAGCTTTTTTCTGGATTTTCTGGCCATGCTCATCCGTTCCAGTCAAATACATGACATCAAACCCACGCAGCCGCTTATACCTTGCCATTGCATCTCCGGCTACTGTCGTATAAGCATGTCCTATGTGTAAGTTTCCGCTTGGATAGTAGATCGGCGTCGTAATATAAAAAGTCTTCTTTTCCCTTGTCATCCGGGGAACCTCCTCTTTTCAAACTTTCTTCATTATTTTCAATGGTATTACCTTCGAACCACCATACCGCTCGAGGTTTTACCGAATAAATAAATGAAAACCATTATTCTTACATTGTAGACTATTTTACAGGATTTTTTCCATTATGAACATCGTACCGGGAAGTAGTTTCCTTTATCCATGCTTCATTCTAGGAAAAGTCTTCATCCATTTTTGTCGAATGGCAGGTAGCCGCTTGTCGAATTATGTCGAATTATAAAAGTGGAAATTTGGTTTCTACATGTGATTTTTGGTTTATTTATCAGTCCAACCGCCTATTTGTTTTCCTTAAAAAAGGGGAATATATTAGTATTTGGACAAAATAGTCATTTTCTAGAAAAAATTAATTGACACTTATGTAAATCACTGGTACGCTAATGCTAAACAGATGTCGAATTCTGACGAAATGAGGGGAGAAAATTTTATGAAATCTACTGGAATCGTCCGTAAGGTGGATGAATTAGGCCGTGTCGTCATTCCTATCGAGCTTCGCCGCACACTTGGCATCAATGAAAAAGATGCCTTGGAGATTTATGTGGATGATGACCGCATTATCCTGAAGAAATACAAGCCAAACATGACTTGCCACATCACCGGTGAAATCTCCGATGATAACCTGTCATTGGCTAACGGCAAGCTGGTTCTAAGCCCCGAAGGTGCACAAGAACTGTTGAAAGAAATACAATCCCGTTTGGATAAGTAATAGATATCCGGCCTCTATGTTAGACATAGAGGCCGGTTTTCATTCGACATGAAAAGCCTGATAAACTTCGCGTTTCGGCTTCTTTCTGTCTACTGCGGTTTTTTTGATTGCATCCTTGCTGCTTTCTCCTTGGTCTATGTAGTATTCGACGTGCTCTTTCATCGTCATGCTTTCCCACCAATAATGCTCTTCCCCGACAGTTTCGGTACTGCCTTCGACTACAATGCAAAACTCCCCTTTAATCTGCTGCTCTTCCGCCCATTGCAACACTTCCTCCGCTGAACCGCGTACATATTCTTCATATCGTTTCGTCAGTTCTCTCGCCAGAGAAACCCTGCGATTTCCAAATTGGTCGCAGATCGATTTCAGCGTTTCTTTCAGCCGATGAGGCGATTCATAAAACAACAAGGTAGCTCTGATGTTTTTCAACTCGATAAGCACTGCTTCTCTTTCCTTTTTCTTACGGGGCAAAAAACCATAAAAATAAAACTCCCGCGGCGAAAGGCCTGAACCCACTAAAGCACATATTGCCGCATTGGCTCCAGGTAGTACGACAACGGGCAATTCTTGTTCCAAGGCTGCCTGCACCATTTCAAAACCAGGGTCTGAGATGGCAGGCATTCCGGCATCGCTTACCAGTGCGATGTCTTTCCCGTCCTGCAGTTTTTCCAGTAATTCCGCTTCCCTTGCCTGTTTATTATGTTCATGGTAACTGATTAGCGGTTTATCTATCGAGAAGTGATTCATCAGTTTTTTTGTATTTCTTGTATCTTCCGCTGCAATATAATCCGCTGTCTTCAATGTTTGCAAGGCACGCAGCGTAATATCATCAAGATTGCCGATAGGTGTTGGAACCAGGGAAAGGGTCCCGCTCGAAAAAGAGCCTTGAAAGCTGCTCTGTATGTTCATTTCCCATCATGCCCTTCTGTAAAAGATTTAATCAGTTTATCCTTTTGTTTACGAGAAAGCTGTTTGATCCGGTATTCTTCATGCATCGCTTCTTCCTTCGTGGAAAAAGACTGGCAGTATACAAGCCGAAACGGTCCCCTGCCCCTCGTATATTTAGCCCCTTTGCCGTTCTCATGCATAGCAATGCGCCTTTCCAAATTGTTGGTATAACCGGTGTATAACGTACCGTCCTTACATTCGAGCATGTAAACGACATCTTTATTTTTGTTTCCCATACAAGATTTCCTCAAGTTCTGTTGTATAATTTCCTTGATCATCAAATGCATAGAGAGGGGGAAGCATCTTTAAATCCGGTTTTCCATCACGGGTGCCCTCAATTAATAGAATATTGGCTTCTTTTCCTGCTTTCGGATAAACAAATCGTATTTTCTTCGGCTCGATTTTATACTTACGAAACAACGTCAGCAAATCAACGAGACGGCCCGGCCGGTGCACCATGGCCACTTTCCCGCCAGGTCTGACCAATTTACTGCACGCCGACACTACATCTTCCAGCGTACAATAGATTTCATGCCTGGCAATGGTCAAGTATTCATTGCTATTTTGTTCCTTCTTCTTAGGTGTTTGAAAATAAGGGGGATTGCAAGTAACCAAGTCAAATGGTCCGTTTCCGAACTTAGACGGCATATCTTTTAAATCCCCATGCACCATGTCGATTTGGTCGTTCAACTCGTTGATGGTTACATTCCGATTTGCCATATCATACAGCCGTTCCTGTATCTCCACCCCGGTGATATGTGCCCGGGACCGTCTGCTCAGCAATAAAGGAATTACTCCGTTTCCCGTACACAAGTCGAGAATGTTCCCCTGCTTGACCGGTACATAAGTGAAATCGGCCAGCAACACAGCGTCCAGTGAGAAAGCAAAAACTTCCGGACTCTGAATGATTTTCATTTTTTCTTCTGCCAGTAAATAATCAAGCCGTTCTCCTGTTTTCAATTCAACATCTTCCACGGTTCCAAATCCTTTCTTCTCTTTCCAAATTGCCCATCGTCATCCGCTTTTTAAACGGGCGCGGACTAAAAAGAAGGTTCTACGTCAAATGTTGGGGTGGGAGAAATTTGCTCCTACTCCTTAACCCACTTGAAAGCCCCTGAATTCCTTCAGTTGATGATGTAATAACACTTTCGTTCTTAAGCGATCGTAACGACGAAACCCAAAAGCATTCCGTTTGATGACTTTCGTTTGGTTGTTCAATCCTTCAATAAACCCATTGCTATAATCGAGCGCAAAGCTATTCAGAATCTCTGTCTGCCAATTCTTCAAGGTGCCAATCGCTTGTAGATATTCTTCCATACCACTTTGCTTCACTCGGTCATAATACTGATACAATCGTTGTTTTACATAGCCAATATCGGTTTTCCCCATTGCTTTTGCCTCTTCAAACCAGCTGCGAAAAGCCTCTTTCAGCTTATAGGCGACTCGTAGTTCATCCGATAGATCGAGGTATCGGTTCAGATACCAGCGCTGCTTCTCGGTTAGTTCCTCCTGCTTCTTGTAAAAGATATGTTTCATCCGTTTACACTTTTTCCGGTCGTATTCATGGAAGTTCTTTTGGACTCGCCTGCGCACCTTTTCCAAAGCCCAATAAATATACCGACAAAAATGGAAACGATCGGCCACAATGATGGGGCTTCCCACCGCCTTCCGGACAGCTGACTTAAAACTATAGCTCATGTCCATGATGACCTTCCGGACATTACCCCCTTTTTCCCGAAGGTACTGCTTGACGGTTTTGACGGATCGATCAGGCAGGATATCTATTGGATTTCCGGTCTCTCCATCGCCAATGATGACCTGGTATTTCCCCGCATTGGTATCGCCTTTATATTCATCAATCGCAATCACTTCTGGAAGCTCTTCCACCTCTTGAAGTTCTGGTGTGGCCACCTGATCGAACCGGCGAATGGCTGTAGCTTGTGAGGTACGGAACTGCGCAGCGGTATCCTTGAAGTTCATCCCCTGGATCACCCGAAGGCCAAGTGCCTGGTTCCACTCTCTTGAATGACGCTGATAACGGTCCACCATCGGATTGGCTTCTGCGAATCGTTTACCACAGGAACAGGCATAGCGTCGTTTGCGGTAAAACAAATAGGTGGTTCGTTCAAATACCTTTAAGTGCTGGATTTTCTGTATTCGGTAATCATGAACGCGGGAAGTCTGGTTACCACACGCCGGACAGGTTTGCGCCTGCCTGGGCATCTCCACCTCCATGTGGTAAGCTCCCTCCACCTCTTCTACTTTCTTGATAGAAACACTTTCTAATCCGGGTAATGTCATGTTAGAATGCATGTACACACAACTCCTATTTGCTTGTTTCTTGGTCAATTCAAGTGTAGTAGAGATAGGAGCTTGTGTGTATTTTTTATGCGGAATTTTTCTAAAACCCCAACAAATATTGTAGAGCCAAAAAGAAGGACTGAATCAAAGAAAATTCCCTTGAATTCAGTCCTGTGCCGATCATGCGACGTCCGGCCGCATTTATTTGCTTTTATTAAGAAATAACAAGCAAAACAAGCAGTCTTCATCCTGGCGCGGACTGCCAAAATGAACGTTGCAAATATGAAACCCTTCCTCGTACAAACGCGCTAAATTATCATAACCTTCTCCAACTGGTACTTCTGAGCTGCCGCTTGTACCGGATTCCTTTTGTTCTTCCTGTTCGGTACTGCTTTCCAATCGGTTGCGTAAGTGATGATTCTCCACTGCAAGCCGATGATTTTCTTCCAGCAGTTCGGCTAAGTAATTTTTCAAATCCCCCAACTGCTGATAAAGCTGCCCTATTTTCTCTTCCATATCTGTGACTTGTTCAAATACTTCTTTTTTATTCACGCGTCTTTCCACCCCATCATTCCGTGGCTTGCGTAGATATAACTCCCTCATCGATCAATTCATCGATTGTATATTCAATTACTCTTTCCTTTTCGGGAATTTCTATTTGGACGAGACGTTCAAGAATATTCAGTCCTACAACTTTTCCTGAGCCATAACCGGTATTGATTTTCTCCCCTAAGTCAGGCAGGATTTTCTTTGCTGTTTCATATTCATCGTTTTCATATTTCAAGCAACACATCAACCGTCCGCAAAGACCTGAGATTTTGGCCGGATTCAACGACAAGTTCTGATCCTTTGCCATCTTGATCGAGACTGGTTCAAAGTCCCCAAGGAAGGTTGAACAGCAAAGCATTCGTCCGCACGGTCCAACACCGCCCAACAGCTTTGCCTCATCCCGTACTCCGATTTGCCGCAATTCGATTCTGGTTTTGAAAACAGAAGCAAGGTCCTTCACAAGGTTTCGGAAATCGACCCTTCCGTCTGCTGTGAAATAAAAAATGACTTTGTTGCGGTCAAAGGTGTACTCGACTTCGACTAAGTTCATATCAAGGTTATGTTCCCGTATTTTTTGCTCACAAATCCGGTGTGCCTCTTCTGAACTTTCCTGGTTTTCTACCACCGTCAACTTATCCTTGTCAGTGGCTAAACGAATGACTTTTTTCAAAGGAAGTACCACATCTTCCTCATCCACTCGTTTGTTGGAAATGACCACTTTGCCGAATTCAATTCCACGGACTGTCTCTACAATCACGTAATCGTCTATGGAAATGATATTCTCGCCAGGATCAAAATAATATATTTTACCCGCTTTTTTAAAACGGACGCCAATCACTTCTACCATCTGTCATTCACCTCTTCAAATGAAGTGTAAGCTGCTCCATTGCCAAAGCCGGATGCACATTTTGTTCCAATTTCCTTTTGGCCTCCAGTATTCGCTGCAATGCATCGGTCGTTTCCTGTTTCGACCAATGTAACGAGGCTTGGGATAGCTTGTCTTTTTCATTGATGAAAATGACCGCATCCTCGTTGTCGACAAAACTGTAAACGATGTCTTTAAACCATAACAACAATAAATCCAGGCCTCTTTGCATCTGTTGTCTCTCTTTAAAATGAGGCATCCATTGGTTATTGATGAACAACATGGCTTCATCCGGTTTTGATTGGAGTACTTCAGTCAATTGTACCACTATCTTTCTGGCATTAGCAAACCAGTCATCACGGCTGATTTCCAGTGCTTCGGTGATATTGTTTGTAAGTGCGGACATCAATCTCGCATTAGAAGGAGATAACCCTTCCTCCTGCAACTGTCGCTGTAGATTGGCAGCATTTAAAGGTTTCAACGCCATGATTTGGCACCTCGAGCGAATTGTCTGCAGGATGGCCTGGCTATTAGAAGTGAGAAGCATCGCTGTTGTCTGTTTACTCGGTTCTTCCAAAAACTTCAACAACCGGTTCGATGCATTGGCTGTCATTTTTTCTGCGTCTTCGATGATATAGACCTTCTGATTCGATTCTAGACCTGTATACGTAAACTCCTTTTGTAAGTGAAGGATTTGCTCTTTCTTGATGGATTGGCCGTCCGGTATAATCCAATGCACATCAGGATGGTTACCGGATTCGATCCGTTGACAATCTTTGCATTGCTGACATGGCTCATGGCCGTTCTTATGACGGCAAAAGATGCTTTTTGCCAGCACCATGCTAATGGCTTTTTTTCCTGTCCCCCGGTCTCCCTGAAATAAATAAGCATGGGAAACCCGTTGTTTTGCCAGACTATTGGTCAGCATCCTGGACACTAATGGTTGTATGGAAGCTATATCAGACCATGTTTTCATTCCACTTTCATCCTAACTTGCTGATTTCAAGTATATAAATTAACCAGCAACCCTTTAATTTCACCGATTACACCTAGTATATCGATTGGCTTTTTTTCCTGTTCCAGTACACCTTCCGTCAACTCCACCAGCTTTTTATCGATATTTTCCACCGTGGTGAGCTTCCGGTTGTTTCCATCCATATTCCAACTATGTGAATGTTTTAATTCCATACCATATTGCACAGCTTCTTTGACAAAGTTTTTTACCATGCGCTTGTATTTAGCCAAGTCCCGGAAAGACCGGGAACGCCCCAGCCTTTCACCCTGTGTGGTCAAGTCAGACATCAATTTATGCAGTTCCGTTTCCTTCAGCTTTTGACTTTGTGATTCTACCATCGTTCCAAAACTTTTGCTTCCCTTGACTGCCTGGGGAACATTTTTTGGAGAGGTCTCCAACTTCGAGCGCATCTCTTGTGATATTTTCATTACTTCTCCTCTTCTTTTACCTTAAAATTGAAAGAAAGATTCCACTGGTAATACAAAGACAGTCGCACCGCCAACTTCCACTTCGATCGGTCGTGGAATGTAAGAGTCGGCATTTCCGCCCATCGGGGAAATCGGAGCCACCATTTGTTCACGCTGGCTGCAATTGTTACGGATGATATCAAGAGCTTCATCGACGTCTTGATCATCACAGCCGATCATAAGAGTCGTGTTCCCTTCCTTCAGAAATCCCCCCGTAGAAGATAACTTCGTCGTTTTGTAATTTCCTTCCCTCAGGGCATCCATCAGACGGTTGGTATCCTTATCCTGGACTACTGCCAATATCAGCTTCATTTTTCTTCTCTCCTTTGACGTTTATAATATTCTATTTTTTAACAAGCAACCTCGTTCTCCGAACTGTTCCAGACCCTTCCTGCAACTCCGTTACTCGCTTTGCTTGTAGAATACTATCTTTCCTCTTTATCGTAAAAAAGAAACAATTTTTCGATAAGCTTCTTCGGTTACGGTATCTAAATCTTTCTCGGCATCTATCGGATAAATCCTCTCTGGAAACTTTTCCAAAAGCATGTGATACGCCCGGTAGACTTTTTCATGGAATTGTTGTTTTTCTAAATCAAGCCGGTTTTTTTCACGTGAAACATTATCTGCGATCCGTTGCAGACCAACTTCGGGACTAATATCAAAAAACAATGTCAAATCAGGCATTTGGCCACTGATGGCAAACTGATTAATTTGGTATACTTCGTCCATCCCAAGCCCCCTGGCAAATCCTTGATAAGCCAGGCTGCTGTCAACAAACCGGTCACATAAAACGGTCTGTCCTTGTTCGAGAGCCGGAAGCACTTTTTCGATTAAATGCTGACGCCGTGCCGCCGCGTACAGCAGTGCTTCTGTTTTTCCGTCCATGGCAGTATGAGAGGGTTCCAAGATAATTTGCCTGATTTTTTCCGCTATCTCAATTCCTCCTGGTTCGCGTGTCGCTGTAACCCGATAGCCCTCCGCCTTGAGTTTTCTCTCTACTTCCTTTAATACCGAGGTTTTTCCGGCTCCCTCACCGCCTTCAAACGTTATAAAATATCCTCGCACATCTATTCTCCTTTAATGCTGCATCTATCTCAGACAATGTATGCCTTGTTCAATATGATGATTTTGAAAATTTATTCCTTGTTTTATTAAATAGTTTATCATCTTTATATGAGATGCGGTTATTTTTTCTCCTTTTAACAGCAATGGAATACCTGGCGGATAAGGAATCACCGCTTGAGCTGCTATTTCGCCTTCCGCTCTCGTCCAATTCAGAAACTCCTTCCTCATCCGATTCATCGTCTGATAAGAAAATTCCAGTGATTGGACCTGCTGTTGTTCAAACTTTACACTTCCTATTGTATCACGGTTTGGAAGGAATTTTAATTGCCCAGAAATCTTTTCTAGGGCAGTTTTCAGCCTAACCCATTCCTGAAAAGGAGCTAGACCATGAATAAACAGAATGTGGCTGTCTGTAGAAAGTTCCGGATGAATCCCCTGTTCCTCAAAAAGTTTTGCCACCTGAGTGCCTGTCCAGCATTTATCTACTTGCAACGTGATTTTCAGCGGATCATCCACTCCCTCTCTGATCTCTGCCACTTTCCAACCTTCGACACTGGAAAGCTCCATGCGCAAGCGGTTTGTACTATCGAGGATAGACTGCAGTTTATTCTCCGTGACTCCAGCTAAATAGTAACGTGCCAAATCGAGACTCGCCATTAAGGGATACGATGGACTGCTCGATTGGATCATTTGCAGGTAATGGGCTACGTCTGCTCTGTCAATAATGCTTGACTTGATATGCAGAAAGGAAGCCATGGTCATCGCCGGCGCCATCTTATGGGCAGATTGAACAACTATGTCTGCTCCTGCATCCAATGCAGAAACCGGAAACTTTTCAGAAAGGGAAAAGTGGACGCCGTGAGCTTCATCCACAAGTACGGCGATATGATGCTGATGGGCCATCTCTACCACTGCCTTCAGGTCAAAGGATGTACCAAAATAATCCGGGTATGTCAGAACAATTGCACCTATCTCCGGATGCTGATCGATTGCCTGCTTCATGGTTTCCAACGCTGGAGCAGTATACCGGTCAACCTCATCATCGTATGCCGGAGCAGCGAAAACCGGTTCTACCCCACTCAACTCGAGACCGTTTAAAATAGATTTGTGACAATTACGCTGGACGAGTACCTTCCTGCCAAGCACGGCCGCGGTCAGCATCATAGCCAGATTTCCGGCTGTGCTTCCGCCAACCAGAAAAAATGTTTCATCAGCACCAAACCAATCAGCTGCCAGGTCCTGTGCCTCTTTTATAATTCCCGTCGGTGCATGCAAGTCATCCAAGCCGGTTAGCTCCGTTACGTCCAATGGAAGCAAGCCTGCAAAATTCTCTAATCCCTTATCGGCAAATACCTCCCCGTTTTTATGACCCGGTACATGAAAAGAAAGCGGGTGTTGATGAGAAAAAGATTGCAAGGCTCCGAATAGCGGAGTGATTTGTTGGTTCATTATCGTCATCCTTTTTCGAATTGGCTATTTTCTAAGAAGTGAGTGTGGCACGAACCACCGTTTGCTTTTTACAGTATAACATCCCGCACTTTTACTGCTCCATAAAATAGATAAGCCCTTATCCCAATGGAATAAGAGCTTTTCATCTATGAATATAAGGTTGTTTGTTTCATATTTTTCAATTTATCCAAGTAATGCTGATACGCCGCATCAGATGGTTCTGTATGGATGATTTTTTGTTCACAATCACAGCAGATATACAACGTGTATAAATGAATACCTTTCTGTTTTTCCACTCCGCAAATCCCGCATGTTTCAAACTTGCTATTGCTTTCCACATTCTCCACCTCCGTTAGGTTAGTCTTTCCTAATCTAACGAAACATATACCGCAAACTCTGAAATTCATTATATTGTATTCTATGAAAAATGGAGAAGGTGTTGTTTGTACATTGCTATTTTTAATTATAAAGTAGGATGGATTTTATTACCAACCAATTATATAATAGTCGAAAGTTTGTGTTTATTGGAGGTGATTCTATGGCCGTCGATTTTCATTCCAAAGCATTAAGGATCTCCTATACGAATCGCGATGTAGATCCGCTGTGGGAAAATCTTTTATTGTCACACGTTGATATTGCAGGCAAAAGGGTGTTGGACTTAGGGTGTGGCGGTGGAATTTATACAAAGGCATTAGCCCAAATGGGTGCCAGGGAAATAGTTGGTTTGGACTTTTCCGAGGAAATGTTAAAAACAGCTCGAAGGTATTGTAAAAATGAAGCGAATACGTCATTTATTTGGGGCGATGCTGCTGACACAGGATTGAAAGATGAACAATTTGACCTAATATTGAACCGGGCAGTTATTCATCACCTAACAGATCTTCCTCTTTTATTCGAAGAAATGCATCGCTTATTAAAGCCTGGCGGAATTGCCTTTATACAGGACCGTACATTGGAAGATTGTTTGCTTCCAGGGAATAAGAACCATATTCGCGGTTATTTTTTTGAAGCTTTCCCCAACCTGATTTCCTTTGAACGCGATAGAAGGCCTTTAGCCAAAGATGTGGAACAGTTTCTATACACATCTGGTTTCTCTGAAGTCGATTCGACCATTTTCTGGGAGACTCGCAAGCATTATAATTCGGTACATTGCTTGGAACAAGACCTAAAGGCCAGAACAGGTCGTGCCATTCTTCATGAGCTCACAAATAAAGAAATGGAGATTTTAGTTGGTTACATAAAAAAACAACTTGTCTTTCTCTCTGAAAGTATTCATGAAAAAGATCGCTGGACGATTTGGACAGCCCGTAAATAATGGATTTATTCTAACAGAATAGTACAATGTACCTTGTGCTCCCGCCCCCTCGGACTTAAACTTTCAACCTCAGGGTGGCCTTTTTTTTGCCTTAAAAACATTGATAGGAAAGGTGCTGAAGGGAGCAGCACATATTTATGATTACAGTTTTCCTTAAAAAGATACACAAAAAAACACCCTTGAATGAGAACTACTCGTTCAAGGGTGTTTCTGTTTTGCCTGGCGGCGTCCTACTCTCGCAGGGGCAAAGCCCCAACTACCATGGGCGCTGGAGAGCTTAACTTCTGTGTTCGGCATGGGAACAGGTGTGACCTCTCCGCTATTGCCACCAGACCTGCAGGATGCAGGTCGTTCTGTGTTGTTCACAGGACGTGAACGGTCTTAACAGAACTTCCTTTAGGTGCTTTTAAGAAAGATGTACCTTCAAAACTAGATAAGAGGGAAGACATTCAATGAACATTGACACGTTTTTTTAATCCAGCTCTGCGGGCTAGATGCTCGCGTCATAAGTCATTCCCCTACAAGCCCATATTGCAGGGCTTTTCGGTGACTGGCTTATGCGTGTCGCATCTGACCAAGCCCGCGACGCTTTTTGTTTTAATCCAGCTCCGACTCCCAGGTCCTCGCTGTATAAGCAATTCCTCTACAAGGCTGAAACCCAGCCTTGTCGCGGTCTTACTTATCCAGTCGGACCTTAACGGTCGTCTCCGCTTTTTGTTTTAAGTTAAGTCCTCGATCGATTAGTATCCGTCAGCTGCACGTGTCACCACGCTTCCACCTCGGACCTATCAACCTCATCGTCTCTGAGGGATCTTACTCATTTGAAATGATGGGAAGTCTCATCTAGAGGGGGGCTTCATGCTTAGATGCTTTCAGCACTTATCCCTTCCACACGTAGCTACCCAGCTATGCTCCTGGCGGAACAACTGGTACACCAGCGGTGTGTCCATCCCGGTCCTCTCGTACTAAGGACAGCTCCTCTCAAACTTCCAACGCCCACGACGGATAGGGACCGAACTGTCTCACGACGTTCTGAACCCAGCTCGCGTACCGCTTTAATGGGCGAACAGCCCAACCCTTGGGACCGACTACAGCCCCAGGATGCGATGAGCCGACATCGAGGTGCCAAACCTCCCCGTCGATGTGGACTCTTGGGGGAGATAAGCCTGTTATCCCCGGGGTAGCTTTTATCCGTTGAGCGACGGCCCTTCCATACGGCACCGCCGGATCACTAAGCCCGACTTTCGTCCCTGCTCGACTTGTAGGTCTCGCAGTCAAGCTCCCTTCTGCCTTTACACTCTGCGAATGATTTCCAACCATTCTGAGGGAACCTTTGGGCGCCTCCGTTACTCTTTGGGAGGCGACCGCCCCAGTCAAACTGCCCACCTGACACTGTCTCCGGACCGGATCACGGTCCTGGGTTAGAAGGTCCGTACAGCCAGGGTGGTATCCCACCGGCGCCTCCACCGAAGCTAGCGCTCCGGTTTCTAAGGCTCCCACCTATCCTGTACAAGCTGTACCAACATTCAATATCAGGCTACAGTAAAGCTCCACGGGGTCTTTCCGTCCTGTCGCGGGTAATGCGCATCTTCACGCATAGTATAATTTCACCGGGTCTCTCGTTGAGACAGTGCCCAAGTCGTTGCACCTTTCGTGCGGGTCGGAACTTACCCGACAAGGAATTTCGCTACCTTAGGACCGTTATAGTTACGGCCGCCGTTTACTGGGGCTTCGGTTCAACGCTTCGCCACGAGGGCTAACGCGTCCCCTTAACCTTCCAGCACCGGGCAGGTGTCAGCCCCTATACTTCGCCTTACGGCTTCGCAGAGACCTGTGTTTTTGCTAAACAGTCGCTTGGGCCTATTCACTGCGGCTTCTCGCAAAAGAAGCACCCCTTCTCCCGAAGTTACGGGGTCATTTTGCCGAGTTCCTTAACGAGAGTTCTCCCGATCACCTTAGGATTCTCTCCTCGCCTACCTGTGTCGGTTTGCGGTACGGGCACCTCTTTCCTCACTAGAGGCTTTTCTTGGCAGTGTGAAATCAGGAACTTCGGTACTTATTTTCCCTCCTCATCACAGCTTGAGATTGCCAGACGGATTTGCCTATCTGACTCTCTTACTGCTTGAACGCACATGACCAGCAGTGCGCATTCCTTATCCTTCTGCGTCCCCCCGTCGTTCAAACGGAAAGGAGGTGGTACAGGAATATCCACCTGTTGTCCATCGCCTACGCCTTTCGGCCTCGGCTTAGGTCCCGACTAACCCTGAGCGGACGAGCCTTCCTCAGGAAACCTTAGGCTTTCGGTGAAAGAGATTCTCACTCTTTTTTCGCTACTCATACCGGCATTCTCACTTCTAAGCGCTCCACCAGTCCTCACGGTCTGACTTCGCTGCACTTAGAACGCTCTCCTACCATTGTTCGTAAGAACAATCCGCAGCTTCGGTGATACGTTTAGCCCCNAATCCAGCTCTGCGGGCTAGATGCTCGCGTCATAAGTCATTCCCCTACAAGCCCATAAATGCAGGGCTTTTCGATGACTGGCTTATGCGTGTCGCATCTGACCAAGCCCGCGACGCTTTTTGTTTTAATCCAGCTCCGACTCCCAGGTCCTCGCTGTATAAGCAATTCCTCTACAAGGCTGAAACCCAGCCTTGTCGCGGT
>NZ_LN611423.1:0-56613 GCF_000821245.2 Virgibacillus senegalensis
GCCAGCGTTCGTCCTGAGCCAAGATCAAACTCTCCATAAAATGTGAGCTTGCTTGCTCGTTCAAAAAACTAGCTTGTATATCTTGCTTGACATACTGGTTGTTTTGTTCAGTTTTCAAAGATCAAATTTGTGTGTTGCCGTTAAAAACAGCGACTCACTTACTATAACATGCCGTTTTTGAAAAGTCAACAACTTTTTTCGGCTTGTTTTGTTGTTTTGCGCCTCTGTCGAAGCGACGTCTAATAATATACCATGCAGGCGAGAGAGCGTCAATACATTTTCTTAAAAAAATGATCGTTTTTTATAAATATGCCGTTTCCACCGCTCTCCCGCCCGTTATATTCCTGGTTATATGGTTCTATGACGCGATTCCTTCTATTAACTGGTTGCGGGTCGATACTTCCGATGATAAATCATTTTTCCTTTAGTTTCTTCCCGGATCGGTTCAATTATACCTTTTTCCGTTAAGTATTCCAGCATAGAACTTAAATCGAGTGCGTACGGTTCGATGGCTGGATGGATTTTCAGTTCCCCGAATGTCCACGCATCCGTTTTGCTGCTCATAATCTCCAATAAATGGGCAGCACATTTCTTCGCCCGTGTACTGATCGCAAATTCCAATGCCAAAAGCATCAGTTCTACTCGCTTTTTGATTTCTTCCGTACTATTGATCATTTCTTCATATAACTTATATACTTCTATGTCGATCCGCTTCACTTGATTCCAAACTACCACTTCCGGGTGATAGCCTTTTTCGATGATTGCAAGCCGTGCCAAATAATGAAGCGACCGGATCACCCTGCTATATGCGTCGAGGTACTGTTCTGTTTGGTAAAGGTCCTTCGACTCGCTGTAGCTGCGTGTCAGTTTAGCGAATTCCATCGCCATCTTCAATTCCCGTTTTTCCTGTGGGAAGCTGCTTAGTTCTTCCTTTAACCTGGCGACATACTCGTTGCGGTCAAAAACGATTCTTCCATTAATCACCCACTCGACAGCTCGTCGGTAGGTGCTCGTGTCGATCCAGTAAGTAAGCAGTTGTTCGTCGACGATATGCATCGCCGCTTTTTTATTGTCAAATTCGTAGTGTTTCACATACCAAGGCTGGTCCGCTTCATTGACAATCACCAGCAGAATAACATCAAAATTATCGGTAACCGGACTGACCGGTTTGTTCTTTTCTATAATCAAAACACCTAGTGTGTTTGCCTGGCTTGCTCGTTCCTGGTAAATCGGCCGTAAAATGTCTTTCATGATATTCCTCCATTAATGAGAATAGAAACTAATTCGATAAATATGTAAAAAACCCTTTTTCGGAAGACAAGTTTTCCATGGAATTTTATGCTATACTACCCTTTGTAGAGTTAAGGAGGGAAAGCGGTGGCTTTAAATTATAGCAACAAAATCAATAAAATCCGTACGTTTGCCTTAAGTCTGATTTTTATCGGATTCGGGGTCATGTACCTCGGCATCCTGACGAAAAAAATCGAATGGCTGATGGCGATCTTTTTCATACTCGGTTTATTATGTATCATATTTAGTACGGTCGTCTACTTCTGGATTGGGATGCTGTCTACAAGAGCACGCCAGATTGTCTGCCCGAGCTGCAACAAGCCGACCAAGATGCTTGGACGGGTGGATGCCTGCATGCATTGCAATCAGCCATTGACCATTGACAAGAATCTGGAAGGGAAAGAATTCGACGAAAAGTACAATTCGAAAGAATACCGCAAACAGTTAAAGAACCAAACAAACCACTCCGAATAAGAGTTACCCGGTCATCTAAAGTATTCTCTTGAAAGAGGGAAGACTCAAGACCGAGAGAAGAATCACTAAAACAAAAATCCAATCATACACATAAAAAAGAGGCTGTCCGGCAGGGCAGCCTCTTTTTCGTTTAGGCACAGGAAAACCCCTACCGGCATGGTAAGGGTGCTGCAGTATTAGTGCTGGGTGGTTTTTTTGCAGTTTTCGCAAGTTCCGTAGAGTTCCATTCGATGATGGCTTACATCAAACCCGGTCACTTTTTGTGCCAGTGACTCGACCTCGTCAAGACGCGGATAGTGGAAATCGACGATTTTGCCGCAGGAATCGCAAATAACATGGTAATGGTCGGATGTATTGCAATCGAACCTGCTGGAGGAATCCCCGTAGGTCAACTCCCGAACCAGTCCGATTTCGCGGAATACACGAAGGTTGTTATATACGGTGGCGACACTCATGTTCGGGAATTTCCCTTCCAGTGCCTTGTATATGTCATCAGCGGTTGGATGAATCTCTGCATTTAATAAATATTCTAATACCGCATGACGCTGTGGTGTAATTCTTACGCCTGAGTTTTTCAGCCGGCCGACAGCTTCTTGAAGTTGTGCTTCAGACACCGTCATGCACCTCACTTTCGCTAAGCTATATTCTTTATGATGGCTTCCGTAAAGTCATTCATTCCTGGTAGTTGTATTACTTGATTGTATGGATAGTTCATTCTATCAATATTATTAGTTTATAATTCTTATAAATAGTGTAACCGGATAAGAAACATTCTGTCAATAAAAGTATATTAGTCAGCGGGCAAAAGTATACTACACGTCCGCCTGCAGCGGCAATTCTTCTCCTCCTGCCTGCTGGTTGGCGAAGCGGGCCGCGACAAACAAAAAGTCGGACAGCCGGTTCAAGTAAGACAGGACAAGCGGACTTTCCAGCTCGTCTTCCAGGGCCACCGCCAGCCTTTCCGCCCTTCTCACCACTGTTCTTGCGGTATGCAGGGCTGCAGCTCCCGGCTTTCCTGATGGAAGAATGAAGTTTTTCAATGGTTCCAGGTGCTGGTCCCAATCGTCGATTTGCCTTTCCAGTTCATCGATATGACTTTCCTTCAACTTCCAGGTAACTTCTTTATCGGGAGGAGTGGCAAGCTCCGCACCGACATGAAATAAAATCGTCTGTATACGATGGAGGACCTGGAGAAAGTTTTCTTTGCCGGACCAGTTTTCTTCCGCAAGATGGCTTGCAGCGAGACCGATCATCGAATTGGCTTCATCACACGTACCGTATGCTTCCACCCTGATATCGTTTTTCGGCACTCGTTTCCCGTAAATCAGCGAGGTTTTTCCTTTATCCCCTGAGCGTGTGTAAATCCGCATCTAATACCCCCTGTCCAAATTGATGGTGTTGACGAGCACTGTTTCACCGCTTTCGTATTTTTCCAGGTTCTCTTCAAATATATCCATTGCCCTCGGCAAATATTCGGGGGAGGCACCGGAAACATGCGGTGTCATGGTCACTTTTTCATGATCCCAAAATGGATGATCCGCTGGCAGCGGCTCCTGTTCGAACACGTCGAGAATCGCATGGGCGATTTTGCCGCGGTCGAGCGCATGGATGATCGTCTCGCTGGCAACGGCATCTCCGCGTCCCATATTCAAAAAGATGGCGGATGGCCGCATTTTGTCAAAATGCTCCTCGCGGAAAAAGCCTCTTGTTTCCTTTGTACTCGGTAAAACCGATACAACGAAATCAGCAGTGGATAATATGGATGTCAGATCCTTCGGCTTGTACATTTCGTCAAAATAGCTTCTTTCGGTTCCACTGTGGGATACGCCGATCGTTTTCATGCGGAACGCCTTGGCCAGACGGGCCACCTCCTGCCCAATCGCCCCGGCGCCGACAATCACCATCGTTTTGTTGGAGATTTCCCGGAGGCCTGCGCGTTCGCCGCGAGCCCATTGATGACTGCGCTGGCTGTCAATGAACAGTTCCGTGTTCCGGCAAACTTGCAACAGCATGCCGATTGCATACTCAGCCATCGGTATTTTATGGATTCCCCGGGAATTGGTTACGATAATCCCCTTTTTCTTGATTGCTTGAAACGGCATTTCATCAATTCCGGCTGAAAGTACCATGATCCATTTCAACGAAGCAGCCTGATCGATCAGTTCATCGGTCAAATCCTCACCATAGGTAAGCAGGATGTCAGCCGATCCGATATATTGCTTCGCTTCCTCCATCTCGTTGCAAAAACGGAACTGATGAGATGGATAGGTGGCCGTAAAGTGATTTTGCATATCCTGGGGAATTTCTGCGGATGATACGATGTTCATAGCGTTCCCTCCTGCACCATTTACCTCTATGATATACCCTTTCCCTTTCCCGAATAAAGGAAAAAGCAGCCGGCAAACGGCAAAAAAATAGCGCAAGGCGGGTCCCTGCGCTTTCAAGGTCTTCTATATTATAGGGGAGGTTTCAGAATATACTACAGGATATGCCGCAACCTTCCCCCCTGTATAGCTTCTTTGCCTACCTTTAGAAAAAAATGCTGGCATCAGGACAGATTTTCAGGATTCAACCCTTTTAATGAATCAAGAACAAACTCGCCATCCTTCCGGATCAGGACATCATCAAAATAAATATTCCCGCCGCCATACTCAGGCCGCTGGATCAATACCATGTCCCAATGAACCGACGATTCATTGCCGTTCGGTGCTTCATCATACGCTTCGCCCGGAGTGAAGTGCAAGCTGCCGGCGATTTTTTCGTCAAACAGAATATCTCCCATCGGCTCGGTGATTTTCGGATTCAGTCCGAGAGCGAATTCGCCGATATAGCGCGCCCCTTCATCCGTATCGAGGATTTTGTTCAGCTCTTCTGTTTTGTCGGCAGTCGCTTCCACAATCTTTCCATCTTTAAAGGTCAGCGATACATGACGAAACGTGACGCCACGGTACGGGCACGGCGTGTTATAGGTGATCGTGCCGTTGACACTGTCCTTTACCGGAGCGGTGTATACTTCACCATCCGGAATATTCCGCTCCCCGTAACACATGACGGACGGAATGCCTTTGATGGAAAACGTCAAGTCGGTTCCTTCTCCGGTAATCCGCACCTTGTCGGTTTTGTCCATCAGTTCTTTCAACGGATATTGCGCCTCTTCCATTTGTTTGTAGTCGACCGTGCAGACGTCCAGCAAATAATCGAAATAGTCATCATACGTTTTGCCGGCTTTTTGCGCGGCACCTGGGGTCGGATAATTCAACAGCACCCATTTTTTGTTGTCGATCAGGTAATCGTTGGCAGGCTTGAGCACGCGTCCTGCCAATTCCCACTTTTCAGAAGGAACCGTGCTGAATTCCGCGTCGTTCTCTTCCCCGACGATTTGGATAAAGGCATCGATATCCTTGAACCGTTCCAAATCCCATTTGTTCTGCAGCGATAATTGTTCCTCGGCTGCCTCTTCGATTTGCAGTCTCCGAATTTCATCGTCCACCAATTCCGGATAGGGGAATGCCTGTAACTGATAAGCCTTTTTGACAAGCTCTTTGATCAATGGCTTGGAATTTGTATTTCCGGTAATCAAGACTTTCTCTCCTGGTTGGAGTGTCAATGAATGCGTGAGCAGTACTTCTGCCAGTTCTGTTAGTCTGGAATCTTTCATATTCTCGCTCCCCTTTTGTTTGGCGTCTTTAATGTTTTATTCGCTGTTCCGTTGGCATTTCCTGTTTTCCTCCCGAAAAACAGCCAGCAGTCTGAAACGCTATCCGTCGCAGGCAGGAGTAAAAACATAGCCTGCCGTAAAAGCTTCGTCCAGAAAAAGCACCCGCCCGCCGGACGAGTGCTCTGTTTCAGTTCAAGTTTTCTTTGATATAATTCAACGCTTCCTCTACATGCCCCTGCACCTTGACTTTGCGGTATTCCTTTTGCAGATTTCCTTTTTTGTCAATGATGAACGTGGAACGTTCGATCCCCATATACTCCTTGCCAAAATTCTTTTTCAGCTTCCATACGCCATAGGTCTCCGCCACTTTATGCTCTTCATCCACGAGCAGCTGGAACGGGAGGTCGTATTTTTCGCGAAACTTCTGATGGCTTGCTTCGGAGTCCGGGCTGACACCGAGAATGACTGCATCCAGCTCGGCAAAGCTTTCATGATTGTCGCGAAAGTCACATGCCTCTGTCGTGCAGCCAGGCGTATTGTCTTTTGGATAAAAATAAAGCACGACGTTTTTCCCTTGAAAATCCGACAGCTTGACAGTTTCCCCTGTATTCGCCTTGAGCGAAAAGTCAGGTGCCAATTTCCCAACTTCTGTAGTCATGTATATCTCCCCTTTTCCACGTTATTACAATCCGGATGCTTCTGGATCCGGCTAAACATGTCCATTTTCAGCATAGCCTAGGAAGGGGGAAGATACAACTAATTATCATCGTCCTTATCATCATTATCGTCTTCATGCTTATTGCTGCCAAACGCCCGCATAAAATAAGCAGTCGGCAGCAAGACGCCAATGGCTGCTTCAATCAGCGAAAGCGGTCTGGCGATACCGAGCGGTACAATATCTCCATAACCAACGGAAAGAATCGTTTCCCCGCTGAAATAAAGATAGGTCCGGAACGAATGCTCCGCCGGCTGGCTGCCGGCAGGATCGGCATATACCAGCACCGGGCCGTTCAAGGAAAGCATGTAATATAATAACGCAAAACCGAACGTAATGCCGGTAAGCACAATAAACAGTTTATAGAACAGCGCCTTGTTAAAATAACTTTTTTTAAACGACTTGTTTGTGAAGAAATAATAGAGATTTCCTGCCAAAAAAATAATAATTAATGCTAGGATGACTTGAGAAAACACTGCATCAACTCCTTCTCCGGGTCCGTAAGGATTCTATACCCCGCCTGAAAGGGAGTTATGCCTGCTAATTAGGAAGTCTTCCGGCAACCTCTACTGAAAAGGATGATGTTTTTTCAATGAGGTGATGTTCTCCTTCTGTTCTTTCTCTTCCAATGACGTCTGCCAGACTTTAAGAAAAAAAGCCGCCGGCAGAATATAGCCGATAAGCGCTTCGGTTAAGGCAAGCACCCGCCCAATACCGACCGGGATGATATCGCCATAGCCGACAGTCATCAAGGTGACGCCGCTGAAATAGAGGGCATGGGCCAACGCTTCCAACGGGGCGACCTTAGACAGGGAATCTCCCTCGATCAGTACGACCCCATTGAACGAGAGAACAAAATACAACAGAGCGAATCCCAGCATGACGGCTAAATACAGGACGATCATTGTATAAAAGATTTCAAACGAAAAGTAGCTGCGCTGGTAGGACTTGTGAGAAATAAATGAATAGAGACTGCCGGCAAGCAGCCAGACTATCAGTCCTGCAATGATCCAGGTCATCCGAACGCCCCCTTCCGTTAGCAGCTTCTGTCCTATTGTTTATTCCGATCACCTGCCGATTATGACAAACAGCCAGACGCAAGGCTTGGGGGTTGTTTTCGTTTATTGCTATAATAGAGAGGATTCTATCAACACATGGAGGTTTCGCGATGAACATTGAAAAGTCGAAACAATTACATACAGAAGCGAAGGAACATATCGTCGGCGGGGTCAATTCCCCTTCCCGTGCGTACAAAGGAGTCGGAGGCGGCACCCCGGTCTACATGGAACGCGGCCAGGGGGCTTACTTCTGGGACGTCGACGGCAACAAATACATCGATTATCTGGCCGCTTACGGTCCGATCATCACCGGTCATGCCCATCCCCACATTACCGAAGCAATTACCAGGGCAGCACAGAATGGTGTTTTATACGGAACACCTACCGCTTTGGAAAATAAATTCGCCAAAATGCTGAAGGAAGCAATCCCTTCATTGGAAAAGGTCCGCTTCGTCAATTCGGGTACCGAAGCAGTCATGACGACGATTCGCGTCGCCAGGGCTTACACGAACCGGAATAAAATCGTCAAGTTTGCAGGCAGTTACCACGGACATTCCGATCCGGTACTTGTACAGGCTGGGTCCGGACCTTCCACTCTTGGCACACCGGATTCAGCAGGAGTTCCAAAGGCGATTGCGCAGGACGTGATCACGGTTCCGTTCAATGACATTGATGCTTATAAAGAAGCAATCCGCCATTGGGGCGACGAAGTCGCAGCGGTCCTTGTCGAACCGATTGTCGGAAACTTCGGGATTGTCGAACCAAAACCAGGCTTCCTGGAAGAAGTCAACGAAGTCACCCATAATGCAGGAGCGCTCGTCATTTACGATGAAGTCATTACGGCGTTCCGGTTCACCTACGGAAGTGCCCAGCAGGTACTGGATGTGGAACCGGATATGACGGCGATGGGTAAAATCATCGGTGGCGGTCTGCCGATCGGCGCTTATGGCGGACGCAAGGATATCATGGAGCAGGTAGCTCCGCTAGGACCTGCTTACCAGGCAGGAACAATGGCGGGTAACCCGGCATCCATGTCGGCCGGAATTGCCTGTCTGGAAGTGCTTAGCCAACCTGGTATCTACCAGCAAATGGACATGCTGGGAGAAAAACTGGAACAGGGAATTCTCACGTATGCCCGTGAGTACAATATCCCGGTAACCATTAACCGGTTGATGGGGGCATTGACTGTCTTCTTTACCGATAAGCAGGTAGAAAATTACGAGGACGCCGAAAATACGGATGGCGACCTGTTTGCCAAGTTCTTTAAGTTGATGCTTGAGCAGGGAATCAACCTGGCACCTTCAAAATACGAAGCCTGGTTCCTGACCACCGAGCATACCGAAGAAGACATCGAGCAAACATTGGATGCGGTGAAGCATGCATTTGACCAGATGAGCACGAAATAGGTTTCAACTAAAAGCTTCCGGATTTCCGGAAGCTTTTTCCTATCTTTCCCTGACTAGGGATAAATTGCATTAAAAATGGACACAATTTATTTTTATGCAATATTTTGAATATTTAGTTGATTGTGGTCTGCCTCTTATGCTAAAATAAAGGTGAAAATTTTTATGATTTTCAATCATTCGTGCTTTTGTCAGTTTGTTTGACTTCCCTTCCAAAGCATGAAAGCCTTGGGTCTCTGCCACTCCGGCAGAGGCTCCTTTTTTCTTTTGCCCAAGACAACTTTCATTTTTCCTATGCCGGAGAATAGAATGGTGGTAGGTGTTCAAAAAACGAACGTAAAGATAACAAAATGCTTGCAGCTGCGCTATACTTTACCTAGACAGAGAAATTTGGGAGGAAGAAATCTATGAAACTCGGAGCACGCATGCTGAAAACCGGCCTGGCGGTCGCCATTTCTTTATATATCGCCACCCTTGTCGGGATCCCAACTCCGATTTTTGCCGGGATTGCAGCGGTCTTCGCGGTACAGCCGTCTATCTATCGCTCATTTCAATCCATCGTCGAACAAATTCAGGCCAATATCATCGGGGCAGTCACAGCGATCATCATCGTCCTGACCTTGGGAAACGATCCGTTCGTGATCGGTTTTACGACCATCCTCGTAATCGGAATGTGTATCAAATTGAACATGAACCAATCAACGATGATGCTTTCCGTTGTCGCTGTCATCGCCATCATGGAATCAACCGAGATGGAATTTATCACCTTCGCCATGATGCGTTTCTCTTCTTTGACGCTCGGGATTTTAGCGGCATTCGTCGTTAATTTGTTTTTCCTGCCGCCGAAGTACGAAACAAAGCTGTTTCAAAAAATCGACAGAACCACCTCCGATATTTTGCAGTGGCTGCGGGTCACGACCCGGCATTTATCAGACGAGCCGGCACTCAAAGGGGAAATCGAACGAATCCAGGATGAAATCCGCTACATCGATCAAACCTATATTTTTTATGCCGAGGAACGGACTTATCTTAAAAAGAATCAATACAGCAAGGCCAGGAAGCTGATTGTTTTCCGTCAGTTGATTGCCTGTACGAAGAAATCATTCGACGTACTGAAAGCCTTCAACCGGCTGGACGAAAAAATCGAAAGCATTCCGAAGAAATTCCAGGATGCGCTCGTACAGGAGCTCGATAAAGTCATTCACTCCCATGAAAAACTGATTTTAAGTTCGATGGGCCGGATACGCAAAGACCACAAAGAAACATTACGGCTGATCAGTGAGCCGGATCTCCTTCGACTTGTCGAAACCCTCATACATGTATACCAGGACGAGGATGGAGCAGACCGGCTGATTTTACTGCCCCTGGCATCCCAGCTGATGGAATACCATCATGAATTGAAGCACCTGCGCAGGCTATTGAAGAGTTATCAGCAATATCATCAGGATGAACAATTAACGATTGCTTCCGAAAACAAAAACAGAGGCAGGGACTAGAATCCCTGCCTCGTTTTTATGTCCCCAAATATTCCGTTGTCGAATCGTCCAGCTGCTGTACCTGATAAAGATTGTAGTAACTGCCTTTCAAATTCATCAGCTCATGGTGGGAGCCTTCTTCCTTGATTTCTCCGTTTTCAATCAAAACGATACGATCGGCGTGGGTTATGGTCGACAGCCGGTGGGCGACGATAAATGTCGTCCGGTTGGCTGCCAATTTTTCAAGCGCCTCCTGTATCAGGTGCTCGCTTTCTAAGTCTAGCGCAGAAGTCGCTTCATCCAATATCAGGATTGGCGGGTTTTTCAAAAATACCCTTGCAATGGCAATCCGCTGCTTCTGCCCACCGGAAAGCTTGACTCCCCGTTCGCCGACCATGGTGTTATATCCATCGGAAAGCCCCATAATGAATTCATGGGCATTTGCTGCCTTGGCTGCACGAATCACCTCTTCATCGCTTGCATAAGGATTTCCCATACGGATGTTCATGGAAATCGACTCACTGAACAAAATATTATCCTGTAATACCATGCCGATTTTGTCCCTAAGCGAGCGGGCTACGACATCACGGATATCGGTCCCGTCGATTTTGATGCTGCCTCCGGTAACATCGTAAAAACGCGGTATCAAACTGATCATCGTCGATTTTCCTCCGCCGCTCATCCCGACAAACGCAACGGTTTCTCCTTTTTTGACATCAAGAGAAACATCGTGCAGGACAAGTTCTTCTTCATCGGTATATCTGAATTGCACATGGTCGAATTCCACATGTCCATGTACTTCCTTCAACTTCTTGGCATCCGGTTTGTCGACAATATCATAATCTTCATCCATGAATTCAAACACCCGGTCCATCGACGCAATCGACTGCACAAGCACGGTTGAAGAGCTGATCAATCTGCGGAGCGGACTATATACCCGATCCATGTAACCAACAAAAGCGGCTATCGTACCGACGCTAAGATTGCCGGTTATCGCAAAATATCCGGCAAATCCGATAACCAGTAGCGGTGCCAAATCAGTGATCGTATTGGTCACCGCAAAAGTTTTCGCGTTCCAGGAAGTATGCTGGAGTGCTTTATCCAGGAAGTTAGCGTTTTGCTGGTCGAACTGTTCCTGTTCGTAATCTTCAAGCGCAAAGCTTCTCGTCACCGGCATACCCTGTACCCGTTCATGCAGATGCCCTTGTACTTGCGCTAGGGCCTGGGAACGGTCCCGGGTCAAGCTGCGAAGTCGGCCGTAAAACAGTTTGACTGCGAAGCCGTAAAAAGGAAACAATGCCACTGCTACAAGCGTGAGCCACACATTCATTGTCAGCATGATGGCAATCGCGATCAAAATCGTGATCATGTCCAGCCAAATATTCATTAATCCTGTCATGACGAAGTTCTTCGTCTGTTCGACATCATGAATAACCCGCGAAATAATTTCCCCTGTTTTCGTCTGCGAGTAAAAGCGCAAACTCAACCGCTGAATGTGGTCAAACAGCTTATCACGTATATCATACAAAATTTTGTTTCCTGTCCACTGGGCCAGATACTGCCGTAAATACTCAATCGGCGGCCGGGCCACCAGAAAGATGACAAATGCTCCACCCATGAGCCATAGCAATTCGGAAAGTTTCTCCGAATTGGTCAAATCGTCGGCACCGATGATGTTGTCGATGACATACTTTACAATCAATGGCATCAAAAGCGGGATTCCGAATTTCACAATCCCGATGAGCACCGTCCATATTATTCTCCATTTATATGGCCAGACAAATGCCATGTACCTTTTTATACTGTCCAAGGTGTTCACCTCTCTCACTGTTGCTCTATCTTGTATATCTTTAACCTGCATCCGCAGAATCAAACGCCTTTTGTCCGAATGGCTCCCGTCACACTCGCCCTTTAAGCTGCTTATACCTTTTAAGCGCGGAAGAGAGGCTGCCAGCATATCCTTATTTCTTATAGAAAACCTGTACTCATGCTGAAAGAATGCTTCATTTTCCCATCCCAAGGTTACGGTCTCGACAGATGCACAAAACGCTTCTTACGGAAACGCAAGAAAAACCTTGCCGCCCGAATCGGTGACAAGGATTTTTAAACTTATTCCTGTTTTTCAAACAAAGCCTATCGGTAGGTTAAATACCGTTCGTACCACTGATCGACGAACTCGGGCGAAAACGGGCCCTGTCTCTGCCTGATCCAATGCATGAGATATTCAACATGGTTCCACAAAATCCGGTCGACAACCTTTGGGTAATTCATTTCCCGTTTATGCTGCTCGTATTCGTCTTCATCCAGCAAGTTAAATGTCATATCCGGAAACACCTTGATATCCAGATCATAATCGATGTACTTCAACGCTTCTTCATCAAAGACGAACGGCGAGCTGATATTGCAGTAATAATAAATACCATCATTGCGCAGCATACCAATTACATTAAACCAATACTTGGAATGAAAATAACAGATTGCAGGCTCTCTGGTTACCCATGTCCGTCCGTCGCTTTCCGTGACCAGAGTTCGATCGTTAGCTCCTATCACTACGTTTTGCGTGCCCTTTAACACTGTACTGCTCTCCCAAACGCGATGGAGCTGGCCATTGTGCTTATAACTTTGTATTTGCATCTTCGTACCAGGTTGCGGGCCAGCCATCCTATCTTCCTTTCTTTTTTTAAAGAGTATTTTGTGGTTACTAATCCAATTATAACGATAATAATTTCTAAATGGAAATGATAGACTACAGGGCAGCGAAGTTTATCCATACAGGTAGGGCGAACTCTATGAAGGTTTCATGGAACGCAGTTAGATACGTATATTTCCGATCAAAAACAAAAGGAGCTCTCAACGGGTGAGAGAGCTCCTTTTGTATCTTTATTCGGGGGTCATACGTTATTTCTTACGAGCTTGAGATTTTTGGTTCTGCTGTCTCACTGTCTGAGCATCGGTTTCAGAAGCGAATTCTGTACCGAATTGACCAGCTTGACCGGCTTGAGCGCCGCGAGCAGATTTTTGATTTTGCTTTCTTACTTGCTGAGCGTCAGTTTCAGAAGCGAATTCTGTACCAAATTGGCCTGCTTGACCAGCTTGAGTAGCTTGGCCGCGAGCAGCTTTTTGGTTTTGCTTTCTTACTTGCTGAGCATCAGTTTCAGAAGCAAACTCTGTCCCAAATTGTTGACCTTGTGCAGACTTTTGATTTTGACGTCTTACTTCTTGAGCGTTAGTTTGGCTTGGGTTATTGTTTTTAGCCATCTCATATCACCTCCGCACCAATTAATTTCTCCAATAGGCGGGATGTTATCCAAGAGAAAGCGGCAAGAAACTTATCCAGTTGGTCCAAAAACTTCCATTCGGGAATAAAAACGTCTTAAACATCTTAAAATAAGCCAACGACCATTATCCGAGATGCTTCAGCATTTTTTGGTGGGAAACCGGAAATGGATACTGCTCCAATTCTGCCGGTTTAACAAACCTGCCGGAACCGTTTGTCAGACTGCCTCCAATAACCGTTGCTTCCATCACCAGAACATTCCAAATAAGATGGGAAAAAACATGCTTGATTTGATCAAGCTGACTTTCAATACTTATTTCAATGCCGTAAACCTGCCGGAACCACTGGGCAGCATGTTCCTCATCGGTTTCTGCAAGCGGAGCCATCGGAAATTGCCACAAATTGGCCAACAAACCGGTTTCCGGACGCTGTTCAATTAAGTAATTACCTTGTTCATCTTTTAATAAAAAAGCAAAGTAACTTACCCGCTTCTGTTTTTTCGCTTTTGTTTTCACCGGCAAATCCTGTTGGATGCCTTCAGTGAAAGCCCGGCAGTGTTCCTGGACAGGACAGAGCATGCATGATGGCGTAGTCGGAGTGCAGACAAGCGCCCCCAGTTCCATGAGACCCTGGTTGAATGCCGACGGATCTTGATGGGAAATAATAGCTTTTACGGCAGATTCAAATATTTTTCTTGTTTTCGGTTTGGCAATATCTTCGTCGATCAAGAGTATCCTTGACAAAACACGCATGACATTGCCGTCGACAGCCGGCTCAGGCTGGTCATAGGCAATGCTGAGAATCGCCCCTTTTGTATAGGGTCCGACACCTTTTAAGGCTCCTAGCTGCTTCGGATCTTCCGGAACCTTGCTCGCGTATGACGATGCGACTTCCCTTACAGCGTTTTGCAGGTTCCGGGCTCGGGAATAGTAACCTAGACCTTCCCACGTTTTCAGTACTTCCTGCTCGTCTGCTTCTGCCAAATGATTAAGCGTCGGGAATTTTTCCATAAAGCGTTGGAAGTAAGGGATGACGGTATCAACCTTGGTTTGCTGAAGCATAATTTCGGATACCCATACTTTGTAAGGGTCTTTATCTTCACGCCAGGGGAGCTGTCGTTGTTCCTGATAAAACCAGTCGATTAAATCTGCTTGAAATCCAGCTGAATCGAAATCCTGGGTGATTTCTGCGACTTGTTCGTTTTTCATTGTTTCTCATCCTTCGTGGTACAATATAATTAGCACGGGCAAGACCGTGAATAAGTAAGATTTAACAAAGAGATTGTTGCGAATAGGTGAAGCTTGCATCGTACAAAAGCAGGACAAGTAATCACTGCCGTCCGCAAACGGGGGCTAACCTGGTGTTATGAACACCCGGGTTTCAAATACTTGCCCTTCGTTACCAGTACAATCGATGGCTAAACACGAAAGCAGGGAACCTGCTTCATTAAGATCATTTCTGCAGCACCTACTAGCTGCTTATACTATGCATAACTAAAGGAGGGCCGTATTGGATGGATACTGGGACCCACATCGTTATGGGGGTTGCTCTCGGCGGCCTGGCCACGCTAGATCCGGCCGTACAACAAGATCCCACTTTATACAGTGCCGTCATGATTGGCACATTAGTCGGGTCACAAGCACCCGATTCCGACACCATACTAAAGCTGCGAAATAACGCTGTTTATATACGTCATCACAGAGGGGCTACTCATTCAATCCCTGCAGTCCTGTTTTGGGGAGTTGCCATTGCAGGCCTGATCCATGTGTTTGTCCCGGAAGTAAGCTTTCTGCATTTATGGATGTGGACCTTTTTGGCCGTCATCCTTCATGTTCTGGTCGATGTCTTTAATGCATACGGCACCCAGGCCTATCGACCGTTCACTCGGAGATGGGTCGCCTATGGATTTATTAATACATTCGATCCGTATATTTTTGTGATGCACATCATCGGCATTGTAGCCTGGATTTTAGGTGCAAACCCCGGTTATACGTGGCTGTTAATCTATTTTGTCATTTTTCTTTATTATATCAAACGGTATATCGACAAACGGGAAATCGTCAAGAAGGTCAAGCGGCATATTCCGGAAGTAGAACAAATTGTCACTTCCCCAACGATGAAACAAAACGTCTGGCGAATTGCCGTGACGGCAAAAGACCGCTACTATGTGGGAAGAGCCGAAAACGGCCATATCCACTTTATCGACGAATTCGAAAAAAAGCCGCTGCCGGAAGAGGAATTGACAGATATGGCACTAAAAGACAAAAATATTTCCGCATTTCTGTCTTTTTCCCCTGTGTACCGCTGGGAAATTAACTATTTTGATGACTTTACCGAAGTGCGGTTCATTGATTTACGTTATCGTTCCAATGGGCATTATTCGTTTGTGGCCGTCGTGCAAATCGACGACAACCATCGGATTATGACCTCTTACACCGGCTGGATTTTCTCGGAGAAAAAATTGCAGAGAAAACTGGTTATCGAGGATTCCCCTTCTCCGTTCAACTGATAAGACAAGAATAGGAAAAACGGAAGGCTGGGAGCCCTGTAACGGGCACCAGCCTTTATTTTTCTTCCTTATTGTTTTTGCGCTCGAACATGCGCTTATACTTTGGATTATTGGACAGAAATTCGTGCAGCCTCGGACCATACTGATCGATCCAGCGCAAGACGATCTGTTCAGTGACGTCTTTTCCCTGGTACTTTTCACCGGCCTTAGCCCGTGTGGTGTCAAAGTCCTCCCAGAGCAGTTCCACCCAAGTTCTTGCTTCGTCACTGCTCAATTGCTGATTTTTTTCGGCAAGTCGTTCCGCTAGCCGCTCAAACCGTTCCTGCATGTTACTCACCCTTTATAAAAGAGAATCGCGAACGTTGCACATCAACGATGCTTACGTATCGGTAATTATTGTACCACATAACCTGCTTGGTAACGTAGAAACTAGGAATGTGCAGTCTTTAGACAGCGCGAAATGGATTGTCGGGAGGGTAGGAAAATGCGGAATAAAAAATATGGTTTTCCTGATATGCGCATGGACAGCAAACCTCGTGCCAAGGGTCGTTACAGCCCTAAACGGGCGGATGGCTCGACCAACACCGAACCACAGGAACGCATGAAAAATTCTGCTAACCGCTAGGAGGAGACAGCTATGGCAAGGAAGCCGTTTGCCGAAAATCTCTACCAGGATCCTTTTCAATCTCCACGAGCAAATCCGAAACGGGCAAGCCAGCAAGTGAATGGCGAAACCCGCAAAAGCCAAAAAGATATCATCATGGACGTCCTCAAGAAAAAAGGCTGACATAGAACAGTCCCTGCCTATCCGGCAGGGACTGCCCCTTTCTAGGTTTAATCCAGTTTTTTTCCTAACATCGAAATCGGAATCGCTTCCTGTTTTTCCACCATTTCACCTAACAGGTTAATCCGGTTACCCCAGGCAAACCTGCCGTTGATATAGCTTATTTTGAATGTATGGCCCGGATCCTGTTGCAGTTCATACGTTTCCCCTGCAACATAATCCTCCGGGTTCATCATATATGCCATCGCCATTTGGATTTTCCGTTCATGAATGGCGAATTCACTCACATTTCCCAGTTGTTCTGCTTTTTGCGCCTTTTCCTTCAGTGTAGCCACTTCCTGTCGAAGTTCTTCCACGGTGTATTCGCTGTATCGCTTCTCCACTTTTGATAACCTCCCGGACAAAGTTGCCTTTTGGTAATTCTTGTTTCCATTTTACCGCAATGTCCGTTGATCACAAAATTTTAATTTTGTACCTCGCAACAAAGCTTTAGCAATCGTGCAGCCAGGTTTTTATTCTGCTTCTTCCACGTACTCTTCTATAAAACGGTCTATCTCTTCGAATCCAAAGCCCTTCCGGTATAGTGCAGCCTTCAGTTTTTGCTTCAGTTGCAGCCCTTCGTCTTTTTTGGCATACTTACGCAAAAGCTTCTCACCCTGGTAGACAACTGCCTGCCATTCGGCATCGTTATCCTCGTCAGTCTCTACTTCCGCGAGCACATCTTTGATGACATCGCCGGTAAATCCTTTTTGCATCAAGGTCTTCTGCACATTTTGCAGCTGCTCCCGAAACGACTTCCTGCCATCGTTTTTCATTTTCTTTTCCATCCATTTCAAGGCTTTTCCAAACTGATCCTCATACGTATAAAGCTTTATAGCTTCTTCCGTAATCGCGGCTGACACGCCTTTATCCAAAAGCTCTTTTTTGACAAGCAACGGCCCTTTGCTCGTCGTGTTCTTCCGGGTCCTGACAAGTGAAGCAGCAAACTCCCGGTCATCTAAAAAACCTTCTCTAACGAGGCGGTCAATGACTACCGGTATTTGTTCAGGCTCCACTTCTTTTTTGACTAAATAATCATGGATTTCCTTCTTCGACCGCATTCGATAGCTTAAAAAGTTTAAAGCAAGGGTAAAAGACTTATGGATGTTATCCTTTTCGATCAGTGCCGCAATTGTCGGCTCGTCCAACTCCATGCCTTTACGAAGGTGGAAGGAAATCAAGATATCTTCATCGACGCTGAAGGCGTATGCTTCTTTGTTATTTTGGGTAAGAAAAATATTATAACGGTGTTTGTTTTTCTTTTGTGTCGTTATCCGGGATATGGTTGCCAATGAGGCTCACCTCCTCCCTCCATTTTAGCACGTAAGAAAGTCACACACATCTTCAAACATTGTATAATAGAGGAAGCTGAACGATACAAAAAAAGGAGGCAATAATATGAACGTGGCAATTACGGGAGGAACCGGTTTTGTCGGTCGTTATGTTACCAAACAGCTCGTCAAGAAAGGACATCGCGTCTATGTATTAACCCGAAACCCGGAGAACTATCGCAATACCGATTCGATTACATATGTCGGCTGGCTGCATGAAGACTACCATCCAGAATCGGAACTTCCTGCACTGGAGGCGGTTGTCAATTTGGCCGGTGACTCGATATTCGGATACTGGACGGAGGAGAAAAAGCAAACGATCATGAACAGCCGACTTCACGCTACCGAAGAGGTGATCCGTATCCTTCGGAAAATGCCTAATAAGCCGCGCGTACTGGTCAATGGTTCTGCAATGGGATACTACGGCACGTCCACGGAACAAGCGTTTACCGAAAAAACGCAAGAACCCGGCGATGATTTTCTGGCGAAAGTGGCAGCGAATTGGGAAGCTGCTGCTGCAGAAGCCGAAACACTTGGTGTCCGCACGGTTTATGCACGGTTCGGTTTGATCCTCGGCCGTCAGGGGGCTTTGCCATTGATGGCTCTTCCTTTCAAACTGATGATGGGAGGAAAGGTCGGCAGCGGCGAGCAATGGGTATCCTGGATTCACATTGACGATGTCGTCGAACTTATTTTGTTCGCCATCAACACAGCAGAAATAAGTGGTCCGCTTAACGTTACCTCGCCAAAACCGCAACGTAACAAGGATTTTAGTAAAACCGTTGCAAAGGTGCTCCACAAACCCTATTGGCTGCCCGTACCGGAAAAATTGATGAAGCCCGTACTAGGTGATATGACCGAGCTGGTGCTCAAAGGGCAATGTGTCCTTCCCTCTGTAGCCCAGGGACATGGCTATGTTTTTCACTATCCTCGTCTCGAGCCAGCACTACGCGACATTTTCGCAACATAACAGCTCCAACTGTGTGAAAACCGGGAGAAACCGTGTCGGAATTTGGTCAAAAATAGTTGTTCCCTTTTTCATGATTTTTGTGTACGATATTCTTGTAAAAACTGCTCTGAAAGGGATTTCCCCCATTCGTGCAATAGGTAAGAAGATAAAATTTAAAATGGGAAGGCAAATGGTGCGCCACCAGCTTGACTGGTTCTAGTGGGTTCGATTCCCACCCCGAATTTTTGTTGGTTGTTGATAAAAATTCGAGGGTGAGGCAAGTCACTAGTGATTCCCTAGTGTAACTTTCATCCTCTCCAAAAACAGGAGGGATTTTTTTATGCTGAAAAAACGTGATTTACATGAAGTTCCACAACTATTCGAGCTAATGAACCATCCGGAGGTATTCCCTTATGTCCGTCATAAAGCCCATTCAACAGACGAATTATACTTTTTGACAAAACAAACGATGGAACAGGAGGAAGCAGGCGCACTGCTTTCCCGGACAATCCTGGATGAGTACCAGCAGCCAATTGGCACGATTAATTTGTTTGATATAAATGAAAACAAAGGCTTCCTTGCTACATGGATCGGCCATCCTTTTTTCGGCAAAGGCTACAACCGGATGGCCAAGGAGCAGTTTTTAGAGGAAGTGTTCACCGTGCATGCGATGGAAGCAGTGTTTATCAAAATTCGCAAGACTAACGAACGATCGATGCGCGCAGCATTGAAGTTGCCTTACCTTCAATCTGGACAATCCGACTACCCGGATGTCTTTCAAGCCATAAACGCAAACAGCGAGGAGCCTGTATATGATTTATTTGCCATCACCCCGGCAAACTACTTCCTGCATCGCAAGCCTGTCGGAATAACTGAAGGGGAAGCAGTCGTATAAAGGAAGCTATTTGGGAAATGCTAGATGAAAAGCTTGTATGTACCGAACTGCAGGTGATTCAGAAAGTGAGGGATTCTATGAGCACGAAGAAAGGCGTCAACGATCCAAAGAGCACTCTTTCCAAAACACAGCAAGTTCTTTATCAAAAAGAATTCAAAACAGCAGATCGCATGTATTCTCAATCGAAAAAGCGAGTTTAAGATCGCCATAGGTCGGGAATGTTTGTAGTGTAGCCCAATAAGTTGTGGGCAAAAGTTATCCACAAGGTTGTGCACACTGTTAATAAGTATATTAAAAACTTGCTGTACCTGCATTTCCAATGTTGATGAAAATCTTATTAACTTTTCGACCGTTTTTGTGGATTATGTGGAAAATATCCACAAACCGTGTGTATAACCGCTTTTGTTTGTGGATAAGATTGTTAGTAAGTGATTGTCCTACTCCAAACGTTTTCCCGATTCCTCCCCTTTTTCGGTTACGAGTTCGACAATCAGAAAAAAGAAGGCTTTCGCTGTTGAGCGAAAGCCTTCTTTTTATGTAAAGGATAAATCTGCATGAATCCGTCTGGATAACAACTCGTGCGCAATTTGAGATGCTTCCCAAGCTGTTTCGCCAAAGCCGTACCCAGCTGCGATACCTGCGCATTCAAGTTCCAACGCTGCCTGCCAGACAACTGTCTTCGTCTTAACCGGAAGCATGACTGTCAGCGCCCCTTCCTGTTCCTGCTTCACCGTCAATTCAGCGCTGTCCATTCGCATTCCGTTTACCAGCCACTCTGCCATATCGGTACCTTGTTCGGGATATAAAGCAAGACAGCCAATCATCCTTTACTTCCTCCCTTTGTTCTATTTGGTAACATTTTACTACATGTTCATCAACAGAACAATAGTTTTCGCACTTTTTCTCGTAATAATGATACGATAACGATTAACAAATACAAGTTGCGAGTGATTGATAGATGAACCATGAACAACTAGCATACAATTTAAAATTTTATCGCGAACAATCGGGCTGGACTCAAAAACAGCTGTCAGAAAAAATGAATGTCTCCCGCTCTGTGGTAACCAAATGGGAAAATGGCGCTGTCCTTCCTGATTTAAAATCGCTTATCAAACTTAGCCATTTTTTTGATGTATCCATCGATTTGATCGTAGGTATCAATAAACCACGCGAGGATGTACTCAAGGAGTTCAACCGTCTTTATAATTCTGGCGGGGATTCCATAGACGAAGAAACCTTGGAAATCTTCGATTACTTAATGAAACACCCTCAGTTCAAAGAACAGGTGAAACAGATGAAGGATCTTCCCCTAAAGAGGCAAAAGGCCATCCACCGGATGATTGCCAATATAGTGGAGGAGTTCGGCCGGGTATAACCACATACTTTATCTTTTTCACACATAAAAAAACCCGGTTGCCCGGGATTATTTTTGGTTAGCCTGTTTTTTATCGAATTTCTCGAATACCTTCTTGGCAACATTGTCTTTTTCTCTTTTCTCTGCCTCTTCCAGTTCAAACAGAACCCTGTCATTGTCAGGCAGTTTAAAGTACTCTTCTTTCCGAGACTTTTCATTCTTCAATGCCATTTGCATTTTGCCCCTCTCCTAAAATTCACCCTCCGGGACTACGGCTTATACACGTTAAAACTGCTGGTTGATATCCGGATCAAAATAACTCTTCCGTTTAATCCAGACAAAGCCGTCTCCTTTGGTAATCACAGCCACGTCAATAGGCGGTCCGACAGATTCTGTCGCTCTCGTCAGCCTCTTCTTAAAGGAAGTAAGATTGACGAGTGCTTCAGCCATTTCTGCCAGTTCCTCTTTCGGCAGTGATCTTACAATGCCAAGCAAGGGTCTGACATATTGATCCTGTTGATATTCTTCCACTGAATCCTTGATTGATTCATATAGTTCATTACCCATTTTCTTCATCGTTCTAACCTGTTCTGCCGAAAACTTGATATTTAATTGTTTTTGAATGTGTTCATGATAATCGCCAAGGACCCTGTCGATGATGCCGAACATCGCCTCTTCCATGTTCGGTTCAATTCCGCCCATAAAAGAATCGACCATTTCCCGCTGGGCAAACGCAGTGATGGAAGCAGTACCGGCCTGTTTATCATTGGTATAGCTGATTTTTCGTTCCCGGAGCTTTTTGTATTTGAGCTTGCCGAACACGAATCCCTCCAATCGGTATTCGATCAAATGAGGAAAAATTTCTTTATCACCATAGCCTGCGATGACCAGTCCAGTGCTTCCGAGACTGAAGAAATCCTTTTTAACTGCCTCAAAGGCAAGCCGGATAAGCTTTTCTTCCAGCGAGTCGGGAACAGAATAAACAATCAGTTCTTGTTTGATTTCCATTATTACGTCTTTAAACTTTTCCTTGAACGGCGCATAGTCGATGTCCAGGAATTCTTTCTCCATGCTGGCATATTCTGCCGTTCGCTCTTCGATTTCCTTGGTTAGGCATTCGGTGACTTTATCATCGTTGACGATTTCACCGTCGCTTTTACAGTTGTCTACCTCTTCTTCCACATCACGGACAATCCTTTTCAGGAGATCTGAAAAGGTCCTATGTATGATGATCTCTTCAATCTCCTCGGCCTTGAACCGCTCTTCCCTGTTCAAAAATGAAATAAAATCATCCACATAATCGCTGACATCATCAAAAGTGCGATCCTGTAATTCTGCTCGGTAAGATTTGATAATAACTTCCCAGGGAACTTCCATGAAAGAAGCCGCGCCATATACCATAAACCCGATGGAGTGATGCTTGGATAAGGAAAACAGCTTGTTGGCAGAATTGTACACCTTCTGTACGCCTTCTCTTCCGCTCGTTACGGCACTGTCCGCAGCCAAAGACATGCCGAGTTTATTCATGATAGTCACTTCTGCAGTCATCTGCTTCACGCCTTTCCCGATTAGCTATTCTCTATGTTGTATAACCAAATCAACACCGAACAAAACGTTGACCACAGCGAGACTTATACATGCATAAACGGCTTCTCTGTTACAAAACATGTAGATAAACCTAAGCTTCCTAATCACGAAACTGGACGATTGACCTAACTCATTTTCCTTTCCTGCTTCTAAAGTAACAATTATTTCAAGAAAAAGCGGTTTTCCTTACAAAAAAAGGGGGAAATGATATAATTGACATCGGGATAGAAAAATATCGTTCTGTCCTTAGCTAAAAGGAATGACAACAATGGATAAGAAATCAATTGAAGCAGAAATTGCCAGCTACACCGGCAAACTATTCAGAGACAATTTCGGCAAAGGACCATCTTCTATTTATGTTTCATTTGTCCAACCGTATATAACCATCCATCTTCGTAATTTTCTTGCACCGATGGAAAAAGTGCTCGTCAAACAGAACAACAACCTTAAAGTCCAGGAAACCCGTGACTTGCTGATGCAGGAATTATTGCCTGATATCAAGGCAACCATCCGAACCACAGCAAAGGTAGACATCCGAAGCGTATACTATGACTGGTCATTGGAAAACAGGACCGGCATCATCATAGCGGAAATGACCGACAACGATGAGGAAATTGATACTGACTATTTGAGCTATCCGAGTCGAGATCAGGTTCATGAGGAGATAATCCGATTTAGTGAAAAGGCCCAAAAGGCTCCACGAAGCCTGCATTCGATGATGCTGAACCCGCGGACACTGGTGATTGTCCGTAAAGGGATCCTGGTACGAATCGAAAAAGAACTTATTGCTGCCGGATTTGAAGAACAGTTAAAGCTATCCAAGCGCCGGCTGGAAAAAAGTTTACTAAACACGGATCTGCTGGAATCTTTGCTTGGGGTCCAAATTGAGGATGTTTTTGCCGATTGGGACTTCTCCATTGATAAAGGCTATCTGATAATCATCATGAAACCAGATAAATAACAGGTGGAAATGAGCTGGAACAATAAAGCCAGCCGTAAGCCGAAAAGGAATTGCTCCTTTTCGGCTTTTTAGTTAGCAAAAATTTCCACTGTCCAGCTGGCTAACTGAAAATTCATGTGTACAACAGGGGGAGAAGATAACATGTTTAAAGTAACCGGATTAGCAAAGGGTGGCATTCGTATAGAATTTTATCAAGACAATGAACAACTGGTATTTGAATCATACGAAGAGGCAACTGCCTTCATCGAAAAAGCAAAAAAGGAGAATACGTTGCCTGATAACTACCAGTTGATTATCGAGGAAGTCGCAAAGTGAATCACCTGATAAATATTGAAACTTATTACTGACATCCTTCGTATATGTAGGAAACCGGACAAAGGGACGTGTTTAGATGTATACGAAGGATTTACAACAAAAAACGGCAGCAAACTTACACATTTTTGATGAACTGAAAGCTAAGCTGAAATGGAAGGTTTCTGACCAGCAGGTACTGATGATGGCTGCTTCCATTTATGTCGTAAATGGCAAAACTTTCGATTATAAGCGGTTTATCCAGCTGGCTGACTATATAAAGCAGGAATCTGGAATATTTTCTTCATTGAAATCCCAATCCAGATTCACTGTTGCCGCGATGCTTGATGTCCGTTATACCGATTCCCGGGAAAAATTCCAGGAAATGCGCAGGGTTTATAAGCAGTTGGTCGAGGCAGGATTTCGCCGTGGCATATTCACCTATATTTCCGCCATGGTCCTGTTGTCCCATGGCAAGGAAAGCGGTGATTTCAGCGAAGAGATACTAAAGGCGGATGCTATTTTTCAAAAGATGAAAGACGAACACAGCTTCCTCACTTCCAGCAGTGACTATCCTCTGGCTGCGCTGTTGGCACAAAAGGAAGGAATCGTCACTGAATTGATCGACCGGACAGAGACCTATTATCAACGGCTGAACCAGCAAGGATTCCGTAAAGGCAATGACCTGCAGTTTATGAGTCACATACTGACACTGGATGATAATGAAGAAGCGGAAGCGGATTTATTGGTTGAGCGGGCAGCCTGGGTTCATCAGGCTTTTGGCCAGGCAGGTATGAAACAAAAAACAAAATTTTATCCGGAGATGGGCATGCTGGCACTGCTGCCAGAAGAACTCGTTGATTTGGGTGTGATCAAACAAATCATCGATGAACTGAGCGAGCACCGGTCGTTCCGATGGCAAAAGGATATCACGACTATCCTTGCCGTCAATTTGTTCATGAGCGACAAGCTAGCAGATGCTTCCCTATTGGAAACAAGTCTTTACACCACAATGGAAACCGTGATACAGGCACAGCAGGCTGCAATGCTTGCAGCCATTGCAGGAGCATCTGTCGCGACCTCTTCAAGCAGCAGTTAAAATTTCACTTGATCACGAATTACGTAAACGCCTTGGTTATCCCCCGATAAAGAAAACTTTCCTATTGGCGAGCCTTCTGGCGATGCTATCAACGCTCGTTGTTGATTCCGCGAATCGCTCGTCGGTGGATACTTGCCGCGGGCACGGCCTCAGCTAACTTGGTCAAGAAGATCACTTGACCAAGTGGATCTTCGGCTCGCGCTGTTCCCGCAGGCGTCACCACCGCTCGCTCATCGCGGAATTACCAAGGGCCAATCTAAAAAGAGTTGATTTTCTTTGATTTAAAAAAGAAAACCAACTCTTTTTTCTTGTACTGTCATAAACCTGGTGCCAAAACCAAGAGTTATTCGTTCCGAAGAACATATCGATCAACTCACCTTTCAAAACAGTGATACCTTAAAGAAAGGGCGAAGGAACGATATAATATTGAATAGCGAATCGAAGCATAGACACGGATATGAGGTCGCCTCATCTTCGGGTCTCGAAGGCATGCGCATTCAAGGTGCGATGACGATTTTTCACGGCAAACGTAAAACGAATCGTTAAACTAATGAAGGAATAGAGGGCACAAACCTCTATAAATTAGACGAAAAGCGGTCCGTGCGGAAATTGATTTCCGCACGGACCGCTTTTTTAAAATTCTACCTCTCATAAAACTTCAGTTTTTCAGTGGCCTCCTATTTGGAGGCTTCTTCTACTAGCTGCTGAAAATAGTCTTTTAAATATGCTTTCAAATCTGTATCCTCTAAATCAGCCATTTCGGAAACGGAAAAAGAGATAGTTTTCTCTCCTTTTTTATCATAGACATAAAAGGTCGGATCTATATTTTGGATACTCTTTGTTTCCATACTGTTCATCTTGACCATCATATATCTGCTCTCAGATGTCGTTTGATCTTCCATAACCTCAGCCCCCTTTTGCCTCATTATAATATAGTATAACATTTACTGGTATCCTTTTTATTTTCCGTTTCGATTAGAATTAATCTTCTAGCTTGGAAGTGAGTCCTCCTACTTCGGAATTCTTGTTCACAGAGCTGCTCTTGTTTGGATCCCCTCTCCTCCTTATCCTCTCAGAAAGCAGGATCACCACTTTTCAACCGCTTTCATGATAGAATGATAGAAATAGAACTATCCCAAACAATGAGGTGACAGAATGAGCAAACGCAAGCTGATTATCGCACAAAATATCGAAAAACATTTGCAAGAACAAGTAGAAAGCATTGTACCTGATTGGGAAGTGATTGTCGGCAAGGATAAACAAACTTGGCAGGAGCACGTCCAGACAGCGGAAATTATTGCTGGCTGGAAAAAAGACATGACAGATACCGTCCTGGGAGCGGAATCCAATCTCCGTTGGGTGCAAAGCTGGAGTGCAGGCGTGGACAGCCATCCACTTGATCAGTTTGCCGAGCGTAACATTGCTTTGACGAGCGCCAACGGCGTTCATGCTTATCCAATTTCCGAGACGATTTTCGCGTTGATGCTCGGACTGACGCGTAAGCTTCACGTATATGTACGAAATCAGGGAACGAAAAAATGGGCACACGAACAGTTAAAATTGGAAATACACGAAAAGACAGTCGGAATCATTGGAATGGGAGCAATAGGCAAAGAAACAGCGAAGATTGCCAAAGCCTTCAGCATGAAGGTAATCGGGGTGAGACATTCTCAAAAACAGGAACCGTTTGTTGATGAAATGGTGACAACCGATCGGCTAAACGAAATATTGCCGATATGTGATTATCTGATTGTGACTGTGCCACTTACTAGTGAAACACGCCATTTATTCGGAAAAGAACAATTCCAACAGATGAAGCCATCCAGCTTCTTCGTCAATATCGGACGAGGAGAAGTAATCGACGAGCAAGCGTTGGTCGAAGCGCTGCAATCCGGGCAAATTGCCGGAGCAGGACTGGATGTGTTTGAAACAGAACCACTGCCGGAAAACAGTCCGCTTTGGGAGTTGGATAATGTAATTCTGACGCCGCATTCTGCCGGTTCCACCGAGTACTATGACAAACGGGTGATGGAAGACATTTTCATTCCTAATTTGAAAGCCTATACCAGAGGAGAAACCCCTCCGGTCAACCTGGTCGATTACGAAAAAGGATACTGATTACCGCTTTTTTTGTTGCAGAGACAACCGAAAAATCCGATAAAAAAGGCGCGCCCACCATTGAGGTTTGCGCGCCTTTTCATTTAGCCAGCTTTACCTTTTTTACGGAACGCCCTTCTTTCCGCATATGGTACGCATTTATAACAAACAAGTACCTTTTCGCCTCTATCATCTATATATTCAGTCGGCCTTACCGTTTTCTGACCGCAAATTGCGCACTTTTTCTTTTTAAAAAGACGGAACATAAAAACATTCCTCTCTTTCGTTTTTATATTCCTATTTTACTAGCGAAAGCCGAAACAGTTCAAGTCAACGGCCCGGAAGTTCTCCAGAAATACGCTGGATCAGCCATTCCTGGAGTACAACAGCATGGTTGTTGACGGTATCCTTCGCTCCGTAGACGAGGGTGATACGCTCTTTTTCTTCGAGCAACGATTCCAGCAGCCTGATTTGCTCCTTCTTAGTGTCATCCTGCTCCAGTTCTTCGAGATATTTTTGTTTAAAAATCGGAAATTTTTTCGGATCATGCTGAAACCATTTGCGCAGCTCGGTAGATGGAGCAGGATCTTTCAGCCAGTAATCCACCGCTGCTTTTTGTTTGGAAAGGCCACGCGGCCATATTCTGTCGACCAACACGCGGACCCCGTCATCCAATTCCGGGCGTTCGTACACTCTTTTTATGTACACCTTCATTTCTAACACACCTCTGCTGAAACGTTTTTAATGCAGCTTCTGTTTTCCTTCTTCCCTGTATGTCCGGTACTTTTTGAATACATGATAGAGCAATCCACCTGATACAGCCAGCCAAGCAGTCATGGCGACAAAAACCGTATATCTTGGAATGGCCAATAAAAAATCGATATCCAAAGCCATAGCTAAATAAAACGTACTAATCGTGTACATCGCTAGCGGAAACACCATCCCCCACTGCTGCGGTTCATAGGTTAATGGATAACGGTGGTACACATGCCGCCATACAAACAAAATCACCAGTAGCGGAATCCACCAGGTACCAAACACCCAAAAGAATAACGTGAAACCTGTAAGGAACGGTCTTATCGTTTCGATTAACTGCCAGCTGCCGCCATGCAGCAGCAGGGTACAACCAGCCATCGTACTGATTGCCACCGCTCCCATGTTAATCCAATAAGGCGGAGTCAGTTCTCCATGCTCCAGCCGCAGGAAAACGAACCGGTAAAAGATCAGGGTAATCAGGATAATGTACAGCATACATCCGAGCAAGTACATGCTTAAAGTGAAAAATAACAACGGCTGTTTTCCCGTTATCAGGGTTTCCGACAACAACGTGCCCAATATCGATAGCGACTGGGTTGCCACCACCGCCAACAGCCAGGAGCCGTTTATCCCAAAAGCGAGCGTAGGTGTTGCTTGTCGAACCGTTACAATCGTAAAAAAGCTATACATGATGACCAGCCACAAAACAATCCCGACAGCCCATAGCCAGATGGCCAAATAAGGTTTTTCCGTTAGGATGATCCATTGACCGCCAAGCATACATGTGCCGGCTACCAACGTAAAAAAGCCCGGTCCCTTTTTGTGATTGCCGAAATCATCTAGTAATAATCGCCGATAGCCGGTCAGCCGAATAATCGTCAACAGCCAAAGTAACAAATAAGCGAATAGGTTGATCGTTAATAAACCTTTCGCCATCCATTCCATGTTGAGTACTTCCGCAGCAATGGACAGTGCTCCTGTCGCCATTACCATGGCAAAATAACCGGGAAATAATCCAGCAGCGTTCCGTTTGATAAATTCCTTCATCCTGTTCACCTACTATATTGTCTCTGCTGTCTTGCCGTTCACAAAACAAGCACTCCTCTTATTGTAAATCGTTCCACTTGTCTCCGCAAAGTCGGAAAACCGGGCAAGCGAGTTCTTTGCTTTGGTTTACAGCCAACGCTCCCGGGGAATCCGATAAAATAAAAACCGCATGGAGATGGAGGAAACCAAGTGTCAGCAGGCAGTATCATAATCGGGATTGTCTACTTGATAGTCCAGTTGTTTTCTAATAAAATCATCGCCTCTTCCCGTCTCGGACCCGAAAGATGGCTTTCTTTTTCTGGGGGGATTGCTGTTTCCTATGTATTTGTCTATGTGCTCCCCTCTCTGCATAAACAACAGGAGGATTATGGCGACAAGGCTGGCGGATTGACGATGGAGACGGAGCTCTACTTTATCGGCCTGATCGGTGTCATTGTCTTTTTTGCCATCCATAAGGCGGCCGGTAAAGCGGAAAGAGAACATCCCAACGGCGAAGGCAGCTTCTTTTGGATTCAAATCGCTTTTTTCAGCGTCTATAACATGTTGATTGCTTTTATCGTGTTTGGAACAGATATAGAAGGTGTGGAGGCGGCATTTTACGGGGTAGCGGTAGGATTTCATTACATGGCCGTGTCTCACGATTTGTGGCGCGAAGACTCCTACCAGTATGAAAAATTCGGACGCTATATATTGGCGGTCGGTATTTTCATTGGCTGGATCGGTGGAATAGTGATTCCATTTTCGCCGTTCGTGCTTGCACTTGTCTACGCATTCATTTCCGGTGCAATGATTTTAAATGTCCTCAAAAAAGAACTTCCTTCCGAGGAAAACGCTCATTTGCCCGCGTTTTTGATTGGAGCACTGAGCCATACGGCCATCACTTTAACATTGAAATACATCTTTGAATGGTAATAAATCCTGGCGTTCACCAAAAAAAACCTTAGTATCAATTTCTTAAACCCTAAAGATTCGGGAGTGTCATAAGAAGAAAGAGCCTCATCGGAGGAAAATTGACCTCCCCGCTTTTAATGGAATTATGCTAAGCTTTCATTATCAATAAGGTTGTAGAAGTTGTTTTCCAGAAAGGGTGATAAGGTGAGAGAAAATCTACGATTTGCCTGGATTGCTTCCTGGTTTGCGCTTGTCGGCCAGCTCGTGTTTTTCATCGTTATAGCTTACTTCACCGGGGAATGGCGATATGTAATATGGAGTTTTATGGTGAGTATGTTAGCCGGCGTTCCCAGTATGATCACGACCTGGCAGGCGCAGAAAAAACGGAACACTCCCAGAAGTCAATGAAAAGGAGATGGGGACTTTTTACACAAAAGTCCCTCTTCTTCACTACAGAACCGGCTCACCTTTTTGCTCAAATGCGCCCGGCAAACTAGTCTCCTATCCTGCATGTTCTAAAGGCACTTGTTGCATTGCCATGAAAGCACCTGTGAGAAGTTACCTCCCATTCAATATAAAATCACCTGAATCCGTCCTGACCTTCAGTATGTGGACAGGATTCTCCCCGATGAAACCGCGGATACGATGCTCGGATTTCTCCTCAAACAGCATGTCTTCGGCATGGACTGCTGCGTCGCCCGAGCTGCTTTGGAAGTCTGCTTCGAACTGCTCCAACGGCATCTCATATTCAGTGGAAACATCACCGCTTGTAGTCTGGATATTCACTTCTTCTACTTCATCGGAATGGGAAAGTACAACATCACCAGAGGTTGCTTCGTACTCGAACCGCGATCCTTCAGCCTGCTGATTAGTGATGGTACCACTGGTTGTTTTGATGGAAGCGGAATCGATGGTATTTTTCTCTGCTTGTATATCTCCGCTTGTCGCCTCTATCATCAGGCTGTCTGTTATCTTGTTGCCGGTCAAATCTACATCACCTGAAGTAGATGCGATTTGCACGCTGACCGTTTCTACATGATCTAGGACAATATCGCCTGAAGTTGTTTCAATCGAAACTTTGTCATACGATTTTTCCGGAACGCTTACCGTTACCTGCAAATTTTTTACCGTGTCCCATGGTAAAAAACCTAAGGTTTTCTCTTTTTGGGTGATCAGGATCATGTCATCTGTTTTCTCTATTTGAAAAAGTTGCTCATCCTGGTCTTTTTCCAAGACGTCACCTTTCACCGTTGCCTCTATTTGATCGGATGACTGGCTCTTCACCGTCACATTCATCGAAGTTGCCGCAACTTGAATACGCGTTATTTCACCTGCCTGAAAGCTCTCCTCCGCTATGACAGATGCACGGGAAATACCCGTTGTAAGGTAAATAGTTATTATCCCTGCCATTCCGACAATCAGTATAGTCAACAAGGTCACGATCCATTTTTTCACTTGGAACCTTCTCCCTTCATTAATAAAAAGTTGAACCTCATACACCGGATCAGCAAACGATACAGCCATTTTCCTGCTTGCCACAAACCGATACTACAAAGCACTCCGAAACTACCCAACGTAATCGATACAAAAAAGTCAAATAACAGATTGGAGGAGTGCAGGAATACAACCTTGAAGAGAAAAATCAATGGAGAAAGCGACAAAGCTGCAGCAGCCCCATACAAACCGAAATACAAGGCTAAAAGACCAAGGACAGGGCCAAGCACGATGAGGAGATTGATCAAGCTTACACCGAGGATGGACATGACAGCCCTTCCAATATTCGGGATGGAACGTTCCTGTTCTGCTATCTTCAGACTCGCTTCTGCAGTTAACTCTCTTGCAATTGCGGCCGGGTTTCCCAGTCCTTCCACGATTTCCCGTTCATCTCTTCCTTCCAATAATGCAGCATCTATGTGCTCTTCGAAATCGAACAATATCTCTTCTTTTTCCTTATTGGAGAGACCTTTAAGCCGTTTGTCGATTTCTTTCAAAAACATGTCTTTTGTCACGCTTCTCCCCTCCTGATATCCTGAACCAATCCATTGACAGAAACCGTAAATTGATTCCATTCTTCTATGAGTGTTTCCATCCTTTCTTCTCCCTTCTCGGAAAGTTTATAGTACTTTCTGGCCGGACCCTCCCTTGAAGGCGACATATAGGTTTCCAAATATTGTTCCTTCGTCAGCCTTCTCAATAATGGATAAAGGGTCCCTTGAGCAATGGAAATGTACTTTGCTACATTTTGTGCCAGTTCATAACCATACTGATCTTTTTTGCAGATTAAAACGAGAACGCATAGTTCCAATGCTCCTTTTTTGAACTGAACATTCACTGGGCTCTCCTCCTGTGCTTGGTGTCTTTATTCTTGGTTAGTCATCTATGATCCACTATAGAATATCATTCAGTAGTGAACATTGCAAGGTAGTAAAATGAAAATGAAAATGTTCACGTACTTACTAAAATCCGGATTCTTTCTTAAAATGTTACCTTTATGACCTTTCCATTACTTTTATTATCTATCCATACAGCAGGCATTTACATAAAATAGAGGTAAGAACGAGTCTCTGGGAGGAATGATGATGGCAAGTCTTAAAGAAAAGCCATACATAGATGCAGAATGGTTGGAACTCTTTCAGGAAGCACGGGAACTAGGTATGACGTCACAAGAAATCCGCGATTTTCTGCAGCAATTTGTGAATGAATGTTCAGCAAAGAGTTCCACGTTCGAAGATATCGGGAAAAGATAATGATTTACCGGTTTTTTAGCATGGCCAAGGCTTCTCTGCGGCTACGGACGTTCAGTTTTTTATACAACTGGCTAAGGTAATTCTTGACCGTTCCCACAGATAAATAGAGTTCCTTTGCTATTTCTTTGTTCTTTTTTCCATCAAGCAGCAAATGCAACATTTCTTCCTCTGTCCTTGTCAGTGCATTCCTCACGGCGTCCGGCAAGGGTGACTGTGGAACGCTTTCATGGGATGTTCCCAGATGATCTGCCAGCATTGTATGAAACGAAGCAGGCAAAAGCAACTGGCCAGCATAACAATCCCGTATGCCACGGATAATCTGGTCTGCATCTGCATCCTTCAACAAGTATCCGGAAGCCCCGATTTTCATGGATTCTGCAATATATTCGTCATCGGAAAAAGTGGTCAACATCAGAATTTTCATCACCGGAAACTTCCCTTTGATCATTCTTGTCGCTGAAAGTCCGCCCACTCCAGGCATGCGAAGATCCATGAGGACGATATCGGGCCGGTGCTTTTCGGCAAACTCGATTGCTTCCGAGCCGTTTGCCGCACAAGCAACCACTTTGATATCCTGCTCAAGGTCCAACAACGCAGCCAGTCCCTCGCAAAAAATCGTCTGGTCGTCAGCGATCAATACGTTTATTGGATTCATCAGCCTGCACCTGCCTTGATTCTTTCTTTTCCCTCTGTCAGAGGAAAGGAAAAAGTGATAGTAGCCCCATCCCCTGGTGCCGAATCGATTTGAAACGCACCATTCAGCTGACGGACACGCGCTTCCATACCCATCAGTCCAAATCCCGGAGCGGTCCGGTCCACTGTAAACCCTCTCCCATTGTCGACAAGATGAAAGAAGACGCTGTCGGCGTGCTGCTCCAGGGTGAATTGGAACTGCGTACTATTTCCATGACGCAATCCATTGGCAAGTCCTTCCTGCAAGGCACGGACCACCGTTATTGCCTGATCACCGTTGAGCTTGTCATCCAGGTTATCTATCTCATATGCAATCCCCACTCCTGTCCGGTCAATTGTATCTTCCATCAAATCGGCGAGATGCTTCGTGAAATCGGCCGGCGCATACGGTTCGCTCAGTGTCCGTACTGATTTCCGTACCTCGTTCAGCCCTATTTGCAATTGCTGTTTTATATCGACAAGCATTTTTTCCGCTTTCTTTTCGTCTTGTTTCAACAGGCGTTTGCCCGCCTCTATGCCCATGATTGCGGTGGTAAGCGAATGACCGATTGTATCGTGGATTTCCCTGGAAATCCTTGTCCGCTCTTTCAGCATGGTAGTTTCCTCCAGTTGAATGGAAGCTTGCTTCATCCGCTCGTGCGCATTGGAAAGCTGTTGTTTTTGAGCAGCTATGTACTTGGCCAAGTAACTGATAGCGAAAAAACAAATAAATTCCAAGCTTTTCGGAATAACGATTTCCCATATTTGTTCAGCAGGAAAATCAAAAACAGCAAACCTACCGACAACAAAAGACAGGTAGGCTGCTACCGTATAAACACAGCTGTGAAGCATAGTGCGATGGAAAGCCGCTTCCCCAATGAGAAACAGTAAAAAAATTTGCGAAATAAAAGACTGGTCAACCAATGTCATAACGGCAGCAAGCGAAAGTTGTCCCCATAACACCAAACTTCCTACCCTCGTACGTAAGTCTATATAAACGACGAAATTCCGTAGGATGAAAGAAAAGATTAGCAGGGCGGCAAGTGAATACAGTGTAACAGGATGTTCCTGCGGATCCATGGCAAACAGCGGGGTAATGAGACAAAGCATAACTACTACACCAATATCGATCTTCCGTTCCAGCTTTCGGCCCATCTTCTTCCTCCCTAACTAGTTATATATCCCTATTCATTTTAACAAAAAATTCCGTCAAATGGTCAGGTACCTCGTTGAATTTTACTTGGAATCATCCTAATCAGAACCGTCCTATTTTTCAAAACGAGATGGCCTCTATGCTGAAAGAGAAACAATACAGTTTACGATTCAATGTTATTCAGGGAAACTTTATAATGCTAAAATACCACCTCTACAGAAACAACTTCCGTGGCATTCCGCTTCAAGTGGAGGCCGGTGGAAGGATTTTCGAACTTCAGGATTCTATTATGTTTTCTCGATTTTTTAACTAAATCTACAAATTCGCTGGCTTTAGAAGCATCTGGCAATTCTATGACGTTTCCATCTGAAAACTTCATGATCACTTTCATAAGCCCCCTCCTCGTATATTACCAATTCGACAAGCTTTGTCTGTTTCCTCTTTAGGTAAAACCTATTTTTGGAAGGTTTTTGGACAAAAGGATGGATGAGCATCTATCTAAAACGCGCGGCGTATGTCTCCAGCGGGAAGGACGCGCGCAGAAACCCTGCCCGTGGAAAGCAAAGTACCTTGCCGGAGTGGAGCGTTGCTCTTTATAAAAATGAAGGTGAGAACGGCTTCTTTTTTTATATTGGTTACGAAGAGTTTTGTCCCAGGCTCCATATCATGCTTTAACGCAGCTGATTGATCTGCTTGGTAAGCTCGAGGAACTTTGCGTCAAGCTTTGCATACTCCTTATCACTTGGCGTCATAAAACTGAGTTTCCCCAGTATTTCCTGTCGTTCTGTTTCCAGTTTCAGTCGTAATTCTTCCTGCTCATCCGCTTTGGAGGATGCTATATTGCCTTGCTTTTGAATTCGATGATCGGCGATGACGAGTTTGTCACTTGTCGTTTTTTCCAGGAAGTAACGGTCATGTGATACGACAACCAGCGTCCCGTTATAGTTGGCCAACGTCTCTTCCAACTGTTCGCGCGAAGGCAAATCCAAATGATTGGTGGGTTCATCGAGAAGGAGCACATTTTTTTCTTCTAAAATGTAAGCCATTAGCTTGCACTTCACCCGCTCCCCCATACTCATGTCGGCAATCGGCTCTTTCCACTGTGCAGCAGAGAAGCCTAAGTGCTTCATTAAATTCTGAACCTTCCCTCTCTCCGCAAACGTTTCTTGGTAAAATAACTGTTCTGGCGTTTTATCAAGCGGCAGATCAAACACTTCCTGGGTTAAATAGCCAATATCGGCAGCAGGGGAAATCCATACCTCGCCTTCTGCAGGCTCTTTCCCCATAATGATGTTCAACAAGGTTGTTTTCCCGCTGCCATTTGGACCGGTGATAGCAAGCTTTTCGCCGTGTTGAATGATAAAATTGGCATCCCGGAACAACGTGTTACCAGCAAAGGACTTGTTCAAATACTTTACCTCCAAGAAACGTTTACCTACTTTACTGTTGGCTTGCATCGTAAAATCGACCATGTATTCAGGTTCTACCTGTTCCACTTTGTTTTTCTCCAGCTCTTTTTCCAGCCGTTTCTGTTTCGATTTCACCTGGGCATCCATTCGTTTCGCTTTCAATCGGTAATATTCCTTGTACCCTTCCTTTTTCGTCGATTCCGCATGAGCCTTTTTCGACCAGGAAGTGAGTTCATTCATTTGTCCTTCGATGCGCTGCATCATTTTTTGTTGCTTATCATACTCCCGCTGTTGTGTGAGCCTCCGTTGCTTGCGGATTTCCATATAATCGGAGTAATTTCCAGCGTACTCGATCAGCTTTTTTCCTTCCAACGACCAGATTTTCGTAACCGCCTCATCCAAAAAATAACGATCGTGCGACACGAGAATAATGGTACCTCGGTAGCTATTCATCTGCTCTAGTAAAAGTTCCGTACTTTTTTGATCGAGATGGTTGGTCGGTTCATCCAATAGCAATAGCTGCACACTTTTAGAAAAACTTGCAGCTAGCCGGGCTTTCAGTTTTTCTCCACCACTATAATGGGAGTAATCATGGTCAGGCACTTGCCACTTCTTCCGCAGCTTTCCTTCATCCGCTGACCTATTTTCCGATTCGTGCGTTTCTGTTTCCTGCTCGACCATTTCGATGGTTATATGTTGCTGCATCCATTGGATATGCCCCTCTGTTGGAGTCAATTCCCCCTCAATCAACTTCAGCAGAGTCGATTTCCCGGCACCGTTTTTGCCGATAATGCCGACGACCTCTCCTTGCTGCACACTGGCATTCACCTTATCAAACAGGTTAACATCCATGACTTCATAGCCAAGATTGTTCAGTTTCAATAATTCCTTCATCCTATCAATCCCTTTCCGTAAGGGAGGACTTTTCGCATGGCCAGCGTACTGTTTTTTTAAAAAAAACGAAGCGGCCAATAAAAAATCCTCCCAAGCGAGTTGGAAGGATTAGCCATACCGGTGCCATATCAAATAAGCTGTATGCTGAAACAGCTATTCAATTATTCAAATAATGGGCAGACTAATCCTATTTCGTGTGTTTTGAAATATGCTATTTCAAACAGTTGAGAATAAGATTAGTTCTTCATTGTCCACCCATCATTCCTTTCGTCTGTAGTACGTTCAGTATAGCATAGCTTGAAGTTGCCGCAAAGCGATTTCGGATTAAAAATATGGCTAGCTGATTTTTTGGCAACAGTGGTTGTTATTTTTTTCGGTCGTCATTCTTTATAAAGAGTGTGCGATTCTAACAAACGTTTTTTACTGCTTCTTTTTAAAAAAATTTGTTATGGAAGAAATTTTATAGCATGATGGGTAGGAGATAATAAGTAAACTACCAATTGAAAGGAATAGGTGAAAATGGATAAAACGTTAATCTTCGGACATAAAAACCCCGATACGGACGCGATATGCTCTGCCCTCGCATATGCTGATTTAAAAAACAAATTGGGATTTCAGACGAAACCCGTCCGGCTCGGCGAGATTTCAAATGAAACGCAATTTGCTCTTGATACATTTTCAATCCAGCCTCCCGAATTGGCTGCAGAAAAATTGGCAGAAAATCAAGACGTCATACTGGTAGATCATAATGAGCCTTCGCAAAGTATCGACAATTTAGAAGAAGGGAATATTGTTGAGGTGATTGATCATCACCGCATTTCCAACTTCTCTTCCGATCAGCCTGTCTATTTTCGGACTGAACCATTAGGATGCACAGCAACCATCCTATATAAAATCTATAAAGAACATGGGTTAGAGCCGGATGCAGCCATTGCCGGACTGATGCTCTCAGCAATCATTTCGGATACTTTATTATTTAAATCTCCAACTTCGACCGAAGTTGATCAAAAAACAGCTTCAGAACTTAGTAAACTGGCGGACGTGGATATTGAAGCATACGGCATGGAGCTGTTAAAAGCCGGAGCCGGGACAGAGAACCTCGATCCGAAAGAAATAATTTCAATTGACGCTAAATTATTCGAAATGGGAAGCGCAAACGTAGAAATCGCTCAAGTAAATGTGGTGGATACAAGCAATGTCCAATCCCGCAGTGAAGAGATAAAAAATGCTATTTCCGAAAAAATTGAAAACAACGATTTAGATTTGTTCGTATTATTGGTCACTGATATTTTGACCAGCGAATCGCTTGTAATGGTTTTAGGAGAAAAACAACACAAATTTGAACAAGCTTTTTCAACTACTTTAAAAGAGGAAATGGCTTTCCTCAGCGGGGTTGTTTCTCGTAAAAAACAGGTTGTGCCTCCACTTACTCATGCTTTTGCGGATTGAATAAGCTATGAAAGCGGCAAACGGGTATAAAGAAAGGCTAATCAATAAGCACGAGGATTTATTACGATTAATGTCTATAGGAATTTGCTTGTATTCCTTTTCAACTAAATGTAAGAAGAAGGCATCCACCAAGATGAAATGGATGCCTTCTTGTAGATTTTAAATATATATATATGCGAATTACATAAAAAAACCGTTCACACTCATGTCTGCAAAAGGAAAAAAAGTCCTCCAAAGCGAGTTGGAAGGAATAGCCTACCGTGCCATATTAAATAAGCGGCATGTTATAAAGAATACTTTTGTGAAAAAAATGCCAACTTTTATTTTACAGTGGTTGTTATATTCTTTGTACGTTATTCTTTATATAGAGTGTGTTATCCGCTAGCAATCAGATGTTCCTTTTCCCTTTAAAAAAAGTATGATTTTCCTTAATTCAAGTCAATCAATATGAAGCACTGATCATCTTTCTGGTCGTAGCTGTTCTGTTTTTCTTTTAATTCCCGTACCATTTCTTCTTTCAACTCGGGCAATGTGTTTCTTTGAGCCTTTCTTATCCGTTCCTCCATATAATTGTACCCGATAAGTTCTGATACTCCGTCCGTATAAAGCAACAATCTGGATCCCTTCGTATATCTGAGGGTTGTGGAAATGTACTCTATTCCCTCAAATGTACCAAGTGGAGGGTTCGTTGCCCCCAAGCTTTCCTGCTGCCCATGTATATTTTGGTAAATTGCTGGTGGATGACCTGAATTGATGTATTCAATGGTTTGCTGTTCCGTATCGATAAGAAGATAGATAGCAGTACAGTAATGCCAAGCATCTTCGTCATGATGAAATAAGTAATGTAAATGGCTATCCAATTCTTTCATTACAGCAGCCGGTGCCATTCCCTTTGGAATTACCTTTTGATATAAGGACTGTAAAGACATTGTTACCAGGGCGGATGATATTCCATGGCCCATGACGTCCAATAGAATCACACCATATTGGTTGGGATTGATTTGATAGAAACCATAGATATCCCCTGACAATTCCTTCGATGCCTTATAATAGGACTCAATCTGAATCCTGTCATTAGTAAAAGCATCTGGTAACGACGTTTCTTGAATTTTTTTCGCCAACTGTAACTCATTTTGATTTTGCTTATTAATTTTTAGTAGCTCGTCCTGTTTTGCTTCTAGAGCTTCCAAAGCTACTTGTTTTTTATTTAGAGCATCTTTTGCAACCTTGTTGGCGAACAACAGCTGATCTTCATAATCATTTCTTTTCTTCATTGAAATGAAGGCACAATCGATAGATGTAAGGCCACCGTTCTTATTCATTGAAGCGTTCAGCAGAATCGGTATCTCTTCTGAATGGTTCTTAGTCACCATCGAAAGATACATTTCCTCGACAAATCCCTTTTGTGTCACCAATGGGATGAAATATAATTGAAAGAACACCCTAGCTGAATTTGTTAAAGTGGCATTTATATGCTGACCGACCAATTCATCCCGTCGATACCCAAGTAGTTGCAGTAACATCTCATTAACCGAGACGATTAGCCCTTCAGCCGACAAGGTAAGAAATCCGCATGGTGCCTGGTTTATCTGTTCTTCCATTAAGTAAGACCACCTATTTTCTCTGATTGAAGCTCTTCTAGATAGTTAAAAATTAATTCAATGGTCTCGGCAGGATGGCTCATGTGTGGACAATGCCCCCTGGCTTTCATATATCGTATAGTGCTTTCAGGTAATTGCTGGTTCATATAATCACCTACTACGGTTGGTGCAATCACATCATCTGCACATTGTAATATCAAGGTTGGCAGGGTCACTTTCGGCAACTCCTTCCGGTTATCTGCAAAAAAACAGGTTTCCGCAAATTTGCGCGCTATGACAGGGTCTGTCGAACAAAAGCGATCTTCCAGTTCTTCTGCAACTTCCTGATGCTCCGCATCATTGGTAATAGTAGCCGCAAAGGTGTTCGCCCAACCGATGTAATTTTTGTCCATCATGTCTATTAACCCCAACAATTCTTCTTTTTCAAAGCCGCCAAAGTAATCAGGTGGATAGTTGAGATAGCACGGAGATGGTCCTATCATGATCAGGGAAGAAAAGTATTCAGGCTGTCGCAGGGAAGCCAACGCACCGATCATACTTCCTACCGAATGTCCGACAAAAATGACATCTTTCAAGGACAATGCAGCACAAACATCGAGTACGTCCTGTGCATAACCATTAAGCGAACTGTATTTATCTTGGTCAAATGCCTTTATATCTGATTTCCCCATACCAACATAATCGAATAGAATGACACGATAATCTTCTTCAAATGATTTTGAAACCTTGCTCCACACCGATTGATCACAGCCAAAGCCAGGCGCAAACAGGATAGTCTGACTCCCTTTCCCTTTTATCGTAACGTTATTTCGGACAATGATATTTTGATCCATAGCGGATATCCCCCTTCACCCGAAAACTTCACTGCATGGATTATCTCATAGATGGTCTAGCAATTCCTAATTATAAGGATTATGGAGAAGAATGTAATGGAAGAAAGACTGACTTTGGAGAGGTACAATTTGGCAATTTAAGAAGTTCGAAGAGGGATTCAAGTTTTTTGGATATTCTATAACATTCCATAAACTGGTATAATTAGTGTAGAAGGGAGGGAAATATTTGGAGAATATAAGAAACATAGTCCTTATCATCACCGGAACCATAGTAAGCCTAATCGAAAAACTTGTTATGATTCCGTAAAATAAAGACTAAATCTTGAGGGGGCCCGCCTCCATATAATATCCTCCAAAAAATTATGCAAAATAGAACATCTTCAACTGACTGGTTATTTTTTGTTTTGATGGCTGTTTTTTTGTTGGAAATCGACTTTAACGACATGGATGTACTTAGTTGGACAGGGAGTATCGTAGCCACTGTGTGGTTTGTATTGTTCATTGTGAAATTGTTGTTGCCCCCAAAAGAAAGAAGCATAAAACATGAGCAATGAACAAACGGATTAAGCGAAACGTTGGAAGATATAGAAAAGTTGCACCAGCTTCCTAACAAACGTGAAGAAATTCTTAATAAAACATAGATAGTAATAAAACCCCTTTTCACTTTCTCTGCGAAAAGGGGTCATTTCTATATTGTCATTTGGTCATTGCAGAACGCGCCAGGCATTCAAGAACAAAAAGCCCTGATGAAGTTTATAGTTCCATTTCGAATAGAGAAAAACGGAAGGCAAACCAATTTAGCTAATATGCACTTTTAGAGCTAACCGTCAACAATTCGTCCCCAAAAGAATAAGTACCACCATTAACTAAATGCGTACACATAGCAAAACCCCTTGATAGACAAGGGGGTGAGTGATGGAGCATAGCGGGCTCGAACCGCTGACCTCTACACTGCCAGTGTAGCGCTCTCCCAGCTGAGCTAATGCCCCGTATTTAATTAATAATTTCGTCTGACTCAGACAAGAAATATTATATAACATAAAAGCGTTGTTTTGCAAGTGGGTCACCAAAAAATGTTTTGCTATAGAACCTTGCAAACTTTATGCTCTTATATGTGACCAATCTCACGTTCTCCCTCCAAGGAAACCAGTATAATGGAGTCAAGTAATTCCCAATAAAGGAGTCTTCGTGATGAAAAAACTACTTCCAAAACAACACGGTGCCTGGGCGATGCTGATTATCCCTTTCTTTCTTGAAGCGATTGCCGGGCATTTTACCTTTTGGCATCTCCCATTGTTTTTAGGATGGTTATCTCTATATCTGACAACCCATCCTTTTATCATGGTGTTCAAAAAGAAACGGAACAATTCCCTTTATAAAAGAGGAGCGACCATATTCGGTGGAGCTGCCCTGCTGTTTTTGATTCCGGTACTTTGGATAGAATGGCGTCTGATTTTCTTCGGGCTTTCCATGCTGCCATTGTTTTTGATTAATATTTACTTTGCCAAACGGAAAAAGGAAAGAGCATTCTTCAATGATGTAGCAGCCGTGATTACCTTTTGCATCGGCGGACTTGCCAGCTATTTTCTCGGTACAGGAATAATCGATCAGACAGCGCTTGTGTTGGCTTCCTATAACTTTCTGTTCTTTTTTGGCAGTATCTTTTATGTGAAAACAATGATCAGAGAAAAGAAAAACCGGCAATTCTACTACTTATCCTGGATTTATCATCTGCTGTTGACAGCTGGCAGCTTTTTCATCGGGGGTTTCTGGCTTGCAATAGCTTATGTTCCGAGTCTTCTTAGAGCTTGGTTTATGCCTGGCAAATTGTTTTCCATCAAACAAATCGGCATCCTGGAAATCCTCAACTCGATTTTCTTTTTTACTGTTATGCTGGTAATTGTTCTTTCTTAGTAAGAAACTGCACTAACCCGGAGAGAACGGTGCCTGAAAGAAGAGCAACTAATACGTTAAGTAGAGCAACTTTCAATAAAAGAAGAGCAACTCGACTCCCAAGAAGATCAACTTCCCCCGAAAGAAGATCAAATACTGGGCAAAGTGGAGCAAATTCCCCCGAAAGAAGATCAAATTGGTTTCTTGCCACTCTACAAAGACTAAAAAAGAAGCTGCCAAAAATGGCGGCTTCTTTTTTTAGCTATTTGATCGGTAGACTGGAAGGCTGCAGCATCGGAAAGATCCTCCTGATTTAATGATTTCGGAGAATTCCACTTCGATCACCTGAAAACCAGCGTGTCTCATTTTTTCGTTAACGTCCTGGTTCTGCGGCATGCTGATCACTTTTCTGTCGCCTATGGAAAGTACGTTGGTTCCCATAGAAAATTGCTCTGCAGCCGTTACCTCGATCAGCTGATAGTATTCTTCAAGTTTTTGATAATCTTCGGGTGTAAATGCATCTGGATATACCAATGCCCAATCCGGACTAAGTATGTTAAAAGCGCAATCAAGGTGGAGAATGCCTTCATCGATTGGGAGTGGTGTCACTTGGTAATCATTCCCCAGCTTCGATTTCAGCGTCTCTACAGCCTCCATGGTCGTCCTTTTACTAATGCCGACCCAGACTTTGTCTCTGTCCACCATGACATCTCCGCCCTCGATCGATTGTAAAAAGGGATGCTGATAAGAGATGTCCTCCTTTTGCAAGGTCTGTTTTAAAGCATCGACTTCGGCTCCCCGAATTTGGGTGTTCATTTCTGATAAAAACAAATCCTCACCGATGCAAAAACCAATATCGCGTGTAAAAACTTGTTCATTGAGCTGATGCTGCGGCTCAAGACGTACTACTTCTGCTCCATGCTCTTCCAATGTGCGTGCAAATACCTCATGCTGTTCCATCGCCAAATCAACATCGATATTGCTGTTGACATAATGGCGTTGGGTTTCGTTAATAATTTCGGTTATCTCCATATATGTCGGTTTACAAACGAATAACGTTTCCAGCTTTTGATATTCCGTTGTACAACGAATCGTCTTTTCTTTTGATTTTATCGCCAAATCGGGTTACCTCCATATTCATTTTGAATAAAATTATTATCCTTTATAAGGAGATATTCCCTCTTCCTTATCCGCAAAAACTAATCGCTCGCGCCCTCACTTGTTTAAATTTTCGAACATTTTAGTGTATTTCAGTAAACTCAGTTTTTCTGTTTAATCGTTCTTTGGTAAATCGAAAGAATGATAGGATTTACAAAAAATGTATGTTTTTTAATTCGAAAGTATCCTTCTCAAAGAAGAAAAGTTTAAAAGAAGTTGTACGTGGAATTCGTAGTAGTGAAAACAAATTAAAGGAGGTAAGATAAAGATGGCAAACAATAACAAGCGTAGAAACAATAAGATGTCTCTAGAGGAAGCAGGTCAAAAAGGCGGTAACGCTGTAAGCAACAAATATGACAAAGAACACTTCCAAGAGATTGGTCAAAAGGGCGGTAACACTGTAAGCGACAAGTATGATAAAGACCACTTCCAGGAAATTGGCCAAAAAGGCGGTAACACTGTAAGCGACAAATATGACAAAGAACACTTCCAAGAGATTGGTCAAAAAGGCGGTAACACTGTAAGTGACAAGTATGACAAAGAACACTTCCAAGAGATTGGCCAAAAAGGCGGTAACACTGTAAGTGATAAATATGGTCAAGACCATTTTCAAGAGATCGGTCAAAAAGGCGGTAAGACCGTAAGTGATAAATATGGTCAAGACCATTTCCAAGAGATTGGCCAAAAAGGCGGTAACACTGTAAGCGACAAATATGACAAAGATCACTTCCAGGAAATTGGCCAAAAAGGTGGTAAAACCACTAGCGACAAATATGATCGTGAATTCTATGAAGAAATTGGCCAAAAAGGCGGTAACAGTCGCTCTAGAAACAATAATAACAACAAATAATGTTTTCAGCAACCGATATGATTAAGGCTGGTTCCATTGGGGACCAGCCTTTTTTATGGGATAAAAGGTTAAGGTTTAATCAGCACACGATCCTTTCCGGAAATATCGACCTGATATGTTTTTCCATCCGTCCGGATGACAATATCCCCTGTCTTGGCGGTCGAATATATTGTGGCTCCTACCAGTTGCAGGTAATCGATGACCCGGTCGACAGGGTGGCCAAAAGCGTTATCTTTGCTATACGATAAAATCGCAGTTTCCGGACGTACCTCCCGGATGAAATCAAACGATGTGCTGGTTCCGCTCCCATGGTGTGCAACCTTCAATATTTCCGCTTCGAGCTGTTTTGCATCAAGGATTTTTTGTTCCTGGTTGGTTTCTACATCTGCCATCAGCAAAAAATCAATTTGACCATATTTTAATGACAGTGCAATCGATGACTGATTATTTGTTTTGAAGGCATTTTGGGTATTCAAGACACGGACTGTGAGCTTTGGGTCGATGACAATATTCTCTTCTCCTGCTGCAATCGTCACCGGGATTTTTTGTTTCTGGATTTGATGGAGATAATGAAAATAAGTGGTGGTCGTATAAAGCTTGCCACTATCGATCAAGTGCTTGACGTTAAATTCACGCAGCACCTGAACAAGCCCGCCTATATGATCGATATCCGGATGGGTAGCCACCACCAGGTCAAGGGATTCAATGCCCTTTTCTCTCAAATATGCAGTCACTTTTTCTGCTGCAGACGGCGGTCCCCCGTCCACAAGCATTTTCCTTCCATTTGGCGCTTCCACCAGGATGCTGTCCCCCTGACCAACGTCAATAAAATGCACTTTCAACTCCTGTATGGAATCATGGCGGCTGGCTGCATTTAATGCCGCAGGGAGGAGTAACGGAAAAATACATAGTGCAAAAATAGCAGCAATCAGCCTAACCATATCCAAGCCTCCCTCATCATCATGGGTTATTCTTAGAATTAGAAATAACGGCTTGTTTTATGCGAGTAACAAGGCTCGGGGTTAAGTAAAACTAACACAAAATCGCAGAAGAAAAAAGGTTTTTTGTTTCCGAATATGTAAAATGGCCGGCCCCTAGCGTGGGACCAGCCAATATCTATTTAAGCTTAAACTTTTGTGACATTAATTTCATTATCGACAAACTCAACCTTGATTTCTTTCACATCTTCTTCATCCAACACGAGGTCGGTGATGCCATCCTCGACTTTTTCCTGGATAACCCGACGTAGCGGTCTTGCACCAAAGCGTGGATCATATCCTTTGTCGGCAAGGTGTTTTTTCGCCTCGTCTGTCACAGTAACCGTCAAGCCTTCCTCTTGCAAGGTTTCCGCTAGTTCATCGATCATCAAGTCGACGATTTGAACCAGATCAGCTTCTTGCAATTCGTTGAACGGAATGATTGCATCGAATCGGTTCAAGAATTCCGGCTTAAAGTACGTACCGAGTTTTTCCAGCGTCGAGACAGCTTCGTTTGCTGTGTTGGTAAATCCGACAGAGATTTGCTTGTCACCAGTACCGGCATTACTTGTCATGATAATGACGGTTTCTTTAAAGCTTACCCTGCGCCCATGGCTATCGGTCAGATGACCGTCTTCCATGATTTGCAGGAACATGTTCTGCACGTCTGGATGGGCTTTTTCAATTTCATCCAGCAAGATCAGGCTGTACGGATTACGGCGTACCCGTTCCGTCAGTTGCCCTGCCTCCTCATGGCCGACGTAGCCTGGAGGCGAACCGATGATTTTGGACACGGAGTGTTTCTCCATGTACTCACTCATATCAAGACGGATCAGCGATTCTTTTGTGCCGAACAATTCTTCGGCTAACGCCTTGGTCAGTTCTGTTTTCCCAACCCCTGTCGGGCCAACAAACAAAAAGGAACCGATCGGACGATGTTTTGATTTCAAACCGGCGCGGCTGCGACGCACGGCTTTGGCCACTTTTTCAACGGCAACCTCTTGTCCAATGACTTTTTCTGAAAGATTTTTCGCAAGATATTTCATTTTCTTCTGTTCATCCGATTGAATTTTACGAACCGGAATACCGGTTTTTTCTTCGACAAGCAGTTGAATGTCCTCCACTGTAACCTCTGCAGCAGGTGCATCCGTTGCTTCTTCCAGTTGTTTTTCCAGCTTGATTTCCTGATGTCTTAAGTTGGCAGCACGTTCATAGTCTTCTTTTTCCGCTGCCTCCATTTTTTCTTCATGAAGTTCATCCAAGCGTTTTTGGATGGCATCCTTATCGGATTGGGAATTGGCAAGATTTAATCGAGCTCCTGCTTCATCCATCAAGTCGATCGCTTTGTCCGGCAGGAAGCGATCCTGAAGGTAACGCTGTGACAAGGTTACCGCGCCACGGATGGCTTCGTCTGAATAACTTACTTGATGGTAGCTTTCATATCTCTCCTGTAGTCCTTGCAGGATTTGCACTGCTTCATCGACGCTCGGCTCTTTTACAATGATTGGCTGGAAACGGCGTTCCAGTGCTGCGTCTTTTTCGATTTTGCGGTACTCCTTCAATGTCGTTGCACCGACCAGCTGCAGTTCTCCTCTAGCCAATGCCGGCTTCAGGATGTTACCTGCATCCATCTGGGAGCTTTCCGCCGTACCTGCACCGACTAGCTGATGCACTTCATCGACGAACAAGATAACATTTTTTCGATTTTGCAGTTCAGATACAAGCTGTTTCATCCGTTCTTCGAATTGGCCTCTGATACCTGTATTGGCTACCAGAGAAGCAACGTCCAGCAGATAAATTTCTTTGTTCATCAATTTAGCTGGAACATCGCCTTCAGCGATTTTCAAGGCAAGCCCTTCCGCAATCGCCGTTTTACCTACACCAGGTTCCCCGATAAGAACCGGATTGTTCTTGTTCCTTCTATTTAATGTCTCAATTACACGTTTCACTTCGTTTTGACGTCCTATGACCGGATCGATCAATCCTGCTTTCGCAGCATGTGTGAGGTTTCTTCCAAGCTCGTCGAGCAAACCGCCGCCTTTTCCGCCGTTAGCTTGCTGTTGTTGGGCCTGTCCGCCTCCTTGCTGGAACCCTTCAAACGGAGAAGCTCCCCCGCCAAAGAATTGATTGAAGTCCATACCGCCTTGATTGAAAAAGCCGGATGGATTTTTTGCACTATTTTTTATTTCTTGAAAGCAAGTTTCGCATAAATTCATTTGTTGTGTTTGATTATTAAAACGAAGGTTTACATTAATGGTTGCTTCACGAACACCGCAATTTTGGCATTGCATATTCGCTTTCCCTCCTTCAAATAGATAAGGTAAGTAGTTCGGTCTTTGACTTTGACTATCTTTGACCTTAACTTTATTATAGTTTGACTTTCTTTGACTTTCAACCCCTAAATTAGAATTTTTTTAAATAAGCTATGATTTTCTTGATTTAGCTGTTCCAGGGTTGAGGGACATAAATCCTGTCACCATCTACTTTACCCGTAATTTTATTCCTTTAATCAAAAATGGTCAAATTTGTTGCTTTATTCTCAATTAATACTGTTTGGAAATATTGATAGGGTGTGCGTGTATCATGTTTTTTAATGGTAAAAGTCTGAAATAGAGGCCGATTCAAGAGTGGAGGCTATTTTAGGCTATATGGTTTGAGGGCTTTTTTTTCATAGACCGGCTGATCTGTTCTGGATGCTTGCAATAACAAAAAGCGGATCATGCTGGATGCGGCCAGGATTTTTAATCCGTTTACCAGCCATAAGAAAAAGCCATTCCGTAAATGGAATGGCTCTGATCATGTAATAAACAGCAACTATAATTGCGAATAGAGTAAACAAACGGGACATTGTCTCCCAAGAACAGCTATTCCTGGATAGAGTCATGGACAGAATTATCGATGGACGAGTGTTCCTCCGCTTCCGTGTTCGGGATTTCCTGCTGAAGAGGGCCAATCACCTTGAACGGGACCATAATCAAAATTGAAGCCAGCAGCACAACCCAGCCAAGTTCTCGTAAGATCTTCAATCTGTTCTCCTCCTATTAGAATAGCTCTTCGTTTGTACCTAGCATAACATATCCTGCTAGATTCGCAAATAACCCTTTACCACGCTAAAACATTGGGGGACAGTCCCCATTTTTATCCGGGGACTGTCCCTGATGGTAAGGAGGGACTGTCCCCTCCTGGTTATTTGTTGGCTGCTTTTTCTTTTTGGCGCAGCTCGATTCTTCTTATTTTACCTGATGAGGTTTTTGGAAGTTCTTCGATGAATTCTATTTTTCTCGGATACTTGTAAGGGGCTGTCCATTTTTTCGCGAAGTCCTGCAGTTCCTTCACAAGCCCTTCCGAATCTTTATCAACATTCGGCTGCAGCACGACAAATGCTTTGACGACGTTCCCTCTGTCTGGATCGGGACTGCCTACAACAGCACATTCTTTCACCGCTTTATGCTTGATCAACGCATCCTCCACCTCAAACGGTCCAATCGTATAACCAGAGCTAATGATGATGTCATCACTGCGTCCCTCGAACCAGTAATAGCCGTCTTCATCCTTCGATGCCTGGTCACCGGTGACATAGTAATTGCCGCGCAACGATTTTTTCGTTCGTTCCGGATCTTTATAGTACTCCTTGAACAAGGCAGGTGTATCAAGCGGAATGGCTATATCTCCAACTTGTCCAGGTTTTACTGGGTTTCCGTCTTCGTCAATCAGTTCGACTTCATTTCCTGGTGTCGGCTTGCCCATTGATCCTGGTTTCACTTCCATCCCTTTAAGGAATCCTAATAACAGCGTGTTTTCTGTCTGTCCGTAACCATCCCGCACGGTGATGTCGAAATAGTTTCTGAACGTATCGATTACTTCACGGTTCAAAGGTTCTCCCGCCGAAACTGCACTGTGCAGATTGGTCAGCGAATAACTGTCCAGGTTATCGAGCTTTGCCATCAATCGGTATTCCGTAGGTGTACAGCAAAGGACGTTTACTTGATGCTTTTCTAATAAGGATAAATACTTTTGTGCATCGAATTTTCCGTTATAGACTAGTCCGGTTGCGCCGGAACCCAGTACGGACAATAGTGGACTCCACACCCATTTTTGCCAGCCCGGAGCTGCCGTAGCCCAAACAACATCCCCATCTTCGATTGCCAGCCAGTTTTCTGCCGCCGTCTTCAAATGGGCGAATCCCCAGCCATGTGTATGAACTACCCCTTTTGGATTCCCGGTCGTTCCTGAAGTATATGGTAGGAAAGCGATATCGTCCCTGCTTGTTTCCGCCATTTCCAGTTGATCCGAAGCTTGTTCTTTCAACTGGTCCAGATGATGCCACCCTTCCACCTTATTGCCGACGGAAAACTTGGTCAATTGTTCATATTCGGCAATGCCTTTAAATTGTTCGACAAACGGATAATAACTGATAATTCCAGCCACTTCTCCATGAGTCACTCGATACTGTAAATCTTTTGTCCGCAGCATTTCTGAACTAGGAATGATAATAACGCCGGTTTTTAAAGCTGCCATATATACCTGGTATGACTCGATCAACCGGGGCATCATCACCAATACCTTGTCCCCTTTTTTCAGTCCGTTGCTCAAAAAGACATTCCCGATCCTGTTAACATTGGCGAGCAGCTCTTGGTAGGTGATTTCTACCTGGTTTCCTTCATTGTCTTCGTAAATCAATGCTTTCCGTTCCGGTCCGCTGGCATATTTCTCTATCTCCATCGCAATGTTGTAATCTTCCGGAGCAATTAGTTCTTTCTTATCCATGCGTTCATCCCTCATTCCATTTTAGTATCAGGTATTAATTTCTAGTCATTATATCAATTACTATAGTCTATGAAAAGTAAGATAACTTATAAAAACTTTATGGAATCGCTGTCAAAAATATGATAAAATATGGTGCCAGTCAGCATTAAGGGGGAATGAACAGGAAAAAAAGGTAGGTATAAATCCCGTTTTGACAGGTCGTTACGTAGGCATTTGGTAAGAATTATTTTTTTTGATGGTTAACAAGTTTTAACAGGGAAAAATCGGTGAATTATTGTAGCAAAATCAAGTTTTCGGTGAGACGGAAAATCCCTTTCGGACCGGCCAGACTGTTGAACTTGATTCCAAAATTTTTAAGATAGGTGCGTGATGATCATGAAGTTTCGCCTGCTTCTTCTCTTACTACTTTCCGTCGCTTTGACCGCCTGTTCTACCATACAGTCACAAGAAAAGTCACCGGGAACTCAAGGGATACACAACAAGGCATACCCTGATGTAGAACAAATACTGAAAAAAGATGCGGATGCCGACATCTTTCAGTGGAAAAAACGGATTTATAAAACCAACTTGAAGTCACTCGAGTCTTTGAATGTAACCAAAGAAAAACAAATTGGTACAATTGAAGCTACCTTTGAAGATGGCGACGAATTCATCGATAACATGGCGACAAAACTCCCTGCAGGCACCGCGATTTATTCAACCGATAAAGAAAATATACTCATTGCCGAACATAACGGAGAAAACAAACGTTACCTGGCTATGATTGAAGATTGATAATTTCAAGGGACAGCCCCCATTTTGAGCGGGGCTGTCCCTTTTTGCTATTTGGCCAGGATCGAGAAGCAGACGGGTCAGGAATCAAGGGGGTCAATCAAGGGGGTCAGTCCCCTATTCATGTTAGGGACAGACCCTCCTATGCTTTGGGGTCAGTCCCTCCTGTCGGTTTGGGGTCTGTCCCCAATCATAGTAAAGCCTGTTCCGACGCGGGTTTGGGATTGTTTCCTTTCAAGGGGGACAGTCCCCTAACAGGGTCGGGGACTGTCCCTAAGCCCATTTAGGGACTGACCCCGATGCCTTCCGGGGACTGTCCCCGAAATGTAACCGGAATTTGTTCAAATGGTTTTCTTGATTGGTGAGGTGGGTAATGCTTGTTTATTTATGGTATGCTAGGTACAAATATGAAGGAGGGATTGCCATGAATAGGGAAACTGTTACCTTGATGGTGAATAAGAAGACAATTGACTTGAAGCCCCAGCAAATGGTGTTATACCGTTCTTGCAAGATTATCGAAGCGGTCGATGAATCCGAAACATATTATTACTTATATATGTATAAAGACAAACCGCTCAACGGCGTACGGGCAACACAAATCAAGCTCGGATCGTTTCTCCACCGCGCACTCGCCAATGGAATCAGCTTCTCCGGGACACACCCGCTAACCAAGCTTGTACTGTCTGACCATCCTTCATTCCGCTCGATCAGCTTTAACCAACTTTACAAAAAAACAGCCGCCAGCCACTCGCCTTTGGATACCGCCTATATCCTCACCCTATTTGACAGCTTCACTGCAAACGAAGCCATCCATAAACTGCTCAAAAATACGTACTACAACTACCGCCGTAACGGCCAAATGCTGTTAGCCTATAAAACACTCAATGTTTTTGCTGATTTCGCACCTATGGACACTTTTACACGTGACATGCAAGGACAATTGGACTTTCAAAAATATCAGCAACGCTACGCCGACATGAAAAAAATAGCCGTTTCAGACCCGCAGCACTTCGAGAGAGTCAGCTTCGACCGATTGACCGAACCAGATATCAGCCGTTTGTTAATAAACAATCTGCACGAGCATGGCCGATTTATCGATGAAATTGCCGTCCGTCTACATCTGCTCACAATCGGAGCTTCAGTTGAAGATTCCACCTTCTTTGAATTAATCGAACAACACTTCGGCCAGGAACAACAATTGCAATTTTACCGGGAACTCTCTTACTCTGCCGACCTGCCTGAATCCTTGTCCAACCAGCTTCTCAAAAGGCTTTTAAAGCACCAGCAAACAGACGCTGTAGTCCAGCTTCTGGCGTTAAACAACATCCAACCACCAGCCAATCAAAAACAAGCCGTCGTCGATTGTTTTGCAAAAGCCAATCTATCGACATTCCCGCCCCTGTTCAGCCGCCTGAACCATACTCTGCTCCATTTGTTTTCCGAACAGCCGCAGTTACTCGAACCAATTGTCATTCGCTGCATTTCAGCATTCTTTCAGGATTACACACTCGATTCCCTTAAACAGTGGCTCTCGCCATTCCAACAAAAAGGCATTCATCTGCCAATTGAACAAAAACTGAACAAAATGCAGAAGCTGGAAGAGGATCCCGAACAACAAGGGACACTTGGCGAGCTGTACTTATACTTTCATCAGCCGGAAAAATCAATTGATTGCTTTAAATGGGAAATGGAATTAAAACCCGAAGATCCGAAACCGGTACAATTGCTATCGAAAGTATATCTAAGCTTAGGCAACAAAGATGAAGCAGCTGTTTACCAGCAGCTATACCTGCAAATGCAGCGCTGAACCCATGCTTTTCAGCTTTCGATGCTTCGCCAAAGGGTCAAAGAAGCATAGCTTTGAAAAGGTGTCCATCCGTCACAAAGGTTTGTAATTTCCGGTATCGTCGGCTTTCTGTCCATATCAAAATAAAACTTAAGGGCATTTTGTATTCCTATATCGGCCTTGGGCAGCAAATCATCGCGTCCGAGGCCGAACAACAGCCAGTTCTCTGCTGTCCAGGGACCGATCCCTCTGATCTTCACCAAGGTATCTATGATCTCTTTGTCCGGCTTGTCGGCAAGTGACACCAAGTCGATTTCTCCTTCAACGATTTTTCTCGACGTATCAATCACATATTCCGCTTTCCGCTGGCTGAACTGCATCTTTCGCAAATCATCATACGAGAGCCTGGCGATATCCTCCGGTTCCGGGTAAAACCAGACGCCATCCATAAAAAATCCATACGCTTCGACGAACCTGGTGCTAAGCGTATAAGCAAATTTCATATTCAACTGCTGATGGATAATCCCTTTCATGAGGGAAAAATACAAATCAAAATCCCGGACAATCGGTGTACCCGGATGGGCATAAAAAAGCTGTTGTAAATTTGTTCCGATGAAATGCTCGCTGACCACAGTCAGATCCTTTTCCCACTGAAATAAATCAGACATCTTTTTTAATAATTCTTTCCGATAGTCAACGCTGTCAGCCGCTATTTCGAACACCGGATGCGGGGTACTTCCCTTCGCTTCTACAGTTACCTTATGCCGTTCACCGTCTCCAGACTTTATGGGAATGGCTACACGGCGCTGGTCGCGGTCGACATTAATCAGTGGATCCATTTCTAAACGTTTCAACGTATAATCGAAATCATAAATCGTATCCAGTTTGACGGTTTCTTTCCACATTTCGTTCCCTCCTTTTTCCGGTTATTCTGATGCTGCAAGCTCTACCTTTATCCGATCCGGGTCCTCGAAAAACACGGCATAATGGTTCTCCCCGCCGGCAAATGGATGCCTGTCCAGGTAAAGAATCGGCACGTGACGCTGTTTCAGCTTTTCTGTCATGTGATCGACTTGCTCCCGTGAGGCGGCATGAAAGGCTAAATGGTTCAAACCTACCCTGCTGCGATGATAGCCCACATCCAGGAAACGTTCCTGCGTCTGCACGAACACTAGATAGGCTTCGTTTTTCCTGTAACTAAAACCCTTTTCCCACTCCTGATAAAGGCTATATTCCAATTCCTCCAACAGCCAGCCCCAAAACTCATGGCTCGCTTTCAAGTCTGATACGTTTATTTCGATGTGATGAAGCACGCATGTCACCCGCCTATCCTTTGTTTTCTCTTTTATTATAATAAAAAAGCGACCGGACATCAGGTTTTTCTGGTTCACTGTCAAATGTGGTGGTGTGATTTTTCTTCCATCCTCTCTTTATCGAAAGGCTCATTCTAAAAACAGCTATTTTACTCAGACCGCAGAGGAAACAAACTCGCTTTCCGCGGACGAACGCCCGAGCCTCCTCGCAAAGTCCGCTGTGGGGTCTCGGCCGCCCGTTTTTCCGCAGGAGTCTCTTATCTCCTCTGCTACGCTATTGCGCTCTACAGAGCCTTTTTAACCGCTTGCTGCCATGAAGTTTCATGCTTAAATGTTCAAAGTCTTTGATTCTAAAGGAATCTCGTTTTAAAACCTTTATCGTATTGTTTATTCCCTCGATATACCATTATGAAATGGATACATGAATGACTGTAAAATCTCTTGTTTCCAACGCATGAACGTTTTTCTTACACGGCGAAATGCCTCTATGTTTGAAGCACGCATCCGTTTAAACATTCTTCCAGCCCTTTTCCGGCTGTCTTCTCATCACTTGTCTTAAACCATTGTTTTCTCTTTACAGAACGGGCACTTTTGTTGCCTTTGTCTTGTGTAAAGCTCTACTCTTAAGGCGCTTCCTTCTTCCTCTATATTCCATACATCTACTTGTTTATCTTTAATCCCCAGTAATTCCATAATATAACGTTGCACTCATATCCCTCTCTTTTTCCTTTGGTGTCAGCAACTTTAGGGTAACAAAGAGAGAGGGAATGAGTGTATTTTTTTTGCACACTGCAGGTACACCCATCACAACAGGGGACACCACCACATTCAGTATAGAGCCGTTTTTCTTTCCATCATCCAGCCAAAAGAAAAACCGCCCTCCAAAGGGAGAGGCGGAAAAATTTTTTACAATTGATAGAACGGACGTGGAAGCATATCTTTCATGACTAAATCATCCAGACTTTTGAAGGTGTAGCCTTGCTTGCGCATGTCATCAATCATATACTCCAACGCTTCTGCATTATCTTCTGAAACCGTATGAAGCAGGATAACGGCACCAGGATGGACTTGATTAATCACCTGCTGGTAAGCTGATCGCCAGCCCTTCTGACTGTTCGTATTCCAATCAACGAATGCGAGGGACCAAAACATATGGATATATCCAAGTTCATTTGCCCATTTAATCGACTGTTCCGTAAATGTACCCTTTGGCGGGCGGACATACTGCATCTTTTTTTGGTCGCTGATTTTCGCGACAGCTGATTCGAGTCTGTCCAGTTCCTCTTTCATCTTCTGCTTCGATAGCTTGGTGAAATCGGGATGATGGTAGGAATGGTTTCCGACAATATGGCCTTCGTTCACCATCCGTTTTACCAGCTCCGGACTGCTGTCTACATAATGCCCTGTCACAAAAAAAGTAGCAGGAACATNAGAATCGGCACGTGACGCTGTTTCAGCTTTTCTGTCATGTGATCGACTTGCTCCCGTGAGGCGGCATGAAAGGCTAAATGGTTCAAACCTACCCTGCTGCGATGATAGCCCACATCCAGGAAACGTTCCTGCGTCTGCACGAACACTAGATAGGCTTCGTTTTTCCTGTAACTAAAACCCTTTTCCCACTCCTGATAAAGGCTATATTCCAATTCCTCCAACAGCCAGCCCCAAAACTCATGGCTCGCTTTCAAGTCTGATACGTTTATTTCGATGTGATGAAGCACGCATGTCACCCGCCTATCCTTTGTTTTCTCTTTTATTATAATAAAAAAGCGACCGGACATCAGGTTTTTCTGGTTCACTGTCAAATGTGGTGGTGTGATTTTTCTTCCATCCTCTCTTTATCGAAAGGCTCATTCTAAAAACAGCTATTTTACTCAGACCGCAGAGGAAACAAACTCGCTTTCCGCGGACGAACGCCCGAGCCTCCTCGCAAAGTCCGCTGTGGGGTCTCGGCCGCCCGTTTTTCCGCAGGAGTCTCTTATCTCCTCTGCTACGCTATTGCGCTCTACAGAGCCTTTTTAACCGCTTGCTGCCATGAAGTTTCATGCTTAAATGTTCAAAGTCTTTGATTCTAAAGGAATCTCGTTTTAAAACCTTTATCGTATTGTTTATTCCCTCGATATACCATTATGAAATGGATACATGAATGACTGTAAAATCTCTTGTTTCCAACGCATGAACGTTTTTCTTACACGGCGAAATGCCTCTATGTTTGAAGCACGCATCCGTTTAAACATTCTTCCAGCCCTTTTCCGGCTGTCTTCTCATCACTTGTCTTAAACCATTGTTTTCTCTTTACAGAACGGGCACTTTTGTTGCCTTTGTCTTGTGTAAAGCTCTACTCTTAAGGCGCTTCCTTCTTCCTCTATATTCCATACATCTACTTGTTTATCTTTAATCCCC
>NZ_LN611423.1:57101-223989 GCF_000821245.2 Virgibacillus senegalensis
CAGACCGCAGAGGAAATAAACTCGCTTTCCGCGGACGAACGCCCGAGCCTCCTCGCAAGGCCCGCTGTGGGGTCTCGGCCGCCCGTTTTTCCGCAGGAGTCTCGCTTATTTCCTCTGCTACACTATTTCGCTCTACAGAGCCTTTTTAACCGCTTGCTGCCATAAAATTTTATGCTTTAATCGTTCAACGTCTTTGATTCCAAAGGAATCTCGTTTTAAAACCTTTATCGTATGGTTTATTCCCTTGATATACCCATTATGAAATGGATACATGAATGACTGTAAAATCTCTTGTTTCCAACGCATGAACGTTTTTCTTACACGGCGAAATGCCTCTATGTTTGAAGCACGCATCCATTTCAAACATTCTTCCAGCCCTTTTCCGGCTGTCTTCTCATCACTTGTCTTAAACCATTGTTTTCTCTTTACAGAACGGGCACTTTTGTTGCCTTTGTCTTGTGTAAAGCTCTACTCTTAAGGCGCTTCCTTCTTCCTCTATATTCCATACATCTACTTGTTTATCTTTAATCCCCAGTAATTCCATAATATAACGTTGCACTCATATCCCTCTCTTTTTCCTTTGGTGTCAGCAACTTTAGGGTAACAAAGAGAGAGGGAATGAGTGTATTTTTTTTGCACACTGCAGGTACACCCATCACAACAGGGGACACCACCACATTCAGTATAGAGCCGTTTTTCTTTCCATCATCCAGCCAAAAGAAAAACCGCCCTCCAAAGGGAGAGGCGGAAAAATTTTTTACAATTGATAGAACGGACGTGGAAGCATATCTTTCATGACTAAATCATCCAGACTTTTGAAGGTGTAGCCTTGCTTGCGCATGTCATCAATCATATACTCCAACGCTTCTGCATTATCTTCTGAAACCGTATGAAGCAGGATAACGGCACCAGGATGGACTTGATTAATCACCTGCTGGTAAGCTGATCGCCAGCCCTTCTGACTGTTCGTATTCCAATCAACGAATGCGAGGGACCAAAACATATGGATATATCCAAGTTCATTTGCCCATTTAATCGACTGTTCCGTAAATGTACCCTTTGGCGGGCGGACATACTGCATCTTTTTTTGGTCGCTGATTTTCGCGACAGCTGATTCGAGTCTGTCCAGTTCCTCTTTCATCTTCTGCTTCGATAGCTTGGTGAAATCGGGATGATGGTAGGAATGGTTTCCGACAATATGGCCTTCGTTCACCATCCGTTTTACCAGCTCCGGACTGCTGTCTACATAATGCCCTGTCACAAAAAAAGTAGCAGGAACATCCTTTTTCTTCAGAACGTCGAGAATTTTGCCTGTATAGCCCTGTTCATACCCATTATCGAAGGTTAAATAAATCACCTTATCTCCTGATTTATCGAGATAATAACCACCGTTTTCTTCTAAAATGGCGCCATATTTCCCTACTTCAGGTGGCTGATGACTGCTGTTCTTTTTGTATCCCCAGCCATAAGCGTCCGCCTGATTTACCGCCGGCAGTGCCATTGTTCCGAGCAGCAGCACAGCAAGCACGATCATCCAATACAATTTATGCATGTGGTTCACCCAGATTCTTTTTTAATTTTATTTTTTCTTCTGGCGAACACTATTATACGGTGATCTCAGGCGCAATAATTTCCATCTCAGACAAAAAAGCGACTGCCTCAAATAAAGAGACAGCCGCTTTTTCAGCTGATCTTACAGGATAACCGCTGCAATCCAGCCAAAGATAAACAATGGAATATTGTAATGGAGAAAAGTTGGAACAACCGTGTCCCAAATGTGATTATGCTTGCCGTCTGCATTAAGACCTGCAGTCGGTCCAAGTGTACTGTCGGATGCCGGTGAACCTGCATCGCCCAGTGCACCTGCTGTACCGATTAATGCTGCAGTAGCCAGTGGTGAAAAACCGGCAGCAAGACAAATCGGAACATACAAAGCAGCCAAAATCGGCACAGTACCAAAGGAAGAACCGATTCCCATGGTGACCAACAAACCGACCAGCAGGAGGACAAAGGCGATAACCACTTTATTATCTCCCAGTACGCTGGAGGAAGCCTCCACCAATCCGTTTACAGCTTCCGTTTCTTGTAGAATGTGACCATAACCGGAAGCGACGAGCATGACGAAAGCAATGGTTCCCATCATCGCAATCCCTTCACTGATGACACTGTCTCCTTTTTTAAACGGAACGACAAGGAAAGCAAACATCAGCACAAGTCCTGTCAAAGCCCCGATAATCAAGTTATCTGTCAAAATCTGTGCAATCAACGCTGCCACAATCGAAACGATGGTAAGCGCATGTTTCCGGTTGAAAGTAACCACTTGATTGACTTCCTCGACCGCGTTTGTTTGAGCGACGGCTTCAATCGGCTCTTTTGGTTTCCGGTACGTGATAAACACAGCGATCAACAATCCGACAATCATTCCCGATCCGGGAATCAACATCGCCAGTGCTGCCTGACTCATCGTCAAGTCGCTGCCGTTGTTCACCATTCCATTCACGATTGTCTGGTGGAACAGAATACCGAAACCGGCCGGAATCATGATATATGGTGCTTTCAAACCGAATGTCAGGGCAGTTGCCACCCCTCGGCGGTCCAGTTTCATTTTATCGAATAGTTTTAACAATGGCGGAATCAATATCGGAATAAAAGCAATGTGTACAGGCACTACGTTTTGCGATAACGATGCAATCCCGGCAATCGCCAACAGCATAATCGTTTTTTTGCCGGTCAATACTTTGATCAAGTAGTTCACCAACAAATTGGTGATGCCTGTATAGCTGATAGCAACGGCAAATGCCCCTAGCAAAATATAACTTAACGCGGTACTTGACTGTCCACCCATTCCATCAACCAGCATCCCCACTGCTTCAACCGGCGATAATCCGGCCATCAATCCGGCAGTGAGTGCCGCGGCAATAATTGCTATAATAACATTGACGCGCAAAAGACTGAGCACGGTCATGACTAAAACGGAAATAATAACAATCCACATACGTATTTAACTCCTCTCAAAAAATAAAAACGTTTCTCTTTATCTCTCTACCACTTTACCATAGTAAAGGATGGGGCGAAAAAAATCAACCGACAATCGGAAATTGCCGGTATTTGACAGCAACTATTTTATTTTAAGCTTGATTCCATTTTTTCTAAGATATCGATCAATTGGTCGATATCTTCTATGGAAGTCTCTTCCGGATCCATGTTTTCCAACCGGGTCATAAAACCCGCCAAATGGACTTTAAGTTGTTCTATTTTATCCTGGTCTGCCATCTGCCCCTGCTCCTCCTTCTCTATGGTGCTGTAACTGCTTCAATAAACGATAGCATTTAAAAAGCCATTACTACTCTAACGGAAAACAGGCCGTCTGTCCAATGCTCAAACGGAATGTTCGTCCAGCTACATTTATCCTACCACCAGTAACATGCTATAATACCTTTTAAGCAAAACATGGAGGTATTATTATGTCGCTTCAAGATATATGGAAATACGCAGGGGATTTTTGGGATCATGCGATCACACAAATTATCGTCGGTGCCATCCTTACATTCCTATTAGTCGTTATTTTGCGGAGGATTATTCATTCCTTTTTCAAAAGAACAAATTTTATGGAAGAAAAGAAAGAAAAAACGATAGAATCCATGCTGAATTCGTTAATCAAATACATTGCCACCTTCGGCTTTATCGTCTATGTGCTTGGCCAATTCGGTATCAATGCCGGCAATATCCTGGCTGGAGCCGGAGTCATCGGGATTATCGTCGGGTTCGGGGCTCAAAGCCTCGTCAGGGACCTGCTCGCCGGTATGTTCCTTCTATATGAAAAGCAGCTAGAAAAAGGGGACTGGGTCAAAGTCAACAATACGTATGAAGGTTTGGTCGAAGAAATTGGGTTGCGTTTTTTAAAGGTACGACAATGGTCCGGAAAGCTTACTACAATCGGCAATGGGCAAATCCATACGATTGAAAACTACAATATGGATGAGATGCGGGTTGTCGAGCATGTCAGTATCAGTTTTTATGAAGACCCTAAAAAGATTTTTGCTATCTTAGAGGACACCGTGGAACGGCTCAATACCGAGCTGGGCACCTACTTAAAAAAAGATTTGACCGGGAATCCAATCGAACCGTTTCAGTTATATGGGATGTCATCGTTGAATGATCATTTCCACGGCTATCAATATACCGTCACTGGCCTTTGCAATGACCTGCTCTACTTTACTGCCGCCAAAGAAACAAGGCGGATCCTTGCAGAAACAATGTACGAGCATGGAATCACGATGGCAGAACAACAAATAAGCTATCGAATGCCGCCAGGAGAACATTCGTAACGTTAATCTCTATGGGAAGTTTACCTGTTCCGGACAATATCCGCTCCATCTAAAAAAGCATTCGATTTGATCATCGAATGCTTTTTGCTGTTATTTCAACTGGAAGGAAAAGGATACATGGTCCTGAACTGGTATCCAGGCGCCGATGCCTTGTTTGGTGACATTTTTGACGACAATTCGTTTTTTCGAGCCTTTCAGCTCCAGATACACTTCCCCGAAGGTTACCTGCCCTTTTTCATTAACAGCTGGTGCGTACGCGGTTAAATAGCCGACTTTTTCCTTTGGAACACCGTACGCGTTACTAGTTTTCGTTCCTCTTCCCAAGACTGTATGAAAGGAAAGCGGCAGGTCGGTGTTCGCCTTAGCATCAAGCAGCATCATCCGTTTCACCTGGTCGGAGTTGGTGATTTTAGCTGTCAACGCGCCTTTTATATGCTTCTCCTCTTCCTGATTGTAGCTCATCGTTTTCTGTTTGTCTCCACCGATATTGTTTAACTGGTTGGTGTTGATTTTTTGGTATTCCCAGTTGGGAGTTGTTTCAGCCGATTTATAATTCAATGGCCAATGGCCCATATAAACCATTCCCCTGTAGCCGATTGCCAATGGGGAAGGCTTTAATGACGTTTCATTCAACAATTTAATTAATTCAGGGTTTTCTATTTTCACATCGGATGCTTTGATAAGCTCCTTGGCCAGCTTGCTTGGTTCTAAAACCGCTTCATCCTTCGATGAATTCGGATAAGTGTTTTCCTTGGATACATTCAACACATGACTGGGGATTTCATTCTTTTCCGGCTCTTCTTCCCGCTTTTTCTCTTCTGCTTGCAAAAGTTGAGGAGAAACGGTAAAGAGACATAAGGCAATAGCCAATATCCATTTTAACTTATTCACTGTGCCCAATCCTTTCAGGTTTTCCCCTAGTATTTCACCGTCAGGGCTTGTTATGCACCTGATGAGAGATTCGCAAACCTGGCTAAGTTATTCCTCAAAAAGGACCCTGTTTGTTAGAGCGATTATCCCTGACTATGTAGCAGCCTCGTCATCAGCTTCCTTGCTTTTGGTTCAAAGAACTGGATTGCTGGTCCGATCACGACTAATATCACGATGGTACCGATGCCGACCGGACCACCGATAAGCAGAGCAGCAACCAGTGCCAATCCTTCCGTAGTGGTCTTGGCCGCCAAAAGCGGGAGATTCCACCGTTTTTGCAAAGAAACCATTAACCCATCGACTGGATTCAACGATAATTTCGGCTGCAGATACAAAGCAACACCAAGGGCAAGCACCAAGATACCAACTACAAGGATGACGGCTTGAATAAGGGCACCATTTAATTCCCATGCCTCCATAACCACCAACAGCCAAAAGTCAATCATCATCCCAACTACGAGGATGGTAACGATTGCAAAATAATCAGGGCGTTCTCTCGTTAGCCAGGCGTTCACCCCTATCAATACAACTCCGATGATCATTACCCAGTTCCCGACGGTGAAATCCGTCAGCTCAGATAGGCCGACATTAACCGCATCCCATGCTCCCACTCCTAAGTCTGCCGTGATCGTCAAACTGATTCCAAATGACAGCACAATCAAACCGGCAATGAAAAACAACCACCGTATTACTAACTGTTTCCCCATCGTTTTGGCCCCTTCTGTCTCTTCGCTCTCTTCTCCATTAAGAAAAAAGGCCTTATAAAAAGATAAGACCCTTTCAGTTTAAACAGACAGCTCGATGTATTCAAGACTTTCTTCGATTGTGATGCTATTTTCGACGGTGCGGATCATTGAACAATTTTTGCGTGCTGTCCGCAAGCTTTTTTTGAGTTTCTCCTCACTGAGCCCTTTCCCTTTTACAATATAGCGCAGATGAATCCGCTCGATCCGGTTTGCTTCTTCTGGATTCCGTTCAACATCGGCAATTATTTTCCAGTCCTCCAATTTCATCCGCTGCTTCTCTACGATTTTTCTGAATACAGAAGCACTGCACCCTGCAATGGAGGATACCATCAGCTGATATGGTCGGAAACCATAATCTTCATTTCCCGATATATTCAACTGACCGTAATCAAAAGAGGTACGAACGCCTTGTTCTTTCATATAGAAGTCCATAACACCACTCCCTTGTACCGTTTAGTATGGTTGTTCCCGAAACACCAACTGTTTAATACAATAAAGAAGGATAAAAATGTTGACCTTTCTCACAGGACATATTAGATTGGAAAGGATTGCTATTATTTTCGTCATAAGCTCTTGATTTTTAGATGGCATACTAGTTTAATTACAGACTGCTAGTTGCTCATAACAGATGGGAGGAAAGAGCGATGGTTTCCGATCGTACACGTTTTAAATTATTGATCGGCCTGGTGACTATTTCCGGTTTTTCACAAGGGATGCTGCTTCCGCTTCTTGCCCTCATATTGGAACAAGACGGGGTGCCATCTTCGGTTAATGGCCTTCATGCAACAGGATTATACATAGGTGTGCTGTTAGCTTCCCCATTCATGGAGAAACCGATTCAAAAGCTGGGATTTAAGCCGATGATCTTAATCGGCGGGCTGCTCGTTTTTGTTTCCCTCGCGTTTTTTCCGGTTTGGCATGCGTTATGGTTCTGGTTCATCCTGCGGGTGACCGTCGGAATTGGCGACCACATGCTCAATTTCGGCACCCAGACATGGATCACTTATACATCAGCGCCAGAAAAAAGGGGAAGAAACATCGCGTATTACGGATTGTTTTTTAGCCTTGGATTTTCTATCGGGCCGATGATGACTCGTTTGTTGTCCGTCAATGAGAATCTTCCGTTCATTATCTCTGCCATCCTATGTTTTCTTGTATGGACATCATTGTTTTTCATCCGTAATGAATGGCCGCAGCAGGAGGGAGAGGAACGTGTTTACGCGGCTCCACGCTCTTCGCTGGGACGATTTATCAAAACATGGAAGCTTGCTTGGGTGGCATTGCTTCCACCATTCGGTTATGGATTCCTGGAAGCTACGTTAAACGGCATTTTCCCTGTTTACGGATTGCGGATCGGCCATGAGGTAAACATACTGTCACTGATTATCCCTTGTTTTGCGGCAAGCAGTTTGATTACACAAATACCGCTCGGAATACTCAGCGACAGAATCGGACGTAAAAAGCTGTTAAGTATCGTGCTCTGCTTCGGCAGTGCCTCGTTTTTGCTCGCAGCTCTGTTCGAGGATTCGGCAGTCTGGTTGTTCATTACATTTGCTTTAGCAGGCATGTTCCTGGGATCCATTTTTTCTTTAGGCGTTTCCTATATGACCGATATCCTGCCGAAAGCCTTGCTTCCTGCAGGTAATATTTTGTGCGGGATAGCCTTTAGCATTGGGAGTATCTCCGGCCCTTACCTGGGTGGGGTGTTTATCGATCTGTTCCCATCCGTTTCCTTCTTTTACGTCATCGTCGTAATGCTGGTTATCATTTTGGGAGCGCTGCATCTGCAACAGTCGAAACAGCCCCTGCAAGCAGCTGAGTAAAAGCACCATATCGCTCTCAACTTGGCACAAAGAGATACTGATTCACACACGTTATTTCCTCTTGGGAATAACGTTTTTTCTATTTTTTAAAAAGATTTTCTGTTTGCGGAAAAACGAATCGAATCGAAGGGCATGTGTGCATTTCCCTATAGGCTATATAACTATCTGGATAATTGTGGTAACATGTTCCTTAACAATTATGAGGTTATTCATGAGATAAGCGACTTTAAGGTGGGTGTTTTATGTATGCATTAATCGCTTTATTTGATAAAAAAACGGAGACGTGCATCGAGAATATTTGGCAGGAATTAAAAGAAAGATCCATTTCTTCTTATGCCTATGAGGTGGAAGATCGAAAACCTCATCTTACGTTGGCAAGTTATCATGTGTTAAAGGTTGAAGAATTTAAGCAGCAAATGGAAAGTACCTATAAAAAACAACCTATACTTGAAATAAAATTCAATACGATTGGCTCCTTCCTGAATTCACGTACATTGATCTTTTCTCCTAATGTAACAAAAGAATTAATAGAACTGCATGAACGTCATCACCAAGACTTTGAACGGTTTCATGATATTCCTGATTCCCTTTACCTCCCCGGTAATTGGGTACCACATTGCACACTAGCAAACAGGTTATCATCATATAAAAGGATGGAAGCATTTGATTATGTTTCCAAAAGATATAACGGAATGGTTGGCAAGATAGTGGAATTGGCATTAATCGATGTATCACAGCCAAGCAAAGCACCAATTATATACTCGAAAAACCTACAATCCACTGAATGAAAATATTTTGTCTCATTGCGGAGAAAATAATTTAATAGGGGAGGATGATGAATAAACGTTTCTCTTTGTTTCTTGATTTGTTTATTCTCTGTACACTGACTGGTTGCTTTGGTGAAGATTATGATGTCGGTGTGCCAACTGCTTATTTAGATACACACGCCCACTTGAATATAGGTGCTGAACATGTGCAATTGACAGCGGCTAATACAAACTGGAAATCATCCAGTGGAGAGGTAGAAAAAACAATCGAAAATACAGAAGAATACGGCTCGTCACAAGAGGAAATAAAGGTTTTTCCGAACCAAAGCTTCTTTAGATTTCAAAGAGAATGCTGAAAATGGTGGGGATATTTGGACCGATCCAACCATAAAAGCAACTTTATGGAAAGACGGAGTGAAAAACGAAGTTCATTTGAAAGAGAACAGGGACTTTCAGTTCCATTCAAATAAAGGGAACTATTTTTTGGAGGTTGTCTTTAAAAATAAAAGCGGAACTGCCCAATATGCAGGGAACGTGATTATCCAATGATAGGTTTTATCTCTTAGCAGATAAATAGAAGGCATGGAGAAAAAAACTCCATGCCTTCTTTGTTGGCCGGTAGAGCCTTGCAGACTTTTCATCCGGCATTAGCTATTCATCCATTCCATTACTTCCTCAAATGACGGCATGCCTGCCTGAGCCCCGAATTTTGTAACAGACAACGAAGCGGCAGCCACTGCGAAGTTAATGGAGCGGGGCAGTTCCCATCCTTCTGCTAAGCCGTAGGCGAGTGCTCCATTAAAACAATCGCCGGCTCCCGTCGTATCCCTTACGTTTTTCACTACTGGTGCGGGAACGATTTTTAATACGCCATTTTCCGAATATGCCGCCCCTCTGCTTCCCAATGTGACAATCAAATGCCCTCCATAGTCCGCTTCCCATTGTTTTATGGTACTGCCCAGCTGCTCATCCGTCGTTATCCTTCTGCCTGTCAGCGTCTCGAGTTCCGTTTGATTTGGGGTAATAAAATCCGCCAACTGCAGCATGTCTGCAGGAAGCTTTATAGCCGGGGCAGGATTCAAGATGGTGGGCACTCCATGTTGTTTTGCCAGCTTTAACGCTTCATGTACTGCATCAATCGGGATTTCCAACTGCATTAATAAGATGTCAGCAGTAACTATTTCTTCGGAGAAGCCAGCAATCGTTTCAGGCGTCCATTTCTGATTCGCACCCGGGATAACGACGATACTATTGTCATCAGGCACAAGTGTAATATTGGCAATGCCAGTCGCTGTTTCTTCTGTAAATATGGTTTCCGTAGACAGACCTTGTTGGGAAAGACTCTCACGCACATCCTTCCCGAAAGGATCGTTTCCAACTTTTCCATACAGTTGGATGTCTCCGCCCAATTTATAGACAGCTACTGCCTGGTTGGCACCTTTACCTCCTGGTAAGTACTGTACCGTTTTTCCGTGGATGGTTTCTCCTTTTTTCGGCATTCGATCCACGGATACGATAATATCCATGTTAAGACTGCCGATGACTGCGATTTTTCCCATGCGCCCTTCTCCCTTCTCTGCTTCTTTTTTTATTTTACAAAACGGCTGTACCGTTTTTCCAATTTTTCCTGCAGAAAAGAGATGACAGAGCATAACGGCCAGTAGATTAGGGCAACCAGGACATACATGGTCATGGTGTCGAACGTCCTGCCACCAGCGATTTGTGCCTTTTGAAATAACTCTGGTACCGTAATGACTGCAGCAAGCGAGGTTGCTTTAACAAGGTCGAGAAAAATATTCGTCAGCGGAGGAATCGCTATCCGGAATGCCTGGGGCAGAACAATCCTTCTCAGCGTCTGCCAATAGCTGAATCCGAGCGCGTGGGCAGATTCCCATTGGCCGCGCGGTACACTATTCAGTGCAGAACGATTCACTTCCGCAATATAAGCAGCGCTGTTCAAACCAAATCCGAGCACGGCAGCGGTATAAGCTGTGAGTTCGATGCCTGCCACCGGTAAGCCAAAATATAAAATAAACAAAAACACTAAAATCGGTGTACCTCTCATAAACGAAATATACACACGCGCTGGCCATCGAAGCAGTTTCTTTTCCGAGCTGCGCGCCAAGGCAAGCAACATACCAAGCACCATTCCAAGTGCCATTCCGGCAAATGACACTGCAATGGTCATCGGTACGCCGCCCAACACAAATGGCAGATTCTCTAATGCCAGCTCGACATCAAACAAGCCTCCGAAGGAAAATCCGTTTACATCGATCATGGCCCCTTACAAGTCCAATCCTTCAATTTCCTGGATTTCGTCTTCCGGTTTCTGTGAAGCATCTTCCTTATAAAATTTTTCAGCCAACTCGGTCAACGTACCGTCTTCCCGCATTTCGGCAAGGGTTGCATTTACTTTTTCGGTCAGCACATCCGCACCTTTTGGCAATACCACTGCCTGTTCGGTCGGATGGAACTTCAAGTCAGGATGCAGGTGAATATCGAAATCGGGAAAAGCAGCCACCCCGAATTTGGATAAAAAGTAGTCATTGACGATAACGTCGGTTCGTCCGTTATCGACGTCCCGCAAGTAAGCTTCATTTGGAGCGTTTCCATATGTTTTGATCTCAGCACCGTAATGCTCGGCGATTTGACTGTAAATAGTCGTGGCACCACCGCCCGCTATTTTGCCTTCAAGGTCCTCCAGTGTTTCAATACCGGAGTTATCCCCTTTCCGGACAACCATTGTCGAGTAAGAATATTTGTACGGTTCACTAAAATTGAATTTTTCTTTTCGTTTGTCCGTCGCTTCGATATCGTTGACAGCAACATCGATACGGCCGCTGTTGACCGCCGGAAGCATACTGTCGATTCCCATGATTTCGAAAGACACATCTAGACCCAGTCTATCAGCAATCTCCCGCATCACTTCGACATCATAACCGGTCAATTGATCCGGATTTTCTTCTTCCCCTTCATAGTAAGAGGCAGCAACCAGAGTTCCGGAAGTTCCCGCAACAATTTCCCCGCTTTCTTCGATTTCCGCCCATTTATCCCCACTTGTTGTTTCTTCTGATGTTTGTGATTGATCCGATTCATCTCCACAGGCTGTTAAAAGTACCGCCAAGGTGACAACGGACCAAATCCATATCTTCTTCATTTCATCCCGCCTTTTCTTTTTGTTATATGTAAAACTCTAATAAAAAGATAACAGTATAACCGCTTTAATTCAACATATTCTTATTCTGTATTTAACCAATTTCATAACTGTTATATTTTAACTGAAGATTTAGCGCAAGGTGCATGCGAGCATTTCCCTCCTACAAAAAAAGCTATCCCTTAACAGGATAGCCATTTCTGTATTTATGAATGACGTTTTTCCACTCGATATTTTTCAAATAAAGCATTTATTTCGCCACCGGCAATGATGATCATACCGGAAAGATAGAACCATATCATCATTACGATGACAGTCCCCAAACTGCCATACACAGCAGAATAACTACCAATGGTATCGACGTAATAGGAAAAGGCAAGCGAAACCAGCTGCCAGCCAAGGGTGGCGATTGCCGCCCCGACGGCAGCATCCTTAAAAAACACTTTCCGGTTCGGCGCCATTTTGTACAATGCAAGCAGTACGATGAAAAATACGATAAAGGAAATAACCCAGCGCAAGGCATTCCACATTTGCAAAAAGCCTGCAGACAAACCGAAAAAAGAAAACAAATAAACACCAATTGCTTTCCCGAAAATCGGCAGCAGAAAGGCAATCGCAATCACCGTTACCATGGCAATTGTCAAGACGACGGCAATCAGCCGTGATACGATAAAGGATCGGTTTTCCTCGACATTGTAAGCAGCGTTTAAAGAACGAATAATGCCGTTGATGCCATTGGATGCCGTCCACAATGTAGCCAGGATCGCCACCGACAATAAACTGCCATTGCGGCTTTCTGCAATACCGCTCAGATTCTCGTTGATCAGGTTGAATGTTTCTTCCGGCGCATACAGAGATACAAACCGCATGATATCAAGCTGGGTCAGCGGGAGATAACCAATCAGCGTAATCAAAAACAACAAGAAAGGAAAAAAGGACAACAGAAAAAAGAAGGCAAGCTGCGCTGCCATGCCAGCCACATCATCGTCCATTATCCGTTTAATAAGCTGCGTGACAAACTGGATCAACTTGCGCAATGCCTTTGTTCTCCTTTTCCAATGGGCTATGGCTATTTATTGTCGTCATCTAGCTTGCTGACATTTTCCAATGTTGATTGTACCTGGTCCATTATTTCCAGGGCACTTTCGGCTCCGCTTGATAACGCACCGGCCGCCTTTTCATAACATTCGCGAATATTACGGACAGCGTCAGACGGATTCCGCAAATAATAACCCGCACTGCTGCCGGTCTTTTTCAAGTTCCTTACTAGCTGTGTTCTTGTCGGCCGGTCATACAGGGAAAGCAATCCTCCGACAGCCGCCCCGATGATTATTCCTTTTGTTAATTTTGAATCACTCATTCAATCCACTCCTTGTCTTTAAATGATGGTCCAGTTTAATATGGTCCAGCAGCTGGTTGCAGCCTTGATAAATCAACTCATATACATAATCGAAATTACCGGTGAAATAGGGGTCTGGTATATTTACCTCGTCCGCATCCTTCACATAATCCATCAGCCTGGCCACCTTGAGCCCCTGTGGTGTTTCTCTGATCAGATCAAGATCATGGATGTTATTTTCATCCATCGCAATGATGTACTGATAATCATCCCAATCAGCAGGTCGCACTTGTCTGGCGGTGATGCCCTGATAAGATATGGAACGCTCGTCCAGAATCGCTCGGGTTCCTTCGTGCGGAAGATTTCCAGTATGCCAGTCACCGATTCCCGCCGAATCAGCGGCGATTTCTGTTTCCAGTCCTTCCTTACGAACCAACTCGCGAAAAATCGCTTCGGCCATCGGCGATCGGCAAATATTCCCCAGGCATACAAACAAGACGTTAATCACTAGGTGTTTTCACCCGCTTTCCAAAAAGTCTGGTTACTCTATAATAAATGTAACGTTTTTATCCCCGATTTTCACGGAAAATACTTCGGGAACTTTTACCTCGGTCAAGGCGTCTCCTATGTTTTCTATTTTTCCGGTTAGTTTTCCTTCTCTATCGCTATTTATGTCCAAACCTTCAGTTTAGAAAGACTGGTAATTTTTATCCTTGACATTTTACCTAAATTTTCGGAAAATTTCATTAGTACGTACTTTATTTATAAAGGGGGAAAAATATGGGGGAAGAAAGTAAATTATTAGACATGATCAATACGATCAGCGGATATGTATGGGGGCCGCCGCTGCTTATTCTATTGGTCGGAACAGGTATTTATCTAACACTGAGGCTCGGCTTTTTGCAAATCAGGTCGTTGCCTTATGCATTAAAGCTGGCGTTCAGTCCATCGAAACAGGATAAAAAATCAACAGGGGACATCAGCCACTACCAGGCATTGACCACTGCTATGGCTGCCACCATTGGAACCGGTAACATCGCTGGTGTGGCCACCGCTGTGGTATTAGGCGGTCCAGGTGCCGTGTTTTGGATGTGGATCACAGCTGTATTCGGCATGGCAACAAAGTACGCAGAAGCGATTCTGGCCGTGAAATACCGGGTTACCAACAGCAATGGAGAGATGGCCGGGGGACCTATGTACTATTTGGAAAAAGGTTTGAAAGCGAAATGGCTTGGTGTTTTATTCGCTCTCTTCGGTGCTGTAGCAGCATTCGGAATCGGCAACATGGTGCAAGCGAACTCAGTAGCCGATGTACTGGAAACCTCTTTCAGCATTCCTACCTGGATTACCGGAGTCATTTTAACCGTATTGGTATTCCTTGTTATCATTGGCGGGATTAAGAGTATCGGAAAAGTCACTTCTTTCTTCGTTCCGATCATGGCTGCCTTTTATGTTCTTGGCGGATTGGCTATTATTATCATGAATATCGACCTGGTACCTTCTGCTTTGGGAACCATTTTCTCTGATGCCTTTACCGGAAGCGCTCTGGGCGGCGGTCTTCTCGGAACCGTCATCCGTTACGGGGTAGCGCGTGGTGTGTTTTCCAATGAAGCGGGCTTGGGCTCCGCACCGATTGCGGCGGCTGCAGCACGTACCGACTATCCTGGCAGACAGGCACTCGTTTCGATGACCCAGGTATTCATCGATACGATACTGGTTTGTTCCATCACCGGCCTGACCATTGTCATGGCTGGGCAATATACCGGCGGATTGGACGGGGCAGATTTGACCTCTGAATCTTTCGGCGTATTTCTCGGCAGCACAGGCACTTATATTGTGGCTATCGGTATTATCTTTTTCGCGTTTTCAACCCTTGTCGGCTGGTCTTATTATGGAGAAAAATGTATCGGTTACCTGATTAATGATAAGGCTATTCCGATTTACCGGATTGTTTTTGTACTAGCGGTATTCGTTGGTTCTGTTGCAGCCCTAGACATCGTCTGGGGAATCGCGGACATCATGAACGGATTGATGGCCTTCCCGAACTTGATTGGACTTCTGGGGCTATCCGGTGTGGTAGCGGCCGAAACAAAACGTTTCCTGAAGGTCGCCAAAGAAGAAAAAAACCAGCTGGATCAACAAAATACGTATGGTGCATAAATAAAATCCCGCCTTATGGCGGGATTTTTACTTAGAAAAGCTATTATATATCAAACCTCTTCAGCCACCAGCATGTTTTCGAATTCTTCAGCTGGTACTGGCCTGCTGTAATAATAACCTTGGTAGTAATCACATTTTTGATGTTTCAAAAATTCGAGGGCAGCACGCTCTTCCACCCCTTCAGCGACTACTTTGACTCCAAAGGTATGAGCAAGCTGGATCATGGCTTTGACGATTTCGGCATTGCTCGGTTCATGAAATGCATCTCGGATAAACGATTGGTCGATTTTCAAATGATTGATCGGAAATTTACGCAAATAACCAAATGATGAATAGCCTGTTCCAAAATCATCAATCGATAGCGTAATTCCCATTTCCCGTAATTCATTCATGGTTTCGATGCATTCTTCTGTGTTTTGCATGACGCTATTCTCTGTAATTTCCAATTCCAGACATTCTGGCGGTACGCCGGTTTCCTGAAGAATGTGCCGGACTTTGGCTGTAAAATCCTTACGCTGGATCTCTAAAGCGGAAACGTTGATAGCGACCCTCTGGATCTTAAAGCCAGCCTCTTTCCAACGTCTCTGCTGCCGGCAAGCTTCTTTGATAACCCATTCACCCAGCTGGATGATCAACCCTGTTTCTTCGGCAAGCGCGATGAATTGCTGTGGCGAAATGAAGCCGCGTTCCGGATGGAACCACCTGGTCAACGCCTCCATTCCGATAATCTCCCCGCTGTTCACATCAATTTTCGGCTGGTAATAAAGCGTCAGGTCTTCTTTGGTCAATGCCCGCCGCAATTCACCTTCTAACAAAATGAGATCGTTGTACGTTTGATTCATTTCTTTCGAATATACTAGCTTGTCATTACGGCCGTTGACTTTACAGTAATGCATTGCGATACCTGCATGGTTGATCAGCTGTTCAGGGGTTTTTCCATGGCTCCCGAACCTGCTGATGCCGATAGAACAAGTAATAAAGAACTCTTTACCAGTAATCATCAGCGGCTTGTTAATCTGTTTAAGAATGGCGCTGCCGATCCGTTCCATCGCTTCTTCCGTACAGTCTTTTTGCAGGATAAAAATAAATTCATCCCCGCCATAACGATAAAGGTTACCCTGTCCCCAGGTTATATCCTGAATTCTCTCGGCAATCGTCGAGATTACCTGGTCCCCAGCGAACTGTCCCATCGCATCGTTTATGTATTTGAGCCTGTCCAAGTCGCAATAAAAAACCACAAATGGTCCATTGTCTTCGGCAATCCAAGCATCCAAATCTTCTGCCAATTTCGTGCGGTTCGGGAGACCGGTCAACTGGTCATGGTATGCCAAATGACGTACTTGCTGCTCCGCCTCTTCAAGGGAGGTAATATCGACAGCTGAACCGACCACTTCCACTACCTTGCCATTTTCCCAAATAGGTGCCAGTGTAAAAAATAAGTATAATGCGTTGAATTCCATTTTAAAATGAATTTCTTCACCCTGAAAGGCCGCCCGATATTTTTCTTTGAATTGTTCCGCCTGCTCAGGCTGGAGAAACTCTTCCAAAACCATCCCATCTCCCAGCTCGGTAGGCAAATCCAGCGTTTTCGCAAGCCGGCCCTTGATCATTGTATAAAAGAACCTGTCATCTCGCTTCTCGACTTTATAAATCATATTGATCAAAGCATCGAATGTTCTTTCGAACTCATCCTCCATCGTTTTGATCAATTGCTGCTCCATTTCTTTTTCCCTGGTGATGTCTTTTCGGAAAGCGATGAATGAGGCGGGAGCACCCTCCTGTTCCTGCAAAGGGATGATGGTTGTCTGCATCCAAATAATACTGCCATTTTTATGACGATTTTTCACGTTGCCGCGCCATACTTTACCTTCCAGGATGGTCAGCCATAAATCCCGAAAAAAGGATTCTGGATGGTACCCGGAATTAATGACTTGATGCGTTTCACCGAGAATTTCCTCGGCAGAATAACCTGTCATCTGACAAAAGTTGCTATCAACATATGTAATCTTGCCTCGGTTGTCCGTGATGGTAATCGTAGTGTCCGATTGTTCCATGGCATACTTGAATTGACGAAAACCCTCGAAAAGGGTCTTAACCATGTTTTTCAACTCAATCATTAATTGGACCGATTCATCTTGGTTATCCGTATCATCCAACCGACTTAATAAATTCTCGAGTTTATCCAGATCACAAGTAAGATCTAAGTTTAGTAGTGTCATTTTAGTCACCTTTAGAATTAATGTAAATGTATGGCTATCGTCTCTTAAGTATAAAGGAAATGAAAGCGATTGTATATCACGAATCAAGAGAAAACAAGAACAAAATCGAACCCAATAGAAAAACGTCGGACCAAGGATGTAAACCGGGGTCAGTCCCCCGCCACACTACCAATCTACCACTGCGTCGTGCTGGGGGACTATGCTGCGGGACTGTCCCCCACCTCGGTAGTGCTCGATCGCGGTAAAAGGGGGATGTGCCAGGCAAGCTGTTTATCTACCGCTGCATCACAAGGTAAGGTTATGAATTACAGACATCGCCCAATCTAAAAAAGCCATCAGCTTTTAGGCTAATGGCTTGATACAGGATTCTCCTTCATTTTTCGGCGAATTGACAAAGGTACTAACATCATATGCTTTCAATGGTTCCGTTGGCAGCTTTTCAATGAACCTGGCCACTTCCTCGGGATGCCGTTTTACCGGGGCGATCCATTCTTCTTCTGCGTCCTTAGGAAGAATGACTGGCATGCGGTCATGAATGTCCTCCATAAAACTGTCTGCTTTTCTGGTCAGAATCGTACACGTAAATAACGGCTCCTCGCCATCCACTTCCCATTTGTCCCACAAGCCGGCAAAGGCAAATAATGCACGTTGTGCGGAGGAAATCCGTTTCGGCTGCTTCCCGCCGTCTGTTTTTTTCCATTCGTAAAAACTATCCGCCACAATCAGGCAGCGTTTCCTCGACAGTAAATTTTTAAAGCTTGGTTTCTCATGCGCTGTTTCACTCCGGGCATTGATCATTTTATAACCGATCTTTGGATCTTTCGCCCAAGAGGGAACCAATCCCCAACGTAAAAATCCGGCCTTGCGATCTTCCCCGTTATGAACAATCGACAATATTTGCTGTCCCGGGGCAATGTTAAACCGGCTCTGATAACCTTCCAACTGCTGATCCAGATCAAATTCCTTCAAGATCTGCAACTCACTAGCTTGTAAAGTAAACCGCCCACACATCCTACCCCTCCTGTTCCTTTTCTTCTGGGGTCAGTCCCTCAAATGGCCAATCGTCCTAAAAGCTTTGTTTTGGGGACTGACCCCAAAACTGAAAATTGATTACCCCCTATAATCTGTCATCCCTGGTATGCCGGGGATTCAGATGAAATAGCAGCTTTCGGGGACTGTCCCCAAACTGCTATTAATCACCGATTTAAGTATTTTGGGGACTGACCCCACGACCTGACCCCACGACCTCTGACCCCGCGATCTGGGGACTGTCCCCGCCAACCGAACCATCCCCTGGTTCCCCCGCCATCACACCGACCCATCCCCTGGTTCCCGGGTGTCACTATATCCCGAAGCGCTTATTGATTTTTCCGGAATATTTCCGGAATCCGCTGCTTTTCTTCATATTATTTTTTTCGATCAACATGCGAAGTTGTAGCTCTTTTTCGGATAACTGCTTACGGTAACCTTCTTTTTGCTCCGGATTCTTGGCAAGGTCCACCATTTCCTGAAGAGAAATCAATTCTTTTTGTAGCCGCACTTCGTCTGGAAGATAGCCGGAATTTTTCATCATTAGGTAACTGGTGCGCATATCTTCCGGTATTGCCGACAAATCCTCCAGTTCCTGCCTCTTCCCCTTCCCTGGTAGGTTATCCAATTCTCCGTCACGAATCGCCTGTTGAATTTTTTCCTCTGCCATTCGGCTCGCAAAATCCATCGCCATCCTCCTCTCATTTTTTCTTCCCACTATATTCCAAGTGCAACAGCAGCCCTGCATGAGGGCATGTAGCAAATTTTTCAAGTAACAAATAGTCTCTCTATTTTATATAATAGCACCTAGTTGAACATTCTTTTAACCTTTTCCCCTTTTTCGTTGTTTTTATAGATGTTACAATGGCCCGTGAAAAAATCAGGGTAGGTCTATCCCACCCTGATTTGAAACGTTTTGGATCAGACCTGACGTTTCATTCAAGTAAAAAACGGGAAAGGATGATAGGGATGCATGTAGGAAGCAAAGGTTGGTACGTAAGCAAATTGAAGAATTTGGGTGTCCGCCACATAGAAGGACGCAAAATCGAACGCTATAAAAAGCCAGTACTTGCAAACCTATTGGAAGAAAAGCAGCAGTAAGCTTTCTATGAAAAAACGCAAAGGGCGGGAATTCAACTTCCTGCCTTTTTTTATAACGTAACCGTTATTGCGAAAATGCATCCTTTTCCATTGTATGTAAAATAAAAACAGTAATGTAAAGACAAGTATGAAAATGAAATGTTCTTTGGAAATCGTAAACAAAAAAACCATCAAATCCCATGCTTTTCACCCCCCATAAATAATAGGGCGTATTAGAAAGGCTATAGTTGAAAATTTTCATCAATGGAGGAAATTATATATGTTTTCTAATGCTGAGATTGGAATCGATTTAGGAACTGCAAATATATTAGTTTATACAAAAGCCAAAGGAATTGTTCTAAACGAACCATCCGTGGTCGCTATAGATATGAATACGAAAAATGTAGTAGCTGTAGGCAGCGAAGCCAAAGAAATGGTCGGAAAAACACCGCAAAACATCGTACCGATCCGCCCGTTGAAAGACGGCGTCATCGCTGACTATGATGTGACGGCACAAATGTTAAAAGAAATTCTGAAAAAGGTCAGCAAAAAAGCCGGATTATCGATGCGGAAACCGACGGTAGTCGTTTGTACACCTTCCGGAAGTACTTCTGTCGAACGCAGGGCCATCCATAACGCCGTGAAAAGTTATGGGGCAAAGGAAGTGCATTTAATCGAGGAACCAGTTGCGGCTGCCATCGGATCTGATTTACCAGTGGACGAGCCTGTCGCCAACGTCATCGTGGACATCGGCGGAGGAACGAGCGAAGTCGGCATCATTTCCTTTGGCGGGGTTGTATCTTGCCATTCAGTGCGTACCGGTGGAGACAAGATGGACGACGAAATCATCCAGTATATCCGCAAGCATTACAATATTTTAATCGGAGAAAGAACGGCCGAAAACATCAAAATGGAAATTGGATATGCCTTGATTGAACATGACGAATTATCCATGGATATCCGTGGCCGTGACATGGTTTCCGGTCTTCCACGAACCATTACCATCACTTCTCCTGAAGTACAGGAGGCGATAAAAGAATCGCTGGAGGCAATACTGGAAACGATCCGTACAACTCTGGAAAACTGTCCGCCTGAATTGAGCGGAGACATTGTCGACCACGGGGTCATGTTGACTGGAGGCGGTGCATTGCTAAAGGGAATGCAAAAATGGCTGTCTGAAGAAATCGTCGTACCAGTCCATTTAGCACCGAATCCGCTTGAATCCGTAGCGATCGGTACCGGTCGTGCTCTGAAAATGATCAACAAGCTGCAAAAAGCCGCTAAGTAAACCGGCTGAGCAATCGCTACTCTAGTGCATAAAACCACTCTGCTCCTTTTCACACTTTGTCGTTTCTGCTCATATAGTGGTTGAAAAGGAGTGGATTGCTTTGTTCACTGTTGTCTCTTTTTACCGGGTAAAGAAGCATCATACAAACCAATTTATTACCCTTAATCAGGAAGTTGGCGTCATCAACATGTCATATGGCGCTATCGCACATGATATTTGTCTCCCCGCTAGTGCTGATTCGGCGGCAGCTTTGGCTGCCTTTATGCAGACTGCAGAAGATGAAGACCTTTTGTTCGGTCAAATTGTCTTTCGCAATCAGTCTCACTACGAGGAGGTTTCCTTAAAATTGAAAGAAGATTTACAAATACAAGCACTTACAAAGGATTTGGCTGAGTTGATTGATTCCTCACATATCCTGACGGCTTCTTTTTCATCTGAAAAATAGCTTTGGTAACCAAATCATGCTATTTATCGTATAAATCCATTTTTAGTGCCGAAAAATAAGATTAATCGCTTGATCTCTTGGGTATAAGGGTACTATTGGAGAAGCCCTCCTCCTAACAAGCAGAAAACTCCTACATAAATAGGACAAGCAGATAGACATTATGGATTGAGAGGTTGCGATATGAAAACAGCAGAACTATTGTCATCACTTAAAATCAAACAAATATACGGAACATTGCCTGAGGAAGTGACCGCGATCCATAACGACTCGAGGCAGACAGAGCCGGACAGCATTTTCATCTGTACACGTGGATTTACTGTGGATAGCCACGACTACTTCCAGCAGGCGATCGATAACGGCGCTTCTGTCATCATTGCTGAAAAAAAGCTTGATGTCGACTTGGATAAGACAGCACTTGTCATTGTGAATGATTCCTACAAAGCCACCGCTATCCTTGCCAATCATTTTTATGATTTTCCTTCAACAAAAATGACATTGTTTGGAGTGACCGGGACGAACGGTAAAACGACAGTGACCAATCTGATTCACTCCCTTTTACAAAAAAACGGCAAAAAATCGGCTGTTTCCGGAACCATCGGTGTGGAATTAGCAGATGAACAAATAACGAGCAACAATACAACTTGCGACGCATTGACAAATCAAAAGATCCTACAGCGTGCGATGGATCAGGACATCGACCACATGGCTATGGAAGTCTCTTCCCATGGTTTAAGCCAGGGCAGATTATGGGGAGTGGACTTCGACGTTGTGACGTTCACCAATTTAACCCATGACCATTTGGATTATCACGATACAATGGAACAGTATGGCTATGCCAAAGGGCTTTTGTTTGCCCAATTGGGACAAGACATGACCAAAACCAAATATGCCGTATTGAATAAAGACGATGCATGGTTCGATACGTACAGGACAATTACCGCAGCGGAGGTTATTTCCTACAGCCTGCGAGCGCCTGCCGACTTCCAAGCGGAAAATATCCAATACTATCCGGATAAAACGGTATTCACTTTGCATTCTCCGGAAGGATCCTATACGGTATCGATGAACTTGCTTGGTGAGTTCAATGTGTATAACGTATTGGCAGCTATGGCCTCACTGTATGCCTACGGGGTCCCGGTGGAACAACTGGTCCAATTTATCGGGGAACTCGATCCGGTGGATGGACGAATGGATAAGGTGGCAATTGAAGCTCCTGTATCGATGTACATCGATTATGCCCACACACCTGATGCGATTGACAAAGCAATTGATTCCGTACAGCCATTCAAAGAAAACAGGTTGATTTTCATGGTTGGTACAGGCGGGGATCGTGATGAATACAAACGTCCGGCGATGGCTGAAAAAGCTTCGCGTGCAGATTATGTCATCCTGACAATCAATGATCCTCGATTTGAAGATGAAGAAACGATCTTGCGGGATATGAAAAAAGGAATGAAGCATGCCAATTATGCGTTGATCGCTGACCGCAAGGAAGCCATCCGCCATGCGATCGAAGTGAGCGAACCGGGAGATATTCTGATTTTTGCCGGAAAAGGACAAGAGGATTATCAGATTATCGAAGATACCAAGTATCCGCACAGCGACCGAAAAATCGTCGAGGAGCAATCGCTGCTTAAATATGGAAGCGTCGAATAGAATCAAGGAATAACGTAGAAAAGGACAGCCATCTGATTGGGGTTTACCCAAATCAGATGCTGTCCTTTAGTTGTTTCAACTGATCGATATCTTGATAAGCTTTCGCTTCCAATCGTCGTGCATACAAAATCGCTGCCGGATGGTAGATCGGAAAAACCGAATATTTCTCTTTTGTCGGGCGGTATGTCTTTTGGTCTAGACTCTCCAGTTCCATAATCGATGTTTCAAACAAACGGCCGGTTATTTCCTGCATGCTTGTATTCCATCCAGTCAATCTCCATACTGCGGTCTTGCCCATGGGGATTAGTATTTTCGGCTGAACTTGCCTTATTTCTTCATCCAATATCGGGGCATGCGCAAGTATTTCTTTTTTATTGGGCGTACGGTTGTAATTTTTGATGACCTTTTTGCCATCAACCACTTTCTCGATGATTTTATAAGGCCGGCTGCGTACCGCACTAGTAATAAATACTTCTTCTCTTGTCACACCAAGCCTGTCCAAATATCCGGAAAAAACCTTTCCGGCCTGCCCGGTGAACGGCTTCCCGACTTCCAGCTCCGTTTTTCCCGGTGCCTCGCCGACAAACATCAAGTCTGCTCCTCGTGGCCCACGCCCCCGCACAAATCCCTCGCAAGCATATGGACGCATCCGCTCCATCGCCAACGCAATCAAATCCTCCGAAAGCATCCTACACACTCCTTATCAACGAGGGGTCAGTCCCCCAACACTCTAACACGACGCAGCGCTACCTTGGTGGGGGACTGACCCCAAATAAACTTTAATCAATATTTTCGAGTACTTTTTTTAGGTTTTCTGCTTCTTCTTTGGTTAGGGTGATGCCTTTTCCCATTTTTTCGTGATCCGGTGCCCAGTCGCGGATGTCATACTTGGCTTCTCTGCCGTTCCAACTCACCAAGTTCAATTCCTTTTTCCAGCCTTTCTGGGATTCGGAGATTACTCCAATGGTTTCGATGATTTCATAGTCTAACCCGGCCATAAACATGTTGCCTCCTCTTCTTCTGTCTATCTTCCACCATTTGACTCTGCTATACTCAAACTAACTACTATTTTATCATTCCCGGGAGGTTTTTCTAATGAAACAAAACTTCGAATTGACACCTCAGCAAAAAGAAGAGATGACCACTGCCATCAAAACGTATTTTTCCGAAGAAAGAAACGAAGAATTAGGTGATTTGGCAGCCTCGCTTATTTTGGATTTTTTTATGGAAAAGCTTGCTCCTAAGTTTTACAATCTAGGCATCGAGGATGCCCACGCCTATATGTCTTCAAAGCTGGAAGACATCTTTGAAATTCAGAAATGAACTAGAAAGCCAATTCCAAGACTATCCACTATGCTTCCCTATTCCATACTTGGTAAATCGCAATCGCCTTATTCCATTTCCTAATGGTTTTTATGTAATCCATCCCCAGTCTCCTGGCAACCTTTATTGACGGCCGGTTGTCAGGATCAATCAAAGAAATCAGTTCCTGACATTTCAAATAGTCAAATCCATAATCCTTACATGCCAGTGCCGCTTCTGTTGCGTAGCCCTGTCCCCAATGCTTCCTCACAAACAAATAACCGATTTCCATTCGAACTGTTCCATCGATCTTTTGCGGCACCAATCCGCACATCCCTAAAAATTCCCCGGTAGAAGAAGCTTCTACAACCCACAAACCGACACCGAATTTCCGGTAATTATCAAGTGTCCAATTAATCCAAAAGTTGGCTTCCTCTTCATTTTTGGTACTGGGATAATAACGCATTGCAATAGGATCAGAAAAGATTTTCATAATATTGGCATGGTCCCCCCACTTCATCAACCTTATTCGCAGCCGCTCTGTTTTCATTACAACAGTCATTCGACATTTCCCCAATCCGCTAGATTTCTTTCTATTGATCATCATTCCCCTATCAGCATCTCTAATAGACATCAAGTTGCATCCAAACAAAAAGCACCTCCTTTCAACTGTCAAAAAGAAGTGCTCCATCTATGGATTTAATGTATTACTGATTGCTTTTTATCGGTTCTATCCAAGTAGAAATCGATATCTTCGACCTGAAAATATTCGATGTCACCCGCTTCAAGGTCTCTCTCGCCCTCGAAACCAGCCTGTTTTGCCTCATCACTCGTTAAAATGCCTTTATCCTGTAAAACGGAAAGCAGTTTTTCATTGGCTTGCTTCAGCTTGACGACTGTCTCCGCCAAATCCTTTTTGTTTTGCTTTCCATAAAAATCATGTAACTCTTTTGTTCTGTCTTTTTCGATCAAAGTGGCTCTCCATTTAATAAAATCTCCGTGGTCGGAATAAATGATTTTACCAAAGCGCATCGGTTTCACATAATCAGCGATCATTACGTGGAAACCCTCTCCGTCCTTTACCGATTGTTCTCTTAGTTGATCGAGCTTTTGATAATCTTCTCTGGTCAATTTGACATTTATCGTTAACCTATACTGGTCCGACTGCTCTTCTTCCCATTTGTACGCCTCCAATGGAATCCCATTGATCAACATATGCAAAGACATGCTCAGCGCTCCTTTCTTCTGTTGTCACCCAGCGTCTTATATCCTAAGTATAATATATTTGTCGCCGTTTGTCGGTACGAGCAGTCCAATCTCCAGCAATTATTGTTAAATATATGTAGAAATGGCCGGCGGGTTATCTGGAAGTTGTTTATATCGCACTTTCAGTTTATTTGCCTGATAATCATTCCTCGGCAAATCACGAGGATCACCCGGATTGCGCGCCTTCCGTTTGGTCAGATCATGATTACAGACAGGACAAAGCCATTTGCCGATTTTGGTACTGCTGTAGGATAACTGATAACAGCGGTCACACGTTTTTCGATACATGAAAAAAACCTCCTTCATTTTCTTATGGATATGACATTAAGTAAGCTGCCATAACCAGAAACCGTGCAACAGACAAATAACTGAGTACAGCAATGCTGCTGTACAAGTTAAAAATTTAACAATCCCTGACGTTGGCAGTATTCGAAGGGTACAAAAAACGACAAGTGCGAAAGACAGGGAAATTTTCACGAATAAGAATAAAAACGGGCCAGTCTGATAGAGACTGTACATTAATGGATTTGCTTCTGATATATAGCCAGACTCGATTCCAAAGAAGGTAATCAAAGTATCCAGCAAATTAAGCAATGCCAGGTACAGGAAGCATCCTTTCATTCACCTTCCCCCATTCTTCAAAAAAGGGCGTTCTTTTGAAAGAACGCCCCTTGTATAGAAAAAGGCCCTGATTATTGGGGGTAATGCAAGACCTTTTTCACCTAACTTATTTTGATGTCTTTCCTGCTGCGTCGGCTATATAGATAAACGCCTGCTCCAGCAAGGAATAGAGCGGTACCTGCGATCAACAGATTGTACATGTGCGTCGCTGTGTCCGGAAGACCTTTTCCTTCGCTGGCTCCTGTACGATCGGATTCACTGGAACCATTGTCTGGTGCTGCCCCGACTGGCGGAGTCCCTTCCGCACTTACATTGATCGAAAAATCACTGACTAAGCCTTGAAAATCATTCCCAAGCTCCTCTGGGAATTGGACCGTAAACGTCAACTTTTCTTGATTGCTCGCTGTCAGCGATCTTTTTTCCAGCTCTGTAAAATCAGCAAGGCTTCCACTATATAAAGACTTTTCTCCATCTTTGACTTGAAGTCTCAAGGCTTTATACAATTTTTCCGATCCTGATTTAAACTGCGCTGAAAGATAGTAATCCATGTCCATGGTCCCCTGATTCTGGATGGTGTAAGTTCTCGTTGCCCAGTCACCGGGTTTCATATTGTCTACATCGAACAGGATATCTTTCGGCAAGGTTTCAATGTCTATCTCGTTACTGCTGGCAAATGACTTATGATAACCTACTGTGGAGAACACCATGATGAACACCACCAGCGCACATGCCGATGTGAAAAGAAGCCGGGCTTTGTTTTTCATCCTTATCACCCTCTATCTATATCAATTATGATTCCGTTGTTTCTTCCTGTTTTGCCAACGCTCCCTTTTTACTTCTAGCATCAAGCTGGGAGATCGTCTGCCAAATCGTGAACCCGGCATAACCGAGCAGCAAAACCCCCGGCAAAATCAAAAGCAGCGCGCTTCCTTCTTTTGATTGGGCAAAGCTTATCAAATAACCGATATAAGGAACCGTAAATCCGGTATATTCCCCGATAACATTTTGTGATAGAACTGGTTCTCTATCTGCTGCATCATTGTTATCCCCTTTTGTTTCATAGAGGACATTTTCTCCGCTCTTGGTAACATCGATAATCCGGTGTGTGATCAGTAGATTTTCCTCTGTCTGAAACGTGATAACATCACCTTTTTCAAAACCTTTCATATCACCGCCCGGCTTGATTGCTATGATCGAACCAGTTTTGATGCCAGGCTCCATCGACCCCGACAAAACCGACTTTAACTGGTAGCCCAATACTTGCGGCTCTCCACCCGAAGCTTTCGAGGAAATCACCACGAAAACCATAAACAAGAGCGTCGCGAATAATGTGAATGTTACGAGTCGGCTGAGCCACCTCATGATCCATTTAGATCTTTTCTTCATTCCTTGTCACCCTCGCCTTTTTCTTTGGATTCAGAAGCTTCCTCATCCTTCGTATTTTCTGCTTGCAAGTTAGTAGCTTCCGTTTCAGTGTTCGCAGCTTTCGCCTCTGGCTGTTTTTCCTTGTCGGTTTGCTGTTCCTCTTTTTCATTCGATTCTTCCTGTTTTTCATCTGTTGCTTTGTCTGATTCCTGTTGATTTTCATCGGTTGTTTGCCCATCATCTTTGTTTACATCCGGTTGTTTGTTGTCCTTTTCTTCAGTTGCTTGATCATTCTGCTCAGTCTGTTCTTCTGCGGTCTTTTCCTCTGCCTGTTTTTCATTTCCGGTTTCCGACTTGTTCTGTTGCTGGCATTCTATGGTGATCGTTTCACTCCAAAGTTCTCCACTGCCTTTATGTCCTTCCACTTGATACGCTTTGAATTTATAGTTTCCTGGTTCTTCTGCTAAAAATATCAGTTCAACCTCTTCTCCTTCTTTCAATTTCTCTATCGTTCCTTCATCCGCTTCCAGCTCCAGCCTTTCTCCTTTTTTCGGATTCCCTTTAACGGCATAGTACACTTCATAAGTGGAGGTTGCCTGCATTTCTCCCCCGCCGTTTTTCAGCTTGACCTGGATTTCTTCTGGTTCACAGGTTTTTATATTTTGATCGTTATTTTCATTAGGGAAAACCAACGAGCTACTATCCTTCTCATCCGCCTCCCACTCGCCAATTGGAATGGTCGTAAACGCTACGGCAGTATCATTGAAATATGCCCCAGTCGGAGATGTCAGCAATGCCGCACTGAAGACGACAGCATACCAGATTGCCAGGATTTGCAGGGCTATTACAGCTTTTTTGTACTTTCGTTTGTATTTCATTAAACGCGAGCTTCGCATGAGGCAGCCTCCCTATAATTTATTCTTTCTTATCAATATACAAAGCGGATCGTCTATTCATGAGAAAGAATAAGGATGGAAAGGCGAGGGTCGCTCGCCTTTCCTGAAAGTCAGCTTATCTTCTTTCACCAGCTTCTTGATGTGCTTCGAATGTCCATGTAAGCTCTAAAGAGTCTCCTTGGAATTCGTTTTGGTCTTCACCGTTGTCTACGAACTCAAACTGTACGTAAAGCGTATCGGAGTCACCAGCTTGCAAGCCATCGTTTTCTTCCAGCCATGGAATGAAAATATGGTTTTCGACTGCATCTGGAGACATGGATTGCAACTCTGCCAAAGTGGTTTTATAGATGATATCATCGGATAGTAAATCGTTTGGCGGAAGCGTAGCCTTGTCGTCGTTCCATAGGAAGTTAACTCTGATATGTTTTCCGAAATCCTCCGAGTTATTGTCTTCTGCATCACCCACTGTATAGCTAGTGTGTAACAGAACTTCCGCAATATCTAAAGTCCCTGTGTTTTGCAATTCAAAAGACCTTGTCATCCAGTCGCCCGGCTTCAGGTTATCTACATCAATGATCGTAGTTGGCTCTGCAGTCAAGTCTAGCATACCAGCCGCAAAGGTACTGTTCGTGTCTTCGGAGTCACTAAAATACGCATATGTACCTCCCCCGATCAAAGATAAACCTAGCGCTGCTGACATAACTCCCATACCTAATTTCTTTTTAACGCTCATTCTTTCTCCTCCTCTTTCTTCCTTTTTATATTTTTGAACTCCTACCTACTGAAGGAGTTGCAAACAAAGAATGAATTGTTCGTTGATCAGCTTTCGTTTGTTCTTTTTAAAGAACTGACAATTGGAGTATATGCCATAACAGATAGATTTTAAAACCGCAAATTCGTCCGAATTTCTTAATTAAGAACCGTTTCCGTTCGTTTTCACGAATTATCGGCTGTTTTCTTAATTTTTTGTATTTTTTATAGAACGGTATGTTTTATATAATGAACAAAACAACAATGTATGCTTTTGCTCTGTTCTTTATTACAACCAAAGATGGGAAGAAAGCCATGATTGGTAACCGGGTTAGAAACCAAAGAAAGAAAAAAGGGTACTCGATAACAGATCTTGCAAGGGCGGCGAAGGTGTCTAAGTCTTATTTAAGTTACATAGAGCGTGACATACAACAGAATCCGTCACTGCAAATCCTCTCCAAGATCGCTTCAGCGCTCGACACGAGTATTGATTACCTGTTGGGTCAGCAGCCAGAAGAACCAGTAAAGGGAACGCCGAAATTGGACAAAGAATGGGAGGGACTATTTCAAAAAGCTATCGATGAAGGAATGAGTAAGGACGACTTTCGCGATCTCCTGGAATACGTAAAATTCAAGAATTGGCTGGATGGAAAAGAAAATATCCATAACGGAGGAAAATAATGAGAAAAACAAAAGAGAAATCGGATTTTCTGGACCAGGAATGGCTGCAACTGATCATCAATGCCAAAGGGCTTGGTATGACTACGGAAGAGGTTCGGTACTTTCTCCATACAAATACCAGGCAAAAAGAGAAAACAATAAAGTAACCTGGATGACCAGCCTAAATCTTAAAGGATTTAGGCTTTTTACTTAAATGTCTCAATCGCCGATTCTTCTTTTTGAAAAAGGCGCTGAAATTCCTAATGGTTATGATACATTTAAACTACATCGTTCATATTTTGGAGTAAGACAACTATTCACAGGAGGTGAGGTGAAAAATGTACATTTCCGAGCTAAACGAAGAAAAACTTACCGATGCCCAGTTGGAAAAGTTATTGTTTACCGATATAGAAGATGACTGCCAAAACGGTGATTGTATCTTTGTTGCCGGCAGCAGCATGGCTGTCCAAAACCGACTGCCTAAAGCGATCGAGCTTTTCAATCAAGGGCGTGCCAGGAAGATTTTGTTTTCTGGTGGAGTGATTTGGGACGGTAAATCCGTCCCCGAAGCAATCGAATTAAAAAACGAAGCCATCGCATTGGGAATCCCCAAAGAACACATTTTAACCGAAACACTCTCTGTGCATACGCTGGAAAACGTACTCGCCTCCCTGCTCGTCCTGGATCGGGCATTCCATCTCTTTAAAGTAGAAAGGCTGCTGGTGGTAACTGCTTCTTATCATATGAAAAGACTTTATTTGACCATGAAAACGTACATGCCGGATTGGATATCCTTTTCTCTAAGTGCCTCGGATGATCTTCTACCTGGTAAAAACAATTGGTATCAAACCGAACATAATAGAAAACGCGCGTATGCAGAGGCAATGAAAATCATTCGCTATGTGAAGCAGGGTGCTTTAATTGATGAAAAAATCAGCAATTAATATAGGAGGAATTGTATAATGCTTCGAGTAACCTTTGGATGGCCAGCCAGGATATTGAAAACCTCATTCCTGATTTTTGGTACCATGCTTATTTGGCAGCAAAAAAAATCCGGCGTGGAGAACTGTTGGACGGGAAGTCCATTTGTGATGGTTATATGAAAAATTGCCTTGTTTCCATGATAAAAATTCAGACAATAGCAAGAAAAGGCACTGGTTTCGAGGTATGGCACGGTTATCGCTTTTTTGAACAATGGACGGACCCAAACGTCGCCGGAGCATTTTCAAATCTGTTTGCACGTTATGAAAAAGAGGAAGTGTGGGAAGCTCTGCATAGAACCATGCTTTATTTTCGCGATATTTCCACCGACGTATGCAACCTGTTGGAAATCGATTATCCTGATGAAGCTGCTGCGTATGCCACAAAGCTTGTTCATCTGTTGTACGACAATCGAAATGCTGCAAATTAAAAACGCCTGGATGCTGATATCCAAGCGTTTTTATTCATGGAGATTAGAGAACCCAATGCTCAATTGCTTTGGCAACCCCATCATGATCGTTATCTGTCGTGATCCAGTCGGCGGTCTGTTTTACTTCTTCCTGGGCGTTGCCCATTGCTACGCCTAGTCCTGCTTCCTGGATCATTTTGATGTCATTGAGACTGTCGCCTACAGTCATTACCTGCTCAAGCGTAATACCCATCAACCCACAGATTTTTTCCAAAGCCCTCGCTTTGTTGATTCCAACAGCATTGATTTCGATATTCATTGGATGGGAATTACTCAATTCGAGCAACTCGTTATCTTCCAGTTCCTCCAGGATTCGGTCCTTGACCTCTTCACTGTCTATATCAATGCCTACCTTCAACCATTCATATCTTTCCAAGTCGGTAGGAAACTCACCTCTAAAGACTTTCTCTGTCGAGGCCATCCATGCACGTGTACCATATCGTTCATTCAGGTCCACCAGTTTTTTAATCGTATCGATATCTAAAGACTGGCGTTGTACCAGTTCTCCTTCGGACGTCCAAATCTCACTGCCATTTACCGTGATTAAATAGGAGGACAGATTCAAAGAGGTTGCATGTGTCTCACAGGATGTCCGATGGCGCCCGGTGGAAAGGACAACTTCCACTCCTTGATTGCGCGCTTCTGTTATCGCCTTGCGGTTCGCTTCCGAAATCTCATCATTTGAATTCAGCAATGTTCCGTCCATATCTAGTGCAATTAGCTTTATGTCAGGTTTACTTACCACCAAAACAACTCCTTTTAGTATGAAATCATCTGTATAAATTCCTCAACCCACCCTATTATAATACAAAACGCCAAAACTGCCAGTCCAGCAGATTGGAGTAGTTTAATTAGGATGACAAAACGCCCGGAGAAAACCGGGGACAGAAACCAGGGACAGTCCCTTCTCCCACAAAATAGGTGTATTTTCGTCATGCCGGCGCATAGGAGGGACTGTCCCCTATCCCCGCAAATCAGCATTCCTATTGCTATAGATTGCTGTTATATCAATGTTTTTCCTATTCCAAGGTCTGTCCCCAAATCGATTTGTTTCTCTCCTTTGTAGCTTTTGGGGCCTGACCCTCCGCCCTTTCTTTTACCCGGTTTTCCGATGTTTATTCCTTTTTGGGGACTGTCCCCTCAACTTGTCCCCTCCACCTAATCTATCTGGGCATTTTTTATCAATCTTTTTGTTTTGGGGTTAATATTCTTTTATCATGGGTATATTTCTGATGTGCACATAATGGAAGTGAACATGTAAGGGATAGAGTATTGACATTCCACCTGCAGAATGTTATATTTAACATTAGACTTCGCCAAAGAAGTAACTTATTTAAAGGATGACAAGTCTCATGAAACTGGCATTCTGCTTAGTTTTTAGCAACACTTATTCACACTGGATCGGCTTCGGAGCCGTAAGGATGTAAGAGAGGTAGGGCTTACGTCGTTTAAGTTTTAAAAACGTCCAGGTGGAACTTATACCGCGGCAACATTCATTTGGTTATGATACTTGTTGACAGAAAACAAGTTGCTTATAGTGTTCATAAAAATGAGGCGCTCCCTATAGGGGGCGCCTTTCTAATTTCATGCTTATTATCCATGTACTTAAACCCGCAGGATTCCTAATTGTCGGCTGCTCCTTTTGAAGCAATCAACCTTTCGCTTCCGTAGCAAGTTCGATGACAATCATGTCCCACTATCTCGGAATGCATAATCCCCGGCAAGCCAAAGCATTTTCCAACAGGTGAATAAAATCCTTTTCCAAATCGAGTTCAATTGCCTTCAAATAAGCATCCACCAAAATATCATCTGACAAGCTATCAAACATTTACATCACCTTTAACCAATAGTTATTTCATTAAGTTGAAAGTAGTGTCGTGTTGTAACAGCAAATTCTTTTTCTCTATCCTAAATCCGTCAGAAACCACCTACACTTCGCACGATAGGAACAATTGCCTACTAACATTTTACTAAAATACTTATAGTATTTCAACGTTCACAAAACACTATCTATAGTATCTTCGATTGTTTGATAATTCCATGTATATTTTTTATAGAGGTGATAGAATGCCCCAAAAGCCAATCACAAAAGTTATAGGTGAACGGATCCGAGTACTCCGAAAACATCAGGAACTCAGCCAGGAAGAACTGGCGCATTTAGCCGAATTACATCCAACCTATATTGGGCAACTTGAAAGAGGCGAGAAAAACCCTACGATCCACACCATCCATAAAATCACTATGGCTTTGGAGGTTCCCATTTCGCAACTTTTCCATCTTGCCGAAGCGGTTAATGATGAGCAGATAAACACGCTATTACTAGTAAATGACTTGAATGAAGAAGATCGTCAAGCAATTATCAAAATCATAGAAGTGATGTTGAACTGGAAAAATCATAATAAATAATGTACATCCCGCTGCATGGAAACATTCTCCATCAATCAGCGGTTCACTTAGACATATTCCATAAGATATACATATCCCAATCAAAAAAGCCCTGACCCAATTTAGCAATTGGGTACAGGACTTTATTCTTTCTTTTATCCATTGACCATTTCCAAGGCTTTTTGCACCTTTTCCTTATCGTGAGATAGTTGTTCCTCTAAATCATAAGCATGGTACATTTCATTCTTAATCATATAGTTGGCGATTTTCGCATGCGTTTCAATTGCTTCATCCAATTGTTTTTTCAACACTTCCCTGACTTCTGGAGAAGCCGTTTCTGTGATAGCAACTGCATATGTCCTTACGGCAGCTTTAGCCGTTACGAGGAAATCCGTCGCAATGACTTCATCGCGCATTTTACCGGCTGTCTTTAATTTCTCCAATAGTTCCATACATACCATCCCTTCTTTGTTTATCTACCCAACACTTCTTCCAGTTCTTTCATCGCTTTTTCCGAACGACTCACTTCATTATCCAACATTTGTTTCAAGGTATCGTCTTCTACTAACGATTTCATTGCATAGGCTTTGAGAATCGTTGATTGCTTTAATGTAAGAATCTCATGCACTTCTAGTGTTTCATGTAAGGCAAGCTTATTGGAAGCCATTATTATCCTCCTTATGATAAGGGTTTGTTTCCATATTTCTTATTCCCCTTGGTCCCTCCCAATCAAAATCACCCTTGTGAATGGATCACAAATGCATATCTCCATGTACCCACACCTAGCCAGAGTGACCAACGCTTCTTCATTCCAAAGAAGCGGCTTTTCCTCTGGCATAATACCTGCTTCCTCCGTCTAAAGTCTTAGATGAGATACATCGGGAGATCATTATGAAAGAAAAACGCTAACGGTAAGATAGAAATAGTCAGTGGAAAAGCACGTGAACACAAGGCCATTCATACTTGCTAAAGGATTCATGAATTCTTTACTGTTTATCCTAATGAATTAACATTTTTCATCTAACTTGGCCTTAAGCACTCCCACTACTGCGCTTTCTTCAGGTTAATAGTGTGGTTCAAAAGTGCGTATTTCCGATAACCGATAAAGGAGAATGTAAATGAAGCTAGTGGAATTTATTTTAAAAAGAAAAATCTTGATCGGACTTATGGCAGTACTGGTCTTGATGGTTGGCAGTTATGCCATCGTAAAGCTGGATAAAGAATTAATGCCGGCAATTGACATGGACGGCGCCTACATTGAGATTCTTGCTGGTGAGATGTCCGCTGCCGATGTAGAGCGCTCGATTACGACCCCTATTGAAAACCAATTGCTGGCCATGGAAGGCGTATCGGATGTTGAATCGACGACAAGTATTGGCCGGAGTTCCTTCCAGTTAACGTTTGACAGTGGAAAAGGGGACGATTTATATCCAAAGGTAGAGACAACGGTGAATGCTGCCGCTGCCGATACACCTGCAATCGAACATATAGAAAGTGGACGGTTCGGCTCCAACCAAAGCTATGAATTTTATCTGGATGTATCCGATGGATCGATGGAAGAAATGACCGCTTTCTCAAAGGATGTACTGGAACCCCGGTTGGAAGATTTGCCGGAAGTAAGCGATGTCTCTCTCTCCGGCATTGAGGAACGGGAAGCTATCCTGGCGTTTGATGAACAAAAGCTGGCCGAACACTCATTAAATGCCCAACAAATCATACAAGCTGTCCAGGCAGCCAACAGTGAGGCAACTGTCGGGGAATTCAGCGAGGACAAAGACACACCGTCCCTGCGCTGGGATACGACTTACACATCAATTGAAGATATAGAAAACACGGAGATTACCACTAATGATGGTTTGGTCCCTTTAAAAGAGCTTGCAGATGTCTCGTTAAAACCTGTTCAGGAAGCTTCCTTTGTCTGGAAAAACGGGAGCAGGGACTTTATTTTTGTCCAAGTTGGACGGTCTGCAGAGACCAGTCAAATCGAAATGGCCGAGGCGGTCCGGGATGAAATAAAAGCAATCGAAGAGGAAGGGCTCGATTCCGGATTCAACCTGCATGAAATGGTCGCCCAGGCTGACTACGTCCAGGATGCGATTGACGGTGTCAGCAACAACATTTTAATAGGCGGCGTCATTGCCATTGCGGTTTTACTTTTATTCTTACGCAGTTTCCGGGCAACAGCCATTATTGCTTTGTCGATCCCGACTTCGATTTTACTAACCTTTACCGCAATGTGGCTGTTTGATTATAGTTTTAACATGTTGACGTTGATCGGCCTTGGCTTAGGAATCGGGATGATGGTCGACTCTTCCATCGTCATCCTTGAATCGATCTATCGCAAAAAGGAAACCGGACTGCCAAACCGACAGGCCGTCATTCAAGGGATTAAAGAAGTGGCTACAGCAGTATTTGCATCCATGCTGACAACCATTGTTGTCTTTCTTCCAATCGGACTGCTTGGCGGCGAGATCGCTCAATTCATGATCATGTTATCGCTTGTCGTCGTCTTTACCTTAACCAGTTCGGTTGTCATATCGTTTACACTAATTCCCGCTTTATCAGAAAAATTCTTGAAACTACGCAATAAACAAGTCTCCCAAAAAGATGGAAAGATGTTGCGGTTATACCAGCACCTACTGGCATGGACAGTCCGTAAAAAACGTTACAGCCTGGCTGTCATCGGAATGTTTTTCATCATGTTTGCCGCCTCTCTTTTCCTAGTAACCAAACTTCCGATGACTATCATGCCGGACGTTTTCAACCGTTATTCGGAATTGATGGTAGACACGGAAACCGGCATTTCCCTGGAAGAAAAGGAAGCACTGATCCAGAAGGTGAATCAAACGCTTCAGGAAATCGACGACGTGGAAACTAATTACATCATGGACAACGGTAATATGCTGTACGCCATTATCAACATGACCACCGGAAAAGACATTACCCGTGATCAAAAAGAAATCAATGAAGACATTATGGAGTCTTTGCGAAATCTTGAGGATGAGACACCGCTGAGTAGTGTTCAAAACGTGATGACCGGTGGAGGAGGTTATCCTGTTCAAATAAATATTGCAGGAGAGGAATTTACGGAGTTAAACGTTTTAGCCAATCAATTTATAACGGACTTACAAGCTATAGATGGCATCGTCGGAGTTACTCATTCAATGGAAAACTCCTCGCCCGAACAGCTGGTAGAATTGAATAAAGACAGGATTGAAGATGCCGGCTTGTCGCAAATGCAAATCAAACAGTATATTGAGCAAGCATTTCTTGACATGCCAGTCGGCGAAATGATAATCGAAGATGAAACCATTCCCCTGAAGGCGAGCTGGCAAGACGAAACGACTAGTAGTAAGCAGTTATTGGAAAAGAAAATCCCAACGATTGAAGGAGAACAGAATCTTGCTGAGTTTGTCTCGCTAAAAACAGTGGAAACACCGAATGAAATTTCCCACACAGATGGCGAACGCTATATTTCCATCTCTGCCGATATTCAAGATAAAGACTTGGGGACGATCAATCGGGAAGTGCAAAAGCTGATTGATGATTTTGAAATTCCGAATGGCTACTCCATTTCGACAGCGGGAGACTTGGAACAGCAGCAGGAATTAATGATGGACATGGCTGTCATTCTGCTTTTGGCCATTTTCCTCGTCTACCTGGTGATGGCTGTCCAGTTCAACCACCTTGCCCATCCGCTGATTGTCATGTCGATTATACCCATGACGGTAGTCGGAGTAATTGTCGGTCTGTTCCTCACCCAACGGGAGTTGAGCATCATGTCCGGAATGGGAATCGTCATGCTGATCGGTATTGTGCTGAACAATGCTATCTTATTGATCGACCGAACCAATCAACTACGTATACAGGGACACAGTCCAGAAGAGGCTTTGGTAGAAGCAGGGAAGAACCGAATTCGTCCCATCTTCCTGACTACGTTTACCACGGTGGGCGGAATGCTGCCATTGGCCTTGGCAACCGGTACTTCCGGAAACTACCAGGCGCCTATGGCAACGGTCATCATATCCGGGCTTTTGTTCGCAACCTTTATCACGTTATTTCTGATTCCCGCAGTTTACCGCCTTTTCACCAGGAAGAAGGCAACAAAGGAACAACAACCGGCTATTTCATCGGAAAATAAAGCAATATAAGGTAAGAACTGCACCTGTACGATCGTATAAAAGAAAGAGCCTGGATGGAATACAAAATTCCTTCCAGGCTCTTTTTTGGGTGGAATGCCTTCTTGCCGGCTTATCGACTAGAAAAAAAGTCCCGGGTAATAGCCGTCTATCATCCGGGACTTCCTTTTATCAACCAGTGTTCCTCAATCCTGCAGCAATACCACTAATCGTCAGCAATGCCTCCACAAGCAAATCGTCATCCGGGTTTTCCTGTTCCCGCAGTTCTTTGATCAGGTTAACCTGCAATAAATTCAGCGGATCAACATACGGATTGCGGCGATGGACCGATTCCTGTATATTCACCGTATTATCCAACAATTCCTGGTTCCCGGTAATTTTCAACAAGACTTCTCTGGTCATAATGTACTCTTCCAGGATATTGCCGAAAATACGATCTGCGATTTCCTCATCCTCGACCAACGCTGCATATTCTTTAGCAGTCGTGATATCCGCCTTCAACAAGGCCATTTGCAAATTATCGATGGTGGAACGGAAAAATGGCCACTTTTCATACATTTCCTGTAACCGTTCCAAACATGCCGGACTCTGGGAAGCATAGCTGTTCAATCCCGTTCCGGCTGCATACCATGCAGGAAGCAGCTGCCTGCTTTGCGTCCAGGCGAATACCCACGGAATTGCCCGTAAATCTTCAAATTTGTCGCGATTTTTCCGGCTCATTGGACGGGAGCCAATGTTCAATGCACCTAATTCATTCAGCGGGGTTGCCTGTTTAAAATATGTCAGGAAGTCCGGGTCACCAAACACCAATGACTGGTATTTTTTTAAGGAGACATTGGAGATGTCCTCCATGATGCTTCGCCATTCCTCTTCCTCCATCTCTTCGCTACCGCTAAAACCGATCGTGTTATCGACCGTTGATTGCAACAGTGTCGAGGTAGCCTGTTCCAAACTGCGATAGGCGATATCCTCCAATAAATAACGGGAAGACAGCACTTCTCCCTGCTCGGTTATTTTCACCCCATCCCCGAGGGTTTCCGGAGGCTGAGATAAAATACTCCGGTTCAGTGGTCCGCCGCCTCTTCCAAGCGAACCGCCTCTGCCATGGAAAAATTTCAATCCGAGACCGAATTTTTTGGCGACCTCATGAATTTCCTGCTGGGCCCGATATAGTCTCCAGTTAGCAGTCAGTGTCCCTCCGTCTTTACTGCCGTCCGAATATCCGAGCATGATTTCCTGCTGATCTCCATGCTTACTTAAATGGCTTCGATAACAGTTCATCCGGAATAACGTTTCCATGATCTCCGGCCCGGCAATTAAATCATCGACCGTTTCCAGCAGCGGCGCTACGTTCAAATGGGTCTCCACTGATCCATCTGCATGAACCCGGTAAATACCGGCCTCTTTAGCCAGCACTAGAACCTCAAGCAAATCACTGGCCGATTCGGTCATACTTACCAAATATACGGTTATGGCATTACGGCCAAATTCCTCATGCGCATTTTTAATCATCTGGAAAACCTTGAGCATTTCCTGCGTTTCTTTTGAATAATCTTCATTCAGAAGCAAAAGCGGACGTGGATCATTCAACACTTCTTCCAGTATACGTTGTTTTTCCGGCTCCGAAAGCGATGTATAGTCATCGGCAATATGCACCTTCTTCAGGATTTCGGTAATCGCTGCTTCATGCTCGCCGCTATGATTGCGGATATCCAGCGAAGCAAGATGGAATCCAAACAATTGCACCTGCCTAATCAGCTTGCCCAGTGCCTTCCATTCCCGTCCCACCGGTTGGTGTGCCTGGACACTGCGATCGATCAGCTGTAAATCTTCCAGCATTTCAGAAGCATCCTGGTAACCGATAGATGATTCCCCAGTCTCTTCAAGCCGTTTGAGCATGACCGCAAACTTCCGGCGATAGATTTCCGCTTCCACTGCCCAAGCCTGACCTTTTTCCATGTATTCCGCTTCATCCTTTTCTACCGAAGCAATCAACTCTTCGCTAATCGTCACCCGCTCGGTTGAATGGCTGAAACGTTTCATGAGCTGAACGATGATTTCTTTGTATTTTTTCAATGCCAGATTACGCTGCTTGTGCAATGTTTCCCATGTAACTTCCGGAGTGACATTCGGATTGCCATCCCTGTCCCCGCCGATCCAGGAGCCAAAGTGAAGAAAATTCGGAATTTTCCAGTTACTGCCTTCGTAGTTTTCCTTCAACTGTTCCTCTAACTCCTGATGGATTTCCGGAAGCACTTCAAAAAAGGTTTGGTCGAAATAATATAATCCATTCCGGACTTCATCCATGACTGTCGGCTTTCGATGGCGCAGCTCATCCGTCTGCCAGAGAATGGTCACTTCATTGACCAACCCATCCTCCAGTTCTTTTCGTTCTTTTTTAGTGAGCTGCGGCTGATCTAGCTTTTGCAAGATGCTGGCAATCTGCTTTTGTATTTCCAAAACGGAATGCTTGGTTGCTTCTGTCGGGTGCGCTGTAATGATTAACTCCAGAGATAGCTCATCGAGCACCTTTTGAATCGTTTCTTCATCTATCTGTTTGTTTTTCAAGGAAGCCACAGCTCTTTCTATGGATCCAGGCTGTGCCATTTCCGCTTCCTGCAACTGGTATTCCCTCCGTCTGCGAATACGGTGGTTTTGTTCGGCGGCATTGATCAAATGGAAATAGACCGAAAATGCACGAATCACCTGTTGGCGCATAGGCTGCTTCAATCCCGCAATTTCCTGTTTCAGCGCTTTATATGTTCCCTCATCATATTCACTTCGAAGTTTTTTTGTGGTGACCCGGATTTTTTCCACTTTGTCCAAAAGTTCAGGTCCGCCATGGTGCAACAATACTTCACCAAGAATATTCCCTAATGCTTTTACGTCTCTTCTTAACGACATGCTACTGTCCCTTTCCTTTTCTAAAGTATGCAAAAGTGTCACCTTCCCCTAAATCTTCTGAATTTAGAAAACGTTGTCTTATCTCTATTCTATAATGAATGACCGAAAGTATCACGGAAAAACCGGTCATTCATCTAAAATCGATATAAAAAGGAAGGTTATTAATCTATTATTTTAATCGTTCCACTAACTACATAACTGCTCCCCCTATCTATAAATCAAAAGAAATGGTTTCGGTCGGAAAGTCTGTTTTCTGGTAACGAATAATCCTAACTCCTATCGGCTTTACTTCTTCCGATCCACTGGAATCTAGAATAAAGGTGTGTTCGAGAGGAAAATAACGCAGCTTCTGCATTTGCTCCCAGCTTTGAACGTCGCCTTCTTCATATCTATTTCCCTCTTCATCTACCAGAATTCCGTTCTTCTCCTGTTGTCCAATTGTCATACTTTTCGGCTCGGACAGAACCTCATATTCCAGGCGTTCAAAAGGCCGGTCTTTGTTCCAGTCTTCTTTGATCGTCAAACTGGTGTCCTGATCGACTTGAATGTCTTCGACTGTGATATCGATTCCTTTAAAGGTAAAAGACTGTGGTCCGCTTTTTTCCGGATCGATTGGAAAAGATTCGTTTACCGGAATATATTGTTCCAGCCTGGAGATGCCAAGTTCTAATGAATCAGCCGACGTACGGTACATCGATTCGAACACAGCACGCTCGTGCACCCACGCACTTTCCTGGTTTTGTTCCACCCCGTTGGCCATACCAAAGTCCTCACGATGATAGGATGTTTCACCATCCGATAAATGGTCGAAATAAAAAAATGTATCGCTGCCGGCCGGGCCCCGTTCATACCGATACTCGATGACGGTTCCTGTCGGCGCCAGTCTTACCTGATCAACGACTATCTGAATACCTTCTATTTCAGTCTCGACATCTATGGGTTTCTCGATCATTTCTTCTTTATCAGCTTCAATAGTGAATTCCCACTTCCCATTTTGGAACGCTCCTGTGGAAGGAGCTCCTCTATAAGGATCGTTCGATTCTTCTAAATCCTCCGGAGAAACCTCCATCAATCGACTGATTTTCAAATCGAACGCACCATTGTCCTCCTTTATCGGAGGCAGGGCGATACGCCCGCGATACTTACCTTCCGGCTGCTGTGGATCATCCTTAAAACCATTGACTAACTGACCATAGGAACGTTCCATATTAAAAACGCCCCTGTCACTGCTTATTCTCGGAGGATCCGAATAGTCCAACCGAAGCAATCTTCCCTCCGCATGATCTTCCACTTCATAGTAAACGAAGGTCTGCAAATCATCCGAAATCACGTGCGTAATGGTGACTTCGACGTCCTTGTCCTGCTGGCTGACATACACTTCATTGCCAATACCATACTGTGCAATTTCCGCCAGACTGTCTTCTGTAGGCATGCGGATGCTGTTCCACCAATCAGCTGCTTTATGGAATCCGCCAAAAGTATAGGCAGCTCCCGCCAGGATCAAGCAACCGAGGAATACCATTCCCCAGAACTTCGGCTCTTTTTCGGCAAGCCATTCCTTCATGCCTTTTCCGTTGTCTGTCTGATACTCACGGAAATACTCCCGGCAGTCAGGACACTGGCTTACGTGCACTTCCACTTTTGCCTTTTTTCTATCCGGCAGTTTTCCTTGTTTATATTTTTTGACTACCCGTCTGGATTGTTCACAATCGATCATGATCACCTACTTTTCCTTCTCGATTCCCTTATTTCCATATTCGACAGTTACTTACTTAATCCCTGTATTATCTTCCTTTTTCCCTTTTAAAAAATCACTGTTTTTCCATAATTTGAGTGAAGACAGAGGGATTACCGCATTTCTAAATTCAGTCTTTCAATCGAAGAAATAGTACAGCGGCATCCCAGGATGGCGACTGTAAAAAATTAACGAATCCTTGATTTCTTAGCGTATAATATACAAAAGCAAATAATGCTTCATTACTTCTGTTGTGAAGGACGGGAAAAACATGACCGGATGGATGATAGCCGAGCCGGCTTTAAAACAAATCGACATTCATGCTACGGAGGATAACCAGTTGGTAACTGTTACCGGTACCAGTAATTTATTGACGAAAATCGGTACGGGGACAGATGCTGCTGTTTTCTGCCATCAAGCTCTTCCAGGCTATGCCTTTAAACTTTATGCAAGAGAGAAAACCGCAAAAAAAGAGATGGAATATCAGGTTTATCATCTACTTGGACATAGCCGGCATTTTCCTGTCTGCTACGGCGCCGGGGAGCGTTATCTAGTCCTGAGCCATGAGCCGGGCATCACTTTATATGACTGCCTGTTACAGGGTATTTCGATCCCCCGCCAAGTGATGGAAGATGTAGAGGATGCGCGCCAATACATCATCTCTTTAGGGCTTAACCCAAGGGATATCCATTTAAAAAATATACTGATGCAGAACGGCCGTGCGAAACTGCTTGATGTATCAGAATATATCAAGCCTGGGAACGACTATCGATGGGAACATTTGAAAAGAGGCTATGATTTGTATTATCACCTTGTCGATGGTAAACCAGTTCCTATCTGGTTGATTGATCGAATCAGGAAATGGTATCAGCCCGGAAACAACCAGACGCCCACTTTCGAAGAGGTTGTCATGCGTGCTGCCAGGCTGATAAAACGGAGAAGATGAAAAGGAGTAACACTGTTCAGTTACAGTAGCGAGCTATCACCCTTAAGAAAGAAAAAAAGAAGCAGATGACTGCGCGCCTGATTACACGCCAGTCTTCTGCTTCGCTGTTATTTCGTGCTGTTTTCTACATCATACTCTTCCAGTGCCTTGCGAAGGAAGTCGGTAAGCTGTTCGCTCATCTCTTTATCCTGAAGAGCCATTTCAATCGTACTTTTAATGAAACCGAATTTCTCCCCAACATCATATCGTTTTCCTTCGAAGTTATAGGCAAAAACGCGTTGGATTGTATTCAAGTGTTGAATCGCGTCAGTCAGCTGAATTTCCCCACCTGCACCTTTTTCCTGTTTATCAAGGTACATGAAAATCTCCGGTGTCAGGATATAACGTCCCATGATTGCCAGGTTGGATGGTGCAGACCCTTGAGGCGGCTTCTCCACGAAGTCTGACACTTCGTACAGGCGGCCCTTCTCACTGGAAGGATCAATGATACCGTAACGCTGCGTCTCATCCTCCGGAACTGTTTGGACACCGATGACTGAAGATAATGTTTCATCGTAAATATTCATCAGCTGTTTCAGACAAGGAACCTCCGATTGGACAATGTCATCCCCTAACAATACAGCGAACGGCTCGTTTCCGATGAATTTCCGCGCACTCCAGACAGCGTGCCCTAATCCTTGTGGTTCTTTTTGGCGAATGTAGTGGATATCCACTTTTGCAGGCTGCTTGATTTTTTCCAGTAGATCATATTTTTCTTTTCTTCTTAAATTTTCTTCCAGTTCGAAAGAATAATCGAAATGGTCTTCAATGGCACGTTTACCCTTACCAGTAACAATGATGATGTCCTCGATGCCAGCTTCCACCGCTTCTTCTACAATATATTGTATAGTTGGTTTGTCCACGATCGGAAGCATTTCCTTTGGCATTGCTTTCGTTGCCGGTAAAAATCTCGTTCCTAACCCTGCTGCTGGAATGATTGCTTTTTTGATCTTGCTCATTTTTCTCTCACCCTTTTGCTGATTTTATTTTTTTACCGTTCTAGTAGCCATAAAGGAAAAAGCCCTTCCCGGAACGGCATCCAGGAAAGCTTCTACATTTGTCTAATCCCATTATAACAGAACGCGAATTTTTTCATGAATCCATTATTGTCTTGATTTATAACTTTATTTATCGATCCCAAGATCATCGAGAATATCGCTGGCCCAGCGGTCGACGTCATATTCAAAAACATGTTCACGCATCGTGCTCATCCGTCGCTTCTGTTCTTCTTCAGATGCATCCCAGGCCTCTTTGACCACTTCCTTCATCCCGTCAATGTCATGAGGGTTGCATAGCCAAGCGTCTTTCAATTCCTGGGCAGCGCCTGCAAACTCACTTAATATCAGATTGCCATCACCATGAATGCGTGAAGCGACATATTCCTTACATACTAAGTTCATGCCATCCCGGATAGGCGTAACCATCATCAGGTCAGCGATGCGGAATAACGCAGCAAGTTCTGTACGGTTCAAAGATCGAGGGATATAATCAACAGCCGGAAGTCCAAATCGTCCGAATTCACCATTGATACCGCCAACTTCCCGTTCTACTTCTTCACGGAGTTTTGCATAGCTTTCCACCCGTTCACGAGATGGCGGAGCCACTTGAACGAGGACAACCTCCTCTGGATCCAGCATGCCGTCTGCAAGCATTTCACGATAAACCTTTAAACGTCGATCGATTCCCTTCGTATAATCCAGGCGGTCGACCCCCAAAATAATGCGGCGATTTCCCAGCTCACTAAGGTATTGATGAATCAATTTCTCCACCTCTGAACTGCGAGCCAGGCTGTCATATTCCTTACTGCTGATAGAAATTGGATAGTCGTCGACTTTTACAGTCCGGCCATCTTTGGCAACCACCGTATTCTCCGTCGGGGATAATCCGAGGAAGTCACGAGTCAAATCAAGGAAGTTCCGTGCTGCTCCTTGTACTTGGAAACCAATCAGGTCTGCCCCGAGCAGCCCCTCGACAACTCTGCGTCTCCATGGAAGTTGGGAGAACAACTCTTTTGGAGGGAAAGGAATATGCAGGAAGAATCCAATTCGTACATCTGGTCTTAATTCTCTCAGCATTTGTGGAACGAGTTGAAGCTGATAGTCCTGGATAAACACCGTTCCTCCCTCTGCCGCTTCTTTGGCAGCAGCATCAGCAAAACGCTGATTCACTTCCACGTATTTATCCCACCAGCTTCGATCAAAGATTGGTGTGACCATCGCATCGTGATAAAGCGGCCAAAGGGTCGCGTTTGAAAATCCTTCATAATACTCTTCTACATCTTCCTGGGTCAGCTCGATCGGCACAATCTTCATGCCGTCTTCCCGGAATGGCTTAGGCGGTTCGCTTGTACCTCCTGCCCATCCGATCCAGGCACCTTCTCGTTTCTTCAGCATTGGTTCCAATGCTGTAACAAGTCCGCCTGGCGACCTTCTCCATCTTACATTTCCATTTTCGTCTATATAACTATCTACAGGAAGCCTGTTCGCTAATACAAGAAAAGTCGAACCTTCCTGCTTCTTCTTTGTTGATATTTGTTGTTGGTTGTTTTGATTAGTTTCTGCGTTATTTTCCTGAGATTTGGTGGTACCTCTATTAGTTATGGATTTATTATTATATATTGTTTTTCCTGTTTGTATTTCTTGTTCGATAATTGCGGATGAACCATCAGGCGATCCATTCTCAACATTTTTCACTGGTTTCATTTGCCCATCCTCCTTGATAATATTGTCAGAAAAATAACTGGTAACCAATAGATACCCTATCTTTTTCTCGATAAAACAAGTTTTATTTTGGCTGGACTGGCAAGATCTTCTTTGAAGAAAAAAAATGAGGCGAAAGTCCGGTAATTAATCAAAAGTAACGAAATCGTTTAACGGTACAAAGACGTATAAAAAGAAGAAGTTAAAGCCGGATTAATGGTAGTAAGTCATATTATAAATGAATAGTAAGGGAGTTGTTTCATTTTTGATAGGTAATCTGACAATAGTTTCCGTTACCTCCATTCTTACCGCCGGATACCCTGCTATAGAGCAGCTGTACGTAAAAAACGGGAATGTACTATAGTTATCCCCGGCATTATTATGATAGAATGAGAGGGGAAAGCCTTCCGGAAAACCGGAAAAACTATGTTATCTATCCCACATTAGGAGAGTTCATAATGACAGAGACAAACGATAAAGGTTTGGAAAATAGAAGAATAAAACGAAAGAGAAAGCGCAAAAAAAGAAGACGGTTGCTTTTGATTTTCTTGCTGCTTGTAATAGGAATTGGTGCCTATTCGATCTTTCAATGGTACCAAGCTAAGTCAACAGCTGAAGAAAAGAATCCGAAAGAAGAGTTCGAGTTCCATGGAGCAGAAGAAACGGCTGATAATTTTAACGTACTGTTGCTTGGGGATGATTCCCGCAGTGATGAGCGAGCTCGAACTGACACCATCATGGTTGCCCATTACGATTCGAGTGCCAAGCGCCCGAAAATCGTTTCAATTATGCGTGATACGTATGTAGAAATACCGGGCCATGGCTATAACAAAATCAACGCTGCCTATTCGATAGGCGGTCCCGATTTATTGAGGGAAACAATTAGCCAAAACTTCGGCATTGATTTACATTACTATGCGATTGTTGGATTTGAAGGTTTCGTGGATGTAGTCGATACGATTGCGCCAAATGGAATTGAAGCGACCGTAACGCCGGAAATGACCCAGGATAAAAAAGCGCTGGGAGTTCAGCTACAAGAGGGAACGCAGAAGTTGAACGGGGAAGAGCTGCTCGCATATGCCCGTTTTCGACATGACAACCAAAACGATTTCGGCAGGGTACAGCGCCAGCAGGAAGTCATTCAAAAGCTGACTGAAAAAGTCAAAAGCGTCTCTACGGTTACCAAACTTCCAGAACTGATCGGCTATGCTCAAGGGTATGTCGATACCAATGTCCGTACTGGTTTGTTAACCAGCATGGCAAAAGATGTCGTCTTAGGAAACACCAAGGAATTTGAAACACTGAGAATACCGGAAGACGGTACTTATCAAGATGTAAGATATGAAAATGTCGGTTTGGCGTTATCGATCGACCTTGAACAAAACGCAGCTTTAATGCAAGACTTTTTGTCAGACGAATAATCATAAGTGGGAGACCTTATTGGTAACCAGTTCGGATTTGGGTTACGATATTACAAGGAAAAGGTAAAAACGCAATCGATTGAACATTGAAAACCGCTCAGAAATTTTTTAATCTCTGAGCGTTTCTTTTTATTTTCTTCTACAACTAACGCAGCCGTTTTAGTTTAACTACCAAAAGTAACTATTTTTTATTATTCACACTGGAAAATACCATTATTTTAAAAACAACGCTGACTCCTAACAATAAGTTAATTATTCCTCCCATAAAAACCTCCTTACTTGAAAAGTATTTTAACGTAAATACCCATTTTATCGGTGTTTTAGTGGAGGCAATTAGCAACCGTAACTGGGGAGTTTTTTAGCAATTGTAAATTTGCTGTCATCTTGGACATAAACATTGTTCAAAATTAATAAGCATTCCAATTTATATGCTAATTGGAATGCTTAAAGAGTTGTTATCTTACATTTTTCACTTTCGTACCGATCCGTTACCTTATTGGTGTCCCGCTTTTTCTATTAATCTTCGTCTTTCACGTCGATATCTTCCGGCATTGGTTCATTAAGGTAATCCTGAATCATCTGCTTGTATTTTTCCATCTCTTCCAAATGGGAAACAAACTGTTCCTTATTTATCAGATACTGCTCGCCATCATGGATGGCCCGGATACGGTTATGAAGAATCAGCTTATCAATTACCGACTCCTTCATCGACAAATACTCCGCCGTTTCCTTCACCGTCATATACACAGCATCACCCTCTTTTCCTTGGAAGTTTTGGAATACTCCTCTTTGCGCCCTTTCCTTACTCCTATTGTGGCAAAAACCAGTCCGGAATGCCAGTAAATTGATACAAAAGCTCAATCCGACCAAGTACTGAAACAAGCTAGCCAAACCATATAGTAAAGAGAAGACCGGGGACAGTCCCCGAACGGCACCAGGGACAGCCAACTTCTGATTCGGGGACTGTCCCCAAAACCACTATTTTTTCTCCTTTCAGGAGGTTGAAACAGTAACATTGCTGTCATGGAGCGATTTTTTCTCCAAAAAGGTCTGTCCCCATTTAGGTATGTTCAGCGCACGTACTTGATATGGGGACTGACCCCTCAATCAGATCTTAAAGGGAATAATCGATTCTGGGGACTGTCCCCGGAGAAGACTCGGAGAAGATGGGAGGATGATAAATGCGGGGTGTGGATTGGCAGATGGTTTTGTTTGTCGGAACGTCGTTGGTTCAAGAGTACTGGTTGTATTGGGGACTACCAAGGGTTTACTTTTGGGATGTTCAGCGGGAGTTCATGAAAAGTCCGGAATTCTCTAATCAAGAGGATGAGCACAATAGAGCAGCATAAATCCATCATTAAGATAAAACTAAGGCATCTGGGCCTTAGTTTTTTTGCCAAAAAAACTATCCCTTTATTTGGTAAGAGATGAAATAAAAGTTGTATCTGGAGTTATTTGAAAATATACTATAAAGTAAGCATTATCGAAGGATGCGCCACACACTCAGGAGATGCATTGCATACGTTTCCCAACCACGTCCTTATTTGGTCCTTGCATACACTCTCCACTTATTTAACGTATACACAACTACACCTTATCTAACCCAGCATTTCCGCCATATCCAATACCCACACTACGCCATCCTGAAAAAGTCAAAACCAAGGAGGCATTATGAAAAAATCACTATTACTTTTATTACTTCCGCTAGCGTTGCTTGCAGCCTGTTCAAATGCTGAATCAGAAGAAAGTTATTCCGTCGAAGATGCCCGGGAAAACGGAGATGTAATCGCCCAGCATCAAGCCAATAGCTTTGATGAAATCGTCCAAGGCGCAGTCGAAGTAGAAAATGCAGAAAAGCTCACACAGCTGATCACCAATGTGGAAGAAAACAAAGAAGACGAAGTAAATATTTCGGTCTTTGACCTTGATGGAAGTCACAGTGAGAACAAGATTTCCTACAACGGAGAAACGATCACCTTTGAAAATAACTACGGCAACTATGAACAATCCCCTGCCGGTACATACGAGTGTTCCTACATTTCCCAACGGGGACCTGTTGTCTATCTAAGCTCTTGCTCAGCCGAAGATGAATCTGAAGTATCCACGATGATTGGCTTTGTCGGAACCGAAGAGGCATTCAGGTAAGCACAAAATCAAAAGGAACAGAACGGTTCTTCCGTCGCTGTTCCTTTTTTGGTTTTAGGCTTTATTTTAGGACCCACGGACGTCCCGCTCTCAACCTATCTACTTACTTGTTTTTGACCATTTCTTTCAGCTCACCACTTAGTTTATTTATTTCTGCTACAGCATCATTGATGACGGCAATCAACTCATGTTCATTTTCCAATGTCGAAACGATCTCCTGGGTTGAAGCCGCATTTTCTTCGGAAATATTGGCTACATTTTCAATTTGCGATTGGATATGGACAAAATTGTCTGTAGCCGATTTGATTTCCTCCATTCCTAACGACAGCTGTTCATTTGTCCCTTGGAACGAGTCTTTCATTTCCTCAAAAAACTGTGATACTTCGGTTAATAACTTCTGCCCTTCCTCTACGGCTGACTCACCCTGACTCGATTTGTCCTGTGCTTCCTGCGACTTATGAAAGAGCGTATTGGTAACCTCGGTAATGTCCACCGTTATATTGGCACTCTGTTCGGCCAGCTTGCGAACTTCGTCTGCTACGACTGCAAAGCCTTTGCCCTGTTCTCCCGCACGCGCTGATTCAATTGCGGCATTTAAAGCTAGCAAATTTGTTTGTTCGGCAATTTGCTTGATTCCTTCCAACAAGGAATTCACTGTTTCAAGGCTGGACTGCAAATCCGAAACGGTTACAGCCGTTGTTCCGATTGCCGAATTAACCGTAGTGAAGTGTTCGGTAACCCGCTGAATTTTATCCCAACCATCCTGCACTTTGTTATTCATGACATCTGATTGATCGGCTATTTGCTGTGAAATTGCGATCGTTTGATTGGTTTTTTCCAACGAACTTCCCATCGATTCACTTACGAGGCTGACACTGTTCGCTTCTTCTTGAATGCCGGCAGCCATTTGCTGGACGGAATCCAAGATATTATGACTCGAATCATAAATGGTAGAAATGTTGGTATTAAAATTGCCAATATTACTTTCCAGTGTAGCTGTTCCTTCTTCAATCGAGTGGAACGTTTCTTCCAATTTCTCCACCAACTGCTTTGCTTCCATCTCTTTTTCATAGGAAGCATCAATCAGTTCACGTCCCCAGCTGGTCAATAAATATAAAACAGCCAAAATAGCATTGACCAATACAAATACCGTAATGAATCCTTTAAAATTATCGTCTATATTTAAAAGTTCTGCCGAATTGAACAAATAAGTTAAAACCAGCCCTGCATCGACAACTACTCCAAAAAGTAGGATCAGTCCTTTTTTAAAATATAATGCAATCATAGCAATGGATAATAAGATTAAATAATGCTTATTTAAAGCAAAACCATCCGAGAAAAAAAGTGCGATGACAACGAGGTATGGCAGAAGTGCAAAAATAAATCCTTTCCAATAAGTACGAATCGGCAAAAAGTAATTTCCAACTGACAGAAGAAGAACAACTGCCCCGGCAACCACAATACCAATACTGTCTGCAAGTCCCCGCTCAAAAACAATTGGTATGACCAAAAGAAATACGACAACCAACAAAAGTATCAAATTAACGTTATGTACCCGCTGCGTGTTATAACTATCATGCTGTTCCATCCAATCTCCCTTTCCCCTGTTTGAACTTTATTAGATGACGCAGTTTCTATGGTAATACATATTTCCTATAAAAGGAATAAAATTTGATAAAAAATTCCCATTTTGGTATAATTTTTATGCTATTTACCAAGAATTTTAGGTTTTATTACCTATTCTATACACCACAGGGAGGATACATAATGAGAATTGCAGTTATGGGAGCTGGATCTTTAGGTACAATTATTGGCGCTTTTTTGTCAAAGGGAAAGCAAACAGTGGAATTAATTGATGTAAATCAGGAGCATGTTGATGCCTTAAATAAAGATGGTGCGACCATTGTTGGTACGTTGGAGGACAATATTCCGGTTAAAGCCATCACCCCCGATGAGATGGACGGCATCTATGACTTAGTCTTATTACTGACTAAACAGGTCTACAATCCACAAGTGCTGGAAAATCTTAAGCAATATATAAACCAAAACAGCCTTGTTCTTTCCTTGCAGAACGGTGTCCCTGAAGAAGGACTCGCCACTGAGCTAGGTGACAATCGTGTTATCGGCGGCTCTGTAGAATTTGGGGCGACCTGGATCAAACCAGGTGTATCCGAATTGACTACTGCCGTTGATTCTTTCAAAGCAAATGCTTTTCAAATCGGTGAGTTGGACGGATCTATTTCAGATCGGACGAAAGAAATCAAAGACATCCTCGAGCTGGTTGGAGGCACTGAAATTTCTACAAACCTGGTTGGTACCAAGTGGTCCAAGTTGCTGGTTAACGTGGCAATGAGCGGCACCTCCACCGTATTTGGCTGTACCTACGGGGATGTGCTTGCAGACGATGCAGCGGTTACAAGTGCAGTAATGTTAGCAGATGAAACCTTGGAAGCAGGACAAGCTTCCGGAGTCGATTTCACCTCCATAGCCGGTATCGATGTGGCGAAAACATTCAAAATCAATAAAGATAAAAGCAATCTGGCCCAAGTGATCGGCTTGGCGAGAAAAGTATTCGAACCTCAAGCCCGCTTGAGAGCAAGCATGCTGCAGGACTTGGAAAAGCAGCGCAAATCAGAAATTGACTATATCAATGGAGTGGTAGCAACAAAAGGGAAAGAAACCGGCACCCCTACCCCTTTCAACGATTTGTTAGTAAGCTTGGTTCGAAAAGCAGAGGACGAAAAAACCGTACCTGTTTTTGAAGAAAACCTTGCTTACTTCAAGGAATTAATCAAAAAAGAAATCTAGTTAAAAAAGACAGCGATCATCGGTTTGATGATCGCTGTTTTTTGAGTGTGAGATGCCGCCATACGGTTATGTCGAGCATTTGCTTTTAAATAGGAAACTATTCAGCGGCTTTTTTCCCCTTCACCTGCTTCAAGGTCGCTACGATAAGAAAACTAACAATCACCAATAAAAGCCACGAACTCACCTTCCCTAAATGAACAAGACTCCATGCATCGGTTTGGTTAGGATATTGCCATGCCCCAAAGAAAGTGGAGATATTTTCGGCGATCCAGATAAAAAATCCAATAAGTACAAAAGAAAGTGCGAGCGGCATACGATAGCGGGTTCCATTTACCTCGTAGGCGACCCATGAATTCCAAAAAACGATGAGTACAAGCCCTGACAAAACCCAACGAATGTCCAACCAATAATGATGGGTGAAAAAGTTCAAATAAATGGCAGATGCCAATGGAACAACCATCCAAAATGGCGGCCAATTAATCAATTCAACCGTTAACCTCCTCCAGGCCTGACAAAGGTAACTCGCCACGCTTGCATACATGAACCCGCTATACAAAGGCACCCCTAATATTTTCGCATACCCTTCTTCCGGATATGACCAAGAGCCCATATGTACCTTAAAAAGCTCTAGAGCAAGCCCGATCAGGTGGAACACCGTAATGACTTTTAATTCGTCCTTTGTTTCAAGCCCGGAACGCACCATCCATACCTGCATGAGAAGGCAAATGATGAGCAGCCAGTCATATCGTGGCAGAAAGGGAAGCGGCACTACTTTTGTAAAAGCCAGAGAGGCAAAAATAACAACAGGAAACAAGCAAGACAAGGCCTGCTCCCAACAAAAACGAACGAGTTGGTTGAACGGTCTCTTGAATGGTACATCCATTTTTGAATGGTTGAATACCTGAGCAGTTTCTCGTTTTTCCATTTGATTCATTGAAATTTTCCTTTCCTTTATCCATCTTGGCTATCTTCATCACTTCTGTATTCCAAAATATCACCTGGTTGACAGTCCAACGCTTTGCATATTGCTTCCAAGGTCGATATCCGAATCGCTTTTGCTTTTCCATTTTTCAATATAGAAAGATTGGCCATCGTAATCCCGACTCTATCTGATAGTTCGGTTACGCTCATTTTCCTTTTCGCCAGCATTACATCGATATTGATTATAATCGCCATATTCTTCACCTCAAACCGTTAAATCATTTTCTGATTTGATATGAATCGCTTCCTGTAAAAGCCTTTGAAGAACAGCAGCAAAGACTGCAATTACCATCGCTGCAAAAATTACGACCATACCGATCAGTATAATTCCTGGAGCGTCATCCGCCTCCGCAATAAGATAAAAGAGGGGCATGCCTATTGCATAAAAGGCGCTGATAGTGATTGCACAGTACTTTATTTTCTTTAGCGCTTTTACCGATAATTCCGAGAAGGCTTTGTTGCGGTCAATAAAATTTAAAAGCCTAAACGCCTGATACAGCGCAAAATAAAACGGGAACGCTGTAATGTACAAGTCGATATATACAAGGTATTTCAAGTAAGCACTTTCCGGATAAAGTTCTGCTGCAAAGTTCCCTATTTCCGGCACAACAAATATGCACAAGGCAAGAATCGGGATGCCAATAAGAATAACAGCTATCCTTAAAAAGAGTGTCGTTCCACGGTTCATAAAAAAGCACCTCACCTGTTTATAATTAATATGAATTCTAACACGCCGTTTATCGTTTTACAATAAATAATTAATGATTTATATTATATTTTTATTTTTATTTAAACAACTCCTGCGTTACTAATAAATAGAAAAAGCATTCCTCTTCGCAGAGAAATGCCCTTAAGAAACGTGAAGCTATTGATTTCATAATTCAGACGACCCTACGGGAAACTTTTTCCCTTCCCATCATTTGATCAGGTATACTGTAAATCGGCATAAAAAAGACCAAATCCCTAAGAGATTCGGTCCAATGCTTTCGTATATTTTTGAGTTGGTCATCCATTTCTGTTAACTAACTATAAACATTACCACATAATGCTTTTGCCGGATGTCACCTTTGCTCCCTGAAGAATATCCTCAGAACCAGGGCCAACTCCGATTTGCAAATCAAACACTTCAAAAAGGGTACCATAACTATCTTTCTCAGGACCCTCTAGTTCATCGTAATAGAAGGAAGCATTGGAAGATAGATTTCGGACGAAATTGTCCCCCAGTTCTTTGCGCTTCTCCTCATTCAAGCTCGCAGCCACTTGAAGAGTCATGGTGATCTGGTCGCCGTCTACTTCGATATAAGCGTCTTTGACTCCTTCATAACCTTCCATCGTGGAATAAGTCATGTCTTTTATTTCATCCGTAATTTCGATATCGCCTGGTTTAATATCAGTCGTATCCGCTTCGATTGTATCAGACGTCTCTTCGTCTGCTTTAGATGTGTCTTGGTTTTCGTTGTCCGCATCACTATCTGAACAAGCAGTGAACAGTACAGCCAATGAAATCACAAGAATGCTAAACCATAACTTTTTCAATTGTGTTCTCTCCTTTGATGTTAGAAATAAAGACTAGAAAATTATAACACTATCTACATAACAAAAGAAAGATACCCAAGTGGTTGGCTGGATTTAACAAAACGATCTGCTCTTAGCCTACTCCCTTTTACCCCTAATATGCATAGCATATACGGAACCAAAGCAGCGTTCTTTTTTTTTATAATTTGCTTGGGAGTGAATGATTTGTGAAGAAAAACTACACCGATTTACTAGCTGCACTGAATGTTGCCGGGGCCCATCCTGGCAGCTTCAAACATACACAGTTCATGCTAAAAACACTCGACATAAACAACCAATCGAAAGTATTGGATGTCGGCTGCGGAACGGGACAGACAATTGCTTATATCGCTGAAAAGTTTAGATGTACCGTTTATGGGATTGATCACCATGAAGAAATGGTTCTAAAAGCCAAAAGCCGCATCGCCGGGATTGCTGTTCCACCGAGGGTACTCCTAGGGAGAATCGAAAAACTCCCATTTGAAGACAATAGCTTTGATATTATCTTGTCTGAATCTGTAACAGCCTTCACCCAAATACAGAGCGCATTGAAGGAATACCACCGTGTACTGAAAAATGACGGAATGTTAATCATGAATGAACTGACGAAAATAGATTTGTTGGAGCCCGAGGAAGAAACGAACTTTAAAGAGTTCTATGGTTTTTCTGAGTTGTTAAAGGAAAGGGAGTGGAAAAAAAGGATTGCTGAAGCAGGATTTAAACACATAAATTCAAAGCGAATTCCCACACATAGCGAAGCTCCTGGGGAAGTATACAGCATCGAAAAGCTGGATAGAGATTATAACGACCTGCTGATGAATCATCAACTGCTGACGGAGAAATTTGCTTCCAAAATCGCAGCTTATTTGTACATTTGTCATCGTTCAACTTAAATATCCTTATGCTTATATTTCCACTTTCACCAGGCAACTTTCAAATTCCACCCAGGTAGCATTCTCCACGAAAAAGCCCGGGATCCAAGAGTACACTTTTCTCGGATTACGGGCTTTTTCACCTAACCATCTTTTAAAAAGCAGCTGTCCAGCCACCGTCTGCCGTTACAACCGTTCCGTTGACAAAGCTTGCATCATCCGATGCCAGGAATAACGCAACCTTCGCGATTTCTTCCGGCTTGCCAGTCCTAGGCATGACATCACGGACAGATTTGGTACGTTCAAAACCAAATGAATTGATATTTTTCATGGAGGCCCCAATGTTTGTTTCTACTCCACCAGGGGCAATGGCATTACAACGGATGCCTTTTTCCGCATACATGAAACCAGTATTTTTGGTCAGCCCGATTACTGCATGCTTCGAAGCACCGTAAGCAGCCCCAGCATGAGCACCATTCAGCCCTCCAGTAGAAGCGGTATTGATAATAACACCTGCTTGCTTTTCCAGGAAAATCGGAATCGCTTTGCGTATTGCCCTCATGACACCTTTTGAATTGACATCGAAAATGAGATCCCACTGATTATCTTCAATATCACCGACAGGTTGAAATCCGTCCATGATACCTGCGTTGTTCACCAGGATATCCAGTGTACCGAATTCACTTACTGCTGTATCGATCATGTTGTCTACATCTTCTTGTTTGATTACATTCACGGAAATGGCTTTTGCTGTGCCGCCATTGCGGGTGATTTCCTCTACTACAGCTTCTGCACCATCCAGATTGATGTCAGCGACCACCACTTTGGCCCCCTCCGCTGCATACAATTGGGCAATGGCTTTTCCCATCCCTGACGCTGCGCCTGTTACAATTGCAACTTTGTCTTTCAGTTTCATGCTTACCTCTCCTTTAATCGCTTACATCCTACTTTATTAAACAGGTGTTCACTAACGAACATCTATCTATAGTATAATAAGTAGGAATCAAGAAACCAATAACCAATGGCTCCTGCTAATGTTAACTAAGCAACAAATATCTTTATTTTGTTGAAAAAACCATCAAAAATACACATAGGAGGGTCACATTGTCTTCTAACCAAAAGATTGATAAACGAATCAAACGAACAAAAAAAGCGCTGCAAAACGCGCTGATTATCCTGATGCAGAATCAGGACTTTAAAGCTATCACCAACACGGATATTGTCGGGCTTGCTGATTATAATCGGGGCACGTTTTACAAGCATTATAAATTTAAGGAAGAGTTGTTGGAAGAAATCATCGAGGAAGTCATCGCCGACTTGATAGAATCCTATCGCCAGCCTTATCAACATACCGATTCCTTCACATTCAACAGCTTAACAGCTTCTGCTGTGAAGATTTTTGAGCATGTTTACGCTCATGCCAATTTTTATCAATTGATTATCCAGTCCAATGCACTGCCCGGGTTTCATAAACGAATCACCAATGAATTAAAAAAACTGCAACTGCATGATTTGGCTGATAAAGAACCAAGCCCCGACATTGATCCGGAATTACACGCCAGCTACCAAGCCTATGCAATTTTCGGCATGATCATGGAATGGGTGGAAGGCGGTTTTAAATTGACTCCAACTTATATGGCAGATCAGTTATTGAAAATGTTGAAGTTCAGTTCAGAAAATAGGAAGGTTAATATTAAAAAATAGACGAATTGCTAAGATTCTGTAGAGATGATGATATTCAAGGAATCAGGAAGTAACGGTAGGATGAAAGAAAAGAATTAATTCCTTGATTTTAATAGATACTTCGCGTATTCTAATGGATTTAAATAGGCTCGATTAATCGTTTTCTTATCATATACCCACATGGAATTCTTCCCTGGCTTCATGTTACATTCAATAAGCCATAAATGTTGGTTTTTATCTATACCGATATCAATGCCAATTTCCCCGAAACTACCATGAGTGATTTCAACTTTTTCAAAAACATCGCATAGCAGTTTTTCTAACCTGGCTTTTAATTTGTTAAATTCTTCAGGTGTGTATCCTAAATTTTTTTGAAAGAACGCTTCAAACCGATGGATCTCGGGCTTTGATCTTGTATTGGTAATATGCGAATTAGCCGCGCCGACACGAACTGAATGAGCGACACACTCTAATTCACCTTTACCATTTCGTTGGACATCACACCTTAAATCCAACGGTTTATTATTATACTGTAATAAGTCTATAGACTTTTGAATGATAAATCCTTTCCCTTGATAGAATAAACGAATAACCGTCAACAACTCTTCAAAAGTGTCTAAGCTGCCTGTTTCGATCTTTTTGTTTTTATAATACTTATATTCATATCCAGCTTCTTTCTTTGTTACGCGCATTATCCCTGCGCCATTATTTTGTCTGAACGATTTTAAATAAAGGGTTGAACTATCCCTAAACATATCTTGCAAGTTCTTTGCCTTCCTAAAATATACGGTTTGGGGAAGATGAGGTCGTAACTCTTCAAACTTATTTAGTTGTTCATATGAGTGCCATTTATGGTAATACCGTTCCGAATTTATTTTCGGAATATCCATTTCATCTATCAAACTCTTCACTCTCTGCGCACTCTTATTAGCCTTCTTTTCACCCCTCCGGCTATAATAAACATCGGGTAAAGGAAAAGTTTCAGCGCTCCATTTTTTTGTATTTCCATTATAAAACATTCCATTAATCAATTTCTTTTTAAAATCGACATCTCTTTCTGAAAAATAAAAGATTTTTACTTTGGCAATTTTACTCATCTTTTGCAATCTATTTATTTTTTTCCCTGCTTTTTGATTTGTTAATTTATCTATCCTTTTCGGACTTACATGTACACCTATATAAGGTTCATTTGGTTCACCCGTGTTAAAATCCACCCTTCATCCTCCTAAAATAATTTTCTGTTCATTTTATGCTCTTCCCAATAAACAGAGAACGGCATATATCTAAAAATCTTTTAAACTTATTCGTTTATACCTCGACCCCAAGGCATGATTTTCTTCCTTCGGCACGATCATGCTTCTTTTCAAACGGGACAATAGCACTTTTCCGGAACAACTACACAAATACCGTTTCCATCTAATCACTACAACATATTATGGGTAACAACTTTCAAAAGGAGATGACATAACCTTGACAGATTCAACACAAGAATATTCTCCGAATTCATGGATCGGGATACTCAGTTCACCTGTTCAAATTAAGAAATACAAGTCGAAACAATTGTTAAGATCATTTTCTGAGGCAAATAAGGACATTAATGCCCCTATCTTTTTTTTCACTTTAAATGATGTCGATATAGAAAATAAATCTATCAAAGGATATCACTTTGACACAGACAAAGGATTGTCTAAAAAGACATTTCCTTACCCTGCTGTCCTCTACAACAGAGTAATAAATTTATTCATGAAAAAACGTTATAAGCCTATTCTTGAAAGCTTTCGAAATGAAAAGGTGATATTGTTCAATCCAGTTGGGCGGTTTAATAAATGGAGGCTTAATATACTGCTAAGCGAAAATGAGTATATTAAGGAATTCATACCGCACACCGTCTACTTTACAGAAAACAAGTTAATAAAGATGTTAAATTTATATCAGAAAGTTTATATAAAAGGAACGTTAAGCGGACAAGGTAAACATGTTGTCCAAGTGGTTAGAACACCGAAAAATGAATATATATGTCGTTATTACAAAAATGAACTTGTTGAGTTTAAGACTAAATCTTTTAAACAGTTATATCGAAAATTAAGGCAATTATTACGCCGTCAAAAAGCAGTAATTCAGCAAATGATTGACTCAACAGACAAAAAAATAGATTTAAGAGTGGAGGCACAAAGAAATAAATTTAATGAAATAGAGATTGTTGGCAGAATTATCCGTGTTGGAGACAAAGAGACTCCTATTCTAAACACCAGGTCTAATCCTAAGTTTTATGATCTAGACGAGTTCTTTTTAAATCAAGTAGGCTACACTGAGAGTGAATTATATAGTTATAAAGAGAAACTAAGTACGTTGGTTGAAGAAATATATACAACGATTGAGGGAGAGTATGGAACCTTTGCTCAAATGGGAATAGATTTTATTCTCGATGAAAATTATAACTTTTGGCTAATTGAAAGTAATGCTACACCTGGACGGAAATCATTAAGAGCAGCAAGTGAACGGGAAGCTTATTTAAAGGCCTATATTAATGTACTGGAATTTGCAAAATGGATGATCGATAATAATAAAACGGTTAATGATCAATCGCTTGAGTTATAAACTATATGATTATTGTTCATAAATGCCAACTTTCGATTTTATTACTGGAAGCAATATAGCAATGTTAAATAAGAATTCATGTATTTTTTCTTAGATCACTTTCGGATAGCTGCACTATCCTTTAACCAAATAATATCCATCAATATTAAAGCCCTTTCGACACTACGACAGGGCTTTAATCAGTTAACTTATATACCACGATTAATTTTTTCTACAAGTGGTTTCACCAAATATAACAGGTCCCGCTTGCCAGCACCTCCCCCTCATAACTTCAAATAAGAAGAAAGTTTTGTTGATTGTTCTCTTCCTTTCAAGTTCCTTCATCTCTTTTCCGCCTAACCTATAGTCATACTTCACCATACTAATCACTTTTACTATGAAAGGCAGCTGCTGTTTATAAGCATAGTTGTAACCAATAACCAAACAATTCCCTGCATTCAGCTATTTGGAAATGCCTTCGATCTTTTTTGTAACTTTTTTGTAATTTATTAGAGCATTTTTGTAAATTATTTGCTATACTGGTAAATGCTTTTTAAATTTATAAATCAAGGAGATATTTAATTGGATATATTATCATTTTTAGGTCTTATCGTTTTCTTGGTCATGGGCATTGTTTCATTGTTCAGAAAGTCTGGCAAAGCAAAGAGGAATTTTGGTATTGCAGGAGTACTGTTCGTCGTATGGATGGTCTTGGTTGTAAACTCCTCTCCGGATGTAACAGAAAAAGCCGAAGCCGAAGATGAAAACAGGACTGAAGAAGTTGTTTCGGATGAAGAGGAGAAAGAGAAAAAATCAGATGAAGAAGCGTCAGCCAAGGAAGATAACGTAGAGGAAGAGCCTAAAGAAGTTTCGACTAAGGAAGAAGATGTCATAGAGGAAGAACCAGAAGATGAACCGGCTGAGGAAAAGAAAGAAGAGCCGAAAGAAGAAGAACCAGAATTGACTCTATCTCAAGAAAATGTATTGCGACAAGCTGATAGTTACCTTGCATATACGGCTTTTTCGAAACAGGGACTTATTGAGCAATTAGAGTATGAAGGTTTCAGCAATGAGGATGCAACTTTTGCAGTTGAGAACATTGAAGTTGATTGGAATGAGCAGGCTGTTCTAGCTGGAGAAAATTATCTTGATTATACTGGATTTTCAAGAACCGGATTAATCGAGCAATTAGAATATGAAGGTTTCAGTACAGAACAAGCGACATATGCAGTCGACCAAATTGGGTTGTAAGCTATAAAGTGAGAGTAGTAGAATTCGCCACTTATTTTACACTGTTAAAAAGAAGAGTAGTCTTAAAACTACTCTTCTTTTTTTGATGCTTTGAGCTAATGTTCAATATAGCTCTCTTAATCCAATAAAAAAGGCAACTACCTAGGGGGTCGTTGCCTTTTTTCTAACCAGCACCGATACACATTCCACGTGCACCGTATGCGGAAACAAGTCGACTGGCTGTACTTCCTTCAATGTATAACCGAATTGTTCCAGTTCCTTCACGTCAACTGCAAAAGACTCTGGATTGCAGGAAACATAAATGATTCGCTGCGGTTGTGCCCTGCCGATTTTGCGCATCACTTTACCTCCCGCACCTGCACGCGGAGGATCCAACAGCAGGATATCCGGAGTTCCTAGTCTCTCAAGCACCTGGTCGATTCCTTTTCTGGCATTCTCCGCTAAGAATTCCGTGTTGGAGAGGCCGTTATCGTCTGCGTTACGTTTTGCCGATTCGATTGAACTTTCTACGATTTCTATCCCGGCAAGTTTACCTACTTTGCTTGCGAACGGAAGGGAGAAAGTTCCGACTCCACAAAAAAGCTCCAGCATTTTTTCTGTTTCCTTAGGCTGCCCCATTTCCAGGGCTAGGTCGATCAGCTTCTGTGCCTGCACCGGATTGGTTTGGAAAAAGGTGTCGAACCAAAGCCGGTAGCGATAACCTCCAATTTCATCATAAATGAAATCCCGGCCCGATAGAAGATGGGTTTCCTCTGCTTGTGTACGGTCGGCCCAATCGGTATTTACAAGCCATAACAAGCTTTTAACCTGTGGATAACTCTGTTCAATTCGCGCTTTTAATTGCTCTGCAGCTTCTGCCAGATGACCGTCAGGTGCTTCCGTGGCAAACAGGCCGAGCATGATTTCTCCTGTCACAAACGACTGTCTTACCATCAAATGACGGAGCAGCCCCTGGTGTGTTTCCTTTTCATAACCGCTCAACGCATGCTCTTTCACCCAATCGGCAACTTCCATGACAGCCGCTGCCATCTCTTCACCAGCAATCAGGCATGTTTCCAGCGGAATGATATTGCGGAAGTTTCCTTGCTCGTGCAAGCCCATTGATCCGTCCGGAGCAAAAGTGAATTCCATTTTATTGCGGTAATGCCAGGGCTCGTCCATGCCAATGGTGTCCCGGACCAATTCCGGATCGAATCCCTGGGATACTAAAGCATCTTTTACGTGGGCAGTTTTCTGCTTTAGTTGTCCTTCATATTGCCAATGCTGCCATACGCACCCGCCACATTTGTCAAAATGCGGGCATGGCGCCGTAGTTCTTTCTGGATGGACTTCCAGTAATTCTTCCAATGTACCCTTTGTCCGCTTTGCTTCCGGCTTCTCAACAGAAACGCGGACCCTTTCTCCCGGTAGTGTTCGGGGTATCATCAATTTCAGTTTTCTCGGATTTTCTTGTCCGGTATCCCGCCAGACGACCGCACGGCCGGATCCTTTTTTATCTAAATGGTTGATTTCCGTATCCATGATTTCCGCTTTTAAATTTGAATTCGGCATCTATTTTTCCTCCCTCCTTGTACGGAATCTATTATTCTATCACTTCTATAAGGATCATTTTCAAATCGATTCCTATCCTTTTTTAACATGTTTTTGTTCTTCGTGCCAGTTTAATTTTTAAAGAGATTACAGACTTCTAATCTAAACGAGAGCGAAAGCATTTGCACTCCATTACCGTTCAACATTTTTCTTGCTTTTCCACCTTTACTCCACAACCTTAACCTAGACTCCTCTTTCTGTGAAGCTAGTTAGTTGAATTAAACAGAAATTCGAGCTAAGGTCTATAATGGTAAAAAAGACTTAACAAGATTCTCGCAATTAAGTAGCAAGAAGCATTAAAATAGAAGAGAACAAGTAAAAATTTTTCTTTTAAATATAGTAAAAAGAATTCGAGGAGTGATGAACCTTGAACAAAAAAACTTCGGCAGAGAAAGATGTACGATTCAAAATCGCTAACAGGGAAGCACTCATTGGAATTGGTTTGGCTTTATTCAATTTCATCTGGTGGTTTGCCTTTGCCTACGGACTAGGAGGTAAAGATCCTTCTGACTATACATATGTTTTCGGATTGCCAGCATGGTTTTTCTACAGCTGTGTGGTAGGAGTCGTAGTGATGGCGGTACTGGTGTTTGTAGTCGTAAAGCGTTTCTTTACGGATGTATCCTTTGATGATGAGGTGTTTAAAGACTAATGAACTGGGAAGCAGCAATTACGTTATTTGGCTCCGTTGCCCTGATCTTTTTTATCGGGCTGACGGCGAGCCGAAAAGATGCAGTCGGTAAATCATTTGTTCAGGATTATTATCTGGGAGGTCGGAGTTTGGGTGGTTTCGTCCTTGCCATGACCATGACAGCTACCTACGGCAGTGCAAGCAGCTTCATTGGCGGCCCCGGCGTGGCTTATAACGAGGGATTGGGCTGGGTATTGTTGTCTGTTACCCAGGTGGCAACCGGATATTTCACGTTAATGATCTTAGGGAAGAAGTTTGCGATTGTTACACGCCAATACAAAGCGACGACCTTAGTTGACTTTTTAAAGGAGCGCTATCAGTCAAAAGTTGTTGTCATCCTGTCCGCTGTCAGTATCGTCGTTTTCCTATTTTCGGCAATGGCAGCACAGTGGATCGGCGGCGGACGCCTTATTGAATCCCTGACAGGTCTGTCTTATACATCGGCTTTATTCATTTTTGTCGTGACCGTTTTGATTTATGTGACATTCGGCGGTTTTCGTGCCGTCACGTTGACCGATGCCATCCAGGGAAGCATCATGTTTATCGGAACGCTGGTGCTATTAATAGCCGTTATCATTGCCGGCGGCGGCATTTCGGAAATCATGGCAGACCTGCAGGCGGAAAATCCCAATTTGGTTACTCCATTTGGTTCTGATGGGACATTAACCGCTCCTTACGTTTCCTCTTATTGGATTTTGGTCGGAGTCGGAGTGGTTGCTTTGCCGCAGATTGCCGTCCGGGCCATGTCTTACAAAAATACGAGGTCGTACCATCTGGCCTTGATGATCGGGACAATCGTCGTCGGGGTCATCATGCTGAACATGCACTTGATCGGAGTATTTGCCAGACCTATTTTGCCTGGCATTGAAGTTGGCGACAGAGTCATGCCGCTCATTGCCCTGGAAGTACTGCCTCCTTGGCTGGCAGGTATCGTCCTGGCCGCACCGTTGGCAGCAATCATGTCGACCGTAGACTCGCTGCTGTTGATTGTCAGCTCCACGATTGTCAAGGACGTCTATATCAATTACATAAAACCGGAAGCGTCCAGAAAAAAAGTACAACGAATGAGCATGGGCATTACTGCTTTGCTTGGCATCCTGGTTTTCCTGATGGCGGTAAATCCACCAGATTTGATCATTTGGCTGAACCTGTTTGCCATCGGCGGATTGGAAGCAGCATTCATTTGGCCAATCGTGATGGGGCTGTATTGGGAAAAGGGAAACAAATATGGGGCCATTGCTTCGATGCTGGCCGGTATCATTTCTTATATATTATTCCAGTCTTTTTATCCCGAGCCATTCGGAATGCATGCGGTGGTGACATCGATTTTACTGGCACTACTGGCCTATGTCGGATTTAGCTTGAGTATGAGACAGAGGCTTCTGGAACAATAAGTTTCACACATTTAGCCCCGGGTTACTCGACATTCCCCGGGGCTTTTTCTCTGTCATTCGATTTCCGATACGATGATGCCTGTGACCACTTTATCGATTGTAAATTCGATATTTGTTTTATTCTGCTTGTCAAAATAGCCAATCACATCGGCACCTGTATCGGTCCGTTCGTAATAATCACTCCCGAACATCTGAAAAACAGCTTGTTTAGACTTTCCAATCAAATCTCCAAGTTCTGAATGAAAATTGTTATTCGCCAGGAAAAACCGTTTTACTTTTCCATCAACCAGCTTGATATCCAAATCATAAAATTTCTCGTCTTCCCCGTATATGTAGTACGTGGATGGAGGCTCCTCCACTGTTTCTGTAAAATCAGGCTCTCCAAATACCTCTTCCACCTGCTTATCCGTCGAATTCAAAGTCAGTGAATGGATGGTGACGTCTGATAAATCGGTGCTTTTTGTTTCCTCGTAAAAATCCTTTTTCTCATTTGAGCCACATCCACTAACCAGGATGGAGCCGATCATTATAATCAATAAGAGCATGTTTACTTTTCGCATCTGTATGGCCTCTCGCTTTCGTCCTATTTATTTGACTCGTCAATCTTTTACTTCAAAAGAGATGCTGAGCTGACAAAAAAATCAGTTGTTTTCCTCCTCAAGTCACACTCCCCACCCTAAAGCAAAAACCCGGTGATCCGCTGTATCTAAGTCTGGCCTTCGCATTAACCCGCTTCTTTCTGCGACTTTTTGAGAAGCAGTATTAATCGGGCGAATTCTTGCCAGTACAGGTATGTCTGAAAGCTTCGTACGAGCCATATCCACTGCACACGCCGCTGTTTCTGACGCATAGCCTTTGCCCCATGCTTTAGGAGAAAAACGATAGTACAGATTTATAACATCCTCTCCCCGCCAGCTAATCCGTCGAACACCTGCGATGCCAATGACTTCCTTTTCATCTGGTAAAACCACTATCCAATAACCATAGCCATCTTCCAACCAATTACCCCGCCACTCTTCTATCATTTTAATTGCTTCTTTCTTTGACTTCATCGGCCCGGCTGGTCTATAGCGATTGGTTTCCGGATCACTTTCAATCGCGAATACATCCTCGGCATCTTCCAATCTTGGCTTTCGGAGCAGTAAGCGGTCTGTTTTCACCTGTTCTGGGAATGCGTATTTCACTCTATTTCTCCTCCCCTGTTTAGTGGATAAAACAATGTTGAACCCCAGCTTTTTTTATACAAAGGCATACCTTGTTGGGATGCTCCCAAGATACAACGACTATTGGACTTTTCCGTCATTCTGGTGAGCTAGTGAGAACAAAGCATTTTTGTCAGACTTTTTCTTGATAATGGGGATTTTGGAAGCTATAAATATATTATCAAGACAGCAGAGATTTCTTCCTTCCAGAAACGAAACCCTCCCGCGTCCCACCATTTGACCTTTTGATATAAGACATTGTACTCGTGTCCAGCCACTCTCCCCGTCCGCAAAGTCTTTATCAATATTTTATCTACAAGAAAAGCAGAGGACAAGAAGAGGCAATTCAAACGGTGGCGGAAAAGCTTCTGTGTAAAAAACGGCAAACCAAATATTTGACAAAAAATTCTATTTATGCTATAATTTACTTCTATATGACTTGAATGTATAATAAGATTCTCCTGGCCAGGGGAATCTTATTTTGTTTAAGGGAGACGGTCAATAAATGAACAAAGAAAAGTCCAGTCTAACTTCTCTTGTTTCTACATTCGCCCGTGTTTATCACAGTGAATACGACCAGCCAAAAGTATTTGATGACTTTGTCGCAAAGAACCTGATCACCCAAAAAGAATTCGCCGACATCCGGGAAAACATGATCAACGGGGTTCCTTTTTTCAATGAAAAAATAGCCCGACAGTTTCAAGACCAACCAGATGAAATATTAAAATGGATTACGCAAGTTCAACTTTCCCCTACTCCGCTCGCACGTGCAGCATATTGTGAAAGTGTATTGCTTCATGAAATCCGCTTAGGTGTTAAGCAGTATGTCATTCTTGGCGCCGGCATGGATACCTTTAGTTTACGACATCCCGAATTAAGGGAGCAGTTAAAAATATTCGAAGTGGACCACCCAGCAACACAAGCATTCAAAAGGGAACGGATGACACAGTCGGACGATGAAGTGCCGGCCAACCTTTCTTTTATCCCGATGGATTTCACCAGAGGATTTACGGAGCAGCCGCTAGTGGAAGCAGGTTTTTCTCCCAGCAACAAAACATTCTTCAGTCTTTTAGGTGTGTCCTATTATTTGACGAAAGAAGAAAATGCCAATTTATTGAAGAAACTTTTTGCCAAAGTGCCTTCGGGCAGTTCGATTGTTTTTGATTACCCAGACGATACACTTTTTGATGAAAAAGGAATATCGAACAGGGTGCAACATATGGTGCAAATGGCAGCAGCAAGCGGTGAACCAATGAAATCCAGTTTCTCTTTTAACGAAATGGAGAAAATGTTAGAGGATGCAGGATTACTTATTTATGAACATTTATCACCGGAGACAATCCAGAAGCGATTTTTCTTGAACCGTTCCGACTATTTAACTGCGTTTGAGACGGTACACTACATTCATGCGGTCAAAAAATAAGCAATTCTGTCAAACGAACATCCCGAGGGGGGGATGTTCGTTTTCTTGGTTGGTTAGGTACTCCAGGCAGTATTACATCACCAAAATATGGAAGCCTTTGTAAGTGGTTTTTCATTTCCTCTATAGGAAACAACAGCAGGAAGAAAAAACGCTATACCTGCAGCAATCATTTGGATTGGTCCGCCGAAAAAGAAAATGGTATGAACGTCGAATACATCCAAGAGCCAGCCGCTCAGCGCCTGCGTCAATGGCGTCACGCCTTGGGCAACCACCAAGATGATGCTATATACTCTGCCTAGAAGAGCAGTGCCGACAAGCGGGAAAATTCCTCCACATCTTTCCTGCACATTTCCAGTCCTTTTTCCCAAAAAGTCTCAGATGTAATATCTTCTCCAAGATGTTTCGCTGCTAATTGTTCTGCAGACATTTTGCCTGAATCGCGCAATAATGCTAGATAAGCTTGCTCGAATGCCTCCCCATTTTCCTTTGCTTTAGCATAGATGCCAAGGGAAAACAAATAACCGAATGTATATGGAAAGTTATAAAACGGCGAATTCGTAATATAAAAATGCGGTGTCCAAATCCATGAATGGACAGAACCGCCTTCAAGAGAGCCCTGATAGCCTTTATCCATCGCTTCTTCCATCAGCTCATTTAGACGGCTAGCTGGAACGGTCCCCTTTTTTCGCTCTTGATAGAATTTTTTCTCAAATAAAAAACGGGAATGAACATTCATAAAGTTCATGGCACTTCGTTTTAACTTTTCATCTAGTAAAAATAGCTTCTCTTCTCTTGAATCAGCAGCTTCAATGGCTGCATCCAATATAACCATTTCGGCAAAAGTCGAAGCAGTTTCCGCAACACTCATCGGGTATTGTTTATTCATCCCTTGAACCTGTTTCATGGCATGGTTATGGAAAGCATGACCTAATTCATGGGTGAGTGTCAAAACATCCTTGAAGGTTCCACCATAAGTCATGAAGACTCTGGATTCTCCTGTAAGCGGGAAGCCGGCACAAAATACAACAATGGACTTGCTTGGACGGTTTTCTGCTTCTACCCACCCTTTTTCAAATGCTCCGTGTACAAAGCGTTCTAATTCAGGGCCGGATTTTCCAAAATGCTTCATAATAAAATCAACGGCCTCTTGATAGGAGACCTTCTTCTTGCTTTCTGATATAGGAGCCCAGAAATCAGATACTTCTAGTTGCTAAGCTCTTTTTGATGTATGATTTTCAGCCAAAATTTATCCTCTATTGCTGCCAGGTTATTTTGCATCTTTAGCTTGATAGATTCGAAACGTACGTTTTATGTACTCTATATCCCCTTGAAGAGAATTGGCGGTCTGTTCTTTCGGATTTTGAGCCAATATGCATGTGATAAAGGATTTGGCTTGTGACAAATATTCCCATACATGACTAACCTGATCCATCAGCTCTAGAATCCGGCCACTCATGTATCTGGTTCTGAAGGAGTGAAACCCTCCAAGTCGTTTTCAAGTATCGCTAGTTTATTTCTTAACTTTTCTATGTGATCTTGAAACGGACGTGAATGACTTCCGCCCTTGAACAGGGTATCTATGTTCCATACTTCCCGGTACTTCACGTCTTCCATTTCTCCACCTCCTACTTATTTTTTATCCAGAATAAAATCCCTACCGGAATGCTTCTCCTGAAACGATATGCCAATGAAGGTGTTTGGAATCCTGGTATTCTCCCAAATTGGTAATTACTCTACAGGCACCATGTTCTTCTGTCACTATCGCAGCTACTTTCCTGATGACATGAAGGAGTTCCAGCAATAATTCATTATCCTCTTCCTCCAAGGTAATCAATGAGGAAACATGTTTCTTCGGTATGGCAACAATATGTACTGGCCAAAATGGCTTGGTATGATAATAAGCTAACACGTTATTCGTTTCCAGCACCTTTTCAACTTCTGTTTTTCCACTTAGAACCTCGTCACAATAAAAATCCTCTGTCATGGCATCCCTCTCCTTTTCGCTTCGATTTAAGAAACGTCCTCGTCTTTCTCAGGTGGCCGTTTTGTCACATAGGTTCCAGCTATAAAATCATGAATCGCACGTTTGTCCTCCCTAATCCCCACCATAAAGACACTGACAATCAATCCAATTCCAAATGTCAGCGCATAGAAAACACCAGCAACGATATCACGTAATAACATGGTGCCGATTCCGATTTTTCTTTCATCGATTCTTACAATACGGTTTCCTGTCATCCTTCTTCCCAAGGTGTATCCATGCCAGACCACAGGTAAGATCAAACCATAAAAAAGTCCTGCTAAATCAATAAGCTGTATTCCATTCCCATTGATAAATTCTCCGTACAAGAGATAGAAGATAAGCCCGGTCCCTAAGGAAATAATAACGGAATCCAATATTCTTGCTAAAATTCTATTTCCCAGTCCTGCTGGTTCTCTGATGTCCATAAGAAATTCTCCCTTTTTAATACAAAAGTCTTCTTCCTTTCCTTATTTTATCATTTTCCAAACATTTCTAAAATTCTCTTTTTTGATTGGAAGGAACATGATACTTTTATAGCAGAGAGAATTATAACCAAAATATGTTAAAATGGTTAAAAGTTAAAGGAGGGTACTAGATGAAAAAAATAGTTGCACTTTTTATTTTGATAGCAGTCCTGTCTACTGTAGTTCTTTCCTGGCCCACGATAAGAAAAAATTACTTTCCCGAAAAAGAAGCAGAACATATGATAAATAAATACTATCAATCCCTTATCAACGAAGAATATAAAGAAGCATTTGATGTTTTATTTTTATACGATGGCGAAAATAACCATAACGAAAATTTTTCGTTTGAGACAACGTTAACTAAGTCGCAAGCAAAAGAGTTTTACATGGAAAAGATAGCGTTTTTAAAAGACCAGGATTACACGATAAAGGATTATGATATTACAGATGTAGAGTATTCAGATGGGCATACGTTTTGGCACCATTTGATGTTGGAAGTAGAGGTGAATGGAGCGAAGCAGAAATTTCACGAAACCGCTCACTTACGGGAAGAAAAGTTATTGATTGGAGAAAAGGAGGATCCATACGCTCAGTTTAGAAACGGGAAGATGAAAGTAAGGCTCGAAAAGCCTGAAGAATATGCAGGATTTTAATTCCCAAAAAACCCTTATCTTCTAGCGGAAGAGGACTAGACGTCCCTCGCTTATCGGCTTTCATCCTAATTAATTATCAACATACTCTTTTCCTTCCACTGTCTGGGGTTGCAAATTAAGGATTACAATCCCTATTTGATTTTATCCAGGAGCTGTGCTGTTGAAAGGACTGTTGCAAATTCATTATGTAAGGTAGCAAGCGAGACATTGTAAATAGTCTCCGCATCATAATAGACATTATTTTGATCTGTTAACCCAAAGGCTGCTGTTGCATCTGAGACAAGGTAGGTATCGAAACCTAAATTACCACTCATCCTTGTAGTAGTGGAAACACAATGCGGAGTGGTAAGTCCTGTTATGATAACGGTAGAAATGTCATTCCGTTTCAGCGTCTCTTCCAGATCCGTACCAATAAAGCTGCTGTTTACTTTCTTTGTGATGACCTTTTCCCCATTCTCCGGCTGCACGGACTCTTTTATGGCAAACCCTTTGTTGCCAGGATAAAATAGCGAATCGGGATTATCTGAGGTGTGTTGAACGTGGATGACCTTCCATCCCTTTTCTCTCCATACACTTAGGATTCTGCGAATATTTTCTTCGGCTTGCGGATTGTTCCTCACTCCCCATTTTTTATCTTCAAATGCTTCTTGAACATCTATGATGATTAATGCTGTGTTTTTATTCATCTGTTTTTCCTTTACTCCCTTTTTTGTCCAGGTACACTTTTGCTATGCCAATGAACAAAAAGCACACTATAGACATCATTAAAAACGTTGTTGTCAAAAAACCTGATAGATCCACGGCACCCGCCCCCTTTCATTGATCTTCGCCGGTTCACTAGTCTGGTCAGTCCAAAGCCTTCCTTACCGCTTCCCTTGCATGAATAATTGTCGTGTCAAATAACGGAACATCTGCATCTTCGGGTTTAACTAATAAGCCTATTTCGGTACATCCTAAAATGATTCCTTCTGCGCCATTTTTCACTAAATGGCGAATAACCTGTTTGTAATATTCCTTTGAGGAAGAGGCAATCTCACCCAAACATAACTCTTCATATATAATACTGTTCACCTTAGTCCGTTCGTCTTCATCCGGAACTACAACGTTGATACCGTTCGATTCCAATCTCGCCTTATAAAAATCCTGTTCCATCGTATACTTTGTTCCGAGCAGTCCGACTGTTTTCATACGGGCAGTGTGAATTTGGGCTGCCGTGGCATCAGCGATATGCAAAATAGGTATTTCCACTTTGTCTTCTATGTAATCAATCACTTTGTGCATCGTGTTGGTGCAAATCACGATAAAGTCCGTGCCCGCTTTCTCAAGAGAAAATCCGACTTCACCTAAATGCTTTCCAGCACTTTCCCAATCGCCTTCCGCTTGATAACGTTCAATCTCCTCAAAGTCCACACTATACAACAGACATTTAGCCGAATGTAAACCGCCTAACTTGTTTTTCACTTCTTCATTGATAATTCGGTAATACTCTACGGAAGATTCCCAGCTCATGCCACCTATAAGTCCGATCGTTTTCAAATTTTATCCCTCCATGTCTGGATTGCGATTTTACAAATCCCTCTTTTTAAGCAGGGAAATAATTTCTTCATTTTGTTTAACTTGAATATCACTATTTACTTTTATCAGGCGTACCCATCTAATTAAAAAGGCTAATATGATAATCGGTAAAAATGTAAATAATCCAGAGAGAAACAGTTCCATTATTACTCACCCCAATATCCTTGATATTTTGGCTAAATATTCTTTTAGCAAGTAAGCTTTTTATGTATAGCAACAACTCTAGTAATGAAACTACTACTTCACTGTGTGGATTTTTCAAATGAATGTCAAGTCCGTTTAACAATTACTTCTCCTTCTCGGTCTTGTTCATTATCCCAATGGATTTGCATTTCAAAAGTACCTTCTTCAAACAGATAAGGAAAACTCAACTTCGTTGCGACCTGCATGGGAAGTTTCAGGGCCTTGTCTATTTGTATCCAAGTCGGTTCTCCCTCTGGTGGATTTTCTAACAGTTCGCCGCTGAAGTCTTCCGTTATGTAATTAAAAATAATATAACGATCGCTATTTTCTTCATTCACAAATTCATAGAGACCTTTGTAGACCAGATTTCTCACCGTTAGTCCAGTCTCCTCCTTCACCTCACGAATGGCGCCTTCCACAAAACTTTCCGGAAACTCCACTTTTCCACCAGGAGGAATATATCCTTTTAATTCATCATGCTGCCTATTTAGCAGCAATACTCTGTTTTTATCTTTTATCAAACAGGTGGTCCAAAATTTATAATTAATATTTCCGTTCACTTATTATCCCCTCCCCCTTTAGATGGTCAGATACTTCTATCATTTATTATTCTATTTATCGTTTTCTATTATTTTACATATCCACTAGTCTAATCATTGCAAAATCATCAACTTTTGGCAATACTTTTATGAGAAGTAGCAGAACCGACTTCAATAGTTCCTTTAAATTTAATCATTCCTAATTAAAAACCACTAACTTGCCAGTATGTTAGTGGTTTTGTTGTATATTCTTTTTTCCTATTCCTTACTATTCCCGCTCTTCTTCCCAGTCGGCCTCTGGGTTCTTTCGCTTAGAAGCAGTTGCTTGATCTCCCGCATTTCCGCTTTCAGTTCCTGGTTATCTTTCGATAGCATTGCCAGCTGATCCTGATGCAAATTCTCACCTTCCTGACTGAGGAAGTCTACAATCACTGCTACTACCAGGTTGAGGATTACCAAGGCGCCAATCACGATAAAGGATATAAAGTAGACCCAGGCCCAGGGGATTTCGTTGATTACCGGCCGTGCAACCTGGCTTGCCCACGATTCAAATGTGACCACTTGCGTCAGGGTGAACAGGGAAGCATGGAAACTGCCAAAGTATTCAGCCGGCAAGACATCCCTGAAACAGGTGGTTCCGATAATCGCGTAGATGGAAAAAATCAATACCGTCAAACCCAGTATTCCTGTTAAAGCGGGGATTGACCGCATCAAAGAGTCGACGATTTTTCGTAACGCAGGAACGGCCGGTATCATTCTTAACAGACGCAGGACTCGTACCAGCCGTACAACCGTGACAAACGGGGCTGTATAAAAAATCAAGCTTGCAGCCACGATTAAAAAGTCGAAGACATTCCAATTATCCGAGAAATATCTTTTAACACCGAGTCCAACCAATTTGATCACCATTTCCGCCACAAATATCCAAATAATAATCCGATCCAACAGTTGGAGCATTCGATTGCCCACAAAGTAGGTTTCGCCAATGATTACCAATCCATTTAATACGATGATCGCAATGATAATTGCTTGAAAATATTTATTTTCTACTATCTCCCCGAGTTTATTTCGGGGAATGTGCTGCTGATCTGTGTTTGCTGACATGCTGCCTCCCTCACATACCTCTGTTTTTGTCTTGTTCATCGGTTGTTTCTTCTTCGCATTATATCAGAATTGTGTGTTCCATATTACCTGGAAGGGCTTGAGCTGATGAATTTTATGGAATCAGCAGAAAAGAGACGCTCCATCAGAATTCCATTGAATTACGGAAACTCGAACGAGCGCTTTTTTTACCAAAACCATGATTTCAGCTTTATATTTTCATAGATATCCTTGTAAAGATTGTTGATTTCCGTAAGATCGGATTGATTCTTCTCAAATCGCCGGATCAGTGCCTGGTTCGCTTTCCCGTCAAAATTATGTTCTAGTTTACCAATGATATCCCTGTGTTTTTCAGAAAGAGGCTGGACCTTATAACATCGGGCAAGGTATTGCTTGTAGAACTCCACTTTTGCTTCCAAATCGCTTTTGATGCGGTTCTTCAACTCATTCTCTTGCCTTTTCGTTTCTAAATAATTTTCCCACCAGTCCGCTATATTCGTTTCTTTCATTGCATCCACCACTTTTCTTCTTGTATTGCATTATTGGATTTTTAACCATTGGGCTAGCAGCTGATCCACCTGGGTAAAATCCTTGCTCATTTTTTCCATGTTATAAGCAATATCCCCTTTGTCCAAATGGGACCTTTGAAGTTTTGCCAGCAGGTCTTCCAATTCATCGATTTCAAGTAACATCGGTATTCCTTCTGGTCCAATCTCTGTCAAATCACGAAAGGCTTCTTCCACGTGGGAAGAGTTCAACTTATCATATTCACCATAGCCAACCATATTTATGTACTTACTCTTCAACTCTGTCATGGTTGCCAGGTAGTCGTCGAGAAAATGTGTCACAGCCTTTCTTGTCACTGCTATTTGGTGCTCACTGTCCTTCAGCTCTGTCACGTAACTATCCATTAAACTCGCCTGGATACGGATAGGAAAGTCCGAAACACCACTATTTTTCAGAGCTAAAGGCGACATCGTTAATTGGTCTTGAATCTTTTCATCATATAAGAGACTTGGCAGAAAATAGCCGTTTTCATCATACATGCTGTTGTCCATATAATTCTTGATGCCATGGCTAGATAACCCCCAGACGCCAGGCGCAGGATCCCCCATATAATAAACGGAACCAACGGAATTTTTATAATAGGTCCCTACAGAATCATCAGGGTAGGTGTAAGAAATGATGTTATCTTTAAATTCTCCATTTAGTGCTCGTTTTTGATTTTCATCGGACAGTAAATCAAAAACATCCGCAGCAGCGAAGGTAATGGCATGGGAATCATACTTCACCGCATAGTATTGAGCAAGCCCGCCGCCTAACGAGTGGCCGACAAAGGTAATGTTGTTGGCACCAAATTGCTTTACATACTTATTTACGATGGTGTCCGCTTCGGTAAATTGGTTTTTGTTGGTGTATGTGATGGATTTATCATGGGGATTTAACTTAGCTGTACCAGCAAGAAGCGCAGCATCTTGTGAGGGGCTTGCTATATAAGGTGTTTTTCGATATTCCTTTTTGCTATAATTGGAATTACCAAGGACGATACCTTCCACATCTTCTTTCACATCTTTTGCGAATTCAGAAAAGTCCGTGTCTTTCGTTTCATAAACCAGGTTGCCATCTTTTAACTTCGCCCCTCCGCCAGCTCCTGCCAACCTTGCATCCTGTGAGGGGGAACCAACATATTTTTGTTCGACTTGTTTCGTGGTAGTGGTCGGAAGTTCTGTTCCACGGAAACTGATAACTACCTCTTCTGTCTCGGGATTTTGCAGGACGTAACCGTGAAGGCCGGTGTCTTTGTCAGTGATGGTTTCGATGGTTTTCCATTTAACTTTTTTTCCATTGACTATGTGTTTGATTTCTTCCTTGTTATCTTTGTATGTTTCGTTTGAAATAAAACTTGCTTCTAAATCGGAGATATGTAGAACCATAGAAGTTCTCCTTTCTCTATTATTCTCCTTATAAAGAGGTGGTATTATGAAAATTTTCCATAGATTTATAATTTTTTCCACTATTATTATACTATTGGGGGGGTGCAATGTGAACTTAAACGAGAATAATTTTGACGAGAAAACAATTTTAAAAATGGAAGAAACCGCTAAAAGTTATATTGTAAACAACTATAAAGGTGTTGAATCAATAACATTTGAAGAACCCTATCAGAGCCCCATGGGAGCTTTTACGATTGATGGTAAGGTAAATAGTAAAGGTGGTTTTTCCATAACATTTAATGATGATTTTACAGTAGCCGGAATTAGTTTAGAAGAAGGCTTCCCCGAAGAAAAAGAAGAGTGCGTAAAAAAAGTTTGTGATTATTAAAACAGGTAGGTTTTAAAAGTGTGGAAGTTTCTGTTTACTGTAATGTTGATCATTTCCATTATTCTTACTGGTTGCAATGTTGATTCAACCAACCAACTATATAATGAGGAAACAAAGGAAAAAGCTATAGAAGCTGTCGAGAAGTATTTACAAAATAATTTCGTGGGAATCACCTCTGTGCAAGTCACTGACATTTATCAAAGTCCGATGGGTGGATTAACCGTTGATGGCAATGTTAACGATGGAGAGGCAGATTTTTCTGCAGGGGTTGAAAGTGACTATACTATAGGGAGTATAGGAGTAAGTAAAGAGTTTCCTGAAAGGAAAGAAGAATGTAAAGAAAATACTTGTGGTGATTAATTGAAAAAGGATTGGTATTCCTTATGCGTGAAATTACTTTCATCATTTTGTTGATACTCCTAACCCTGGCAGGTTGTAATGTGAATACGAATACCTTTGATGAGCAAACGATTATTCAAGCAAAGGAAACAGCTGAAAGCTACCTTAGAAATAATTTTGAAAGCATTCATACGATAATGTTTAGCGAGGATTATAGTAACCCGATGGGGGGCTTAATGATTCGCGGCACTGTCAATGGAAAAGCGGGTTTCTCTGCAAGTGTCGACCCAAAAGAATTTACGGTGAATAGCCTTGGGGAAAAAGAAGGCTTTCCTAAAGTAAAAGATGAATGCAAAGAAAAGGTTTGTGATTATTAATTAGAACTAGCGTTTTATCCCTTCCACGTTAATTCCTCACTTATGTTAGCACTCCATTCCCCTGCATGTATTTTATAATATTTGAAGTCTTAAGCAATATAAAAGGTTCTACGTCAAATGTTGGGGTGGGAGAAATTTGCTCCTACTCCTTAACCCACTTGAAAGCCCCTGAATTCCTTCAGTTGATGATGTAATAACACTTTCGTTCTTAAGCGATCGTAACGACGAAACCCAAAAGCATTCCGTTTGATGACTTTCGTTTGGTTGTTCAATCCTTCAATAAACCCATTGCTATAATCGAGCGCAAAGCTATTCAGAATCTCTGTCTGCCAATTCTTCAAGGTGCCAATCGCTTGTAGATATTCTTCCATACCACTTTGCTTCACTCGGTCATAATACTGATACAATCGTTGTTTTACATAGCCAATATCGGTTTTCCCCATTGCTTTTGCCTCTTCAAACCAGCTGCGAAAAGCCTCTTTCAGCTTATAGGCGACTCGTAGTTCATCCGATAGATCGAGGTATCGGTTCAGATACCAGCGCTGCTTCTCGGTTAGTTCCTCCTGCTTCTTGTAAAAGATATGTTTCATCCGTTTACACTTTTTCCGGTCGTATTCATGGAAGTTCTTTTGGACTCGCCTGCGCACCTTTTCCAAAGCCCAATAAATATACCGACAAAAATGGAAACGATCGGCCACAATGATGGGGCTTCCCACCGCCTTCCGGACAGCTGACTTAAAACTATAGCTCATGTCCATGATGACCTTCCGGACATTACCCCCTTTTTCCCGAAGGTACTGCTTGACGGTTTTGACGGATCGATCAGGCAGGATATCTATTGGATTTCCGGTCTCTCCATCGCCAATGATGACCTGGTATTTCCCCGCATTGGTATCGCCTTTATATTCATCAATCGCAATCACTTCTGGAAGCTCTTCCACCTCTTGAAGTTCTGGTGTGGCCACCTGATCGAACCGGCGAATGGCTGTAGCTTGTGAGGTACGGAACTGCGCAGCGGTATCCTTGAAGTTCATCCCCTGGATCACCCGAAGGCCAAGTGCCTGGTTCCACTCTCTTGAATGACGCTGATAACGGTCCACCATCGGATTGGCTTCTGCGAATCGTTTACCACAGGAACAGGCATAGCGTCGTTTGCGGTAAAACAAATAGGTGGTTCGTTCAAATACCTTCAAGTGCTGGATTTTCTGTATTCGGTAATCATGAACGCGGGAAGTCTGGTTACCACACGCCGGACAGGTTTGNCTGTCTGCCAATTCTTCAAGGTGCCAATCGCTTGTAGATATTCTTCCATACCACTTTGCTTCACTCGGTCATAATACTGATACAATCGTTGTTTTACATAGCCAATATCGGTTTTCCCCATTGCTTTTGCCTCTTCAAACCAGCTGCGAAAAGCCTCTTTCAGCTTATAGGCGACTCGTAGTTCATCCGATAGATCGAGGTATCGGTTCAGATACCAGCGCTGCTTCTCGGTTAGTTCCTCCTGCTTCTTGTAAAAGATATGTTTCATCCGTTTACACTTTTTCCGGTCGTATTCATGGAAGTTCTTTTGGACTCGCCTGCGCACCTTTTCCAAAGCCCAATAAATATACCGACAAAAATGGAAACGATCGGCCACAATGATGGGGCTTCCCACCGCCTTCCGGACAGCTGACTTAAAACTATAGCTCATGTCCATGATGACCTTCCGGACATTACCCCCTTTTTCCCGAAGGTACTGCTTGACGGTTTTGACGGATCGATCAGGCAGGATATCTATTGGATTTCCGGTCTCTCCATCGCCAATGATGACCTGGTATTTCCCCGCATTGGTATCGCCTTTATATTCATCAATCGCAATCACTTCTGGAAGCTCTTCCACCTCTTGAAGTTCTGGTGTGGCCACCTGATCGAACCGGCGAATGGCTGTAGCTTGTGAGGTACGGAACTGCGCAGCGGTATCCTTGAAGTTCATCCCCTGGATCACCCGAAGGCCAAGTGCCTGGTTCCACTCTCTTGAATGACGCTGATAACGGTCCACCATCGGATTGGCTTCTGCGAATCGTTTACCACAGGAACAGGCATAGCGTCGTTTGCGGTAAAACAAATAGGTGGTTCGTTCAAATACCTTTAAGTGCTGGATTTTCTGTATTCGGTAATCATGAACGCGGGAAGTCTGGTTACCACACGCCGGACAGGTTTGCGCCTGCCTGGGCATCTCCACCTCCATGTGGTAAGCTCCCTCCACCTCTTCTACTTTCTTGATAGAAACACTTTCTAATCCGGGTAATGTCATGTTAGAATGCATGTACACACAACTCCTATTTGCTTGTTTCTTGGTCAATTCAAGTGTAGTAGAGATAGGAGCTTGTGTGTATTTTTTATGCGGAATTTTTCTAAAACCCCAACAAATATTGTAGAGCCATATAAAAAGACCCCGAATTTCGGAAAAAAACTTTTTAACGAAATCAGGGTCGTGGCTGCTTTTCTTAATTAGGCATTGAATAACGTACTTATAGAGTGAAAGCTGGTAGATATATTCCAGAATCAGTAACGAATTAAAGTAGGTAATCCCACGTCATGCTTCGCTTTTTTCCACCATTCCATTAGAATTCTTACCTTCGAAGTCATCAAGCACTGCCCGCACATCATCTGTTGACTTAGTACTCATCAATTGATTTCTTAATTCACTCGCCCCCCGGAATCCTTTTACATAAATCTTGAAAAAGCGAAGAAGCGGTTTGAAAGGACGCGGCTCGAATTCTTGCGAATATTTGTCATGGAGATCAAGGTGCAGTCTTAACAGATCTAGCAATTCCTTACTGCTATGATCTTGGGGTTCCTTTTCAAAGGCAAATGGATTGTTGAAAATACCGCGCCCGATCATGACCCCATCCACATCATATTCTTGTGCGAGCTTCAACCCGGTTTGACGGTCGGGAATATCCCCATTGATTGTCAACAGGGTATCTGGTGCCACTTCGTCGCGAAGTTTCTTGATCTCTGGGATCAGCTCCCAATGGGCATCTACTTTGCTCATTTCCTTCCTCGTACGCAGATGGATGGAAAGATTGACAATGTCCTGTTTGAGCAAGTGTCCTAACCATTCTTTCCACTCGTCTACCTCTGTGTAGCCGAGCCTTGTTTTCACACTTACTGGCAAACCTCCTGCCTTCGCTGCTTGTATGATTTCAGCTGCCACGTCGGGACGGCGGATAAGGCCGCTGCCCTTCCCTTTTGGTGCAACATTTGCTACCGGGCAGCCCATGTTGATATCTATCCCCTTAAACCCTTGCTTCGCCACACCGATACTCGTTTGCCGGAACAATTCGGGCTTATCTCCCCATATATGGGCAACCATTGGCTGTTCATCTTCTGTAAACGTCAAACGCCCGCGCACACTTTGGTTTCCCTCTGGGTGACAATAACTCTCTGTATTTGTAAACTCTGTGAAAAACACATCAGGTCTTGCTGCTTCACTCACCACATGACGAAAAACAACGTCCGTCACATCTTCCATTGGTGCCAGTACAAAAAATGGCCGTGGTAAATCGCGCCAAAAATTATCTGTCATTTTTAATTCCATTCCTCTCATCACGGGATACCAAAATACATCCTTATCCCCAAAATAAAAAAGCAAAATGGCTTTGCTCCCTTTACACTTATACCATGGTTAAGCACACTTTATCAAACAGTAAAAGCTAAGTAGTTAAATATTCCCAATCTTTCAGATAATTAGATAAACCTTCCTATTTTTCAGAAGATTATTGTTTTTCGTAAAGGGGTCGTTTAGGATAGTATTTAAGGGATTTATTACCAAAAAAGGAGGACGAAGGATGAAATAGTTGTTAGAAGTCTTATTGCTTTCTTGGCAGTTCTTTTATTGCCGGCCGATAAAGTATCAGCAGCACCTGCGCCGGAATTAACAGATGTCCAAATATTCAGGGTTACTTCGGACGCAGCCAATTATGTATGGGAAGATATTAACTTTAACCAGCAAAGTCTGTGAACCCAATAGGGGAGAAGCGGGATCTTAGCCGTCTTTGTAGAAGGCACGATTCAACCAGGTACACTCCGAATTTATAATAATGGAAATAATATCACCTCCCAAACCTTTAAAGCCTTAGATGATGAATACGTTACTGACAGCGGTAATAATGTGATAGGCACAATTAAGTATATTGGCTTTGGCTTTCCGTTATCCACTGTTTCAAGTGGAAGATTCACCATTTCCGCGAACAATTACTACCCGCCAAATAATACAATATATGAAAACTTATATATTGAAGTAGAATAGGAGTTTTAAGGATATGAGAATTAGCCCCGATAATACACAATTCGCCGCTTACAGCCGTCTTACGGTTTCCGCTCATTTACGGAACCAATTAAAAGATGGTACAAGCATGCGCGAACAACAGGAAAATCTCTCTTTTTCTAAGTTTCAGGAACTTCTGGAAGAAGAAAAAGTTGTGAATCAAAAAAATGTTAGAGAGATGTCTAACTTTCATCGGAATGCTTTAGAAACACAAATGAATTACACAGACAATCTAAAACGTACCCAGGAAGTGAAAGGTATCATGGAAAAAGCATTCGCTTTAGGATTGGTGGATGAAGATAATACCCTGATTAATAAGTTTGATCAAAAAGCCTGATACCAGGAACAAACTACGAAACAGCCTTTTCCTTAGAAGAAGGCTGTATTTTTTTGTTACTTATTATGCATAAAACGACCCCGAATCCGCAATGAATCATCTCAACGAAATCAGGGTCGACTATAAAAATTTACTTTTTCTGTACAATTGCAATACATATCTGATTTCTACCCAACCCTCCAACCCACATTCCACCGTCGGTGTCATAATAAAGTTTTGCTACGGAACCCTCATTTTTACACTTTTTTGGTTCAAAATTGACCGTTTTTCGGGCCTTTTGGGCTGTTTTTTCTTGGTTTTTGGCGCTTGGAATAAAGATTTGCGAAATATAACAGAAGAAAGAGTGGAGAAAAGAGGTGAAGAATAAAGATAAAAACATTGGATGAGTATTGTTTCTTATTGAGATTGTATGGAGGTGGGATATTGGATAAACCCAGTAAAAACAAGGTTTTAGGAACATAACTGTATTGAAAAGATATTGGAAAAGACATGAAAAACTCGGGCTCCTGATGAGTGAAGCCCGAGATATTATTGGGTTTTATATTGAAAAAGCAATTGTTTATTATTACAGAATTGGTATTGGGATTAGCAAGAGTATATTATGGTTGTCAAGTGTTTAATATTGATCTATATAGTAGATAAAAGAGCTATAGAGTTAAGCATATCTTATATAAGTGATAATTAATACTTTTAGTTAAACCAGTACAATTATACCTAACAATTACTCCTCATTAAGTTGATAGCAAAGTTGAACAACACCGGAGGAAAATCTTTTTGTATCAACCAAGCGAAGATTTACTCTTTCCTTTATGTCAATAAACAAAGGTTTTCCTTCCCCTAAAATAACAGGATGAACAGATAACCTAAATTCGTCTACTAGCCCTAACTTAATAAAAGTTGTAATAAGACTTGATCCACCATATAGCCATATGTCTTTACCAGGCATTTTCTTTAATTTATTTACTTCTTCAACAATATTATCATTTATAAATATTGCTCGATTATCAGTCTCTCTTTGTGTTCTGGAAAACACAAATTTGTCTTTACTATGAACGAGTCTCCAAATTTCTTTTTCGATATCCGAATCTTCAGTTGTTGGATTATATCGTCCCCATAAATCATAGCTTTTTCTACCATACAGAATCGTATCAATTTGATTCAGGAATTCAGCGAAATTCATATCAGGGTCCATAATACACCAGTCAATTTCTCCATTCGGTCCTTCAATATATCCATCTAAAGTAACTGCTAAATCTAAAATCACTTTTCTTGTTCTCTCGTTAATGTCCATACTTTTATCTCCTTTCTTCTTTTACAATTTCCTTTGTTGATAAAACCATAAGGTAGTAACTATAATATACGTAAAACATGACAAGTAATGACATGATTAAATAAAAAAGGTGAGGAAAATGTCAAAAGCCAAGCGTCTATTAGATATTCTTCTGTTTGTTACTAATAGAAAAAAGTTTACTGCACAAGAAATAGCGGATGAATTTAATATATCTATTCGTACTGTACATAGATACATATTAGATTTATCTGATATGGGATTACCAATATACTCTGAACAAGGACGAAATGGGGGCTATACAGTATTAACAAGTAGACTTCTTCCTCCAATTTTATTCACAGAAGAGGAAGCTGTTTCTATCTTCTTTGCTTTTCAATCTTTAAACTACTATCGTAATCTGCCTTTTGACACTGAAATTTCTTCGGTTGAACATAAATTATATAGTTCACTTCAAAGTGAAGCCAAAATCAAAGTAGATAAAATTCGTTCTTATATTGCTTTTTGGAACCCGAAAAGAACTATCGATACTCCATTGTTAAATGATATTTTAGAGCATTCTATTGAGAATAAAAGTATATACATTCAATATGAATCAAAATCCGGTATAAGAAAAAAATACATCCGTCCAATCGGTGTATATGCCCATGATGGATTATGGTATTTACCTGCTTACGATTATCATAAGGAAAAAATATTACTGTATCGTGTAGATCGAATCCTTTCCATCTTATCAACTGAAATAAATAAAGATGAATTTATGAATTTAAAAGAATGGTTCAACTTTCGGGAAGTAAAAAAACCAACTCGATTGCATGTGCATTTAACTATGGAAGGTGTCCGACAATGTAAAAGCGCACCTTATTTGGAAGGTTCTGTAGAAACGAATGAAGATGGAACTGGATACATAGATACGATCATTGATAAAGGAGAACTTAATTTTATTACATCACTCTTTTTAAGACTTGGAAGTCATGCACGTATTTTGGAACCAAACGAATTAATCGATGGTTTACGAAAACAAGCTGAGGAAATATTAACTATGTATGAAAGATAAAGTTTTATATTTCCTGTGGCTATACTATATTATTTTGCGTACATTAGTGTAGAAAAGAAGTTTAAAGAAAGGATAAAGTATTCTAACAGTATTTATTTCTTAATGAGATAATATTGAATAGGGTTCTTAACAAACCCAGTAATTACAAGGATTTAGGTACATAACCATATTGATAATATGTTGAAAAGACTTTGAAAAAACTCGGGCTCCTGATCAGGAAAACCCGAGTAATTATTGAGTTTTGTATTGAGAAATCAAATGTTTATTATTACACAATTGGTGTTGGGATTAGTCAGAGTATATTATGGTTGTCAAGTGTTTAATATTGATCTACATCAGGGTCGAGTATAAAAAATTATTTTTTCAACTGGATTTCCGCCACAGCCTCAATATGCCCTGTTTGTGGGAACATGTCGACTGGCTGTACCTGCTTGGTTTCATAGCCACCGTCTTCCAAAATGCGCAGGTCTCTTGCGAGTGTAGACGGGTTACAGGATACATAGACGATTCGCTCCGGCTTCATCGTGATCATTGCTTCCAGCAAATCCTCATCACAGCCTTTTCGCGGCGGGTCTACCACGATGACATCCGGACGCAGTCCTTGCGCTGTCCACCATGGCATCACTTTTTCTGCTTCTCCAACATAGAATTCCGCATTCTCGATATGGTTGAGCTTTGCGTTTTTCTTGGCATCGGAAATAGCTTCAGGAACAATTTCCACACCGTAAACCTTCTTGGCTTTCTGGGCGAGAAACAAGGAAATCGTGCCAATTCCGCAATACGCATCAACGACTGTTTCGCCACCGGTTAACGCTGCGTACTCCAAGGCAGTGTCATAAAGTCTCTTCGTTTGCGGTGGGTTCACCTGGTAAAAGGAACGAGCAGAGATAGCGAATTGAATATCGCCGATATTGTCGTAAATGTACTCATTTCCCCATAATACCTTGGTGTCTTTTCCAAAAATGACATTGGTCTTCTTTTTGTTCACGTTATGGACGATGGACTTAACGTGCGGGTAAGTCTCATGAATTTCCTTGACCAGCTCCTCCTGATGGGGGAGTTTTTCTGTCCTCGTAATCAGGACGATCATTGTCTCGCCTGTTTCTTGTCCAGTCCGCACCATGATGTGGCGCAGCACTCCTCTATCGTGCTCCTCATCATATGCAGAGATGCCAAGACGGTCGGCCATACGGCGGACGACTTCCACCATCCGGTCGTTGACCTCATCCTGGATTACACAACGATCCATCCCTTCAATGATTTTATGGCTGCGTTTCTGATAAAACCCGGTAATCAGCTCTCCATCACGTTCTCCGACAGGAATCTGCACCTTGTTACGATAGCGCCAAGGATCCTCCATGCCGAGAACCGGATGAACCGGTACATCTTCCAGATGGGCAATTTTGCGCAAGGCATTCTTTACTTGATTCTGCTTCATTTCCAGCTGCATTGCATAACTCATATGCTGTAACTGGCATCCGCCACACTGGACGTACACATCACATGGGGGCTCAACCCTTTCCGGGCTGACTTCTTTTATATCCAACAACTTACCGAATCCGAAATTTTTATTTACTTTGACAACCTTCACTTCAGCGGTTTCGCCAGGCAAGGCGTATGGAACGAACAACGGATAGCCTTCTATTTTTCCGACTCCTGCCCCTTCATGGGTCAAATCGTGAAAAGAAAGCTCGATCGTTTGATTCTTTTTTACTGGTGGCTTTTGTTTAGCCATATCTATCATCGTCCTTCTTGTCAATTGCTGACAAAAGTTTATCACATATAGGGAAAGAAGGGAAATATCTATTCATAAACTGACATTTGCGGTGATTTCCCGGGAAATATATGCCTTTTCGACATTTCCTTTTTCCATCTTGTTACCTCTTTCTGTAAAGCTTTTTTAAGCGATTTCTCCTAGTATAGTCAGTTGACTAAAAGAAAACAAAAGACGCACCGGCAGGAATACCGTGCGTCTTGTTATATTAGGACTTTTCCAGTCTTGCTGCTTTTTTTGCTTCTTCTTTTTCCACAAAGCTTTCCGGTACAAAATACTCTATGTGGCGGTAAAGGTTGACGAATTCTCCCGGCAAATCGCCACCGTATTCCCCGTCAACATTCAGCTGCATCTTTTCTTCCGTGTGTACTTTAATCCGGTTTGCCCTTGTATGGAATAAGAGTGGATCATCCAAATGAGCTCCTCTTAATGCCAAGGTGGCAATACGGATAAACTCAGCTATGTTGGCTTTTTTCAATATTAGCAGATCGAACAGGCCGTCATCCATGGTCGCGCCTGGTGCCAATTTTTCAAAGCCGCCTACAGAATTGGTGTTTGCAACCAAAAACAGCATGATTTCGTCCGTGAATACTTTGCCGTCATACTCGATGGTTACTTTGGTCGGGCGTAACGATGGCAGCATTTCGACTCCCTTCAAATAATACGCCAGTTGACCAAGCACGGTTTTAAGCTTGCTTGGCACTTCGTAAGAAAGCTCTGTCAGCTTCCCACCGCCGGCTATGTTCATGAAATATTGGTCGTTTACCTGTCCGATATCAAGTGCTTTGACCCGATCTTCCAGGATGACATCCACCGCTTTTGCAATATTACGCGGAATGTGCAGCGCACGAGCCAAGTCATTGGTCGTCCCGACAGGAATGATGCCTAGCTTCGGCCGGTATTCATTGCCGGCAATGCCATTGATGACTTCGTTGATTGTTCCGTCTCCGCCAGCTGCGACTACGATATCAAATTTTCGATCCACCGCTGTCTGAGCAGCCTTCGTAGCGTCTCCCGCACAGGTAGTAGCATGGGCCGATGTTTCGTACCCTGCTTGTTCTAACGATTGAAGAACGCCGGGAAGTTCTTTTTTAAAGGCTTCTCGACCTGATGTTGGATTGTAAATAATACGGGCCCTTTTCATAAGGTCTCCCCCTGTTCCATCTATCATTGCAGGCAGCTGCCAAAAACAGTCTGCCTAATACAAAAAACAAAGACAAGCACCGTTTGCTAGTCCATCTTCCATCATAGCCCTTTTCTGTTGGTTTGAAAAGTTTTTTTACCATAATTTGAATCAAGAATCACATCAAACCTGCAACAAAGCTTGATATTGTTGGATTTTCGCATGTTTAAAAAGAGGATCGCTCCATGATGGAAGCCATCCCCCTTTTCGCTATATTAGCGTTTATCCATTTCCTCTTTCAAAATCTTGTTGACCATTGGCGGATTTGCCTGGCCTTTTGTAGCCTTCATCACTTGACCGACCAAGAATCCTAGTGCGCGGTCTTTTCCATTTTTATAGTCGATGATTGACTGTTCATTTTCGTCGAGGATGCCGGTCACAATTTCCTTTAACTGTCCTTCATCGGAAATTTGTACGAGCCCTTTGTCCTTGACGATTTGTTCTGGATCTCCGCCTTTTTCCACTAGCTCAGCGAATACCTTCTTCGCGATTTTAGAAGAAATTGTTCCATCCTCGATCAGCTTGATCATTTTCGCCAATCCTTCTGGTGTCAAAGCAAGATCATGCAGTTCGACCTGCTGTTTATTCATGTAGGCAGACACTTCCCCCATGAGCCAGTTGGAAGCCTGCTTGATGTCTGCACCCTTTTGAATGGCTTCTTCGAAGAAGTCCGACATTTCCTTCGTACTCGTTAGGACCATTGCATCGTAGGCAGGAAGCTCCAATTCGTTTATATAACGCTGCTTACGGGCATCCGGCAGCTCCGGAATTTCCGAGCGAATACGCTCTTTCCAAGCTTCATCGATATACAACGGCACCAAGTCCGGTTCCGGGAAGTAGCGGTAATCGTCCGAGCCCTCTTTCACGCGCATCAAAATCGTTTCCTTTGTTTGTTCATCATAACGGCGTGTTTCCTGCAGGATTTCTCCTCCAGAAAGCAGCACTTTCTGCTGGCGCTTTTCTTCGAACTCGAGCCCTTTTTGGACAAACGAGAAGGAGTTCAAGTTTTTCAGTTCCGTTTTCGTACCGAATTCCTCCTGTCCGATTGGACGAATGGACAAGTTGGCGTCACAACGTAACGAGCCTTCTTCCATCTTACAATCGGATACGCCGGTGTACTGAATGATGTTTTTCAGTTTCTCCAAATAAGCATACGCCTCTTCCGGAGAGCGCAAATCCGGCTCCGAGACGATTTCGATCAGTGGCGTGCCCTGACGGTTATAATCAACCAGCGAGTATCCGTCGTCACTGTGCGTAAGCTTACCGGCATCTTCCTCCAAATGGAGTCGGGTAATTCCGATTTTTTTCTTCTGCCCGTCTACCTCGATTTCAATCCAACCGTTTTCTCCGATCGGCTGGTCAAACTGGGAGATTTGATACGCTTTCGGATTGTCCGGATAGAAATAGTTTTTCCGGTCAAATTTTGTGTCGGTGGCAATCTCACAATTCAGCGCCATTGCCGCCTTCATCGCAAAGTTGACTGCCTCCTCGTTAAGTACCGGCAGTACTCCCGGATAACCTAAATCAATCGGGTTGACGTTGCTATTCGGTTCAGCGCCGAAGTGGTTGAAGCTAGGGCTGAATATTTTGGAATCTGTTTTCAATTCGACGTGGACTTCCAAGCCGATGATTGTTTCAAAGTTCATTAGTTGGCACCTCCCAATTCAGGCTGTTTTTTATGGTGGTCGGTTGCCTGTTCAAACGCATAAGCGGTCCGCAGCATCGTTGCTTCGTCAAAATGCTTGCTGATGATTTGCAGTCCGATCGGCAATCCCTCACTGGAGAAGCCGCACGGTACGGACATACCCGGGACGCCTGCAAGGTTTACCGGGATCGTCAAAATGTCGTTCGTGTACATAGTAAGCGGATCATCGATGATTTCCCCGACCTTGAATGCAGGAGTCGGAGTCGTCGGTCCGACGATGACATCGTAATCTTCAAATACTTTTTCAAAGTCATTTTTGATTAATGTCCTTACCTTTTGTGCTTTCTTGTAGTAAGCATCATAGTAACCGGAGCTCAATGCGAACGTTCCGAGCATAATCCGGCGCTTCACTTCATCGCCAAATCCTTCGCTGCGAGAGCGTTTGAACATGTCCAGCATGTTATCTGCCTGCTGGGAGCGAACACCGTAACGGACACCGTCAAAACGAGCCAGGTTTGCCGAAGCCTCGGAAGAAGAAAGCAGATAGTACGCTGCTACTGCATAGCGTGAATGTGGCAGAGATACTTCTTCCCAGGTAGCACCTAAATCTTCATATACTTTTAAAGCATCAAGCACTGCCTGTTTCACTTCAGGATTAACCCCCTCGGATAAGTACTCGGAAGGTACAGCTATCTTTAATCCTTTCACACCCTGGGCGAGAGTCTCTGTATAGTTAGGAATTTCGACATTTGCAGAGGTAGCATCCATCGGATCATGCCCGACGATTGCCTGCAGCAAATGAGCATTGTCTTCCACCGTACGAGTGATCGGTCCGATTTGATCCAGGGAAGAAGCAAATGCGACTAATCCGAATCGGGAAACAAGTCCATAGGTTGGTTTTGAACCGACGACGCCACAAAAAGCGGCTGGCTGACGGATCGATCCGCCTGTATCGGAACCTAGTGAAAAGAACACTTCCTTTGCTGCAACTGCTGCAGCAGAACCACCGCTTGAACCACCTGGAACATAATCGGTATTCCACGGATTACGTGTCGCAAAGTAACTGGAGTTTTCATTGGAGGATCCCATGGCAAACTCGTCCATGTTCAACTTTCCAATTGTCACGGTATTTTCTTTCTGCAGTTTTTCGATTACGGTTGCATCATACAAAGGATCGGTAAAGTTATCGAGAAACTGACTGGCACATGTGGTGCGCAAGCCCTTGGTTACAATATTGTCCTTAATCCCGATTGGCAGACCAAACAACAGGGAATTGGCGTCTCCTGCCTGTTGATCAAGCTCTTCTGCCTTGGCCTTTGCCTTTTCCTCATCCAGCGTCAGAAACGCTTTGACTTGATCATCGACCTCATGGATGCGATTGTATGACTCAGCAACCAAATCGCTGACGGTTATTTCTTTGTTATGTAGCTTGTCCTGTAACTGTTTTAACGTATAATCAAAAAGCGACATGCTTTGTAAGCCTCCCTATTCAAGTATTGATGGCACACGGAACTGACCATCTTGTTTGTCTGGCGCATTCTTCAGCGCGTCTTCTTTCTCAATCCACTTTCTAGGCTCATCCTTGCGCATGACATTTTTCAAGTCCAAGACGTGAGTAGTCGGTTCTACATCATCGGTGTTCAATTCGTTCAAGCTTTCCGCATAATGGATAATAGCATCCAACTGTTTTGTCATTTTTTCGGCTTCTTCCTCGCTGATCGCCAAACGGGCCAAATGGGCCACATGTTTTACCTGTTCCTTCGAGATGTTGGACATCTCAGTCACCTCCGCTTATTTTATTCGTCTATAAAAAGGCTCTCCGCTTTTAACGGTTTGACAAGCCACTTGTTACGAATAGAAGCAATATTTATGATAATAGCAAAAAAACCGGACGATTGGCAACTTGTACAACAGTCCGCTATCTGCTATTTTACCACGTTTCGACAGCTTGCTGAAACGGAATACCTTAATGAAGAAAAAGGCTTGCCCATTAATCATTAACCCTCAAACGGACAGCCCTTTCCTCTTCAAGGAATATAAAGAAAAAAAATCACCAGTGCACCTATTTGCACTGGTGATCTTCTTAGACTTCAGAGCCTTTCCCTTTCGAACAGCTCCCAACAATTTAATATTGAGATTTTGCTTCTTCAAACTCCGCTTCAGCCTCTGGATGCGGCTTGCCTGCCATACTGACAAGCACTGCGACGATTAGGTTAAGCACAAAGCCTGGGACGATTTCGTAAAGGTCGAAAATGCCGCCCGATAAAAAGTCTCCCCAGATAACAACCGTGATAGCCCCGACGATGATTCCAGCAAGGGCACCGTTTCTGGTGATGCCTTTCCAGAACAAGGACAGTAAGATAATCGGACCGAATGCGGCACCGAACCCTGCCCATGCATAACTAACCAAATCCAATACGGAACTCTCTGGGTTGGAAGCAACAACTGTGGCAATCAAAGCAATAACAATAACAGCTGCACGGCCAACCCATACCAATTCACGCTCGCTTGCGTTTTTGCGTAAAATCGCTTTGTAAAAGTCTTCTGCTACAGCAGAAGAAGAAACAAGCAGTTGCGAGTCAATGGTACTCATGATAGCAGAAAGGATTGCTGCCAACAGGATACCGGCGATAATTGGATCGAACAAGATCTGTGAGAATGCAATAAAGATTTTTTCCGAGTCTGCCAGCATTTGTACACCGTTCTCATTGACTACTTCAATACCGAATTGAGACAGCATGCCCACGTCCTGGGTATTGATAAACGCAAGACCGGCAAAACCGGTAAACACGGCTCCATACAAGCCAAGAATCATCCACGAGGTACCGATGAATTTAGCCATCGGAACATCCTTCGGTGAACGCAGCGCCATAAAACGCGTGATGATGTGTGGCTGTCCAAAGTAACCTAGCCCCCATGCAAAGGATGAAAGGATAGAAATGACACCAACACCTGCCACCATATTCAGATGGGAAGGGTCGATTTGACCAACTGCATCAACTGTAGCATCCCAGCCACCGATCACAAAAATGGCACGAACTGGAACGACAATCAATGCGACAAACATTAAGATCCCTTGAATAAAGTCAGTCCAGCTTACTGCCAGGAAACCGCCAAGGAATGTATAAGAAACAATAACGATAGCACCGATCCACAGTGCCTGATTGTAGGATAAGCCAAATGATGCTTCAAACAGCTTGGCGCCACCTACCATACCGGATGATGTGTAAAAAGTGAAGAAAACTAAAATGACAATAGCTGAAATTACACGCAGTATGTGGGATGAATCGCGGAAACGATTTTCCAGGAAATCTGGAATCGTGATAGAGTTGTTAGAAACTTCGGTGTATACACGTAAACGCTTAGCGACAAATTGCCAGTTAAGATAAGCCCCGATTGAAAGTCCAACTGCCATCCAGCCTTCTGCAAGACCAGTTGCATAAATGGCTCCAGGTAAACCGAGTAATAACCAACTACTCATATCCGAAGCACCGGCACTTAAAGCGGCAACACCAGGTCCGAGCCTTCTGCCTCCAAGTACGTAATCTGATAAATCATTCGTTAAACGATATGAAATTACTCCGATTAATAGCATACCGATCAGGTACACAATAAAAGTTATTAATGTAGCTGTTCCCATGTTTTCCTATTCTCTCCTCTCAGTAAATAACGTGATAATGGACAAGATAATCAAAATTGGCATAGGTACAAATAGCCAAAACCAGGTGGAACCAGTGAGTGCGAAATCCTCCATTTTTCCCCCTCCTTTTTTTATACATTATGTATGCATTTTCGTTTTTATCATTGCGTGAAGGGTAAAAGCGAAAATACAGACAGAACTACTTAACTATATCATATATCATTTTTCAGAACATTAAAATATTTATTGAAACAACATTCCTATTAATAATTATGCAATATTTTATCGTTTTTTGTTTATATTTTGGGTTTAGGATAATATCTATTCACTAAAACTAATAAAATTAAGTGCGTATTTTCCTGGGAAGCATTTTGATTCATCCGTTAATTCCAGCCTTTTAAAGGATCATCTTTCCCTTTGAACCTTTGGCAAAAAAAGACCCGGAACAACGTTTATGAAACGCCATTCCGGGCAAGTAAGGTTTAGTAGGTAGTAGTATAATTAAAGCAATTTGGAAATTGCTTTATTAATAAAATAATTTTGTTGAGAAAATGCTTGGTTCTGCATCTTTAGATAAATCAAAGGAGAAAATACTTGGTTCTGCATCCTTCGCTAAGTTAAAAGAAAAAATACTTGGTTCTGCGTCTTTGGATAAATCAAAGGAGAAAATACTTGGTTCTGCATCCTTCGCTAAGTTAAAAGAAAAAATACTTGGTTCTGCGTCTTTGGATAAGTCAAAAGAAAAGATACTTGGTTCCGCATCCTTCACCAAACTATCATAATTCTCACCTGCTAAATATACACCACTTAACAATAATACTCCTAAAATTAACTTTACTATGTTCCTTTTCAAATTAAACCCCTCCTAAATTTTTATTAATTGCTCATATGAAAAATTTGCAAGCTTGTAGTACTTTGAAGCCAATTTGTACTTACTTTGCCCTTCGTAATGCTTTCCTACCATGTTAGTATAAACGATTAAAGACGCATAGTCCTTCTGTTTTTGTAAGTAGGGTATAAATTCTCCAACAACTAGTTCTTCAAACTTTTCATCTTCATTATTCAAAGCATAGTTGTATGTTCTTAATTCATAATCATAGATTTTAAATCGGGAACGATCTAAATCTTTCATGATTTTATTACCTTCATCTACCATTTCTTTACACATGTCATAGTTTTTATTAACATAATACTCTCTCATTAACGAGGTTATTGCTATAAGTATTTCTTTAAGTTTTAAAAACTCCTTCTTCTTTAATACTTCTCTATAACATTTTATTGAATTAGCATTATCTCCTTTAGATGCATATAAGTTAGCTAAATTAATATTAGTTAATTGAATCAATTCATCATGTTTATTTAGCTTCGCAAGGTGCTGAGCAAGATTATAATTCTTAATAGCTTTGTCGTAAATCCGTATTCTTCTATAAGAAATTCCAAGAAGAATATGACATTGGGCACAGCGTATAAAGTTGTAATTTTTGCTGTATGCCTCTAGAGCCTTGTTTGCATAATCAATTACTTCCAATGTGTTACGGAGTTTACTGTATGTAACAGCTAGGGTGTACTTTAAATCAGCGACTTCCGCTTCGGAAAGCTCGATCTGATTCGCTTTCTCTTCAGCCAATTTGTAGAACCTAATAGCTTGATTGAATTCTTCAATGACCGAATTGTAATTGCCCTTGAATTTCATCCAGAAATACAGCTGGTAGTTATCAAAGGTGTTGGATACTTCCTTCAAGTTGTTAATCTGCTTCAGAGCTAAATTGACTTCATCCATAATTAGGTAATATCGAATCTTGTGAATTTCAAATAATACCTGGGTGTGGGAATAATTGTTGTCGATGATCTCCTGCAATTCGTTGAATTTTTTCGTGATCTCTTCCTTGTCGTTGACCTCGAACAACATATCGAACCATTCTTGACACTTCTCTTTCAGCAGCGTGTCTTCTTCGCTCTTGATCTCCACCCCGAGCTTGGTGCACAACATGTTGATAACGTCCGTACTTGGCTCTGTTCGGCGATTCTCAATCTTGGATAAGTAGGACTCTGAAACAATTCCTTCTGCCAGCTCTTCCTGTGTCATGTTTTGTTTGATTCTATGCAGTTTAATAAAAGGGCCAATTTCCATAGATTGTCCACCTCGTACATTTAGGGTAAATAACCTATGTTTATAGATGCTTCGTTAGACCAATGGGACTATCTATAAATATGGGTTTTTCCTGTAATTCCATAATAACACATTTCATAAAAATTCATATTGGGAAAGTTACAGCGTTTTTATACGTTTAAACACACAAAAAACTTTCCTACTTTCCTAAAAAAAGAAACCCAGACCTTTTATATGGAAAAGGTCTGGGTTTTCTCGGTTTTATTATAGCATTTCCGAAGTCGTTTTCGGCTGCATCAAATGAGACAAATAGTCTGGTCCTCCGGCTTTTGAATCAGTTCCCGACATGTTGAAACCGCCGAATGGATGGTAACCGACGATAGCTGCGGTACATCCTCTGTTGAAGTACAGATTGCCGACATGGAAGTCTTCACGAGCCTGTTCGATGTGGGCCCGGTTATTGGTAATTACTGCACCTGTCAAGCCATATTCGGTATTGTTGGCAATTTCGATTGCTTCGTCGAAGTCTTTTGCTTTTGTGAAACCGACTACTGGACCGAAGATTTCTTCTTGCATAATACGGGATTCAGGAGCCAAGTCAGCAAAAACAGTCGGTTGGATGAACCAGCCTTGGGAATTGTCCCCTGTTCCGCCGGCCATCAGCTTGCCTTCCTGTTTACCGACTTCAATGTAGTCAAGAATTTTATTGTATGCACCTTCATCGATAACCGGCCCCATGTACGTATCATGACGGCTTGGATCCTGGACGTTCACTTCCTTCGTCTTTTCGACTACGCGGGCCAGGAGATCATCATAAATATCTTGATGCGCTACGACTCGGGAGCAAGCCGAACATTTTTGGCCTGAGAAACCGAATGCGGAATAAGTAATGGCATCGGCAGCAAGCTCAAGATCAGAATTGTCATCGACAACAATGGTGTCCTTTCCTCCCATTTCGATAATGGAGCGTTTCAACCATTTTTGTCCTGGCTGTACAACTGCTGCACGCTCGTAAATGCGGGTTCCGACTTCACGGGAGCCGGTAAAATTGATGAATCTAGTGCGAGGATGATCTACTAAATAGTCCCCTACTTCTGAACCGCTACCCGGAACGAAGTTTACAACACCAGCCGGCATCCCCGCCTCTTCAAGCACTTCCATTAGCTTGTAGGCAATGATCGGTGTCGCACTTGCAGGCTTTAGCAATACCGTATTGCCGGCTACCATAGGTGCAACGGTTGTTCCAGCCATAATGGCGAATAAGAAGTTCCATGGAGAAATGGTGATTCCCACACCGAGCGGGATATAGTGAAGCCGGTTGTTTTCAATTTCGCGGCTGTTCACCTCAACGCCATTTTTCATATCAAGCATTTGGCGGCCGTAATATTCCATGAAATCGATCGCTTCTGCCGTATCGGCGTCTGCTTCTTTCCACGGTTTTCCGCCTTCTTTTACGAGGTGGGCCGTAAATTCGTGCTTGCGTCTGCGCACGATGGCTGCAGCGCGGAACAGAATATCAGCACGCATTTCCGGATTGGTCTTCCTCCACCATTCAAATGTTTCATCTGCTACTTTCATTGCTTTTTCAGCAAGCTCCTGGTTAGCTTTCGAAACATAACCAATCACTTCAGATTTATTCGCAGGATTGTAAGAAACGATTTTTTCTTCGGTAGTAATACGCTCTCCACCAATAATCAACGGATACTCTTTGCCGAAGTTTTCTTCAGCTTTTTTCAGCTCCGCTTCCAATGCTTTACGATTCTCTTCAATCGTAAAATCTGTAAAAGGTTCGTGCTTGTAAGGTGTTACCATGAACATGACCTCCTTATTCTATCAAACATTCAGGCCTGAGCTTGCTTTACTAGATTGTCAGGCACAACCATTTTCCATTTTAACCGAAAATGTCGCACAATTCAAACGCTTTCGAAAAGGCTATTGATAGATATGGACTTTTGGTTCGTCTTCACCTGCATCTCTTGTGATCAGGCTTTCCTGTCGCTGATTGGACTTAATATTGATTTCCAGGTCGTAGTAATTTTCAAACGTTTCCATGGCCACCCCGTATACATATTGGGTAAATCCAACCACTTCCGCTTTTCCTTGAAATTCAATTGGTATTTCAATTCTGAGTTTTTTCAATTCGTCATCGATGTAAAAGCCTTTTCCGATCACTCCTGTGTAATTCGGGAAGTATTCCCCTACATCCTGTTCAAATGTCTTCATCCGATCGCTTTCTTCAGAGTAATTCTCTTTAGCCTCGCCAGAAGGAAACAACACGTTTTCTTCGTCAATTGACTCCCATTCCCCGATAGAAGAGGAATTGGCAGAAACGGACGTTGTGGCAACAAATTCTCCCGGAACAAGCGCGCTCCGTTCTTCCTCCCGGTAAAGGGCAATCATAATCGGTACATCGGGCATGTCTTCCATTCCTCTGACACGCTCCAATATTTGCTGGGCTATTTTCTTCCCTTCACGAAGCATTTCTTTCTGACTAATATCTTCATAATAGTACGGGCCGCCTTCTTCTGTCTGGAACCGATAGTTAGACTTCAGCGCGATCCCGATCGACATACCGCCCAGCTCCACTGTATTTTCTCCAGTTTTTTGCAAGTAGTCCTGTTCGAGGATGTGCGATAAATACCTCGGATTGTCCCTGAAAACTTCTTCTTTCGATCCTTTTTCCACTTTCGGGTTCAAATCGTCAATCCAGGTAAGCACCGTTTCTTCATCGATTTTCTGGCCTTCCTGAAAGTAGTACTTGTCTGGGTCAAAGGCTTGCTTCGAGTGCCTGCGCAAGCCTTCTTCAAATTCCCCAATATCCAACCGGTTGGCGATCTGATCTACGATTACCCCCCGGGCTTTGCTAACCTTGTAAGGGAGGATTACCTTGTACTCTTCTTCCGTCACATTGTAGCTGGGAATGATGGCCGTTTCCTGGCTGGTATCATCCTGATTCTCTTCGATGATTTCCTCATCATTGTTAAAGGAAGGCGCACACCCGGAAACTGCCAGGAGTACACACAACCAAATGACTGCTTTTCTTTTCATCCTGTTCACCCCTACTCCTCCAAGGCTGTTTTCAATTGTTCTTCATCCCAGATTTCAATATCCAGCTCTTTTGCTTTGTCATACTTCGATCCAGCATCTTCTCCGGCAATTAATAAATCGGTTTTCTTGCTAACGCTTCCGGTTACCTTTCCGCCAAGCATTTCGATTTTTTCTTTTGCTTCCGGCCTCGTATAGATTTCCATTTTACCGGTCAGAACGACTGTTTTTCCGGCAAATATCGAGTCCATGGTTCTTTCCGATTTTTTCACACCTTTATATTCCATGTTCACGCCAAGCTGTTTCAATTCTTCTATCAATTCCATTACTTGTGGTTTTTGGAAGTAACGGACAACGGAATCAGCCATTTTATCGCCGATTTCATACACTGCCGTCAAATCCTCGTAGGTTGCAGCTTTCAGCCGGTCCATGTTTTCAAATTCTTCAGCAAGTGTTCGGGCAGCCTTGGATCCAACAAAGCGGATCCCGAGACCAAATAAAAGGTGCTCCAGAGAGTTCTGCTTGGAAACTTCGATTGCTTTTAGTAAATTATCTACCGATTTTTCACCCATTCGTTCCAGCTTCAACAGTTCCTCACGTTCCAGCTTATAGATGTCGGAAATGTGATGTACGAGCTTTTCGTCAAATAACTGCTCGATCACCTTTTCCCCCAATCCGTCGATGTTCATGGCATTGCGGGAAACGAAGTGAATCAGTCCTTCTTTTAATTGGGCGGGGCAGTTTGGATTGAAACAACGCAGGGCAACCTCTTCCTCAAGACGGACGAGCTCGCTTCCGCAAGCAGGGCAATGCTCCGGCATATGGAATTCCTGCTCTTCTCCGGTCCGCTGCTCCTCAACCACGCGGACGACTTCCGGAATAATATCGCCGGCTTTTTTGATCACGACCGTATCACCGATTCGAATATCTTTTTCGCGAATCAGGTCTTCATTGTGCAAGGAAGCACGCTGCACCGTGGTACCGGCAACCTTTACAGCGTCCAACAGCGCTGTCGGAGTCACGACACCGGTCCTGCCGACGCTTAACTCAATATCGTACAGCTTGGTGATCACTTCCTCAGCGGGAAACTTATAGGCAATTGCCCAGCGCGGGCTTTTCGCAGTATAACCAAGCTCCTCCTGCTGATCGAGACGATCGACCTTGATGACGATTCCGTCTATATCATAATCAAGTGCGCTTCGTTTTTCGACCCACTCGTTGACATAGCTGATCACTTCGTCGATATTAGCACACTTGCGCCATTCCGGATTGGTTTTTAACCCGAGCTTTTGCATGTATTCCAGCCGTTCGCTATGGGAGGTTAACGTACCAGCTTCCCATTGTCCTACACCATATAAAAAGATGCTCAGATTACGTGTGGCAGCGATCCTCGGGTCCAGCTGTCGTAACGAGCCTGCTGCCGCGTTGCGCGGATTGGCAAACGGTTCTTCACCATTTTGTTCTTTCGCTTCATTCAAAGCGAGAAAAGACTTTTGTGGCATGTATGCTTCTCCGCGGACTTCGATTGGTTCCTTCTCACTGATTTTCAATGGAATACTGCCAATCGTACGCAAATTGGTCGTTATATCTTCTCCAACGGTTCCGTTTCCGCGTGTTGCCCCTTGGACGAACTTGCCATCTTCATATTTCAACGATACTGCCAGCCCGTCGATTTTCAATTCGCACACATACGAGACGCCTTCTCCGACGCCTTCCCGGACTCTGCGGTCAAAAGCACGAAGATCCTCTTCATTAAAGGCATTGGCCAAGCTGAGCATCGGCACGGCGTGTTGAACCTTCTTGAACTCATCGATTGGTTCTCCCCCGACACGCTGGGAAGGCGAATCCGGCGTAACCAATTCGGGAAACTGACCTTCCAGCTCGAGTAATTCGTGGAGTCGCTTATCGTATTCGGCATCCGGCACACTCGGTTTATCCAATACATGATATTCGTAACCATACTGGTTTAATTTGTCTCTTAATTCCTCAACTTTTGCTTTGGCTTGTTCCAGATTCATTTCATACACCTCAATTTATTCTTTAGTGATTGGTGCGAACTTTGCCAGAAGCCGCTTGATGCCTGTCGGTGCAGGAAATGCAATATCCAGTTCCATCGCTTCCCCTTCGCCATGGACCTTGACCACCGTTCCCTGTCCCCACTTTTTGTGATTGGCTTTATCACCCGGCTGCCAGCCGATACTTTCTCCTCCAGTTGTCGCAGGCCGGTTGATTTTCTTCGCAGACCTTTTCGGTGCGGCGAACGGATCTGGTTTCGACTGGGTCGGCCCGAATCCGAACGGTGCTTGCTTGGCCTCTTCCAATCCTTCCACCAGCTCTTCGGGAATTTCATTGATAAAACGGCTGACCGGATTCATATTGGTACGGCCGAACAATGTCCGCATTTTGGCATGGGTGAGGAACAATTGCTTTTCTGCCCGCGTGATCCCTACATAGGCAAGGCGGCGCTCCTCTTCCATTTCTTCTTCATCCATAATCGAGCGGCTGTGCGGAAAGACATTTTCCTCCATGCCGATCAGGAAGACGACTGGGAACTCCAGCCCTTTGGCAGCGTGCAGCGTCATAAGGACGATTTTATTATCGCCCATTGGATCGTCGTCGACCCTGTCGATATCGGCAATAAGCGCCAAATCTGTCAGGAAGGCAATCAACGTTTTGTCTTCACTGTTTTCTTCAAAATGCTTGGTAACTGTCTTGAATTCCTCGAGGTTTTCCAGGCGACTCTGCGCTTCAATGCTGCGCTCATTCCTTAGCATCTCTTCATAGCCTGTCCCTTTTAAAACTTGTTCAACCATGTCGGTTGCGGACAGGAATTCCTGCTGTTGTGTCCAATTGCGGATCAAGCCGCCGAATTCAGCAAGCGATTTGGCGGCTTTCGCGCTTACTCCGGTGAAGTCGACCTCCTGGACAGCTGTGTAAAGGGAAATACCGTGTTCGGCTGCGTACGCCTGCAGCTTCTCGAGTGATGTCTTTCCTACACCGCGTTTCGGTTCGTTGACGACACGCGCGAAGCTCAAATCATCATCCGGATTGGCAATCAAACGAAGATAGGCCAGCATGTCTTTGATTTCTTTTCTGTCATAGAACTTGGTACCGCCGACGATTTGATAAGGAATATTCGCTTTCACAAACGTTTCCTCGATCGAACGCGATTGGGCGTTGGTCCGGTACAAAACGGCAATGTCCTTGTACGTATAGTCGCCAGACGCAATGAATTCTTCCACTTTATCGGCAACGAACAGTCCTTCATCCTGCTCGGTAGCTGCCTGATAATAACGGATTTTGCTGCCTTCATTATTTTCCGTCCACAGGTTTTTCGGTTTTCTGCCGGAGTTGTTTTTGATGACCGTATTAGCTGCATCCAGAATCGATTTAGTGGAGCGGTAGTTTTGCTCGAGCATCACGGTCGTCGCATTCGGATAATCTTTTTCAAAGGACAGGATGTTTTGAATGTCCGCTCCCCGCCAACGGTAAATCGACTGATCGGAATCGCCGACAACGCACAGATTCTGATAGCGGTCCGCCAATTGTTTTACCAGGTAATATTGTGCATGGTTCGTATCCTGGTACTCATCGACATGGATGTATTGAAAACGGCGTTGATAATATTCCAACACTTCCGGCACGCGGTCGAACAGGTTGATCGTCTGCATGATCAAATCGTCAAAGTCGAGCGACTGGTTCTTTCTCAAAGTCTTCTGGTAGCGCTCATAGACCTCGGCAGTCTGTTTTTCATAGAAGTTTCCAACCGTTTTGCTGTACTCCTCCGGGGTGATCAGCTCATTTTTCGCCGAACTGATTGCGCCGAGCATGGCTCGAGGCTCGAATTTTTTCGGATCGATATTCAGGTCTTTTAAGATTTGCTTGATGACAGACAATTGATCACTGCTGTCGAGTATCGAGAAATTGCTGTTAATGCCAATCCGATCGATATCCCTGCGCAATATCCTCACACACATCGAGTGGAACGTCGAAACCCAAATATTTGCTCCTTCCGGTCCGACAAGCTGGTATACTCTTTCTTTCATTTCCCTTGCTGCTTTGTTGGTGAACGTAATCGCCAAAATGCTTCGCGGCGAAACTTCTTTTTCCCCAAGCAAGTAAGCAATTCGGTGGGTTAGCGCACGGGTCTTCCCACTTCCTGCTCCGGCCATAATCAAAAGCGGACCTTCTGTATGGGTTACCGCTCTACGTTGTTCTTTATTTAATCCTTTCAGCAAGTCATCCATCGTTTGACTCACATGTGACACCACCTTTATTTATTTCCCTTGACTGCTTTGACGGTTTTCAATGCACTTTTCAAATCATCGTACACACTGTTGCCGACGATAACCACATCTGCATATTGCTTCATTTCCTTTGCCTGCTCAGGAGCCGAAATACCTCCGCCGTAAAACAACAATGTCTGCTCGAGTTCCCTGCTTACTTTTTCAACAAGCCGGGGATCCCCATACGTACCGCTGTATTCCAGGTAAAAAATCGGCAAACGGAACATCTTCTCTGCCATTTGAGCATAAGCGACAACGTCTTCCTCGGAAGGCTTGAAGCAGTCGGTAACCTGGAATGCCTTTGCTTCATCATTTAAGATGCAATAGCCTTCGACGAACAATTCATTCCAGTCGATAACATCTCCATATGCTTTTACCGCCTGGTGCTGCAGGTCGAGCATCCATCTCTTATCGCGGCTGTTTAACACCATCGGTATATAGTAAAAATCAAAGCCCGGAGTGATTGCTTCCAAGTTAGATACCTCCAACACGACAGGTACTGTGAAGCGACGGATCCTTCCCAACAGATTCAGAACGTTATCCAAGGTGACATTGTCGGTTCCCCCGACGATCACTGCGTCAGTGCCCGATTCACACACCTGTTCCAACGCTTCATCGGAAATTTCCTTATCGGGATCCAGCTTGAAAACATGCTCCCACTGCTTCATATCATACATTCAATAACTACCTCCATCCGGAGCCGGCCACGGCCCGGCTGCTAAAGTGAAGCCCCTGAATCCACAGAGGTTCTATTCTATATCCATCTAATCATTATACCAAAAAACAATCAATGAATAGAGTGAAAAAAGCGTGAAGTTTTAGGAAAACCAAGACCAGGGACTGACCCCCACCACATTAGCGTGTTAGCGCGACGCAGTGTTAGACCGGTGGGGGACTGTCCCCGGCTTGAGCGGCGGACGATAATACGATCCTTCATTGGACTTTTCTTATGAAATGGAAGGATTCTATGTTCTTCTAATGGAATAAGTAAAATAAATGACCAAAAGAAAAGGGGGAATATTACTTGGTGAAGAGAAAACCAAGATTAGTCTTACGTGTAGAAGATTTAGAAAGGTCGATTGCTTTCTATACCTCTGTCTTAAAATGGGCGAGGGAAGCAGAGTTTTTGGATGGGGAGATCCTCCAGCTGCGCATTCCAAGCGGAGATGCTGCCATTCTAACCAGTAACTCAAAGGTAGATATCACCGAATATACAGATGTAGCTTTCGTCGAACCGAAGCCCGGCAACCGTTTTTACCTCATGGGGGAAAAGGTAGCTGTTCTTCAAAAAAGGCTGGAGCAAATGGGATTGAATAATTATGAAACGGAAATAGATCCTGGCTTTGGACAAACGATATTCATTTCCGATCCGGATGGCTATATTGCGTCCTACTGGGAAGAATTGCACATGCCCGATGAAGAAATAATTGATTTGTATAAAAATGGACCGGATAAGCTTGAACAGTCATTGGCTGGTTTGACAGAACAATCCCTTGACCTACGTCGAGCCCAAGGAAAGTGGTCTATCAGGCAAACCGTCCTTCACCTTATCGATTCCGATTTAACCACATTCAATCGAATGAAATATGCCTTGGCCGAGTCTGGCAGGGACTATACCGTTAATCCCTATGATCCAAACCAGTGGGTATCCGGTACGGAATATGGTAAAAGACCGATTGATACAGAAGTAAAACTGTTTCGGTATTTAAGAGAACACATTATAAGTCTTTGCGAGTTACTTCCAGATGCCCTGGACCGTTCCGTCCGAACAGAACAAGGAGAACTGACTGTCCGAACCATGGTTAAAATGGTCGCCGGTCATGCCAAGGGACACATCAAGCAAATAGAGGAAACACGACAAGTACACAACATTTAACTAAGACCGACTCCTTAATATCGTGTGTAACGGTAATCTCTTCGAAAAAACCGCCTGGTTCGGTTCCAAGCGGTTTCCCTATTTCTTCTTCTCTTGAACAGATGGTTATTTTTGTGCAAGGAGAATGTACACCTTATCGGTAGGTTTCAGCTTCTTGACGACACGGAAACCCTCCTTTACCATTTCCTGTTCCATATCTTCGGCGGCAATTCTAGGATGATGGTTGCTATCCTCCTCGTGCTTTTCCAACTCGACACAGACAAAATATCCTTCCGGTTTCAGTACTTGCCTGATTTGCTGCAAAGATTTGGATAAGGGGTCGATTTCATGAAGAACCAGCGACGCAATTGCAATATCTACCGAATCACCAGGTAATGGTATATCATCAATCCGTCCGTTTAATGTCCGGACATTCATCAGCTTGTGTTTTTTCACCTTGGATTGGATGACCTCCAACATGTCAGGGTCTACATCCAATGCATAAACCGGTCCACCAGACGCCTTTGCGGCAGGAATCGTTAGATAACCCGTCCCGGCTCCTAAGTCCAAAAACGTGTTTCCTTGCTTGACCGGAATCATACTGAAAAGCTGGTCCGGTGGTATATCGCCTCTTTTATCCGGATTCTCTAGGAATTCCATTTTTCTCGCCAACCGTTCCTTTTTCATCTGTTCATCATGCTTATGTTTTTCCATATAGTTTACTCCTCCTCTTTTTCACTACTTGAGATCGTTTTTAAAAGTCTTCATTCACTAAATCTGCTACTACGCCAATCGCTGTTCTACACCCCTCGCTTGCAGCGATTACCAACTGGGCAGGGGCAACAAGGGCATTATCCCCACATGCATACACCCCTTCGACTTCCGTACGGCCGAAATCATCTGTTTCTACTCCGCCCATTGTATTCAATGAGCACCCTAAACTTTCTATTAATGAGGATGCCTGCCTGAGCTCGCTCGCAACAAAGCCGCCTTCTCTTTCCAATTCCTCCCCTCCCTTGAATCTGATTATTTTCAGCTGGCCCTTGTCACCTTGAAAGCTGTCTATTTCTTTGTCGATGATCCGGATATTTTTCTTCAATAACAATTCTTTTTGTTCTGCTGTGAAAGGAGCTTTTCCATTCGTAGAAACCACCAGGTCTTTACTCCAATTAGCTATCAATTTCACACCATGCATGGCACGCTCATCTTCTGCCACGACAACTAGTGGACGGTCTCTTAATTCCCATCCATCACAAAACGGACAACTGAACAAACTCGTCCCGTAAAATTCATGAATTCCCTCAATATCAGGCAACACGTCTGTAAGTCCTGTGGCTAAAATGACCTTTCTGGTTCGATAACGGTTACCACCACCTGTATGAACCAAGAGGGCTCCGTCTTCTTTTTGAATATCTGTCACACGTTGATTCTGGATTTCAATACTGGGATATTGCTTCAATTCTTCCTTGGCTAGTCGTTTGAATTCCGATGGTTTAATCCGATCTCTTGTAATAAATCCATGAGATTCATACGTGACCGCATTTCTTGGTTTGTCTTCATCGAATAGCACGATTTTCTTTTTTGCCCTAGCAAGAACGAGGGATGCATTCAATCCCGCCGGTCCTCCTCCGACAATTACACAATCTAACAACACATCTGTTTCCTCCTTCAATAAAGTATATTAAAGACTCTTAATATCTATAATTTGGGTAAAAAAATTAGTGAGAATGGTTTAATGTGTTTTTCTCATCCCGTGCAGCTTCCATTTGTTTGGCAATATCACTGATATATTTTTGGTCTAATTCCTGTCTCAATTTTTCTTCTGCATCGAACATCACGTTTTCAATCAAACATTCCCCACTCTTGGATTCTTCATGTTCCATGGAACAACTGAAAAGCGTTGTCTTCCCCTCAATCGCCTGTATTACATCCAAAAACGAGATTTCACTGGAACGCCTTGCAATACTGTATCCGCCTTTCACACCAGGTGTTGACTCAATCAATCCCGCCTTCACCAGCTTGGTTAAAATTTTGGACAAGTATGTCGAAGACAAGTCTTGAGCCTTCGCCAGCTGGTCTACACCAACTGATTTCCCCCTTGGCACTAACATTAAATGCACCATGGTGTGTAAGGCGTAATTGGTCGCTTTGGAATATTTCATTTAACGTTCCCACCTCTCAAAATATATTAAAGACCTTTAATATCCTTAATTAGTGTAAACGAAAGAAATCAAAATTGCAAATGGATTACCGGTATTTTCAAGAGACTTATTCATTTACCAGCTAAGTATAGGTAACATAGGTACCTCCGATAAAGTCGTGAATTCCCCGGTTATCTTTTAGAACAAGGACCATTGCAGCGCTAATAAGGGTAGTGATGCCGAATGTCGCTAATCCCAGCAGAAAATAGCCGACAAGTTCTCTCAATATCATATTGGACAGCTTTACCCTCTTTCCATCCACCCGTTTCAATTTGATTTTACAAATACGCTTACCTATAACATAACCACCCCATACTACCGGTGTAATGGTGAAATAATCAGTATACACCAGTTTCCAGGTTACTCCACTCAACGAGTCAATCGAAAAACCCCCCTTTGAAACGTACAATGTCAAACCGCTAAAGAAGATAAGAATTAGAGCATCCAGTAGCCTTGCAAGTAATCGGATTACAAACCCGGCGTATCCCGTTCCATTCTCATACCCCCTTATTTATTGGGACAGATGCTTTCTCTGGCACCTCGTCACCCAATCTATCAAAAAGTCCCGATCTTCCGGAAAACATAGCTCTAAATCCTTTAACTCATCGACACTTTTCCAAGAAATATCATATATCAAATCGTCAGGGTCTTGAATAACCCGCTCACCGCCGATAACTTCAGCTAAAAAGTAATGCACTTCAACAAATATATCGAGCGTTTTATCCCTATAGCTTTTCAGCTTTATTTCCTCCCCTATCTCCACCAGATAACCGGTCTCTTCCTCCATCTCCCTCATGCAGCATGCTTCGAACGTTTCATTTTGTTCCCATCCTCCAGATGGGACAGTCCATTTTTTAACCTCTTCCGGTTTTCCTTGTAAAACCATAAGCAATTCACCAAGCTGATTAACGCAAATACCTGCAGAACCAAACCATTTTTTCATTCTAGCTAACTCCTTTTCCATCTTTTACGTGACTTTTTCAATGAAAAAAACTTGCCTATTCCCTAATAAATTAAACAGAGATATCCTTGTAAACCTCTGTCAGTTTTTGTTTTTCCGATCACTATTCCTTTGTTGATATAATGTAGCATTAAACAGTAATATAGCCACTAAAAGAATGGTAAGCATTATAGTATCGATTAGCGGCTTTTTCGTGCTCAATACCATTGCAAGGAACGTATAAATCAGAACAAATAGGACAAACAGATTCCTTTGAATTCTAATCTTCCTCACCCACAATCTTATCCGTATTAAGATGCACTTCATCATTTAGAGCGACTTCAAAAAAAGTGATATACATCATAAAATAGTTCATGAAAGCCACATGAAGATTATGAAATTGACTTTTTTTATGTTTTCCTGGACCTAAAGCTACCAACATATTATCTAGATCTTCTTCACCTATTTACAGCATGTCCTTTCTCACTAGTCAATCTTCCTCAAACAATGGAAGGACCACGTTCTGTTCTCGGTCAAGTCAATCGGTTTTTCCGATTCCATTTCATCTAAGTCTTTTTCAAAAGTATCTTTGAATTGCTCTACGTCTTCGAGATATCCATCAACCATTACCGGATCTGGTTTGTAAGCGTACGTTTTATGGAGACTGAAGATAGAATAGGGATAAAACCAGGTCACTGCCAGGATAATAACCAGGACAAAACCAACCGCACCAACCATAATCTTTTTGTCATTCTTGCCACATGGGTTCCTCCATTTTATGAAGCGCGGCTATTGCTACCCCATAAGCTATAAACTCCTTCAAACTAAATTATACAATTGCTGAAAATCTCTAATAATGTACTCAGCATGAGGGTTTGTATCTTCCAGCTCTGTATAGTAACAAGCACTTATACCGGCGTTTTTTGCAGACAATAAATCCAGATTCCTGTCCCCTATCATGATTGCTTCAGTGGGTTTGATGCCATGTTTCTTTATTAGATGCCGAATGGCAGCGGGACTCGGTTTTCGTTCAAATCCATGTTGAGAGGTGATGAAATCCGAAAAATATTCATCCAACCCGAACTTCTTTAGTAATCTAATGGATGACTCTCCTCTATGGGTGTACAAGTAATTTTTTCGGTCGGTTGAATGAATGTACTTACAAACCTCCGTAATTCCTTCAAAAGGTTTGGAAGAATCAGCTTCCATTTCTTTTCTACGTATTTGATAATTTGTCTTAAATGCATTGTCTATTTGGTACTTCTTTTCATAATAATCAATGGCAGCTGACATCGAAATCTTCATTTGTTTCATTATGCTTTCAACTGGCTCTTCTACCCCTCGCTCTTGAAGCGCTGCTTGAAAGGTTTTGGCCATCACCGGGTAAGTATCAAAAAGGGTGCCGTCGAAATCCCATATGATGTGCTTGTACATATTCTGACTCCTCCTGTAAAATTCTTTTCTTCTTTTGAACCAGTCCCTTTGTTCTATAACGTCTTGTTACTTTGTGGTCTTACAAAACTGGTTCTTTCGATTACTTCTGATAAGTCGATTTCGGGATGTTCCTGCTGGACCAATCCATAGATTTCTTGAAGCAATCCTTCAAGTTTCCGAATGCTTTCCTCAGGAGGTGCCGTGAAGACAGACGGAAGGCTTCTCGAAATATTTTTTGGTGCTACTTTCATCCTTTCCAAGGTACGCTTTTGCCATTTAAAAGCAGGGTGATGCACATATACCCGATTTAACCCAAAAAGCATTCCCATGATGTTCGACTGGACAGAAGTGATCACCTTATAAAGCATCAACCAATCTTCTCTGGCAAGCAATGCTTCACGATTACTCCATCTGTTGCCTAAATCAAGATTTTCTCTAATCATGGCCGAGCCCAGTTCTTCAGGATATACTTCCACTTTCTTTTTTAGTTGATCAATGGTTCTCTCACCGGCAAGCGGAATCCCGTCATAAACAGTAGCCGTCAAGCATTGTTTATCGAAGTCTGTATCATAATTTAAGACTACCTCATCGAGAATCCGGTGGATGGTATTTGTCAAAAAGTTACTTATCTCTAACTTGACTCCTTGTGTTATGTACGTTTCCGACCACTCTTCTTCTTCAAAAGGGTAATAATCGATGATCCTTCCATTAACATCATTAATAGGACTTTTTCTATCCTCATCATTTGGACTTTCTTTCCAGAACACAAATAATTCGATGTCAGAGTAATCATCCTGCCAATTGCGCGCCACCGATCCGCCAAGCAAGACCCCTTCAACTTTATCGTTTTGCATGTATATTTCCGAAAGGTCCGTTGCCAATCGTAATAAATCCATCTAACTCTCCCCCTTTCAACGCCTTTCCCACTCAACCTGTATTATCGATCACGAATGGATGGTATTCATCAACCAAGATCTGCACATTATTTGCTAACGATAGACGGAGTGGATACACAGCTGCTGCTTTGCTCGAGAAAATCCATCTTCTCCCCGGCTGGGTCAACAATAGGAAGACCTCTGTCTCCCTCTCTCCTATAAAGTTAAGCGAGGAGCCATTTATTGGCTCGTTATCCCGTTCTTTTAACCCGAACTTCTTTAGCTGTTCACCCGCTGCAATGGCATCCTCTACTGTTAGACTGATTTCGCTGATGTTTACAATGTTTTTTGTCGAGAAGGGCCCCTCTTCCGATTCCGTGATAGAATGCCTGGCAATGAATTCTACAATATTACCTGCCGGATCATAAAAATAAAAGGAACGCGCAGATAAGTGGGGAAAGTCAGCTTCATCTTCTCCGTTCTCCAGATTTAAATCGACTTTCCGTTTCACCCATGCCTTTGCTTCATAGAACTTGTTTTCCGGAATAGAAAAGGCAAAATGATAGTAAGGTTCTCCTCGTGCATCTTTCCCAGTAAATACTAGTTTGCTGGAGCCCGCAGCTATTTGAAAGCTATCTCGACCTTCATCTGTTAATGGAAACCCTAGAACGTTTGTATAAAAATCTTTCATCTTCTCTACCTTACTGGTTTTCAAGGTAACTTGCTTTATTTGCATCGTTTTCCCCCTTTAAATACCGTGCGTATTCATTAGTACAATTCGCCAGCCATCGGGATCTTCGATTGTTTTCCCCTTTTCTTTCCAATAATGATTTTCCGGTTCCGCTTCACCATATCCCATATCGTTCAGCCGCTGAGCTACCTTCTCTTGTTCATCCTTATCCGGTATATAAAAAACCAACAGATTGTCTTTTGTTGGAGCGGGACAAGGACTTCCGTCTACATGACGGGTGAATTCTAAATGGTAAGGAAGATCAGGCAGTCCAAAAATAACACCTTCATACCCTCGGTGACCCGAGAATGTTGTAAGTATCTTGAGTCCCAGCCCTTGTTCATAAAAACGAATCACCTCATCAAACTTATCAGTGGGTCTCGCGATTCTAATTTGAGAGGCGGAAAAATCAGTAAACTTCATCGTCTTCCCCTTTCCTTAACAACAGATTTACGCATCATGCTTTGTATTTACCCTATTAGCTACCCTCATTTTAACATTCATTTCCATTGTTTATTAGAAAAATCTGAAAAAACAAGGAAATACGATAGCTATCAACCAGCATCGCTCCATCATAAAAAGCCTAAACCATCGTGTGATTTAGGCTTTTACTTGTCTTCTGTTTTACCATTTGTATCTATCGCTCGTCTGCCGGAAAATGAACACCCGTCTGGTTACGGATTTCTTCCAGCACCCTGGCCGTTTCCAGCGATCGCTCGAGCGTACAGATTTCCGATTCGGTCTTCCCTTGCTTGATCAGCTCAACAAACGCCTCTGCTTCATAAAACATTCCATTTTCCACTTGGGGTCTGCTAATATCCTCCGTGCTGCCATCTTTGTACTTGATTTCCACATGGGTCGGCGTGTTGATATTGTCTACAAGAATACTTCCTTTTTCCCCCTGGATTTCGGAAGGAAGATAGGAATTGGCTATTTTGGAATACATTACAGAACCGTTGAAGTCAGGGTAATCAAAAATGGCGCTACCTTGACCATCGACGCCGGAATCAAGCATCAGGCCGCTTGCCGTGATACGCTCCGGGCTGCCGAATAGCGTAACCATGGGATAGATGCAATACACGCCGATATCCATCAACGATCCGTTGGAAAAAGCCGGGTTGAATGCATTGAGCACGGTCCCTTCCTTATAGGCATCATAGCGGGAAGAGTATTGGCAGTAGCTGGCAAAATAGCGACGGACCGTCCCGATTTTCTCCAGGTTGTCCTGTATCGCTTGAAAGTTAGGAAGGAAGACAGTCTTCAACGCTTCCATCAGTAAAACACCGTTTCGTCTGGCAGTTTCAATCATGTGCTCTACTTCCTGACTATTCGAAGCAATCGACTTTTCCACCAACACATGCTTGCCATGCTCCATGCATAAAATCGCCTGCTCGGCATGTAACGAATTAGGACTGGCAATATAGACAGCATCAAAAGCATCGCTAGCCGCAAACTCCTTTAAATCTGTATATGTATGTTCGGCCCCGTGCTTTTCTGCAAAGGAACGGGCTTTCTCCGCTTTCCTGGAGTACACAGCTGTCAATTTAAAACCATCTACCTGTGCCGCTCCATCAAGAAATTTTTCCGTTATCCAGTTGGTACCGATTATTCCGAATCTCACCATTTTCTAACCCCCATATCTTTAATCCTTCAAAACAAACGCCGGTCTACGTTACCCGCAGTCCCGGCATCTGATCAATCTTCCTCTACTTCCTTATCTTTTTGTTCCAGGCGGTCAAGCACCATGGAATAAGCATCATTCCCGTAATTCAAGCAGCGTTTCACACGGGAGATTGTGGTGGTCGACGCATTTGATTCCTCGACGATGACACCATACGTGTCGCCTTCGCGGAGCATTTTTGCGACCAGCAGCCGCTGTGCAAGTGCCTGAATCTCACTGATCGTGGCGATGTCGTCGAAAAACCGGTAGCATTCTTCCCGATCCTTCAAGCTAAGGATGGCATCAAACAGTCGATCCAGCTGCTCGCCCCGTAATTTATCTATTTGCATTTTCCTACACTCCTTGTAAGAGGTTGTCCAAACACGTTTCTTAGTTGATGGTAACCGTTTCTTGGAGGCTTTTGCTGTCCGGTATTACGTTGATCCAAGTTTTACCCGGGACAAACCCGACTGGTTCACCATCTTTCACCGGCAGGATCCTCCCATCGAAGTTTTCCCACTGGACTTCCTGTACTTTCCCTTTTTGAAGCAAGTACGCCGGTCCGCCGGATTCCATATCGACTTCGCGTCGGCCAGCATCATCGATGACCTCATGATGGGTGGCCATAATGAGGATGTTATCTAATTGTACCGCTTCCTCACCATCCAGTTCAACTGTCTGGCTATCTCCATTATAACGCAAGTATTTGTCCAATTCCTCATCATAAACATATCGGACAGGAGTATCATTGTAAGAAAATGAAACTTCAGAGGCACTATCTCCAGGAACATCCGCTGTTTCTTCACCGTTTAAAAACGGAAGCGGCTCATAATCCGCCTGCATCTCATAGCCTTTTCCCTCGGCAACCTCTTTCACAGCCGCAAACTGTAAATAGGAATTGTGAGGAGCTACACGATCGGAAGACCTTTTGAACAAATGACCGTCGTTATCATAATATGCACCATTCAAATGATCGGCCGCTCCGTTTTTCAGCATATCCTCGATAAAGTTAGCAGCACCGTGATACACATAGAGCGCTCCATAATCATCTGCCAGATTGAAGTAATAAGGCCGGGCACTTCTCACCGGACCGATCACGTCTGGCTGTTCACTGTGAAACAGTGCCATGAATCTGGTAATTCTTCCTTCCGCCAGAATCTCAAAAACGATATCCGCTTTCGACAGCCCGGATTGCGGTCTCGCCTTATGATGATTGTTTACCATGACCGCGACAATCCGGTTATCAACCGGTTCGTTTGTGGCAATTCCAGTCAACGGATAGACATTCTCATACTCGGATTCTTCTGGTTCTTCCGGTTCAGCAGCCGGTTCCTCCTGTTCCTGTTCGTCCGCTGGTTCAGGTTCCGGTCCTTGAGACTGCTCGTCCTTCGAGCAAGCAGCTGCCAATACGACGATTAGCAGCAGGCCAAAAGCAAGCATCATCCATTTATTTTGCATTCCCCACACACCTTTGTCTTTTTTCTCTCTTTGTTTTATCCTCTATTCTACCGCATGATGGCCGGAAAAAGAACCTCCTTCTTCTTTACATCGATGATTCCCTGCGGCGTAATCCGTATAAACGGCAAGTGGGTCGACGATAAAAACAACAAATTATACACCGGATCATGGTAACGATACCCAAACGCCTTCAATGTTGATTTCAGTTCTCTTTCTTTCTCGATCAGCTCATCCACTTCCCCATCGAACATCATCCCAGCTAAAGGCAGAGGCATTTCATAAATGATTTCCCCTTGATGAGCGAGGACAATTCCGCCGCCAATCTCTTTCATTCTTTGGAATGCCAGCAACAAATCCCGTTTACTCTTCCCAATCAACACAATATCACCTGTATTGGAATAAGAGCTGACCAAGCCGCCTAGTTTATTGGTGAAGCCTTTGATGACAGTATTGACCCGCCATCCCCCCTCGCGGCTGGCCAGCATAAGAAATGCTTCCTCATACTTGTCCTCGATTTCATCCACAGTGACATCCAACGTCAAAGCAACTGGTTTGATGATGACATCGTTGACCATTTCCAAACCGATTGGAATCGAAAACTGTAAATCGCCGTCTTCCAACTCCCAATCCAGCTCCAGTGGTCCAATTCCATACTTGTTCCAATCAATAGAACGCTCATGCGGTACCTGGCTGCCATCACGCTTTATCCACTGACCTTTGGCAATTACCGACACAGGGTCCGGGTTGTCTTTTGTTTCGAGCAGGTTGATATGTGCCACCTGTCCTGGTGCGATACTGCCTAGTCTGTCGCGCATATTGAAGTGTTTGGCTGCATTGTAACTGGCCATCATATAAGCATCTTCGACCGGGACTCCTTGTTCCAGGGCTATGCGGATGCACTGATTCATCATGCCTTTTTCATAAAAAGAAGGTGTCGATCCATCCGTGGTCATCGTAAGCTGGTCGAACTGATCCACGCCAAGTTGTCTGATTTCCTTGAGTATTTCTGGTAAATCAGGTCGGATCGAGGAATAGCGCAGTCCTACCTGATACCCGTTTTGCAGACGTTCCACCACCTCCTGCCCGGACATGGATTCGTGATCGGCACTGGCGCCGAGCAGCTTCATTTTAACCAAGGTATGCTCCGAGGCTCCCGGAAAATGGCCTTCGATCGGTTTTCCCAACCGTTTGGATTCCTGCATCCAGTACAATATTTGATCATCGTCCTCCAATACCTGCGGCCACGAGGTAAGCTCCCCGCCTTGGACAACCGCTTCATGTTCAAGCCAGGACAGAACCTGCGAATTGCTGAACACACCAAGTTCTTCCTGTAAAGAGGATTGGGCATCGAATCTGGCCCACCAATACATCGAAATGGGTAATTCCATAAATCGATCCATTAGTGTAAACGCTCTCTTAACATCCAATAAATAAAGCCAAATCAGGTTGTCATTCATCAAGGTTGTCGTTCCAGACTGGGCAGCATATTCACTCAACTGATGCGGATTATATAATTGCGATGGGTGGGCGTGCGGCTCGATGTAACCCGGTACAGCGTACTTCCCCTTACAGTCGGTTACTTCGGTCCCTTCGATATTTTGCGGCAGGCGTTCCCCGACATAAACGATACGATCCTGATACACCCAAATATGTGCTTTGATCCATTTTTTAAGAAAGACATTTAAATAAACGACATTTTTCAATAATAATGTCGGAGCAATCAAACCGTCGATGACGGAAACATGTTCACGTAATTGTTTATTTCTCCAGCGATAGCGATGCTCATTCATGCAAATTCTCCTATTCTCTGATTGTTTTTTCTATCGTACCATAAGGTATCTTCCCAAAGTAAGCGGTTGCAAGTTAATATAACAAAATTTTCATATTTTCTAATATCATTCTATTCATGCATACAGTTTTTATTAAGAAGGAAGTCAGTACCGTTTGAAAACCGTGCTTTATTCCTGCAGCATGAGTGTTTCTACCTCTTTGTGGCAAAATCATACGGGATGAGCAGCTGCCAATCGTTAAATAGAGGAAAAGCTTTCTTATATATAAGAAAAAATGTTAGCAGCGGAGGAAATACTCGAAGACTCCAGCGGGAGGAAAGGCATCGGTGAGACCCCGCAAAGCGAAGCTTGAGGAGGCTCACCAGCCGCCCGCGGAAAGCGAAGGGTATTTCCGCAGCGCGCAGTACACTTATAAAAACGGTCTTATTTTAGTATCGGAAATGTCGGGAAAATGTTAAGGACATGAAAAGACAGCCGGCGAGCGGCTGCCTTTTCATGCTTTTTCTGTGTTTTGTTGAAAACCGATATCACGACGATAAAAAAAGTCCTCACTGGCGTCAAACCTTTTCAAAAAACGGGAAACCGCTTCCTGAGCAGCCAGCTGATCTTGCTGAACCGATCCCGTCAGCAGTACCCGACCACCTGCAGAGACATACCGATCCTCTTCAAGCTTCGTACCAGCGTGGATGACAAAGCAGCCTTCTGCTTCTGCCCCGTCAAGCGAAGGTAGCGGTCTCCCCTTTTCATACGCACCCGGGTAACCGGCAGAAGCAACCACTGTGCCGATACAAGCTGCATCCTTCCAGGTAAGCTCTGGATCTTTTCCTGCTTTGACGTCGATAATCACTTGCATGAAATCATTTTCCAGAAGCGGAAGGACTACCTGCGTCTCCGGATCGCCCATCCTGGCGTTGAATTCAATGACCTTCGGACCATCGGACGTTTCAATTAAACCAGCATAAAGCACACCCGAGAAGGGGCGGTTTTCTATTACCATACCAGCCGCGGCAGGTTCAAGGATGTCGGCAATTGCCGTCTCGACAACGGCAGCTTCTAAGTCAGGGATAGGTGCATAAGCTCCCATTCCACCCGTATTCGGTCCCTGGTCCCCCTCATATGCCCGCTTGTGGTCCCGGGCAGGCACCATCGGATAAACCTGCGAGCCGTTTACAAAAGCCATCAGGGAAAACTCTTTTCCTTGTAAAAACTCCTCGATGACGATTTTGCTTCCCGCACTGCCGAACTCAATATCTAGCAGTATATGATCAACTGCGGCCAGTGCCTGTTCCAGCGTCTCAGCGACGACTACTCCTTTTCCGGCTGCAAGTCCATCTGCTTTGATTACAATCGGGACTCCGTGCTCACGGATATACGCCTTGGCTTCACCAGCATCGGTAAAGGTTTGATAGGAAGCTGTCGGGATACCATATTTGTGCATGAACCTTTTGGCAAAATCTTTGCTTCCTTCTATAATGGCCGCTTCCTGTGCAGGACCGAAGATTTGCAGCTGCTCTTTTTCAAAGGCATTGACAATTCCGGCAGCCAACGGATTTTCCGGACCGACGATCGTCCAATCGATAGCCGCCTCCTTTGCAAAAGCAGCAAGTTCTTCAATTTGGCTATCGTTTATCGGAACACACTGTGCATCCCTGCTGATTCCACCGTTTCCCGGCGCCGCATACAACTTTTCTACAAGCTTGCTTTCCTTTAGTTTTTTGATCATGCTGTGTTCCCTTCCGCCGCCGCCAATTACTAATACGTTCATCCAATCCCTCCCCTTTACTGGTTGGTGGAAAGCAGCGGAGCCCTTGCCTCTGGTTCCGCTGTTGCGTTTACTTTTAGTGTTTAAAGTGCCTCATGCCGGTAAACACCATAGCTATGCCATGCTCGTCACAGGCTTTAATGGAATCTTCATCCCGTTTCGAACCACCAGGCTGAATAATCGCACTGATTCCTGCCTTTGCAGCGGCTTCTACCGTATCGGGCATCGGGAAAAAGGCATCGGAAGCCATAACCGCTCCTTTCGTCTGGTCTCCGGCTTGTTCGAGCGCGATTTTAGCAGCACCCACACGATTCATTTGTCCGGCACCAACACCTAAAGTCTGATCCTGATTCGCTATGACAATCGCATTGGATTTAACATGCTTGACTGCTTTCCATGCAAACAGCAAATCTTTCATTTCCTGCTCAGTCGGCTTTCTTTTCGTCGCCACAGTTAACGCTTGTTCAGTGACTCGGCCCTCATCGACATCCTGAACAAGCAAACCACCGATCACACTTACGACTTTTTGTCTGGTCGTACCGGCGTCTTCCATCGGAATTTTTAACAAACGGATGTTTTTCTTTCCTGTCAGCAGTTCCATTGCCTTCTCAGAGAAGGAAGGAGCAATGACGATTTCCAGAAAAATCGCCTTGAGCTGTTCCGCGGTTGCTGCATCGACTTCACGATTCAAAGCAACGATGCCGCCGAAAATCGAAACGGGATCCGCCTGATATGCCTTTTGAAACGCAGCAGCTACTGTATTCCCAATCCCAATGCCGCAAGGGTTCATATGCTTGACGGCTACTGCGGCGGGCTCTTCATATTCGAGTACCATTTCCAAGGCTGCATTTGCATCCTGGATGTTATTGTAGGAAAGCTCTTTTCCATGCAATTGTTCCGCATTGGCAATCGAAGCCCCTTTTACGTTAGGCTGTTTATAAAAGGCCGCTTGCTGGTGCGGATTCTCTCCATAGCGCAATGATTGTACTTTCTCATATGTAATCGTATATGTTTCCGGAGTGATGTCCCCGGTAATGTCGGAAAAATAACCCGCAATCATCGCATCATAATTCGCAGTATGACGGAAGACTTTGGCAGCTAACCGTTTTCGGTTTTCCTCCTGCAGGCTTTCCTGTTCCAATTTGTCCAGAACCGGCTGGTAATCATCAGGATCGACAACCACTGTTACATCCCGGAAATTCTTTGCCGCTGCCCGAAGCATTGTTGGTCCGCCGATATCAATGTTTTCAATCGCTTCTGCTTCCGTTACACCGGGTTGATCAATCGTTTGTTTAAATGGATACAGGTTGACTACCACGATATCAATCGGATCGATTTCCCGCTCTTCCAGCTGCTGACGGTGTCCGGCATCATCCCGTTTGGCGAGCAGCCCACCATGGATATTCGGATGCAGTGTCTTGACCCGGCCATCCAAAATTTCTTCAAACCTGGTGACATCCGAAACAGGAATCGCCGGCAGGCCTGCTTCCTGCAGTTTCTTCAAGGTTCCTCCTGTTGAAACCAATTCATAGCCGAGCCGGTCCAGTCCTTTCGCAAAATCAACGACATTGCTTTTATCTGACACACTGAATAATGCGCGCTTTTTCATGATTTAATCTCCTCTTTCTTTTCTGTCTGAATGAGTGCTTGGATCGTTTCCGGAAAAAGCCGGTGTTCGATAATTTGAATGTTTGCCTGTAAAGAGGCTCGATCATCGTTTTCCTGAATTCTTATCGCCTCCTGATCAATAATTGATCCGGTATCCATCCCTTCATCGACGAAGTGGACGGTCACCCCGGTCTGTTTGACTCCCGCCGCGAGTGCCTGCCCGATTGCATCTTTTCCCGGAAATGCGGGCAGCAGGGAGGGATGGATGTTGACGATTCTCCCTTCGAAAGGGCTAAGGAGCGTATTGCCGATCAACCGCATATAACCGGCCAAAATCAGCCAATCGACGTGATAGTCGTACAGTCTTCGCAAAATCTCCTGTTCATAATCGGCTTTTGCAGGGTATTTTTTAGCGTGAAATACAAAAACAGGTATTTGACGGTTTCTTGCTTTTCCGATAACTTTAGCTTCAGGTTGATCACAAACCAGCAAGGCGATTTCAGCATCGAGACGATCTTCATCTATTGCTTCTGCAATGGCGGCAAAGTTGCTGCCGGTCCCGGAAGCAAATACAGCCAAACGCTGTTTGTTAGTCATGACAAACGTTCACTCCCTTATTTGCCGTCACTTGCCCGATATGATACGCCTTTTCTCCCTGCCCTTCCAACAACGAGATTGCATCGGCTGCCTCGGAATTCGGTACGATGATGGCCATTCCAATTCCCATGTTGAATACGCCAAGCATCTCCTCAAATGATAGGCCCCCATATTGCTGAAGTACATCATATACTAGTGGGATTTTCCAAGAACCTGCCTCTATCTTAACGCCCAATTGGTCCGGAAGTGCACGCGGAAAGTTTTCATAAAAACCGCCGCCGGTAATATGGGAAATACCTTTTACCTCGATTCGACCGCGAAGCGATTTAACCGCCCGCGCATAAATCTTCGTCGGTGCCATCAATGCTTCACCCAGTGGTTGTGCCAACGGCTCATATGTTTTGCTCCAATCGAGTCCATGCTCCTCGACAATTTTTCGGACAAGCGAAAAACCGTTGGAATGAACGCCGCTCGAGGCCAATCCGATAACTGCGTCGCCAGGCTGGATGTCCCTTCCGGTAATGATCTCCCGCTTCTCGGCAATGCCTACGACAAATCCGGCCAGATCGTACTCACCGTCCTGATACAAGCCCGGCATTTCAGCAGTTTCCCCTCCGATTAGTGCGCAGCCTCCCTCCACGCAGCCTTCCGATACCCCTTTTACGATTTGTTCGATTTTTTCCGGGACGTTTTTACTGCATGCAATATAATCGAGAAAAAACAACGGATCCGCTCCTTGCGCGACAATATCATTGACGCACATAGCCACCAAATCAATTCCCACTGTATCATGTTTATCCATTTCAAAAGCAAGCTTCAGTTTTGTTCCGACCCCATCTGTTCCAGAAACAAGAACCGGATCCTGGTAGGAAAAGGAACCGAGTTCGAACAATCCAGCAAAGGCACCGACACCTCCGATCACTTCTTTTCGATCGGTTTCGGCAATGTGTTTCTTCATCAACTCTACTGCGCGGTAACCAGCTTCGACATCCACGCCTGCTTGTTTATATGCTTCACTCATAAAAACGCTCCTTTTCCATCCACCTGCATAATGTGGTATTCGGCAGGATTGCTATCCTTTTGTAGCCGGAAGTGCCGTTTCAGGATAAATTTCTGTGGGATAATTCCCGGTAAAACAGGCATTGCAGATGCCGTGTTCCGCTGTGTTCCCGCCAGCGACAATCGCATTTTCCAACCCTTCTGTCGTCAAGTAGGAGAGACTGTCGGCACCGATCAGTTCTCTGATTTCTTCCACGGTGTGGTTCGAAGCGATCAATTCACCTTTTGTTGAAGTATCGATTCCATAATAACAAGGGTTCTCAATCGGCGGGGAGGCAATCCGGACATGGACCTCTGTCGCGCCAGCTTCCTTCAGCAACCGGACAATTCGTTTACTTGTCGTGCCGCGGACAATCGAATCATCGACCATGACTACACGTTTGCCATCTACGATTCCTCTGACGGCAGAAAGTTTCATTTTGACGCCCTGTTCACGCAGCTCCTGGGACGGTTGGATGAATGTCCTGCCGACATAACGGTTTTTGATCAATCCGAGTTCATATGGAATCGCGGAGGCTTCCGAGTAGCCGATAGCGGCAGAAATGCTGGAATCCGGCACACCAGTCACTACGTCTGCTTCAACCGGTGCTTCCTTGGCTAGTTCTTTCCCCATCATTTTTCGCGAAGCATGGACGTTCTTTCCGTTCAGATTACTATCGGGACGAGAGAAATAAACATATTCCATCGAGCATAGCGTCCGATTCAACGGAGAAGCAAAGGTCCTGGAACTCACTCCGTGATCGTCTATGATCAGCAGTTCTCCTGGCTTAACCTCTCGCAAATAGGAGGCGCCAATCACGTCAAATGCACAGGTCTCGGAGGAAACGACATAAGCACCGCTGAGCATTCCCAGGGACAATGGGCGTAAACCACGCGGATCAAGAGCTATGTAAAGCTTGTTCTCAGTTAGGATGGAAAAGGCATAAGCACCTTTAATCATACTTAGCGCCTGGATGATCGCTTCTTCCATCTGCAAATGGCCGCTCCGCTTTATCAAATGAGCCAACACCTCGGTATCAGAAGTCGTCTGCAGAATGCTTCCTTGCGCTTCCAACTGATGCTTCAAGGCATAAGCGTTGACTAAGTTTCCATTGTGGGCAAGTGCCATGCTCTCTTTTTGGGAACGGAAAACGAGAGGCTGTACATTCTCATAACCGCCGCCACCTTGTGTTGCATAGCGGACATGGCCTAACGCTGCATGACCCTTCAACCTGGAAAACTCATCCTGTTGAAAAACGTCATTGATCAGGCCGTTTCCTTTATGCAAATGCAAGGATTCCCCATCACTCGTCACAATTCCTGCGCCTTCCTGTCCGCGGTGTTGCAGTGCGTGCAGGCCGTAATAGGCGACTTCTGCCGCCTTTTCGTGCCCCCAAATGCCGAATACGCCACACTCTTCGTTTAAGCCTTTGATTTCAGCAAGCATGGTATGGCCCCTTTCCACAGTGCTTTCAAGCTTTCTACTGACTGGTCGATCACTGATTCCCCATTTAGATGGACGCGGTACTGCCCATCGTCTGTGACGGAGCCGATTTGAATCGCATCGTCCATGATTTTTTCAAACGCCTGTTGTTGCTCACGATTAACGGAAACAAGGAATCGGGACTGCGTTTCGCTGAACAACTCGGTAACAGCGTCCCCTTCGAGTTGAACGTACAGGCCGACCTGGCCGGCGAAACAGCTTTCCGCCAGCGCTACTGCAAGTCCGCCTTCCGCCAGGTCATGAGCAGAGGCGACAGTACCTTTCCGGATTGCCTCCAGCAGCTGATTTTGCCGCTTTGCTTCCAGTTGTAAATCCAAGGCTGGCGCTTTGCCGAAGTAGTCGTTTTCCAGTACATTCTGCAATTCGCTTCCGCCAAATTCCGGTTTCGCTTTGCCGATTACGTAAATGGCATCTCCTGCTTCCTGAAAGAAGGAAGGGGTCACATGATCCAGCGACTCCAGGAGGCCGACCATTCCTACGACAGGTGTCGGGAAGATCGACTGGCCATTCGATTCGTTATATAACGACACATTCCCGCTGATGACCGGCGTATTCAATGCAAGACTTGCCGCACTCATGCCATCAACGCTCTTTTCCATTTGCCAGAAGTTTTCCGGTTTATCGGGGTTTCCGAAGTTGAGTCCGTCGGTCAAAGCAAGCGGCTTACCGCCAGAACATACAATGTTCCGGGCTGCTTCTGCGACCGCTATTTTTCCGCCGGTTTCCGGGTCTAAGTAAATGTAACGGGAATTGCAGTCAGTAGTCATCGCCAACGCTTTATTTGTCCCCTTTACCCTGATGACGGCCGCATCGGAGCCAGGCATGACAACGGTATTTGTCTGTACCATCGAATCGTACTGATCATACACCCATTCCTTGCTTGCAATAGTCGGCTGTTGCAAAAGTGCTTTGAGCGTTTCTCCGTAATTCCGGACACCTTCCGGATAGTAAACAGCACCTTGCTGAAAAGTTTTAAAGTAAGCAGGTACCTTGGAAGGTTTATGATAAACCGGCGCATCCTCCGCCAGGGAGTCTACCGGTATATCCGTGACCACTGCCCCTTTGTGCAGCAGACGAAATTGCTTATCGTCCGTTACCCGTCCTACCGCGACAGCTTCAAGTCCATACTTTTTAAAAATATCGATGATTTCCTGTTCTTCGCCCTTTTTTACCACCATCAACATCCGTTCCTGTGATTCGGAAAGCATTAGTTCGTAGGGAGTCATTCCTAATTCTCGCTGCGGTACCAGGTCAAGGTCCATTTCCATCCCCATCCCTGCTTTACTGGCCATTTCACTGGCAGAGGAAGTCAATCCGGCAGCTCCCATATCCTGCATGCCAACTAGTGCTTCACTATGGATGGCTTCGAGGCAGGCTTCAATCAAAAGCTTTTCCATAAATGGATCGCCGACTTGGACAGATGGACGCTTGCTTTCTGATTCTTCCGACAAATCTTCCGATGCAAAGGTTGCGCCATGGATGCCATCCCTTCCGGTAGGCGCTCCGGCATATAGTACAGTATTGCCGCTTCCGGCAGCGATTCCTTTTTGTATATCCTTCTGATCAATCAATCCGACACACATAGCGTTGACGAGCGGATTGCCCTCATAGCAATCATCAAACTGCACTTCCCCTCCGACAGTCGGGACGCCGACACAATTGCCGTATCCGGAAATGCCGTTTACAACCTCTTCAAACAAATAGTTGACCCGTTCAGAAGCAAGTTTTCCAAATCGGAGCGAATTCAGCAAAGCTACCGGCCGTGCTCCCATGGAAAAAACATCGCGGATAATTCCTCCGACACCGGTGGCCGCTCCCTGGTAGGGTTCTACTGCTGAGGGATGATTATGGCTTTCGATTTTGAATACGGCTGCCTGACCATCTCCGATATCGATGATTCCTGCTCCTTCTCCCGGTCCTTGAAGGACATGCGGCGCCTTTGTCGGGAACTTCTTCAATAGCGGCTTTGAGGTTTTGTAGCTGCAATGCTCCGACCACATGACCGAAAAAATGCCTGTCTCAGTAAAATTGGGCCTGCGGTTTAATACGTTTTTGATGTGCTCGTATTCTGCATCGGTAAGCCCCATCTCTCTGTAAAGCAAATTCTTTTCAATCAATTCCGGGCTTATCTCAGACGCCTGCAACATATGCTTCCCTCCAATGGTTCACGACCGATTTAAATAGCTTCAATCCATCAGCATTGCCCAACACCGTTTCTGTGGCCCGTTCCGGATGAGGCATCATGCCAAGTACATTTCCTTGTTTATTGATGATTCCAGCAATATTTCCGACTGAGCCATTCGGATTGTCCGCGTAACGGAATACAATTTGTCCATTCGCTTCCAGATCAGCCAGTAATTCCTCGTCACAATAATAATTGCCTTCCCCATGCGCAATTGGCAGACGAATCATTTCCTTATTCGCATAGGAAGAGGTAAATCGGGTGTGATTATTCTCCACAATCAGCGATTCCTGACGGCAGATGAATTTCAGTTTCTTGTTGCGCAGCATGGCGCCGGGCAGCAGACCAGACTCCAACAATATCTGAAATCCGTTGCAAACACCTAAAACCGGCGTGCCCGCAGCCGCCCTTTCCTTGATTTGATCGACGATGCTGGAAGATGCAGCAATCGCACCGGAGCGTAAATAATCTCCATAAGAGAAACCACCAGGCAGCAGGATGGCGTCAAATTCAGACAAGTCCGCATGCTCATACCAGACGAGTTCCGCTTCTTCACCGAGGGAGTCCTTCACAGCGTGATACATGTCTCTGTCACAGTTCGAACCTGGGAAAACAATCACCGCAAATTTCACTGGACTGCTCCCTCCTCAATCGTATATTGATAGTCTTCAATCACTGGATTGGCCAGCAGTCTGGCACACATTTCCTCGATTTGCCGGTCGACATCCGTATGTTCATCCAACTGTAGTTCCATGTATTTGCCAACCCTGGCTCCCTGTACTTTTGGAAACCCTAATTTATTTAAAGATTCCTGAACTGCTTTCCCCTGCGGATCCAATACACCTTGCTTTAATGTAACCGTGATTTTCACTGTTTTCATACCGCTGCCTCCAGTCGTTGAAGAATCGTGTTATATACTTGCAAAAGGTCACCCAAATCCTCCCGAAAAACATCCTTATCCATTTTCGCTCCACTGTCTTTATCCCAGAGACGGCACGTATCGGGGGAGACCTCGTCAGAAAGAATGATGTCGCCAGCTTTATTCCTGCCAAATTCAAGCTTAAAATCTGCCAGTTTCAGATTGATATTTTCAAAGAATGCCTGAAGATGCTTGTTTACTTCTAATGCCATGGCTTTAATCTGTTTCAACTCTACCTGTTCGACATCCGCCAGCATCATCGCATGTTCGTCGTTGATCAACGGGTCGCCGAGCTCATCTTGTTTGTAAAATAACTCTACCAATGGAGGTGTGAACACTGTCTTCTCCTCAATGCCGAGCCGGCGTGTGATACTGCCGGCAGCCAAATTCCGGACAACTATTTCAACCGGAATGATCGTTGTTTTTTCCACGAGCTGTTCAGAATCGTTGAGGCTGCGGACAAAATGACTGGGAATACCTTTTTCCCGCAAATAATCAAATACTCTTGCCGATATCAAATTGTTGTACTTGCCTTTACCCGAGAATACCGCTTTTTTCTCGCCGTTGAATGCAGTTGCGTCATTTTTATAAGACAGCACTAATTGATCGTTATTGCTTTCCGCCTGAAATACTTGCTTTGCCTTGCCTTCGTACAATAGCTCGCCCTTCATTACGTCACCCCATCCATATTTGTTTAGTTGTCCGGATTTTGGCTTCTCATCCAGCTTTAAAGGCCGATTCGTTCAAAAATGCCATCCACATTTTTCAAATGGTACGTATAATCGAAACAGTCCTCAATTTCTTCTTTCGTTAACAGGCTGGTGATCTTAGGCTCCGCTTCTATCAGACTGCGGAACGGAGTCCCTTCTTCCCATGCTTTCATGGCATTTGGCTGTACCAAATCATACGCTTCCTCCCGGCTCATCCCTTTATCGATCAATGTGAGCAGCACCCTTTGGGAGAAAATGACGCCGTATGTTTTATTAATATTGGCTTTCATGTTTTCTGGGAATACCGTCAGGTTCTTCACGATAGTTGAAAAACGGTTCAACATGTAATTCAAGGCAATCGTTGCATCGGGAAGAATGATCCGTTCTGCTGAAGAATGCGAAATATCCCGCTCATGCCAGAGGGCCACATTCTCATAGGCTGTCACCATATGACCGCGCAGCACACGGGCTATGCCAGTCATATTTTCCGAACCGATTGGATTGCGTTTATGCGGCATTGCCGAAGAACCCTTTTGCCCTTTTGCGAAAAACTCCTCCACCTCACGGGTTTCGGTTTTTTGCAGGTTACGGATTTCCACTGCGAACTTCTCAATCGACGTGGCAACCAGTGAAAGGGTCGACACATAATGCGCATGACGGTCACGCTGCAAGGTCTGCGTCGAAACAGGTGCTGGTGTAAGTCCCAGCTTCTCACAAACATACTTTTCGACAAACGGATCAATATTGGCATACGTTCCTACTGCGCCCGAAAGTTTGCCTGTCTCGATTGACTTTGCTGCTGCGTCAAACCGCTCTAGGTTTCGCTTCATTTCCTCGTACCAAAGTGCCATCTTTAAACCAAATGTCGTCGGCTCTGCATGAACACCATGTGTGCGCCCCATCATCACGGTGTGCTTATGCTCCTGTGCTTTAACAGCCAGAATATCGATGAACCGCTGAATATCGCTGCGCAAAATATCATTGGCCTGTTTCAGCAAGTAAGATAATGCCGTGTCGACAACGTCCGTCGATGTCAGACCATAATGAACCCATTTACGTTCTTCCCCCAACGATTCTGATACAGCTCTTGTGAAGGCAACGACATCGTGGCGTGTTTCCTGCTCAATTTCCAGAATACGGTCGACGTCAAAAGTAGCGTTGGCTCTTAACTTCTCCACATCTTGTTTCGGAATGTAGCCAAGCTCACTCCACGCTTCACAGGCGAGGATTTCCACTTCCAGCCACGCCTTGTATTTATTTTCATCTGTCCAGATTGCTCCCATTTCTTCTCTTGTATAACGATTGATCATAAACGTACCTCCTGAATGTACACGACTCAGTGATCGCCTTTCTCTTAGTATCCTTCAAAGAAGAAAAACTACTGACGAATCACTGATTCTTTCTCTACTTTATTTAATAAATCTGTTAATTTTCGACCGACAAACGTGATGTGGCCCATTTTCCGGTTCGGCTTGACGCCATTTTTTCCATAAATATGCAAGTGCCCTTCAGCGAAGGACGAAATATCCTCGAGACATGCAGTCATTTCTTCGCCGAGCAGGTTCTTCATGATCGCTGCCCCGTGGAACCACACTGGGACAAGCGGCAAACCACATACCGCACGGACATGCTGTTCAAACTGCGATACGTTGCATGCTTCGATGGTAAAGTGTCCAGAGTTATGTGGTCTCGGTGCCATTTCGTTGATCAATACCTGTTCACCGGCTACGAACATTTCGATTGCAAACGTGCCGACAACTGCAAGACTTTCCGCAGCGGTTTTGGCTGCAGTCAGCGCTTTATCCCGCACGGCGTCGGAAACAGCAGCAGGAGCCTTGGTTTTATGAAGGATATGGTTCTTGTGCTCGTTTTCCGCAACAGGGAAAAAGGTGATTTCGCCTGTTGTCGATCGCGTAAAAACGACCGATATTTCTTTATCGAAAGGAATCCATTCTTCCAAAATACAACGGCCGCTATTGGTGATGAACTGATAAGCCTTAGCCAAATCTTCTTCCGTTTTAGCTGTCATTTGGCCTTTCCCGTCATAACCACCCCGACAAGTCTTCAACACGAAAGGTAAGCCCACTTTTGCGACTGCTGCGGACAATTGCTGTCCATCTTCAATAATGGTAAAAGCAGGTACAGATAGTCCGCTTTCCACCAAACGTTTCTTTTCCGTTTCACGGTCCTGCGTGACTTGCAACAGTTCCGCTCCCTGTGGAAGAACCCCTTCCCGCTCCAGGTAACGCGCTGCCTGTAAATCGACATTTTCAAACTCATAGGTCACCACGTCACTGATTTCCGCCAATTGCTTGATTGCTTCCATATCATCGTAGGCAGCAATGATGTGGTAGTCGCTTACTTGGGCTGCCGGGCAGTCCGGCGTTGGGTCCAGGACAGTGATTCGGTATCCCATATGTTTAGCTGTCGTTGCCATCATTCTTCCGAGTTGCCCGCCTCCAAGTATTCCGATCGTACCGCCAGGTAAAACCTTATTTGTCTGCAAGCTGATCCCTCATTTCCGAAACTTTTTGTCGCTGCTTCATTTGAAATGCTTCCAGTCTTTCAGCTGTCTTTCCATCGAACGCTCCAATCATTTGAGCGGCTAGCAATCCGGCATTTTTCGCACCTGCCTTGCCAATCGCCACGGTGGCTACCGGTACACCGCCAGGCATTTGTACGATGGACAACAGGGAGTCCATCCCATCTAAAGCCTTTGACTGGACCGGAACGCCGATTACCGGGAGAGTCGTCTTTGCAGCCACCATTCCAGGCAGATGAGCGGCCCCGCCTGCTCCGGCAATAATGACTTTTAAGCCCTTCTCTCTCGCCGATTCGGCATAAGTAAACATGTCGTCTGGTGTGCGATGGGCGGAAATAATGTTCTTTTCATAGCTGATGCCGAGCTCCTCCAGCATCAGACAGGTGTGTTCCATCGTTTCCCAGTCTGAAATACTTCCCATGATAACCCCTACACTTGCCATAGCAGACTCTCCATTTCCGATTTATTATGTAGCTCAAACGGATCTTAACGAATGGAAAATGAAAATGCCCATTCTTCTCCTCCTCACTTGCATGAGAGAAGATGAATGGGCACACGTCTACTGTATATAGATGCATCCATAAAACCACCCGAACATGGACAATCCATGCAGGTGACATCCTCCCTCATAGTCCGTCATTTACGGTGACGGGTAGAGACTATCGGGCCGTATTCCCGAAATTATATGAGGAGTGATTCATTTAGCTGATTATGTTGATGCGGCTTCGAAACTCCGCCCTAATTTGCGAATGCATATCTATGATAACAAGCTTTATAAAAATGGTCAATAAAAATCGAACAATTCATCAATGAATGTTTTTAATGTTCGTGTTTTGCTGGAACAGCTTCGAAAATGATTGTTCGATCCACAGGCTGATAGCTGGTTTCTCCATTTTCGGACACCTCCGCAAAAATCGGTTCCTCCGTCCGCCTGATCGGTCTATAACCTTCCTTGGCAATCCGTTCCAGACACTGATCGATGGTTTCCCCATCCTGCAATTCAAATTTCCGTTTACTGCTGTTCGTTTTGCTCGATGGATTCCTGTTGTTCCTGCTGTTCTTCTTTCTTGGCACTTTTGATCCGTCCCCTCCTTACTTGTTTCACCCAAAATCCGCCGTAAATTTGCTTTGGTTCATAGGCGATAATGAAAGCCTTCGAGTCAATCAGGCGGATCGTTTCGTAAAGCTGCAGCTCGTATTTACGCGGGGTCAAAATTTGCATGGCGAGCCGATCACCATCCATTCCGTAAGCGTACCAGCTGGTTACACCATATCCTTTGTCACGCAGCTGTTTGGTAAATTCTATTTCCGGATCAGAAGAGATGACGTTTACGGTTATATAACCGAGGGCAAGCTTTTCTTCAATCATCGAGCCGACGACAACCCCGATTCCGAATCCAAGCGCATAGGCGATAATATTTTCAATTTGATCCAGGTTATCAAGAACAAGGCCGAGCCCTAATACATAAATGGTGATTTCAAACATACTGACAAGAGCAGCTATATATCTTCTTCCCTTCAAGGTCAGAATCATACGGATTGTGGAAAAAGAGACATAAATAATATTGATAACCAAAATGACGGATACCATGATGATCGCATTATCTAGCATGCAATACCCCCTGACTATTACTTAAAAGCCCGGCTCCTATTTTCCGGGACATTCACCTATCTTTGTTTCATGCATACAATATATCGCATTTTAATTGGCCAAAACAACTAAAAGGGGGAAACGCTGTGGATCCATTTAAAAGCATGGGCGAATGGAAGCGGAACATGGATAACTTTTTCGGCGATCACTTCTGGAATGAATTCGAAGGGGTATTGAAACCGCCTCTGCCACAAATCAATCTTTATCAGAAGGAAAAAGAAATTGTCTGCATAGCAAGTCTTCCAGGAGTGAAAAATTTAAAAAATCTCGATATCTTTGTCAACCACGCTACATTGGAAATCAGAGGAAGCATTGATATGAAGGAAGCGGAAGGGCAGGTCGTCCGCGAGGAAATCCTCCATGGCAGCTTTGAACGAAAAATCGATTTACCGTTCCCCGTTCGTCGGGAGAAAGTGGATGCCTCCTACAATCGCGGACTGCTTGTAATCCGTCTGCATCGGCTGATGAAAGATGACAAAAAGCAAACGAGGCTCGAAATCGTCGACATGGAAGATGCATGATTCCCCCTGAGCATAAAGGCATCCTATTATCTACCCTACATTAGTGCTTGGTTTTAAATTCAAAGATTGCTTCGCTCTCCAAGAGGATCATCTCCATGGAAATATAAACCGTGCGATGAGTTGCCGCCAAAGTGTCCCATACCCCAAGGAGTGCCGCATTTTTCCGCACGGGGGTCTGCATCCGCGATACGAATCCGTTAACAACATTTTCCTCAATAAAAAAGCATTACCCGCTACGGGCAATGCTTTTCTTCTTAGCTTAAGAAAATAAAATACAAGATGAAGATCACGAACAATAGATACATAATCGGATTGATTTCCTTTGCTTTGCCTTTCACCAGCATCGTAATTGGATAAAAGACAAAACCGATGGCAATCCCGGTGGCGATGCTGTAGGTCAACGGCATCATGATGATCGTAAGGAATGCCGGAACAGCAATTTCAAAGCTGCCCCATTCAATGTCTCTCAAGGTGGAGCACATCAGAACACCAACGATAATCAAAGCCGGCGCAGTCACGGATGATGTTACAATACTCAACAGTGGAGAGAAGAAAAGAGCGAGTAAGAAAAAGGCTGCTGTTACTACAGAAGTGAAACCTGTCTTCCCTCCAGCACTTACCCCGGTTGTCGACTCCACATAAGAAGTGGTTGTCGACGTACCAAGTGTTGCACCTACGACCGTTGCTGCTGAGTCAGAGAACAGCGCTTTGCCTGCACGCGGCAGCTTGTTGTCTTTCATAATACCTGCTTTGGTCGCTACCGCTACCAAGGTTCCAGCCGTATCGAAAAAGTCTACGAACAAAAACGTCAAGATGACAACAAGCATCTGAATCGTGAAGATATCACCAAAATGTGCGAAGGCTTGTCCAAAGGTCGGTGCCAGGCTTGGGGCAGGACCAACAATATCGCTGGCACTTGACGGCGGGTCGATCAATCCGACGACCATCCCAGCAATCGCAGTGATGATCATTCCATAAAACACGCCGCCTTTCACATTCGCAGCGAGTAAAATCACCGTTGCAACCACTCCGAAGATGGCCAGAAGCGTATTCGGATCGGTCAAGTCACCAAGAGCTACCATTGTATCAGGGTCCCCGATAACAATACCTGAATTTTGAAAGCCAATAAAAGCGATGAACAAGCCAATACCGGCTCCAACCGCCATTTTCAGGTTGGCCGGAATTGCATTGATGATTCGTTCACGCAGCCCTGTAAGTGTCAATACGATAAAAATCAGACCGGATGCAAGTACACCAGCCAAAGCGGTTTCCCATGGAATACCATAGCCAAGGATGACCGTATAAGCAAAGAACGCATTTAAACCCATCCCAGGAGCGAGGGCGATTGGATACTTGGCTAGCAAGCCCATGATCAAGGTACCGACAGCTGCCGCCAGCGCTGTCGCGGTAAATACTGCTCCCTGGTCGATTCTTGTCACGCCTTCGGGTAGTTCATCGACACCTACCAATGCCAATGTGGCAGGATTGACAAACAAAATGTAAGCCATTGCCAAAAAAGTGGTCAACCCTGCAGTGAATTCTGTCCGGTAATTGGTGCCAAACTCTTCAAACTGAAAATATTTTTTCATTCTCTATTCCTCCCCATGACCGTCGAAGGTCTTCCCTTTCCTATAACCTAAAACAAATAAGTGCTACCTCAACAAAAAAGCGCTCCTGGTCTAAACCAAGAGCGCTACCGGATCCACGTACGGGAATCGACAAAATGATTCTATGTCATTCACCAGCGTAGTCAGACCATTTACGGTAGTCCGGTAGAAACTCATGGGCCTTATCCCCAAAATTATACGACGGTTTGTTTCGTATCCTATTTAATTTCATTTCACATTACTTATCATACTAACGTCCTATGCATTCGTCAAGCATTTTTACGAATATTTTCTTATAAAAAACAAAAAATGTTCGTGTCTTATGAATGTTATTCCCACTCTATCGTTGCTGGCGGCTTGCTGGTCACGTCATAAACAACCCGGTTGATATGGTCGACTTCATTCACGATCCGAGTAGAAATCTTTTCGAGTACATCCCATGGAATTCTTGCCCAGTCCGATGTCATTCCATCAATCGAGGTAACCGCACGGATACCGATTGTATAGTCATAGGTTCTGGCATCGCCCATGACACCTACACTTCGGATGTCCGGAAGCACTGTGAAGTACTGCCAAATATCCCTCTCCAAACCGGCCCGTTTCACTTCTTCGCGTAGAATCGCATCCGATTCCCGGACAATTTCGATTTTCTCTTCCGTGACTTCTCCAAGCACCCGAATGCCTAGTCCAGGCCCCGGGAAAGGCTGGCGCCAGACAATTTCTTCCGGCACACCAAGCTCAATACCCAATTCTCTTACTTCATCTTTGAACAGTGTGTTCAGTGGCTCGAGCAGCTCGAACTGCATGTTTTCCGGGAGTCCGCCTACATTGTGGTGAGATTTGATCGTTTGGGCTGTTTCGGTGCCGCTCTCGACGATATCCGTGTACAGCGTTCCCTGCGCAAGGTAATCAATTTCCTTCAGCTTTTCTGCCTCATCATCGAACACATAGATAAACTCGTTGCCGATAATTTTCCGTTTTTGTTCGGGATCGGATACACCGCGCAGCTTTTCTAAAAACCGTTCCTTGGCATCTACACGGATGATATTCATGTGAAAGTCGTCGCGGAAGGTTTCCATCACCATGTCGCCTTCATTTTTACGAAGCAGTCCGTGGTCTACAAATATACAGGTAAGCTGATCGCCGATCGCTTTATGGATCAAGGCTGCGACTACAGATGAATCCACCCCGCCGCTAAGGGCACAAAGAACCTTCTTATCGCCGACTTTGGCGCGAATTTTTTCTACTTCCTGTTCGACGAAGTTTTCCATCGTCCAGTCGCCGCTTGCCTGGCAAACATCAAAAACGAACTGTTTTAACAGATTGTTGCCGTATTCTGTGTTCCTTACTTCCGGATGGAATTGAACACCATACAGTTGCTTATCGGTATTGCTGATAGCCGCAACCGGAGTGGAATAACTGGTGGCATCGATGGAGAAGCCTTCGGCGGGCTCGATAACTTTATCACCGTGGCTCATCCAAACCGTTTGCTTAGCCGGAGTACCGTTAAACAATACCGGACTGCGCTGCAGATCAATATCCGCCTTGCCGTACTCTCTGTCTTTTGCTCTTTCGACATGGCCACCGTAATGATGGGTCATCAACTGCATGCCATAACAGATACCCAGAATCGGAATTCCCAATTCGAATATTTCCTTATCACAGCGGAAACTGTTTTCGTCATAGACACTATGTGGTCCACCTGAAAGGATGATTCCTTTCGGGTTCAAACGCTTGATCGTTTCAGCCGTTAAACGATGGGAATGCAACTCACTATAAACACCGAATTCTCTTATTCTTCTGGTGATTAATTGATTGTATTGACTGCCAAAATCAAGGACTAAAATCATTTCATTGTTTTCCAATCCATCCATCTCCTTAGCTTTGCAAATTGGTTGTCTCATTTTCCTGTCGTGCAGCCGCCGGTGTTATCTTCCGGAATCGGCAGTATCTTTATCCATAAAAAATAGATTTCCGCCTTCCTATCTCCAGGAAGGCAGAAATCTATACGACGACACAGCTTGGCACAGCTGTTGATTTCCACCTCCATAGTCAGAGCGTTTACGGTGCTCCGGTAGAGACTCTCGAACCATATTATCGAGGATATATGAAGTGTTTGTTTACTTTGTTTTCCAGCCCTGAAAAGCCAAGGCTCCGTTTGAATTGTTACTATTCTATCAGCGCTGCAGCAAGCTGGTCAAGACAATGCGCGTTTAATTAAGTTTTCCCACAATTCAGTGATTTTCCTCCACTGTATCGAATCTGTTTCCTTTCGGTAAAGCATCCGTTCATATTGATGTGTAAGCCGGAGCATATCCTGTGACCCAAAGCGTCTATCAACCTGAATAGCGTATTCTCTTAACGTTTGGCCATCCTGCCGTCCCATGCCTTTATGGCTCAATAATTTCAACAGGAACAAATAAGCTTCCTGGTACACCTGCTGGTTTGGCTTGTGATGAAATTTTCTGCTCATCCATACCGCCATCCAACGGTAACGCATGATAAAGGCCAACAAACCTGCAGCAACTACGATAAGGGCTGCACCAACGGCTGTCCAACTCCAGTTGTCGGACAGATTTGCATTGTTATTGCTGGCCGGAGTCGTTTCTTCCTCTTCTGCTCCGACTTCCTGTTGGTTGCCGGGACGCTCCTGTTCTTCCTGTTCAGCAGCTTCATCTGTATCCGTACTGTCCTCCTGCTGGCTGACATCCCGATAAAAATCTACCGGGTTGCTAAAGCCCTGCGTCGGTTCAAACGGTACCCAGCCTACTTCCGGAAAATAAACCTCCACCCACGAATGCGCATTGGAGTTGGTTACTTTATACGTATTCAGCCCCTCTATACTATCCTCAGGTGAAGCTGCCAGCTCCCCTCCGGTGAAACCCTTCACCCAGCGTGCCGGAATACCGAGCGTCCGGAGCATGACCGTCATCGAGGTCGAATAGTTATCACAGTATCCCGCCTGTGTCTCGAATAAAAATTGATCGACATAGTCCTGATTACGGCCTGGTACCGCGACATCCTCTGTTTGGTAGACATAACCGTTTCGGTTGAAGTACTGTTCGACAGCCTTTACCTGCTCATATCTCGTCTCCTCGTCTGAAACGATTTGGCTGGCAAGATTGCCCACCCTATTCGGCAGATCATCTGGAAGCTGGAGATAGCTTTCCTTGATTTCCTCCGGATCCTCTCCGTCGATTTCATTCAGCTGGTCGATTGAAAAGGACGGGTTGTCATAGGAAATCTGATACTGATCGACGATCCCCTGCTGTTCAGGAGCTTCCACGGCAATCGAACCGAATTTGTCGTCGACTAAATAATTTACCTCTTCCTCTCCATTCACCTGCTTGATTCCATACGGGTAGACAAGTTTGGAGAAAAATGCATTGGATTGAAAGGTAACCATGCCTTCAAGCGGCTCGGTATCAACAGAACGTTCGAATGTACTCAAATCCACCGAACCGTCGCTGGTCAAGTTATATTCCGGTTCCCCTGATCGCTCCCAGCCCTTTCCTGTGTAGATGTCCTTTGTTTCAATTCGCCAATAATGCTTTTCCTCGACTTGAGCCTGAAAGACAAGTGTATCGTCCTGAACAAAGGAACCGCCGAGTCGGGAGTCGTCCTCCCCATAACCGACTTTCTGTACACCGCCGATACCTCCTTCTCCGAAACCGGCATCAGGTGATGTGCTTGTTAAATACGGGACAGGATCAGGCCATTGAGGATCAAGCTTCGGAGCCGCAAAACCGACAACACCGGAAAATAAAATCACGGCAACGAGAGGCAGCACCCAGGCGGAAACGCGTTTTAAACCAGTGAAGGTCATTGCTTCCCTGCCCAATTCTTTATAAAAATTGGAGATGCCGAGTGCAATAAGCGACACGGTAAATGCACGAACAATGGCCATATCCGCTTCATAGGTGGTGAATGTATCAAGCACCGTCAAGTAAATGAAGGTCAGCAGCACAAATAGAAATATCCTTTTCGAAATCACAAACCAGTAATACATCAAATAGCTCATCAGCCATAGTAAAACCAAAAACAACAGACTACGGAACAGCGGAGTGATTTCGATCCAATTCTGGCTGGCAATCATTTCGACATTGTATTGCATATGCAGGTAAAGTAAATAAAACCAACCTTTTGTGAACATCGTTTCGGAAATAAACAAACCATCAAGCACGAACAGTAAACCGCCAAATTTCAACAATATCGACAGCCACCACTTCATATCCAGAACCGATATAACAAAACAGAATCCGGTATAAATCACAAAGGCCGACATACTTCCTGTATCGGTCAACGTCTCTAACGGACGGAGCCATTCCCAAAGCAGCAAGAATCCACACAAATAAATGATCATCCGAAAAACAAGCTGGCGTTTATTGCTTGAAGACATTGGCATCAGCTGCTCACCTCAAGCTTCTGCTGTACCAGTAGTTCTTCCGTCAGCACATTGACCGACACGCCACTGGCAGATAATTGATGAATCATTCTGTTATCTTCCCCCGTTACTGTTGAAGATGATTTAATCAAAAAGACAACGATCTTTTTACTTTTTCGTTTTAACCGCTCCAATGCTTTAAGGGTGGCCTGATCCAGCTGATTGGTGACAACCATGGCGACAACTCCCTGCGGAATATTGCGGATTTCCTGTTCAAGCAGCCGGGAAAACGATACATTAACTCCCGGCTGAATCCGGGACAAATAATTTTGGTTTAAAACATTTTTAGCAGGATTTTCTTGGAACGGGAAGAACACCCGCTCCTCGCCAAGGCCGATGAAGGTCAGCTGAGAGGTTTTCCGCTGTAAGGATTCCAGTAAGGAAGCAGTCACTTCGACACTGCCTTCAAAAGCGAGCGGATGTTGATCTGAAAAGGCGACTGCATCCAGGATCAGCACGATGTTCGAGCTCTTTTCCTGTTCGAATTCCTTCGTCATGACTGTGTTTTTTCTTGCAGTCGTTTTCCAATCGATCCAGGAAAAACGGTCACCCGGCATATATTCTCTTACGCCAGTGACAACGTTGGTGTTTTTAGCAGTGACATTATAAGAAGCAGACTCACCCTCTTCAAAACTATTCACTTTTTCCCGGAAGATCATTTCGCGCTCGGAGGGAACAACCAAAAGATAACTCGTAGTCGGATAGACATATTCCTTCTTGACAAAGCCGAAGAAATCCCCGGTTTTTACCCGAAAAGCCCGGAGTTGATGCTCCCCGCGCGGGAGGTTATCTAAGGTATAACGGTACGACCATTTCCGCTTGAACCAGGGAAAGGAAACTCGTTTCTCCACTCTGCGTTTTGTCAGCGCACCCTTTTGATTCATATGCTGGAACTTCAGCCGGCTCGTGTCCTCTTTTTGCAGGCTGACTGGAAAATATTCTTCTACAATGCAGTAATAAAGCGGAAAAGCGAAGCGTCGTTCCAGTTCCACTTCGACGGAAATGTTTCCAGAGGCCTGAACGATATGATTGGACAAGCGGCGTGTCACGTTCCAATTGGAAATCGGATAAATTAGCAATAAAAACATATGGACAATGATCGGAAGAAAGCTGTAAAACAAAAACCAACTGACAAAGCCACCCTGGAACATGGCATAAGCAAAAAACACGCCCAATAACAGGAATACGAAGAAAAATTTTAAGCCCATTGAAACCGAGCGTTTCATTAACTATATTCCTTTCGGACAGGAATTGATGCATTGTCGAGCAGCTCTTCGATAATCATCTCTGCAGTCGTTCCTTCATACTTAGCCTCTGAGGTCAAAATGATTCGATGGGCCAACACGAATGGCGCCAAGTACTTTACATCATCCGGCAGGACATAATCGCGGTCGTGGATATAAGCATAAGCTTTGGCTGCTTTCATCAACGCAATCGATCCGCGGGGACTGACCCCCAAATAGGCAGCCCGATGTTCCCGTGTGCCGGTGACGATATCGATGATATATCGCTGGACGTTCTGGTCCATATATACATCCTTCACTTCTGCTTGGATGGTGATTAATTCTTCTTTGCTGAGCACTGCTTCGATTTCGTGGATGGGATGCGTTTTCGAGGTCTTTTCCAACATTTGCAGTTCTTCCTGGGCGGTCGGATAACCCATTTTCAGTTTGAGCAGAAATCGGTCAAGCTGCGCTTCCGGCAATGGATATGTCCCCTCGTACTCGATCGGATTTTGGGTGGCCATGACAAAGAACGGTTTTTTCAGCTCAATCGTATTGCCATCAACCGTCACACTGTTTTCTTCCATGCCTTCCAGCAGAGCTGACTGGGTTTTCGGCGATGTACGATTGATTTCATCTGCAAGGACGACATTGCCGAGAATGGGGCCGCCACGAAATTCAAACTCCAATTCCTTTGGGTTGTATATCGAAACTCCAGTTACATCGGATGGAAGCAAATCCGGTGTAAACTGGATTCTTTTAAAATCGCAATCTAGCGATTTAGCCAGAGTACGGACAAGCATGGTTTTTCCTACTCCCGGAACATCCTCGAGAAGGACATGTCCATCGGCCAATAATGCAACGAGACTTAACGTCGCTGGCTCATCTTTTCCTACAATCACTTTGTTAATGTTTCTTAGGACTTTACTGATCTTGGAGTTGTACAAAAAAGCGTGCTGCTGGGTCATAAAGATACATACTCCTTCCAATTTTTTTATGTGCAGGTCGTACACATAATTTCCCTATTATAACTATACTACATTCGTACTAGAGCCGTCCAAGCTGCAACAGGAAGAAAAACAGGAAATAAACGGATTTTTCGGAAAAGTCATTCGCTGGGATCCATATTTTTGTCCAGTAAGAAGGGTATCTGCCTATTTCCTTTCCGGATAAGCTCATTTTGGGTATTGGCACAATAGAATATTGGTGAATACAAAAAAAGAAGGTGATTGACTTTGATCCATGAAGATGAGATGAGACAATATCCTCCATTCGGCTATTCAGGGGCAGGCAATTATCCAGGATACGGCCAGGGCGGCTATCCTGGCTACGGTGGTGGTTATCCAGGGCATGGCTACACTCCACATCACGGCGGCCAACCATGGCACCACCATCACGGACCACACCATGGTTATCCTCATTGGAATTATCCAGGTCACCATTACCCTGGGCATGGTTACCCGGGACATGGTTTCCCTGGTCAGGGTGGTTATCCAGGGCATGGAGGAGGATTCCCAGGCCACGGTTACAGCCCATATAGCCAATACGATTACGACGACTTCGACTAACCCTAAATAACGGGGAGGAATCAGAAGAGATAGAAAAACCGGGGACTGACCCCCACCTCATTAGCGCGCTAAAGTGGTAGATCGTTGGGGGTCAGTCCCCACAAACACAAAAAACACCCTGAAGGGCGGCTCCGTTGGGGAGTGTGCTTTCAGGGTGTTTTCCTATCTATAGGGTTTCTAGAAAAGGTTCTGGGCTTGTGGCGTGTTGCCTTTTCCTTGGCCGGTAATACCGGACATCATTGGCATCGACTGTTGGATTGTTTTACCCAGCCCTTGTCCTTTCGTCATGCTGTAATAAGCTGCGGCACCGATTCCTACTGAGGCAATCAGCGGAATCCACATACCTCGTTGCTTGTCCATGAGCTGTTCACCCCCTAGATGGTCGTTCCTTGTTACTTTTCCTCAGAGTGGCCCTTTTGATACAAGGAAGTATCAAGGCAAAGTTGCCATTTTGTGGGCCGTATTGTCCATAATAAGATTAGCCATCAAGGGGAAGCTAAGCCCGTACTGCTTTCCTTTATTTTACCCAATAGGCACTGTTTATTCCTTATCCGGGTAAAACAACACTTTTGCAGCTTTCTCCTCACGATTAACGAGCTTTTTAAACATATCTGGCCCCTCTTCCAGCTGTATCCGGTGCGAAATCATCGGTTCGACTTGGATCGCGCCACTGCTCATATAGTGGATGGTTGACGTCCATTCTTTCCCGGGAAATGGAGCAGACAAAGCATTCCAGGAGCCGAGCACGCGCAATTCATTACGAACGATCTTTTCGAAATAAAACCGTTCTACCTCGATATCAGCATAAGGAATCCCCAAATAGACGACCTCTCCTCCTTTTCGCGGCAGTGCCAGGACATGGGCTGAAGTAACAGGTGATCCGGCCGACTCTACTGCAAGATCGACACCCTGTCCGTTTGTGTGTTCCAGGATTTGCTGGTCGACGGGGCTATCCATTGGGTTTATGGTCACATCTGCACCAAGCTGGCGGGCGATCTCCAATTGTTCTTCATCTACATCGATGGCATAAACCTTTTTGGCACCAAAAATTTTCGCCCACTGAATCGCCAGCAAGCCAATATTGCCCGCTCCCATTACCGCCACTTCGGCGCCGGGGTGTACACTCGTTCGGTAAAACCCATGCGCCACCACGGATGAGGGTTCAACTAGGGCAGCTGTATCGTAATCAACGTTATCCGGCAGGCGCATGTCATGCTCAGCAGGAAGCTTGACATATTCGGCATAGGCTCCCGGATGCCTGGCGCCAATCATAGTCAATTGTTCACAGCGGGAAGGTTTACCGCTACAACAGGATTCACATTCCCCACATGTATAGGCCGGGCACGCCGTAACCCTGTCACCCGTTTTAAAACCTGTAACAGCACTTCCCGTCTCTACAATTTCTCCTGAAAATTCATGCCCGAACGTCATCCCTTTTACATATGGACCGAGCTTTTTATATCGAGAAAGATCTGAACCGCAAATACCTGCCGCTCTTACCTTTATAATAACTTCATTGTCGTGTTCCAAAACAAGTTCAGGAGATAGCTCAAAGCGGAGATCCTTCACTCCGTAAAGGTTGAGTGCTTTCATCCTTCTCATCCTTTCTATCCTTCACCGCACGGTTGTTTTCATTCGTTTGTTTATTGCGGAAAAATAACTGATAAACCGCTGCCCCGACAATCAACGTGTTAAAAACGCTTTGATACTGAAAATAAAAGGAACTGATCATCCGGAAATTGCCGAGCATTAAATCCAAAAAGCTATCAACCATTTTCCCACTCCTTCACTGATTTTTACTGCCCTTCAGCTTCTTTCAACCGACCGGTTTAAGCAGCACTTTGATGGCTTCGCCGCTTTTTATTGCCTCATAAGCCTTACCCCATTCCGTAATCGGAAATTCATGGGTGACAAGCGACGTAGAATTCACTTTTCCTTCGTTCATAAGAGCAAGACTTGGTTCCCAGTCCGCATGCTTTTGGCTTCTCGTTCCTACTACCTGGATCTCCTTTTGAATGATTTTCTCCAGGTCAAAGGCAACTACCGCCTCCGGAAACAAGCCGACTTGGACATATTGCCCTTTCTTTCGAAGTAAATCCAGTCCTTGTTTTGCCGCCGGAACGGCGCCGGAGCATTCCATTACCACATCTGCCCCATAGCCGTCCGTTAAGCGGTTGATCAATTGTTTCAGGTCCTCATGCTGAATATTGACGACATGATCAATCCCGATTTCTTTCGCCTTTTCTAAACGGACCTGATCCTGATCCAATCCGGTAATGATGACCACAGCTCCACGGCTTTTGGCAACCTGGGCAGTCAAAAGCCCAATCGGTCCCGGGCCGAGAACGACAACAAGATCGCCTGGATGAATGGCTGTTTTTTCTACCGCGTGATACGTACAGGCCAACGGCTCCGTCATGGCAGCTGCACGGAAATCAACGTTTTTCGGTAGGTGGTGGACACTTTCTTTACGGGCAATCAAATATTCGGCAAAGCCCCCATCCTGTTGGGTACCGAGCCCCTTCCGATTTGCGCATAGGTTATAATCCCCGGTTTGGCAGTATGCACACTCTCCGCAAATCTCGTAAGTCGTTTCAGAGGTGACACGGTCACCGACCTTGAATTCACTTACGTTCTCTCCTACTTCCGTGACGACTCCGGAAAATTCATGCCCCAGCGTCACTGGGACAGCGACGCGATAGTTGCCCTCATACGTATGAATATCGGAACCGCAGATACCGGCATATTTGACTTGAATCTTCACTTGATCTTTTCCTGGTGCAGGTTCTGGACGATCCTGAATCTCCAAATGGCCGAAACCGGGGTCTGTTTTGACTAATGATTTCATCCGAAAGTCGCTCCTTCCATTCGCTTAATTGAATAAGGAGAAAAATCTCCATATAATCCAGTTGATTAAATTTCCGCCTTGATCGATGCTGGAAATCCTCGCCGAATTTTCCGCAATATCCATTTCTAAATCGGCATTTGCTCCCATTTGGGTGAACACGGGTGCGATGTCTGTCGCCATATAAAGCGAGAGTGCAATCATGATGGTCCCGACGATGACGGAATGAATAATATTGCCTCTTGCGGCACCAACAATAAATGCGACAATAAACGGGATCGTAGCCAAGTCTCCAAAAGGAAGCAATGCGTTCCCAGGCAAAATGACTGCTAGAATGACGGTTACCGGAACGAGAATTAAAGCTGTCGCAATGACGGACGGATGGCCGAGCAATACGGCAGCATCGAGGCCGATATTGATTTCGCGGTTCCCGAAATGTTTATTAAGCCATTCACGTGCCGACTCCGAAACAGGCATCAATCCTTCCATCAAAATTTTGACCATTCTTGGCATTAGCACCATGACTGCCGCCATCGCCATGCCGATGTCAATGATGTCACCGACTCCATAGCCCGCGAGAGCACCTATGATTGCCCCTAACGCCAGCCCGATAAAAATGGACTCTCCAAAAATCCCGAATCGTTTTTGGATCGTATCTGGATCAGCGTTCAGATTTTTGATAACTGGCATTTTTTGCAGCAATTTCACGAGCCAGATACCAGGCGCATAGGAAACGGTACTTCCCGTGGCTATCGCCACACCGGGCAAACCGTAAAAGTCTTTAACCATCGGCGCTGTCCAATCGGCAATTTTCAAGGTTGCAATTTGGAAAATAACCGCTGCAATAAGGCCTTGAATAATACTGCCGGAAATAGAATATACGACCGCTCCCATAAAGGTATAATGCCAGAAGTTCCAGATGTCGACGTTCATGATTTTAGTGGTTTTGGTTAAAAGCATGATGACATTGACTACTAATCCAATCGGAATGATAAATGCTGCTACAACCGAGGCCCAGGCAATGGATGAGGTTGCCGGCCAACCGACATCGATTACATTCAGCTCGACTCCGAGCCGTTCCACCATCCCCTGGGCGGCTGGCCCAAGGTTGTTAACAAGCAGGTCGACAACCAGGAAAATACCGACAAACGCTACACCGATGGTCAAGCCGGAACGGAACGCTTTTCCGGGCTTTTGACCAAATACCAAACCCAATATAAAAATGGCTACCGGTAAAATGACCGTCGCTCCTAAATCCAAAAAACCTTGTATAAAATCAACAAAACCTTGCACAATCATCCCCCCTATTTTTAACTTCCTGCCACACATTTTGTGAAGAATATCACAAGTGCACTTTCATCCATCCCAAGTCCAATATGTCTCCCGGTTTTTCGTCTTATTTAAGCAGTGCTTCCAATATTTGCTTTTTGGTGTCTTCCACTCCGATTCCAGTCAAGAAGGACCGGGCCGTAATAACAGGAAAAGGATAGTCCTTTTGAATCGTCGCTGTCGTTACGAGAACATCCGCTGTATCTGCATAGCTGTTTACCTCTGCGATTTTAATTTGTTTAATATCCAAATCAAGCTGATGCTCTTTTGCCATTTCCTCTATTGCATTGTTCACGATTGTTGATGTTGCGATTCCAGCACCACAGGCTACTAGTACTTGTTTTTTTGCCATGTTACTTCTCCTCCTTCATGAATTACATCCAATTCTTTTTTGATAAGCTGGACGATTTTCGTTTTGTCCTGCTCTTGAGCGATCTTCTTCAACATGCTGTTATGTTGAAAAATTTGCATCAAACGTTGTAACAAATAAAGCTGAGAATGCGCTTCATCCATCGCCAGCATGAATACCACCTTGACTGGCGTGGTTTCCTCCGGGTCCCCCATGACTCCGAACTCCACTTCGTCTTTTAAAACTCCGATACAGATTGACTTCTGCTTAACATGTTCGATATCGGTATGGGGAATGGCTACAGACAGACTGCTGGTCGGCAGCCCTGTCGAGAATGCTTCTTCCCTGGCAATTACCGCCTCGACAAAGCTCTTCCGGACCAATCCAAGCTCCTGTAATTTCTCCCCCATTCTGGTTAATACGTCTTTGTAGCTTTCTGCTCCCAGATCTAAAAGTACATTGTCTTCTTCAAAATAGAAGTCATTCATGTCTTCACCTCGCTACCTTGTTGTGAATAATAAGTGTCGGTATATTGCTTAATAACGGCATAAACGGCGTCACGGGAATCTGCTTTCATCACTTGTCTGCGTCCTTTTTCTGACCTGGCCAGTTCCATCAACTGGATCAACGCTTTTAAATGCTTCTTTTTATCAACAGCTGCAATTACCACAATGATCTGAATCGAGTAATCCTTGGTGAAGGACACTCCCTGTTCCAAACGCAGCAGGCTCATTCCGACTTCCCGCACGCCCTGGTCAGGTGCAGCATGGGGAATGGCCATGTTTGGCGCAATCACAATATAAGGGTCTTTTTCCGGTTCCAGCATTGCCTCCACGTATTCATCTGTGATCGCCCCGTCCTCCAGCAATGGACCGCTTGCAATCCGGACTGCTTCTTCCCAAGAACCTGCCGATGGTTGCATCGTTATCCGTTCCGGGGTCAATAGCTCCGCCAAGGTCCAATCATCCTTATCCGGATCGTTGCGTTTAATCGCTTCAGTCGGATCGCGATGGATATAATGATATAGGGCAGAAGCTAACTGTCGCTCATTTCGGATGTCGGCGTAGTCTGAAATGACTATTAGCAATTCGTCGACGTTGATTTCCGATGGCACCACACCGCTTAACTCCAACATCACTTGTTTTTTGAGCCGTTCCTTTTCGTCTTGTTCCATAATCGGACTGGCGATGAACAGCTTCTTGTTCGTATTTATCGGAACCGAGGAAAATACGATATCGTAATCCAAGGGATAGTCTTGATATTCCCGCATCGACAGGGTATCGAGAAAAATGAAATCAGGAAATAAGTCACGCAGCTCGCTGTACATCATTCTGGATACCGATACACCTTTCGGGCAAACAACGATCGCTTTCCACTTTTGCTGGATATCGTCGCCCTGCCTGGTCATCCACCCGCCGATTAACAAGGTCAGATAACTCGTTTCACTTTCCGGAATCGGCAATCCGATCAATTCTTCCAATGGCCCAGTCGACTGCTTTACTAAGTGATGGAGTTGCTGAAGCTGTTTGTTCTGTTTATGTGGATTGTCTGTCATTTCTGTCAACTGATATTTGATCCGATAATAAGCAGGTTTGACATGCAAAAGGAGTTTGTTGAGCAGCTGATTCTTATCCTGCAACGTAATGCAAGCACGCTTTTCAAATAACCGCAGCATTTGCTTAAGCGCGTCCATCAGATTCGGTATCGTTTCTTCCGTCAAAAAACCCGACCAATAAACATTGGTAGATAGGAGAAACAGCGTGATAAACAGGCGCTCTTCCATCGGAATTTGCTCCATATCGGATAAAATTCTTTCCGTCGCATGGTATTGCTTGGTATCGGACAGTTCTTCATATTTGATGTAAAAGGAATTGATCACATATCCTTTCTTGATTCTACTGATGACCAACGAAAGGATATACGGCATTGTGGTCAATTTTTCATCAGTGAATTTCAATCCGAGCTCTTTTTCCACTTCACTAATTCTTTCTGTCAGTACGTGAATATCACTTTCTTTAATACCGGTGATGCTTTGAAAATGTGTTTTGCCATTCACCATTTCGAGTGTTTTGTTTGTGATATACGTCAATAAGCGCCGGACTTGAAACTCATTTCCTTGCAGAAGGTAGCCCATTTTCCGTGAATAGCGCACGGTAAGATCAAATTTCCCGACTAGCTCCTCCACCAGCTTCAAATCCTGCAGAATCGTGTTTTTGCTGACATAAAATTCACTTGTAAAATGGTAAAGGGACAGATCTTCGTTACTAATCAGCATCAACGCTATCAAATACACGCGCTGCTTTTCCGATAAAATGGCCGCCGCGTCCTCGATAGCTTCGGCATCCCGATTGAAATAAAAATATACTTCCTGGCCGATTAAAAACTTGCCTTGCCGGGTCCTTTCGATGACGGGCAGTTTGTTCTCTTTCAGCCTGCTGTTGATTTTGCTAAGACTGTAGCCAAGCTGGCGTCGCGATAAATTGTACTTCTTTTCCAGCTGTTTACTGGTTGTTCCAGGATAATTCAGTATCTCTTTTAAGATTCGATCACTGCGATCGTCCAAACTGCATCACCCCCTCTTGCTGATTTCATTGTAGCACGGAGAAAAACGTCGTTGTATACGCTTTCAGTCCAGATTGATGAACAACGATTGTGCAGTGTTGTGATTTACTTATCCAGATACTGCTTTGTGCCGTGTTGCCGGGATAAAAGCGCAAGCGCCTCACCACCAGCCGAAGCTGACCAGTCTTTCTGGGAAAGGACAACTCAGTCGTGTAAAAAAATGACCATGTCCATCCCATTGTTAAAACATCCAATACGCAAAAATAGCCATTAAAAAACCATTCTGTTGACTGTTTGTCTGCCGTCAACAGAATGGTCTTTCTATCGTTTGAACTGTTATTTTGCTATGTCGACCCACTTATAATTGTCGGCGCTGACCTGGTAGGTGATCAAGTCCTTCACATAGTCTTTTTGCAGGTAGGCACTGCCTTTCTGGTACAACGGGACGAGTACTGCGCTGTCCTCTATCAGCATTCTCTCCGCCTTCAGCAAACCATCCCAACGCTCCTGCGGCTTGTCGGCCAAATCGGATTTCGCTCCCAGGACAAGTCTGTCGTACTCTTCATCGGAATAGCCAGTGTGGTTCCCCGGACTATCGGTAATGAACAGGTTCAAATAAGTAAGCGGGTCTTGGTAGTCACCGTTCCAGCCGGTCAATATAAGTTCATACTCTTGATTGACGTTCGCTGAAATACTTGCCTTCGGCGGCACGCTTTTGACGTTCAGCGTCAAGCCGGGAAGGTTCGACTCCAGTTGATACTTCAAGTTTTCGGCAAATTGCTTGGACGTTCCGGAATCAGAAGTGGTCAGCGTAAATTCCAGCTCTTGTTTTCCTAATTCCTCCAAGCCCAGCTGCCACTGCTCCTTAGCCTGATCTGCGTCATATTCGACCAAGTCACCATTTTCTTCACGGAAATCTTCTCCGGTCTCCGGATTTTCCGCCAGACCCTTCGGCACGTTGCCATTCACGACAATCGAGCCATTATTAAGGATCGTATCGACCATTTCCTGCTTATCCACTGCCATGTTGATCGCTTTGCGGATATGCAAATTGGCCAAGTCCGTCGTTTCCCCATCCTTCCCCTGATTCATTTTCAGGTACGAGGTCGCACCGGTCAAAAAAGTATGATATTCTTCATTATCTTGATACTCATTGACATAATCGCCGGTCAGTTCGATCCGATCCAGCTGGTCCTTTTTGTAAAGGTTGACAGCTGTGGACGTGTCTTTCACGACATTCATTTCAATTCTATCTACATTCACGGCTTGTTTGTCCCAATACTCCTCATTCTTTTCGAAGGTCCAGGATGAATCGGTACCCTGCCAATCTTCCAGGACGAACGGACCGTTGAACAACATATGCTCCGAATCCCTTGCATACTCTTCTCCTTGTTCCTCAACGAATGCTGCCGGCTGCGGAAAGAAAATAGCCGTAGTCAACAATTCCTTGAAGAAAGGAACCGGATTTTCCAGCGTCACTTTTAAGGTATACTGATCAAGGGCTTCGACTCCAAGCTCATCTGCCGGTTTGTCACCGGTTAAAATTTCGGAAGCATTGGCGACAATCTCCTCAAACTGCGGCCCATATGCAGCTGCCGTGTCCGGGTCGACAGCCTTCTTCCAGGCATACTCAAAATCCTCGGCAGTAACCAGCGAACCGTCCGACCATTTCGCATCTTTCCGGATCTTGAAGGTGTAAACTTTACCATCTTCACTTACTTCCGGCTCTGCTGCTGCCAAGGCCAGCTCCGGATTCCCTTCCTTATCGAGACGATATAATCCTTCAAATACTTGATTGATCATGTTGAAGCTGAAATCGTTGTCTGCCATCGTCGGGTCCAATCCAGGAATTTCTCCAGGAACGCTAAGCCGAAGAACTTTTTCTTCCTCTCCGTCCGTATTTCCATCGTTTGTCCCGCTGCTTTCGCTATTACTGCAGGCAGCGAGTAGCAATGCCAATGCTATGATTGGCAAAAACTTTCTTATGTATCCCAATTGCTTTTCCCCCTATTCTTTGCTGTAACGCTTTTCATTATATAGAGGAGTGTGGGGAAAAAACAACCGGGACCGTTCCATTACAGCGACAATCCAATCAACGAAACGCTCGGATTTGTCCAATCTTATTACCTTTAAAGTAACTTTCCTATTTCTCTACTAATTTTTCTCTTAAATCATCTAACATAAGGTTCGCCGCCATCACTCCTCCAGCGGTATTCCAAATTGTATCACTTACTTCGTAAGCATTCCCGGCTTGAACTGCGTCCAGTTTGTTCCATAAAGGATCATTAATCCACTTGTCCGCAGCCTCTTGTCCATCGCCTTCTTTTTCATAAGTGAAATAAAAAATTACGTCCCCATCCATTTCCTCGATTCTTTCTTTGGTGACTCCTTTTGCAGCAAAGTCATCAACATCCTGTGGTGCCGGACGCGCCAGTCCAATTTCGTCTAGAATGATGCCGGAGAAAGAGTCCTTATGGTACACACGTACATCTTCAGGCATAAACCGGACCATGGATACTTTGGTATCAAGTTTGTCTCCCAAATCTTCTTTCAACGCTTCCACCCGATTATTGTATTCATCCAGGACTTCCTGTCCCTTTTCCTGTTTATTCACGGCTTCTGCAATCAATTTGAAGTTCACCTTCCAATCTCCCCGAAGTGTTTCCTCGAAAACGGTAGGTGCAATAGCACTTAATGCCTCATAATGCTCTTCTTGTCTCATCTTGTTACCAATAATCAAATCTGGCTGTAACGCTGCAATCGCTTCTAAATTAATATCACTTTCGGTACCAACTACTTCTACTCCGTCCATTTGAGCGGAGATATGGTCATACCAGGGATCTCCTGTCCACGATTTAACCGCTCCAACAGGAGTAATTCCCATGGATAACAATGCTTCTGTACCATGGTTCGTTAATACGACAACACGCTTGGGTGTCTCGTTTAGCGTCGTAGTCCCCATTGCGTGGTCGATTGTATAGCTTTCACTTGCTTCCTTGCTCTCTCCGGCCGTTTCCTGTGCGTCTGATTGATCGTCCGCAGAACCACAAGCCGTTAACACGAAAACAAACGTAATGAATAGAAGCATGAATGGAAAAATTCTTTTTAACATGTGAAAACATCCTCCTATGTAATTTAATTGATAATGATTATCATTCACATTAAAGGATAATTAGAGAAAAATCAATCAAATTTCCGTTATTTTTAAAATTAAATGAAAATGATTCTCATAGTCATTGACATGGATTCTCAATTAAAATAGACTAACAACCATATAAGAATGTTTCGGAATGAGCCATAGAAAGGTAATTAACTATGATCAAAAATAACGCCATGAAGCTAACAGGACTGCTGATCGGTTCGTTTATCGTCTTCAGTTTATTATGGGCTAGTATCATTCTGGGGTTAACCAATATCACACCGGAGATGGTGCTCGATTCCTTTTTCCAATTTGATGGTTCGAAGGAACATATCATCATTCAAGATACAAGGGTTCCACGGTCTCTCATTGCCGCATCAATCGGAGCAAGTCTGGCAATAGCAGGAGCAATTATGCAAGGATTAACCAATAATCCTTTAGCATCTCCCAGTTTATTCGGGGTTAATGCAGGAGCAAGTTTTGTGGTTGTACTGGGAATTAGTTTTTTTGGCGTTTCCTCTTTGGATGCCTTAACTTGGCTTGCCTTTACAGGTGCTGCGGTCTCCGCAATCATCGTATATGTAATCGGGTCTGTAGGGCGTGAAGGATTGACCCCCATCAAAATCACCTTGGCAGGTGCAGCGATGGCTGCTTTACTCTCGTCTTTGACACAAGGGATGCTTACCTTGAATGAGCAGGCATTAGACCAAGTTCTTTTTTGGCTAGCCGGATCGATTCAAGGCAGGGATTTGGAAATTTTGCTCAGCGTACTGCCTTACATCGTGATTGGATGGGCCGCCTCTTTCCTTATCGGCAGGCATATCAACGTGCTTGCGATGGGAGAAGACATGGCAAAAGGGCTCGGACAGAAAACGTTGTTGGTTAAAATTTGGGGCGGTGTGATTATCGTTTTTTTGGCTGGAGGAGCTGTTGCGGTCACTGGCCCGATTGGTTTTATCGGCATTGTCATCCCTCATATAGCAAGATGGATGGTGGGAATCGATTATCGTTGGATCCTTCCTTACAGCGGATTACTTGGAGCAATGCTGCTACTGCTTGCAGATATTAGCGCCCGATATGTGATTATGCCTGCCGAGCTTCCGGTTGGTGTGATGACTGCATTGATCGGGGTTCCCTTCTTCATCTATATTGCCAGAAGGGGGGTCAACGAATGAAAAAAAATACCCCCATTCGATTAGGAAAGATATCCTTTCTGATTAACCTTCATTCGTTTGCCATCTTAATTGGCTTGTCATTTCTATTAATCATGCTGATGATCATTAGTCTTGGCATTGGGCAGATGCTGATTTCTCCTTGGGATGTAGTAAAAGCAATCGGTCGTGCAAGCAATGAAATGAATAACTTAGTTGTTCTGTCATTCAGGATGCCCCGAATCCTTTTAGCTGTTTTGGCCGGAGCAGCACTGGCCATGTCGGGCGCGATTTTACAAGGCATTATCCGCAACCCGCTGGCATCGCCTGATATTATTGGAATTTCCGGCGGGGCTGCCGCTACTACTGTAGCGTTTCTAGCGCTATTCAGCGACCGAAGCAGTACGCTCACACTGAGCATTCACTGGTTACCGCTCGCATCTTTTACAGGTGCTATTGCGATGGGCTTCCTAGTTTACTTTTTAGCCAGGAAAAACGGCGGGATTTCGCCGATACGCCTCGTCCTTATCGGAGTTGGAGTCTCAGCTGCAGTTCAAGCGATCACCACCATGATGATGCTTCTAGGTCCGATATATACGGCCTCCCGAGCGAATATATGGTTGACGGGAAGCGTGAATGGGGCTAATTGGAGTCAAATTATCACTATCGCACCATGGGTGTTCGTTTTGACCATAATTTTGTTTGGCTATGCGAGAAGACTGAACATCCAGGAGTTAGGGGAAGAATTGGTGGTAAATGCAGGCGGACTCGTTCAAAAAGACCGTTTCATATTACTGCTTTTAAGTACAGCACTTGCCGGCGGTGCGGTGGCATTTGCCGGAGGAATAGGTTTTGTCGGTTTGATGGCCCCACATATCGCAAGGCGGTTGGTCGGCGCAAATTATGGAGCGCTTTTACCCGTCTCAGCCTTGATCGGAAGTATGATTGTCCTTGTTGCCGATTTGATTGCCCGGACTGCTTTTGCACCACTTGAGGTGCCGGCAGGGGTATTCACTTCTGCAATCGGAGCGCCTTACTTTATTTACTTACTGTTCAGAAGCAGAAACAAGTAATTACATTCGGAATGAAAGGGGTATGGAAATGGATGCACTATCAACTAATTCGTTAACATTAGGATATGGGGAAGAAAGCATTATTAAGGAATTGGATTTGACTATTCCAAAAGAAAAAATCACTGTGTTTATCGGTAGTAATGGGTGTGGGAAATCAACCTTGCTTCGCTCTTTGGCCCGTTTATTAAAACCCCAACAGGGTTCGGTTATTTTAGATGGAAATGATATTGCACATACCCCCACGAAAGAAATCGCCAGGAACTTAGCCATTTTGCCTCAATCCCCTGTAGCCCCTGAGGGATTAACCGTTTTACAGTTGGTAAAACAAGGGAGATATCCCTATCAAAGCTGGCTGCAGCAATGGTCGGAACAGGATGAAAAAGCTGTTTACGAGGCGCTGGAGTTAACAAACATGCTGGAATTCGCTGATCGGAAAGTCGATTCTTTGTCTGGAGGACAAAGACAGAGGGCCTGGATTGCGATGACACTTGCTCAAGATACAGATATTCTGTTGTTAGATGAGCCAACCACCTATTTAGATCTGACCCATCAGATCGATATTCTCGATTTGTTGTATGATCTTAATCAAAGTGAACAACGGACCATTGTGATGGTTTTACATGACCTTAACCTGGCATCCAGATATGCTGATCATATCGTAGCCATCCATAATAAAAACATTTACAAGCAAGGCGATCCTGATACTATTATAACCCCAGAGCTTGTACACAGCGTTTTAGGCCTGCATTGTCAAGTAACCGCTGATCCAATCTGCGGGACGCCTTTATGTGTACCATTTAGCAAAGGGAGACACTTAAACGCGATGAAAAATGCTGTTACATCAGTGAGCCAATAAAAAGATAAAAGAAAATTTCTTGATTAAGCGACCCGCTGGAAGAGCTAGTAGAAGCTATTAGCCTTATCATTCCTTTCATAGTACACGTGAAAAAAGAGTGACTTTCTTTATCACAAAGAAAATCGCTCTTTTTAGTTTGGCCTGCTGCTTCGACGATAAGCGATTTTTAAGAGGAAAGGACTTTTACAGCAACCCCCGTCTTGCCATGCTTTTTTCCTAAAGTTCATAGGAATTTTTAAAGTATTATGAATTAAAAAAAGCATTTTCCGGGCTTCTTACATAGAATGCTTTTAGAGGTGATACAAAAATGGCAAGAGTAAAATATACAGACAATGACGTGAACTTAGTGGCTAGAATGATGCGTGCGGAGGCAGAAGGGGAAGGAAAACAAGGAATGCTGATGGTTGGAAATGTCATTGTAAATCGGCTGAAAGCGAATTGCTCCGACTTTGAAGAATTACGATCCATACGGGATGTCATTTTCCAAGTACAAGGTGGAAACTTCTCTTTCGAAGCTGTGCAAAAAGGAAATGTCTTTTATAATAGGGCGAGAAGCGCAGAAAAAAGGTTAGCCCGCCAAGTATTAGATTATTGGAGGGAACATCCTTCCAAGTTCGCTCTTTGGTACTTCAATCCTTATGGTCCATGTCCACCTGACTGGTATGGCCAGCCATTTACCGGACAATACAAAGAACATTGTTATTATGAGCCGGAGGCTAATACGTGCGAAGGTGTTTATGGCTGGTAATGATTGAACCCCACTTTTTGTGGGGTTTTTTCATTCTTTGCTCAAGACGCTGTACACTTAGTCGGATATTTCAGGTTATCCCTATAATGCCCTCCTTAAAATGTACGTTGATAAAGAGGGCGTTTCGACGTCTACTTTAAGAGGGCATTCTGATTTTTTGGCGGGCTTCCATCGATTCAACCCTATAATTTAAAACCATCCTCGGGCATAACTCAGAATCTACGTCGCCTTTCCATGTCAGGAAAATCGTATATTTTTGGTCTGCTCACCCGAAGGTGACTCTCATTCGATTTCCTATTTTTACGGTCTCTTTCTACTAGACGATCCAACTTTTGCACAGCCTTATCCAACTCTCGTTCCGAGAGATCGCCTCTACCATATAAACTGCATATAATTCCATAAGCGATGGCTTTCGTATCTATATCAATATTAACTTCCAAGTCAACATCAGAGTTGCCACTATTTTTTAGTAGCGTTCTTAAATTGTTTTCCACTGGTTTTTGCATGCTAACCCCTCCTCATCCCTTAAATAAAAGAGATACTAGAGTCTAGTATCTCTTTTATAGGTTCATTCGTCTTAAAAATCAATATCTTGATCTTGATCCTGTTCTTGATCTTGGTCTGATTCCGAATCTGATCTAGCACGAACACGGGCTCGTGAATCGCTATCCACGGTAATATCTACATCTAATCTGGAATTTCCACTGTTAGAGACTCTAGCCCTTGCTACATTTGTATTTTTGTCTTTTAGTCTAATATCATTTTCATTATCATTCTCATTATCAACATCATTGTCTAGTTCAGCATCCAGTCTGTTATCAACTTCTACGTCATTACGGCCACTACTATTAGAATTTCTTCTTCTTTTTTGGTTCCCGAAAATATCTTCATTACGCCATACGTTACTCATATTGACCCTCCTTTTTATTTGGTAATACATGCTATTCAAAAATTAGGAGGATGTTTGGACAAAGGTCCATGGAAAATTTAGATGAAAACACATTTTGACAATTTTGATTATATAACCTATCAACTTAAATATGTTTTAGCACATAGAGAAAAACAAAGAGGGAGTACTTCCAGATATGGCATGATGATCGAGAAATGGGAGTATACCGCAATCCAATAGTAGGAAGTGACAGTAAGATTTTCTTGGAAACGGTCTTATGATTGGAATAGTTTAAAGCTGGAGATAAAACGAAGAGCAGAAACGAAAATGCATGCGCGTTCCCCTTCAGCTGGGGAAGATGGTGTCTAATTAGTCCCTTTATCTTAAGGAATCCATGCGTGGTAGGATAATAGAAAATTAGATACCATTCTATTGACCTTCACGGGAGGAGGATATCAAATAATAGAGAGTATGCAAGTGACTGGCACCTTACACACTCTCTAAGTATCCGAAAGAATATTTATTCTTCCACATCATAGCCTTGTTCTTCGATCGCGTCTTTCATAGCATCCAAAGTAACTTTTGATTCGTCATAGGCAACATTTACATTCCCAGATTCTAAATTAACTTCAGCGGATGAAACGCCATCTAAATTTTTCAAGGCACCTTCAACGGACATTTTGCAATGACCACAGGACATACCTTGTACATTCAATGTTCTCTCCATGATCTTTCACCTCCTTTTAATTCTAGTGCAGCCATCCATATGGCTCTGCTTCCCGTTTCATCAGAAGTAAACCATCTGTGTTAGGCGGAATTTCCGAATGACGGAAAGGCTCCCTTTATAGTTTCGCTCGTTTTAAGCGAAGGGCATTGGAAACGACACTAACAGAACTCAATGCCATTGCCGCACCTGCAATCCATGGGGCAAGCAATCCTACTGCCGCAATCGGGATTCCTGCTGTATTGTAGCCGAAAGCCCAGAAAAGGTTTTGACGGATATTTCGAATCGTTGCATGACTGATTTTAATTGCTTTTGGTATAAGCAACAGTTCTCCGCCAAGAATCGTCACATCTGCAGCTTCAATCGCCACCTCTGTTCCCGTTCCAATGGCAATCCCGATATCTGCTGTAACTAGGGCTGGTGCATCATTCACCCCATCACCGACCATCGCTACCTTTTTCCCTTGCAAATGAATTTCTTTTACTTTATCTGATTTCTCTTCAGGCAGTACCTGGGCAATAACGTGATCGATGCCTACTTGTCTCGCGATCGCATGTGCGGTTCTTTCATTATCACCAGTCAACATGAAAACTTCTATTCCCAATTCTTTTAATTGCTTAATAGCTTGAGGGGCTGTTTCTTTAATAGTGTCTGCCACTGCAACAGTCCCTCGATATTTCCCATCAATGGCCACCAACATAGCTGTTTTACCATTTTTCTCATGCTCCACTAACATTTCTTCATAGTTTTCCATCTCTATGTGGTGATTTTGCATCAGCTTTCGATTTCCTACCAGCACGTGTTTTCCAGAAATGGTTGCCTCGATACCATGGCCAGGTATCGCAGTGAAATCATCGACATCCAGAAAATCAACGCCCTTTTCTGTTGCGTAGGTCACGATTGCTTCGGCGAGCGGATGTTCTGAACCTTTTTCTGCACTGGCCAACAACTGCAAGGCTTCTTCATCGCCAGAAAAATCGGTTACTTCCGGCTTTCCTTTTGTAATGGTTCCCGTCTTATCAAGAACGATTGCTTGTATTTGATGTGTTCCTTCCAGGTGTTCTCCACCCTTGAACAATATTCCGCTTTCTGCCGCCTTTCCTGTCCCAACCATAATAGAGGTAGGAGTGGCCAATCCCAACGCACACGGGCAAGCAATGACAAGTACCGCTATTGCTGCCACCAATGCCGGTTCCAATTGACCTGGCGAAACAAAAACAATCCAGATGCCAAAGGTTACGATGGCTATACCGACTACAATCGGTACGAAATAACCGGAAATCACATCCGCCAATCGCTGGATCGGCGCCTTTGATCCTTGTGCTTCTTCCACTACTTTTATGATCGATGCAAGTGCCGTATCTTTGCCAACCTTTGTAGCTTCCATTTCGATCGAACCGTTTTTATTGATGGTGGATCCAATTACTTTTGCCCCTGCGTCCTTCTCAATTGGAATCGATTCCCCCGTAAGCATGGATTCATCGACAGAAGTTCTCCCTTTTACGACGGTACCATCTACGGGTATTTTTTCCCCTGGTTTGACAACCAAATGGTCTCCCACTGCGACTTCTTCCACTGCAATCATCATTTCTTTCCCGTCTCTTATAACGCGGGCTTCTTTTGCCTGTAAATGGAGCAGTTCAGAAATGGCGTTCGTTGTTTGACTCTTCGCTCTCGTCTCCAAATATTTTCCAAACAGAATCAGGGTAATTAATATCGCACTTGTTTCAAAGTAGAGATGCGGCATATATCCTGGGTTACCGATCGTCCTCAACGCTTCGACTAAACTGTAAAAATAAGCAGCGCTAGTACCCAGGGCAACTAGGACATCCATGTTGGCGCCGCCATTTTTCAGATTTTTATAGGCACCAACGTAAAATTGCCATCCAATGATAAATTGAACGGGTGTCGCTAAAGCGAATTGGAACCATGGATTCATCAGGAGATCAGGTACCCTCATGTTAAATAAATGGACGAGCATTGTTAACAATAAGGGAACGGATAAGACGGCTGAGATTATTAACTTTGTCTTTTTATCCTGCAGTTCCTTTTCTTTATACGTTTGTTTTTCTTCGGATTCAGCCTTTGGTTTAGCATCATATCCGAGCTTTCGTATTTTTTCGATCAACGTATTAGGATTTACTAACACAGGGTTATATTCAATAGTGGCACTTTCTGTCGTTAAGTTGACCGCGGCCTGGGAAACCCCTTCTTGCTTATTCAGCACCTTTTCAATCCGGTTCGAACAAGCAGCACAAGTCATCCCAAATACATCCAGATCAGCTTTTTCCGTCCGAACGCCATAGCCTATATTTTCTATTTTTTTCGTGATGTCTTCCATTGTTGTTTTCTCCGGATCGTAATCCACTGTCGCTTTTTCTGTCGTCAAATTGACTTGGGCTTCTACCCCATCCATTTTATTGAGGACTTTCTCGATCCGGCTCGAACAGGCTGCACAAGTCATCCCTGTTACGCCAAGCGTGACATGCTTTTCTTCACTCACCTTCAACCCTCCCTACTTGGAAAATTGCTTCAGGACACCCATCAATTCTTCAATTGATTCCTGGCCTTCCCCTTTTTTAATCGCATCGCTTACGCAATGGTTGATGTGCCGCTCTGTCACAGAGAACCCCACGTTCTTCAGTGCAGATTGAATCGCACTGATTTGAACTAAAATATCCATACAATAGCGATCCTCTTCCACCATTTTTTGTATCCCACGAACTTGACCTTCTATACGTTTTAATCGGTTAATGACTTTTTGCTTTTCATCTTCTGTTCTTGGTTTACTTGGGTGATCATGCAAGAATTTATCTTCCAAATGATTCACTTCCTTTTCTTTTCTCACTTATACTATACCCCCCTATGGTATAGATGTCAACAAAAAAACCCTATTTTGGGCTCTACGCCTCCATACGGTTTGCAAGCAGGCTCTGCTTATTCATTCCAGTTCCAGTTATTTTTCAACATTTGCTTATTTTTATGAAGGTTCTATTAACATTTAAAGTTGATATTAGTACAAAAACGGAACTTCCTGATTTGTGGAAGTTCCGTTTTATTATTATTTGGATTATTCAACTAACGCAATCGATATGTGAGTGAATAGAATCAAATTTCAATCCTTCATTTTATTCCCAGAAGCAAACCTGCAATTTATTGTTGTCTAAGTCATAGAAATCAAAAAAGTTATTGTCACCATCATCTTCTAATTCTGTTACGGCTACCCCTTTTTCTTGGAGCTTTTTATATGTATCCTTAATATCCTTAGTGAAAAAAATAGGATACGTTTGATTCTCTTCTTTGGTTATACTTCCTTCTTCAATAGTTAATGGAACTTCACTATTTCCAACGGTTAAGACTCGATAGCCTTTTCCTTTAAAGGCTACTTTAAAACCCAATTCTTGATACCAGGCACTTGATTGTTCCACATTCTTAACTGTTAAACATATAGTGTCTATTCTCTCAAACATATTATCGGCACCCCCTTTATTATTATTTATTTGTAAATTCTATATTTAATAGAAAATCCCTTTATTTTTTTCCATTCTTCTTCCAATACTCCCCGACAAATTTATGTTGAATCGTTGTATCCACCCTTTAAGCCAACTGTGGTATTTGTTGGCGGTCTGGTTGTGTTTTCAGAGCCTTATAAAAATACACAGGGGGCGTATGACCATTTAGCATCACGAAGGGTGAATGTATAAACTTTGGTGTCTTCACTTACCTGAGGCTCTTCGGCAGCAAGAGCAAGCTGCGGTTTTCCCTCTTTATCCAAGCGGTATAACCCTTCAAACACCTGGTTGATCTTACCAAAGCTAAAATCGTTATCTGCCATCGTCGGATCAGGCCCGGTATCTCTCCCGAAGCACTCAGCTGTACAATTTCTCCCCCTATTCTTGTTGCAGCAATGCTTTCCATTAGAAAGAGAGAAGACATAAAAATTGAACTTTGGCTGGTTGAAATGTATTATAAAAATTTCTTGCTTATAGCTAATCTCAAATGATTCATTTGAGGTTCTGGACATCCTTCACACCAAAATTTTCTCCCATATACAAAAACCAAGATACTCATAGAGATTCTATAAGCACCTTGGGGTATTACATCGGTGTCAATCCTGTATTAAGCTGTTTCTGAGATAAAAAGCTAATACTTCCTCAAAGGCCCTTCCATAAATGTTCAAAAAGCGTTATGGAACCGGAAAGTAACAACACTCCCTAATGCCGGAGGAATACCCTTATGCCATTACACAAAATTATTGACACTACCAATTTATTTCGAGGAAGTACAGAGAAATTCTTAGATGTTTAGTCTTGCAAATAACGAGGTAGACAAATACATGTCCTTACAAGATTACAGGAAAGGATGTGTCAACATGCCAAAAAATCCATTGGAAAAATATTATCACAAAGATTATCCTAAACAATATCAGAACCCGCCGGGAATCCAAAAAGAAATGAACCCTGTACCGGATTGTGGAGAAAAAAGCTACGAAGGTTCCGGCCAGCTGAAAGGTAGAAAAGCCCTGATTACCGGAGGCGATTCCGGTATCGGCCGCGCTGCCGCGATTGCGTATGCACGGGAGGGAGCCGACGTTGCCATTAACTATCTTCCCGTTGAAGAACCAGATGCTCTTGAGGTGAAAGAGTTAATCGAACAAGAAGGGCAAAAGGCAGTCCTGCTGCCCGGAGATTTACGCGAAGAAGAATTTTGCCGATCATTGGTACAAAATGCAGTTAAGAAGCTGGACGGGCTCGATACATTAGTACTTGTTGCCGGTGAACAACAAGCAGTAGAAGATATCGCAGACCTTACAACAGAACAAATCATATCTACTTTCCAGACAAATGTATTTTCCATGTACTGGATGGTTCAAGAAGCGCTTCCTCATATGCCTGAAGGAAGTTCCATAATCACCACCTCTTCCGTAGAGGGCTATAATCCTTCACCGCTGTTATTGGATTATGCAGCAACGAAAAGTGCAATTATCGGTTTTACAAAATCACTGTCCAAGCAGTTGTCCTCAAAAGGGATACGGGTGAATTCCGTAGCGCCGGGACCATTTTGGTCTGCCTTGCAAATTTCCGGCGGCCAGCCGCAGGAAAACATTCCGAAGTTCGGCAAGGAAACACCAGAAACACCGATACAGCGCGCTGGCCAGCCTGTTGAGCTGAGTGGAATTTACGTTTTCCTGGCATCTGAACAAGCCAGCTATGTAACAGGTCATGTCTATAGTGCAACCGGAGGATTAAATGCAGATTAAACAGGTGGCTTAAACTTGTGCTCTCTGTTGAGAGACCACTGAAAAAGTACTTTTTAATCTAAATATGCTGTCAAGGTTTGTTGTTGATTGCAGAACCGCTTGTTGGTGGTCACTTGCCACGGTCACGGCATCAGCTAATTTGGATAAGAAAATCACTTGACCAAGTGGATCTTCGGCTTGCGCTGTACCGGCCGTCACCACCGATCACTCGCTGGAATCAACAGGGGCCATTCTAAAAAGAGTGATTTTCTTTGATTTATAAAAGAAAATCACTCTTTTTTTCTTGCACAACATAAAAGTGGGGGGATTCTAAGCTAGACCGTCAATTATCCATGGATGATAGTCAGTACGAAGGGCTCTACGATATGATAGCCCCTAAGGACCATCTTCATCTGCTGAGGCACGTTTTTTTTCGTATTTAGTATGAAAATCTAAGGTGAATCGAATAGCTATGACTTTTTTCAGACAAAAAAGAGAAGGCACTCTATCACTATTGTTTGCTCTCAGGCAAATACATTTTGATAGAGACCTTCTCTTCATACATGGCTTAACCAGTTACGGTACCTGCATCTGCCGGATGTACTCCATGACGGTAGTAATCGGCATGAATAGGGTCCAGCGGTTTTCGTCCGAGGATTAAGTCTGCCGCCTTTTCCGCCAGCATCAAGACAGGTGCATGGATATTCCCGTTTGTGACATAAGGCATCGCGGAAGCATCGACCACACGTACATTGTCAAGCCCGTGGACCTTCATGGTTTGCGGGTCTACGACAGCCATAGGATCTGAAGCTGGTCCCATCTTTGCCGTACAAGACGGGTGCAGGGCGGTTTCCGCATCGTTTCTTACCCATTCCAGAATTTCCTCATCTGTACGAACGGAAGGACCCGGAGCGATTTCCCCTGCATTGTAAGGTTTCATAGCTGGTTGAGACATAATCTCACGAGTGATTCTGATCGCTTCTACCCACTCGCGTTTGTCTTGTTCCGTAGAAAGATAGTTATAAACCATGCTCGGATGCTCTTTCGGATCTTTGGAACGAATCTTTAATGATCCGCGGGCATCCGAGTACATCGGTCCGATGTGCACTTGGAATCCGTGAGCAGTATCCGCTTTTTGTCCATCGTACCGAACCGCTACCGGAAGGAAATGGAACATCAGGTTCGGGTAATCGACATCCTCATTGGAACGGACAAAACCGCCACCCTCAAAATGGTTGGTAGCTGCCGCTCCCGTACGACCGAGCATCCATTGCAATCCGATCCAAGGCATCCGCAATTTATTTAAGTTAGGCTGTTCGGAAACCGGTACCGAACAAGCATGTTGGACATAGACTTCAAGGTGATCCTGGAGATTTTCTCCTACACCTGGAAGATCCACCACTGGTTTAATGCCAAGGGAACGTAAATGTTCGGCATCGCCAACACCAGAAAGTTGAAGCAGCTGCGGCGTATTGATGGCACCGCCTGAGAGGATGACTTCTCCTGCTTGAACCTGATGTGTCTGCCCGTTACGCCGATAGGTCAAACCTTTAGCACGCGTACCATCGAAATCGATGTTCATCACAAAAGCGCGCGTCTTGACCGTCAGATTCTCCCGCTTCATCGCCGGGCGCAGATAAGCGCGTGAAGCTGATAATCGCTGTCCTTTGTAAACATGCTTATCAAAAGGCCCGAATCCCTCCTGGCGAAAACCATTTACATCAGGTGTTCGGGAGTAACCAGCCTCTACCCCTGCGTTGAAGAAAGCTTGGAACAAAGGATTTTTAGCTGGTCCACGCTCCAATTTGATCGGTCCGTCGTGGCCACGAAGATCATCATCTGGTGATCCTAAAGCATTTTCCAACCGTTTAAAATACGGAAGACAGTGCGCAAAATCCCATGTTTCCATACCTGGATCGGCTCCCCAGCGTTCATAGTCCATCGGGTTTCCACGTTGATAAATCATTCCGTTGATGGAACTTGAGCCTCCGAGCACCTTTCCTCGGGCATGCTTAATACGTCGCCCATTCATATGCGGCTCAGGGTCCGACTCGTATTTCCAGTCGTAAAGGCTTTTACCAGCCGGAAACGGCAAGGCTGCCGGCATTTGAATCAAAAGGTCCCATGGATAATCACTGCGTCCAGCCTCCAGAACCAAGACACTCTTTTTTCCATCCTTACTTAGACGGTCACCGAGTACGGAACCCGCACTGCCGCCGCCAACAATCACAATATCATATGATTCACTCATCTTCTGTTCCTCCTTGGGTGTTTGAAAATGAAAGAAAGGGTTACGCAACATTCTTTCTTCCATTTTATAAGTTATTGTTTTTCTTCTATCATTTACTGTGAATTTCGGGCTTTAAGTTGGGAGGGCTTGTAATGATCCCTCCCAATCTTGAATATATTAATAGATTGATAGTTTAGAACCAGTTAATCGATTCCGGTTTCAGGTTTTGGAAGATATGCTTTGTTTCTGTATATTCTTCCATCCCTAGCTTTCCTAGTTCGCGTCCGATCCCAGACTGCTTGAACCCACCCCATGGTGCATGCGGGAAGTAAAGGTTGAAGTCATTGATCCAAACGGTACCCATGCGCATCTTTGCTACACAGCGTTCCGCCTTTGCAATATCTGTAGTCCAAACACCGCCGGCAAGGCCATAGATCGAGTCGTTTGCAAGCTTCACCGCTTCGTCCTCTGTCCGGAATTTTTCGACCGTGATGATCGGACCGAAAGCTTCGTCTTGCACAATGCTCATATCGGTTGTGCAGTTTGTAAAAATGGTAGGCAGATAGAAAAATCCATTCTGTAGTTCTGGATCATCCGGACGGCTGCCGCCAACCGCTACGGTTGCGCCTTCTTTGATACCTGTTTCTACATACTTTTCTACTTTTGCAAGATGCTCAGCTGAAATAAGCGGTCCCATTTGCGTGTCTTCATCAAATCCGCTTCCAAGCTTGAACTTTTGCACTCGCTCAACAAGTGCGTTTACGAACTCATCATGAATACTTTCTTCGACGATGACTCTTGTACCGGCGGAACAGATTTGTCCTGCGTGGAAAAAGACCCCATTTAACGCCTGATCGACTGCAACCTCGAAATCAGCATCTGCAAAGATGATATTCGGGTTTTTTCCGCCTAGCTCAAGTGCCAGCTTCTTCACATTCACGCTTGCCGCTTGCATGATTTTCTTCCCGGTAACAATGCCGCCTGTAAAGGAAATAAGGTCTACACCCGTATTACTAGACAACTCTGCTCCTACGGTACTGCCAGAACCAAGTACCAGATTGGCAACACCAGCAGGAACCCCTGCCTCTTCCATGAGCTCGAATACTTTTATCGTCGTCAGTGGGGTAATTTCACTTGGCTTCATGATTAACGTATTTCCGGTCGCAAGCGCCGGAGCCAGCTTCCAGGAAGCCTGGAGCAATGGATAATTCCAAGGTGTTATTTGGCCGCAAACACCTACAGGCTCGCGGACCACTTTACTAATAGAGTTAGGGATCGGCGAGTCGATCAGCTCCCCGCCATCTTTATCAGCAAGCTCGGCAAAGTAACGAAATACACAGGCGATATCCTCCATATCTCCGCGGCTTTCTTCCACTGTTTTGCCAGTATCCAATGACTCTAAATGGGCCAATTCTTCTTTATCTCTTTCTATTAGTTCAGCAATTTTCCTTACGATGGCTCCCCGCTCCGTTGCTGGGGTAGCTGGCCATTCTCCTTTGTCAAATGCTTCTCTGGCTGCAGCGATTGCTGCCCTTGTATCGGATTCATCCCCTTCCGGAACCGTAGCAATAACCTCCTGGTTAAATGGGTTAATGATATCTCGCTTATTTCCGGTGTTGGCGTCCACCCATCTGCCATTAATGTATTGTTGTTGTTTTAAATCCAAATCAACCAACTCCAATTTTCAATTTTTGATTAAGTTTATTAAAAATATATTTAACGTTTAAAAATAGTAACACGTCTTTTTAAAGCTGTCAAAAAATGATCCGTCCTAACTTTTTTCAAAAATTGAAATAGCCGATAATCGTTGTGAAGTCTATGGTAATAGGCATTTACTAAGGAGGATTTACAGCATTTTGATTTGACATTTCAGCTAAACACGTTAACATGAAGTTTGTGAAAAAGATTTGATTAATATTTAACACGCTTTACTTTATCGTGAAGGAGCTACCTTATGAGCGAATCTACAGAACGATCCAGAGCCAAAATAGAAGAAGCTAAAGATAAAGTCATCGGCGCCATTGCAGAGACAATGGATTTATATGGAGTGACACCGTCTGCTGCGAATTTGTATGCGACCATGTACTTCAAAGATCAGATGACCCTTGATGAAATGCGTACGGAGCTAGATATGAGCAAACCAAGCATGAGTACCAGTGTCCGCAAGCTCCAGGAGATAGCCATGGTGAAAAAGACATTTACACGTGGTTCCAGAAAGCATACCTATGCAGCGGAGAAAAATTTCTTCCGTTCCTTTATGGTGTTTTATTGTCAGATGTGGGAGCGCGAAGTGAAAATGAATATGGAAGCAATTGGGGAAGCACAGGAAGATTTAATCGATGTCATAAAAGATTCCGCCAGCACACCGGAAATTGTTGCAGACGCAAAAAAATACTATGATCAACTAGAAGATTCGAAAACCTACTACCACTGGTTGGACGACTTAGTTGCGAGTATCAGAAGTGGAAAGATATTTGAGTTTTTACCGAAAGATAAATAAGAATAAACCAAAAAAGGGATCAGGTAGTCTATAGAAGGTTAGCTATATATAGACTACCCCACTATAGGTATGAAAGGCTCTTTGGAAAAAAGAGACGGTTTCGTATTGTCTTTACGTTAAAATGTTTCTAAATACATTTAACATTTTAAATGTATTTAAACTAATATATAAAAAACAAAGGGGAGTTTTTTCAACATGAACAATTGGAAAAAAGAACTTAGTTTACTATTAGCGCTGCTAATGGTCGTTGTACTGACAGCTTGTGGAAGCACAAATGGGGAATCAAACAGTGAACAAGCAGGTACAGAGGCAAGTGGGGAAACATTAACAATTGGCCAAATTAACTGGGCTGAAAATATTGCCGTCACCAATATGTGGAAAGCCATTTTAGAGGAGAAAGGCTATAATGTGAAGTTAAATGTACTGGACATGGGTACGACGATGAAGGCTTTAGAAGATGGCGAATTGGATGCGAGTTTAGAAATATGGCTGCCTGTCCAGGATGCTAACTACCTGGAGAAATACCAGGATACGGTCGATTTCTCAGAGGCTACCTGGTATGATACCGCAAAAGTAGGGCTTGTCGTGCCAAGCTATTTAGAAGAAGTGAATAGCGTAGAAGACTTGAACGAACATAAAGAACTGTTCGATGGGGAAATCGTCGGCTTTGATCCTGGTGCAGGGACGATGGAGGTCACTGAACAATTAATCGAAGACTATGATCTCGATTATGAGCTGCTGCCAAGCTCTGAACCTGCGATGTTGGCTGAAATCGGAGAAGCAGTAAAAGCTGAAGAACCAATCGTTGCACCACTTTGGAGCCCACACTGGATTTTTTCCAAATATGATCTGAAATTCCTGGAGGACCCGCAAGAAACATTCGGCGGTATCGAGAAGATCCACCATGCAACTAGACAAGGGTTTGCGGAAGATTACCCTGAAGTAAGCGAATGGTTTAAAAATTGGAAGATGGATGATAAACAAATCGGCGAGCTTATCGACTACACAGAAAATGCCGAAGAACCGCTAGACGGAGCAAAAGAATGGGTCGAAGAAAATCAGGATTTGATTGATGAATGGGTAAAATAAAGCGCCTTTTATGAAAAGGATGCAAGGAAGCCAGTCTCTCTATTTTGGAGGGACTGGCTTTCTGTTTGGATGATGCCTTTCACGGTTTGGAGTCACTCACCTTCACCATTCCAGCCCGATTCCCTTATGATTCCCCTTTTCAAGTGCCGAAAATGTTTTCCGCATTTATCCATCGCGTTTACAACAATGGAAAAACACCTCCTGTCGGCCGAGACCACTGAAAAAGTCCTTTCTAATCCAGAAGAGATTTTAAAGTTTGTTGTTGATTCTCACGAATCGCTTATCGGTGGATGCTTGCCGCGGGCACGGCCTCAGCTAACTTGGTCAAGAAGATCACTTAACCAAGTGGATCTTCGGCTCGCGCTGTTCCCGCAGGCGTCACCACCGAACGCTCATCGTGGAATCAACAGAGGGTAAACGAAAAAGAAGTGATTTTCTTTGAAGGGCACCAGAAAATGACGTCATTGACCCCAGCTTACTAGCTCACTTCCGTCGTAAACGTCTGAAAGACATCAACCTTTTAGATCTCCTGAAGGGAAAAACCGTGGAGGTCGCGCTTGAGAAAGGCGTGATTCAATCGAAGTCTCTCATCCTTGATGCGACACACACCAAAGCACGATACAATCAAACATCTCTTCAAGAAGTATTGCGCTCCCGTTCCAAAAACGTCCGAAAAATGATTTATTCTATCGATGAATCCATGAAGGAATAGAGGGCACAAATCATTGAAATTAGATAAAAGCGGTCTGTATGGAAATCAAATTCCATACAGACCGTTTTTTTAAAATTCTACTTTTCAAAGACCTTCAGTTTTTCAGTGGCCTCTGTCGGCCGTTACGTTTTTTCGACCGAGGAGGTGTTTCTATCATCCTACTTAAGCCCCTTCCATCAAATCCCGTCTATGATAGCCCAGATAGCCAATTATCATCAAAGCGATGCTAATGACGATGATTGTAAGGAAGCTTGGAGCATTAAAATCTTCTAATGGCATTCGAGATAGCCAGCTTTGAATGGCCGTTTTGGAAAACCACTCCGGCAAGTCTAAAATGTTACCAAAATAGTTCAACGCAAAAGAGTAGCCAAGATAAACATAAACCACTTTACCTAATCGAGGTGCCCAACCGAGAGCTAATGCCGCTAAACCAATAAAAAATAATACGGAGGGTAAGAAATTGAAACCAGCAGCAAAAAAATCAACCATATCCATCGTTTCGTTCCCCCCCATGGCTGCGCTAGCTGTCCCTCCGAGACTGCCTGCTGCTAAGAAAATGCCTGCCAGGCCTGCCAAAACGGCTAAACCCATACTGGTCCAATAAAATTGGCTGCGGGTCACTTTAGTCGCATAAAGCTGACCTAAGCGCGATCGCCTTTCTTCTG
>NZ_LN611423.1:225123-265612 GCF_000821245.2 Virgibacillus senegalensis
CCACTGAAAAAGTCCTTTCTAATCCAGAAGAGATTTTAAAGTTTGTTGTTGATTCTCACGAATCGCTTATCGGTGGATGCTTGCCGCGGGCACGGCCTCAGCTAACTTGGTCAAGAAGATCACTTAACCAAGTGGATCTTCGGCTCGCGCTGTTCCCGCAGGCGTCACCACCGATCGCTCATCGTGGAATCAACAGAGGGTAAACGAAAAAGAAGTGATTTTCTTTGAAGGGCACCAGAAAATGACGTCATTGACCCCAGCTTACTAGCTCACTTCCGTCGTAAACGTCTGAAAGACATCAACCTTTTAGATCTCCTGAAGGGAAAAACCGTGGAGGTCGCGCTTGAGAAAGGCGTGATTCAATCGAAGTCTCTCATCCTTGATGCGACACACACCAAAGCACGATACAATCAAACATCTCTTCAAGAAGTATTGCGCTCCCGTTCCAAAAACGTCCGAAAAATGATTTATTCTATCGATGAATCCATGAAGGAATAGAGGGCACAAATCATTGAAATTAGATAAAAGCGGTCTGTATGGAAATCAAATTCCATACAGACCGTTTTTTTAAAATTCTACTTTTCAAAGACCTTCAGTTTTTCAGTGGCCTCTGTCGGCCGTTACGTTTTTTCGACCGAGGAGGTGTTTCTATCATCCTACTTAAGCCCCTTCCATCAAATCCCGTCTATGATAGCCCAGATAGCCAATTATCATCAAAGCGATGCTAATGACGATGATTGTAAGGAAGCTTGGAGCATTAAAATCTTCTAATGGCATTCGAGATAGCCAGCTTTGAATGGCCGTTTTGGAAAACCACTCCGGCAAGTCTAAAATGTTACCAAAATAGTTCAACGCAAAAGAGTAGCCAAGATAAACATAAACCACTTTACCTAATCGAGGTGCCCAACCGAGAGCTAATGCCGCTAAACCAATAAAAAATAATACGGAGGGTAAGAAATTGAAACCAGCAGCAAAAAAATCAACCATATCCATCGTTTCGTTCCCCCCCATGGCTGCGCTAGCTGTCCCTCCGAGACTGCCTGCTGCTAAGAAAATGCCTGCCAGGCCTGCCAAAACGGCTAAACCCATACTGGTCCAATAAAATTGGCTGCGGGTCACTTTAGTCGCATAAAGCTGACCTAAGCGCGATCGCCTTTCTTCTGAAAAAAGTTTGTTTACAATGACAATAGGTAAAATTGAAACCAAACTGATCATGACCACCATGATCGTTCCTGTGAAGGATTCTTCAATCGATACGCCTGATTGGGCAAACATTTGCTCCATCATTTCATTACTTCCAAGGAAGGTTTGCATGTCTCCATAAATGGAACCATAAGCAGCTCCCATAATGACAAACGCAATCAACCAACTAATCATGACGCCTTTGTTCATTTTAATAAACAAACCACGGACGGACAGTAAGGATTTCTTGGCTCTATCTCGTCCTTCTCTTTCAGGGAGATAGCCAGCCCCCAAATCCCGGTTTCCTTCAAGCGTAAAAGCAAGGACCACCATCATGATACTGAAAATCAAAGCAAAGATGAGCGGGAGCCAGTTATTATCCGTAAAGGGATAGGTTAAATAAGTCCATCCTAAAGGATTGACCATGGAAAAGTCAGCATTGGAGACATCTGTCCCCGCACGAACGATATAAAGCAAACCTATGATGCCAAGGGATGACCCCGTTGCCCCAGATGAAGCAGGCATAATTTGTGCCATAACCAAAGCAATCACGGCACCGAGAATCCCAGCCATTCCGATGGATGCTCCAAATAAAAAAGAGCCTTCAACAGAAATCGTATCAGCACCAAAGCTTAGCATCACTCCACCAATAAAGAGTGCTAATAAAACGTTGATGAAAAGGATTTCTATCATCGCAGCAAGCGAGTTTGCCTGGCGACCAATTTGAAAGGAGCGCACAAGTTCCAGCAGACCATGATCCTCTTCTTTACGAGTATGACTTACCACATGTAAAACAGCGATGACCATCGCAAATAAACTGCAGAAGAGTAACATTTCGTGTGCATACATGGCACCTAAAGTGTAATCAGCTGCTGTTTCGACAGGCGTAGGGCCAACCATACTTATCATAGCTGGATTCTGTAATGTTTCGAACATTCCCTTTAGCCCCTGCCCTTTGGTTATTTCTTCAAAAGCTGGAACATAAGCAGCTGAAAATAAACCAAGTCCCAGCACCCAAACCATGATCTTTTTCCAATCACGTTTTAGAAAAAGCAGAAACAGTGTAGGCCAACTTGCAAGTTTTTCCTTCATCGATTGTCAACCTCCTTCCAGGCGATTATCCTTCATAATGACGCATGAACAAATCTTCAAGGGTTGGCGGGACGGATTCGAATTTCTTAACCCCTAATTTGCTTGCTTTTAATAAAATGTCATCAAGGTGTTGGTTATCCACGGAGAATGTCGCTTCGTTATCTTTTTGGTTGAAATCAAATACACCCTTTAAACCAGCCATTTCTGCTACATCCTCCTTTGTTGCCAAAGTGACCGTAGAACGAGTCAGGTGACGGAGTTCATCGAGGGTGCCGGTTTCCACGATTTCACCTTGGCGAATGATGGCAACCTTGTCTGCCAAACGTTCTACTTCACTCAAAATATGAGAGGATAAAAGAATCGATTTACCAGCTTCCTTGATTTTTTCTACTTCCTCCTGGAATATGGCCTCCATCAAAGGATCAAGACCGGATGTCGGTTCATCAAAAATGTATAAATCCGAATCAGCAGCCAATGCGGCAATCAACCCTACCTTTTGGCGATTTCCTTTGGAATACCCCTTCGCTTTTTTCTTGGGATCCAATTCAAATCGTTTAATTAACTCGTCGCGTTTTCGCTTATCTCCCCCGCCGTGCAATTTAAGAAATAAATCAATTATTTCACCACCTGTCAGGTTTCCCCACAGTGTCACGTCTCCTGGAACATAGGAAATGCGTTTATGAATTTCAAGGCTGTCTTTCCAAACGTCCTTCCCGAATATTTTCGCACTACCGGCATCTCGTTTGATAATTCCAAGTAATATCCGGATCGTTGTAGATTTACCAGCTCCATTGGGGCCGATAAAACCGACAACTTCTCCAGCATTCACAGTAAAATTGACGTCATTTAACGCTTGAAACTTACCGAACTTTTTTTGTAAACCTTGTATGCTTACAATGTTTGTCATCACCATGCCACTCCTTAAATAGAATTATCGGCTCTTTCTGTCATGCCTTTTTAGATGAACGAGAAAAATACTTCTCTTCGGCCAAATTGCACAACAAGCTTTTGGGACATTGTTTTGTGATTCCATCACCGTAAATTGCCAAATTACCATGACACTCATTTATAAAAGCTATGCTTCAGAATGTGGGCATAACTCTCCCATTCTTTCAGATAGTAATCTCCAAACTCCCCGATATCTTCAAAGCTATTGAGTTGATGGATGGATTTCTCCCCAAAACCAAACATAGTCCAATTAAGAATTTCAATTGCTTTTTCGATATCGATATCTTCACGGAACTTGGTGTAATCAATATCTTTATAGATTAGCTTTGTCCCCTCCTCATAGATAGGATTAACTTTGTTCTTAATAATATCTATTACGTCAGCCGATTCCTCTTGAATGCAGGAAGCCAGGAAATCAAATGCGTGAGGATACTTTTTTTGAATGTGCATTTTCTGTAAGCCAATATTTTCAATTCTTTTAAATAAATCGGTTTCATTTAAATCAATTTGTTCATAAAGACGTTCAATCACCTGAATGCCGTATTCAATTAAATAGACGTAAAGATCTTTTTTGCTATTAAAATAATTAAATAAGGAACCTTTGGATATTTTTGCCTCTTTTACCATTTCATTTGTGGATGCTTGATCAAATCCGTTCTGAATAAATTCCTTTATTGCCGCATTAATAATAAGTGTTTTTTTCTCTGGGTTTAATTTATTAAAGCTTACGTTAATAATCGTGATCTCCTTCCCTCGATTATATTGACCACATTGGTCATTTTTATCTTAGCATTAGTGACCACGCTGGTCAATGATGGGCTTAAGATTATTTAATCATAGCTTCAGATTGATATCCAGCTTTGATACGACAAGAAAGAATCGCCTCATCGCCTTTACTCTTTATGAGGATTTGTTTTCCTAACGAGGAGAAGTTTGAGTTAAGTTATGAAGCGGTAGGAAGGAAAAAAAGTGGTGTCTCTTGTAGAGATTGCGCTCAACCATGAGGGAGTGAGTGAAAGGGAGAGAAACGACGGGCAAAGACGTACGAAGAAAGGGACAAAATAAATGGCTTATTGAGTGTTTGGATGATTTCTTGAAGAACATGTCTTCAACTATGCTTTCAGGAAATCCCAAACCAGGGAAAGCCAGTTGGGAACACAGAAGAAGAAGCGTTTGAGCAGCCTTAAATGAAGTACTTTAACAAAGTTATCCTCATCGATAGGAAAGGCACCAGGAGAAAAGGTGCTGATGGAATGAAGCAGAAGTATCTCCATCTGAAACACCAAATTCTCCTCCACTTTACAATCTCACAATCACTTCCGTGCCGTCTTGAGCTTTCACATTAACTAACTCCAGACCTTTGTTCTTTTTAAGTTCTTTAACAATACGTTTTAGTTCTTTTTTATCTATGGAAGGAATCGTAAAAGATATATTTTTCTTATCCAGGTGAGGTTTAGACCACCTGTTAGCATATCGGATCAATAATTTGGAGGTTAAGATGGAAGCGCCGAAGTCTAAAAGGACATAGGGGACTGGTATCATGAACTTTGCTTCATTTGTTTTCACCTTTACACGCAACATACTCTGCACCCTCTATTCAATAACTATTGAAACGGTATCACCGTTCGCCGACTTCACATCAACAATTTGGCCGTCCAGTTCATTTTCGATTGCTTCTAGAATCATATCGATATCTATATCTTTCACATATTGTTCAGACTGAGGAATCTTGGAAGCGATGTTGTGACCCGCTGATAGAATAACCTGAACCAGCTTGATCGGAAGGTTTACATTTACGTTGTCATTTTCAGTAGACACAACGCGTATTTTTAATGTTTTATCCATGTAACTAGTAGTCTTAGAAGGAGTATCACTTGATTCAACGGAAGTACCTTGTTCCTTTTCTTTTAAAACTTGAATTAATTCAGCGCCCTTTTCCGCATCAACCTGACCTTCTTGAACCATTGTCAAAACTTTTTCAATCTCCTTTTTCATTTAACATTCCTCCTATTCATCTTTTAACATTTTGATTGCTTCATCTGCCGTAATTTCTCCCTGTTCAAGCATCATAACAACCTTTTTCTCGTCTACTTCCTTCTTCTTCTTTCGTTCATAACCCAATGCGGATGCAATGTCGTTCAGCTTGCCCCGAACGGTTGGATAGGAAATTCCAAGTTCTTTTTCAACCTCTTTAATATTGCCTCTGCATACGAGAAAAACTTCAACAAAATGAAGTTGCTCTTTCGTTAGAGAAGCAAATTTGAATAATTCAAATTCGTTCTCGATAGTCGTCTGGCAATGTGAGCAATGCAGTTTCGTAATTTTCAGTGTTTGTGAACATACGGGACAATTGGTTAGTAGTGGATGTGCCATGTTAGATTCCTTTCTTTTTGTTTGATTTGATTATATACAATAAAATTAATAAAGTAAATAAATTAATTAAACAATTTTAATTAAAGTATTAATTATTTTCATTTATTGTTTTATTATATTAACGCTAACTGACTAAAAAAACTCCTTAACAGGAAAGTCTCGACAACCAACTTTTGATTTTTAAGTTGTTTTTCATCGATAGATAAGAAAGACGAGGCGGCCAATAGGGCCAACAATACAAAAAAGCTTCCCATATGGATAACCCTTATGAGAAGCTTACTTTATAATGGTGACTTAATTTACCCAGCGGATAATATTAACCGGCAGGAGCCGCGCCGTTCTGCCTTTGACCAAGCTCTTGATCGAGAAGCAATAATGCTGAAGAATTTTCTCCTGCCAATTTAAGACGATCCACTATCGTTAATACTTGTGCTTCCTCATCAATTTGTTCTCTTAAAAAGTCCTGAATAATGACTGTCGTTTGCGGATCCACTTGTTTAATATAATCATAAGCTTGGCGGTACCAGTTCGTCACATACTGCTCATGCTCCAGAACCTTTTGAAAAGTTTCGAGAGGTGTTCCGAAATCAGTAGGTTGAGCTGGAACATCGCTCAGTTTCACCACCCCATTTTTCCCGGTTAAATAATCGATTAAGGTCAACATATGTGTACGCTCTTCCTCTGATTGAAGTCTGAGCCACTTTGCCATACCTGTATAATTTTCGCTGTCTAAATAAGCCGACATTGCTAGATACAAAGTTGTTGAAATGTGTTCAATTTGAATGAGGTTATTTATAAGTTGTTGCACTTCTTCTCTAACCATTTGACACTCCCCTTTCTTTCATTTTTACCCTTATTAGGTTATGCACCCAAAAAAATTTTTGTTCTCAAAGAAAGGTGTCGGTAACAAGTAGTATTGGACTTAGCCAATTTTGAATTAAATGGAAGCTTAGTAAACCACAAACCGGTGTGGAAGGCTGCTTAAATTCCCTCCCAAGCACTGCATTGTACAGACTTAACACGAGACCATTCTCTCTTATATCTTGCAGTATTTCGTGTTCAAACAATTCATAATTATACTTTGTTACACGATAAGTAAAAGGGAGTGCTATGTGTGCTCCGCGAAAAAAAGAGGCTTGCCAAAAGTGCTGTAAACTTTTGGGAAACCTCTGTTAAACTCGATTTGAGCAAAAGTGTTAGCATTTCGCTCTCTTTACTAAATTGATTCTTTGCAGTTTCTTATCTTCTAGTTGAAATTTATAGAGAGAATATACTCAACCGCCATTAGCAATAGTACTATCAAAAGCGAAGTGACAACATTAATAGATAAATGGGCCACGGCGATAACGAAAGCCAGGACCAAAATTAGCACCCCGACGAAAACGAGAGCGAGGACCAAAACCTCGACGGAAGCGGTAACGAGGGCCGACACCGAATCCACCTATGAAGAATGGCATAAAAATTCCTCCTTTAGTAAATGATATTGTAGGTTATGCCAAAAAGGTGGACGCGGATAGAGACATATATGGAGAAATCTTTAAAAAAACTGCCGATGAATTTCTCATAAGTTACGGTAGTGGTACTAAGCATTTTCATTACTATCATTTCTTTCATAAGTAATTTTTCAACTAAAAAAAGAATCCTTTATAACCAGCGAATAATTGTCCACCATACTTATCAAGTGTAGATTGAATGAATGCTATCAGTTCTGTTTTATCATTCGTCTTCACGTATGTTTTTGTATATTCAGCTAGTTTATCAGACAGATCTTTATCGTATGATTTAAGGTTTCTAGCAACCCACTTTCCTTCACCAAACCAATTCCCCTCCACCCTTAAAATCAGTTCCGTTAACGTATTGATCAACTTATTTAAAATAAAGAAACTTTCTTCAAAGTCTTCTGAACTTCTAAAGTCTGACAAAAAATCTGTGATTTGATACCTTGCTGCATTTATTTTGTCGTCATCCCAAAGCTGTGGACCTTGTTCATAAAGTATTCTTGCCTCTCTTTGGAGTTCCTTTCCATCCCCTTGTTTATCCTCTATAAGTAAACCCTCTGCACACATTTTTATGATGGTGGGCATCCCTTTATATCTAGCTGTTTGAAATTCAAGCTCCAGAGATAAAGCTGTATAAATAAATGCTTCGATTTTCCATCCAAGAAAGTGAAAACATTCAAGTCTCGGTGTTTCTGTTTCATCAATGATAATCAAGTCAAGATCGGATTCCGTTGTTAGATTTCCATAAACGGCGCTCCCACCTAACCAGGCTATATCTGACTCAGGAAAGTGCGTAATGATAAACTGTTGAGCTATTCGCTTGATCGACTCTCTCATATGAAATACCTCCCATACCAGGATATTCACCTAAAGGATTAGTGTTCTAGAACGCAGGTGCTATCTGTAAAACAAATTCCTGTGCTCCCATCCATTTGCTTGGGAGGCGACAAATAATTTCCCCCTTCATTTTTGTCCCATTAACTTTTCCATATTTTTAAGCATAAGATGTTGGGTAAATACCAATTCACGTTTATTTGGCTCAAGAGGAGTGTTATTATGGGAGCTATCAATGGGACAGAATTTCTTAACCGGATAAATCAGCTAAATACAGAAATTTGGCTAGATGGAAAAAAGATTCAGGGGAAAATCTCTGAGCACCCTGCCTTTAAAGGGATCCTTCAGACAAAGGCTNACCAAAATTAGCACCCCGACGAAAACGAGAGCGAGGACCAAAACCTCGACGGAAGCGGTAACGAGGGCCGACACCGAATCCACCTATGAAGAATGGCATAAAAATTCCTCCTTTAGTAAATGATATTGTAGGTTATGCCAAAAAGGTGGACGCGGATAGAGACATATATGGAGAAATCTTTAAAAAAACTGCCGATGAATTTCTCATAAGTTACGGTAGTGGTACTAAGCATTTTCATTACTATCATTTCTTTCATAAGTAATTTTTCAACTAAAAAAAGAATCCTTTATAACCAGCGAATAATTGTCCACCATACTTATCAAGTGTAGATTGAATGAATGCTATCAGTTCTGTTTTATCATTCGTCTTCACGTATGTTTTTGTATATTCAGCTAGTTTATCAGACAGATCTTTATCGTATGATTTAAGGTTTCTAGCAACCCACTTTCCTTCACCAAACCAATTCCCCTCCACCCTTAAAATCAGTTCCGTTAACGTATTGATCAACTTATTTAAAATAAAGAAACTTTCTTCAAAGTCTTCTGAACTTCTAAAGTCTGACAAAAAATCTGTGATTTGATACCTTGCTGCATTTATTTTGTCGTCATCCCAAAGCTGTGGACCTTGTTCATAAAGTATTCTTGCCTCTCTTTGGAGTTCCTTTCCATCCCCTTGTTTATCCTCTATAAGTAAACCCTCTGCACACATTTTTATGATGGTGGGCATCCCTTTATATCTAGCTGTTTGAAATTCAAGCTCCAGAGATAAAGCTGTATAAATAAATGCTTCGATTTTCCATCCAAGAAAGTGAAAACATTCAAGTCTCGGTGTTTCTGTTTCATCAATGATAATCAAGTCAAGATCGGATTCCGTTGTTAGATTTCCATAAACGGCGCTCCCACCTAACCAGGCTATATCTGACTCAGGAAAGTGCGTAATGATAAACTGTTGAGCTATTCGCTTGATCGACTCTCTCATATGAAATACCTCCCATACCAGGATATTCACCTAAAGGATTAGTGTTCTAGAACGCAGGTGCTATCTGTAAAACAAATTCCTGTGCTCCCATCCATTTGCTTGGGAGGCGACAAATAATTTCCCCCTTCATTTTTGTCCCATTAACTTTTCCATATTTTTAAGCATAAGATGTTGGGTAAATACCAATTCACGTTTATTTGGCTCAAGAGGAGTGTTATTATGGGAGCTATCAATGGGACAGAATTTCTTAACCGGATAAATCAGCTAAATACAGAAATTTGGCTAGATGGAAAAAAGATTCAGGGGAAAATCTCTGAGCACCCTGCCTTTAAAGGGATCCTTCAGACAAAGGCTTCCCTATATGACATGCAGCATGATCCTGCATTGAAAGATGAGATGACTTTTCTTTCACCAAAGACGGGGGATTCTGTCGGGCTATCCTTCTTGCAGCCCAAAACGAAGGAGGACTTACTAAAAAGGCGAAAGCTAAGTGAGCATTGGGCAAGAAAAACGGGAGGCTTTATGGGAAGAAGTCCCGATTACCTCAATTCGGCTGTGATGAGTTTCGCCTCTTCTTCTCCTGTATTAAGAGGAAGAGCCAATTGTTTTCCGGAAAATATCCAATCCTTATATGAAATGGCGATGGAAAAAGACCTTTCATTCACCCATACATTTGTCTCCCCTCAAGTAAACCGTTCCAAGACCTATTATGAATCCTCTGAGAAAGAACCCATTGTCGCCCGGGTGATCGATCGAAACGAGGAAGGGATCGTTATTAAAGGTGCACGCCTTTTAGCTACACAAGGGGGAATAACCGACGAAGTACTCGTTACTAGTATTCCTAATTTTTTGCTAGATGAAGAGGAAGCTTTTGCCTTTTCTATTCCATCAGATATGAAAGGTTTAAAATTTATTTGCAGAGAGTCATTTGTTGGTGGGGATTCTCTTTTCAATTACCCCCTAAGTTCTCGGTTCGAAGAAATGGATACCATCCTTGTTTTCGACAATGTACTCGTACCATGGAATCGGGTATTCTATTATGACAATGGACTGGCAGCTGCAGAATTAGCCTTCCAAAGTTCTTTTCACGCTTTTACGTCCCATCAAGCCGTGATCAGACAAATTGTCAAAACCGAATTCATTTTAGGGCTGGCAGAGCTTCTAGTACAAACCATTAACGTGAGCGAGTATCCACATATTCAAGATAAACTGTCAGAAATCATCGTCGGACTTGAAACAATGAAAGCTCTATTGGAGAAGGCTGAACATGATGCCGCTTTAGACAAGTGGGGTACCATGCGCCCAAATGTTGTTCCGCTCCAGGTAGCCAACAACATCTTCCCAAAAATTTATCCCCGCTTCACTGAAATCATTCAATCGATTGGTGCCAGCGGACTGGTTGGTTTGCCTACGGAAAATGCATTTCATTCCTCTATCCGATCCGATCTCGATCAATATCTCCAATCCGCCACGAAGAACGCAGAGGATCGAGTGAAAATATTCCGGTTAGCCTGGGACCTGACCATGAGTTCATTCGGAACGAGACAAACGCAATATGAAAGGTACTTTTTTGGAGACCCGATCCGATTATCAGGCCGTCTATACAAATCCTATCCGCTTGCTGATTATGTAAAAGAAGTTAGCACATTCTTAGACTTGGAAACGGAAGAATAAACGAAGAGCACTCTCCCGCTTTCCCTACGACCATGAAGGCGCATTATCCAGCACAAGGCGATCCATTTCAATAATCGCCTTTTTCACCTTCTTTTTTACGGTATACACAAGCAATGAAATTAGAAGGCTTCCCAAAAGTTCCGTGAACTCCTGAGAAGCCTCCGTTACGATATATTGGTGATAACAATAACTGCTCTTGAGAAAATACATAGATAGATCATTCAGTTATAGGGAGTTGTGGTTTTTTGCAGAAAAAGAGTGCTAATCACAATCGATTAGCACTCCCTGTAGTACTTATTTTAACTTCATAACATCCGCAATCATTTTCGGCAAATCCGTATTGTCATGGAATCCTACAAACTCATCTGCTTGCGGTCCATACACATAAAGTGGAATGTGTGCTCCAGTATGATTGGTGCTTGACCAGCCAATCTTTGCGTAGTTACTTACAATCGTATTGATTGCAAGCTTAGGATTGCTTGCGTCTTCAATGGCTTGTACCTCTTCTTCTGATAACGCTAGCCCTGTGTACTCTTCCACTACTTCCCTTACGTTGGAACGTTCTTCATTTAATTGTGCGGCCATGTATTCACCAGTGGCGGTTACATTGCCTAAAACATCAGCACTTAATTCCATCGATTCATTTGCACCAGTTGTCATTCCACCAGTGTCATGGTCCCCAGCAACAACAACCATTGTTTTCCCATCTTCTTCTGCAAATTTCAATGCCTCTTCTACCGCTTTCTCAAAAGCAGCTACATCAGACATTGCCCATGCCGCATCGTTGTCATGTCCAGCCCAGTCAATTTGGCTGCCTTCTACGACAAGGAAGAATCCATCCTTATCTTCTTCTAAAACATCAATAGCTTGTCCTGTCATTTCAGCAAGACTTGGCTCTTCTGTTTCCCCACGATGTAATTCAGGAGCAAGTGCATCTTCTGCAAATAGACCTAACAATTTGTCCCCATCTTCAACATTCAAGTCTTCTATGTTTTGTAATTGATCACGCGTTTCTACAAAATTAAATCCTTTCTCATCTGCTTCTTCTATTAGATTACGCTCTTCCTGGTTTCCGCCTTCAGAGGATGGAAGAAAGTTATTTTTTCCTCCACCAAGTATTACATCTACTTCACTCTCAACTAGTTGTCTCGCAATTTCCGTTTCCTTGTTACGATCATCTACATGTGCTGCAAAAGAAGCAGGAGTAGCATGTGTAACCGTTGAGGTCGCTACTAAACCAGAAGATTTACCCGCTGATTCAGATTTTTCAAGGATAGTCGGTAACACTTCTCCTTCTGGATCAAGCCCGATAACCCCATTGTTTGTTTTTTCACCAGTTGCCATTGCCGTTCCCGCTGCTGCAGAATCTGTAATATCACTATTTGCAGAATTTGTTGTGTACATCCCTTTTAAATGCGCATCCCATATCGCATCTTCGCCTTTATACACACGGTAATTCGCAGCATAATCCGAGCTAAACCCATCTGGAATCATGTAGATGACATTTTCTACTTTTCCATTATTCGGTTTCCCTTTGTCACCAGCTTGATCAGACTTCGCTGCATCTACCACACCCAAACTTGATCCTGAGAATACAAGACCTGCGCTTAAAGCTAAAACACCCAATCTTTTATACATCATACCTCTCCTCTCAAATCCTATTTCAATTACTAATTTAGTAGAAAGATATTGACTGCGTATTAACGGCAAGTTAACGTTCAGTGAAGAATTTTCAATCTATTTGCCTACTACTTTCTTCACGGGCAACTTGAGAGGAACGGAAAGGTAAAAAGCTAAACGGTGTTTATATAATTTATTCATTATCTTGGCGACGAAGGAATTTGGGGTTCACATTGTGGATTCGAAAAATGATAAGGAGCATATCAATTAGTGTAATAGGAATCTACTTTTTCTCAGTAAAATTCATCCTTAACGAAGATAATTCGCGTACTTTTATAAATTTTATGGTATTTGTTTTAAGTCTTTTGGTAATAGAAGTATTCAACTTTTTTACTCGTTTGGAAGTTAGTGCTGGAACAGCTATTGTTATTGCTTTTATCACTTTGGTTTTAATAACCCTTAACTTTAGTTAGGAAGGAAATCGAAAATAAAAGCGGGTAATCTATCCATCTCAGCGATTAGTTTACGACGAATATGTAGACCATTATGTATTTGGACTAATTATTATAAATCCTCAGAAAAAAACACCTATTAGCTTGGGTATACGGTTTTTTCTTTTTCTTGGGAGCTGTACTTTTTAAATTTCCTTCTGTTTTAGATGCTTTCTTCTACATCACATACTCCCTCTCCTTTATAAAGAAGTGCGTTTATCTTATCATATCAATTTATTAAAGTAAAAAATTACTAATTACTATAAAAAATGGTGAAAACAAGGAAGATGTGCAGGAACAATGGTGTCAAGGCCGTTTAATTTTCTACAAAATCGGCAGGTTAAAATTATAAGCTACCGCCTTATTCGGCGGCTTTGTTTTTCATTCGAAAGCTTGGCCCTTCGACAGAAAATACTCTGGAATGATGGAGAACCGATCTAATTGCTGTCTCAATAATTCCCTCTCCTAACACTTTTCCCCACTGGCTGAAGGTTTGTTAGACGTTAAAATGACCGAACTATTTTCATACCTTCGACTAATTACTTGAAATAAATAATGTCCTTCATTGGTTGATAGATTCAATTACCCCAATTCATCAATAATCAGGGTTGAGGAAACGATAATCACTATATTTGGATTACCAATACTTTTCTCTTATAAGAAATTACCCTTATTTACCTATATTTTAGTAAATTTATCCATATTTATATATCCGATGTACAAAAGTTTTGTTACCATAGTTATAGAATGTTTTATACTAGGTTATTTTAATGGAGGTGGATGAATTGTTACTAGCTCATATTAGGAATAGTGACTATGCAGAGCAATCTGTTCAATCGCACTTAGAAGAGGTATCTTTAATCGCACGTGAATATGGCGACTCTGTAAACTTGGGAGCTCATGCGGAATTGGCAGGACTTTTACATGATATGGGTAAATTCACACAACACTTTACAACTTATTTACAAAATGCCGTTTTCAAAAAAGAAGTTACCAAGAAAAAAATAGACCATTCTACTGCAGGTGCCAAATACTTATATGATCGTTATTATAATCAAAATACCTTTCAGAATTACGTGGTTGAAACAGTTGGCATGGCGATTTTATCTCACCATTCGGGATTGCAGAATTTTATACACCTTGACTTAAAACCCTCTGACTATTTAAGGCGGGTAACCAATGTAGAACTACCTCACTATGATGAAGTGGTTGAGAATTTTGAATCGATAGAAGGAAATGAACAAAGAGTGAAGGCTCTTATCGAAGAGGCTACCAATGAATTTAGGGCATTCATAAAAAGTATAAAACCTTTCGCAAAACCTAATGTTTATTTGAACTTGATGCAAAAGTTAGTGTTTAGTTGTTTGATTGATGCTGATCGGACTAATACCAGATGTTTTGAGGAAAATGAAGAAAATAACCAGTCGCCCGAAAATGAGAACGTATTCAAGGATGGGTATAAGGAGCTTATGGCCCAGGTTACAAAATGGAAACACCAACAAGTGACACAAATAAATCAATTACGCAATGATTTATCAGAAAGTTGTGACCAATTCGCTAACAAATCTTCAGCTATCTATACATTAACTATTCCAACCGGTGGTGGTAAAACCTTTGCGAGTCTCCGTTATGCACTAAAACATGCCCAAACTCATCATAAATCCCGCATTATTTATGTAGTACCCTATACAACGATACTGGAGCAAAATGCAGAAGCTGTAAGAAGAATTATTAAGCAGCCTGAAGCTGTTCTTGAGCACCATGCCAATGTAATAGACGATGATAACTTGGATGAGGAAATGGATTATTATCAAATACAGAACCACAAGAATCTCCAATTAGGAAGAGACAATTGGGATTATCCGATTATTTTTACAACAATGGTACAATTTTTGGATGCCTTTTTTCAAAAAGGAACAAGAAAAAGCCGTCGATTACATAATTTAACTAACTCTATTATTATCTTTGATGAAGTGCAATCTGTCCCCTATCAACACTCCGAATTATTTAATGCAGCTGTGAACTTTCTACATATTGTAGGGAACAGCAGCATTGTGTTATGCACTGCAACACAACCCGCAATAGATAAATCGAACCATCCCATTCTACTAAAAGAAAATTCAGAGATGGTACCAAACCTTAATAGAGTAGTAGATGCGTTCAGACGGGTAACCTTCCACAATAAAGTAGAACGTGAAGGGTGGGATGTCGATCAAATAGGAAATTTTACTGAACAGATTGTACAGAAAGTAGATTCGGTATTGATAATATTAAATACAAAAACAGTAGTAAGAAAGTTATACGAGCGTCTAGCAGAACAAGAAGAAGCTTATGTTGTCCATTTAAGTACATCTATGTGTCCCTCACATCGAAAGGAAAAGCTAGCAGAAATTAAAGGAAAACTGGGGAAAGAAAAGGTTATTTGCATTAGCACGCAGCTTATTGAAGCTGGTGTGGATATTAGCTTTGAATCTGTCATCAGGTCTCTAGCCGGCCTAGATTCAATTGCCCAGGCAGCAGGGCGTTGTAATCGAAATAAAGAAGTAGAGATTGGAGACGTATATCTTATACGCGCAAAAGATGAACATCTTTCTAAATTACCAGAAATTCGTATTGGTGGGGAAGTAACAGAAAACTATATTCTGTCTAATCCTCAATACGCCGAGATGTTATTAAATCCTGAAACGATTAGAACATACTTCTCACATTTTCAGGCAGAAGCCTCTCGCGAAATTTTGAGAAACCCAAAAAGGTTAGATTATGAATTAATAGATCTGCTTAATGGGTCGTTCGCAGCGAAACAAAGCCCACAGACAAAATCCACGGGAATGTTCAAAACGATAGAACGATATTTTGAAGCCATATCTTCACCTACAACGGGTGTTCTGGTTCCATTTGGGGAAGGTAAAAATATTATTGCACGTTTAAATGAAAACATAAACGACCATACACTATTTAATCAATTGTTAAAACAAGCCCAACAGTACAGTGTTAACCTTTATGATTATGAATTGCAAAAATTAAGTTCTGAGAATTTAGTTACACCGCTCTTTAATGAGGCAATCTTTTGTCTGAATGATAAGGCGTATCACGAACAATATGGTGTCTCGTTAGAAGGAGAAGCAACATTAGATAACTATACCTTTTAAGGAGGTGAAAATAATGAGAAATCAGATTGAATTCATTGTTTATGGTAAATATGCCCTTTTCACTGACCCTACAACAAAGATTGGCGGAGAAAAATTCACGTATCAAGTACCAACATATCAAGCATTGAAAGGAATTGTGGAATCGATTTACTGGAAACCAACTATTACATGGTATGTTGATGAAGTTCGCGTGATGAATGCGATTCAAACGGAAGTAAAAGGGATTCGCCCAATAAAATATCAAAACAGTGATAATGATTTAATGTACTATACGTATTTACGTAATCCAGCGTACCAAGTCCGGGCTCATTTTGAATTTAATGAGAATAGACCAGACCTCGCCTATGACCGTAATGAACACAAGCATCATAACATCGCAATTCGCGCCACTAAAAGAGGAGGACGAAGGGATATCTTTTTAGGAACGCGAGAATGTCAGGGATACATTGAAGCATGTTCTTTTGGGGAAGGCGAAAGTTTTTATGATCATTACGGTGATATTAGCTTTGGACCGATGTTTCATGGATTCACCTACCCAGATGAAGGGGATCAAAAATTATTTCAAGCACGTTTATGGATGCCAACCATGAAAAACGGGATTATTTCATTCAAGCGTCCCGAGAATTGCGAGATTGTTAGAACAATACACAAAGATAGTATGAAACACTTTAAGAAGGGAACAAATTTCACTCCAGTTGATGAGGAGTATGAAACGATGTTTAAGGAGGTGAAGCGATGAGTTGGATGCAGCAATTAGCCGATGTTTATAAACGCAATGGATCACAAGTTGGAAAATTTGAAGAACGACGGAAACAACGTATAACATTGCTCCCGGTTTCACATGTGATGCAGAGTGCTCAAATAGAGATCTTAATCACTTCAGAAGGTGAATTTAAAAATGCAAAAGTCATTGACAAAGAAAATGCACGGACGATAGTTCCGGCAACAACAGCATCGGCAAACAGGGCGAGCACCAGTGCCCCCCACTTTCTGCACGATAAATTACAATATGTCGCAGGAGATTATGTAAACTATGGAGGGGAAGCAAAACGCAAGGGACATTATAACGATTACTGTAAACAAATGAAAGACTGGGCTGAAGCAAGAAATGCTCCTAAAAAAGTTAAAGCAATCTATTCGTATATTTCAAAGGGAACCCTAATACAAGATTTAGTTAACGAAAAAGTTCTTCCTATGGATGACAATAATAAAGTGATTGACAAATGGACTGCAAACAAAAAAGAAGAAAAGCCAAAAATCTATAAAGCAGTATCGGAAGGCGCTCTTTCAGCTTTTGTAAGATTTGATGTATTACATGAATCTCCGGATGACCCTGCTGTATGGGAAGATCATATATTGTTTAATAACTTTATAGATTTCCTAGAAAATTCACATGATCAGAAACAAGGTTATTGTTATGTGACAGGGAAACAAACAACCTTAACGACTCAACATGGATCTCGCATTCGTAATGCTGGTGATATGGCCAAATTAATCTCAGCAAATGATCACTCTGGGTATACATTCCGTGGCCGTTTTGCTGAGGCGACAGAAGCTGTACAAATTGGCTACAATGTGTCACAAAAAGCACACCATGCGCTAAGATGGCTGATTCAAAGACAAGGAACATACATTGATTCACGCTACTTTGTCTCTTTTGGTTTAGAACAGCCTGATGTACTTGATCCTTTTGACAACACAAAAGAATTAATGAAAGATGATATTTTTGCTCAAGATTTACTGGCTTTAAGTAAAGAACAAGTTTTAACAGAAGACGTAGTAGGTGAAGAGCTGAACAAAGCCTTACATGGAATGAAACATAATTTAGAAAAAGAAAATCTCAAAAATGTAGTAGTTATAGCACTTGACGCAGCAACCAAAGGAAGATTAGCCATCGTCTATTACCAACAGCTTAGTGCTGATTTATTTTATAATGCCATCATAAAATGGCATATGACGTGTCGCTGGATTCAAAGTTATAAAGAAGAAGGTACAAATGTCACAAAATCATATGTTGGAACCCCATCTACGTTCCGAATAGCCGAAGCAGTTTATGGCAGTAAAGCAGATAGCCGAGCCAAAAAAGATTTATATACACGGCTACTTCCATGTATCATCGAACAAAAACCGCTTCCCAAAGATATTGTACGGATGATCTATAATCGCGTTAAAAATCCGTTTAGTTTTACCAATTCTAATGATTCTTGGCAGGCAACACTCCATATTGCATGTGCACTCATTAATAAACAATATGAAAGTGAGGGATACACAGTGGCATTACAAGAAGACAATCATTCACGTGATTATTTATTTGGTCGTTTGCTTGGTATTGCAGAAGTTATGGAAAAAAGAGTTCTTGAAAAACGTGATGATAAAAGAGCTACCAATGCAACCCGTTATTTTAATGCTTTTTCACAGCATCCAGCTCGGACTTGGATGATTATTCGCAAACAGTTGGCGCCATATTTTGAAAATTCAAGTGATAATACGAGTTACTACGCAATGCTTTTACAACAAGTTGAAAACAAATTAAATACTGAACAAATGACCGATGATTCTCTCAAACCGATATTTTTACTTGGCTACAGTAGCCAAATTCAAAACATGTATACGAAAAAGGAGGATAATAAAAATGACAACATTGAATCATAAGATTGATTTCGCAGTTGTATTTACAGTCGATAAAGCTAATCCCAATGGTGACCCACTCAACGGTAACAGACCTCGTCAGGATTTTCATGGACATGGAGAGGTATCAGATGTAGCTCTTAAAAGAAAAATAAGAAATCGTCTGCAGGATGAGGGAGAATCAATACTTGTGCAGTCAGACGAAAGACGATCGGATGAATTTCGTAGCATTAAAGATCGCGTTGATTCTGTGGACGAACTGAAAAAGCTACTAACAAAATCTAAAACAACTGGTACTGATGAGCAAACAGCTGAAATGATTGCCAGTAACACCTGGTATGATGTGCGTGCTTTTGGACAAGTCTTTGCCTTTAAAGGAACCAAGATGTCTATAGGCATAAGAGGGCCAGTATCAGTACACACTGCAACAAGTATTGAACCTGTCGATATATCAAGTATGCAAATAACAAAAAGTGCTAATTCCATAACTAACGAGAAAGATCCCGGTCAAAAAACATCAGATACAATGGGAACTAAACACCGAGTCGATTTTGGAGTCTATGTCTTCTATGGCAGTATCAATCCACAACTCGCTGAACAAACAGGATTTACATATGAAGATGCTAAAAAACTTAAAGAAGCTTTAAAAACACTTTTCGCGAATGATGCGTCTTCTGCAAGACCTGATGGCAGTATGGAGGTAAACAAAGTTTTTTGGTGGGAGCATAATTCGAAGTTGGGTCAATATTCTTCTGCTGCTGTACATCGCACAGTAAATGTGAAACGAGTTAAAAATGATTTACCTCAGTCTATTCAAAATTATAAAATTACTGCAAATAAATTAGATGGATTGGCTGTCGAGGAATATGACGGACTATAAAGAAGATGAATATCTATTACTTTCAGGCATTCAGCATTTTGTCTTCTGTAAGAGACAATGGGCATTGATTCATATTGAACAAGAGTGGAAAGAAAATGTACTAACAGTGGAAGGTAATTACCTTCACGAAAAGGCAGATAATCCTTTTATACGAGAAAAAAGAGGAGAAACCATTTATGTCCGTGCTTTACCAGTCCATTCAAGAGAATTGGGTATCAGCGGTGTATGCGATATGGTTGAATTCATTCAAGATAAGGATGGTATTCCACTCGATCAAGAAGAAAATCTTTATCGTGCAAAACCAATAGAGTATAAACGTGGAAAGCCAAAAAAACATGATGCTGATATTTTACAATTAGTCGCACAGGTTATATGTCTAGAGGAAATGCTAGCCACCACTATTCATGAAGCAGCGCTTTTCTATAATGAAACAAAACGTCGTGAAAATTTTATGATCAACGAGGATATGAAGAGACGCGTCGTAAAAATGGTACAAGAAATGCATCATTATTATCATAGAAGATACACTCCTCGCGTAAAAACAGGGAAACATTGTTTACGCTGCTCTCTGCATAATTTATGTTTACCAAAGTTATTAGAAAGAGAAAAAGTATCTACGTATATGAATAGGATGTTGACAGATTGAAACAATTATTAAACACCGTTTATGTCTCTGAACCTGATATGTATTTGGCTTTAAAAGGGAAAAATATCAACCTGATGAAAGATAATAAGTCTATTGCACGTATTCCACTTCATAACATCGAAGCAATATCTACTTTTGGACACCAGGGTGCAAGCCCTGCACTAATGAGTGAGTGTATGGAGCAAAACATAAGCTTAACTTTTTTCACAAACAGTGGACGCTTCCGGGGTCGGCTAACTGGTAAAATAAATGGCAATGTTACATTAAGAAAAAAACAGTATCGTGTTTCAGATCATGAAGAGGAAAGCACTAAAATTGCTAAACATTTCATTGTAGGGAAAATCTTTAATAGTGAACAATTGCTGAAAAGAACAACTAGAGACCATGCTTTAAGGGTTGATGTCAATCGTATCAATCAAATAGTGAATAGATTACATGATTCTAGAAAAGAGGCTTTAAGCTGCAATAATTTAGATGAACTACGTGGTATTGAGGGAAATGCAGCAAATGCTTATTACAGTGTATTTGATGAATGCATTTTACATCAAAAAGATATATTTTTCTTTCGCGAACGTACTCGCAGGCCTCCCTTGAATCCTGTAAATGCTTTGCTATCTTTTGCCTATTCTTTACTTGCATCAGAATCGGCTGCAGCACTTGAAGGAGTTGGGCTGGATTCTTACGTAGGGTTTCTACATCGTGACAAACCAGGCAGAACATCATTGGCGTTAGATTTAATGGAGGAATTACGTTCAACCATAGCCGATAAGTTTGTTTTGAAGATAATCAATCGTAAACAGATAAACAGTAAAGACTTTGTTACTAAAGAAAATAAGGCAGTAATCCTTACAGATGAAGCCCGCCGTAATTTTTTACAGCTTTGGCAAAAGGAAAAGCAGTTAGAAATCACCCATCCCTACTTAAAAGAAAAAGTATCTTGGGGATTAATCCCCCATATCCAGGCGTTATTATTGGCTCGCTTTCTACGCGGAGACCTTGAGGCATATCCCCCTATTTTAGTAAGGTAGGTGTTAAAAAATGTTAGTATTAATCACATACGATGTGCAAACATCTTCTGAAAGCGGGAAAAAACGTTTGCGAAAAGTTGCCAAAAAGTGTGAGGAATATGGTGTTCGTGTACAAAACTCTGTATTTGAGTGCATAGTTGATAGTACCCAACTAAAACAACTGCAAATTGCACTTGAAGAAATTATAGACCCCTCAGTTGATAGTTTGCGTTATTACCGACTAGGTAATAATCATGATACTAAAGTGAAACATATGGGTGCTAAACCGGCAATTAAAGTCGATAAACCTTTAATTTTTTAGCTGCGAACCTTAAGTGAACATAATAATACCGGGGGGTTCGCGTGAAATATTGGTGGTTCACCTCTCATAAAAGTTTAAATAAACATGTGATAATTCTATTAACAAGAAGAAAAATCAATATATAGTATTATATTCGATACGTATACCTATATCTCGCTGTCGCTCCCTAGATTGGGAGCGTGGATTGAAATTCCAGGTTAGGACTCACTGTTTCCCCTCCTAAGTCGCTCCCTAGATTGGGAGCGTGGATTGAAATTTGTTTTGCTGTTAATTTAGCCATTTATGTCATCAGTCGCTCCCTAGATTGGGAGCGTGGATTGAAATAGAACATAACCAGCATGCTTTTCCATTGATTGCAGGTCGCTCCCTAGATTGGGAGCGTGGATTGAAATAGTTTTTCGGCAGCTGCCTGTTGCAATCCGGGTGTCGCTCCCTAGATTGGGAGCGTGGATTGAAATAGGCCGGTATATTGCATCAACTCATATTTTGCAAAGTCGCTCCCTAGATTGGGAGCGTGGATTGAAATATCGTGCGCGAAGAAACGGACATCGACAAAATCGTCGCTCCCTAGATTGGGAGCGTGGATTGAAATAATGACATCGTTCATTTGCTCGCCCTCCGTTTTGTGTCGCTCCCTAGATTGGGAGCGTGGATTGAAATCCTCGGTCCATTTAAATCCACGTGGATGCATGATGTCGCTCCCTAGATTGGGAGCGTGGATTGAAATAAACATTATCAGAAATGGAAAGCCAACAAGACCAAGGTCGCTCCCTAGATTGGGAGCGTGGATTGAAATCAAATTTTAAAGCTATTGCCTTCATGCGTGTATGTCGCTCCCTAGATTGGGAGCGTGGATTGAAATCATATCAAGCCCTGGTTCTTTTCAAAGCACTCCGGTCGCTCCCTAGATTGGGAGCGTGGATTGAAATCACGTCTTGGCCACAATAAGATTTGTATTTTTCCGTCGCTCCCTAGATTGGGAGCGTGGATTGAAATTAGCCATCAGCTGTTAACGGCAAGCCTTCCGCCCGTCGCTCCCTAGATTGGGAGCGTGGATTGAAATAAAACTTTCACCAGTCCGTCTGGTCGTACTTAACCGTCGCTCCCTAGATTGGGAGCGTGGATTGAAATAGTGCGTCGGAACAATCAACATCCAACTTTATGGTGTCGCTCCCTAGATTGGGAGCGTGGATTGAAATCGTGATGGAATAGGCCCGGTTGAAGGCACCGACCAGTCGCTCCCTAGATTGGGAGCGTGGATTGAAATAACATATCGAAGAAGGGTTGATTGATACGGTCCTGTCGCTCCCTAGATTGGGAGCGTGGATTGAAATTTCAAGTCGATTTGTCCGTCGTGTCCGATGATGATGTCGCTCCCTAGATTGGGAGCGTGGATTGAAATAATGCAAGACAATTCGCATTCGCGGCGACCGAAAGTCGCTCCCTAGATTGGGAGCGTGGATTGAAATTCCTCTACGGTGCCTGGCGTATATCCAATCGACCGTCGCTCCCTAGATTGGGAGCGTGGATTGAAATGAACACCTACGGGAACACGGTTGGACCGCAACCATGTCGCTCCCTAGATTGGGAGCGTGGATTGAAATTGCCAAGTCCAACTTCCAAACCTTGAATCTGGAGTCGCTCCCTAGATTGGGAGCGTGGATTGAAATTCTTAGAGAATACACCGGTCTGAAAGACATTGAAGTCGCTCCCTAGATTGGGAGCGTGGATTGAAATTCTACTCTTAATTTCCAAATCTCTGCCAACCGCTGTCGCTCCCTAGATTGGGAGCGTGGATTGAAATGAGTATCTTTTGTTTGTCTTCCGCCTGCTGAACTAGTCGCTCCCTAGATTGGGAGCGTGGATTGAAATTCTTATTTGCTTGTAGAGGACTTCCTGAACGTCCGTCGCTCCCTAGATTGGGAGCGTGGATTGAAATTTCGCAGTGAGTACGAAATCATCGAGCGCCCGGGTCGCTCCCTAGATTGGGAGCGTGGATTGAAATGTGCCTCAACCGCTTCTCTTAACACAGCCATTAAGTCGCTCCCTAGATTGGGAGCGTGGATTGAAATCTCGTTGCTGCTGTACCACTCGCTTAGCCAAGCGAGTCGCTCCCTAGATTGGGAGCGTGGATTGAAATTGGCGTTGTCGAAAACCCTTCCGCCGATAATACAGTCGCTCCCTAGATTGGGAGCGTGGATTGAAATCGGAGTCATCCGTTAAATGGCTATCCTATCGAGTCGCTCCCTAGATTGGGAGCGTGGATTGAAATCTTCTGTGATGAATGGTATCTCCGCCGTCCCGTTGTCGCTCCCTAGATTGGGAGCGTGGATTGAAATCTGATGCATTTTTCGAGGGGGATGACACTTTTAGTCGCTCCCTAGATTGGGAGCGTGGATTGAAATGAAGTCCTTTGCTGTCTCTTCTCTTCCGTACTTGTCGCTCCCTAGATTGGGAGCGTGGATTGAAATAATGATCGAGGTGGTCGAAGGATTTACCAAACCGTCGCTCCCTAGATTGGGAGCGTGGATTGAAATACATAGCTTTGAAATTGATTCAAGTGCCAGGGCTGGTCGCTCCCTAGATTGGGAGCGTGGATTGAAATAAATATCATGTCGATCAGTTCTTCATCCCGTTCGTCGCTCCCTAGATTGGGAGCGTGGATTGAAATAGCCGGGCTACACGCCAAGTGACGAACAACAGACGGTCGCTCCCTAGATTGGGAGCGTGGATTGAAATAATAAGGATTACACATTAATAGGAGACGCTTTTACGTCGCTCCCTAGATTGGGAGCGTGGATTGAAATGGTACTAAAGAAGGCAATCGTCGACTTACAGCCGGTCGCTCCCTAGATTGGGAGCGTGGATTGAAATTCTGTGATTTGGTTCAACAAGTAGGTATCAAAATCGTCGCTCCCTAGATTGGGAGCGTGGATTGAAATATCCTTTGCTAAGCACACCGAAATAAGTTATACGTCGCTCCCTAGATTGGGAGCGTGGATTGAAATATTATGAATCATACACCAACAATCACATCATCCCGTCGCTCCCTAGATTGGGAGCGTGGATTGAAATAGCTTTGCGATGGACATATTTCGTCAACTGTCTGACGTCGCTCCCTAGATTGGGAGCGTGGATTGAAATAAGTCGTTGGCGTGGCGAATCAAAACCATTGTCGTCGCTCCCTAGATTGGGAGCGTGGATTGAAATAATTTAAAAAGTTTTCCAAGAAGCAGCTGAAAGTGTCGCTCCCTAGATTGGGAGCGTGGATTGAAATAAATTAGTAAAATTAAATATCAAATACAATACGGGTCGCTCCCTAGATTGGGAGCGTGGATTGAAATCGTGAAAGGTAATCCGTTTCACTTTTGCGCGATCGGTCGCTCCCTAGATTGGGAGCGTGGATTGAAATTAAAGCGGATGTATTGATTACACCAAATAGCAAGTCGCTCCCTAGATTGGGAGCGTGGATTGAAATGGGAGCCATGACAATCGGTTTTGGCGGTTTGGGGTCGCTCCCTAGATTGGGAGCGTGGATTGAAATGTAAGCCAATCCATTATGCCACCCCACTCATGGCATGTCGCTCCCTAGATTGGGAGCGTGGATTGAAATAGCCATGTCATTTAAGGCATCATCTGCTTCCGACAGTCGCTCCCTAGATTGGGAGCGTGGATTGAAATAATTCCATCCCTCCTATTGTTCAGCTCGAAACGAGTCGCTCCCTAGATTGGGAGCGTGGATTGAAATTTGCAGCCCTGGCGCTTTCTCTCGGTTCTCTCGGTTCTCTCGGTCGCTCCCTAGATTGGGAGCGTGGATTGAAATAGCGGAAAGCAGGTGTCGAAGACGACGGTATCTACGTCGCTCCCTAGATTGGGAGCGTGGATTGAAATACCAGCTGTATATCGCTGGTTTTGGTATCATCGGTCGCTCTCCCTAGATTGGGAGCGTGGATTGAAATACTGTAGGAGAACAGGATGACGACGGAGAATGGACGTCGCTCCCTAGATTGGGAGCGTGGATTGAAATCGCACTGTTAACCGTGAATAGTTGGCATAAACAGTCGCTCCCCAGATTGGGAGCGTGGATTGAAATATCAAGGGCGATTTCTTTGTGCTTGATGATGCCCAGTCGCTCCCTAGATTGGGTGCGTGGATTGAGATACAGGGCCTTTTGCAAAGTCCCTGCCTACATTATGTCGCTCCCTATCGGCCAACCCACCCATGCCGGAAATCAGTAGATTCGTTGTCTCTATCAAGGAGAGACCGGTCAGCAGTCCGGCTACCTCAGCAGCTACAATAATGGCAAATATGACATTCACCCGCATTAAACTCAATGCAATGAGAACAAGAACTGAAATAATAACAACCCATTCCATTAACCTTCCCCCTTATGACTTCTATTCAGAAATTGTAATACCACATGCGCTGCAATCCGGCTTGTCATGTTACGAAAGTCAATCGTCGGATCAATTTCAACGATATCGATGGCACGTACAGGTTTTTCACCGCCAAGATATTGCACCGCCTCCAGAAGCGTTTCGCTGTCCATGCCTCCCGGGCCGATTGCGGGGCATCCGGGAGCAAACGCTTGATCCAATACATCCATATCAACGGAGACATAGATTACATCGACTTTTTCTTTCAAACGACTTACACTTTCTCGTAAAATATCAGTGATGCTGCGCCGCCGCACATCCCTCATCGTATAAATGGATACACCGTGGTGCTTCCCGTAATCATGGTATTCGCGGCTATTTGAAAAATTGCGGATGCCGATTTGGACGAGGTTTTCTCCTTTTAACGCACCGGACTCTATTAGATTTCGGAAAGGCGTACCGTTGGAAGGACCCCCATCTGTTAAATTCCGCAAATCATGATGGGCGTCGAATTGAATAACGCCGACTGTTCCCCTTGCTTTGGAAAAAGCTTTGATACTCGGGGAGCTTATCGAATGGTCACCTCCGAAAATGATCGGAGTCATTTCTGTCTGTGATCGGAATACTTCATAAAATGCATCTTCAATGCGTTGCTGGGATTTAATCAGGTCCGTCACGTGCATGTTCACGTCGCCAAAATCATGTAATTGGATAGACTTCAGATCCACATTGTCCTCGATGGCATATGTGGTGTAGGAAGAAAAAGCGGAACGGATGGCCCCGGGTGCACTCGCCGCACCAGAATGACTGATAGACGGCTTGGAAAGCGGGGCACCAAGAACACCAAAGCCTTTCACTTTTTCCCCATTCCATGGCACGATGAGTTCGTGCGCCTTTGTCACTTCACTATCTTTGAAAATCGCTTTTCCCGCAGGGCATAAATGGGGGATGTCAGCCATGCCAACCACCTCTTTCAAACACTTTTTCACCGTTTTTCCATACAGTGTTAACATGATTCACTCCATAATGATATGGAATATACAAGTAGTTTGACGCATCCCAGATGACGATGTCCGCAGCTCGGCCCACAGCAATTATTCCTGCTTGATCCCCGCGGCCGATTGCATGAGCCGCATTCACTGTTACCGCATGCCAAATTTCTTCCGGAGTCATTTTCAGGTTTAAAGCAGCCAGATTCATAATGAATTGCAAGTTTTCGGTTACGGAACTACCCGGGTTGAAATCGGTCGAAAGTGCAACCGACACCCCAGCTTCTATCATGTCTCTCGCTCTTGCATGCTTTTCTTTCCCAAGATAAAACGACGTACCGGGAAGCAATGTAGCAATCACATTGTTTTCCGCAAGCATTTGGATGCCTTTATCGCTTGTGCCGACGAGGTGATCAGCTGAAATCGCCCCGACTTCCGCCGCCATTTCCGCTCCCCCGAGAGGATTAATTTCATCGGCATGAATTTTAACCTCGAAACCGGACTCTTTTGCTTTTTGTAAATACTCACGGGACTGCTCTACACTGAAAACACCCGTTTCACAGAAGATATCAACAAATTCGGCAAGGTTTTTTTCTTTGATTTCGGGAAGCATTGCTATCATTTCATTTAAAAACGTATCAGGGTCGTTTTTATAATCTTCAGGTATCGCATGGGCTCCCAGGAAGGTCAAAACCACATCAAGTTTGTGCTCCTCCTGAAGTTGTTTCGCAACCTGCATTTGTTTCATTTCCGTTTCATAGTCAAGCCCGTATCCGCTTTTCGCTTCCATGGTTGTAATTCCATAGCTCATCATCCGGTTGAGATGAAATCTTGCTTTTTCGAGCAGCTCTTGCTCCGGCGTTTCACGCGTGGATTGCACGGTCGAAAGAATGCCTCCGCCCTGTTTCAAAATATCAAGGTATGGCACGCCTTGTTGTTTCAACGCCATTTCGTGCTCACGCGATCCGCCGAATACGAGATGCGTGTGCGGCTCGACGAGTCCTGGTGTCACTAATTTTCTTTGACAGTCAATTTTTTCTTTTGCCTCGATGTGTTTTAAGTCATCTGTTTTTCCAACAGCAATGACCTTGCCGTCTTTGATAGCGACTGCGCCGTCCTCCAAAACATCGAGCTTGCTCATATTTCGGCCTTTCACCGGCCCCTCGCTGCCATCCATCGTTAACAGTTGACCGATTTGATATAACAGTATATCTGCTTCTTGTGTCACTCTTCTCCACTCCCTGTAAAAGATAATGGGAAGCAGACAGTATTCTGGACTGCCTGCACTCCCGTAATGTCTATTCCATCATTGGTAAATGAACACCTTTTTCTTTCGCGGTTTGAATCGCAAGATCGTAACCGGCATCAACATGGCGGGCAATACCCATACCTGGGTCTGAGGTGAGGACTCGTTCCAAACGTTTCGCCGCTTCTTCTGTCCCATCGGCAACTATAACCATACCCGCGTGCATAGAATACCCCATTCCGACACCGCCGCCGTGGTGGACGGACACCCAGCTGGCCCCGTTCACACTGTTGATCATGGCATTTAAAATCGGCCAGTCGGCAATTGCGTCACTGCCGTCCTTCATCCCTTCTGTCTCTCGATTCGGCGATGCAACGGAACCACAGTCAAGATGATCGCGACCTATGACGATCGGTGCTGAAATTTCACCAGATGCGACCATATCATTAATGATTTTTCCAAACTTTGCTCTTTCTCCATAACCGAGCCAGCAGATTCTGGAAGGAAGTCCCTGAAAAGATACCTGCTCCCTTGCCATTTTGATCCACTTGCATAGGTGTTCGTTATCCGCAAACTCTCTTAATATCACTTCATCTGTTTTATAAATATCTTCTGGATCACCCGAAAGCGCAACCCAGCGGAACGGACCTTTTCCTTCGCAAAACTGCGGGCGAATAAATGCCGGGACGAACCCAGGGAAATCGAACGCACTTTTTAGACCCTCGTTATACGCTTCTTGCCGAATGTTGTTCCCGTAATCAAATGTAACAGCACCCGCCTTTTGCAACTCAAGCATCGCCTGAACGTGGTCTTTAATGCTTGATTTCGCTCGCTTCAAGTATTCGTCAGGATTGGTTTTTCGAAGCTCTTCGCCTTCTTTAAGGGACATCCCTGCCGGCAAGTAACCGTTTAACGGATCGTGTGCAGAGGTTTGATCTGTCACAAGATCCGGAACTTCACCACGGCGAACGAGTTCTGGCAAAATTTCAGCGGCATTGCCAAGAAGGCCGATCGACAGGGGTTTGCCTTCATTCATTGCTTCCTTCGCCAACGTGAGCGCTTCACTCAAAGACTCTACCATCAAATCACAATATTTCGTATCAATCCGGCGCTGAATCCGCTTTTTATCACATTCAATGGCAATGACCACCCCTTCATTCATCGTGACAGAAAGAGGCTGAGCTCCACCCATGCCACCGAGACCTGCTGTAACCGTTAACGTCCCTTTAAGTGAACCGTTAAAATGCTGGCGTGCTGCTTCCGCAAACGTTTCATATGTTCCTTGTAAAATACCTTGTGAGCCGATATAAATCCAGCTCCCGGCCGTCATTTGGCCGTACATCATTAAGCCTTTTTTTTCAAGGTCCCGGAACGTTTCCCAGTTTGCCCACGCAGGAACAATATTTGAGTTGGCAAGCAATACACGCGGCGCATCGGTATGTGATTTGAATACGGCAACTGGTTTTCCGGATTGGACAAGCATTGTTTCATCATTTTCAAGCGTCCTTAACGTTTCGACAATTTTATGATAGCTTTCCCAGTTGCGGGCCGCTTTTCCAATCCCGCCATATACCACAAGTTCTTCAGGCTTTTCAGCCACTTCCGGATCAAGATTGTTCATCAGCATCCGATAAGCGGCCTCCTGAATCCACCCCTTCGTATTTAATGTGGTTCCCCTTGGTGCACGAATGTTTGTTTTTACCTCTGCCATTACCATCTCTCCCTTTATATGAATTGTTTTTCTTTACTTACTGGATGTAAAATCGAATCCCAATTTTCTTGTTTCATCCATAATGCAACAGACTCAATATCTTTTGAAAAGGCACGGTCCTTTGTTATGGATTGGACAATCTCGCGCCCTTTCCGGTATATCCTCTGTGTTCGTGGAGCCATGTGTTGGACACCCCGAAACTCTGAAGCCTGCAATGCACAGATCATTTCGATTGCAACAACTCTTCTTGTATTAGTAATGATTTGCATAGCGTGTCTGGCCGCGATCGTTCCCATGCTGACGTGGTCTTCCTGGTTAGCTGATGACGGAATCGAGTCGACGCTGGCTGGATGTGCAAGTGTTTTGTTTTCAGACACGAGGGAAGCCGCACTGTATTGCATGATCATCGCTCCAGATTCCAGCCCCGGCTTGGCGCTTAAAAACGCCGGCAAATCGTTTAACTGAGGATTGACTAGCCGTTCAATACGGCGTTCCGAAATGTTGGCAAGCTCGGCAACTGCAATCCCTAAAAAGTCCATGGCCAATGCAATCGGCTGGCCGTGAAAATTGCCGCCTGAGATGATTTTCTGGCCGCCTTCAAAAATGAGTGGGTTGTCTGTGGCCGCATTGATTTCGATTTCAAGCTTATCTTTTACATAGTTAAGGGTTTGCCAAGTCGCGCCATGCACCTGAGGAATACAGCGTAGTGAATAAGCATCCTGGACCCGGATTTCCCCTTGCCTGGTAATAAGATTGCTTCCATCAAGATATCGACGCATCCGGGCTGCCACGTCAACTTGTTCCGGGTACCCTCTTGCGAAATGGATATCTTCGTCAAACGCATCAATGATTCCGCGTAACCCTTCCATCGTCACGGAAGCAGTCGCTTCGGTTTGTAGTGCGAGTTTTTCCGCTTCCAAATAAGAAACGACTCCCACCGCTGTCATGGCTTGCGTACCATTGATTAGAGCCAGGCCTTCTTTCGCGGTTAATGTAATCGGCGTAAGTCCGACATTGCCAAAAGCTTTCATTGTCGGCATTCTCTCACCTTTATAAAACACTTCCCCTTCCCCGATTAAAACCAATGCCAAATGAGAAAGGGGAGCAAGGTCACCGCTGGCTCCAAGTGAACCTTGTTGGGGAACAACGGGATGAACATGCTCATTCAGTAAGGCTAACAATTTTTCTATCAGTTGTTTTCTTACACCCGAATATCCCTTCAGAAGCGCATTCGCCCTAAGCAATACCATGGCACGGCTGACGATTTCGGGAAACGGTTCGCCGACACCGCAGGTATGGCTGCGAATCAAATTCAATTGCAGTTCTTCGACATCTCCTTTTTCGATTAGTACGTCACTCATCTTTCCGAATCCGGTGTTGATTCCGTAAACGGTTTTTCCTTCGTTGACTACATTCTCTACCGCTTGGCGGCTTTTGCTGACACATTCCCAGCTCTCCTTTGAAGCCTGCACTTTTTCCTGATCATACAACACGTGTTTGACATCATCTAACGTTAATGAATGTCCTTCCAATGTAATCATTTTATGCTCCTTTCCTCTACCGTAATAAAGTGGATATAAAAAGGGGCTGTACCGAAGAAAATTTGATTTCTTCGGTACAGCCCCCTATTCGCTAATATCTATGGGCTACATTATATGTGATTGATTCCCAATCCAATGGTTTCGTGCTCCAATCCCTTGACAGGAGCACCAATCGTTCCATAAAGCGCAATGGCCAACCATTCGCCTTCTTCTTCATTGTCGTACGGATTTCCCCGCACAAGCGCGAATCTTAATCCGACCGTCCGTAATATTGTACCCAACTGGACTTGCCCGCGGGTCACACCGTGAAGCGCTTCGATGGTCGCATGGTACAAGGCGTGCAATTCCCTGTAAAGATCGGCCTTGATAATACCGTTTCTTTTCGCCGCTGTTTCGATAGCTGCAACGACCTTATGTGAATCCATCGAACCTACTTTCCCTGTACAAAACTGCCACTTTTGACGCTCAATTTGCTTATTAAACTCAGGATCGTTTTCAAATTGTTCATTTAATACCAACAACATCGCCTGCTTGCCAATTCTTCGGTCAACTTGTAACAGCAAGTTCGATCACTCTCTTCTAATATCTAAAGAACTACCATTATTGTAATCGCTTACATAAATGATGTCAAAGTATTTTTTGAAAATTTTGTTGATTGACTCGGCTTTGTCTTCTAGTTGACTCTCGTCAATCCGGGGCGGAGCAATCAATAAATTCCCCCTCCTGATCTAACGAAAGCTCACTTATATTTTCTCGAATTCTGAATCAGGGATATCCTTTACATTTGCCCACTGTCAAACCAGCGTCACTATATTTAAAAGTTGTATAAGATGGCCCGTATCTAAATGAATAACGTACTGATAGATCAGCTGTTTCAAAGTATCTATAACCGATGAATAACCCTTCCTTATATCACTTGTTACTTGATCTGCAGGATAGAATGCCAAGAAAGGCACCTGAGTAATAACTATTGAGAAGGTTTCGCTTAATTACCACTCCTATTGTGTTTACCAAGAAAAGCATCAACGGCAGCTTTACTAAAACATGAGGAAGTTTTTTAGTATCCAGTCACCAAAAAGATCACCTAGATTTCAGAATAACAGAAATGGATCTTGAACCATTTCGGCTAATGCATTTAAAATATTGGGTTCACAAACTAGAAGTAGTTGCTAATGCTGGGGCTTTATCATTTACTTTTCATCCGTTCGACCCATAGATGGAGTAGGTTATTATACCGGGGAAGATTTTTGTGGATTTTAATGGCCACTTCTTCATTATAGGTATGGACGGTCAAATTTCGATCATTTACCATTTCCAAAGCCAGAACGGCCTCTTCATCCTCTAACAAATCAACCTCCCTGCAGCTGCGAATGACGCTCTTCGGAGAGCCGGCATCCACTCCTTCTACGTCATACAAGTATTGCTTAGCCGCTTTCCAACTAGCCTCGAAAGAGAATTCAAATCGTTGAATCCCTGCATCTCGTTCCACGTCGTTCGGGTTGTTAAGGTTAGCTAGCTTTTCAAAGGCAGCCAACGCTTTTTCTGCTGCTTCTAATCGTTGACGTAATCTTTCCATAAAATCCCCTCCTCTTTTACTTGTTGGACCAAAGCTTCATTGGCATCACGCAAATCCACTACATCTACCTTGTAAGGAATGGTAGACTCTTCTATTTGCTCGATTAGTTCAATCCATTTAAAAGGAGAGAGTGGGATGTCGGATTCGATAGCAATGTCGATATCCGAACTCTGTTTTTCTTCCTGTCGGGCCCAGGAGCCAAATAAGTAAATATGCACTTTTTCCTTGGCGAGTTGTTCATTCAAAATCGATTTTAGTTGTTCTAAAATTTGTTCCCTTAATTCTGCAGGAACTCCCATAATATCCCTTCCTCTTTTTTGTCCCATTATAGCATATGTACATTTTACTTATACGGAGTTTCCTGCTCCTCTTCCCTGATTAATAATGTGGTCGTACAATGACCATTATCACTACACCAAAACCAAACGTGGATTGCATTATATTGGGCTATTAAAATGAAACTCTGTAAGGTTAAATATATTTAAGGGGCTATTACCTTGAAATTCACTCTTAATTTTTTAATACTCATTTCTTCCGCTTTCAAAATAATTTCATCTGCTGCCCACTGCTGCTCTTTTCATCATCGCTTCCTTTGATCTTGTAATTCATCGACTTATACCCCTGCTTACGTTTTTCATACATAGTCTGCAACTCGGGAACCTGATAATCAACATAATCATATACTTTTACAACATTCTTATTCGTATGAACACGATGCAACCTACCGACATATTGTTGGAGCGTTCCTTTCCAGGCGATTGGCATGGCAAGGAATAAAGTGTCCAGTCTAGCATTGTCAAATCCTTCTCCGATATACTTACCAGTGGCAATAATAAGCCTCTCTTCACAATCTGAGAGATTTTCTATTAGCTTTAATCTATCTTTCTCTTCTTGCTTACTCAGCTTACCCGTTAATACGATGATATTCTTAGCAAAGCCTTCAAAGTGCTTTTCCAATTCATGCACATGTTCAATCCGCTCAGTCAAAATAATTGGGTGCGAATCATTCTCAAGTTCTTTCAATACATCATTGAATATCAGCTTGTTCCGTTTTTCATTAATAGCCAGGTTTGCATACACCTTTTGAAGATTTCCGTCACTTTTGAAGCTAGTAAAACGTGGAATAAGCACATGGTCAAACGGATGGAGTTTTGACTGATCTTTGGCGGTAACCTTATAACAGATTTCCCCGCACTGCATTGCAACTATCTTATGAAGCCCATCTTTTCTAGTTGGTGTTGCAGTTAGTCCATGAACGTAAGAAGCCTCTACTTCCCTTAGTACTTTTTCAAAACTTACCGCTGAAATATGGTGGCATTCATCGACAATGACTTGTCCATATCCCTTAACTCTTTCACGCACATCTTCTGATCTGCTCAAAGTCTGAATCATAGCAATATCCACTTTACCTGTTGGTTTCTTTTTACCCCCACCAATTTGACCAATCTTGTTACCGTCCAAATTAATAAACGTCTGCAAACTTTCTTTCCACTGGGAAAGCAGTTGCTTCGTGTGCACGATGATTAATGTGTTGATGTTTCTCTCCGCTATTAGCGCTGCTACTACGACAGTTTTACCAAAACCAGTTGCCGCTGATAGGACGCCACAACCACTTACCTTCATAGCATAGACCGCTTCATTTTGTTTTGGCAGAAGATTCCCTTGAAAATGAAAATTGTGGCCGCTTCCTTTGTAGGTTTGATCATCGATGTAGAAGTTGATCTCGTGCTTGGATAATATAGCTTTTATATCTGTCAGACAGCCGCGCGGGATAACCACCGAGCCCTCCGTCTCATAACTGCAGTCAATTTTTCTAGGAATACGGTGTGTTGACAGCCTTTTAGATTGGGCTTTAAAAAATTCAGGGTTATCGATGACGGCGAGGTTTATTAGCTCGTTCAAAATATTTGATGGAAGCTTATTTTTGGAAATATGTATGCCATTTTTTCTTATGATGGTGATTTCAAAGGGTTTATTCCTATCATATACTGCTGGTTCACTTTTTATAGTACACCCGCTAGGATTAATCTGCTTTGCCAGAATTGATTCAATCGCTTTTTTACTGATTCTTTTTACGGACGCCAGATAAGTCCATTGATCAGTATATGGTTCAAATTTTTCATTAACAAAGACACTGTGGCTGTTTTTCCTGGGGAATTGTTGTAAAGGTAGTGCAATCAAGTTGCCAAATCCACCTTTAGGCATTGTATCCTGATTGGGAAAAAATCGATCAAATGAATCAACCCCTGTCTCATACCATTTTTCCAAGGTCCGGTTCATAAGAAGTGCCCCTAATTTACGGGCTGTTTTCGCCTCTATTTTGTCACTGAAAAAAATCCAGACATGGCAACCATCTCCGGATCGGGAAATTTCCATGCTTGCAGGTACACCTATATCGTTACAAACACTAAGGAAAGTGAGAGCATCCTTTTGCCATTCTTTTTTATCAAAATCAACGGCCAAAAACCAGCATGTCTCATCTTTTAACTTAGAAACCGTCCTGTTCTTGGACGGTTATTTTTGTTGTCAAGGAAATTATAAAATTCGTTAGCTGTAAAATGGCAGTTTTCGTCAGTTAATTTAAAGGATAGAAAGATAGATTTATTGATACTTGATGAGTGATTATTAACAGAGCTTTCAGGGGAGAACATACTTCATGTATTGGAGATTATTGAAGCAAGGTTAAAGAGAACGTCTACCATTTTCTGTTCTTAGTACTACCCAGCAGGATGGCACTAAACTAGGACAATCACAGATAGCTGATGCGATGCTTGACCGGATTGTTCACGATTCTTATCAGATACTAGTGGATGGCGAAACTTCTATGAAATAACGTCATGAATTAGGATCTGTATGATACCTACTGAAGTTGAAGACCGCATAGCAAAGTATTTTCTTCACAAGTATTTGGCTGAGAAGTGATGATTAATTTGAAGAAGAACTATTACCACCTGCATATGGACTGAAGATAATAAGGATTTAGATCACGATAAACTTGTGGTCTACCCTATTGAGATTATTAAAGAACAATTATAATAAAATATCCGGATAAACTAAAGTAGTCACTAGAGTAGACCTCTGTTTTAGTAGCTCTCTAATCCGTAATTACTGGCTCCATCTATCCGCAATACTCAGTGCGCATATACCGTGATGTAAAAAACTGGAATAGACCTGGTAACAATTATGGAAAGAGTTGGTCATGAAGATTTAAAAACAACATGAAGATTTATACACATGTTACTAACAGAATGAAAAAAGATGCCTCCGATAAAGTAAAAACTTTTTATGGAGACATCCTTAATCAAGCTGAATCAAGTTTTTTGTGATGTTTTTGTGAGGTTTTTCGGGTTTTAGTCGATTTTCACTCCAAAAACATTGATATATCAGCGTTTATGGGCGGTTGTTTACATCATGCCGCCCATTCCGCCCATGCCACCCATGTCTGGCATGCCGCCGCCAGCGTTGTTGTCTTCTTCTGGAAGATCAGCAACGACTGCTTCGGTTGTCAGGAACATAGCTGCAACAGATGCTGCGTTTTGAAGCGCAGAGCGGGTAACTTTTGTTGGGTCGACGATACCGGACTCAACCATGTCTACCCATTCGCCGCTTGCTGCGTTGTAGCCTACACCGACTTTTTCGCCTTTCAAGCGTTCTACGATAATAGAACCTTCCAGGCCAGCGTTGTGGGAGATTTGACGAACTGGCTCTTCAAGTGCACGAAGTACGATGTTGGAGCCCGTTTCTTCGTCGCCTGTCAGCGTCAATCCTTTTACAGCGTTGTAGATGTTGACAAGAGCAGTACCACCACCGGCGACGATACCCTCTTCTACTGCAGCACGAGTAGAGTTCAGGGCGTCTTCGATGCGAAGTTTACGTTCTTTCAATTCTGTTTCGGTAGCTGCACCGACTTTGATGACAGCGACGCCGCCACCAAGTTTAGCAAGACGCTCTTGCAATTTTTCTGTATCGAATTCAGAAGTAGATTCTTCTACTTGTGCACGGATTTGTGCTACGCGTGCAGAGATTTTTTCTGGATCTCCGCTTCCTTCAACGACTGTTGTGTTGTCTTTAGTTACGACAACTTTAGAAGCGCGGCCCAGCTGTTCGATGCTGGTGTTTTTCAGATCCAGTCCAAGATCTTCTGTTACGACTTCTGCACCAGTCAAGGTAGCGATGTCTTCAAGCATTGCTTTACGACGGTCACCGAAGCCAGGAGCTTTTACAGCAACAGCGTTGAATGTACCGCGAAGTTTATTCACTACCAATGTAGCTAGCGCTTCGCCTTCTACATCCTCAGCAATCATTAGAAGCGGCTTGCCTTGTTGTACGACTTGCTCCAATACAGGTAGTACTTCCTGGATGTTGGAGATTTTCTTATCCGTAATCAGGATGTATGGATCTTCAAGGACAGCTTCCATTTTATCCTGGTCTGTAACCATGTAAGGAGATGCATATCCGCGGTCGAACTGCATACCTTCCACTACTTCAAGCTCGGTGTTGAAGCCTTTTGATTCTTCGATTGTGATAACACCGTCGTTGCCTACGCGCTCCATCGCTTCCGCAATTAGCTTACCTACTTCATCATCACCGGAAGAGATAGCTGCTACTTGTGCGATGGAATCTTTGCCTTCGATCGGCTTGGAAATTTTTCTAAGTTCTTGTGTTGCAACTTCTACCGCTTGTTCGATACCGCGGCGGACGCCTACAGGATTAGCACCGGAAGCAACGTTTTTCAATCCTTCACGGATCATTGCTTGAGCCAACACAGTAGCGGTAGTCGTACCGTCACCGGCAACATCGTTTGTTTTAGAAGCAACTTCGGACACCAATTGTGCACCCATGTTTTCGAAATGGTCTTCCAATTCGATCTCTTTGGCAATGGTCACACCATCGTTTGTAATCAATGGGGAACCGAATTTTTTGTCCAATACAACGTTACGGCCTTTTGGTCCCAATGTAACTTTAACCGCGTTTGCCAATGTATCTACACCGCGAAGCATCGCACGGCGAGCGTCTTCACTAAATTTAATTTCTTTAGCCATTTGTATTGCCCTCCTTGAACTTTAAAAAATTATGTTATTGTAAAATGGTTCTTCGCTTTATTAGCCGATAACAGCTAAAATGTCGCTTTCACGAAGAATTAAGTATTCTTTTCCTTCGTATTTAACTTCTGTACCAGCAAACTTCGAGAAGATGATGAGGTTTCCTTCAGCTACCTCTGGGGCAACTTTTTCTCCATTATCTGTGACACGTCCTGAACCTACTGCAACAACTTTCCCTTCCTGTGGCTTTTCTTTTGCAGAATCAGGAAGCACGATACCGCTTGCTGTTTTTTCTTCTTGCTCGACAAGTTCAATAATGACACGATCACCTAGTGGCTTTAACATGTGTGAAACCCTCCCTAACCGTTATTTAATTGGTTTGTTTGTTAGCACTCGTTAGTAATGAGTGCTAACACAGTTATTATAATAATCAATTCGTTTTCATTTTGCAAGCAATGTAATTATAATTTTTTCGACAAATTTTTATTGGCCTGCAGACAGCAAAAAAGTACCCCCGCCGCTGTTCAGCCACACTGCAGCAGGAGTTTTACAGCCCTTCTATTGCATGACTATTCTAATTGTATGTTAAAATACGTACAATGATGTAGTAAAGTAAATCTGTTTTTTGAAGGAGTAGTTAAAGGTGCCTAAACGATATTGGTATGTCATCATGACCTATATAATCATGCAGCTTTCCGGATCTGTACTCGTTCCGTTCATTGATATGTTCGATATAGATCGGTTCACCTTCAGTGTCAACTGGAGTATTATCAGTTTTATTGCAGCACTTGTGATCACCCTGCTTTTGCTAAGGCCGGACATGCGCCAGGTCAGCGACCGCAATGCTTCCGGAATCGGCGGCATCATCGGCTGGAGTGTACTCGGGGTAGTGATGGCTTACATGGCGCAATATGCCGCTGTTATCATTGAAACATTGCTTCTCGGAATCAAACCAGGTTCGGAAAACACCATGCAGATTATGGAGATTGCACGGGCAGCACCGATATTCATCATCATCCCTGCCCTGATTGCACCGATTTTAGAAGAAATCATTTTCCGGAAAATCATTTTCGGTAATTTCTACAAGCGGACGAACTTTTTTATCGCGGCTCTAGCATCTTCTGTTATTTTCGGACTTGTCCATATGGATTTCACCCATATCATTACCTATACCGGAATGGGACTGGTGTTTGCCTTCCTTTATGTACACACGAACCGCATCATCGTCCCGATTGTCACCCATATGGCCATGAATACGATTACGGTTATTGCCCAGTTCAGTGTGGACCCGGAAGAACTTGATCAAATGCTTGAACAATGGGAAAAAATGCAAATGATCTTAATTGGAGGCTAATCAATTTATGAGAACTTCCCCGTTGTTTATGGCTTTCTTGTATTTCGCAATGGGAGCTGTATTCACCTATATTGCAGCACAATCAGTAGAAGAAACGATTTGGAATTTCATTACGATCCTGCTGGCCATTTTCGCCACGCTGGACTTTGTCGTTTCGTTTCGATTGATCGGCCTGCATTTTAAAATTCAAAAATCCAAAAAGAACAAATAGCTCCAACCATAAAAAACAGCTGACACGTATCAGCTGTTTTTTGTATGGTTGTTTGGTTTTCCTTTTAAGATAAAGGAGATTGGGACGACAACCAGCATCAATATCGAAGAAAAAATAAATGCTTCGTTGATCGCCTGCAAGGCCGCTTCTTCTCCGGCCAATCCACTGACAGCGGAAATTTGCGCTCTTCTTACTTCATAGTAAATCGAGAAAAACACAATCCCGAAGGCAGAAAAAATTTGCCGCAATACGTTGTTCATCGCCGATCCTTGAGCGACCAGCTTTTCGGGTATGGCATTCATCCCGGCAGTGGTCGCCGGCATATTGGACATGCCAAGACCCGCACCACGGACCGTGTTGATCAGCAATATCAGCCAAAATGGTGTCGATAACTGAAGGTTCCCCAGGGCAAAGGTGGTAGCCGCCAACAGCAGCAGCCCTGGCGGAACCACATAGCGTGGCCCTTTTTTATCCAGCAGTTTCCCGCCGAGGGTCATGAACAAACCGCTGCATAAAGCCGCCGGCAGAAACAACAAGCCGGTCTGGATTTCGCTCAAGCCGTACACATTCTGGATCAATAGCGGCAATAAAAAAATACCCGAAAACAGTCCGATCGATGCGGTGGCCGTCACTACGATGGAAACAGCATAGGTCGGGACTTTGAAAACACTCAGTTCCAGTAGTGGCTGGTCTTGTCTTTGTTCGTAAATAATGAACAGAATAACTGCCGCCACACCGCCACTAATCAGCAGCAAACTGAAT
>NZ_LN611423.1:267072-559825 GCF_000821245.2 Virgibacillus senegalensis
CAGCAGCAGCCCTGGCGGAACCACATAGCGTGGCCCTTTTTTATCCAGCAGTTTCCCGCCGAGGGTCATGAACAAACCGCTGCATAAAGCCGCCGGCAGAAACAACAAGCCGGTCTGGATTTCGCTCAAGCCGTACACATTCTGGATCAATAGCGGCAATAAAAAAATACCCGAAAACAGTCCGATCGATGCGGTGGCCGTCACTACGATGGAAACAGCATAGGTCGGGACTTTGAAAACACTCAGTTCCAGTAGTGGCTGGTCTTGTCTTTGTTCGTAAATAATGAACAGAATAACTGCCGCCACACCGCCACTAATCAGCAGCAAACTGAATGGCTGCATCAACAGCTCCCAGGTCGAACCCCGGCCAAGGGCAAACAAAATCGCCCCGACACCGGATGTCACCAGCAGAAAACCAGTCAAGTCGAATTTCAGCTCCGGGTCAGGTTTCGTCGGAACCAAGTATTTGCTGGAGATGGCCAATCCAATCAGACCGAACGGGATATTGAATAAGAACAAAAAGTTCCACGGCAAAAATTCGATGATCACGCCGCCGATGGTCGGCCCGATTGCCGGGGCCACCATCGCTGCAACTCCATAGATACCGACGGCGAGCCCGCGTTCCTCTCGGGGAAAGGCCTGGAAAATCAAGGCCATGGCGATCGGCATCATCAGTCCGCCTGCCATGCCCTGTACCGCCCGCGAGGCAATCATCATTCCCAATGTATGGGACAATGCACCGGACAGCGAGCCGACCAGAAAAATCGATAAACCAATCAGGTAAATCTTTTTCTTCCCGAACCGATCGCCCAGGTAGCCGGTCAGCGGCATCGTCATCCCCATCGATACCATGAAAATTGTCAAAATCCAGCCCACCGACACTGCGTTGGAGTCGAACAGCTCAATGAAGTGCGGCAAGGTCGGATTCAACATGCTGTTGTTTAAAATCACGGTGAAAGTGCCAAATAAAACAGAAACGACAACCAGCCATTTAGAATCTATTTTCTTGATACGTCCACCCCCAATGCGTTTACGGTAAATCGTAAACCTATACCCTTTTCCATGAGAGGGTATGCAGGGTTAGTCTCCCGCTTCTTCTTCCAGAGGGTAATGCTTGAGAAAGTAAACCAGCGACTGAAGCTCGACGGATAAATCGATGTGATGCACCCGAATATGATCGGGAACGGAGATCCGTGCGGGTGTGAAGTTAAGGATACCGGAGACACCGGCATCGACCAGTCGCTCGGTAATTCCCTGTGCTTCTGTGGAAGGTACCGTCAGTATGGCGACAGCCGTATTTTTTAAATGATCTTCCAAATCATCTACATGATACACAGGGACACCGCCAATATCGGATCCTAGTTTGTTCGGGTCGGCATCGAAGGCCATTTCGATTTTCGTATTGTTGTTTTTCATAAAATTATAATGAAGAAAAGCTGTTCCAAGATTCCCGACTCCGATGAGTGCGACCTTGGTCACTTCGTCCTGATCAAGGGTTTTCCGGAAAAAACTGAGCAGGTATTCGACATTGTAGCCATATCCCTTTTTTCCCAATGCACCGAAATAAGAAAAATCCCGGCGGATGGTTGCGGAATCGACCTTGACCGCTTCACTCAGTTCTTTGGAAGAAACGCGCAGCTTTCCCTGGTGGTGTAAATTATTGATGAATCGATAATATAGCGGCAGGCGTTTCGCTGTAGCCTGCGGAATTTTATTTTGTTCGTTATTCATATATATCCTCCTTACAGTTGCCCTTCTGCCCCTGTGTCACCTGCTATCAGGCGGACAGGTTGATCGATGTCTTTGTCGGATAATCGATGACCAGCTAGGAAGTTCCTGTTCATTCTGTCATTTCGTAACCGTTATCTTTTTTTAATAGGCGGTTTTCTATTAAGTTGAAACTGCTTATAAAGTTAAAAGGTTTCAAATAGGTCTTTCTTTTATACGAGAATTGCTCTGTTTTGGTAACTCCTTTAGTTTATCAAAAATTCAGCAATAAGTCGTGATTTTATTCACATTCTTTTCCATTCGTATCTTGGTACTGAAAAACGAGTTATCCTTCGTCGCAAAAGAATCGCTGTAAGCATTGCTGTGATGCTTGCCACCGTAAAGAGGATTAAGATACACTTAAAGCATTGAGGTGAACAAAATGATTTTGATGCAAGTCAATGACATCACAAAAAGATATGGCGCTGAGCTTATCTTATCCAATATAAAATTAGAGGTGCAGACGAATGACCGGATCGCTGTCGTCGGCCGGAACGGTGCCGGTAAATCGACGCTGCTGAAAATCATTGCAGGTCAGCTGTCTTATGATGAGGGCGAGATCCACAAACCAAAGGAAGTCAGCCTTGGTTACCTCGCCCAAAACACCGGGTTAGAGTCCGATCAGACCATCTGGCAGGAAATGCTCGGTGTGTTCCAACATTTTATCGAAACGGAAAAGGAACTTCGTAAAATGGAAATGCAGATGGGCGACCCGGCTTTGCTTGAGGACCAGGACGCTTACCAGAAGCTGTTGGCAGTGTATGACGACAAACAGCAGGCTTTCAAAATGGAAGGCGGCTATCAGTATGAAGCAGATATCAAGGCTGTCTTGAACGGTCTTCATTTTTATGAATCAGACTGGGACACATCGATTTCCGAATTGAGCGGCGGCCAAAAGACCAGGCTGGCACTGGGGAAGCTGCTCCTGTCCAAGCCAGATATCCTGATCTTGGACGAGCCCACCAACCATCTGGACATTGACACCTTGTCTTGGCTGGAAGGCTATTTGAATAATTACGGCGGGGCTGTCGTCATTGTTTCCCACGACCGGTATTTCCTGGACAAGACCGTACAGACTGTCTACGAAATTTCCCGCAACCATTCCAAAAAATATCATGGCAATTACAGCAAATACCTGGAACAGAAAGCGGCCGACTATGAACGGGAGCTAAAACAATTTGAGAAGCAGCAGGCGGAGATTAAAAAAATGGAAGAATTCGTCCAGAAAAACATCGTCCGGGCTTCTACAACAAAACGGGCACAAAGCCGCCGTAAACAGCTGGAGAAAATGGAACGGGTGGATAAACCACAAGGGGACGAGTCATCTGCTAAATTCGCATTCGACATCAACCGGCGCAGCGGGAATGACGTCTTAAAGGTCCAGGACCTTGCTTTTCGCTACGAAGATAGTGACAATTATGTTTTTTCCAATCTCAGCTTTGACATTTCCCGTGGAGACAGCATTGCTTTAGTCGGACCAAACGGTGTCGGCAAAACCACGCTGCTCAAAACGATTATAGGGGATTTGAAGCAAGCGGAAGGAAACATCAGGCTCGGCACGAATGTTCAAATTGGCTATTATGATCAGGAACAAACCCGGCTCCACTCAAATAAGACGGTGCTAAATGAACTTTGGGATGAGTATCCGATGACCAATGAGAAGGATATTCGCACCGTGTTGGGGAACTTCCTGTTTTCCGGGGATGACGTGCTGAAAAATGTAACAAGCTTGAGTGGAGGCGAAAAAGCGAGACTCGCGCTCGCCAAACTGATGATGGAAAAAGCCAACCTGCTGATTCTCGACGAGCCGACAAACCACCTTGATCTGGACAGTAAGGAAGTTTTGGAATCGGCATTGATCGACTTTCCTGGCACAATTCTGTTTGTATCCCACGACCGTTACTTTATTAACAGACTGGCGACCCAGGTCATCGAAATGCAGCCGGCCACCAGCACTATCTATTTAGGGGATTATGATTACTACCTGGATAAAAAGCAAGAGGAATATGAATTACAGCAACTGAACGAACAGGAAAACACCGCCGAGCAACCTGTTCCTGCTGCCAAAACTACTTTCGAACAAGAGAAAGAGTTGAAAAAAGAAAAGCGGAAAAAAGAACGGCGGATTCAAGAAATTGAACAAGAGATTGAGTCGATTGAAAAACGAGTCGAGGAAATCGATGAATTGTTATGTGATCCAGAAGTTTACCAGGACCACGAACAAGCGCTGGCGTTAACCGAAGAAAACGCGCAGCATCAAGAGCGTCTGGAAAAGCTGATGGAAGAATGGGAAGAGCTTCATGAAGAATAACGAAGGATGGCCCCTTTAAAAGGGTGCCATCCTTTTTTGTCCGTTTTGTTTGCCGTAAATAAGATGTTTGCGGATTTTTTATTGGGCAGTATAGCCGCCATCGACCAATAAATTTGCTCCTGTAATGAAACTTGCGTCGTCTGAAGCTAAAAAAACGACTGCTTTGGCAATCTCTTCAGGTTCGCCCAACCTCCCCATCGGGTGAAGGGAAATCAGATGATTTTTCGCCTCCTCGTCCATTTCACTGAGAAGCGGTGTATTGATATAACCTGGGCAGACTGCATTGACCCGGACGTTCTCCTGAGCATATTCAACAGCCAGCGCTCGTGTGAGGTTCGTTACTCCACCTTTTGCTGCTGTGTAGGCAGCTGTAGCTGCTTGTCCGACGTTTCCAAGAATGGAAGAACAGTTTACCACACTACCTCCGCCAGACTTCTTCATAGCTGCAATTGCATGTTTAGCGCATAGGAAAACACCATCAAGGTTGATGGAGATCACTTTTTGCCAGTCTTCATAACTCAATTCTGTAGAAGGAGATTGAGCCCCTATCCCCGCATTGCTAAAGATAATATCCAAACCGCTGAATTCACTTACCGCCTTGTCAACCATCGCTATGATATCGGTTTCTTTGGACACATCGACCCGTTGGAAAACCACTTTAGCGCCACTTGCATTCAGTTCTTTCACCAGCTTTGTTCCGAGTTCCTCATTAATATCGGCAATGAGGACACTCGCGCCCTCTTTCACCATTTGGCGGACAGTATGTTCTCCTATGCCGCTTACCCCACCAGTAACAATTGCCGATTTACCTTTTAATTTCATATGTAGCACCCTTTCTATACAAGATTGATTCGAAAGACTATCCTTGCTAAAGCTATTGTTAGCTAACTTGTCTTCACTATACCTCAGCCGGTAAGAGGATGCCAATCAAAAGAACAACTTATACACAGACTTACACACATCTCAAAACCGTCACAGTGAGTTTTCCACCGTTTTATCCCCGCTATCCACATGAACAACCTTATTTATCCACATGAGTTGTCAACATATCCACGCTTACTCCCCCAGGGATTGTTTGTTTTTCTCCACATTACGAAAAGTTTCCTGTTGATAAGTAGTTTTCTTGTGAAAAAGCATAAAAAAAGACAGCTTGACCAATTGGTTAGCTGTCTTCTTCATAGGCTTTGATTCATCCTCTTTTTCCATAGCGTTCTAAATCAAGTGACGGGTTGGCATTCAAATCCCATCCAGCCTGATGTCCCTGTTGGTAAGCAATCGTACCGGCCGCAGCAATCATCGCTGCATTATCTGTACAAAGCTCCAGTGGAGGAATCAACAGTTCCTGACTTGCACCGTCAAACTTTCGGTTCAGCTCGGCACGCAACCCTTTGTTGGCTGCTACTCCTCCGGCCACGATAACTTGTTTTACATCATATTGTTGTGCAGCACGGTATGTTTTTTCCGCCAGTACTTCGACAACACTTGCCTGGAAGCTGGCTGCTACATCTTCATCCTTCAACGGTTCATTGCGTTGCGTTGCGTTATGAAGGGTATTGATGACCGAAGACTTTAACCCGCTGAAACTAAAATCATAAGATCCTTCCTCCAGCCATGCCCGGGGAAAATCAATACTTGCTTCGCCTACAGCAGCCAGCCGGTCGATTTGGGGGCCGCCCGGATAAGGCAATTTCAATGTCCTGGCGACCTTATCATAGGCTTCCCCGGCTGCATCATCCCGCGTTTCGCCAATCACTTCAAATGATCCATGCTCGTGCATGACGATCAACTCTGTGTGACCTCCGGAAACGACCAAAGCCAAAACCGGAAACGTAAATTCCTTTATTAGTCGGTTGGCATATATATGTCCGGCTATATGATGGACGCCGATTAATGGTTTATTTTTTGCAAAAGCAAGGGCTTTAGCCGTATTTACCCCGACCAGCAGGGCACCGACCAATCCGGGTCCTTCCGTAACAGTGACAGCATCCATTTCCTCGGGAGTCATGTTGGCCTTCTGGAATGTTTCCTCCAGCACCATGGTAATCTGCTCAACATGATGCCTTGATGCCACCTCTGGTACCACACCACCGAACCGTTTGTGACTTTCGATTTGGGAAGCGACTACATTCGAGACAATTTCCGTTCCATTTTTCACAATCGCCGCTGCCGTCTCATCACAGCTTGTTTCTATTCCTAGTATATAGATATCTTTGTTTGTCATAGTTTCACCCACATTACTAAAGCATCCTCAAAATTGTCTGTGTAATAGTTTTTCCTGATTCCGCCGGGAACCAGCCCGAACTTTTTATACATGTTCTGGGCCGGTATGTTGGATACTCTCACTTCAAGAGATAATTGTTTTGCCCCTAGAGCAATCGCCTGGTTGATCACATAATGAAATAATGCTTGCCCGTATTTTTTCCCCCTATATTGCGGGAGAATCGCAATATTGGTGATTTGTGCTTCATCGATGATCACCCACAAACCGCAATAGCCGATCACTGTCCCAGCTTTTTCGATGACAAAGTAAACCGCATACGGGTTTTCTATCAGCTCGTTCACAAAAATATCCTGAGTCCAAGGTGTACCGAAGCTTGCTGCTTCCACCTGCATAACCTGATTAATATCCTCTATCCTCATTTGCCTTATGATTGTATCTGTCATATTAATTCTTCCCCTGTTGTTCCAGCCATTTAGCTTCTGCCTCTACAAGCCGCAGGTATTCTGGTGTCAGAGCATGGACCTGCTCCGTTTTCTCCATTGCTCCTGCCTCCGCTAAGTATCCAGCCCGTGGATAGTGACTGACAAGATCCGGAATAATCGCCAAGTCTTTCATATGGTCTTGGATTGCTTGGCGATGCAGTTCAATATCAGGACTTAAAAATACTACCTTTTCCTGTTCCTGGCGATCGGCCAACTTTTCCAGCCACTCAGAAAATAGGATATTCACTTCGTTTTCTACTAACGTTAGATTCCCGTCCTCATCCTTTTTATACAGCCCGGTATATACGAGTCCTCTCCGCGCATCAAAAAACGGACAAATCGACGCCTCTGACGATTGCGCCTGTAGAGCAAGGGCCTTCAAACTCGATATTCCGGCAACGGGAATATTCAGTGCCCACGCCATCGTTTTTGCTGTGGTTAATCCAATCCTGACACCGGTATAGGATCCCGGCCCCTTAGCTACTACAATTCGGTCCAACTGGTCCGGGGTCATCTCCGTTTCCTTCATCAGCTGATCAATCGCTGGCATTAACCGGACGGAATGATTTTTTTTTGCATTTGTCGTGTACTCTCCAGCCAGCAAACCGTCCTTGAGGATGGCAATCCCCATCACTTGGTTGGAAGTATCTATCGCAAGTATATTCATCGAGCTAGCTCCTTACAAATGGATTCAAAATGATGTCCTCTCGGGTAAAAAGTAATCTCCCGTTCTTGTTGATCATTTAACCGAATTTCAATATCAAGACGTTGGTCTGGTAAAAAATCAGCGATATAATGGGCCCATTCAATCACGGTAATTCCTCCGCCTTGAAAATATTCATCAAACCCGATATCCTCATCGCTGTCTTCCAGGCGATACACGTCCATATGAAATAATGGGAGCTCGCCTTGGTATTCTTTGACGATTGTGAAAGTAGGACTGTTGATTGTTCTTCGGACGCCAAGCCCGGCCCCAAGTCCCTTCGTAAAGGTGGTTTTTCCTGCTCCCAAGTCCCCTTCCAAAGTCAAGACATCGTCCGGTTTTAATAGCAATGCCAGCTTCTCTCCTACTTTCCTGGTTTCTTCTTCTGTCTGGGTCGTTATCGTTAACTCTTTCATGTATATTCTCACCTATTTCAAATGTGTATAGCCTGCTTTGTCCAGGATTGTTTTTTGATTTCCTTCCTGTAATACCACTCTGCCCGGCTTCCGAGCCGGCTTGGTTACTACCCCTATTTTTGCGACAGGGATTTTTGCCACTTCCGCTGCGGTCGTAACGATCGGCCAATCTTGTTCAGGCACTGTCCCGATCAATTCAAAGTCCTCCCCGCCAAATAGCTTCCACTTCCGTTGTTGTTCGCTGGTAAACGTTTGTAACGCTTGATGGACAGGAAGCTGCTCGTCGTATAAATGTATGGAAACATTGGACGCTTCCGCAATTTCAGCAGCCTCATTGGCGATTCCATCACTGATATCGTTTAAAGCGATTCTTTGTGCGGACTGCAACGCTTGCGAAAAAGCAACTCTGGGAGACGGCATCCGATGTCTTTTAATAAAATAATCACTATTTGCCTGCGATAGACTTGTATCCTGATTGGTGAGCAGATACAATCCAGCCGCGGCATCTCCCAGGGTTCCAGTCGCAAAAACAATATCATTCTCCCTGGCGCTGCTTCTATACCTTACTTTATTCTGTTCCACATGGCCGATAATCGTGACAGATACGGATAATTGTTTTCCAGATACAGTATCCCCGCCAATCAAGTCCATATGATACTCGGAAGCAAGATCGTCCATTCCCTTATAAATCTCCTTCAAAGCTTTCTCCGTCCATTCCTTGGGAATGACGATAGAAATCATGTAGAAAGCAGGAGTGCCTCCCATTGCAGCGATATCGCTTAAATTGGCAGCTAAGACTCTGTATCCTATATGGTAGGGGTCCATCGTTTCCCTAGTGAAGTGAACGCCCTCTACAAATGTATCTACTGCAGTTACTATATCTTGATAAGGTTGTCGAAACACTGCCGTATCATCACCAATGCCTTTTATCAACCCGGATTGGCGATGTATTTTTGGTGCAATGGAACGAATAAATGAAAACTCATCCATCTGTATGTCCTCACTAATCTTTGTTTTATTATCTCCATCATAGCAAAACAGGCAAAAAAAAGAAAAGCAGGGGTCATTCTCACCCCATTCTACGAACCATAGACATATAAATAAAGCCTTAGGAATTTTTCCTAAGGCTTTTATGATCGTTTGTTCTGTAAGTGGCGGTCCGGACGGGACTCGAACCCGCGACCTCCTGCGTGACAGGCAGGCATTCTAACCAACTGAACTACCGGACCAATATGTATTCATGAGAGCAAGTGAAAATAAATTGGTTGCACCCTGTCGAGTACCACTATTATTTTCTAACGAAGAAGTAAATCGACGTTGTAAGAAAATATTATTGGTTGCACCCTGTCGGGTACTACCATTAATTTCTAGCAAGGAAGTATATTCGTCGTTGCGAGAAATTTTTTTGGTTGCGGGGGCAGGATTTGAACCTGCGACCTTCGGGTTATGAGCCCGACGAGCTACCAGACTGCTCCACCCCGCGACAATGTAAATAACGTTTGCTATGTTATTTATAAGAAAAGTATCTTATGCCTGGCGGCGTCCTACTCTCGCAGGGGCAAAGCCCCAACTACCATGGGCGCTGGAGAGCTTAACTTCTGTGTTCGGCATGGGAACAGGTGTGACCTCTCCGCTATTGCCACCAGACATAGTGTACCTTCAAAACTAGATAAGAGGGAAGACATTCAATGAACATTGACACGTTTTTTTTAATCCAGCTCTGCGGACAAAAGTCCGCGACGCTTTTTGTTTTAATCCAGCTCCGACTCCCAGGTCCTCGCTGTATAAGCAATTCCTCTACAAAGCTGAAACCCAGTCTTGTCGCGGTCTTACTTATCCAGTCGGACCTTAACGGTCGTCTCCGCTTTTTGTTTTAAGTTAAGTCCTCGATCGATTAGTATCCGTCAGCTGCACGTGTCACCACGCTTCCACCTCGGACCTATCAACCTCATCGTCTCTGAGGGATCTTACTCATTTGAAATGATGGGAAGTCTCATCTAGAGGGGGGCTTCATGCTTAGATGCTTTCAGCACTTATCCCTTCCACACGTAGCTACCCAGCTATGCTCCTGGCGGAACAACTGGTACACCAGCGGTGTGTCCATCCCGGTCCTCTCGTACTAAGGACAGCTCCTCTCAAACTTCCAACGCCCACGACGGATAGGGACCGAACTGTCTCACGACGTTCTGAACCCAGCTCGCGTACCGCTTTAATGGGCGAACAGCCCAACCCTTGGGACCGACTACAGCCCCAGGATGCGATGAGCCGACATCGAGGTGCCAAACCTCCCCGTCGATGTGGACTCTTGGGGGAGATAAGCCTGTTATCCCCGGGGTAGCTTTTATCCGTTGAGCGACGGCCCTTCCATACGGCACCGCCGGATCACTAAGCCCGACTTTCGTCCCTGCTCGACTTGTAGGTCTCGCAGTCAAGCTCCCTTCTGCCTTTACACTCTGCGAATGATTTCCAACCATTCTGAGGGAACCTTTGGGCGCCTCCGTTACTCTTTGGGAGGCGACCGCCCCAGTCAAACTGCCCACCTGACACTGTCTCCGGACCGGATCACGGTCCTGGGTTAGAAGGTCCGTACAGCCAGGGTGGTATCCCACCGGCGCCTCCACCGAAGCTAGCGCTCCGGTTTCTAAGGCTCCCACCTATCCTGTACAAGCTGTACCAACATTCAATATCAGGCTACAGTAAAGCTCCACGGGGTCTTTCCGTCCTGTCGCGGGTAATGCGCATCTTCACGCATAGTATAATTTCACCGGGTCTCTCGTTGAGACAGTGCCCAAGTCGTTGCACCTTTCGTGCGGGTCGGAACTTACCCGACAAGGAATTTCGCTACCTTAGGACCGTTATAGTTACGGCCGCCGTTTACTGGGGCTTCGGTTCAACGCTTCGCCACGAGGGCTAACGCGTCCCCTTAACCTTCCAGCACCGGGCAGGTGTCAGCCCCTATACTTCGCCTTACGGCTTCGCAGAGACCTGTGTTTTTGCTAAACAGTCGCTTGGGCCTATTCACTGCGGCTTCTCGCAAAAGAAGCACCCCTTCTCCCGAAGTTACGGGGTCATTTTGCCGAGTTCCTTAACGAGAGTTCTCCCGATCACCTTAGGATTCTCTCCTCGCCTACCTGTGTCGGTTTGCGGTACGGGCACCTCTTTCCTCACTAGAGGCTTTTCTTGGCAGTGTGAAATCAGGAACTTCGGTACTTATTTTCCCTCCTCATCACAGCTTGAGATTGCCAGACGGATTTGCCTATCTGACTCTCTTACTGCTTGAACGCACATGACCAGCAGTGCGCATTCCTTATCCTTCTGCGTCCCCCCGTCGTTCAAACGGAAAGGAGGTGGTACAGGAATATCCACCTGTTGTCCATCGCCTACGCCTTTCGGCCTCGGCTTAGGTCCCGACTAACCCTGAGCGGACGAGCCTTCCTCAGGAAACCTTAGGCTTTCGGTGAAAGAGATTCTCACTCTTTTTTCGCTACTCATACCGGCATTCTCACTTCTAAGCGCTCCACCAGTCCTCACGGTCTGACTTCGCTGCACTTAGAACGCTCTCCTACCATTGTTCGTAAGAACAATCCGCAGCTTCGGTGATACGTTTAGCCCCGGTATATTTTCGGCGCAGAGTCACTCGACCAGTGAGCTATTACGCACTCTTTAAATGATGGCTGCTTCTAAGCCAACATCCTGGTTGTCTAAGCAACTCCACATCCTTTTCCACTTAACGTATACTTTGGGACCTTAGCTGGCGGTCTGGGCTGTTTCCCTTTCGACTATGAACCTTATCACCCATAGTCTGACTCCCAAGATCGAGTGGCTGGCATTCGGAGTTTGACTGAATTCGGTAACCCGATGAGGGCCCCTAGTCCAATCAGTGCTCTACCTCCAGTACTCAACTCTTGAGGCTAGCCCTAAAGCTATTTCGGAGAGAACCAGCTATCTCCGTGTTCGATTGGCATTTCACCCCTACCCACACCTCATCCCCGCGTTTTTCAACACGCGTGGGTTCGGGCCTCCAGTCAGTGTTACCTGACCTTCACCCTGGACATGGGTAGATCACACGGTTTCGGGTCTACGACCCCCTACTCAAATCGCCCTGTTCAGACTCGCTTTCGCTGCGGCTCCGTCTGTTCAACTTAACCTTGCAGGAGATCGTAACTCGCCGGTTCATTCTACAAAAGGCACGCCGTCACCCATTAACGGGCTTCGACTACTTGTAGGCACACGGTTTCAGGTTCTCTTTCACTCCCCTCCCGGGGTGCTTTTCACCTTTCCCTCACGGTACTGGTTCACTATCGGTCACTAGGGAGTATTTAGCCTTGGGAGATGGTCCTCCCGGATTCCGACGGAATTCCTCGTGTTCCGCCGTACTCAGGATCCACTCCGGAGGAAACAATCTTTCAGTTACAGGGCTCTTACCTTCTTTGGCTGATCGTTCCAGATCGATTCGCTTAAACTGTTTCTTGGTAACTCCGATGGAGTGTCCTACAACCCCAGAGAGCAAGCTCTCTGGTTTGGGCTGTTTCCGTTTCGCTCGCCGCTACTTGGGAAATCGCATTTGCTTTCTCTTCCTCCGGGTACTGAGATGTTTCAGTTCCCCGGGTCTGCCTCGCTTATCCTATGAATTCAGATAAGCGTCCTGCTCCATTACGAGCAGGGGGTTTCCCCATTCGGAAATTCCCGGATCAACGCCTACGTACGGCTCCCCGAGACATATCGGTGTTTGTCCCGTCCTTCATCGGCTCCTAGTGCCAAGGCATCCACCGTGCGCCCTTCTTCACTTAACTTATCGTTCGTGAATGACGTGTTACTTCAATGTCGTTGAATGTCTTGCATATCTTATCTAGTTTTCAAGGTACAAATAAGGGGTTTCAATCCCTCAAAACTGAACCAAACGAACCAGTATGTCTTATCTTTAGCTCGAAAGAGCTATTCCTGTCCAGCTCCAGCATCCAGCGACTAGCACAACTTCCCTCACCTCCGTACGATAAGTCAACATCAGCTCACATAGTTCGCTGTGTTTCCTTTATCTCCTTCGGTTCAGTCCAGTTTGTACGTCGCTAACCGGTTGCTTTCGCCTTTCGTATATCCTTAGAAAGGAGGTGATCCAGCCGCACCTTCCGATACGGCTACCTTGTTACGACTTCACCCCAATCATTGGCCCCACCTTCGGCGGCTGGCTCCAAAAAGGTTACCTCACCGACTTCGGGTGTTGCCAACTCTCGTGGTGTGACGGGCGGTGTGTACAAGGCCCGGGAACGTATTCACCGCGGCATGCTGATCCGCGATTACTAGCGATTCCGGCTTCATGCAGGCGAGTTGCAGCCTGCAATCCGAACTGAGAATGGTTTTATGGGATTTGCTTCACCTCGCGGTTTCGCTTCCCTTTGTACCATCCATTGTAGCACGTGTGTAGCCCAGGTCATAAGGGGCATGATGATTTGACGTCATCCCCACCTTCCTCCGGTTTGTCACCGGCAGTCACCCTAGAGTGCCCAACTGAATGCTGGCAACTAAGGTCAAGGGTTGCGCTCGTTGCGGGACTTAACCCAACATCTCACGACACGAGCTGACGACAACCATGCACCACCTGTCACTCTGTCCCCGAAGGGAAACCTCTATCTCTAGAGGGGTCAGAGGATGTCAAGACCTGGTAAGGTTCTTCGCGTTGCTTCGAATTAAACCACATGCTCCACCGCTTGTGCGGGCCCCCGTCAATTCTTTTGAGTTTCAGCCTTGCGGCCGTACTCCCCAGGCGGAGTGCTTAATGCGTTAACTTCAGCACTAAGGGGCGGAAACCCCCTAACACCTAGCACTCATCGTTTACGGCGTGGACTACCAGGGTATCTAATCCTGTTCGCTCCCCACGCTTTCGCGCCTCAGCGTCAGTTACAGACCAGAGAGCCGCCTTCGCCACTGGTGTTCCTCCACATATCTACGCATTTCACCGCTACACGTGGAATTCCGCTCTCCTCTTCTGTACTCAAGTTCCCCAGTTTCCAATGACCCTCCACGGTTAAGCCGTGGGCTTTCACATCAGACTTAAGGAACCGCCTGCGCGCGCTTTACGCCCAATAATTCCGGACAACGCTTGCCCCCTACGTATTACCGCGGCTGCTGGCACGTAGTTAGCCGGGGCTTCCTCGTCAGGTACCGTCAAGGTACCGCCTTGTTCAAACGGTACTTGTTCTTCCCTGACAACAGAACTTTACGATCCGAAGACCTTCATCGTTCACGCGGCGTTGCTCCGTCAGACTTTCGTCCATTGCGGAAGATTCCCTACTGCTGCCTCCCGTAGGAGTCTGGGCCGTGTCTCAGTCCCAGTGTGGCCGATCACCCTCTCAGGTCGGCTACGCATCGTTGCCTTGGTAGGCCATTACCCCACCAACTAGCTAATGCGCCGCGGGCCCATCTGTAAGTGACAGCCAAAAGGCCGCCTTTCAACTTCCCTCCATGCGGAAGAAAGTATTACCCGGTATTAGCCCCGGTTTCCCGGAGTTATCCCGATCTTACAGGCAGGTTGCCCACGTGTTACTCACCCGTCCGCCGCTCGTTCCACAGGTTTCACCCCGAAGGGATCTGCCTGCTTCCCGCGCTCGACTTGCATGTATTAGGCACGCCGCCAGCGTTCGTCCTGAGCCAAGATCAAACTCTCCATAAAATGTGAGCTTGCTTGCTCGTTCAAAAAACTAGCTTGTATATCTTGCTTGACATACTGGTTGTTTTGTTCAGTTTTCAAAGATCAAATGGTGGGCCTGAGTGGACTTGAACCACCGACCTCACGCTTATCAGGCGTGCGCTCTAACCAACTGAGCTACAGGCCCCTTAATGGAGCGGGTGAAGGGAATCGAACCCTCATCATCAGCTTGGAAGGCTGAGGTTTTACCACTAAACTACACCCGCAAATATAAATGGGAATCATGGTCGGGAAGACAGGATTTGAACCTGCGACCCCTTGGTCCCAAACCAAGTGCTCTGCCAAGCTGAGCTACTTCCCGATAATGGCGCGCCCGAGAGGAGTCGAACCCCTAACCTCTTGATCCGTAGTCAAACGCTCTATCCAATTGAGCTACGGGCGCTCGTTGAAGCGACATCTTCTAATATATCATTTCTATCATTCGATGTCAATAACTTTTTTATGGTGCGGTCGAGAGGACTTGAACCTCCACGGGGTCGCCCCCACTAGGCCCTCAACCTAGCGCGTCTGCCATTCCGCCACGACCGCAAAAACAAAAATGCCGTGCAGACCCACAGCAGTAGACAAAACACAATGCGGGTGGAGGGACTTGAACCCCCACGTCGAAGACACTAGATCCTAAATCTAGCGCGTCTGCCAATTCCGCCACACCCGCACAATATAATGATAAGAAAAGGAATAGATCGGATTCAGCTTTTAACCGAAATCCGAAACTATCACTTCTTAACTGATGAGCCATGGAGGGCTCGAACCTCCGACCCTCTGATTAAAAGTCAGATGCTCTACCAACTGAGCTAATGGCTCGTATTTTAGTAAGTCTTGCTGTTTTATTTAGAAATAAAAAGGCTGGGCTAGCTGGATTCGAACCAGCGAATCACGGGATCAAAACCCGATGCCTTACCGCTTGGCTATAGCCCAATAAAAAGTGGCGGTCCGGACGGGACTCGAACCCGCGACCTCCTGCGTGACAGGCAGGCATTCTAACCAACTGAACTACCGGACCTTACCGATTTATATAAGCAAAAATAAAAGTGACCCGTACGGGATTCGAACCCGTGTTACCGCCGTGAAAGGGCGGTGTCTTAACCACTTGACCAACGGGCCATTAAACAATGGCGGAGAAGGAGGGATTTGAACCCTCGCGCCGCTTACGCGACCTACACCCTTAGCAGGGGCGCCTCTTCAGCCACTTGAGTACTTCTCCACTGGCTCCACCGGTAGGATTCGAACCTACGACCGATCGGTTAACAGCCGATTGCTCTACCACTGAGCTACGGTGGAATAAAAAGTATTCAATTCGCTTCAAACAACAGCGACGTTAAGTATAATACATTAATTCACTTGGTTTGTCAACTGATTCTTAAAACTTTTTTAGAATGTAATCGACGAAATTTAAAAGAAAAACAGAGAAAAGCTTTGTTTTTTTAAGGCTTATTTAATTTAACACGGAAGACATGATTCGTCAATGGTTTCTTCGATTTTTCTTTCCGGATTTATTGGCGATTATTATGGAGTTATTTTCACAAGCTTTCCACGGCATCTCCCACATCGATACCGTTTGGTGTCTACCCTTCTTGCCCTTTCATATACATGGCCGCAATCTTTGCATTGATATCGGTGCCCGGCTTGTTTGCCAGCTGACGGGAGCGCCTGACAAAAACGCGGTGATCCTGTCTTCCGCAACAGCTCTCTAAAATCCCGGTCCCCGTGCTTATATCCTTTCCCTTCGATATGTAAGTGATAATGGCAAAGCTCATGTTTGATGATTCCGATAAATTCCTCTTCTCCCAGTTCCCTTAGATACTTTGGATTCAACTCTATCGTTCTTCTGGAAGGAATGTACCTTCCACCCGTAGTACGAAGGCGGTTGTTAAAGGCCACTTTATCGGTAAACGGCTTGTCGAAGTATTTTGTCGACAATTCATTTACCAATTCCTCTAATTTTTCCTGGCTGATTGTTTCCTCCATGATAGTCACACCTTTTACACGATTTGCATATCCTACAATAACTTGATTTCCGTCTAATTTCCACCACAATTTGTCCAGGAGGATGGTTCAGATGCCTAATTGGTTTAAAAAGCAAATGACAAAAGCCTTCCTTTCAAAAGACTTATCCCAAATCAAAGTATTGAATCAATGCTGGTTTTTCTATCGAGACAAAAACTATTACTAAATAGACACCGGTCGGTGAACAGGATGTGCATACTTAATTACAACAAAAGGGCTGCAGTGACAGCCCTTTTATTTATTTACTCTTGTACCATTGTTAAAGCAATGCGCTGCTTTTCTAAGTCGACGCTATCTATCCAGACGGTGACGACATCACCAACTGCCGCCACATCTGTCGGATGTTTAACAAATTGCTTCGACATTTTCGAAATATGCACCAATCCATCCTGTTTTACGCCAATATCCACGAATACGCCGAAGTCCACTACGTTCCTTACGGTTCCCTGTAGCTCCATCCCTTGTTGCAAATCTTCCATCGAAAGCACGTTCTTTTTCAAAAGCGGTTGCGGAAAATCATCTCTCGGGTCACGTTCCGGACTGGCCAACGCTTTCATGATGTCCTCCAACGTCGGTACGCCAATATCGAGTTTCTCAGCTGTTTCCTTTACATTAACTTCGGATAGTACCTGTTTCAGCGCATCCGAACCTAAATCGTCAGTCGAAAATCCAAGCATGGTTAATAACTGTTTGGCTGCCGAATAGCTTTCCGGGTGGATCGCCGTACGGTCAAGCGGTTCGTCACCGTCCGGTACTCGAAGGAAACCGATACACTGCTCATATGTTTTATTACCTAAACGCGGAATCTTTTTAAGCTGACTTCTGCTGGTAAACTTGCCGTTTTCATTGCGTTGCTTGATAACATTGCCAGCGACTGTTTTGCTTAACCCGGATACATACTGTAGAAGAGAAGCTGACGCCGTATTGACATTCACCCCAACTTGGTTTACCGCTGTTTCCACCACAAAGGTCAAGGATCCGTTGAGGCTTTTTTGGCTTACATCATGCTGGTATTGTCCAACACCTATTGATTTGGGATCTATTTTCACCAGTTCTGCCAGTGGGTCCTGTACCCTTCTTGCAATCGAAACAGCGCTTCGTTCTTCCACCTGCAAATCCGGAAATTCTTCACGCGCCAATTTGGAAGCCGAGTAAACACTGGCACCAGCCTCATTGACAATAATATAAGCAATATCCAGCTGATGATTGTTAATAAAGTCGGCGATGAATTGTTCGGTTTCTCTTGAGGCGGTTCCGTTGCCGATTGCAATTAGTTCGATCGGGTACTGCTTCATCAATGATAAAAGTACTTTTTCCGCTCCCTTTTTATCATTTTTAGGCGCTGTAGGATAAATCACCTGGATAGCATGAACCTTCCCTGTCTCGTCTATAACTGCCAGCTTACAGCCCGTCCGGAATGCCGGATCGACTCCGAGTACCACTCTCCCCTTCAACGGTGGCTGTAACAGCAGGTTTTTTAAATTGGTTGAGAAAATATCGATTGCTTGCTGTTCAGCTTTTTCCGAAAGCCCGTTGCGGATTTCCCTTTCAGTCGATGGCTGGATTAGGCGCTTGTAACTGTCCTCGATCGCATCCATCCAAAATTGCTTCATAACAGCAGTATCGTTCCTTTTTATCAGCCTTTTCCCTAGATAATCGGTTATTTGGTCAACAGGCGGATGAACTGAAACCTTGATTACCCCCTCTTTTTCCCCGCGGTTAAGTGCGAGGACACGGTGGGCAACAATCGAACGTATCGGTTCCTCGTAATCATAGTACATCTCAAAAACGCTTTTTTCATCCTTCTCTTGATCTTTCACGTCACCCCGGATTGTTCCAGCCTTAAACGTTTTGTCCCTTATGTATTCCCTGTATTGCGCATCGTCGGCAATCCACTCGGCAACAATGTCGTTGACCCCTGCTATCACTTCATCCGGAGAATTCAACTCATGCTCTTCAGATAAATATTCCGATGCAGCTGTTCTGATATCTTCCACTTGATGATGACGCCATACTTTCTCCGCCAGCGGTTCAAGCCCTTTTTCCTTGGCAATGGTTGCCCTCGTTCTTCTTTTTTGTTTATATGGACGATAAAGGTCTTCTACACGCTGCAGCTGGGCTGCATCCCGGATACTTGCTTCCAGATCAGGAGTCAATTTCCCCTGTTCATCGATTAACCGGATCACTTCCTGCTTACGTTCTGCCAGGTTTTGCGCATAGGTCCATTTATCTTCAATCGCTTTGATTTGCACTTCATCCAGTCCGCCTGTCTGTTCCTTACGGTATCTGGCGATAAATGGAACGGTATTCCCTTCCTCCAACAAGGAGATAACCTGCTTGATTGGAGCAGCGGAAACCTTTGTTTCTCCTTCCACCCATTTTATCAGTTGGTCACGCTCGTTTGTTTCACTCAATATAAACTTCCTCCTTACGTGTCTTGTCTTCATTGTACCAAATCAGTCTCCGGCATTCACGGAGTATCAGCATCCACCATAGAAAAGAACAGGGCGCCTCCATCAATCAGGACGGACCTAGGGGGGCTTTCCGTCGTACAGGACATCGCTTTTTAAGTCCAATCCTTTAAAGTCTGGCTTACAAACCCAACGTCTTCCCTCTTATATAAAAAAACGGCCTACTCCTATGGAAGAGTAGACCGCTCTTGAAAAACGAATACTCTCATCTGCCAAGATAAGAGTATACTTAAGACGGTATTTATTCAACTTTCCATAAACTTCATGGCAATCAAGGTGGTGTCATCATCTTTGTTTTGCCCTACCATGGAAGCGTACGTTTCCGTAATTCGCTCTACATCTTTGCCTAAAAAATACTTGGCAGATAAGTCCATTGATTTGACCCCGTCAGAAAACATAATAAAAATCATTCCGAGTTCCATTGTACCGTCAAATACTTTGAAAGGACGTTTGTAACTGCCCAAGTAACCGGAATTTGGAATACTGCGCTTTTTCTCCTGCTTATCCGTGATGGTCATGATCCCGATATTTCCAATTGAACTAAACGAATAGGCATTGGTAGTAAAGTTGACTTTCAATACACCCAATACAACACCGCGTTTTCCCATCAATCTTTCATTGCAAATCTTGATTAACTCATCGACACTCGCAAAAAGGTTTTCCTCAATAACATCCATTACAGCCTGCGAAGACTCTTTAGCAAATTCTCCGCTGCCTAAACCATCAGCCAAAGCACAGATGAACTCATCTTCTGTTTCTTTATAGAAATAACTGTCACCGCAATAGTAATTCCCTTTTTTCGCTGACTGATAAACAGAAACCTTCATCCGTTGTTTGTCTAATTCACTCACTAGAAGACCTCCGAGTTTTCAGACTGTAATGCTTCTCTTAGTTTTCTTAACGCTCGCCTTTGCAGACGGGAAACATGCATTTGAGAAATTCCAAGCATTTCACCAGTATCTTTTTGGCTCATGTTTTCAAAGTAGGTATATTTCAAGATTTCCTGTTCTCTTTCCGTTAAAATCGGCAGGATCTTTTCCAACAGCATGCGTTGATCCACATTCTCATACCCTGCATCCTGGTTTCCGATCAAATCCAGAATGGAAACTGTGCTGCCGTCAGAATCTGCTTCGATTTTTCGATCGACGGATAACGCTTTATAGCTTTTTCCCATCTCCATTGTTTCCAATACATCTTCTTCGCTGACTTCCAGGTAAGCGGCTATTTCCGTTACAGAAGGCGATTGCTGATTATCCGAAGTTAATTCTTCGATGGCTTTCTTGATTTTCGGGCCTAACTCTTTGATTCGACGCGGGACATGGACACTCCATGTCTTATCCCGGATAAACCGTTTGATTTCACCGATGATAGTCGGTATTGCAAATGATTCAAAGGATTTACCAAATTCAGGGTCATATCTGCGAATCGCCGCCAGTAACCCCAGCATCCCGACTTGCACTAGATCCTCATGTATCGAACTGTTCTTGGAATACTTGCGGGCTATTGACTCCACAAGATCCTGATAAGCCAGAACAATTTTCTCTTGAACCGCTTCGTCTGTGGGATTTTTCTGTAGATGCTTTATCCATTGGTAAACCTCATCCTCACGTCTATTGTGTGGTTGAGATTTGGTCGTCATCTAATCCCACCTTATTTTCCTGGATATACTTCGTCATCAATACAATAACGCCGTGGTCACTGTTTATTTCTACCTTATCCATCAAAGCATCGATCAAAAATAGGCCAAAACCGCCTTCGCGAAGGTTTTCGATTGGTTCAGATTGTTCATACGGACCGATGTCGGCTTTTACTTTACCAAGGTCAAAGCTTCCGCCACGGTCTGCTACCATTACCTCCAATCGGTCCTCATAAACGCCGAACCCAACAGTAACTTCCCCTTCTTCCGCATCCTGGTAGGCATGCGTGACCGCATTGGTCATTGCTTCTGATATCGCCACTTTTAAATCCTCAATATCCTCATAATTGAAACCCATCCGATTCGCGACACCGGATGTGCTCAATCTCACGACACCTACATATTCTGATTTTGCAGGAACTTTAATTTCTATGAAGTCAAAAGGTTCCATATTAAGATCCACCCCGTACTGTAGAATCAATATTTATAATATCGGTTAAACCGGTTATCTCAAATAATCGCATTACTCGGTCTTGTAATTGAACAAGCTTCAGTTCACTATTGTTTTCTTTTGTCGATTTCAATGCACTGACAAAAACTCCGAGTCCTGTACTATCCATATAATTGACATTTTCCAGATTCACTTCCACTACTTTACCCGATTCTTTGGTCAAAGGCAGCAGCTGTTCCTTCAACTGAGGTGCGGTATAGGCATCAATCTCTCCGGTCAGCGTCACAACCGCTGAAGAATCCTTATCCGAGACATTTATATCTAAGTTCATGGTTATCCTCCTACTTCCGTAATATTCACTCAATATTGGATACTACCCTAATCAGATTCCCATCAAACTTCCTTGCGTAAAATTATCAAAGTAAAATCATCCCGCAAGTGAAAATCCTGGAGGCGTTCGAAGTGCTTATACACTTGCTCGACCAGCTTCTGTGCAGGAAGGTGCATATAAGACTTGATGACATCAAGGACTTCTTCCGGTTCAATAAAACGATCCCCTTGTCTGCATTCCGTTACCCCGTCTGTCAGCAGGATAATCATATCGTCGGGATTTATTTTCCGTTCGTACTGTCGGTATTTGGTGTCCCGGGTCACTCCAAGGACAATTCCTCTTGCCTCTATTTCCTCGAACTTATCTTCGGCGGCATTATAATAAAAACCTGGTTCGTGACCAGCCGATGAATAATAAAACTTCTCTACTGTCGGATCATATAATCCATAAAACATCGTAATAAACATACTAGGATCCACATTGCGCTCAACCACTCTGTTCAAGCTTTCCAAAATATTGCTTGGATCCATCCGATTCTCCGGAATACTATCCATGGAGTACTTGATCATCGACATGGCAAGAGCTGCCGGAATTCCTTTTCCGATGACATCCGCAATGGCGATACCTAATTTATTATCGTCGTTTTGCACAAAGTGGTGATAATCTCCATTCATTTGGTTGGCGGGAATACTAATTGCCCCGATATCCAACCCTTTCACTTCGGGCTTTACCGTGGTGAGCAGTGTTTGCTGCATACTGGCAGCGACGGAGATTTCCGACTTCAGAGCCAGCTGCTGTTCCCGAAGCGATTGGAATTCCTGATAGGCAAGTCCGTAGGAAATCATCGCCTCCAGCAGAAAGTTCATCGAGGATTCAATCCCTTCCGGTAAATCAGGGTACAAATCCTGCAACGCCTGGATATGAACGTTGATAATCTCTTCAGGGGAAATGTTTTGCTGCATCGACAGCTTACTGAACTGTTCTGCCTGGTAAAGGGCAGTCTCATCTTGCGTTGTAATATATTGTTTTAGTAAGTCACGATAATTGCTTAAGTCCATGTTCAACGTACTCATCGCTTACCCCCCTCAACGAACCCATTTTACTGCTTTTATCTCTGTCCCCTTTCCTTGCTCGGAAACAATATCGAACTCATCCATCAGCCTTTTCACACCTGGCAATCCCGCGCCAAGACCTCCGGAAGTAGAATATCCATCTTCCATCACTTTACTGATTTCCGGTATTCCGGGGCCATCGTCCATTGCTAGAATTACTAATCCCTTATGATCAATTTCTTCAATGGTTTCGAAGCAGATTTTTCCTGTTCCAGCGTATAAATAGATATTTCTGGCAAGCTCGGATATAGCAGTGGCAATTCGTGCCTGATCTACTGTTCCAAACCCGATTTTTCTGGCGAAATCCCGCCCAATTTGACGGGCGCCGACTATATCCCACTCTTTGTTAATATTAACGCAGGATTGGAAATCCATGTTCACTCCTCCAATTCCTGACGCAATTTGATCAAGCCTTGTTCTAAGTCTAAGGCTGTTGGAACATCTTGCAGATGGATGCCCAAGTCAATCAGCGTCATAGCCACTGCTGGCTGAATGCCAGTCAATACGACTTTTGCCCCCATAAGATCTGACATTGTCACTACGTCTCCAAGTACCTTAGCAATAAAGGAATCAATAATATCGACCGATGTTAGATCGATCACTACGCCGGTAGCACCGCTTTGGTGGATTTTACTTAAAAGATCCTCCTGAAACTGGATGGCACTCTGGTCATCCAGATCTATTTGGATAGAAATAAGTAAATAATTATGAAGCTTTAAAATTGGTATTCTCATGACCCAGCTCACTCCCTATCCAAAGAATCTACTAATTCTTCAATATCATTTTCATGACTGTTTCTCGTGCTGACAATTTTTCTGTTTGTCAGTTCCAAGGCAGACTGGAATCCTTTCCGCAAGGAACTCTTTGTCGGGAATTTGCCCAAATCGATACCTAAATTGACAATGGTTTGAGCAATTTCCGGCCGAATGCCGACTAATATGCAAGTAGAACCGATCAGCCGCACCGCTTCTGCAGCTTGTATAATATGATGCGCCACCATGGTATCCACTACAGGGACTCCCGTGATGTCAATCAACACGACCTCAGCATTGTGCTTGATGACTCCGTCCAGCAAATTCTCCATGATCAGCTTCGCCCGTTCTGTATCAATTGTACCGATCAAAGGCATGACGGTAATATTCTCCATTACCGGAATAAGTGGTGCGGAAAGTTCCTGCAGTGCTACTCGCTGTAACGAAACAATATGCTCCCAGCTGCCGGAATACTCGTTGACCAGCTTATTGATAATCGGGTCAACCCAATCATCCACAGCTTGCAGTACTTCCGAGAAGTATTCTGTCCCAACCTGGTCTTGCTCGCTCAAGATGAAATTAATCGTCACTCTGCGAAAGGATTGCAAGCCGTCGGTCAAATAACTAAGCGGCCATCCGAGATTGACAAGCCTCTCGGAGAAGTCTTCCAGTTCCGTAGTGATGCCTTGTTTTTCCACACTTGAAAAAATCACATTGACAAACTCCCTGTTTGTACTTTCAAACAGTTCCTCGGAAATGGTTGAGGTGTAATCATTCTGTCGATTTTTGGCAATCTCCTCAAGCCACATTTGTACGATTGTGTCGCTGTTTTCTATTACCAAATCCTTCAATTTTCTATCCATTCAACAACCCCCTGCCAAGTCTCCCTAAAATAGATACTCTTATTGTCACATGTTTACGGCTAGTGCGCAAATTTTTTGATAGACTTCGACTTCGTTTTTGTACAAAAAACGCTGTCTTGACGCGTTTCAGGCGACAAGACACCCATAAATTACCTTCCGATTTGTCACAAAAAACACCCATGCTCCGGCCTCCCGGGACATGGGTGTTAAATTGTTCAGTTTATACATCCGAAACTTTTAAAAGTCGGTTAAACCCAGGCTTATTTCCAAGGCTTTATTAATGTTTTCCATCATCTGTTTGTCTAAGTGGGTAATTTTATCCGTTAGACGCTGTTTGTCTATTGTTCGAATTTGCTCGAGCAAAATGACAGAGTCGCGCTCAAATCCATATCTTTTTGCATCGATTTCAACATGTGTCGGCAGTTTTGCCTTTTGTATCTGCGCGGTAATGGCTGCAACGATAACCGTAGGGCTAAAACGGTTGCCGATATCGTTTTGCAAAACCAATACTGGACGAACGCCCCCCTGCTCGGAACCCACTACAGGGGAAAGATCGGCGAAATAAACTTCGCCTCTTTTTACAATCAACCCCTTACACCCCACTCACTAAACGTTCTAGGGTGTTTTCGGCCTCCTCTTCAGCTTGAAAAGCCTCTGAAGCAATGTTGAGATTGATTTTGGCCATTTCCATATAGCCTCTTTGCATAGATTCACGGATATGACGTTTTTTCTTTTCACGCAAATACGATTTAGTTGCCTGACAAATAAAGTCGCTCAGATCACTGTTCTCAGTTTCCATTAACCCATCCACCTCGCTAAGCAGGTTTTTTGGCAGTCTCACAATTACCTCTTGTAAGCTCTCTGACACAACCATACACCTCCACGATATCTACAAGCCCAGTCTTTTTAATCCAACCTAATCATATCATTGTATAAACTGCATTGCAAAGGCATTCTGGAACTTTTTCAAAAAAACAACCGGCCCCTTCCAATTGCTGGATGAATCAGCAACCTCCGCTAAAAACCACCCATGCCGACTACTCCATATATTTAACGAAGAAGCGGGTTGCTTATTTTGGTTACTTCTCCCTGTTCCAGATAGACGCGAGGGACCCTGGGACTGATCGTGCACGGAATCTCGTAATTGATGGTATCCAGGTAATCGGCCACCTCGTCCATGGTCACTTCTTCCGCTCCCTGCCGTCCGATCACTGTCACTTTTGTTCCGACCGGATAAGGACCGTCCAAGCGAATCATGAACTGATCCATGCATATGCGTCCTACTATCGGAAACCTTTTCCCATCGACAAGCACTTCTTTTCCTTGCAGCTTGCGGATAATACCGTCTGCATAGCCAAGCGGAACCGTACCGATCCACTCGTCCTTTTCTGTGGTATAAGTGGCTCCATAGCTGATTGACTCCCCCGCAGGGAGTTTTTTCACCTGTGTCAGCCTACTGTGCAAAGAAAAGGCGGGCTTGAGCTCCACAGGCTTTTCCTGTTTCACTTGCGAGGACGGATACAGCCCATACATGCTGATTCCATATCGGACAAAGTGAGCCATCCGTTCCGGAAATCTCATACTTGCGGCACTATTGCCGGTATGCAGAAATACGTGCTTGTCCCACTTGGCTTTAAAGGCATCCAGCAACGCATCAAAACGGGCCTGCTGACGTTCAAAATAATCGGTATCCGCTTCATCCGCCGTAGCGAAATGTGTAAAAATCCCTTCCAAATCCAGACGATCGTCTTTCAGTTCTTCCAGAATGCCGTCCAGCTCTTCCACTTGCCTGATGCCGATCCGTCCCATTCCTGTATCCCACTTCATATGCAGCTTCAGTGTTCCCGGCAAACTCGACTGCTTCACCTGCCTTAACCAATCCTTCTGGTAAAACGTAACAGCGATATCATGCTTGATCGCAACCGGAACATCTTCTGGCCGGATTCTGTTCATTACCAGGATTGGAGCATTTATTCCATTACTTCTAAGCTTAACCGCTTCATCCAATAATGATACAGCCAATCTGTCCGCACCTGAACGTAAAGCCATTTCGGCGACTTCCACATCCCCGTGTCCGTATCCATTAGCTTTTACGACTGCAAACATTTTTGTTTCTGGTGAGAGGCGCTGCCGTAGTTGTTGTATATTAAACGCAATACTGTCTAAGTCGACTTCCACCCAGGAGTCCCGGTAAAAGTTTTGCAAGGTGACCTCTCCTATCCTTTTTCTTCTATCGTATCAGAAACCGCCCCGAATCGCATAACGAAAACCGCGGAACGGTAATTATTAAAATGCTCTTATTCCATATTACTTTAGGATGCACAAAAACTATTAACAGGGATGTCACGAATCTTCTTGAGCTTACGCAGAGAGGGAGACATAGAAGCATTAGATTTTTCAAGAGGTAATTGGAACGTTGGGATAGCAGAAAAAAATAAAGCAGACCCTTAATGGAGCCTGCTAGCGAAATCTATTTTATTTCCTGCCCTGTCACAGAGCTTGCAACTTCGATCATTTCTTCCTTCGTAAGGTCTTCACTGGCTAAATAGTACGTATTGCCATTAGCCTGCCATTGCAAGGATGCATCGCTTAGCGCTCCCATCGTAAAACCTAAGTCGACGATTTCCCCATTGACTTGTTCCGGAACCATCGCACTGGCTGGATACGCATCCGCTCTTTCCTGGACTAGTGTGAAGTTCTTTTCTCCGGCGAAGGATAAAATTACCCGCTTCCCGTTATCCGTTTCGATCTCTTTCTTTTCTACTAGTTCCGAACCGGCTCTTTCTAGTGGATAAAACACTTCCAGCTCGCCATTGTCACTTTCGTCCGCCGAGACCGGAATCCCCAAGGTACCGCTCGTCATGTTTTTCTCGATTTCAAAGGTGTCCCCAGCAAATTCAGGATCAAGTTCAAAAGAAGAGAACTGGACTTCCACCACCGAGTTTTTGTCTTTATCCAATACTTTCACCATTGCCGGCGTATAAGCTTTTTTATCAAAATAGATTTCCTGATAAGGAAGGTTGTTGTTATTTTGATAATTCGTCTTCGTTTCAAATACATAATAATTTTCTGTCGTCTTGAATGAAGCCTCCGAATCCTCCAGTATGTCCTTTACCAAAGACTGGTATAAATAAGGCTGACTGCTGTTGTTAGGCCATTCACTCTTGAACTTGAAGCTTTTATTCAGCGCCGGGGTCAGGACAAATACGCCATCTTCATTTTTTAAAATGATTTGACTGCCCTTCTCATCTTTCTCATTTTTCAACAGTACCCGGTAAAAATCTTTCTTTTTGTGGGAAATCTCAATGCCGAATGCCTGACTCTCTTCCCCCGTTTGCAGGCTCATGGTCGCTTCTGCTTTATAACCGTTCATTTTTTCTAAATTACCCGCCAGCTTATCTGCGACATCCTCTTTCGACTTCTCCCCACAGGCAGCCAAGACCAGGATCAATAACAGCATGATCCCTAAGCCGAGTTTTTTTCTCATGGTCACAACTCCTTTGTCTCATTTCAAAGGACAAAGGGAACACATAAATGTCTGAATTAGGAAAATGTACAAAACACTTGGGCAAGCCCATCGATGACATCACTTGCGGTTAAATCATGTTTGGAATGTTTACCGGCCACCAGCTGATCCGCAGCCATGCCATGGATAAAACCTCCAATAGACAACGCCTGCCGGATAGGTTGCTGTTGCATGATTTGCGCCAGCAAAATTCCGGATAATGCATCGCCGCTTCCTCCCTTGGCAAGTCCGGCATTACCTGAAGTATTGACCCATTGATTCCCCTCCGGATCAGTAACAATGGTAAAAGAACCTTTCAGTACTAGATAAACGCCGTACGCTGTCGCAAATTGCCGGGAAATCGAAAACGGACGCTGGATGATTTCCTTCACGCCATCACCTGTCAGCATCGCCATTTCCCCGGGATGCGGAGTGAGTATGGAAGGATGCGTACGATGTCTCAGCATATCCAGATCCTGTTTTAAGTGATGAAGACCATCTGCATCAATCAGTACTGGGATTTCTGCCTCGGAAACTAGCTTTCTAGTAAAGTCTGCCGTTGTTTGTTTCCGCCCCATTCCCATACCGATCGCCAATGCATCATAGCCAGAAACATCGATACTCTGCATGGTGATTCGCCCACGTTCGTCTGCATTTAAGGAAAGATAGGTCGCTTCAGCACATTGGGCTGCGATAGATGGAATAGCCTGGGGGACTGTCCCCGTGGTCACAAGACCAGATCCAGCTCGTAACGCCGCCTTTGTCGTCAACGCAATGGATCCGGGCATCTCCTGGGATCCGCCGACCACGAATGCTTTGCCATGGATTCCTTTATGGGAAAAGCGGCTTCTTTGCACAAGACCTGTTTGCGTCTCTTCTTCTCCCCACAAGTATCTTCCACAAGCCGCAAAGGCCTTGGGAGGTATGCCGATATCCACCACTTCCCAGCTTCCATAATAGGAAGCTGTCTGCTCAACAAACAAGCTTTGTTTTGGCTGTGCCACAATCACAGTATACTCGGCGCTTATTCCGATAAATTCGCCAGCCCCTTCATCAGCCGGAACACCACTGGGAATATCCACAGACAGAACCATTAAGCCAGCTTTGTTAACCTCCTCTATCGCCTGATCATACGGAGGGCGAGGCTTACCGGTTACGCCAATGCCGAGCATCGCATCGATGACCACGTCGCTTTCCTTCAAGACTGTGGAAAGGCTGGCGGCGCTTTCCCACTGTTCCACTTTCCCTCCGGAGTTTTGATAAAGCAGCTTGTGATAAGCAGCATCCCCGGTGATTTTCTGATTAGGGGCAAGCTGAAGCAAACGGACAGCGTATCCTTGTTGGAACAGTGTACGAGCAATGACAAATCCATCCCCGCCGTTATTGCCGCTCCCGCACAACACCAGTATGCGCATGGATTCATCTACCCGTTTTACCACCTTAGCAGCAACCGCCCTTCCAGCGTTTTCCATAAGGAGCTTCCCTTCAATACCTATCTTTTCCATTGCGTAACGATCTGCTTCGTACATTTCTTTTGCGGTGACAATATGCACAATGTTCCCTCCTACCCGCACTAAAATATTATGAGACAACCTATGCGAATATGCAGACTAGCCTGACAACCTGTTAGAAAAAGCCAACACTTGCGGTAAGTTTACCTTTTCCTTTCCTTACGCCGGACGTAAAAAAGCTGAAAGTCAAGCCTCAATGACTACTTGCGCCACAGCGTATTCCTTACTATGGGAAATCGACAAGAGTATGTTCTGTCCTGGGTCATTCCCGGCTTTTAGCTTTGGAGCACCTTTCACATCTGGGAGGATTTCAATGTCTTGAAAGCTTAATTTGCCCAGCCCGGTTCCGAGCGCTTTGGCATAAGCTTCCTTCGCAGCAAACCTGCCTGCCAGATACTCGACCTGCCTGCTCCGAGCTCCCAGCTGCTGAAAAACAGCCAGTTCGTTTTCTGTCAAAACCCGTTCCGCCAGCCGCCTATTTTTTACTAAACTGTTCTCGATTCTATCTAGTTCGATTATATCGATTCCGATTCCGACAATCATTTCATCCCAACCTTCTCCATCATCTATCATCAGTATACCTTCTGCCTGCCCGTTTCACTAGAGGAAAGCCTGCTGGTGCTTTTTGCACGAAAAACGCAACACACTATCAATTAATCGTCTTCCTCCATTCTTTATAAGAAGACGCTAACACGGCGCTGCGGAAATACCCTGCGCTTTCCGCGGGCGGCTGGTGAGCTTCCTCGAGCTAAAGCTCTCCGGGATCTCACCGAGGCCTTTCCTCCCGCAGGAGTCTTCGGGTATTTCCTCCACTGAACAGCTTGTAATGTTACCATGCAGAATGAGTAAGATCCTACTCCAACAATTTACTTTGTGGGATTTTCACTGCTAAAGTCCTTCTACTGAACGTATCCATTCTCCAAAGAAATACCTTTCGTTCCACATTATCTACGTTGATACTAGCTTGCCAAAGCAGGCCATATTAGAGAGAAGAAAAAATCCAGGTTGGACTGGCAGGAGAAATCCGGGATGTTTGTGAATAACTATTATAGTAAAGTATTATACATAAGTAGAAACACTAACCAATTAAAGGGGCAGACCAATGTTTATCAGAAATGAAAGCTTTCGAGATTTTATCCGATTTTATCCAGTAGTAACAGCACTCGTCGCCATTCAGCTGGTCATCTGGCTTCTCGTCATTCTCGGGCCGGGAAGGCCGCTATACCAAATGGGGGCCGGGGTGAACCTATTTATTGAAAATGGTGAATACTGGCGTCTGATCACGCCGATATTCCTTCACGATCCGAACGGTGTCATGCATGTACTATTCAATTCCTTCTCGCTGGTACTGTTTGGCCCTGCTCTGGAGCAAATGACCGGAAAAATTCGGTTTTTACTGATTTATTTACTTACTGGCTTTGCCGGAAATTTCTTTACCTTCATAGTCGACCCTTCTGCCTTCTATGTTCATGTAGGAGCATCCGGGGCGATCTACGGCTTGTTCGGAATGTACATGTATATGGTATTTTTCCGCAAGCATTTGATCGACCGCGCCAATGCCCAAATTGTCACAACAATTCTGATCATCGGGCTGATTATGACGTTCCTCCGTCCAGGAATCAATATTCTCGGTCATCTTTTTGGCTTTATCGGCGGCTTGGCACTTGCGCCGATCTTTTTAACCAAAGTACAGCCGTTTTCGATGTGGCATAACCCAAGAAGACGTAACCAGGGTGGGGATATTCATTTCGACCCAAACCGCTGGAACAAAAGGCGAATCCCATGGAAAAAATACCTCGTACCTGTTTTGTGGGTATTGATTGGGCTACTGGTCGTGCTGGGTGTCCTGGGAAGAATCTTTTAGACATTCGACTATCCGTTGAACTCATTGCCGAATGGCGGTTTTTTCCGAAACCTCGTATTTTCAACAAATAGAGACTGCCGATTCTTTCACGGCAGTCTCTATTTTTGACTTATTCTCTTTTCAACGAGTACGGAAGGAATACCAGTCACGAATAACTTCTGCGTCTTTATCCGCCATATCTTTTACTAAGAAGCTTTTCCCGACTCCACTATGAGAAGCGATAGAAAAGTATACCGTCCGCAATGATTTGCGCCGCTGGAACCAGTGATCGGAAGCGGAGAGAGACTGAATCCGCTTTTTATCAACCATAATCGTTTCCCTGCTTAACGTTCGCGAACGAAATGACAACTGCTTCCCCCTGATCTGATAACCGGCATCTTTGTAACGCAGGTATCCCAAGCCTGCGAATGCTGCCGCCACAGCCAATGCCATCCAGCTGTAAAAAGGGAAGAAGTACACAAGCGGAACTGCTGCCACGACTACCGGAACAGTACTGCGGAGGATGAACCGGTGTAAAGAACGCTTTGGGAGGACGTTCCAGTGATTATCTAGTTGGAACCCCGGTACATATTCCTGAATAAACGCCGGAATTTCGCTTCTTTTCAATAAAGGAAACAGCGCAATCGAAAAGCCATCATTTTTATCCAACCCGCCCCCGGCCACTTCAGCATATACGGCGGCATAACCGAGAGGCTGCCGGAACACATTTTCCTGAATCCGTATGCCTTGAATTCTGTTCAGTGGTATGGTTACCTGCTTTTTTTCCAATAAACCGCGTGTGATGAACAGGTCGTTTCCATATTTGCGTATAGTGAAAAAACTATAGCGCAATATAGTCCCCGCTATTGCCATCAGCCATAACCCCAGACAAATGAGTAAAAGGAAAATGAGCATGATGACAATGCTTAAATGAATCGCCCAATTATACAGCTCCATGATGAAGTCTTCGGGTATGAGCTGGTTCACTTGCGAGCCGAAAATAGCAAATAACGATAGGAAAATGCCGATTCCTCCGGATGTGGTAGCTGCAAGCAGCAGCCGTGGAAATTTAATTGTCCGCTTTGTGATACTTTCCTCATCTGAGTTTTCCTGCTGATCATCGCCGTAATCAGCTTTAACCCCTTTCAGTGCTTCCCTGAGGAGCTCACCATCATGTCGGGACACTGCTTTCAAACCCGCTTCTGCTGCATGGTCGCTTCCCGCCGTCTGCACTTCCACTTTGACAAGCCCGAATATCCGGTGAATCACACCAGCAGTCAGGTCAATCGATTGAATACGACTCCTCGATATATACCGCTTTTTCCTGATCAATATACCGGATTCGATTCGTAATTCTTCCTCCTCCACCCGGTATGTGAATCGATACCATGATAAAAAGCCGGAACCAATCATCACCAGGAGAAGTGCCAGACCGACCAGCGCCCAAATCCAGGAAGCCGCGTCTATATTGCGGATCAGTGCAAATGATCCAATTACCATTGGGATGAGTACATCTTTGAGCAAGGAGATAAAGTTAAAGATGATTGCGGCAGGATGCATACGTTTCATTTCAGATATCATCTTCATCCACCCTTGCCAGTTGGGAGATTTTATCCCTTAAATCAGATGCTTCTTCCTCATGCAGTGCTGGAATTTCATGGGTGGTTGCAGCGGTGGAAATCGTCACTGTTGCCAGTTTAAACCGTTTGAGAATCGGTCCTTGTTTGGTGTCAACATGCTGAACACGGATCATCGGAACGAGTGTCCGTTTTATAATCAAAATTCCATGCTGAATGTCAATCTCCTGTTCAAAGACCTGATACCTCCATCTACGCCATTTTATAGCGGGTACCAAGAAAATCGATATGTATGTTTCCACTCCTACTACTGCCCAGGAGATTAGAACAACCCAAACAGGAATGGAAAATTTCCCTGCCAAAAAAGTAAACAAGATCAACAGGATCCATAAAAGGAGCGTAGGGATAAGAGCAGTAATCCTCCAAACTTTCACCGCTTCTTTTGCAATATAATTCTCAGGGGATTGTCGCACCATTAATCACCAGCCTTCCCGACAACTCTTACAAGAACTGTCGTTATCTTCTAATTAGCATCGTACCATATAATACCTACCAGTAATACGGGACAGGAAGGCTGACGGTTTCATAAAAGAAAAAAAGCCCCCTTCCAGCGGAAGGAGACTTTCACTTTTATTAATAATTCTGATTGCGGTTGTTACTATTAGAACTCCGCTTGTTTTGGAACTTACGGTTACGGGAAGGCTTGCCGGACGGTTTACCTTTTCGTGAGTAACTCCGCTTGTCATTACTACGGTACTTTTTCTTGTTTTTATCCTTGTACGCCTGCTTGACACTCACCGGCGCAATGGAAGTAAGTTTAACCGGTGTATTGCGGCGTTCCTTGGTCAATAACTTCAAGGCAGCAGAAACAATGGTTACAGAATCATACTGGTTCAGCAATTCATTGGCTGTTTCCCGGTAGGACTGCAAATCCTGCTTTTCAATGGTAGACGTCATTTTATCTACTGTGACCTGCTGCTGACCACGCAACGCTTCATCCATCGATGGAGCCTGAAGTCGTTTGATTTTGCCTTTGGTAACTTTTTCAATCAAGTGTAAATGCGGTATTTCTCTCGGCGTGATGAACGAAACAGCTTCGCCACCTTTTCCGGCTCTGCCGGTACGGCCGATGCGGTGCACGTAACTTTCCGGATCCTGTGGCACATCAAAGTTATACACGTGAGTGACACCGGAAATGTCCAATCCTCTTGCAGCAACGTCAGTAGCTACGAGAATTTCGATTCTTCCGTTTTTAAATTTGTTCAAGACGGACATCCGTTTACCCTGCGTCAGGTCTCCATGGATTCCTTCCGCGCGGAAGCCGCGTGCCTGCAAGCCTTCGGTTACTTCGTCAACGCGTTTTTTCGTTCTTCCGAAGATGATCGCCAAATCCGGCACATGAATATCCAATAAATTGGTCAACGTATCGAACTTCTGTTTTTCGTGGACTTCCACAAAGAACTGATCGATATTTTCGACTGTCATCTCTTTCGCTTTTACCCGGACTTCTTCCGGTTTCTTCATAAGTGTCGTTGCGATATCCCGGATTTCTTTAGGCATCGTAGCCGAGAACAGCAAGGTTTGACGCTGTTCCGGAATAGCCTTCAAAATATCGCGGATATCATCGATAAAGCCCATGTTCAACATTTCATCGGCTTCGTCCAGTACAGCGGTATGAACGTTGCTAATGTTGATTGTTTTTCTTCGGATATGATCCAATAGACGTCCAGGTGTCGCCACTACGATATGCGGGCCATCCTTCAATGCTCTGATTTGGCGTTCCATATGCTGGCCGCCGTATACCGGCAATGTTCTTACTCCTTTAAAACGGCCTAGTCTGTTGATTTCTTCCCCAACTTGGATGGCAAGTTCCCTTGTTGGAGCTACAACCAATCCTTGAATCCGCTTAAGGTCCTGATCAATTTTCTCGATCATCGGAATACCGAAAGCAGCTGTCTTCCCTGTACCAGTCTGTGCCTGCCCAATAACGTCGTTTCCTGCCTTAGCAAGTGGAATCGTTTCAGCCTGAATTGGGGTTGCCTCTTCAAACCCCATCTTTTCCAATGCCTTCATAATTGGGTTGGATATGTCTAACGATTTAAAAGTTGTCACTATTTTTTCCTACTCCTTTTAACAAAATTCTCATATGCACGTATTCAGCACGATTAGAGAACTTGTCTTTCAAGCCGATCCTCTTTGGCCTCTAAACAGCTCTTAGAAACAAATACATCTATTTAAACACTCTTATATGTCGAATCGACTTCTGTCATCAAGTTCCACATTCCTGCCGTGTGATGAAAAAAACCACGCGATTCCTTTTCTGTTGCGCTTAGTTTTTTTATTCTTTCTTGAAAATACGCTATGCTGCAAATGAAAAAGCCTTCCTTCACCTTCTCGAAAGAGGCTTTTATGGCAAGCATTCAATGGATTAGTAAATCTTATCACACTCTATACCCTAATTCTACCTGTATTAAAAATGATTTTCAAATAAATGAGTGTTAGAATAAAAAAAACATTGAAGATAAGGAGAAGCTACATGTCCAAACCACCGGTACATCCCTCAATCGCTATCAGCATCGGTGTTGTTGCCGTTTCGACAGCCGCTGTGCTTGTCAAACTGGTTGAAACAGCTCCTGCCTCGATCATCGCAAATTACCGACTGCTGCTGGCTGTCCTGCTCATGTCTCCTTATGTACTCCTGAAACATCGCAGCGACCTGGCGGCAATCAGCAGAAAGGATTGGCTTCTGGCAGCACTTGCAGGCATTTTTCTCGCCTTCCACTTTATTTTTTGGTTTGAATCGTTAAATTATACATCCGTCGCCAGTTCCGTTGTTTTGGTCACCTTGCAGCCTATTTTCGCATTCCTCGGTACGTTTCTGTTTTTTCAGGAACGGTTCTCCCCGGGAGCGTTGATCAGCATGGTCATCGCCGTGACAGGAAGCGTCATCATCGGTTGGGGTGATTTCCAAGCCAGCGGGATGGCTTTGTTCGGAGATTTGCTTGCCTTGATTGGCGCCGTCATGGTGACTGGATATTTACTGCTGGGCCAGAATACCCGAAAAAGGCTTGCCTTGATGCCTTATACATTTGTTGTGTACGGAATTAGCGCCATCACTTTGATCATTTATAACGTGATTTTGCAACATCCATTTACCGGGTATCCTGCCAACGATTGGCTTGTCTTTCTCGCCTTGGCCATCATCCCGACTTTTTTTGGACATACATTGTTTAACTGGGCTATCAGATGGGTAAGTACAGCAGTGATTTCCATGAGCATTATTTTCGAGCCAGTCGGGGCTTCTGTTTTAGCCTACTTTATCCTGGACGAGCAAATTACCTGGTCACAATGGTTAGGCGGGACAATCATCTTATTCGGCTTGTTCTTATTTATTGTTAGTACATCCGGAAGAAAATCCAGGCTTACGTTGTCCAGGACAAACAAAAAAGCTGGAAGGTAATCGTTCAACACCCTCCGTTTTTCAAGGAGCTGTAGCCGATTCTGTGGATAGCGAAAAAAGCTTCCAAAGCAGTTAAAAGCCCATTAGCGGGAGTATTAGCAAATGATCAGAATCACCCCGATAAGTGAAAAGCGCTTTGTAGTAAGGGTATTATCGTCAATAGTGCCCGTGGTATAATAAAAGGAAATAAATTTGACTACGTTTTCAAAGGAGATGCCATGAGAATTCAATTAATGACAGACGGAAGTGCAGACCTTTCCAAACAAATGGAAGAGGAATTGCAAGTAAAGGTAGTTCCGCTTTACTTAAACTTCGGGGACAAGCAATACCGGACCGGGATAGACCTTGATATTCCCACTTTCAATCAAATGATGGCGACAGCGGAAGAGCTTCCGCATTCGTCCGCACCGAATCCGAATGATTTTTACCAAGCGTTCAAAGATGTCGACCCACAGACTCCTATAATTATGCTTTCCCTGACAAAAGGAGTGAGCAGCACTTATGAAAATGCTGAAATGGGAAAAGAAATGCTGCTTCAGGAAGAGCCGGAGCGTCAAATAGAAGTGATTAACACGAAAACAGCTTCATCCGGCCTTATCCTATTGCTGCATGAAGCCGCCAATAAAATCGAAGAAGGTTTTTCCTATGAACAGTTGGTAGACCACTTACATACTAAAGTAGAACAGACTACTACCCTGTTCGTTCTGAAAACGATCGAAAATCTGATAAAAGGCGGCCGGCTCGATCGGGTTAAAGGAACGATCGCCAAAACACTCAACATCAAATTGCTAATGAAGGCGAGTGAGGAAGAAGGAGTAATCGAAGTGAGCGAGAAGGTGCGCGGTGATAAAAAATCAATTCGCCGCTTCGTTGAACAAATCGGGGAATACTCACGAAACTTCGAAGACAAACTCATTGCGATGACTCATTGCAATGCGGAAGACCGCGCCAGGAAAGTGATGGATGAAATCAAGAAGAAGTATCCATTTAAGGATACTATTTTGACTGAAATGGGACCGCTTATCTCCACCTATGCCGGAGAAGGTGGCTTGGTCATTGCCTTTTTCAAGGATTGAAGATTTGATCAAACGTTTGATCAATAGCTTGTTCTCTCCGCTCTTTTCGAAAAGATTGCAGATTTCATTAAAGACATAAACTGTAATCAAAACTTACCTGTTTTTCTTAGAAATAAGTGCTTATCACCGCTTCGGCAGCATACTTCGCTTTCCGCGGGCACGGCGTCAGCTCGAGGAGGCTCACCAGCAGCCCGCGGTATTTACGGAGCAAGGAACAGCTTCTTATTTCTAACTGAGGATACTCCCAAGGAATGCTCGACAGCGAAGAAAATCAATTTGTATTCTCGATAATTATAAGAGTTCCGCCTTCGCTGTTAAGAGCTATCGAATAGGGATATCTTCAAATGGAATGTTTGGAATCCTCTCCTTCTATTCCAGAGATCGATACCGAGCTGCGGAAAAATGCGAGACTCCTGTGGGAAAGGAACAGTCTGAAGACCCGGCAACTGGCGCTTTTTGCCAGAGAGGAGGCTGAAGCGTTCCCCACGGAAAGCGAGTGTTTTTCCGCAGTGCCGGATTCTCACTCATCTTGATCCAAGCAGTGGGGTATCCATATGCCGAATACTCACTATGTCACAGTTTTTATCAAAAGCGAAAACTTGAAGAGCCTATAAGAAAAATGCCTGGAACAGATTAACTGCACCAGGCATTTTCTATATACAGACGGCGTTACATAAGAACGGGCTCGCCTTTATTCGGTTCCCCCTTTTTTTCAGTTAAAAAAGAATAAACATTCTGGATCAATTCTTCCTTTTCCTCTCCAAGACATATATGATGTTTTGATTGATCATATAAGATAAGATCCGTTTCTGCCGCTATCTGTTTGTCAAGATAATGCACGGTTTTGTACGGTACCATACTGTCCTGTCTGCCTTGTGCAATCAATACAGGGCATTCTATTTCACGCAGGTACGGGCGGGTGAATCGGACACACTTTTGAAATTCCCGCATCGATGCGAAAGGAACGGAACCGAATTTCCCTTTATAATTGCTGAAAAGCGGGTCCTCCTTGAGCTCTCCCTTTACCCCTTTGACTACAAAGCGTGCCATTTCTACGCCCATTTGTTTAAAATTTAAGTATTTGCCGGCAGGAGACAGTAAAGCCAATTTGTTCGCCCGATATTTTGCAGCTAAATAACCGGCAATCATGCCGCCCATGGAAAAGCCAACCACATAGACGCTTTCACATGTATTGACTAACTTTTTCATTTCTTCCTCGGCTGCAGATACCCATTGCTCGAATGTTACACCCTTCAAAGCTAGCGTTTTGCCGTGACCGGGAAGACAAGGCACTTCCACCTGCCAGTCGGTGTTTTCCCTTAATCGTTCTGCCAATGGTTCTACCTCATAGGGGCCGCCTGTATATCCGTGAATACATAAACAGCCGATCATGCTGAGTCTCCTTTGCTCTTTTCTTTTTATCCGAATAACCCGATAAACCAAAACAATGCACGGGGGACAACCTATTTATACCCCTTTTTCCTTCTTGTAATCCAGCATTTTAGCAAACATGTTTCAACGCTTTTACAGTAGATGGAAGTGCAGTCTTGGCAAGAGAGTGTCTTGCAACATTGTGGATTTCAACGAGTCTGCATATAGTAAATTCTCCCCTATCCCCCAGTAAATGATCATGCTTTCTAATCGTATATACTGGGAAGTTTCCTGCCATGTAGTACCAGTTACTTTCCCTCGTAAAAAAACCTTTGCCGAAAAGATGGCAAAGGGGGGTTACCTTATTCCTTTTATAAATGAACTGAAACCTTTAAATAGCGGAGCCATCTGTTGGAAAGTATTCGCCATCTGTCCAACCGTATTCAACATTTTGTCGATATCCATTTGACCGTTTTTATCCTGAAAATAGTTGATGAATCCCCCTCCCTGGACTTGGCCGAACCCCCCTCCGGACGAAGAAGGATATTGCTGTGGCCATGGAGGAGGTACTGGTGGCTTGACAAATTGATTGTAAGGCGGACCAGTTGTAGGAACATTGGCGTTTGGCGTGACAAATTGCTGCATCTGGCTTGGATGAAATGGAGGCTGATAGGCTCCATAAAACTGATTGCGGTATTCTGGATATGGAGCTCTCCACTCATTCATATGAACACCTCTTTCGCCTTTTACAATACCGTATGCGTTTTTCCTGCAAAAGGTTAAGCGACAAGGAATTAACCATCGTTTCGGTTTCCGTTCAAGGTTAAATATCCCCCGGAGCTGGTCGAAATGATTTTCCACTACAGATTCTCAATTTAACAGTATCCTTTCCAAATATATTAGCAACCTCCCACAAGATAAAAAACAGCAGGATAAGCTACGCTTCACTCCTGCTGTTTTCTAAAAACCGTCTACTTTATCAAAATAAATGACGTCCGCCTTTCGCCATCAAAGCATTGCGCAGTCTTTGCTTCTGAAAACCCAAAATTTTGTAATTATCTATAAATACGGCAGGCGTGCCATAGATGCTGTAACTTTGCATTTCCTGAATATAAGCCTTATGCCTGGAGATGTTTTTCTCTGTATATTCGATTCCCCAGCGGTCGAGCTGTTCTGTCAGCTCATGGCATTGCGAACAACTATCACTGACATAAACGACGACATTCTGCTTTGTCATGGAAGTACCTCCCGGCTAATTTATCTAGTACACTGGACCTAATACCGTTACCTACTAAACTTATCTATTCTCTTATACCCGACGTATCTGGGATAAAACCTAAATATTTAATTTTCGTGACAAATGTTACAAATCATTAACGCTCTGTTAAGCTGTACTCAAGCAATGGTATAAACCCATCTATATGGGATTACTGCCAATATTTCCCCTGATTAAAATGAGGTTAAACATTGTCTGAGAAATCATTAAACAGCTGGAAGCAACCAACCCGGAATTATTTCAACCATGCAGCGTAGCAGGCTTCTATTTTTTCTTCGAGCCGTTTCTTCTCCTTCTCAAAGTTTCTATGTCCGGATGTTTCTGCTTTCAGTTTTAATGCAGCTAGCTGTTCCTCCAGTTCGATAATGACTGCTTCGTAATCCATCGGATCACTGCGTGTAGGTGAATGCTGCTTTTTTGATGGGACAGACAGCTTCCCTGCTTTTGACGCTTTCCATTGCTTCCATTTGTGGTTTGTTTCCTGATAGTTTCCAGGAAGCCGGTGCAGTTTTCCATCGTACAAGTAAGCTGTCTCCGGAAAACACGTATTCAAAAAGTAACGATCATGCGAGATACAAAGCACCGTCCCTTGATAATTAGCCAGGGCATCCTCGAGTACTTCCTGTGATTCAATATCCAAGTGGTTGGTCGGTTCATCTAAAAACAACACATTGACCCCTCGGTGCATAAACATGGCGAGCTTCAAACGCATTCTTTCTCCCCCACTTAGCTGTCCGAGCTTCTTAAAAACGGAATAGCCATAAAACATGAAATTAGCCAGAAGGGCACGCGCCTGGCCTTCGGAAACCGGGACTTCTTCCCGGAACAAATCAATCAGCCGTTTTTCCTCTTCCATCTCCTCTACTGGCTGCTGGGAAAGGTAACCGATAGCCAGTTGTGTTCCAGCGATCACGCTTCCACTATCCGGAGTTAACTCACCAAGAAGTATTTTCATCAACGTAGTCTTGCCACTCCCATTCTCCCCGACAATCGCCAGCCGATCCTTGTACCGTAAAAACAAATCGAGTTCCTTTAGCACGTGTCTCCCGTCATAGTGTTTGGACACCTTCATCGCTTTGATAACATCCTTGCCGGTCCGATGTTCTGCTTGCAGTGTCAATTTCATCTTATCCGGGTCGATTTCCGGCCGTTCGATTTTTTCCATACGTTCCAATGCTCTTTCCATGTTTCGAGCTCGCTTATGCAAGCCTTCATTTGGCGGGTTTGCCTGGTTGGCCCATTGTTTAAGCCGTTTGATTGTTTCCTTCATTTTCTTGATTTTTCGTTGTTGCTCCTGGAAGGCAGCAAACTCACTTAGCAGTTTTTTCTCTTTTTGCTGGACAAATTGTGCATAATTCCCTTTATAATAATGTACTTCGCCGTTTTCGAGATCGATGATTTTCTCCACACTATGATTCAAGAAGTCCCGATCATGGGAAATGATGCATACCGCACCTGCAAAAGCGGAAATATATTGCTCCAACCACTCGATGGCCTCCAAATCCAAATGATTGGTCGGCTCATCCAACAGTAGTAAATCCGGGTTTTGTAGCAGTAGCTTCGCCAACCCTGCCTTGGTTTTTTCTCCACCACTAAGGGAGGAAAAGGGAAGCGGAATCAAATGACCAATTCCTAAGCCGCTAGCAACCTTCTCCACTTGGGCATCCAATTCATAACCGCCCGCAGCTGTAAAAGCCTCTTGTATTTCTCCATATTCAGTCAGTTTCATATCCAGGGTTTCCGCTTGCTGCATTTCATTTTCCAATTTCTCCATTTTCCGCTTCAACGATAGAAGCTTCTCCATTCCGGCCAACAGGAAGTCTTTCACCGTTCCCGAAAAATACTCCGGTACTTGTTGTAAATATCCGATTTTCGTCCCCTTTTTGATGAACAAATCTCCCTGTTCGAATGGCTCTTGCTTCACGATTATTTTGAAAATCGTTGTTTTTCCGGAACCATTTCTTCCCACCAGGCCGATTTTTTCTCCTTGCTTTATTTCGAGATTCAACCTTTCGAAAAGAAGATTTCCTCCAATAATTTTCTTCATATCCTTTAGTGTGACTAACATGTTCATGCTCCTTTTATTGTGTAAATGAGGATAAAAAAAGCCAGGGGTCTCTTTCACCCTTGGCCTATCTTTCCGGTTATGCTTCCAAATGCGCTATTTACTTTCTCCTGCCTGCTTCCTTCTCCTTGTACATTGCAGATAAATGCCAGTCAGCCACCGCATCTGCCATCTGTCTGACTTGCACGTCCCATTCCTGGAACTGTAAAGCGCACTAACTTTATCAAAAAAAAATCCACACTTAATGTGTGGATCTTCCATTGGATATGCTTGTTTAGTTGGGTGTAAGATCCTACACAGATTCATTATTCAGTTGCTAAAAAGGGCATACGTATCCCGTTAGCAGCTAAATCATGAATAATCGCACGGTACATATACAGATTGTTCTTATAGGCAGCGTGCGTTTCTGTGTATGGCATCTTTTCCCCTCCTTTTTCGTAACATTTTACTTGCTTATTTTATTGTACTAAATTTTCTAACTCTTATCCAGCTTTAATTGTTCTGCATACAGCCCCAATTTTTTCAACAGCTCGATGGCTTCTTGTTTTTCCTGCTGTGACAAACCGCCTGTTATCTTTTCGATTTGTGCCCAGTGATCAGGAAAAATATGGTGCAGAAGTTCTCTGCCTCTGTCCGTTATGGAAGCATAGGTTATTCGCCGGTCCGTTATAGAAGGCTTCCTCTCCAGGTAACCCTTCTTTTCCAACTTGTCGACTACATAGGTAATACTTCCGCTCGCCAGCAAAATTTTATCCCCGATTTTTTGCAGCGTATGATCGCCTTGGTGATAGAGAAGTTCCAGTACGCCGAACTCCGTCGGATTAAGTCCCTTTTTTCTTATATCGACCTCGACCTGATCCGCAATAGAACGGTATGCTTTTGACAGCACGACAAATAACTTTAAAGATGGATCCTGCTTTTTTTGGGCATATGATTGATTATCGTCCATTCCGCTCATCCTTTTTTTATCTCAAATTAAAAATAGTATAGTAGAAGCTTGAAATTCCTGTCAACTTAACCCTATGTATTAGAACAGAGCTCTCTATTATGTCATAATTAAAATAGATTGAAAAGAAAGCGGTGGACACGTTGGTCTTAGATACTGGAGAACGGGTTATTCCTGAATTTATGAAATCTACAAACAAACTGTTGTTGGAACATATCGCTCGGTATCAATTTGCGCTTCCTTATATAGACGGAAGGGTGTTGGATCTTTCCTGTGGTGCCGGTTACGGGACCCATATGATTGCCAAAGAAAAGAAAGATCAAATAGAAGGAGTAATTGGCGTCGATATCGATCCGGAAATCATCGAATATGCCAGGGGCGCCTATTATCACCCGCAATCTTCCTTTGAATCAGCGGATGCGACTGATCCTGCACTTGCAGAACAACTCGGTCATTTTGACACGATTGTCAGTTTTGAAACATTGGAGCACATTGAGGAAGAAGAAAAACTGTTGGATAACTACTATCATTTACTGAAGCCAGGAGGAACACTGCTGGTATCTACTCCCTTCGGAAAAGGGCGCGGTGTACCATGCGGCTCTCCCTTCCACATTCATCAGTTGAAACCGGAAGAGTTCAGAGCGTTATTTCACAGATATCAGGATGTAACGTTTTTCTATCAAAAAGGAGTGCTGGTCGTACCTGCTTACGACAACGAGGACTACCCTTTGGGAATAGCAGTTTGTAAAAAGGCGGAGAACGAATAAACCAACCACGAAATCAAAAAAGACAGCCGTTGGTCGCGGCTGCCTCGTGTTGAATCATTATTGAACCACTAGGGTTGACTTCATATCGGAATGTCCTTCTCCGCATGGTACACTGCAATAAATTTCATATTCTCCCGGTTCTTCCGGTGTAAAGCTTGCTGTGCCGTCTCCCTCAATGTTTACGTCGAATTCATCAATGGCCAGTCCATGATTTCCTTCTTCACTGGTCAAATTGATGGTCACCTCTTCACCGCTTTGTACGGTGTACTCTTCCTGATCAAATTCGAAATTTGAAGCTGACACATTCAATGTATTGTCAGAGGAACCTTTTTCGGCAACCCCTCCATCACCTGTGGTTGTTTGTTCCGTCGTATTTTCATCGCTTTCCTGCTTTGTTTCTCCTGACTCATCATCACTGCCTCCGCATGCGGATAGCAAGAGTACTAGCAAACTTACTAAAGCGACCATAAACAAACTCTTTTTCATGTAGCTTCCTCCTTCGCTGTATGTTCTAATGGTCTATTTCTCACAAAAAAGGCTGTTAAACATCTTTTTACAATCATTCATTAAAAATCATTTGCACGTGAGAGGGCAAAATTTGCACATGGGCAGGAACAGATCCGTCGATTTCCCCATCCATATCGACTCGCCGTTCATCCTCTCCCTTCACTTCAATCTCCGCTTGGGTTACTTGTAAATAGGAAAGTTCTGTTAAAGCGTCTGTCTCCACTGCTTCCTGATTCATCATCATCAATTCTCGAAACATAGCAAGACTGGAGTTTTTGACTACCAGCAAATCCAACTTGCCGTCTTCAGGGCTGATGGTCGATACCGGGATTTCCCGAGTGCCAATATACTTTCCATTTAAAGCCACAATCAAGACTGCCTCTCCTTCCATTTCCTTCCCATCCGCCTTGATCCGGTAGGCAAAAGGTTCGGCTTGATTGATGCTTCGAAGTGTGCTTAAAAAGTAACTCAATACTCCCAGGCGACGCTTTTGCGCCTTATCAATATTGATGGAAGCTTCCGCAACAAGACCGATGCCCCAAAAATTCAAAAAATACTTCGAATCGGACAACCCGACATCCACAGAGCGGATTTGCCCATTCACGATCGCTTCTGCTGCTTGTCTCACATTTTGTTGCATCCCCAGCATTCTGCTAAAATCGTTGCAGGTGCCGCCCGGCAGGATACCTACTGCAGGTCGCTTTTTCAATCCACCAATAGCATTGAGACATTCGTGAACCGTACCGTCGCCCCCTAAGATGATTATCACATCCACTTCGGAAGCATACGTCTTACACATTTCATGAAGCTCTTCCAAACTTGCCGTTTGAACGACATGCAGACTGCCGATTGCTTTTGCCAAAACCGGCAAGGCTTGCTGCAAACTTTGTTCCGCTTCCTCTTTTTTATTTCCATTATATAAAAAAAGGCCAGATTCAAAACGATTCACACGCTACACTCGCTTTCACTTTTCTTTTAACCAGTTTGTTTCGTATAAGATTCCCTTTTTATGCACTTGTCAAAACAACTGTATGCTAACGAAACTGCTTAACAGGACTTTCGACGTATTTTGTGATTCTATTAGAATTTTTTGGAAAGTTAAGATAAAATAAGAGAATAATAGTCGAATCGAAATAATAGGGGATGACTTCATGATTTATCATAGCCATTTGATCAAGCTGCTTTTAAATACCGAGGACCATCTCTTTCGCATCAAAGAGGCTGAACAAATAACCAACATTATAAAGTTGCTTTTTTTATTGACCGGACTTTCTATCGTTGTTTTTGGATGGAGCGCCTGGCTGGGAATCGGATCGGCTCCATTGTCACCGCAGGCATTGGCCAGTGACCCGATTGAATATGAGTTATCAAAGGTATGGTTTTTTGTCGGCAGGCTGTTATACGGATTGTTATTCGCTCTATTTATTCTGTTCATTCCATCACTGATTTTTTTTGCAGCATACCAAATCAGCTACCAAAAGCTGCTGGTTATCCAACTGGTCGTTTTACTTGCCTTGATAGTAGAAAGAGTCCTATGGATACCGTTATTTGTTTATGCCGGCTTAGATTGGCAAGTATCTCCGCTATCCTTCGGAGTCCTTGCTTCCTACATAACAGACATCCCGTTTTTGATTTATTTTTTCGGTGCTGTATCCCTTTTCCAACTATGGATCATCTTTTTTCAAGTTCGCTGTATTTCCTATCTTAGTTCTGTCCGTTTACGTTGGGTGTGGACGGGTGTGCTGCTGCTCCACTTGGCTTATTGGATCAGTGCTGCAATCTTTTCGACAGATGGTATGTATTTAGTTGAATTGATTACCGAAAGGGGGAAATAGGATGCCACGGAAAAAAATCAAAAAAAGGATTGTGATTCCTGCCGTACTCTTATTTATAGGGATTAATCTATTGCTGGTGATTTTCGATTCAAACCAAGCGATCGAAAAAAAATCCTATGTGAACCAATGGACGCAGATTTTCACACATGATTTGTATCACACCACTTCTGCCAATGGAGTAGTGACAGCTGCGGAAGAAACCCCGGTCTACTTCGATGATGAACAAGGCCGTTTCCTTCGTTTTCTGGTTGAAAAAGGAGATCATGTGCAAGCCGGAGACGGTTTGTATGAATATCAAGTAAATGACTATCAGGAGACAGAAGCAAAGCTCGAGCAAAAAAGGGAACAGCTGGAAGCGGAAATTGCTGCGATTGAAAATGCGATCGCGCAAATAAACGCCTATCAAATTTCCGAATCAGCACCTATCCAATCTTTTTTGCCCGAGTCAGTTTCGCCGTTTGAATCGGAAGCTGAGCCAGGATTATATACGGAACCGGAAACAGAACCGGAGACATCTTCACCAGAGGAAGCAAAATATTTAAAGGAACAATACATAGCCGAAAAACAAATTGAACTGGCGGAAAAGCAGGCAGCGCTTAACAGCACCCAAACACAGCTTTCTGATCTGGCTGCAGGGGGCGATACGATTACAATTGAAAGTCCAGTCGCTGGCATTGTTACGGAATTGAATCAGTCCTTGGTAAATCCGTTGACTATTGTATCGAGTGAAGATCTATACATTGAGGGAACCATACCGGAGGGACAGCGAAAAATGATTGAACAAGGTATGGAGGTACAGATTTCGATTTCCGATGCGGCTCTCCATTTGAATGGCACCATCCAGTTTCTAGCTGACGTTCCCGAAGAAGTTGATCATAAGAAGCCGAGCGATTACCGTTTTCACGTGCAGTTCGAGGAAGAACAGGACCAAAACGAAGATACTGCAGCAGAAACCACAACGGTTGAAACCGACGAAATAGGTGAATCCGATGGAGCCGATGAAGCAGATGAAACAGTTGAAGCAGATGAAACAGTTGAAGCAGTTGAACCCAATGAATTAGAAGATACAAATACAACAAACGGCCAAACACCCGAAGAGCCGGAAGAAAAATTGCTAGCCGGATACCATGCGGACCTGGATATTATTACCGAACAAGAACTGGATGCAACCACCGTTTTCACCCGTCAATTGGCCAAAAATAAATTGATCCCTTCTTTATGGATAATGAACGAGAATGGAAATCTGGAACTGCGTCCGATTGAACTCGGTCTTTCCATGGATGTTTACCAGGGTATCGCCTCAGGGGCTACTGCAGGAGAATGGATTGTCGACAGCGAAATAGGGTATCAGCAAGCCGGCACTCCGTTTGTAACACCAATTAAAGAAAACCTCGTCCCTTGGCGGCAAATTTTTCACCGCAACAAAGGTACGTTTCAGCCTGCCGCATTTTTGACAGGAATCGTCTCGCACTAAAGGCAAATCTGGAGGTGGACAGAAATGCTGGCACTAGACCACATGATTATTGGTTGTGAAGACGCAAAGGCCAAAAGCAAAGAATCACATCTGTTTGCGATGGAAGACGGCACCCATGATCAATGGGGTACTTACAATTATCTCGGCTACTTACAAAACTCATGCTACGTGGAGTGGCTTTCTCCCTTTGACCTGGAAAAAGCAAAACAGGCAGATAATCCGTTGATCGGTGACTTGCTCAAGCATCTGAACAAGCCTTCCGCCGGGAACGCCATGCAATTCGCACTACGTACGGACAACATGGATAAATTTATCGAGCACTTCCATAGGCACTCCATTCCTTACACCGGGCCACTTCCAGGCAGCCGGATCAAAAAGGATGGTACCATGCTGCAGTGGCGAATGCTGTTTCCTACAGGAGATGCCGTTCTCCATCTCCCCTTTTTGATTGAGTGGAGTGGTAGCGGGAATACAGCCCCTACGGAGTCCATCAACGACGTTACAATCCAGAAGGTCATACTAGGTGTCCCTGACATGGAGAAGGCCCGCAGCCAATTGCAATTGGTTTATGATTTGGAAGATCCAAAAGAAAATACATGGCAACTGGCAAATGCCAGGCTCGAATTGACAACGGGAAACGGACTCTCCTTCCTAATGGAATGAGGTCAATTTCCCGCTTTTTTTTACAGTAATTTATCATAGTAGCGTAAGGAATCATTTTTTTCTTCCACTAACTTCTCCTGTAAATAGTGATAGCCATTTGCTTCGAACAACTTACGTGCTGACTTGTTTTTAGAAAACGTATCGGTCTTTATGTAATCAAGCCCCTGTTCGGCAGCGACCGTTTCTGCATGGTGGTATAAACTGCTGGCAACTCCCCTGCCACGATATTGTGGATCAACCGCCACCCGTTTGACTGTTATCGCCTTTGCATGACTTCGCCAAGTAACCGATGGGTATTCGTCATGTTCTTTTTCACTGAGACAGGCGGTGCCGACAATCCTCCCATCCTGTTCCACGACATATAACTCCCCGGCAGCTATGTCCCCCTGATAATGGCTTGGCAGCGGGTAAGTATCATCCCATTGATAATTTCCTTGTTGGTTCATTTTACTGACCGAAGCCTGTACAATTTCCATAATCCGGTTTAAGTCCTTTTCCTCCGCTTTTCTGATCATGTGTATTCCCTCCCTTGGCTGCATTGCAAATGATTCTATTATAAATAAGCTGTTATTGAGCCTCCTAGTTAAGCCCACTTGTGCGGGGTCTCGTTCGTCCGTTTTTCCGCAAGAGTCTCGCTTATATTTCCTCTGCTAGGCTTTTTCGCTCTATAGAGGCTTTTTATTCGACTTCCGCCATAAAACTTTAGGCTTTAAACGTTCAGGTTTTTACTTTTACATTTTATACGAACCGCCATTCCGACAGAGGGCATCACCACTTTCAGGATGGAACCTAAAAAATAACCGCTTGTATGTAAAAAACCCTACCGTTTGACGGTAAGGTTCCGTAGTGGTGTTCAGCCTAACTGCTGGCCGAGAAACTCTTGTACTTCTTCGGGAGTTTTCGTGTAGGCACTATGCTGGTGGGCAAGCTTTTCTCCATTCTGGAAAATAAGCAGGCTCGGAATCCCCATTACTTCATGCTCTTCCGCCAGTCCTTTTACTTCATCGCTATTCACTTGATACCATTTATATTGATTATACTCTTCAAGAATATCCCCAATAAACATGTCCATCCGTTTGCAGTCCGGACACCAATCCGCATAAAATTTAACGATTACAGGCTCTGCAGAATTGATTACCTCATTGAACTGTTCGCGTGTTTTGATTTCTTCCATCTTTTTTTCCATCCCCTTTCTTTGCAATAAAACTACCACCCGTCCCAATGTTATTCAAGTTTTACGCTTGAATGTCTCTTATTGCGAGTGAACGCTTTATAAAAATTAAGGAGAAGCTCCACTTTAGGAGAGCGTAGCAATTTCCATTTCGGATAGTCGTTTTGTTATAAAGACAAAAACTCGCCGATTGGCGAGCCTTTAAGTGAAAGGTATTACTGTATTACGAATACTCGACCCTGCCAAGCAATACCGCTGCAGCGAGACCAACAGCAAAAGCGATGATACTGATGATCACGAACTCCAGATCCTTCGGCCAGCCGGGGAAAATGACTGCCACAGAACCGATCACAAGTCCGATCACCAGCGCATAGGTAGCTGAAGGATACCTCGCCATAAAATAATGGATTATTTTACTCATGACCACTATTCCGATTAGAATACCGGCCCCCACCACAAAGATGATGTCCAATTGAAAATCTTTTATAGCATGGATGATGGTCGTATAAGCTCCGATAATCAACAATATCAAAGATCCACTGATTCCCGGGAGGACCATCGCACTGCTTGCGATAAAACCTGCAAAAAACAGATACACGTATGTACCAATATCAAGATTGGTAATCTGATCCGGCTCTTCTGCAGGAAAAAAAGCTATGGAGGCAATAAGAGCTGCGCCAACCAGAAGCAGGATGACATGTTTTACTTTAAAGTTATGCTTTGCATCTGCTTTATGAAATAAAAAGGGCAAGACGCCAATGATTAATCCGAGAAAGAAGAATTGTGTAGGACCTGGGTAATGATCAAACAGCCATTCTATCACATTGGCCAGCAGCAGGATTGCCCCGATGATTCCAACACCCAACGGAAACAAGAAGCCCAAATGCCGTTTCCATTCCTTGCTGAAAAACCCATTGACAGAAGCAATCAGCCGATCATAGATTCCCAGGATTACTGCTATCGTTCCGCCGCTGACACCGGGTACCACATCACTTGCCCCCATTAACAGTCCTCGATAAATATTTTTCCATTCCATATCCTAATGGTCTCCTTTAATTAACGACTTGTTACAGAAAATATCATACCAAAAAAGCGTCCAGTTTTATATGGATTTTCACTCTTTCACTTGATTAGAACCAGATTCCGGGGACAGTCCCCCACCACACTGTCGCTTTAGCGCGACGTTGTGTTACTGCGATGGGGGACTGTCCCCCTTTAGAAAAACTAGTGATAATCCAATTATCGTGTAAATACACTTAATTGATACTTATTTGAAGGGGGATAAGTGCTGTGGGGGATTTTATTCAAAGTGCATTATTTGAGCATCGTTTTTGGCTGCAGGTTTTGGGAGATCATGCCCGCTTTATCCGCGACTCCTTATATCCTTCGGAGAAAAAGGATATTGAATTGTCCAGGCATTTCGTTAACAGATTTGATACATTGCTAAAGGAAACCGAAACGATCACCAATACAAATGTCATCGCCTTTACAAAACAAGCCGAATCTGCCGTTGACGAAATGAAAACTTTTAAGCTATCCATCATTGAACGCCATCTAATCGGCAAAATCGGCATCCATCTGACACCTACGTTTATTAATCACATGGTAAATGAATTGGAAGAATACCAACTCGTCATCCATTATTTGAAACAGGGCGAGGCACCGCCGATATTCCACGAGCTTCACCACCATTTGGTGTGGCTTCTTGATGCTTCCGGTCATGCAGGCGCCATCAATGATCAGCTGGACGGAGTAGAAAAAAGACTAAAGAAAAAGAGCAAAGACTTTAGCAGACATTTTGATCAATTCTATATAAAAGCCGTCGAGCTGACCGGCTATCTTCGGGCCAACCTTGAATCTTTTCCTGCTTTGCATCGATTTAACAGCGATGTGCAAATCGAAATCAATCTATTCAAGACGTTTTTGCATGAACTGGAAGAAATGGAATTATCGGAAACAGTACTCGGAACGTTCTCCGGTTTGATGGCAGATCACATGTACCGGGAAGAGTGCTACTATCTGATGAAGCTGGCAGAATCCAGCCAGACGGAACCCCCTGACTGTGACCCAACATCGCCAAGGCTCCCGGACCCTCACTGATCAAGAAACTTCTTTTATACGCTCCTATGGTTGCAAGCAGCTTTTTACCCGTTTCACTCTACCGAGATAGTGGAACTATTCTGCTAAAGGAGTGATACGATGACACGAGATAGAATATCCACGTTCCTATTTTCGGATGACGGCAAAATCCCGAACAACCCTGACCTTCCGTTACTTGTTTATCCAGAAGTGTTATTGGATCGGGTAGTCGACTGTGAAATGATCTTACGCGGGAATAATTGGCGGAATAGCTGGACTGGTGGTGTATTCGATTATCACCATTTTCACAGTAACACCCATGAAGTCCTGGGCGTTATCAGCGGGAAAGCCATGATTGCTTTTGGAGGTGAACAAGGAAAAGATATCCAAGTCGCTGCAGGCGATGTGGTGATCATTCCAGCCGGTGTCGGTCATAAGAAAATCGAAGCCAGTCCTGATTTCAAAGTTGTTGGAGCATATCCAGACGGAGCTCAACACGATTTATTAACAGGGAAGCCAGAGGAAAGGGATCAAGCGCTGAAAAAAATTGCGGATGTGCCGGTCCCCGATCTGGATCCTGTATTTGCAGAAGATGGGCCCCTGATGGAATTATGGACAAAAGGTTAAGCGGGTTTGGCTGGCCAAACGTGTTGGACAGCCTTTTTGGTGGTTACATTTCTTCCGGAGCTTGTATTCCCAGCAAACGCAACCCTTCTTTAAGGACAACGGACACGGCAAAAGTTAGTGCCAAACGTTGCCCTTTCCACTTTCCTTCCTCCAGAATACGGGTGCTTGCATAGTATTTGTTGAAAGCTTGCGCAAGGTCGACTACATATTTGGCAATTTGGGATGGATCATCTTGCTTCGATGCCCGTTGGATAACCGAAGGAAAAGCAGAGGTTGAAACAGATTATGCAAGCACTTTTTACACCTTGATGTTTAGACAAGCAATCACCCGGGGTAGAGGTATACGGAAACCCCAAATCCAAGGAAAGGATGACCGTGATGGCAAAAAAGACGCAATATCAGCCGATTCGAGGAGAAGGGTACCAATTATCCGATGCACAGGAAGTACGTTATGCGAAGGAATTCAAGCAGGCAGACATTGCCGGCGGGTATCGCCGTTCTAAAGTTAGAGAAGCAAAAAACGAAAACCCGGATTTGTTGAAATAGCCTGATTTCTATAATGGCTGTCCAAAGCTCAAAAGACTTTGGACAGCCATTTTTATGAGTTTTGATCAAAGCCATCTGAAAACGCGACAGGGAAACCCTTGAAAACCCGACAAAATACACGAAATTTTTTCTTCCCTTTTTCAAGTGTTTTTTATCAAAAGAAAAACAAAATGTGGTATCATAATAAGAGATAACATGATTGAAATAGGCCGTAGCTGCAACTGCGGCCAAGGATAGCCGTTCCTTCAGGGGATCGGCCTGGTGAATAGACCTCTCCCTTTTTACCGGCAGGGAGGTCTATTTTTTATTGGTTAATTTAATCACCAATGTGAACAACGCAATGAGAAAGGTTCCAAACGAAAACATAACCATGAACACCTCAAACGTCTCCACTGGCATCACCCCCGTTCTTCCCTGGTATGGGAGCTAGCCGACCCGCCCTCCGAGAACAGCCTATCCTATCGCTAGTATAACACAAAACCGAACAAACGTTCCCTATTCCTGCAAAAACCCGACTTTTTTCTTAATTCTTTGTTGTCGATTTCCAATCTTAACCGTCTATAAAGTGAGCAAGCTAGAAGGGGGAATATATGTGATCACGGTAAAAAATTTATACCATCACTTTGAACTTGGCAAAAAGGGGGACAAAACAATCCTCTCTGTTTTACAAGACATTTCTTTTCAGGTAAAGGAAAAAGAAATTGTATCAATCAAAGGACGGAGCGGCTCCGGTAAATCAACGCTTCTTCATTTGATCAGTGGATTTATCCGACCTGTTCAAGGGGAAATATGGATTAACGGCACCAAAGTGACCGATTTAAATGAATCAGAATTTGCCGCTTTCCGTCTACAAAATGTCGGTTTCATCTTTCAGAATTTCCAATTGATTCCGAGCATGACAGCCTATCAAAACGTAGAGCTCCCCTTAATTCTACGGGGAACGACAGAGGAAGACCGAAAAAACATGGTGGAAGTTACGCTTCGTAAGGTTGGATTGGAAAACCATGGCGACCATTATCCAAGCGAGCTTTCCGGCGGGCAGCAGCAACGAGTAAGCATTGCCCGTGCCCTTGTACTAAATCCGCCTTTGATTCTGGCGGATGAGCCTACTGGAAGCCTTGACAGTGAAACAGAGGAAAATCTTCTGGATTTTATTCAACAACTAAACAATGAGTTAGGAATCACCTTTCTGATCATCACTCATGATGACCAGGTTGCTCGCATCGGGAACCGAACAATTGAGTTAGCAGATGGCGCTTTGGTAGAAGGGGAGGTTCTCCATGAAGTTTAAAGACCAAATCCAATTTGTCAGGCAAAACATGAAGAAAAACAAGGTCCGCGTGTTCATGACCATGCTGGCAACAGCAATTGGTTGTGCTTTTCTCATTGTCCTTGCCTCAGTCGGTTTCGGCCTGCATGATTCCTTGATACAGAATATCTTGCAGGATCGGGCTGTAACAGAAATACAGGTACACGGAAAAGAGAACGATGGTAATTACGAAGGATTGAAAAATAGCGATATCGACTATATGGAATCCCTCCATGGCGTTAAAGCCGTCACTCGTAACAAGCAGATCCAGCAATCGCCTGTCTTCTCGGTTAATGGCTACCAAACCCAGTCGATAGCGAAGACTACCGACTTCCCCTCTGAACTTAAAGCGGGAATGGAATTGTCAGAAGGCCGGCTCCCCAAAAAGGACGACGAAATAATTGTCGGCTATCATTTCGCTTCCTATCTGATAGATGAATCTAACAGTGACGAAGAGCTGGTGGATCAACAAGGACAGATAAAAGAGGAATATCGGTATGACGAGGACCTAATCGGAAAAGAAATAGAAATGAAGGTCATTCAAATGGAGGACAATGAAGAAAAGTCTCATACCATCCCTTTGACTGTTACAGGAATTACCGAAGCCCCTGCCAGGGAATGGGCTGAAGATCGGGATGTCTATATTTCTGAGTCCGTTTTACAGGAGGTCGAGGCGTTTACAGGGACCAATCGAGGGATGATTGTAACGCCAGGTCAGGGTGAGTCCTATGATCAAGGAGAAGAGGACTTCTATGACCAGGTAACCATATATGCAGAAAACATGGAAGTGGTAAAAGAAATTTCCGACCAGCTGGACAACGAAAACTATGCTTCTTATTCGGTCGTAAATGAAATGGAGCAGGTCAACATGGTATTCACGATTGTCAAAACCGGACTGATCATCGTTGGTACTATTGCTGTTTTAATCGCCTCCATCGGCATCTACAACACGATGACCATGGCTGTAACCGAACGGGCTCCGGACATTGGGATCATGAAAGCAATCGGTGCTAAACCGAAGACCATTAAACGGATTTTCATACTGGAAAGCAGTTTGATTGGCCTGTCCGGAGCTTTGATCGGTACCGTTATTGCCTATATCGTCAGTATGGCCGTAAACTTTGGACTTCCTTTAATCCTTGAAAGTGCATTTCAGGAAGAATTACCCCCAGAGCTGCGTTTCTCCTTGATACCTTGGACACTTGTCTTGATCGCCGTCGGTATCTGTTTGATTGTCACTATACTATCCGGCTTGCGTCCGGCAAACCATGCAACAAACATCGATGTATTAAAGGCCATGCGCCGCGAAGTGTAAATAAAACCAGGGACCAGATAGATCAAAGAGACGGACCATTACGCAAGGTCCGTCTCTTTTTTTCTTTTCTGGAAAGGTTAACCCTCAGCATGACAGATTTCTATCACCCCAGGGCAACATCTAATATCATCATCACGGCGAAACCGATCATCAAACTCATCGTAGCCAGTTGGATATGGCCCTTCTCCTGTGATCCGGGAATTACTTCTTTTGCGACTACAAATATCATCGCTCCGGCTGCAAAGCTTAAAGCATAAGGAAGCAGCGGCTGAATAAAGACAACAGCCAAAGCGCCGACAACAGCCGCCACCGGTTCTACCATCCCGGAAAACTGACCGTAGTAGAAGCTTTTCCATTTCGACATCCCGTCTCTGCGCAGCGGCATGGAAACGGCTGTGCCTTCAGGGATATTTTGAATGCCAATCCCTATCGCCAATGCGATGGCTCCTGACAAGGAAGTAGTAGTGAACTCAGATGACAAGGCGCCAAATGCCACCCCAATCGCGAGCCCTTCCGGAATATTATGCAGGGTGATCGAGAAGACGAGCATAGCGGTCCGCCGCTTCGCCTTTTTATCTTTAATGTCCCGGAAATATAACCGTTCATCTATAAGCGGCATTATCCGATCCACCAGCATCAAAAACAATCCGCCAAGCAAAAAACCGGTGACCGCAGGAACGACTGGCTGATATCCCTGCTCTTCTGCCATCGAAATCGCCGGGGCCAGCAAAGACCAAAAACTAGCGGCAATCATGACACCGCCAGCAAATGCGAGCATACTATCAAACAGTTTTTGATTGGCTTTCTTGGTAAAGAAAACAAAAGAAGCTCCTAAAGCCGTACTGGCCCAGGTAAATATCGTAATAACCAGTGCTTGTAACACAGGACTTAACTCAGAAAACCATTCCGCCACAAAGACATCTCCTTTACACCATCTATTTCCACGCAATGAATCATTATTTTGCCATGTGCATTTTTGTTTACCTAAGGAAAAACTATCACTACCTCAGTGTATGACTCTCCTTTGAAAGTGTCAATTCATTCCGTTTCTAAATTTTCAAAAGAAAACAAGAGAGATACCGATAATTATGTATTTCCCTATAGTTCCAGCCAAAAAAATCCCGCCTGGACAGGCAGGATTTTGACTTATGTTTTATATAGTCCGTGTTTTTCCTTCAGGCTTTCCGGGGCCATCTTCACCATCCGCTGCAGGATAAAACCCGCAACAGCTACATCGTCGAAAACCCCGAAAACCATTAGAAAATCGGGAATAATATCAAAAGGGAAAACGATATATCCTATGATAAGCAATACCGATAAACCTTTGGTTGCCATGTTCACCTCTTTGGATAAAAAGAAATCTTTTAAAAATGGCAACGATTTTTTGAAATTAAACAGGAACTTCAGCCTGCGTACAAATCTTAACATGTCGATTTCCTTTCTGCTCTTTATAACCCTTTATTAGTCGTCACTCATCCGCCAAAAACAGCAGCCGGTCATCCTGCTTTGCCGGCGTGCCCCGTCCATCCGTATTATTGGTAATAAAGTAGGCGCCTTCTTCCGTTGCAAGAACGTCCCGGATTCTGCCATATCCATCCACCACCACTTGCTGACTGTTTGTTTTCGGGTCAAAGCTGCGTAGAGCTTCTCCCCGCAAGCTTGCAAACAAAAAGGTCCCATCTTTATAATCCATTCCAGATGGTGCCCAAGTTTCTTCCCCAGAATGTTTCTCAGGGGTTTTCATTTCCGGCTTTTGTTGGTCCCCTTCTATTTCCGGCCAACCATAATTATTCCCAGCTTCGATCTTATTGATTTCATCATGAGCATTGTTTCCATGCTCTGTTGCATATAATGTACCCTGGTCATCCCAAGCCAAACCTTGCGGGTTCCGGTGTCCCCAGCTATAAATGACGGAATGAGAATCAGGATTATCAGCGGGAATACTGCCATCCTGATTAATCCGCAGAATACTTCCTGCTAAACTTTTTAGGTTTTGAGCAGCACTTTGATTGGTAGCATCCCCCACCGTGACATATAACCTATCATCCGGCCCGATTTCGATTCTCCCGCCGTGATGAACTTGTCCTCCCGGGATTTTGTCGAGTAGTATATCCGTCTCTTTCCAGCCGTCTGCTTCTTCTTTGATCTTGGCTACCCGTTGATACACCTCTTGCCCGCTTGAGTAGGAATAATAAACAAAAGCTACTCTATCCTCTGAGAAAGAGTCCGGAAATGCAATTCCAAGTAAGCCGGCTTCAGGCTGTTCGGCCAAAGCTTCTTTCAGGTCGACTGGTTTTCTGGCTGCCCGTCCATCCCCCGGTAAAATCTCCACGATGGCTCCAGTTCGTTCACTTATAAAAATGCTGTCTTCCCATTTCACGATTTCCCATGGCTCTTCCAGTTCTGTAGCAATTGTCTCTACCTGTTGGCTGTCAGAAGATGGCTCGGCTGATTGATTATCCTGTGATGGTTTATTTTCAGGTCTGGCGGAATCTGAACAAGCTGCAGTTACAGCAACCAGGAAGAAAACCACTCCTGTTAACGTTGCTTTTTTCACGTCTATATCACCCCTTGAATGCAGTTGATCGTCTCCTCTTTTGTTCGACCCTTCCCGCCATTAACCCTTCCGGAAACCTGAAAAACCCTTCTATAAGGAAAGGGGTTCAGACAGCCATTTTCGGGAGCAGCATCGGACTTCTCGAGACTCCTCTATTGTTTGCGAAGAGTCTTTCCTTTCACTGACCCCTGCTTTCCGCCAGACCTGCGCCTTTTTTACGCATAAAAAAACAGCGGCTGAAGAGGAGGCCACTGAAAAAGTCCTTTTAATCTAAAGTGGCTGTTAACGCTCGTTGTTGATTCCGCGAATCGCTTGTCGGTGGATGCTTGCCGCGGGCACGGCCTCAGCTAACTTGGTCAAGAAGATCACTGACCAAGTGGATCTTCGGCTCGCGCTGTTCCCGCAGGCGTCACCACCGAACGCTCATCGTGGGATTACCAAGGGCCAATCGAAAAACGAATCGTTAAACTAATGAAGGAATAGAGGGCACAAATCATTGAAATTAGATAAAAAGCGGTCTGTATGGAAATTAAATTCCATACAGACCGCTTTTTTTAAATTCTACTTTTCAAAGACCTTCAGTTTTTCAGTGGCCTCCTGAAGAGCCGCTGTTTTTCCAGTCTTTTATTAAACGGTTTTTTTCTTTTTAGCCGCTTTTTCACGTTCGTTTTTGTTAAGGATTTTTTTACGAAGACGAATGGATTCCGGTGTTACCTCGCAATATTCGTCATCGTTCAAATACTCAATTGCTTCCTCAAGGGTTAGCGTACGTGTTTTACGGATAGTTGCTGTCTGATCCTTCGTTGCTGAACGAACGTTGGTCAGATGTTTCTCTTTTGTAATGTTGACAGTCAAGTCGTTGTCACGGTTGTGCTCGCCAACTATCATCCCTGCATATACATCGGTTCCGGGTTCTACGAAAATCGTTCCCCGGTCTTCCAGACCCATGATGCCGTAGGTGGAAGCTTTGCCGTTTTCCAATGCTACCAGTACACCCTGGCGTCTGCCGCCGACTTGTCCCGGAAGGACAGGCTCATAGGAATCAAAGGTGTGGTTGATGATGCCATATCCTCTCGTTTGCGTCATAAACTCTGTTGCATAACCAATCAATCCACGGGAAGGAACCTTAAATTCCATACGGACTTGTCCATTTCCGTGATTGGCCATATCCAGCATTTCACCTTTACGGGAACCAAGCGATTCCATGACAGCACCCTGATGTTCTTCTGGTACGTCGACTTGAACTCGTTCAACCGGTTCACACGGAACACCGTCAATTTCACGAATGATTACTTGCGGTTTCGAAAGCTGTAACTCATAGCCTTCCCGACGCATGTTTTCAATCAGGATCGATAAATGCAATTCACCACGCCCTGATACGGTCCAGGCATCTGGTGATTCTGTTTGTTCAACGCGCAAGCTGACGTCTGTTTCCAATTGAGTTAATAAGCGTTCTTCGATTCTTCTGGACGTAATATATTTCCCTTCCTTACCAGCAAAAGGACTATTGTTGACTACGAAGGTCATCTGCAAGGTTGGCTCGTCAATACGCGGAATCGGCAAGGCTTCCTGCTGATCCTGTGGACAGACGGTTTCTCCGACGTTAATGTCTTCCATCCCTGCCAGCGCGATAATGTCTCCAGCCTTCGCTTCTTCAATCTCAATCCGTTTCAACCCGATAAAGCCAAACAGCTTGGTCACGCGGAATGATTTAACGGAACCATCTTTTTTCATCAGTGCAACCTGCTGGCCAACTTTAATCGATCCGCGGAAAACACGGCCGACACCGATTCTTCCCAAGTAATCGTTATAGTCAAGAAGCGTTACTTGGAATTGCAACCCTTCATCAGAATTGTCGATTGGGGCCGGGATATGTTCCAAAATGGTGGAGAAAACAGGCTCCATCGTTTCTTCCTGTTCTTCCGGTTCATTACCGGAAGTCCCGTTCAATGCGGAAGCATAGACAACCGGGAACTCCAACTGGTCATCATCTGCGCCAAGTTCAATAAACAAATCCAGCACTTCATCAATGACTTCTGCCGGACGAGCATTCGGACGGTCAATTTTATTAAGGACAACAACCGGAGTCAGTTTTTGCTCCAGTGCTTTTTTCAATACAAAACGTGTTTGCGGCATACAACCTTCATATGCATCGACGACAAGCAATACACCATCGACCATTTTCATGATCCGCTCTACTTCTCCACCGAAGTCAGCGTGACCAGGTGTGTCCAAGATATTGATACGAGTATCTTTATAATTAATAGCTGTGTTTTTAGCTAAAATCGTTATTCCACGTTCTTTTTCCAAATCGTTTGAATCCATTGCACGTTCATCGACCTGTTCATTCTCACGGAAGGTTCCAGAATACTTCAACAGCTGGTCCACTAACGTCGTTTTCCCATGGTCAACGTGGGCAATGATGGCAATATTGCGAAGATCTTCTCTTAATTGCATAATGAATATACTCTCCTCTTTTGTATCGAATTCAACATTCCGACTACAACCAATCTATTGTAACACAAACAACAAGAAGATGGTATACCATTCCCTTTTTGCCACGTAAATAAAAGTATTAACTATAATTTTTGATATTATAAATAGATAGAGAACAACGCCCCACCGCTTTTGGAGGTACCGACCGTTATCCGTCCACCAGAGCGTTCGATGATCGCCCTGGAAATAGCCAAGCCCAAGCCTGTTTCGCCGCCCTCTCCTTTGACAAAACGATGGAACAGCTGCGGCATTAAGTCTTTCGGTACGCCGGGGCCGTCATCGGCTATTCTGATAATGACGTTTTCCGCTTTTTCCACACTGATGGTAACAACAGAATCAGCGTGCCTGATAGCATTAGCCACAATATTCATGGTCGCCTGCAGCAGCTTTTCTTTATCTGCCGTGAGCACGGCATCTTCTACCCTTGCCGTCTCCAGTTTCACGTTCTTCTCATTAGCCAGCGGAATTGCTCTCTCCACCGTTAGTGTGACTAATTCAGCAGCTTTTATGTTTTCTTCCTGGTAAATGTTTTCTTCACTATCCAACTTGGCCAGTAAAATCATTTCGTTTATGATCTTTTTTAATCTGCCGATCTCTGCCACCATCACATCAAGTCCCCGTTCCGATTCTTCCCGTTCGAATATACCGTCCCTGATCCCCTCGGCATAACCCTGGATGGTCATTAATGGGGTCTTCAGCTCATGGCTGGCATTCTGGAAAAATTGCCGCTGGGAGTGAATGTATCGTTCGAGTTCCTGAGCCATTTCCATGACACTTTCTTCCACTTCTTTTATTTCACCGCTTGCATTCACCGACTGAATCTCATGGAACTGGCGTTTTTCGATTTTTTTTACTTGGTCCTTCAGTCTTGTCAACGGTGTAACCAAACGGTTGGTCAGATAATAACTCAACAACACCGCTACCAGAATACCGATAGCAAATACAACGAGCAAGGTCCGGATAAAATTCCGCTGAACCGCCTGCAAATCATTGATCGGCGTCACCAGAATCAGTTCCCAGGCCGGATAGCGAGGAGAAAAACTCATCCTGGAAACTACATAACGATTGTTTCCCGCTTTCCACAACGGCTGTTCATTTTTCGATAAATCATAATTATTCACCCAGTTCTCTGCTACTTCACGGGGCAAATTGGTAATAATCATATCTTCTGATCCACCACTTCGGTAATAAAAGATGCCCTGCAGCTTCAAATCCTCCAACAGTCCCGATAACTGCTGCATATTGAGACTAGGTGATTCATTGATCATACTTGTAATGATCCTGCCGTTTTTCTCAAGCTGCGCTTGTTCATTGTGGATCAGTAAATTCAGGATAAGAGAATAAATGGTAAACGCAGCAACAGACATGATTACAACCAATAAAGTTGTGAAGGCAATATTAAGTTGGGATTGGAGCTTCATTTTGATTCCTCTTTCTCGATCTTTAACCGATAACCATATCCCCAAACCGTTTCAACCGGAAGTCCGTCCATCTTTTTCCGCAGCCGTTTAATCAAATCATCTACGGCACGGTCGCTGCCAAAGTAATCCTCTCCCCATACTTTGGTCAGCAATTCTTCCCTTGAAAAGGCGCGGTTTTGGTTGGTAATGAAGATATTTAATATTTCAAATTCTTTAGCGGTTATTTCCACCTCTTCCCCTTCCCATACGACCAGTCTTTCCACAGGGTATAAAACCAGACCGCCTGCATGAAGTGCTTCTTTTTTATCATTGGCTTTTTCCGGACGAATGCTGTCTACACGTTTGAATAGTCGTTTGACCCGGGCAACCATCTCTCTCGGACTGAACGGCTTGGTTAAATAATCATCTCCGCCTAATTCCAATCCCAGGATTTTATCCAATTCTTCATCCTTTGCTGAAATAATGATAATCGGTACTTCACTTTCCTGCCGGATGGTTTTGCATAATTCATATCCATCAATTCCCGGAAGCATGATATCGAGAATCCACATATCTGGCGGATCGTTTTTCCATATCGTCAATGCTTCCTCTCCACTTTCCACTTCTGTTACCTGGTAGCCATCTTTTCTTAAATAAGCAGATACGATGTTACGAATGTTTTTATCATCTTCCACTACCACAATGCTGTGCTTCATCCGAACCGCCTCCTTACTCGTTATATTGTCACATCTATCAGTCGATTGTCGATTCTCCTTTCATCATTCCACACTTTTTACACAATTTTACCAAAGGACTGCCGGAACCACTGCTTACAATAGGAAATGTAGACACAAAAGCAATATCCTTAACAAATAAATAGTACAGAGAAAGGTGTGATTTTACATGCACGAAAATGAACATCACCATAAGCATGAGTATGATCACGAACACGACCAAGAAAATGAAAAACAGCTATACATGGAAAAAGAACAAACGGTGAATATCCAGCCAGAAAAACCAGCAGGCAAACAGCCCCATAGTCACAATTCAAGCAAAAAAGGATATCTTATCAGCGGCATCACTGGCGGATTGATTGTCGCCATTATAGGTTTGTTATTAATCTATACCAATATTCTACCATTACAAGCCTTAAATTCTGAAAGCCAGAATGCCGATACGCAAACAGGCTCGGCATCCGCTGACAATGACAATATCACCTTGACGACAAACACGTCGGACGATCCGGAGGTGGAAAGCGCCCTTGAAAAATCTGCGTCAGCTGTTGTCGGAGTTTCCAACTTGCAGAAAACAACGGCAAATTTCTGGGAACAGCCTGATGACACACAAGAAGCCGGGACTGGTTCGGGCGTCATCTATAAGAAAGAAAACGGCAAGGCTTACGTGGTTACCAACAACCACGTTATTGAAGGGGCAAGCGAAGTAGAAGTGTACTTACAAGACGGCAGCACAGTCAACGCCAAGATTCTTGGAAGTGATGAATTGAGCGACTTGGCTGTCTTGGAAATCGACGGCAGCAAGGTCGATACAGTCGCCACCCTTGGGTCATCCGCTAACCTCAATGTAGGAGAAACCGCGATTGCCATCGGTAATCCGCTTGGCATGGAATTTGCCGGATCTGTAACCAAAGGAATCATCAGCGGGTTGGAGAGATCGGTTGAAATAGATTCTAATCAGGATGGGGTAGCAGATTGGACGACAGAAGTTATTCAAACCGACGCTGCCATCAACCCGGGCAACAGCGGCGGAGCACTAGTGAATGGAAGCGGGGAATTAATCGGCATCAACTCGATGAAAATTGCCCAAGGAGCAGTAGAAGGAATTGGGTTTGCCATTCCGATTGATACAGCCAAGCCAATCATCGAACAGCTTGAAACAGAAGGTTCCGTCTCCCGCCCATTTGTTGGAATAAGTGCCATGGATTTGGCCACTGTACCGGAGCAACATAAACAGGATACGCTGCATCTGTCTGAAGATATAGAAGAAGGAATCGTCGTTGCACAGGTACAAACTGGATCCCCTGCAGAAAAGGCAGGTTTGAAGAAATACGACGTCATCACGCATGTTAACGACCAAACAATCGGTTCCATGCTTGATTTGAAAAAATATCTCTATGATGAAACAGAAGTCGGCGACAAGGTGAATATCATCTATTACCGAGACGGCAAAAAGCAGCGTACTTCCGTAGCATTAACACAGCAGGACCAACAAGCCTGATCACAAGACAAACAAATCTCGGTGGCCACCTCCCCCGAACGCCGAGATTTTATATAGATTCCCCAGTCTGCTTGCTCAGGCTGGAATGCAAAAACATAATGATCCTCCTCTTCTTTTGAAAAAGCGGCATCTGCATAAAAGCAAATGCCGCTTTTTTATCTTTGTTGACTTTCCATTCGCTTAAGAACCGCAGTCAAAATGCCGAGACAAACAGCGATAAGCACAAACAGCAGAACAAACTGGAAAATCACCAATAGAAAAATACTTTCAACACGACCCGCAAGCCATTGCCCACCATAGTAGAAGGATATAAATGCTGCTGCAGCTGCCATCAAAAACAAGACAACAATCCCTGTGACCGCAAGTGGATGGGAACGCCGAATGGTTCCTCTATGTTTCATGAATAGATATACCAAACTGAGAACAAACAGCAACAATAAAAACAGGCTGCTCACGATGCAATCCCTCCGCAATTAAAATCCTTCGAATATTTTTCCCTTCGTTTCCGGGCCTCAAACCATCCACTTTCCTGTAACTTTGATACAATATAAGAAGAAGCAGGGGGGAGCATGATGGAAATCAACCACATTACGGACGATCAGGAAGCACCGATGGATTTACTTTTGCTGGCGGATCCAAACCAACAGCTGGTAGAGCAATACCTACAAAGCGGCCGCTGTTATACGGCCAATCAAAAGGATAGTATAATCGGCGTTTATATACTGGTGGAAAAGTCACCGGGAACGGCCGAAATTGCCAACATTGCTGTTCACCCGGACCGGCAAAACGAGGGGATCGGAAGAAAGCTGATCGACCATGCAATCGCCGAGTCCGAAAATCTTGGTTTTACCCAAATAGAAATCGGGACTGGAAATTCGAGCATTGGACAGCTCGCTCTTTATCAAAAGTGCGGTTTTCAATTGCAATCGATCATCCATAACTTTTTCACGGACCATTATGACCAACCGATTGAAGAAAACGGGATTATTTGCAAGGATATGATCCGTTTATCAAAGAAATTAGTACCAAGAGGATAAAACCAAGGGGGAAGGGTACATGGAAGTCGTAGTTGCAATCGAGGAAAGGATTTCGCGTGAGGAACTGGCCGGAGTGTTTGCCTCTTCGGGTATCAACCGTCCCTATCAGGACTTGGAACGTATGGATAAAATGATTGAACAAGCAGATTTGCTCGTTACCGCACGAAACAATGGCAAGTTGATTGGCATTGCCAGAGCCCTGACAGATTTTTGTTATTGCTGCTATTTGTCCGATTTGGCTGTCGACAAGGATTATCAGCACCAAGGCATCGGCAGACAGTTGATAGCACTAATTCAAAAAGCAATCGGCGAAGAGACCGCTTTGATATTACTATCCGCGCCCCCAGCCATGGAATACTATCCGAAAGCAGGATTTCAAAAAGCAAGCAACGCCTTTCTCATCCCACGGAAAAAATAAAAAGGAAAAGCCATTCCAGGGAAGAGGAATGGCTTTTCCTTTTTGATTCAGTTTGTTTCGTTTATTTCTGGCGAAAAAGCGAGGTTCGAACGAAATCCGCCGCTTTGCGCGGCAATGTCGAACCACTCCCTTTGCGGGGGCGCAGTTCCTACGTTGCTTCCGGGTGTTCTTCGCTCTTCTCTGCCCTACTAGTCGTAAAGGATGGAGTTGACTTCGTTTTCGTCGAGGTAGTCTTCGTATTTTTCGTGAACTGGGTTTACGCCGCTGAAATTCCCATGGATATCGGCTGTCAGGAAGTTTTCGATTTCTTCCGTAGCACTAACAAGCTCGTCGGAGTTGAAAAACATATCCTCGTAATCCTTTTCCGTGTCATAAAAGTCGGACGGGCTTTCGGATGAGCCATATTTGGCGACCCGCTGCCAGGAATCCTCTGCATCAAAGATGGTGGATTCTTCTTCCTCAACCTCTGTCTCCATTTCATTGACACTCGGATGGATGACATCCTCTTCTGCGGGCCGATCAGTGGAAATGTCTTCTTCGGCATGCTCCAGGCACCGGCTTGTCGTCGGCATTGCTTCCAGTCGTTCAAATGGAATTTCTTTTCCGCAAACTTCACACATGCCATACCGGCCTGCCTGAATGTTAGCCAGGGCATGATTGATATCCTTCATTTCCCGCTCTGCATGATCATTCAGGGCTATATCCTTTTCCCGTTCAAAAAGCTCTGATCCATGGTCGCCGGGATGGTTATCATAATTTGATAAATCTCCCATTGATTCCTTGATCAATTCATACTGTGTTCCATAATGATCCTCTAGATGGTCGGCCAAGTGTTTCTTGCGTTCAGACAACATCTTTTCACACTTTTGCAGCTGTTGTTGCGTCAGCACCATTATCGCCTCCTGCTATGAAAGACCATGCAGAACATTCTTAGTATATCCGAAAACAATCCCCCCACCGATTAAGATTATGGAAATTAGGGACTGACCCCCAACGATCTACCACGCTACTGTGGTATAGTGGTGAGCAGCATGTCGACGTGGGGAATGCCGTCGTCAAGGTAGACTTCTGATATTTCTTTGAATCCAAAGGAAGCATAAAAGTGGCGCAGGTATTCCTGTCCCTGGATTTTAATCGTTGTTTCCTGCCATTCTTCGGTAATATGGGAAATGGCTTTTTGCAAGAGCTGCTTGGCATAACCACTTCCCCGGTATGATTTATGTACCAACACTCTCCCGATGGAAGCATATTCATAAACCGTTCCCTTTGGGAGCAGTCGTGCATAGGCTACAATGCTTTCCCCATCCTTGCAAAACAAATGAACTGCTTGATAATCGTGCCCATCCAATTCAGGATATGGACAGTGCTGTTCCACGACAAACACATCGATCCTTGTGCGAATAATTGTATAAAGTTCTTCTGTGTCCAGCTCTTCGAATGATTTGCTGATCCAGTCCATCAAAGTCCTCCCTTGTTTAGCATGCTGCGAAGCAGCAAAGTATATGTGTACTGTACAGTAATACTTTCACCAATAAAAACACATTTGTAAAGCTTGATGGTTAAGAAAACATAAAGAAAATCCCTTACTGAGAATCAGCAGGGATTTTCCTTCGGATCGCATTACAAATCGTCAAACCCATTGTCGGTGTAATTTACTTTTGTATATTGACGGGACTTCTGCTCAAAGAAGTCTGATTTGCCCAAATCCACTTCCTCATACGCTTTAATCCACCGAAGCGGATTTTTGTCTATTTCCGGATAAGGCTTTTCATATCCGAGCTGCTTGCAGCGTGTATTCCCATAAAATTTGATGTAGTTTTCCACATCCTGCAAGAGAATACCATCAATTTTGTTACCGATTATATGCCGCGCCCATTCCGTTTCCAGCTGTACAGCTTGCTTGAAAGTATCGTAAACAAAGGTTTCCAGTTCCTTTGTGTTGTACTCCGGATGCTCAGCAAGTACTTCTTTGAAAATCCGGACAAACAAATCGACATGCAGTTGTTCGTCACGATTGATGTAATTGATCATCGTGGAAGTAGCCACCATCTTCTGGTTCCTTGCCAAATGATAGAAAAAGGCAAAACCCGAATAAAAGAACAATCCTTCCAAAATCACATCAAAGACCACCGATTTCAGCAGATTATCGACCGTCGGTTCCTCGGCGAAAGCCCGATAACCGTCCGTGATAAAGTCATTACGCTTTTCCAGGATCGGTTCGGTCCGCCAAAACTCGAATACTTCGTCTTGCTCTTGTTTGGACACAAGGCTGGATAATACATACGAATACGAATGATTATGAATAACCTCTTGCTGGGCAAGGATAATCATCAATGCATTCAAACTTGAATCGGTCAAATAGTCGGCCACCTTGCCCGCATAATCCGTTTGAATACTATCCAGCAGCGCCAACAACCCGATGATTTTCAAAAAAGCATCCTTTTCATCTTCAGACAATCCCGGAAATTGCCGCATGTCCTGAGACATGTTGATTTCGAATGGTGTCCAAAAATTTGAAAGCATCTTCTTGTATTTAGGATACGCCCACGCGAAACGTACATCATCCCAATTCAGTATATTGGAGCTTTTTCCATTAATAATGCTGGTTGAATTGTTCGGCGCTGTCTTGTCCATGATATTTCGTTTATTCAATGATACAACCATCGTCATTCCCCTCCCTTTAGCTTGAACATGATTCACAGTCAATCAATTCAGATGAAGTCGAACGTAAATAATAAGTCGTTTTAAGACCAGATTCCCAGGCGTCCAAGTGAAGGCTCAGCAATTCTTTGGCCTGAATCGTGTTGGGAACGTATATGTTGAAGGATACACTCTGGTCAATATGCTTCTGTCTTGCTGCGTTCTGCCTGATGCTCCAGTGCTGGTCGATAAAGTAAGCCGATTTATAATACCACGTGGTTTCGGCGTTCAAGTCCGGTGCAGTAACCGGGATCTTGTAATCCTTTTTCTCCTCGGCATAAAACTTTTGGAAAATCGGATCAATACTTGCCGTACTACCCGCGATAAGGGAAGTCGATGAATTCGGTGCGACTGCCATTAAATAGCTGTTGCGGATTCCGTGTACCTGTACCTCTTCCTTTAACAAGGACCAATCATGATTTGACTCCATATCAGCCGTATAACCCTTATTCTCAAAGTACTTGCCGGTTTGCCAGTCCGAGCCCGGAAATGCCGCAAAGGCACCCTTCTCTTTTGCCAGCTCCATACTTGCCCGGATGGTCAGAAAAGCAATCTTTTCATATAACTCGTCTGCGTAGGCAACCGCTTCTTCGCTTTCCCATCGAATACCTTTCAAGGCCAGGAGATGATGCCATCCAAACGTTCCCAGCCCTACTGCCCGGTATTTTTGATTGGTTAGCTGCGCCTGTAAAACCGGAATGGTATTCAAATCAATCACATTATCGAGCATTCTGACCTGGATGGGAATCAACCGTTCCAGCACATCTTCGGTTACAGCCTTGCCCAAATTTACTGATGACAAATTACAGACTACAAAGTCTCCAGGCTGTTTATTGATAACGATTTTTCCGTCCACTGTCTGCTGCTCTTCCATCACAGTCGGACTCTGATTTTGCGTGATTTCGGTACAAAGATTACTCGAATAAATCATGCCCAGGTGGCTGTTCGGATTTTGGCGGTTGACCTCATCCCGATAAAACATGAAAGGACCACCCGTTTCGAGCTGACTTTTCAAAATTCGTTTCATCAATTCAATGGCAGGGACTTCCTGCTTGCTAAGATGTGGATTGTTGACACATTCCCAATACTTTTTCCTGAAGCTTCCCTCGCCTCTCGATTCGTCAAAATAATCCTCAAGTGAATACCCCATTACCGCCCTTACTTCGTGCGGATCGAACAGGTACCAGCTTTCTCTTTTTTCCACTTGCTCCATAAAGAGATCCGGAAGGCATATACCTGTGAACAAATCATGGGTCCGGTACCGCTCATCTCCATTGTTCAACTTCGCATCCAGAAAAGACGAAATATCTTTATGCCAAATATCGAGATAGACACATATTGCTCCCTTGCGCTGGCCGAGCTGGTCGACACTTACCGCCGTGTTGTTCAACTGTTTCATCCATGGGAGAACACCGGAGGAAGCACCGCTAAAGCCTTTGATTGCACTTCCCCGGCTCCGGATTTTCCCTAGATAAACCCCGATTCCGCCGCCGTTCTTCGACAGATTGGCAATATCGGTATTGCTGTCGAAAATGCCCTGCAGACTATCATCGACTGTATCGATAAAACAACTGGACAGTTGGCCGTAGCTTTTTCCGGCATTGGAAAGGGTTGGTGTCGCAACGGTCATGTATAAGTTACTCAATGCCCAATATGATTCTTTGATCCGATTTATTCGTTCAGCTGCCGGTTCATTTTTCATCAAGGTCATGCAAATAATCATAAACCGTTCCTGAGGCAGCTCATACACCTTCCCGTGGTAATCCTTGGCGATATAGCGGTCTGCCAGTGTCCGTAATCCAATGTAGGTGAACAGCTTGTCTTTCTCTGGATCGATAGCTTGTTCGAGTTCCTTTATCTCTTGCTCACTGTACGTCTCAAGCAAAAAGCGATCATAAATACCGATATCGGTCAAATGACGGATAAGATCGACAAACGGGCCGTAATGTCTCGACGGATCATGTCCCCTGTTCGCAGCCGCCTCCTGATACAACTGCTGCAAATATAATGCAGCTGCTGCATAGGTCCAATCCGGGGCATTTTCGTCAAGATTAGCCAATGCCTCCAAAATCAGCTGGTGGATCCATTCATCATCCGGCAGCCACGGTTTTTGCTCCAAAACTTTGTCGCCGTGTTTAAACAAGGCTGGAATATCCAAATCCGGAAAGCGGTCGGCTATCCCCTTCGCCATCTCTTTTTTCCAATCGTTCCGTTTGATTTCTGTTTCAATCATTGCTTGCTCCTCCTTTATAATCCACTAGAATCGGGCGGAAGGTCGCAGTGATTCTTTCCGTGAAAGAGCTTGTCCTGATGACTGTTGCTGTATGTATGCCCTGCCTCCGGTAAAAGAACGTTTTAGCGCATTAAAAAACCGCCCATGAGACATGGACGGATTGAAAACGACAGCCACAAAATGGCATGAGAACAGCCACTTCTTCCCTATCGTTTTCACTCCCCAGTCCCCGAAGAAATGAAACGCTACAAGAAAAGGCAGGTCTCCTGACTTGTGCTTCTCCCTACTAGAGCCCTTCCCAAACCGGCGCCGTTAAGCAAATCGGTTTAGTGGAACTTCTCGTTCGTCCACACTTACAGTTGCGGGGACAGTTCCGGTTTTTCACCGGATTCCCTTTTAAGACAAAGGTGTCACCTAATCTTGCATAGAATCAATATATAGTATTAATTTTAAAATAAAACAACAATATATTGTGTTAATTAAACTTTATCATAATCCTTTTTTTCTTGCAATCCAAATTATCGGCCGGTTTATGATTGCTTCATGGATAAAGCCTGTCGTCATGCGGGAAAATGCAGATTTTAAATTTTTTTGTCGATGTATCTGCATTTCTTGAAAAGGAATTTTGGCTTTTTTATCGAATTGTGTTAAGGATAAAAGACAGAAAGGAAGGATGTTCATGGTCCTGACAAAAGAAACAGTCGTTGGTTTTATCGGTAGCGGCGTTATGGGGAAAAGCATGGCTGCCAACCTGCTTGATGCCGGTTATCAATTGAATATATATACACGGACAAAAGCGAAGGCCGCTGAACTTGTAGAAGCCGGGGCCGTCTGGAAGGAAAGTACTGCTGACCTTGCAGCCGAGTCAAATGTAATCATTACCATGGTCGGCTACCCGTCTGATGTAGAAGAAGTTTATTTTGGTGCCCACGGGATTTTAGCTCACGCCAAGGCAGGCAGCTTCGTCATCGATATGACTACTTCCAAACCAAAGCTTGCTGAAAGAATCAGCAGAGAGGCGGCTGTAAAAGGAATGGAGGCAGTGGATGCACCTGTCTCGGGTGGGGACATCGGGGCAAAAAACGGGACACTCGCCATCATGGTCGGCGGGTCTGAAGATACTTTCCAAGAATTAAAACCGATATTGGAGATACTTGGCAGCAATATCGTCCACCAAGGCCCCGCCGGATCCGGTCAGCATACAAAAATGAGCAACCAAATTACGATTGCTTCCAATATGATCGGGGTTTGTGAGGCGATCACCTACGCGGAAAAGGCTGGCCTGAATCCGGAACGAGTGTTAAGCAGTATCTCTACAGGAGCGGCAGGAAGCTGGTCGTTAAGCAACCTTGCTCCACGGATGATTGCCGGCGATTACGATCCGGGTTTTTATGTCAAACACTTTATTAAAGATATGAAGATCGCGCTCGAGTCTGCACAGGAGATGGGACTGCTTACCCCTGGATTGGAACTCTCGTTGTCTCTGTATCAAAAACTTGCCGAGTCAGGCGGTGAAGATTACGGAACCCACGCTTTGATTAAATTGTTCAGAGCTCAATAAAAAAGCAGTCCACCGCTTTCATGCGGGTGGACTGCTTCTATTCTTTTTCCCGTTTTTCCCGCTTTTCGATTTCCCTGTTCACGATAAAAGCCAAATCGTCATTTCCGAATAACTGCAACACGTTCAAAACAGTGGAGTCCGGTATATGTTCTGATTCCAGTTTCGGAACTAATAACTCCAAGGTCTTTTCCAATTCTTTATTATTGCTCTGAGCTGGATAGGCTTCACGATAAAGCTCTTCAGGCTGAAGATCGTTATTGATACACCATTGGGCAAAAACAAGGATCATCATGTTCTCATCCTGGCGATATTGCTCGATTATTTTTTCTTCCATCTCTTTCTTGTCCATCTCCGTCACCTCATTCCTTTTGAAACAAAAACAGCCACATAAAGCTCAATGCCTGTTGCAATTCTTCCGGTAAACTGGTTGCCTCTTTTTCAGATACACCCTTTTTATAGACGGGTTTACCACCGGTGGTCTTCCAGCCGATCTCCTCTTCCACGAGTCTTTTTAACTCCCACGGCATCATGGTATTACAAATGACCTTCTCTCCATATAATCGGGGATAACTGTTATTTCGAGGACCAGCTGTGGGACCCAACAAACCGATGCATACTTTTCCACCTGTTTTTAATACTCTATCTAACTCCTGCAATGCATGCAACGGATTCTCGGCCCATTCCAAAACATTGATTCCCATAATTCCGTCGAAACGTTCGTCCGCAAAAGAGAGATGGACGATGTCTCCCTGGACGAAGGATAACTGATTGCCGTCAACAAGCTGTTCTGCCTTAGCAATCATCTCTACTGATAAATCCATACCAATCACGTTGTATCCGGCTCGCATCAGTTTATAGGAACCATAACCATCGCCACAGCCAACATCCAAAACGGAAGCACCTGCATCCAAATATCGATCAAAAAATGGAATAATTTCCTTTCTGCTGCCTTCATCCCACATGGCTTTGCTGTTTTGATTCCAAAAAGATGCCCGGCCGTCCCATTGTTTCCCGGCTGCCTGATGCCAATCAAACGTCTTATCCTCCATTATTGGTCCTCCTCCGCCTTCACAGAATTTCTTATTCCACGAAACATATTTCTATTTTATCGCGTTTGCCCGATAAAGAAAACTTGCTGATTAGCGAGGCTGAAAGGACAGGTTAGTAGCCGGATTTATAGCCTCTTCCCTTAGACTTGCCCATAAAAAAAGTGCATCAGAAGATGCACTTTTTTGTGTGGTCCATTATAAAGGTTGAACATTAGCTGCTTGCGGTCCGCGGTCGCCCTCGACGATGTCAAACTCGACATCTTGACCTTCGTCCAACGTTTTAAAGCCCTCTGTCTGGATAGCAGAGAAGTGTACGAATACATCATCACCGTCTTCTCTCTCGATGAATCCAAAACCTTTATCGGCGTTAAACCATTTTACTTTTCCTGTCATGGAAAGACCTCCTTCTTACAAAAATGCAGGGTGCAAAAATCACTTTTCCCTTACATCTCTTTATTGTGAAAGAAATGGGAAAGAAATATTCAAATCCCATTTTCATTATTTTTCATTTCCACTTTTCCTTTCTTTTAAACCCTATGATTCCTAATGATTACTTTTAAAAACAAGTTGCTGTGAAATGTTTTTACATTTTACCTGCAAGTGACCATTCTAAACGGAAGATGTTGTGAATTTAATGGTAATAACCCTTGTTATTCAATAAAATCTGATAAAGCAAAATCAATTTCTGAACTAATGTACATTTCAATTTCCATAATCATTCAATAGTTTTGAGAAGATAGTAAGGAGTCCTTTTGTGATAGTCACTTGTTGCTACCACTTCCAGGTTTCTTTTGTTCTCCTGGTTCACTCATCATAAATTTCAAATTGTACATTCATACATATAAAAATGGGTTCAATTATCCACGCTTGTCCATTTCGAAATTCTTCATCCCACATAAGATGTACTATCCGTAAAAAGGTGGTGATAAGTATGGGATACCAAAAGCACAAGAAACACAAGAAACACAAAAAGCACAAAGTAAAGGTTATTTGTAAAAAATGTATCTTTAAAGACTAAAACTCTTGGTAATGTTTAAACTTATAACAAGGTAAGGGGAAAAAATACCCTTACCTTTTTTGTGTCTACAACACTTAGGTACCCCCTTCTTTGCTGCCACCAGTTCACCTCCAGCCGATAAATAATTAAAGTCGTCTCCAGGAATCGATTTCCAGTATGCAATTAGATCACGATATCCAACCAAAAGTCAGTTTTTAGGATAAATCTGGTTGCAAATCAATTATTACCAGCAACAGTGGGTTGAGTTTAGAGGTTAATCCGTGATAGAATTACGTCTGGCAAGAGTATAAACGAATAATTCACCTTAAACATTTATATCTTGCAAATATGAATTGATAGGTGGTAACAAAATGGAAAATCAAGAAAAGTACCAAGTATTGTTGTATTATAACTACGTGACAATCGATGATCCTGAGACTTACGCAGCCGAACATCTCAAGTATTGTAAAGAACTTGGATTGAAAGGTCGTATTTTGGTAGCCGAAGAAGGTATTAACGGCACGGTCTCTGGAACAGTGGAACAAACCAATAAATATATGGACGATATGCACGCTGATCCACGTTTTGCCGACATGGTCTTCAAAGTGGATGAATCTGACGGCCACGCGTTCAAAAAAATGCATGTGCGTCCGCGTCCGGAGCTTGTTACCCTTCGCCTGGAGGATGACATTAACCCGAATGAAACAACCGGTCAATATTTGAGCCCGCAAGAGTTTTATGAAGCGATGCGAGATGAAAATACGGTGGTATTGGATGCACGGAATGATTATGAGTATGACCTCGGTCATTTCCGCGGCGCTATCCGTCCCGATATTGAAACATTCCGGGAACTACCTGAATGGGTGAAAGAAAATAAAGACAAGTTGGAAGGCAAAAAAGTCCTTACCTACTGTACCGGCGGTATCCGTTGTGAAAAATTCTCCGGATGGCTGGTAAAAGAAGGCTTTGAGGATGTCGGCCAATTGCACGGCGGAATCGTTACCTATGGTAAAGATCCGGAAGTACAAGGCGAGCTATGGGACGGTCAGCTTTACGTATTTGACGAACGAATTTCCGTACCAGTCAACCGCAAAGAACATGTAGTGGTAGGAAAAGATTTCTTTGACGGTCAGCCATGCGAACGCTATGTAAACTGTGCAAACCCTGAATGTAACCGCCAGTTCCTTTGCTCGGAAGAAAATGAACACAAGTACATGCGCGGATGTACACACGAATGCCGTGTATCTCCACGAAATATGTATGTAGAAGAGCACAATTTATCCGAAGAGGAAATCCAAGCAAGACTGGAAAGAATCGAACGTGAAGATGGAGTAGCCCATCAATAATAGATTTTTTAAGACGGCCTTTTCGGCCGTCTTTTTTGTATGCTAAAAGGCGATAAATTGTCGGAACATGGACAAGTCCGTTATTTACTCCCTATGTTCCTCATGAACCCGGTTTTCTTTTTACATATTGAGCATTCCTTATCAGATTGGCAAAGGTTTATGCTATCCTACAATAAAGGAGGCGTCTACGGATGAATATATATGATTTTTCTGCCACTTCGATTACTGGCGAAGACATCTCACTGGAGCATTACAAGGGACAAGCAATGCTGATTGTCAATACTGCAAGTAAGTGCGGCTTCACTCCTCAGTATCAAGGGCTGCAGCAGTTGTATGATACCTATCGGAACCAAGGGTTTGTCATATTGGGATTTCCAAGCAACCAATTCATGAATCAAGAACCCGGAGACGAGAAAGCCATCCAGGACTTTTGCCAGATGAATTATGGGGTCACCTTCCCGATGTTCAGCAAGCTTGATGTCAAAGGAAAAAACGCCCATCCGCTATTTACCTATCTAAGTGAGCAAGCCCCCGGCGTCCTTTCCGGACAGATCAAATGGAACTTCACCAAGTTTTTAATCGATAAAAATGGGAATGTCATCAAACGGTATGCCCCATCGACCAAACCGGAAAGCATCGAATCTGATATCCAACAGCTTCTCACTTCCTAAAAAAGCTGCGATCCCCCCCTGAGGGAGTAATCGCAGCTTTTGAATTATTGATCCTTTTCTTTTTCTTCTTCGGTTTCAATATCTTTATAGGAAGTCGTTTTCTTTCTGTCCGCTTTTTCATCTTTTTCAACTAAATCGACTGGAAAGTCTTCCTGCGGTTCGGCAAACGTATCGCGTTCGTCCTGTTTTTTCTTCGACTCCTTGAACTTTATTTCTTCTTTCTGGTCCGGGAGCAAACTACCCCGTTCACGTTCTGACTTGTCCATCACAACCATCCTCCTCTTTGTTAGAAATCTTACTTAACTGTTCCCTTCACAGGGAGGATGACAAACCTTTTTCTAATCAATCAACATTTAACGTGGTGGCTTCGCTCCGTGTTTCCTTTATCTCCTGCGAAACAGCGGAAGTTCGAACGAAAACCGCCGCTTTGCGCGGCAATGTCGAACCACCCCCTTTGCGGGGGCGCAGTTCCGTACGTTGCTCTCGGGTGTCCTCCGCTTTTCTATCTATCAATATGCTTTGGCCCAGTAGACTAGTTCTTTTGCTGGTTTTTGGCAGCATACGCAGGTGTCAGCGACTTTTTCTTGTTCAAATGGGATACAGCGGGAGGTGGCGGTGGTTTCTTCTTTTATCTGATCCTCGCATTGCTGGTCTCCGCACCACATCGCTTTGATAAAGCCTGGGTTTTGGTCAAGGTTCTGTTTGAACTCTTCCATGTTTTTGGCAATGCTCGTTTTCTCTTCCCGATGCTGCTTAGCTTTCTCAAACAAGCTTTGGTGAATATCCTCGAGCAGTTCCGGAATCACGACTTCAAGCTCATCGATTGGCGTAAACTGTTTTTCTCCGGTATCTCTGCGAACCAGTACGGCTTGCCCTTTTTCGATGTCTTTCGGTCCGATTTCCAAGCGGATTGGAACACCCTTCATTTCGTATTCATTAAACTTCCAGCCAGGCATTTTATCACTGGCATCGATATCGACCCTGGCGATTCCGCTAAGCTGTTCTTTCAATTGATAAGCTTTATCGAGCACCCCTTCTTTATGTTGAGCGATTGGTACGATCATCACTTGTTTGGAAGCAATCCGCGGTGGTACTACCAAACCTCTGTTATCACCGTGAACCATGATCATCGCTCCGATAGATCTAGTTGTGAACCCCCATGAGGTTTGATGAACAGGCTGCAATTCACCTGCTTCATCGGTATACCGAATATCGAATGCTTCGGCAAATCCGGTTCCTAAATGGTGGGAGGTACCAGCCTGCAGCGCTTTTCCATCATGCATAAGGCTTTCGATCGTCAATGTATAAGCTGCCCCTGCAAATTTTTCTTTTTCTGTTTTCTTCCCTTTCAAGACCGGAATTGCCATATAGTCCTCAAATACACTGGCATATACATCAAGCATTTGCCTTGTTTCCTTGGCCGCATCCTCATGTGATGCATGACAGGTGTGCCCTTCCTGCCAAAGGAATTCTAGCGAACGTAAGAATGGCCTGGTGGTTTTCTCCCAACGGACTACGTTGCTCCATTGATTGTACAGCTTGGGAAGATCCCGGTAGGAATGAATAATTTTCGAATAATGCTCAGCAAAAAGCACCTCAGAGGTCGGACGGACAACCAGCCGTTCCTGTAATTCTTCATCCCCGCCATGCGTTACCCAGGCTACCTCCGGCGCAAATCCCTCAATGTGGTCTTTTTCCTTCTGCAGCATGCTTTCTGGAATAAATAAAGGAAAATACATGTTTTCGTGTCCCGTTTCTTTAATTTTTGCATCGAGGATATCCCGAATATTTTCCCAAATCGCATAACCCTCTGGTCGGATGATCATCGAACCTCTGACTGGACCATAATCGACTAGATCAGCCTGTTTTACGACGTCGGTGTACCATTGTGCAAAATCCTCTTCCATTGCGGTGACTTTTTCAACAAATTGCTTATTTTTCTTGGCCATATGCAACCACCTTTTCTATTCATCATTTTATATTTGTCCTTACATAAATAAACCCGTCTGACTATCTTCTGCTTTCATTGATCAAAATCAAAAACAGAAAGGTATATCCCAACCCTAATCCCAAATAAAATACAAAAAACCCCGATCCCTGTAAAAGGGACCGAGGTTTGGTGGTACCACCCTTGTTCGCAGGCTACCCTGCGCACTCTTTTTGATAACGGATGTCTCCGCTTGTATCTTTATCGATACCGGGCTCGGAGGCAGGTTCCTGGACAGCCGCATGGAAATTCTCACCAACCATTTCCTCTCTGAAAACCGCTTATCTCAGTACTAATCCTCGTCATCGCTTTTTTTACAAATTCAAATGTATAAATACTATATGGATTTACCGGCCCCTTGTCAAGTTGTCCCCGTTTGGGAAGCCGAAAATCAGGCTCCGTGTGGTATATTCAATACAACGACGCCGATTACAATCGCAGTCACCCCAACCAGCGTTTGAACGGAAAACTGTTCTTTCCAAAAAATAATGCCAATCATCACCGTCATAACCGTACCGATGCCTGCCCACATAGCATACGTAAGCCCCATCGGCAGGCTTTTCAATGCCAATGCCAGAAAGTAAAACGATGCACCATAGCTCGCGATTGCCGTTACAGCAGGGATTACCTTCGTAAATCCTGCTGACATTTTAAGCATGGAACTACCGATTATTTCGCTGATAATCGCTCCTGCCAATAGTAAATATGCCATCCTGCATACCTCCTGCCTACTAGATGATGGTATCTTCCTAAAAAAACACGGAAACTCAAAACGTTTCTATCGTTTACTCAGCCAAAAAGGAAAGAATAAAAGCACCTATCTTTTATTCTCCGGAATCAGTCCGTAAAGTAAAATATCGACTATTTGGGACAAAGCCTCTGCCACGGTAATATTATTTTTATTAAAGAAATGCTGGTCTAATGTCGTATTGATTGCTTCAACCAATACTTTCATAATAACGGAAACGGAATAGTCAGAAGAGATTTCTCCTGTTTCCATCCCCTGTTCAATCAATTGCTGCAAATCCTCCCAGTCTTCTTGGAGTGCTTCGTCAATCTTCACCCATAAATCGGGATAATACCGTTTCATTTCATCCAGTACCGGCCGATCGTAGATTTGGTGATATTCAGGAAGCACTTGCATGAGCTGCTTGATTTTATCGATGAATGGAATAGCATCATCTGCTAGCAATTGATTCGTCTTCTGATCTGTCTCTTCTAAAATATTGTCTACAATGGTTTGGACAATCTCTTCTTTCGAGGAAAAATGTTCATAAACGGTTTTTTTACTAATCCCAAGTTGATTGGTGATATCATCAACCGTGAAACGCATCCCGCTTTTCTGTATTTCCTCGACAACCTGCTTGATAATTCTCTCTTTCACAATAGGTCCCCTTCTAAGCCATTTCCACTGAGTAAATCACGGAAACTCATTTAGTTTTTCTGGTTTCCATTCTATAGCAGGCCTTATTATTTGTCAATCTAGCGCTTTTTTATACTAAACCACTACCTGACCGCCATATCTCTCGGCAACCTGTTCGGCCATTTCAGGGATAAGTTTTAGATTCCACTCTGCCTTACGATTATCCGCTATTTCCAGTGAAATCCTGCCGTGCTTTGGCCAATAGGTGACTTCCAGAACTCCTTTCTGTCTGCCCTTCTTCGTGTGCCAATGGTAACAACCTTTCTTCGTACTTAAGGTGGTTCTTTGGGTAATGGTCAAAGCGAAGTGCTCGATCAATTCTTCGATTTCCTCGCACAAAAGCTCTTCATCCATAGGCTTTACCTTGCTCACATCACTATCAACTATTTCATACGTGATCATGGAACCCCTCCTCTATATGGTTACCTTATCATAAATTGAAGTACATTTCCTTTTCTTGGCTGATATGGAAAATGCTTTTCCAACTTACTCTTCTATCGCATAATGAAAAGACATAAAAACCGTGCATCCTTCAAGGTCTGGATGCACGGCATTCGGTCATTATTGGGAATTAGGAAAGGTTTTTTAACAGGTTGGCCATTTCAATGGCTGAAACGGCAGCTTCTGCCCCTTTGTTGCCGGCTTTGGTTCCGGCTCTTTCGATTGCTTGTTCGATGGTGTCGGTCGTAAGCACGCCAAATATGACTGGCAAATCTTCCTGCATGGATACATTCGCCACTCCTTTTGATACTTCACTGCTTACATAATCAAAGTGTGGCGTGGAACCTCTAATCACTGTACCTAACGCGATAACCGCATCGTATTTCTTAGATGCAGCCATTTTTTTCGTAACAAGGGGAATTTCAAAAGCGCCTGGAACCCAAGCGATCGATACATTTTCTTCCAGTACTCCATGTCTTCTCAATGCATCCTGTGCACCGCTTAATAATTTGTTCGTGATGAATTCGTTGAACCTTCCAACTACGATTCCAATCTTTAAGTCTGTACCTACCAGGTTTCCTTCATAAATGTTTGTCATTATTATATCCTCCTTAAGATCAGTTGCTACTGTGAAAATTAAATAAATGATCCAGCTTCGCTTTTTTCGTTTGCAAGTATTTTTCGTTGTTCTTATTTGATTCTATTTGAATGGCTTCTCTCTCTGTCACTTCCAAGCCATAATCGTTCAACCCGGAAATTTTTCTTGGGTTATTGGTCAAGAGCCGAAGCTTTCGGACTCCAAGATCCTTTAACATTTGTGCGCTTACTGCATAGTCGCGCAGGTCTGCCGGAAAGCCAAGCTGATGGTTTGCTTCGACAGTATCAAAACCTTGTTCCTGCAGCTTGTATGCTTTCAACTTATTCAGCAAGCCTATGCCTCTGCCTTCCTGACGCATATAAATCAAGACGCCTTTTCCTGCTTCCTCGATTTGTTGCAAGGCCCGTTCAAGCTGCGGGCCGCAATCGCAGCGTTGGGAACCAAAAACATCACCGGTTAAGCATTCTGAGTGGATGCGAACAAGAACCGGCTCGTCCGGTTGAATCTCCCCTTTATACAAGGCAAGATGCTCTTTGCCGGTAAACTTTTCCGTAAAAGCAGCCAATTTAAATTCCCCATAGGCTGTCGGTAGATTGATCGTTATTTCTTTGTTGATCAATACATCATTTACTTTGCGGTAGGTAATTAAGTCTTTTATCGATATCAGGGATAAGTCAAATTGTGCTGCCATCTCCTCCAGCTCCGTCAGCCTTGCCATGGTGCCATCGGGGTTCATGATTTCGCAGATAACACCTGCAGGTTTCGAACCGGCAAGCCTGGCCAGATCGACCGCTGCCTCTGTATGACCGGGACGTTCCAGGACCCCTGCCCGTTTTGCCACCAATGGGAATACGTGGCCCGGACGTTTAAAGGAAGCAGCCTCTGTTTCCTCATCGATCAATTTTTGAATGGTCAATGCGCGATCGTAAGCACTTATTCCAGTATCGGTTTCCTCGTGGTCGACACTGATGGTAAACGCCGTACCAAAGTTATCACTGTTTTCTTCGACCATAGCCGGCAGGTGCAGTTTGTCGGCCAGCTCTTTGTCCATGGGAGTGCAGATAAGCCCTCTGCCTTCCTTAGCCATGAAATTGATGGACTCGGGGGTGGCATGCTCGGCAAGCATAACGAGGTCGCCCTCATTTTCCCGGTCTTCATCGTCTACCACAATGATCATTTTTCCAGCCTGCAAGTCTTCTAGTGCTTGTTTTATTGTTTGGAACATAGCTAGTCCTCCTAATCTAAAAAACCAAATTGCTCTAATTTTTCCGTCGTGATATTCGCGGAAGATCCTGCAGCGGGCTGATATTTTGCCGTCAACAGGCGATCGATATACTTTGCGAGTACATCGTATTCAATGTTCACGGTTTCTCCTGTCTGTTTTTCAGCGAGAATCGTCGCCCGTTGGGTTTCAGGAATCAAAGATATCGTAAAACCGGAAGCATGCACGGCGAATACGGTCAAAGAAGTGCCGTCCACTGAAATCGAGCCCTTTTCCGAAAGGTAAGGAAGACCTTCTTCCGGGACTTCAATGGTTATATATAAGGCATTTGCCTCTCGCCACTGTTTCACGATTGTCCCGACAGCATCCACATGGCCGGAGACAAAATGGCCTCCAAACCGATCACGGGCTCGCATTGCCCGCTCCAGATTCACATAGGATCCAGTGGTCACTCCGGACAAAGAGGAGGTGCGGAATGTTTCGGGGATGACATCTACTGTAAAGCCATCCTCTTGATAAGACGTTACCGTCAGACATACTCCGTTTACGGAAATACTGTCACCAATACTTACGTCTTCTGTTACCGTGACAGCCGCTATACTCATGGTCAGCGACTCCCGCTTACGCTGGATTGATGTAACTTTTCCCTTTTCTTCCACAATGCCGGTAAACAATTACTCCGCCTCCTTTTTCGGTGTGGCAATGATCTTGAGATCGCTGCCGATCCGTTCGACTGATGTAAAGTCAAGCTGCTTTGCTTGTCCCATTCGCTCCGGCGAAATGCCGCCAACCGCTGGAAAAGCATCACTTCCACTAAGCAGAAGCGGCGCTATATACCAATGGCACTCGTCGAACAGTCCAGCTTTTACAAAAGATCCATGAAGGGTGCTTCCACCTTCCACATAGACCGACTGAATCCGTTGCTCACCCAGTAATGTTAATACGGAGATGAGTTCTATTTTCTCGGTATCCAGCTGCCAAACTTTCACGTGTGGTTTTGCCAGCTTGGACTGCTTTGTATCCGCAGTTGATCCGCATATGATCCAGGTGGGCGCTTCCGGGCTAGTTAGTAGATTGCTGTCGGCAAGGATGCGCAAATCATTGTCCAGCACGATCCGAACCGGCTGTTTACCGCCTTCTGGCAGTCTGACTGTCAAATGTGGGTCATCAGCCAAGACCGTTCCAATTCCGACAAGTACAGCATCGTGAAGATCACGCTGCCGATGAACGTCCTCTCGTGCTTCTTCCGATGTTATCCAGCGGCTGTCCCCGGTACTTGTAGCAGTTTTTCCATCAAGGGTCATTGCCGCTTTCAAGGTAACAAATGGAAGCTTCTCCCTGATTTGCTTGAAGAACCGGCGATTCAGGTGGATAGCCCTTTCCTCTCTTAAGCCAACCTCGACCTCGATTCCTGCCTGGCGCAGTTTCTCTGCTCCACGACCGGCCACTTCCGGATTAGGATCCAAACAAGCAATATAAACCTTCGCTAATTGATGTTCGATGATTAAATCTGCACACGGCGGTGTTCTGCCATGATGGGAGCACGGTTCCAGGGTCACGTACATGACTGCCCCCGCTGCCGCTTCCCCAGCTTGTCTCAAAGCATGGACCTCGGCATGGCCACTACCTGCCTGTAAGTGGCTCCCCATCCCGATAACTCTACCGTCCTTCACGACTACAGCACCGACAGAAGGATTCGGGCTGGTTTGGCCGAGAGTTACTTCTGCCAACGCCAATGCTGTATCCATATACGTTTCATTCGATGCCAAATCTTTCACCCTCTCGTTTCCTGAGGCCTGCAATTCCTTTGCCACGGTTTTAATTTTATATTGGCGATTTTCTTCGTTTGCATTCTAGCTCAAAATTACTTAACACTTTTCAGTTAAACTTTTTACTGCCTGAAGATACAAAAAAGCCCCGGTGGTTGCCGGGGCTTATCATTCAATAACGGGAAGCTGAGACGGTCCCAAAGAATACGGCAAAGAAATGCAGCGGCATGCTTATGCCCCGCAGCTTCCTTCCGCACCTTAAACACACGTCACAACAGTGCTTATTCACTTCCTTTTCCCATCCAGACTTTAACTGTCGGCTTTGGAATCTCACCAAATCCACCGCTGCTTGCGCAAGCGGGTCACGGACTGAGGACAAACAATGTCCATCACCGTCGGTCGGGAATTACACCCTGCCCCAAAGGAATTTTTTATTAAGTTAAGGTCATCATAGCATGATTCAAAAAAAATTGCATCCGACAAAGCTTATCCAAAAATATCCGAACAAAGCTCTTAAAATAGAAGGTCTCTTCCCTTCCTGCCTTTAAGACAAACAAAAAGACAGCAGGTTCCATGAATGGGTTCTGCTGTCTTGACTTCAATTTTTCTTTATTGATTGTACGGTTTCTGCATCGGCATCTTCCCCGATAATTTTCACTTCTCTTTCCAGAAATACCCCGAATTTTTCTTTCACTGTTTTTTGTACCAGTTCGATCACCGAAATATATTCGGTCGCCGTCGCATTGTTTTTGTTGACGATAAATCCTGCATGCTTCGTCGAAACTTCAGCGCCTCCCACTCCTTTGCCTTGCAGCTCACTGTCCTGGATCAACTTGCCGGCAAAATAGCCTGGCGGGCGTTTGAAAACACTGCCGCACGAAGGATATTCGAGAGGTTGCTTGGATTCCCTTTTATACGTCAGATCGTCCATCACCGCTTTAATTTCTTGATAATTACCCGGTTCAAGCTTGAACTGGGCTTCTAACACGATATATCCTTTATCAGGTATGTTGCTAGTGCGGTATTCAAGATCGAGATCTTCAGCCGCAAGCGTCAATAATTCTCCCTCTGGATTGACGACAACCGCTTTTTCCAAAACATCCTTGATTTCCCCGCCGTAAGCGCCTGCATTCATAAACAAAGCGCCTCCTACTGTTCCGGGAATCCCGCAAGCAAATTCCAAACCAGTCAATTGCTCCTTTAATGCACGGCGCGATACCTCGATGATGGCAGCCCCGCTCTGGGCATAAATGGTCTGATCGTCCACCCTGATTTCCTGAAAGCGTTTCTGGCTCATCACGATTCCGCGAATCCCGCCATCCTTCACAATCATGTTAGAGCCATTCCCCAGAAGGGTGAATGGAATATTGTTCCGTTTGGCCAGCTTGACAAGCTGCTGAACCTCGGAAAATGTTTCCGGCGTAACCAGAATATCCGCTTTTCCGCCAAGCCGGGTGTACGTGTGGTTTTTCAGTAATTCATCCAGCATTATATTTTCTTCAGACGTTATATGGGCTATTTCCTGATAAACATGTTGGATATTTATCAAATTAAATCATTCCTTTAAAATTCCTCTTCGTTGATGGGACTAACAATACAAAATCCCTTTATTCCATAACTTCCATTATAACAGTTGCCCTTGCCAGCGCCAATACCGACTTTGCAAGCCATACATTAATCCATTAAAATTTTATGTCTCCACTCCTGCATTGGTGTCTGACCAACCATTACTCCCTATCACCTACCCGCTGATCAACCAGTCAAACATCGGCCAGTTTTTGTTCTCCCATTAAACACAACGTTAAAGCGAGCAAAAAACAACCTTTCAAACGCTAGTATTGATAGTTACGCTTCAGCTTCAATCCCCTTCATAATAAAGCTGATGATATTATCTACTTCCTGCTCCTCATCCCACTCTGCGTCTGGATTCAAGATAAAGCGGGTAATGATGAAGCCTAATATGGGAGAGACAATACATCGGACCATCGTTTTAAGCGGCATTTGCTTCAGCCTTCCTGCTTTCTGGAACCCTGTAATCGTCTCCTTAATCTTCGGGTAAACCTGTTCGAGAAAGGATTCCTCTACGGTCTTCTTTATTTCAGGATGAAAAGCAAACTCCTGCAGCACGATCCGCAGAATCGCCACATTCTGTCTGGCAAAATCCAGCCGGTTATAAATGAATACGCTTAGTAAGTCTTCAAAACCATCAAACTCCCGATTAAATATATGTTCAACCATGTTACTGGCAAACACAGGGACAGCAAACTTTAAAACGCCTGGTTTCACAATCGCCAACAATAAATCTTTTTTGGCCGGGTAATGGCGAAAAATCGTTCCTTCCGCTACCCCGGCGCGTTTGGCGATTTCACTTGTGGCTGTTGCCGCATACCCTTTTTCAGCGAATATTTCGATTGCGGCAGCCAGTATGTGTGCTTGCTTTTCGGTTAATCGGATTTCCTGATCATCCACTTTCAATAATTCGTGTAAATACGATTCCTGCATATACGGACCCCCGCCTCATGATTATTTTCGGTATGCTCTAAGTGTACTAAGATTTAAAAGAATAAATAATAGAGAAAAGCCGAGAATGACATACATATCTACCTGTACATCTGGCAATCCGTTTCCTTTGATCATGATTTCCTTGAGAGCATCGGCACCATAAGAAATCGGCATGATATATTCCAAATAAGCTACCCAGTCAGGTGCGTTTTCCAGACTAAACAAGCCGGAGAAAAACGCTTGCGGTACGATGACAAGCGGGATGAATTGAATTAGCTGAAATTCGTTTTTGGCAAAGGAAGACAACAGAATGCCAAGCGTCAGTGCACTCAAAGAAAGCAGCATGGTAATCAGGATAACATGCCACAAAGATCCGTTGAGTGGAATTCCCAAAACATAAACGGCATATAACGCGACGATGAACGATTGAATCACTGCGAAGAAACCGAAACCGCTGATGTATCCGACAATGATCTCCCATCCCTTTAGAGGCATGGCAAACATCCGCTCCATTGTACCCTGGGACCTTTCTCTTAAAAAAGAAATACCGCCTACTAAAAAAACGAAGAAAAACGCAAAGAATCCAATTAGCACCGGTCCTGTATAGTCAAATGTTGTTTCTGCCAAGTCTTCGTACAAGTAATCAATGGAAATTTCCGCAGCCGGTCCATTCGTTTGAGATGCCAATACCTGTTGCAGACCCATTTTAACCGCCTCTGTTTGATTGGGTTTGCTGTTGTCTGCTATGATATGGATACTATTTTCTTCTACACTAAGAATGGCATCGATTTCCGAATCGGCAAGCTTCTGCTCTGGATCGTCCACATCCACTATTTCCAATTCGCTCTTTTCTATCACTTCTTCCAGCTGCTCAGGAACATCTTCCAGCGCAAGCTTCGGTTGATAAGTCTCCTGGTCGAGTACCAGCCAAGTCAAGGTCAATATCAACAAAGGAGCTGCAATCATCAATGCGAGCGAACGCTTATCGCGCTTAAATTGACGGAGAATCCGGACAAATATTGCCTTTATTCTCATATTCTCTCCCTCCCATACACCAAGAAAGCCTGCTCAATCGAATCTGTACCGGTTTCCTGTTTTAACGTGTCAGGAGAACCATGCGCCATAATATGTCCGTCCCTTAGCAAGCCTAGCTGGTCACATCGGTCCGCTTCGTCCATCACATGGGTGGTCACAATAATGGTGGTCCCTTGCTGTTTTAAATCGGCAAACTTGGCCCAGATTTTATTGCGCAATACCGGGTCAATTCCAACCGTTGGTTCATCAAGTATCAACAGCCTCGGGTGATGGATTAATGCAGCCGCCAAGGATAAGCGCCGCTTCATGCCTCCGGAGAATCCTTGCACTACTTTTTGTTTGCTGTCTAATAAATCTACATCTGCAAGAACTTGTTCGATGCGGATAGCTGCCTGCTTTTTGGGAACGCCGTAAACGGAGGCGAAAAAAGCAAGATTTTCCTGAGCAGTCAACTCGTGATAGAGCGCATCGGCCTGGGCCATATAACCTATAGAGCCCATCGTTTGCAAAGAAGGCATCCTTGTCCCGGATACATACACTTCCCCTTTGTCAGGGGTTAACGTACCAACAATAGATTTTACTAGAGTCGTTTTTCCAGATCCTGAAGGTCCAAGCAACCCAAAAATTTCTCCAGTTTGTATTGAAAGGTCGACATTCAGCAAAACCTTTTGTTTTCCGAATGCATGTGTTACTTGCTGCAATTCCACGATTTCCATTTTCTCCACCCCTTCTGGTGAGTGATTACTCACTTACATACTATGGGATTCTCCATCCGTTTACAACATTTACTTCTCAAGTAGGACCGAAAGCACCCTATCAATTTTAACTTCCCATGCATTTTGGTATAATAGAATCACCAACAAAGAAGTAATTAATATCTTTTTCACATCATTCCCATTTATGGAAAGGAAAGTGAATTATTTTGGAATGGCATTACGAGGAAGGAATGGAAATCAAAGATTTTCTTACCCTTAACAGACCAATATTTGAGAAAAAACTGCTAAATGAAGCAGTGAATGTCCGCGATAAGATTGAAGAAATCCGTGTTATCGGTAATATCAACCTTTTGGATAACGCCCTCAAGATTGTCCTCTATGTCGTAGAAGACAAAAAAGATGAAGTGGTGGCATTTGCAAAACAGGAAGGAATTGCATGGGCCAATTATTCCTTGACACTGGCATTCAAACTCGAATGGGTGCAGGCCATCCGCAGAACCTTGTGGGTTGCCTTACAAGAATATGAAATACAAGCTGGATTAGAAGTGAACCGGGAACGATTCTACTACACGGAGAGCAAAATCAATGCATTGATTGACGAATTCCTAAACGGCTTTTTCATCAGTTACTCCAAATATAAAGACGAATTGATTGAAGCTCAACGTGAATTGGTCGCAAATCTCTCTGTTCCGATCATACCGGTTACGCCGAATGTATGTATTTTACCCTTGATAGGAGAAATTGACTTTTCCCGTCTCAACACAATTGAAGAAAAAGTATTAATGGAAATCGGCAGACTGCGCATTCGTACGCTTATTATGGATTTGTCAGGGATATTGCAAATGGAAGGCGAGATTGCACCAAACTTTTTGAAGCTTTTGGACGGCATCAGCATGATGGGTTGTACACCTGTTATTACAGGACTTCGCCCGGAAACCGTTCGGAAGATGATGGAATTAAACTTAGTTTTCGAACGCAAAGCAGAAATTAAAGGAACTTTACAGCAGGCGCTAGATGAGTATTTGGTAAGTACTATTACTTGAGTACATATCCAGATGTCTGGTTAGCAGGTCTTTTAAATCAGAGGGGTACCCAATCAATTGCATCATTGATTGGGTACCCCTTTAGTTTTCCCTATTAGAATTTCATAACAATCTTTTCCATCTTGCAACTTTAATCCCGAAAGACTATCTATTTTCCCATCAGGGCAGTCAGTAACGCTTTTTGCGCATGGAGCCGATTTTCCGCCTGTTGGAAAACGACAGACTGTTTTCCGTCGATTATTTCCGCTGTTACTTCTTCCCCGCGATGGGCAGGAAGACAATGCATAAAAACGGCATCAGGATGGGCTAGATCAAGTAAATCCTTGTTTACCTGGTAATCGGCAAAAGCTAATTCACGTACCGATTGCTCACTTTCCTGCCCCATACTTGCCCAGACATCCGTATAAACGACGTCCGCCTGGTCAACAGCAGCTTGAACATCCGAGGTGACTTCAATCTTACTTCCACTATGTTTTGCGATCGATTGGGCATTTTGGATGACAGGTGTTTCCGGCTGATATTTATCCGGGGCAGCTACACTAACATTCATCCCCATGATTGCGCCACCTAGCATCAAGGAATGGGCCATGTTGTTACCGTCACCGATATAAGCGAGTTTGACGCCATCGAGACCACCTTTGACCTCCTCTATAGTCTGCATGTCTGCCAACACCTGGCACGGATGATAGCTGTCGGTCAATCCGTTGATGACTGGAATCGAAGCATTTTCAGCCAGTTCCTCGACTACTTGCTGAGAAAAAGTACGGATCATGATACCGTCCAGATAACCAGACAATATTTTTGCTGTATCCGAAATCGGTTCTCCTCTGCCGATTTGGATGTCATCCGAACTTAAAAACAATCCCATTCCGCCTAATTGATACATGCCTACTTCAAAGGAGACGCGGGTACGGGTGGAGGACTTTTCAAAAATCATTCCCAGGGTTTTGCCCTGTAAGGGCTTTTCTTCCTTCCCCTGTTGACGTTGCTTCTTCAAATAAGCAGCCAATTCTAGCAAATAATTGATTTCCGGTTTGCTGTAATCAGCAAGCGTTAAAAAATCCCTTCCCGCCAGCCGCTGCTGCATGCTGATTTCTTTCGTCAATCCCATCCTTCACACACGCTCCTTTGCTCTGTTTACCCCTTCACTCATCAAGAGATATTCCTCGATTGCATTCGGTGCTTCGCTGGTTTGAGCAGAAGCTTTCAAATATGCTGTCAACGTTTCGGCGGAAGTAATGCATAGCGTATCGGTTTTCAAGGCATCTTCTCGAAGCTTTCTATGACTGTCAGCTTCCGAGCCCTGCTGCAGATCGCAGACCAATGCAAACGTATTGTCCAAGCATTTGTTTCCAGCATCGGATGGTGAAAGAACCTCGCTGACCGTAATATCCTGGCTTTCAAGCATTTCAGTTGTATCCTGATCAGCGATGATCGTCACCGGTAGCCTATCCAGTAAGGATAGCAATGCAGCAGGCAATCTGCCGATGTCACTTCCCAGGGATAAATATATTTGCTGATCGCCTTCAAGCTCCAGCAGATAGTTTTCCTTCCAACCAAACGCTTTGGCCATTGCCGATTCCACCGTCAAGCCGAGGCCAATCGCTTCCCCCGTGGACTTCATCTCTGGTCCGAGAAATGGATCGACACCTGGCAGCTTATTGGTAGAAAAGACCGGCACCTTTACGGCATAGTAACCGACAGGCTGATGAAGGCCTGTGTTCCAACCCATTTCTGCCAGTTTTTCGCCCATTTGCACACGTGTAGCCAAGTCGATCAGCGGAACACCTGTCACCTTGCTGGCGATCGGTACCGTCCGGGAAGCCCGAGGGTTTACCTCGAGTACATAAAGATCCTGGCGGTCCTCGCTAATGACAAATTGAATGTTGATGATCCCTTTCACATTCAATGCTGCAGAGATTCTTTTTGTATATTGTTCGATCGTCTTCTGCTGCGTATTTGTCAAACATGGTGCCGGGAACACAGCGGTACTGTCTCCGGAATGGACCCCCGCTTTTTCCACATGCTCGAAAATTCCCGGAATCAGTACATCTTCTCCGTCGCATACCGCATCGATTTCCACCTCGTATCCGGGGATGAAGCGATCGATCAGTAACGGAAAAATCCGCGAGTCCGGTGCTTCCTGTTTCAAGCTGTCAATATAGCTGAGCAGTTGACTGCGATCCTGGATCACGACCATTCCGCGGCCGCCGATCACATAAGAAGGGCGAAGCAAAACAGGATAACCGATGCGGGCGGCGATTTCCTCCGCATCTTGTGTGTCCATCACCGTTTCACCAGGTATGTGCGGAATCTCAAGCCGCTGTAACAAACGGTAAAATTGGTCCCTGTCTTCTACGGTTTCAATCGCAGCCAGTGAGGTACCGTAAATTTTCACCCCTGCTTTTTCCAATCCTTCCGCCAGGTTAACGGCTGTTTGACCGCCGAATTGCACCATTACCCCATCAGCCTCTTCTTTCTCCAATACATGAAGAACATCTTCCTCTGTCAATGGTTCAAAATAAAGATGGTCTGCTGTATTGAAGTCGGTACTGACAGTTTCCGGATTATTATTGATGACTATCGCCTTGATGTCCTGCTCCTGCAAGGACATGGCTGCATGGACTGAGCAATAATCAAATTCCACTCCTTGGCCGATCCGAATTGGACCTGAACCGAGTACTGCCACTTTCTTATGGCCGTTGATTGCTTCTACCTCATCGCTCTCTCTCCAGGAACTATAATAGTAAGGCGTCTCGGCTGAAAATTCAGCAGCACAAGTGTCCACCATTTTATAAGCCGGGGTTAATCCAAGCTCTACAAAGCGTTGATGTACTTCCAGCTGGCTTATTTGATAAATGTCGGCTAGCAGCCGGTCGGAAAACCCGTAATACTTCAATCTGCTCAGCTTCTCCTTATCCAAAGACTCCCAACTCTGTTTGCGAAGGTCGATTTCCGTTTGGATCATCATTTCCATTTCATTTAAAAAGTAGTTATTGATTTCGGTCAATTGATGAATTTTTTCTACCGAGTATCCACGACGGAAAGCTTCTCCAATCACAAATATCCGCTCGTCTGTTGCCTCGACAAGCGCTGATTCGATTGCAGCATCCGACCATTCGGCATGCGCCGGCCAAGCCAAATATTCTGTTCCGATTTCAAGCGAACGGATGGCTTTGTTCAAAGCAGCCGGAAAATTTCTGGCAAGAGCCATGACTTCCCCTGTTGCTTTCATCTGCGTACCAAGCAGCCGGTTCGAATCGGCAAATTTATCAAATGGCCAACGCGGAATTTTTACCGCAATATAGTCGATGGCCGGTTCAAAGCTGGCATAAGTGTGTCCGGTAATCGGATTGATTACTTCATCCAGCTGATAACCCAATGCCAGCTTGGCAGCAATACGGGCTATCGGGTAACCGGTGGCTTTGGAAGCTAGTGCACTGGATCGGCTGACTCTCGGATTAACCTCGATGATTACGTACTCATCACTGTCCGGGTTAAGGGCAAATTGAATATTACAGCCACCGACGACTCCCAATTCCCGGATTACTTTGCAGGAGGTAGAACGAAGGAGCTGGTATTGCCGATCGTTCAACGTTTGTGAAGGAGCAACGACGATACTGTCGCCGGTATGGACGCCTACAGGGTCGATATTCTCCATATTGCAGACAATAATGCAGGTATCATTGGCATCCCGCATTACTTCATACTCGACTTCTTTCCATCCTTTCACACTTTGATCCACCTGGACTTGGCCGATAGGGCTGGCATGCAGACCATTTCGAACAATTGCCTTCAGTTCGATTTCATTGTTGGCAATTCCTCCTCCTCCGCCTCCTAACGTATAGGCGGGACGGATAATCATCGGATAACCAGCAGTATCTGCAAACGCAACTGCTTCTTCCACGGAGCTGGTGGTAATGCTTTCCGGGACGGGTTCGTCGATCGACTTCATCATCGATTTGAACATTTCCCGATCTTCTCCCTTTTGGATAGTGTCGAGCGGTGTTCCGAGCAATTCCACCCCGTATTTTTCCAACGCTCCGGATTGCGATAAGGAGACTGCCAGATTCAGTCCTGTCTGTCCCCCCAATGTCGGCAGAATACCATCCGGTCTTTCTTTTTCGATAATTGCTGTCAAAGAAGCACAAGTCAGCGGTTCGAGATACACATGGTCGGCAATGTTATGATCGGTCATAATTGTAGCCGGGTTGTTGTTGACCAGCACCACTTCAATCCCCTCTTCTTTTAAAGCGAGACAAGCCTGGGTACCAGCATAATCAAACTCGGCAGCCTGACCGATGACAATAGGTCCCGAGCCGATAACCAGAACTTTTTTGATATGCGAAAACTTAGGCATGCTGTTTCTCTCCCTTGTTCGAAATCATCTGCAGAAAGTCTTGAAAAATTTCATAAGTATCAATCGGGCCAGGATGGGCTTCCGGATGAAATTGGACGGTCAAAACAGGCTTATGGCGATGAATGAGCCCTTCAACCGACCGATCATTGACATTGATATGGGAAACTTCCCATTCCGAGAGTTTGATCGAGTTCTCATCGACCACATAACCGTGGTTTTGCGAAGTGATAAACACTTTTCCTGTAAGCAAATCCTTGACCGGATGATTGCTGCCCCGATGTCCATAAGGAAGACGTTCTGTTTTTCCACCATAAGCCAGGGCTATCAGTTGATGTCCTAAGCAAATCCCCAACGTAGGATATGTCTCTGTTAGCTGTTTGATATTAGAACGTAATCCTGCTAAGTCTTCCGGATCTCCAGGACCGTTGGACAATACCACTCCATCAGGATTCAGATTGTTCACGACCGCCGGATCGGTATCATAAGGGACTACTGTCACGTTGCAGCCAAGCTCCGTCAATGTTTTCGTGATGGAATGTTTATAACCATAATCAAACAACACGATGTGTTTGCTTTCGTTCTGGTTAAAGGAAGCAGTTTTCTTTGCTGCTATTTTGATCATTCTGTTGACCGACACCTGTTTGACGATTTCCGGATCGACTTTTTTGTTTACCGGTAAATCCTCTGGTTCCGTGGTGATCTTACCATATACCACTCCGCTTTCACGGATGATCCGGGTAAGGGACCTAGTGTCGATATCATACAAGGTTGGTACCTTATACTGCTCCACCATTTCCTTAATCGTATATTTCGCCTGATAATGTTCTGGCGCCTGACAAGCGGAGGATATCACCAGTCCAGCCAGAGCTGGTTTGAAGCTTTCGTGATCTATGTCGTTTACTCCATAATTCCCAATTAGCGGATATGTCATGGTAACAATCTGACCTGCATAAGAAGGATCCGTCATCACTTCCTGATAGCCTGTCATGGCTGTGTTAAATACCAATTCCCCTTCTACGGCCATTTCTGTGCCCAGCCATTTCCCTTCCAATACATCTCCCGTACTCAGTACAAGGTAGCCTGGTGTTTCAATCATTGTTCCACTCCTCTCATGGCTTATTAATATTTATTCACTTAAAAGTATATTTATCCATAAAGGTTGAAAAATTCGGCCTGCTTCCATGTGTCTGGAGCAAGCCGTCACCTAAAATTTTTATAAAGGCTGTTTTCGTAAAGACTGTGGTTCTCATGAAAGATACAATCTGCGAACTAATTTCGGGTGACTACACTACATTTTATCCTTGCTGCGGAAATACCCTGCGCTTTCCGCGGGCGGCTGGTGAGCTTCCTCGAGCTAAAGCTCTGCGGGATCTCACCGAGGCCTTTCCTCCCGCTGGAGTCATCGGGTATTTCCTCCGCCCATAAACACCTTCTTGTTTCTAACCGAAGATACTCCCAAGGAATCCTTCAGGCAGGGAAGAAGCTGATTCATGCAGTTCCTTGGCTGCAGCGTCCCAACAGAAAGCGAGTGTTTTTCCGTAGCAAGGAAGGACTAGCACTACCTGTTATAGCTTGAAAACAGTAAAGTTTGAGAAAAGAGCCTTTATAAAAAATAGATTGCTAGCTTATTAACTGTTTATGTTCTTCGATCCATTCCATGTTTATTTGGAAGAGCTGGCTTGCTGTGGCCATCTGTTCCTTCACCCGTGATTGTGCTGTACCGCCAACGACATTTCTGGCATTGACGACAGCCTTAGGGGCCAAAACCTCGTATATGTCCTCTTCGATTAGGGAGGAAAACTGCTGAAACTCTTCTAGTGATAAATCCAGCAGGAATTTATGTTGGTTGATACTATACAAAACTGTCTGCCCGACAACAGCGTGTGACTCCCGAAAGGCCATTCCCTTTCCAACTAAATAATCTGCCAGATCGGTGGCATTGGAATAATCCTTTTCCACGGCTTTATACATGTTGTCTGCTTTGACATTCATCGTTTCAATCATTGGAGCAAAAAGTGCCAGCGCCCCTTTAAGGGTTTCAACCGTGTCAAACATTCCTTCCTTGTCTTCCTGCATATCTTTATTATAAGCAAGCGGCAAGCCCTTCAAGGTTGTCAGCATACCCATCAAGTGTCCATACACTCGGCCCGTTTTGCCTCTGACCAGTTCAGCGACATCCGGATTTTTCTTTTGCGGCATCATGCTGCTTCCTGTGCAAAAGGCATCATCCAGTTCGATGAAATTGAATTCAGCACTCGACCATTGGACAAGCTCCTCACACAGTCTGGACAAATGAGTGGAAATTAGTGATGAATTGGCCAAAAATTCAACGACAAAATCCCGGTCACTTACGGCGTCCAGACTATTTTCACAAACTCCGTCAAAATGAAGTTTATCGGCAACATACTGACGGTCGATCGGAAAAGTCGTTCCAGCCAGCGCCCCGGCACCGAGCGGTGATTGATTGACACGTTTCCAGCTGTCGGATAGTCGTTCCATATCCCGCTGAAACATAAACACGTAAGCCATCATATGGTGGGCAAATAAAACAGGCTGGGCGCGCTGCAAATGGGTATAACCCGGAAGCACCGTTTCTAAATTAGCTTCCGCCTGTTTGTGCAATGCCTTTTGCACATCCAGCAGCAGCTGACTGATTGTCACCAATTCCTCACGCAAATACAAGCGCATATCCAGGGCGACCTGGTCGTTCCTGCTTCTGCCGGTATGAAGCATGCCCCCGACAGGTCCGATTTCGTCGATCAGCAGTTTTTCTATATTCATATGAATATCTTCGTTTTCTTCACTAAGCACCGCTTCACCAGATGCAATTTTGTCCCTTACGGTTTTGAGGCCATCTGTTATGGCTGCGGCATCTTCTTCCGATACAATCCCGCACACCTTCAACATTTCTACATGGGCAAGGCTCCCTTGTACGTCATGTACTGCAAGTTTCTTATCAAAATGAATAGATGCTGTATATTCATCGACTAGTTCATTTGTCGGCTTGGTGAACCGTCCGCCCCATAGTTTCATTGTTTAACAGCTTCCTTTACATCGACGACCACGTTTTCAACGGAAGAGTCCGTTACTGCTTTGGTTTGGTTGACTGCGGCATGGACTTTTGTTGGCAGTCCCCAAAGCTTGATAAAGCCTAGTGCAGCATCATGATCAAAAGAGTCTTCCGGGTTATATGTTGCCAGGTCAAAATCGTAAAGCGATTGTGCAGATTCTCTGCCGATGACCTGTGCTTGGCCTTTGTATAGTTTTACCTTCACTGTTCCAGAAACATGGTCCTGGGTTTGTTCAATAAATGCTTGCAACGCTTTGGTCAACGGGGAATACCATAAACCGTCATACACGGTCTGAGCCAGCTTCTGTTCCACCGTCGGTTTGAATTGAGCCACTTCACGAGGCAGTGTCAATGCTTCCAATTCTTGATGGGCGGCAATCAGTGTCAAAGCAGCAGGGGCTTCATAGATTTCCCTTGATTTGATTCCGACCAACCGATTTTCGACATGGTCGATACGTCCCACACCATGCTTACCGGCGATTTGATTCAACTGCAAAATCAACTGGGAAAATTCCATTTCCTCTCCATCAAGCGATACCGGTTTTCCCTGCTCGAAGGTGATCTGGACGACCTGCGGCTGGTCAGGTGCATCGACTGGATCTGTGGTTAAATCATAAGCGCCTTTTGGCGGTTCGGCCCACGGGTCTTCCAATATGCCACATTCATTGCTCCGTCCCCACAAATTCTGGTCGACGCTGTATGGGTTATCGATATCGACAGGCACAGAAATACCATTTTCCTCCGCATAGGCAATTTCCTCATCTCTCGACATAGCCCATTCCCGTACTGGTGCGACAATTTTTAAATCCGGATTCAGGGCGGTGAAGGCTATATCGAATCTTACCTGATCGTTTCCTTTACCAGTACAGCCATGCGCTACCGCGACAGCCCCTTCTTTTTCGGCAATTCCTACCAGCACCTTGGCAATCAAAGGCCGGGATAATGCGGAAATCAATGGATATTTGCTTTCATACAATAGATTCGCCTGTAGTGCAGGGAGGACATATTCATCTGCAAAAAGTGATTTAGCGTCCACTACATAGGATTTTATTGCTCCAACATCGAGCGCTTTGTTTTTAACAAAGTCCAAATCCTTTCCTTCTCCAACATCTAAGGCGACAGCAATCACATCAAAGTTATATTTATCCTGAAGCCATTTGATAGCGACAGAAGTATCAAGACCACCTGAGTATGCCAAAACAATCTTTTCTTTTTTCATTTTATTAACGCTCCCCTTCTGCTTATTATCTATTAAAAGATAGAACATGTTTTGTTGTGTATGAATTATTATGCACTATTTGGTATATTAATTCAAGAGAAAATGATCAGTTTTTTTAGAAAAATATAATCACTCTTCTACTTCAGCCACCAAACTGCCCTGTTTTCACCATTTAACATCGATCCATACTGTAATTTTATGATAGGCATTCACAGTTGTGATGGTAGCCCACCGCCCAATTTCCTTCGTTACAGGATGCATATTCTGCACTCGTTTATGCGTTTATACATACATATCTATACAAAAAGCCGAAACTGTTTGTAACTTTTGTCACTCGACGACGTCTACATAAAAAACTAAAGGGTGGTCAAAAAATGAATAAGAGGTATTCGCTTGTATTGATACTCTGTTTTGTCATGCTGCTGGCAGCTTGCAGCAACGGCTCCCAAGAAAGCGCTGACACCTCTATGGAAATGAGCAGCTCCGACACAGAAAACAGCCAGGAAAGTAAAACTTTGAGCGACGAGATGGCAGAAGGAAACGCAGGAGGTGAAGCAGAAGAGCAACAGGCAGAAAATTCGGGAGCAGCCGTTGAAAAGGCAGATCAAATGGTGCGGAAAGTGATTTATCATGCAAATTTGCGGATTGAGGTTAAAGATTATCAACAGACAGTCGACAACATTCAGTCACAGATTACAGAAGCCGGTGGTTATATTGTCGAAGCGAGCACTTACCAGAACCCTCAAGATGACCTTACATCCGGCCATATTACAGCAAGGGTACCGCAGGAACAGTTCCGGCCTTTCCTAGATTTTGTGGAGAAGGGAAGCAGCAAAGTTCTCGAAAACAATATATCCGGACAGGATGTCACGGAAGAATACATCGATCTGCAATCCAGGCTCGAGTCAAAACAGGCTGTCGAGAAACGGTTGATGGCATTTATGGAGGAAACGAATAAAACAGAGGATTTGCTGAAAATATCCGAAGACTTAGCCGGCGTACAAGAAGAAATCGAGACGATCACGGGTAGAATCAATTACCTGGAAAATAAAACTGACTTGGCTACCGTCAATATTGACATCCAGGAAAATGATTTGACGATTTCCGGAAGCAGTGGCGACACCACCACTTGGCAGAAAACAAAGGAACAGTTTGTAAAGAGTGTCGATCTCCTCCTTTCCTTCTTTTCCGGTTTCGTTGTATTTTTAATTGGAAATCTGCCCATTCTGCTTTTGCTGGCCGTTCTTGCCTTTTTGGGGATTTTTATTACAAGAAAAGCAATCAAAAAAACAAAGGATATAGAGAAGGACTAAGAACTGGCACTTGAAAAAATGGAAGGGCTGTGGCAAGGTTAAATAGTAATAACGTATCAATCCAATTGAATCACTTTACATGTAGGGGGACCAGTTACTGCTGGTTGAGATTGTATCCGTAAAGATACTGACCCTTGGAACCTGATCTGGCTGACACCAGCGTAGGGAACATATTTGAACGGTAGAATGCGATGATATGCACCCTAGGTATGGCCTATGGTGCATTTTTTGTTGCCTTCTCATGGTCTGCCTTCAACAGAATCATATGTTATTTTTATTCACTTACTTGCATATGCTTCCTGTTCCCTATTTCAGTCCCGCATTGTCTAAGTGTTTCATCAATAACTGCTAGGAGGAAATAGGATGAAAAAAGTATGGATTATGCTTACTGCACTGCTGCTTTTGGCAGCCGGTTGCAGCAGTGAGGAGAACACCGGTTCACAAGAAAAGGATTCCACAAAGAAAGTGTCCCTTGTTTTGGATTGGACACCAAACACGAACCACACCGGTATATATGTAGCGCAGGAAAAAGGATATTTTGAGGAGGAAGGGCTTGATCTGGAAATTCTGATGCCGGGAGAAGCTGGAGCAGACCAACTGGTTGCATCCGGCAAAGCTGACTTTGGAATCAGTGCTCAGGAAGCATTGACGGAAGCACGTGTTCAGGATATCCCGATTGTCTCGATTGCCGCTATTATTCAACATAATACTTCCGGATTTGCTTCGCCAAAAGAAAAAGAAATCACTTCCCCAAAGGATTTTGAAGGCAAAACGTATGGCGGCTGGGGTGCCCCTGTGGAAAAAGCGGTAATCGAATCGCTGATGAAACAGGAAAAAGCTGACGTGGCCAAAGTCGATATGGTTAATATGGGAGATACAGACTTTTTTACGGCCGTCGAACGAGATATCGATTTTGCGTGGATTTACTATGGCTGGACCGGCGTGGAAGCAGAGCTCCGGGGGGAAGAACTGAATATGCAATACTTGACCGACTACTCCGAAAAGCTGGACTACTATACACCTGTACTTACCACGAGTGAGCAGAAAATCGCAGACGACCCGGAAATAGTCGAAGCTTTCGTGGCTGCTGTTTCCAAGGGATATCAGTTTGCTGCAGATCATCCGGATGAAGCTGCAGACATCCTGACTGAAGCAGTTCCCGATTTGGATGCCGAACTTGTGAAAGCCAGCCAGCAATGGCTTTCCCCTAAATACCAGGATGATGCTCCGCGTTGGGGCGAACAACAACAACAAACCTGGGAAAACTATGCTGACTGGATGTATGAAAATGACCTGCTTGACCAAGAACTGGAAGCAGAAAAAGCCTTCACCAACAAATTTTTACCGGACGGAGGAGAAAAAAACAATGGCTGATTCACTCGTAAGTATTCAAATCATCCCAAAAACAAAAAACGGCGAAGATGTGATTCCCTATGTAGATGAAGCAATAGCTGTGATTGAGGAAGCCGGGGTTCGATACCAGGTACATCCGTTGGAAACGACCATGGAGGGAGATTTAAGCGAGTTGTTTGCTGTCATCGAAAAAATGAATCGACGGATGATAGAACTCGGCAGTCCTAACGTGATTTCCCAAGTCAAAATTCTTTACCAACCAAGCGGCGCATCCATGGATAAACTTACGGAGAAATACAGCAAATGAAGCGGATAATGACAGGATGGCGCCCAGCTGCAGCCATCCTGGTATTGTTGCTGGTTTGGGAAGCAGCAGGCAGCCTTGCAAATGTACCTGCCTGGCTGCTACCTTCACCATCGCAAATTTGGCTGGAGGCAGTGTCCGGCTGGGCAGATTACCAGCAGCATTTGTTCTCGACGATCAAACTTACCCTGCTGGGATTCTCGATTGGTACAAGTATTGGAATTGGATCTGCAGTCTGTTTGCATTTGCTGCCCAAGCTCAGAGAAACCGTCTATCCATTAATGATCCTCTCGCAAAACATCCCGATTATCGTCCTTGCGCCTCTTTTGGTTATCTGGTTTGGGTTCGGGGTTCTGCCAAAGTTGATCATCATCACGTTGGTTTGTTTTTTTCCCATTGCCGTTTCCACTCTCGATGGTTTCCGTCAAACAAGTCCGGAATTGCGGCACTATTTAAAAATGGCTGGTGCGGATAAACGGCAAATATTTTCAAAGCTGGAATGGCCGACAGCCCTTCCGTCGCTATTTTCCGGATTGAAAATCTCCGCTACCTACAGCGTGATGGGAGCTGTGATATCCGAGTGGCTAGGAGCCCAACGGGGAATCGGTGTCTACATGACACTGGCATCCTCTTCCTTCCGGACCGACAGGGTATTCGTCGCGATATTCTTTATCATGGTGCTTTGCCTTCTTTTTTTCGTTGCCATTGTCACCATAGAAAAGCGAGTCATTCGATGGAAAAAGGAAGGAGAGGAACAGCATGGCTGAGTTATCATTAATCGATATTTCCAAATCATTCGATGGCAAGCAAATATTAGAGCGGATTTCCCTGTCCGTTTCAGATGCCGAATTTGTATCCATTGTCGGTCCTTCGGGAAGTGGCAAAAGCACGTTATTCCATTTAATCGGAGGATTATTGGAGCCGGATAGCGGCGATATCTATTTGGATGGCGAACGATTGAATGGAAAAAGAGGGACAATCAGCTACATGCCGCAAACCCCTTCTTTGATGCCATGGCGTACTGTATTAGACAATGTTGTCCTCGGCGCAGAACTGATCGGCAGGAAAAATGGGAAGAAAGCCATCGAAATGTTGGCCAAAGCAGGGTTGGCAGGATACGAAGAAGCTTATCCAAATCAGCTGTCAGGCGGAATGAAGCAGCGTGTCGCTTTTATACGGAGCATGTTGAGCCCGCAGTCTTTCATTTGCCTGGATGAACCCTTTTCGGCACTGGATGAATTTACACGATTGGACATGCAGCAATGGCTGCTTTCCATGTGGGAAGACCATCGCCGCTCGATCCTGTTCGTCACCCACAACATCGAAGAGGCTCTTTTCCTTTCCGACCGGGTCATCGTCTTATCAAGCGGACCAGCCCGGGTAAAAGCTGATTTCACCATTCCTTTTCCCCGTCCACGCAAGGAATCGGTAGTCTTGTCACAAGAATTTTTAGAGTGGAAAAAAACAATCTATCAAGAGTTGCAGGTGATAACATGATGCAGCCGATTATCGATGCCCATATTCATCTTGACCTATACGGAAGCAGACAGCAACGGCAGCTGCTTCAGGAGATGGAAAGGTATCAGACAGAGGGTTTGATCGCGGTATCGAACCACCTTTCCTCAGCGGAACGGACGCTGGAGCTTTCCCAGGTTGATCAGCGTGTCCATCCAGCATTTGGGTACCATCCGGAACAGAAGCTTCCGGCACCTGACGAGCTAAGCGGACTTCTCGCCTTTATGGAAAATCACAAGGAAACCATGAAAGCAGTGGGAGAAGTCGGCCTTCCATACTATTTGCGTAAGGAAGAACCGACAATAAGCATGGAACCATATAAGGAACTTTTGGAGTTGATGATTGTTCATGCTGTACGCTGGGGAAAGCCAATTGTTTTACACGCTGTATATGAAGATGCCCCGGTTGCCTGCGAATTATTGGAGAAGCATTCCATCCGTCAAGCGCATTTTCACTGGTTTAAAGGCGACAAAAACACTGTCCAACGGATTGTCGCTAATGGATACAAACTTTCCGTAACACCGGATTGTGTGTATGAACCGGAGATACAACGCATGATTCAGCAAGTCCCTCTAACAGCATTGATGGTCGAAACAGACGGACCATGGCCTTTTCACGGACCATTCCAGGATGTGATGACCCATCCAAAAATGATTCATGCCAGCGTCGCCAAGATAGCTGAATTGAAGCAGCTTTCTGTGGCGGTCGTTTACGATCAGCTGTTGAAAAATACAAAAGGTTTTTACCAGTTCTGAATTACCATACAGGTTGTCTTAAAGAAGAGGTCTTCAGACTCTCTTGTATTAAGTTGTGTCTTTCGTTTTCTTACCCGAATGAAAGGGTATTTGCCTATATATAATGAAACTAGGAAGTTTGTTATAGTAGGAGAAAAAAGGAGGCAGAACTGGAATATGGAGCCGTTGACCGTACAGGAGCTTGCCAGTCGTATGTTACATCAGGAGGATGTTTTCATTTTGGATATCCGCCGGCAAAAGGATTATCAAGACTGGAAAATCGAAGGAAGGAATATTGATTCGATCAACATTCCGATGGACGAACTCAAAAAGACACCGATAGAAGCAAAACAGCAGCTTCCACAAGACCAAACCGTTTATATCGTTTGCTATAGAGGAATATCTGCTCAGACGGCTGCTGCCCTTCTGCAACACGAAGGCATGAGTAACATTACATATTTAATCGGCGGAATGACGGAATGGGGAGAACACCTGGAGCCTGTGCTAGCAGGAACATTACCGCACGGAGGATGCATCTATCAATTCATCCGTTTTGGAAAAGGCTGTCTCTCTTATATGATAGAGAGCGGCAATGAAGCCATGGTTATTGATCCAAGCCGGTTCACAGAGGTCTATCAATCCTTTGCTGAAAAGCGCGGTTGGACAATCAAGCATGTAGCCGACACCCATCTGCACGCCGACCATATTTCCGGAGGCAGAAAACTTGCCGAAGCAACCGGTGCTGTCTATTGGTTCCCTCCAGAAGATGATGAAGGTGCTTCTTTTCCTTATACCCCGCTGGAAGACGGTAAGCATATCGATTTGGGAGGCAGCCAACGGATTACCATCCTATCATCGCCTGGCCATACGATCGGTAGTACAAGCTTTATCGTCGATGACGATTATTTGTTAACTGGGGATACATTATTTGTCCAATCAATCGGCCGACCAGACCTAGCTGGAAAAGCGGATGAATGGGCGAAATTTTTACGTCATACTTTATATAATCGGTTCCCTTCTTTATCTCAGGAACTCGTTGTACTACCGACTCATTTTAGCAGTAGTAATGAATGGTCGGACGATGGAAAAATCCAACGTACCTTGCAGGATTTATACCGAAACAACCAACGTCTGAATGTAGACTCAGAAGACCGTTTCATTGAGTTGGTAACCGAAAGCCTCCCGCCACAACCAAACAGTTATCAGGAAATTCGGCAGGTCAATTTGGGGCTTATACAGCCTGAGTCTAGAGAGCAGCAGGAGATGGAAGCAGGACCGAACCGTTGTGCCGTCAGCTAAAAACAAAGAAGCGGAAGCCATCATTCCCCTTCTGCCGTTTGACTACCGCCGTGCCGAATTTGACAATTTCCACGGGCTTTTAAAAGACTGGTTTATAGAAAAAAACCAGTCTTTTTGCGTCTAGTAATCAATTAAATAAGTTTAGCTTCGCTATCCGGTCAGCGGCTTCCTCCAACCGTTCTTCCCTGTCCAGCAGGCCAACACGGATATACCCTTCACCGCTTTCCCCGAATCCGTTCCCAGGAGCCACAGCAACATGGGCTTTTTCCAACAACAAATCGGCAAATTCTTCAGAATTGAATCCGACTGGTACCGGCAGCCAGGTAAAGAAGGTACCTTTCGGCATATCTACCTCCCAGCCGGTTTCACGCAACCTATTGATAAAGCGATCCCTGCGTTTTTGATAGTTTTTCACCAGTTCAGATACTGCGGTTTGATCACCCGTAAGTGCCTTCGCAGCAGCATGCTGAATCCCACCGAACAAACTGACATACATATGATCCTGCAACAAGTTGATCTGTTCTATCACCGAACGGTTCCCTACTGCAAAAGCCACTCTCCACCCTGCCATGTTATAGGTCTTAGATAGTGTATATATTTCGACGCCAACATCCTTTGCCCCTTCGGACTGCAAAAAGCTTTGCGGTTTTTCTCCGTCAAATCCCAGTGCGCCATAAGCAAAATCGTGGACGACACACACATGGTACTTGTCTGCATATGCAACCGTCTCGTCAAAGAAACGCTTGCTTGCAATTGCGGAAGTCGGGTTATTCGGATAATTCAAAAACAGCAGTTTGGCTTGTTCCCAAGTCTCGGCATCAATCGTCTGATAATCCGGCAAAAACGCATTTTCTTTCAACAATGGCATACTGAAGGTCTCAGCATCAGCCAAAGCGATGCCTGACATGTAATCTGGATAACCTGGATCAGGCAGCAAGGCAAGATCTCCTCGATTAAGCAGACATTGGCTCAATTCCACCAGCCCCGTTTTTGCTCCAAACAAAACCGCAACCTCTGTTTCGGGGTCAAGATCCACCTGATATTCCCTTTTATAGAAGTCTGCTGCCGCCTGCTTTAAAAACGAATAGCCGCGAAATGGTGAATACTTGTGATTGGATGGGTTTTCCGCAGCGTCCTGCAGCTCTTTCACAATAGCTTCGGGAGTCGGTAAATCCGGGTTCCCCTGTCCCAAATTGATGACATCGTATCCTTTTTCCACCAAGTTTTTTACCTTTGCTACAAGACTGGCGAAAAACTGGTCAGGAAGTCTNCAAAGAAGCGGAAGCCATCATTCCCCTTCTGCCGTTTGACTACCGCCGTGCCGAATTTGACAATTTCCACGGGCTTTTAAAAGACTGGTTTATAGAAAAAAACCAGTCTTTTTGCGTCTAGTAATCAATTAAATAAGTTTAGCTTCGCTATCCGGTCAGCGGCTTCCTCCAACCGTTCTTCCCTGTCCAGCAGGCCAACACGGATATACCCTTCACCGCTTTCCCCGAATCCGTTCCCAGGAGCCACAGCAACATGGGCTTTTTCCAACAACAAATCGGCAAATTCTTCAGAATTGAATCCGACTGGTACCGGCAGCCAGGTAAAGAAGGTACCTTTCGGCATATCTACCTCCCAGCCGGTTTCACGCAACCTATTGATAAAGCGATCCCTGCGTTTTTGATAGTTTTTCACCAGTTCAGATACTGCGGTTTGATCACCCGTAAGTGCCTTCGCAGCAGCATGCTGAATCCCACCGAACAAACTGACATACATATGATCCTGCAACAAGTTGATCTGTTCTATCACCGAACGGTTCCCTACTGCAAAAGCCACTCTCCACCCTGCCATGTTATAGGTCTTAGATAGTGTATATATTTCGACGCCAACATCCTTTGCCCCTTCGGACTGCAAAAAGCTTTGCGGTTTTTCTCCGTCAAATCCCAGTGCGCCATAAGCAAAATCGTGGACGACACACACATGGTACTTGTCTGCATATGCAACCGTCTCGTCAAAGAAACGCTTGCTTGCAATTGCGGAAGTCGGGTTATTCGGATAATTCAAAAACAGCAGTTTGGCTTGTTCCCAAGTCTCGGCATCAATCGTCTGATAATCCGGCAAAAACGCATTTTCTTTCAACAATGGCATACTGAAGGTCTCAGCATCAGCCAAAGCGATGCCTGACATGTAATCTGGATAACCTGGATCAGGCAGCAAGGCAAGATCTCCTCGATTAAGCAGACATTGGCTCAATTCCACCAGCCCCGTTTTTGCTCCAAACAAAACCGCAACCTCTGTTTCGGGGTCAAGATCCACCTGATATTCCCTTTTATAGAAGTCTGCTGCCGCCTGCTTTAAAAACGAATAGCCGCGAAATGGTGAATACTTGTGATTGGATGGGTTTTCCGCAGCGTCCTGCAGCTCTTTCACAATAGCTTCGGGAGTCGGTAAATCCGGGTTCCCCTGTCCCAAATTGATGACATCGTATCCTTTTTCCACCAAGTTTTTTACCTTTGCTACAAGACTGGCGAAAAACTGGTCAGGAAGTCTGTTCAGTAAATCCGATTGCTCAAAATTCTTCACTGTGTGTCACTCTCCCGATTAATCGATAAAATTATAGTATTTAATCTTAGCTACTATTCTGTCATTTGTAAAGCTGGACTGTCGGTCGTGTCCTTGACAGGCACTGATGCGGGTGGGATAATGCTACCAATTAAATAAATCTTAATCTCTTATCAAGAGAAAGTGGAGGGAATGGCCCTTTGAAACCCGGCAACCGGTGAATGCCTCATACGGTGTTAAATCCTGCAGCACAAGATTTTTTCGCGGCTTGCTTCTTCATGGAGAGGAATCTTGGGAAGCAGTTATGAGGAAAGGAGATTATTGATGAAACAAACCTATGCGCTTATTCAAATGGATATTGCTTTTGGTGACCCGCAAACCAACTTCCGGCATGCAGAAGAATGGATTAGAAAAGCGGTAAAAACCAGTACAGCCGATACCATTCTCCTACCTGAGCTGTGGACGACTGGTTATGATTTAACACGGCTCGATGAAATTGCCGACGAAGAAGCTGCGGTGACTATTACTTTTTTGAAAAGGTTGGCCAAAGAACTCAACGTAAATTTGATTGGCGGTTCTGTAGCAAATCGGGTCGGCCAGGCAACAACCAACACCCTGCTTGTTGTATCAAGAAAAGGGGATGTCATCAAACAATATAGCAAAGCCCACCTTTTCCGATTGATGGACGAAGAAAAATACTTGACAGAAGGAAATATGGATGGCCGTTTTGTGTTGGATAACCAAAAAAGTGCGGCGGTCATTTGCTACGACATCCGTTTCCCGGAATGGATCCGGACCCACATGGTTGATGAAACAAAAGTTCTCTATGTCGTAGCAGAATGGCCAAAGCAACGGATCGATCATTGGCGCGCTCTTCTGATCAGCAGGGCTATCGAAAACCAATGTTTTGTGGTTGCCTGCAACCGGGCAGGTACTGATCCAAATAATGAGTTTGGCGGGAATTCGATGATTATCGGACCGTGGGGTGAAATCATTGCAGAAGCAGGGCAAACGGAAACGATTTTAACCGGCACAGTTGATGTGGAGGAAGTAGAGAAAATCAGAGCGACCATTCCGATCTACAGCGATCGGCGGACTGACTTATACAAACTGCAATAAATGGATTTCAAATAGAAACAAGGGGACTGGGACAAAAACATTATGACCAAATATAAAATCCGAACGATTCCAATCGTTCGGATTTTGGTTAAAAAAAGCATCCTCTAACATTCACTTTTAAAAAGAGCTCCAATCCACTCCGGCAAGGTACTTCACTTGCCAAGTGGATCTTCAGCTTGCGGTCATCTTGCTGGAGTATGCGTACCTTGCTTCCGTTGGTGTGAGATACTTTCTCTTTTGGCATGCTTTCCGTGTTATCATTGTCGTTACGGATAGAAAGCGAAGCCACATGAGAACAAGGAGTACTTCTTTATCCTTTTTATGCTGTTGGTCCGCCCCTCCAATTTTCGAAAAATAAAGGTCTCAGTGACTAAGACGAAAAATGAATATGTGGGGCGGTTTTGTGCATTTTGGCTTGATCATGCGGAAAGTCAGACCGTGAAAACGTAGTGAAGGCAAGATGCGGAGACTCCTACGGGAACAGCACGAGCTGAAAAGACCGCAAGAAAGCGTTTGGTGCTTTCTGAGGAAGTTGACGCTGTGCCCGTGGAAAGCGTAGTATCTTGCCGCAGCGATACAAAGCACGCATCAAACAGGCTATGCTTTTTTCCCGGCCGCTTTGTCCTGACAATCCTATTTAGGCTGTTATTGGTGTTTGGGGTTTTCTTACCAATGCCACAATACCAGCGATTAAGTATAACAGTGCTGGAATCAGACTCATTCCCATAAACAGAACGAACGTCAAAACAGCGGTAATAATCAATAAGATACCTGCTGTTTTTGGTTTTTTGTTTCCCTTCAAGAATACAACAGCAACGATTCCAAGAATAACTGCCAGCAGAGAAACGATGATTAAATACCAGCTTCCACTAGCAATCATTTGAGAAATATCTCCTCCCATATTTTCCATCCCTTGCTCTGCAAACGCATTTTCCATTTCCTGAATAAACGCTTCATTACCTTTCAACGTCATCAAAACGATACCAAAGAACGTGAAAAGAGCATACAATACCGCCCCGATAACTCCAAGTACGATTTCTGCCGTTCGTTTCATTAACGATTCCTCCTTTTATACCTCTTAATGGCCTGCTACATCCCGTTTCGTGAAAAACAACCAGGACAGGACCATGAAAATAACATAGTAAACTATCAGCACACTAATTGAAAATGACAGCGTCATTCCTTCTATTAGGGGTGTACCTCTATAATACTGTTCTAAGTTCGTGTTTGCGAATAAAATATATTTTGCCCAATCGTACTGCATGAAAAATCCTATGATTGAATTTCCCGCCATCATCAGGAAAATGGCAAACCCTATTGCCAGCCCGCTGTTCCTGAAAATCGAAGAAATCATGAAAGCAAAGGTGGCCATCATCACTAGATTGACTAATTTCAGACCATAAGACCGCCCCATTTCTGCCCAGGCAGACACTTGAATATAGTTATCCTGATTGCGAATCACCAACAACGGATTCCAGCCATCCACACCAAAAAATAATACTCCCGAAATCCAGGAAAACAAAAGCAAGAATACAAGTGCCGTCAAAGCAAATAACAAGATGGCTGCATATTTTGCAAACAGGATTTTCGTACGGGCAACCGGCCTGATTAATAACAGCTTGATCGTCCCCCAACGAAATTCATGCGCGATAATTCCCGCCGCTACAATGATGGTAAACAGACTCAACAGGGATGACAACATGGCATTATCGATCACGAATTGCCAGACATCATAGCCTCTGGGTTTTATGTCATTATTCAAATAGTAGTTATTTTCCTGGATGCCCCAATGGTTAACGACTGCTTCCTCACTATTTCCTTCTGCATAATTGGCGTTTTCTTGCTCTAGCTGCTGACGCCAGTCGTCGCCATACTGAGGTTCGTCCAAATCACCGACTGTTTTACCGATAATCGCGATCCCCAAAATAATCGCTGCAAGAATGCCGAACATGATCCAAGTAGACTTTCTGGCAAAAAGCTTAGCTTGCTCATTATATACGAGCCCTAAAAAATTACTCAATCGCGTTCTCCCCAATCACGTCTAAAAATTTCTCCTCAAGTGTCGAGCTTCGCACTTGAACACCAAAAACATCCACTTCCCCTTCTACAAGGCATTTTACGATTTTCGGAATTTCCCCACGTTTAGCTGTCAGCTTGACAGTCTCTCCTTCGATGGTAGTTTCGATTTGGAATGCCTCCCGGATAAGCTCTTTTGCCCTGTTAGCCGGCACAGCTTCAATATGTATCCGATCTTCTTCTGTCTTGGTCAGCGCTTTGACCGTCTCGATAGCAATTAGCTCCCCGTTCTTAATAATGCCGATACGGTCGCACATCATTTCTATTTCGGAAAGCAAGTGACTGGATACAATCACAGCTACATTTTCTTTTTCCGCCAGATTCCGGATATATTGCCGCACTTCCCGAATCCCATGCGGGTCAAGTCCATTAGTTGGTTCATCCAGGATCAAAACGGACGGACGATGTAATAATGCTTGGGCAATACCCAATCTTTGACGCATTCCAAGAGAATATCTGCCCGCTTTTTCATGAATCGGTTTCTCCAATCCAACCAGCGAAACCACTTCTTTGATTCGATCCTCGGTAATACCCGGTATCATCCTTGCATAATGGAGAAGATTCTTCCAGCCACTCATGAAGGGGTACATTTCCGGATTCTCCACAATGGCACCAACATGCCGAATGGCATCCTTGTAATTGGATTTGATACTGTCCCCCTTGATCAGCACGTCCCCTTCTGTTATTTTCATCAAACCAACCATCATCCGGATTGTTGTCGTTTTCCCTGCCCCATTTGGACCCAGAAATCCAAACACTTCTCCTGGATTTATATCAAACGTCAATCCTTTGATGATTTGCTTTTTTCCAATACTTTTCTTTATATCGATTAACTGCATTGCTGGCTCTGCTGCCACTAGCTGACCACCTCCGTATTTTTTTCCTTATCCTCTATACGAAACGGGCAGGAAAGATGTTTCATTCACGATTACTTTTCTAACGTCCGGCAGCGGCGACTACCCCGGTGGCTTGATCAAACGTTTGTTCAAAAAACATCAAAAGAGGCTGCGCACTGGTTCTGAAAACTGACCTTTGCGCAGCCTCTTCCTTTTTAGAAGCTTCTTCACCATTTCTTAAAGTTAAATTCCGAATCAACGAATACGTGGATTTACTTTGTCCCTTCTGTTTTATCACGTGACAACAATTCTCCAACCATACGCTTCTAGCCTATTAACGATGTTGAGAGATTCGGTATGCAGCATGATAGGTGGAACCAATTCCTTTTCCGAAATCGAGTGCATGCTCGATTGCAGCAGTGACATAGGATTTGGCCGTGCTCACCGCTTCCTTCATGGATGCTCCTTTGGCAAGCTCCGCCGTAATCGCCGCAGAAAAACTACAGCCGGCTCCACTTGTGTGAATGGTATTGATGCGCGGCTGTTCCCACTCGATAAATTCGCTCCCATCATACAATATATCGACCGCCTCTTCCTTCAATGCTCCGCCTTTCACCACGACATAGTCTGATCCAAAACGGTGAAGCGATTGTGCCGCCCGTTTCATTTCTTCTTTATTTGTAATCGGGCCACGCTCCAATATTCTTTCTGCTTCATGGAGATTCGGGGTAATGACGGTGGCAAGAGGAAACAACCTTTCCCTCATTTCTTCTATTGCATCATCCTTTAAAAGCTGTGACCCCATTTTACCGATCATGACAGGATCAACTACTAAGCTTCGGGGCTGGTTCTCTTCCAGCAGCCCGACAACCAGGCTGATAATTTCTTTTGTAAACAACATCCCCGTTTTGGCAGCATCTACTCCGACATTTTTCACAGCAGTATAAAATTGTGCTTCAACGGCTTCAAGCGAATTGGTGAACATCCCCTGACTGGTGACTGGATTGTTGGCGACGATGGCTGTGATAGCGGCCATGCCATATACATCCCGTTCCTGGAATGTTTTTAAATCTGCCTGGATTCCCGCACTTCCCTGGGCGGCGGATCCAGCAATCGTCAATACCCTGGCAATCATGTTGGAAACTCCTTTCACTTCCTTAATTTCCTTCTTCATCACGCATCCATACATTGATAATAATGCCGGCACCAAGGGAAAAAACCCCTGCGAAAAAGTAGTTAAAAACCCTTCCATACAAAAATTGCTCGACAATGACAAACAAGAAATAAACAACACCTGCTGTCAATAACGTAACAGCCGTCCGATACCTCGGCATGCCTTTTCTTATGTACCTTAATTCCACTAAAAACACGATCATGCCAATTAACAGGATGATAAGTGCTCCCGCTGCCGCGTTGGTAGTAAGGTAGCTAGTCACTCCAAAAACGATCAAAAAAGTTGGCAGAATCAACGGTATTATATTTTTCAAACCATTCTCTCCTCTGCTAGATGAAATATTCATGTAGATCATGGCAATCTATAGTGTAGCATCCTTTTATCTATTATACTAAAAATGAAAAAACTGTAAGGGATGGAGGTAGTCTATGTTGAACTCCCCGATCAGACTGTTCCGGATATTCGGCATGATTGAAGGAACTTCTCTTGTCGTTCTGCTGTTTATTGCCATGCCACTTAAATACATAGCAGGGTTTCCTGAGGTGGTCACCCTTATTGGCTCACTTCACGGATTTTTCTTTATCGTCTACCTGCTCGTGATTGCCTATACGACCTTGAAAATCCGCTGGGCCTTTCGATGGTTGTTCGGCTCGGTATTAGTTGCCTTCATTCCGTTTGGCAACTATGTATTGGATTATCGCTTACAGAAATCGCGCTATGTATAAAGGAAAGCAGCCTCCTTCGCCACTGGCAGGGATAGGCTGCTTTTTCCTAAACGGATGAATCTGTAAGCAAGACAGAAGTTTTGTTAGAGGTTTCTCTTAGATGGCAAAGAAAAACCAGATAATCATTATCAACTGAATTACGACTTTGGCCACAGCTCCACCCAGAAATCCCATCAACGAACCTAGTGATGCCCTCCATGCTTGTCCAGTCGTTTTCTGCTGTATGACTTCCGTCACGAACACAGCGGCAAATGGAACAAGGATAATGCCGAATGGCGGAATAATAAAGGAACCAATAATCACTGCAACAGCAGCAACTCTTTCTCCCCATTTTGAACCGCCATATTTTTTCACGAAATAACTATTGGCAATAATGTCTGACACAACCAGGATGACAGTAAGCACCACCATCGCGAGCCAGAAAACCATCGATAATTGGCCGTCCATAAAGAAAAAGTACAGCAAAAAGCCAATCCATAGCATTAAAGGAGCTGGGATCAACGGAAAAATGATACCGGCAAAGCTTAATAGAAAACAGGCTGCGATCAACAGCCAAATGATGATATCCATTCTGATAACCTCCCTCTCCGTAACTGTCAACTTTTGCTAAGGTGACCAGTTATGTCTCTTCCATTCATTTTTCTATTAGATCTACATTCGATTCCCTGACAAGGGACGAAAAAAGAGCTGCACAACAATTTGTACAGCCCGCTTACTATCAGGAGTCGGCAAGTAAATCGGCAAACTCCTTCATATATGGAGGTAAATCCGGCGGACGGCGGCTGGATACGATGTGGCCATCGACTACTACCGGCAGGTCTTGCCAATTACCGCCTGCGTTGACCATATCATCTTTGATTCCAGGCGTACTGGTGACATTTCTTCCCCTGACAATGTCGGCGGAAATCAGCACCCAGCCAGCGTGGCAGATTTGACCAATCGGTTTTTCGTAATGATCCATATGGCGAAGCATTTCCAATACTTCAGGAAAGCGACGGATTTTATCCGGAGCCCAGCCTCCTGGAACAAGAATCGCATCATAATCTTCTGCTTTCACGTCAGCATAGGCATAATCGGAGACCGCAGGCACTCCATATTTCCCAATGTATTCTTCGCCGGCTTTTTCACCGACTAAATGCACAGTCGCTCCCTCTTCCTGAAGACGAAGAATAGGATACCACAGTTCCAGATCCTCAAAATCGTGGGCAACGAGTGCAATGACTTTCTTGTCCTGCAAGCGCATGTTGCAACCTCCTTCAAACATTCTGCCCTTTTAGGCAGCTTATCTATCTTACAGTTTATCATCAAACGACAAAAATGCGAAAGGAATTACCTATCTTGGGAAATTGGAAAAAGCAACCTGTTTCACGTGAAATCACCATACCAGCCGCTGCAGGATTAGGTTTTCGTTATCCGTCGCTTTAACCGCTGCGCTGCTTCCAAAGGATTGTCCGCCTGGCTGATGGCTGAAATAATCGAAATGCCGTCTGCTCCGGATTCCATTACAGAAGCCGCATTCCCCTCCTGTATCCCGCCTATGGCAGTCAACGGTGTACTGCCGATCAACCGTCTTATTTCTGTAAGACCTGTCAGACCGATTGGTGTCTTGGCATCTTGCTTGGTGGAAGTGGCATAAACAGGGCCCGCCCCAATGTAATCAGCGCCTGCAGCAGCGGCCTCTACCGCCTCCTTTTGATTGGTTGCCGAAACCCCGATGATGAAGTGTTCCGGACAGCGCCGGCGAACCGAACCAATCGGTTCATCTTCCTGTCCGATATGAACTCCATCCGCCTCTACTTTAATAGCCAGATCGACATCATCGTTTACGAAAAACGGAACATGATGCCGGTGGCACAAATCTTTCATCCGAGAAGCAAGCTCTTGCTTGTCTGCTCCTGTTTTGGCACCACGGCCTTTTTCTCTGAACTGAAACATGGTAATGCCGCCAGCTAATGCCTGCTCCAGTACGTGTAAAGGATTGCCGGCACCATTATTGCTTCCCATTATAAAGTAGACTTGCAAGGACTGACGGATGTCCATTCTATTCTTCCACCCTTTTTAATTGGATTTTTTCCAGCCAATCTTCTTGGTTCAACTGATACAAGGCATCAAGAAATTTGGATTGAAAACTTCCTGGCCCGGCGCTTTGTAATGCTGCGATTTCGGCAGCAGTACCATAGTAGCTGACAGCCGCGGCTGCAGCTGGCAGTTTGTTTTTCTCTACTGCCAAGAAGGCAGCAATCACTGAACTGAGCAAGCATCCGGCCCCAGTGATTTTCGTCTGCAGCTGATGGCCATTCCCGCTTAGATAAACAGTATTCCCATCTGTTATCACATCTTCTTGCCCGGTAAGAGCCACCGCTGTTTTTAATTGCTTTGCTGCTTTCACAGCTATCCTTTGTCCATCCCCTTGAAATGCGGAATCGACTCCTTTCATCTCCGCATCTGCTCCGGCAAGAAAGGCGATCTCCCCTGCATTGGCACGGATCAAGGTTACGTCGATTTCTTCGAGAATCTTCAAGGCAATCATGTTTCGAAAAGGGGTTGCACCGACTCCTACCGGATCCAACACGACAGGAATACCTTTTTGATTTGCTGCCTTTCCTGCCTTGATCATCGCATTCACCTGCGGGCTAGTAAGTGTACCGATATTCAATACGAGCGCATCAGCCACCGCTGCCATGTCAGCTGCTTCTTCTTCCGCATTGGCCATGACCGGCGAAGCTCCCAATGCCAGCAGTCCGTTTGCTGTAAAATTAATCACCACTTGGTTGGTGATATTGTGAATTAATGGCTGATTATTTCTTACACTCCTTAGTAGACTGGTAATCTCATTCAATAGATTCAGCTCCTTTCGCCTCACCAGGCAGACCTCGGAGACGCATGCCCCAATGATTGGTCGGTCCGTTCCCTTTGCCGATTCCCAGCGTATAACGGATAGCTGCTGTGATGAATTCTTTTCCCGTCGCAACGGCTTCTGGTATTGTTTTTCCTTTTGCCAGCTCGGCTGTAATCACAGCTGAAAAAGTGCATCCAGTTCCATGAGTATGCCTTGTCTCTGTTCTTTCGGATCGAAACAGATGGAAGTCCTGCTTATCGTATAAGACATCAACAGCCTCGCCGGACAAATGTCCGCCTTTTACAATTGCCGAGCGAGCTCCGAGCTCTTCGACCATCATTTTCGCTGCACGTTTGGCATCTGATAGATCTTTTATCGGAGAACCGATCAGTATTTCTGCCTCCGGAATATTCGGTGTAACAATGGTCGCCAACGGAATCAGCTTTTCCCTTAGCGTTTGTCGTGATTTTTCTTCCATAAGGGTGTGACCGCTCTTGGCGACCATTACCGGGTCCATAACATATGGTCTATTCATTCCTTCTAATTTACCGGCAAGCAGCTCCATCATCTCCCTGGTAGCGATCATCCCGGTTTTTACCGCATCAGGGACGATATCCTGATAGACGGTATCCAGTTGTTGTTCTATCAACTCAAGCGGAAGATGTTGGATAGCTTTCACTCCTGTCGTGTTCTGTGCGACCACTGAAGTGACAACGCTCATCCCATATACCTCTCTTTCCTGAAAACTTTTCAAGTCGGCCTGAATACCGGCTCCACCGGTAGGATCCGTTCCGGCAATGGTTAGTGAACTGGCTATCGCAGACACGCTGGTGTCCCCCTTTCTATTTTTAATGTAATGGCTGTGTCTGTTGGTCGGCAGGCAGTGGAAACGGCCATTCTTCCTGTGTATAGGCCATTTGCCAAAAGCTATATTCCAATTGACAGCTTTTCAAAAAGGCTTCCGTCGCTTTTTGTTTATCCAGGTCACTTGCGGAAGCAGCCCAACGGTTTATTTTTCTACAAAGCTCATTGGTAACTTCCGCCATTGCTCCTCCGGCATAGAATGAAATCCATTCATGAAATGGATGAGAAGCATCCGGCTGTTTTTCTTCTGCCAATGCCAACCCAATTTCCAGATAGGTCCACGGGCATGGAAGCAATGCAGCCAACGTTTCGCCAATACTTCCGCTGTATGCGGCTTTGCTCATGTGAGCGACATAATGGTTTGCAGTCGGCGGCAACGGATTTCCTTGCAGGTCGTCATAATCCACCCCTGCTACCCGGCAAAAATTTTCATGCGGATGGATTTCACTGTTGAGGACAAAACCGATTTGTTCCTGGAAGAAGGCCATGTCGGATCGGTCTTCGCACTTGGAAATGGCCAGGCCGTAGATACGGTTGAAAGCAGACAAATATTCATAATCCGCCTTTACATAATGGATCAGGGCCTGCCTTGGTACGCTTCCTTCAGCTATCCCTCTGATAAAAGGATGCCGTAGAATTCCTTGAAAGACTTCATCTGCCAGGGTTCTTAATTGTTCGGAAAATGTCATGGTAGAAACTCCTCCCTTTGTTTGGAGGAAGTCCAGAAACTTCGGGGAAATGGAGAGGTATTGGACAGGATAAAAAGGCTTAACAGCCGTTCCGTTTCCCGGAACGCAAAAAACCGCTCCAGGAAACTGGAGCGGTTTGACGCAATTTTGGCAATGGTTTATCCCAAGATATACGTATCCCGTCTCCACTTTCCTACGCTGGTGCTAACCAGTTCAGGTTCAAAGGGACCAAGGTTTATTCCTTATCTCAGCCATAAAGGCGCCCCTAGTGGACTTCCAAAATATTTAACTACTTTTACTAAAACATGATTATCCACTGATGTCAAACGAGCAAAGAAATACCGGTTAAGTGAAATATTCAATCGTTGCCTTGGGAAACAGCTTGTGAATGGTTGATTTCAATACATCTTTGATTTCTTCCTGTTCTTCATCTTTATAGACATACTTGCCTATACCGTACCTGCCCCATTTCCATTTTCGTTTCGATTCGTCCAACTCGAGTTTCGTCATTGGGTAATTTTTTTCGATGACACGCTTGGCAGGTTGTGTAAATCGATGCTGGATCAATTCAAATGTCAGATCCTTTTTTGCAGACGATGGCAGTGCATCGGCCAATCTTTCCAACATTTCCGGATAACCTTCCTGCCAGCCTTCATGTAAATAAATCGGCGCGACGATAAAACCGAGTGGATAGCCTGCTTCTGCCACTTTGACTGCTGCCTCTATCCGTTCGGCAAGCCTGGATGTTCCAGGCTCAAAATACTTGATCACATAGTCGTCGTTAATACTGAACCGGAATCGGGTCCTGCCATTATGCTCGGCATCAAGCAGATGATCCACGTGGGCGAACTTTGTTACAAAACGCAGTTTTCCGTAGGTAGATTTTCCAAAGTACTCGATGGCCCGTTTCAATGTATGGGTCAGGTGGTCGATTCCGACAATATCTGAAGTACACGAAGCCTCGAAACGAGTGAATTCGGGGGCACGGTCACGCATGTATTTTTCAGCGGCGTCAAAAATTTCCTCGGTGTTGACATATGTCCTGATATACGGCTTGCTTCCCATTGTCGTTTGTAAGTAACAATAGTGGCAGTGCCCCATGCACCCTGTCGCAAAAGGGATGGCATACTCGGCAGAAGGCTTGGATGTATCGAACTTGAGCGTCTTTCTAATACCTACAACGAGCGTCGATTTTGCATTGCGGTATTTTTGAAAATCATTTTCCCCTGGCAAATTACGGACCTGATTATGGGAAGTTGTTTCCCGAATTTCAATTCCCATGCCTTGAAATTTATCGACAAGCTCGCGACCAAGCGGGTACTCCAATGCCCTCGGTTCTACATAAACCAGCTGTGGCACGAATGGTTTAACCATGTAATCCCTCCGAATCCTCTGTACCGAACGCGGCCTGGTATGCATGCTCTGCCTCCTGCTCTGAGCGGTAAACTGCCACCTCATCCGTCAGCGGATAGTATGTATCATACAAAAACAACGCAAGCTCATTACCATTGTCCGGATCGGCCACCACTGCAGCTTCCTGCACATTGGCCACCCCCTGCACATGCGGATTCCGGATGATCACATAAACCACTTCTCCCGGTTGATAGCCCTGATTATATTCCATCATCACACCCAACTCTCTATCAAGATAACCTTATTATCCCAATTCCCCCACAAATTATTACACGAGATGAGGGGTCGAAATGGGGGGTCAGTCCCCCAAACAAAATCCCAGCCCCGCTCCTTCTTCGGAGGGGACTGACCCCATTTAAACGTCCTCTGCTCCAGAAAGCACCGTATGTAGATGTCTTCGATACCAGAATACCCATATATCGATTTTCACATAAACAGGGACTGTCCCCCAGCGTCACTATTTTTCATTATTTCAAGCTTGGGGGACTGTCCCCGGAAGCTGTCCCCGGAAGCTGCTGTCCCCAGAAGTGTACCTCGGAGTGGTCCCCCGAAGTCCCGGAAAGTGTCATCGATGTTGGCTAATTATAAAAAAAGTCCAACCATGTTCGGTTGGACTTTTTTTATTCGGGATCATTCGGGAATACCAATGGCTTCCAATGGCCATATTCTCAGTTTTACGTCGCCAATCACTGCGTCGTCTTTTATGAAACCAAAGTACCTGCTGTCCTTGCTTACCAGGCGATTATCACCCAGGACAAACAAGCAGCCTTCGGGAACAGTGCTTTTGCCGGCCACTTCTTTCAGTGTAAAATTATTTGTGAGATACTGGCTTTGCGACAAGTCTTTTTTATACTCTTCCAAGTAAGGCTCTGCCACTTGCTTGTCATTGATATAAAGGACGTCTTCCTTCATTTCAACTTTGTCACCGGGCAGACCGATCACTCTTTTCACGTAGGCATCATCAGAGTCAGGTGCCTGAAAGGCAATTTCGTCGAACCGTTCAATCTTTCCTACTTTGCTAAGGATAATGCGATCACCATCATGCAAGGTAGGCATCATCGATTCGCCTTCGACAATCGATGGTGTAATTAAATAATGCCGGCAGACGATGACGATGGTCAGAGCCACGAATATCGTTTTCAGCCAGGACCAAACTTCATGCTTTAAGCTATTGTTATTCATTCTTCTCCCCAACCTTTTCCAAAAGGAAGCGCATCGAGCAGAATATGGCGCAATGGCTCCCATTCTTTTACTTGAAACGACCATGCAATATATCCGTTTTCATGACTGACAACGAACTGATTTGAAATACGATTTTAAAAGTGATCACGTTTTTTGTCGACTAATCGCCTTTTGTATCGTCTTTATTATGGAGGTAATGCATATGAAAACATTTAAGTACACGTTCATATTTCTTTTTTTTTCTATTGATTTCCTTTGTCGCAGTCTCCTTTTACACAAGCAGTCCAGAGGAACCGGAAAAAGAAAAGTCGAAAAAAATCCTATACCGGGACTCCTCTCACAGCGAAGAGGAAATCTTGCTTCCTGACCTTACAATTCATGCAGACGCTGCCATTTTGATTAACGCCAATACCCGCCAAATTCTATACGAAAAACAAATCAACCAATCGCTTCCGGTAGCCAGCATGTCAAAAATGATGACGGAATTCCTTGTACTCGAAGCCATTGAAAAAGGCACACTCACCTGGGAGCAACAAGTTTCCATCAGTGATTATGCATATATCATTTCTCAGACTCCCGGCTACTCTTCCATCCTGTTAAGGAAGGAGTTCACCTATTCCGTAAAAGAACTTTTCCACGCCACTGCCATCCATTCTGCCAATGGAGCGGCAATCGCGCTAGCTGAGGCAGTAGCCGGCAGCGAGCAGGAATTTGTCAGCACCATGAACCACACTGCTAAGGCGTTAGGTATGGAAGATACCGTTTTCGTAAACAGTACCGGGTTGAATAACCAAGACCTCGGTCCCTACCGCTACGACAATCTGGAGTATTCCGATAATACAATGTCTGTTAAAGATGTAGCGACATTGGCCTTGGCGCTTCTTAATAAGCATCCGGAAATAGTGGAAGTGTCTTCTCTAGCCAATGATACGATTTCTCATGGCAATCATGACTCTGCAACTTATTATAACACCAATGCCATGCTTCCTGAAATGGATATCGAAAATATCAGCTACCCTGGTGTCGACGGGCTGAAAACAGGATACACCGATGCCGCAGGCTATTGCTTTACCGGTACCATCAAACGGGATAATGCCCGATATATATCCGTAGTTATGGGTACAGACAGTGAAAATGCCCGCTTTTTGGAAACAAAAAAGCTTTATGAAGCGATACCAAAAACAGAACTATAATTGAAGCAAGTCATTTTTACATTGATGCGTCGATTCCCTTCTTCTATACTTTATAGGGATAGGTATATGCTTAAAAAGAACTTTTGGCCTGGAAATGTGGATTAGATTTATAGAAGGAGATCGATCTTACATATGATGACAAAATCAACGCATATGGCAAAACCCGTGGGGCATTTCCTGTTGATAAGCGGAATTATCCTGATAGCCTTTAATTTAAGGCCGGCAATAACCTCTGTCGGACCATTGCTTGGAAGAATCCGTGATGACATCGGCCTTGCTAATTGGGGAGCGGGAATGATTACGAGCCTCCCGCTTCTCGCATTTGCAATCATGTCACCCATTGCTCCCCGGCTAAGCAATCGCATCGGCAGCGGCCGTGCTTTACGACTAGGACTGATTTTATTGATTATCGGGATTGTCAGTCGCTCCATTTCCTTTACGCCGACTCTTTACTTTGGCACTACCCTTGTCGGCTTAGGGATAGCCATCTGTAACGTACTGCTCCCGGGATTAATCAAAGAAAAATTCCCTGAAAAGGTAGGACTGATGACCAGTGTCTATTCCACTTGTATGTCTTCTTTTGCTGCGCTTGCCTCCGGGTTGAGCATCCCTTTGGCTGATGGTTTAAATCTTGGCTGGGAGCTGGGACTTGGAAGCTGGGTGATTTTGGCTGTCATCGGACTGATTGTTTGGTCGATTTACTTGCAATCCCAAAAAAGCAAGCAGCCAAAACAACTATATTTCGAGCCATCGGCAGCACGACTTACAAAATCAGCACTGGCATGGCAAGTGACCTTGTTCATGGGAATGCAATCCTTTCTTTTTTATGTGACCATCTCCTGGCTGCCCGAGATTCTTCATGACGTTGGATTGACCATCGGAACGGCAGGCTGGCTTTTATCTTACATGCAATTTATCAGTCTTCCCGCTACATTCGTTGCCCCGATTTTGGCAGAAAAGGTTCACAACCAGCAGGGAATCATTTTACTGATCGGTTTCTTTGCTGTCGCCGGATATGGTGGTTTATTGGCAGAGGGGCCCCTTTGGCTAATGATTATCTCGATCACTTCGATTGGCTTCGCGCTTGGCGCAAGCATTAGCCTCGCACTCGCCTTTTTGAGTATGCGGGCTGTTGATGCCAAACAGGCTGCAGAACTATCAGGCATGGCCCAATCGTTTGGTTATTTGCTGGCTGCAGCAGGTCCGTTTGTTATCGGGCTGCTGGTAGATGCTACAGGGCAGTGGAAACTTCCTATTGCCGCTATCCTGGCTGTTTCGATTTTGATGGTTATCGCAGGACTCGGAGCCGGGCGCAATAAACTTGTATAATAAAAGCGACAGTATGTTGGCAGCCACCAATGATACTGTCGCTTTTGCTTTTAATGATTCAGCTCGTTGTAGATGACGACCTTCATTGCATCCATTTCTTGTTGGGAAAGCTTCCCTTCTATTTTTTCAAGTAGAGCCGTTTGTTCTTCTTGCGTCATCCCTTTGTTGACTGTCTCCCTTATTTCCTGGATTTCCCCCACACTGAATTTCTTGACGAGATTTTTTACCGCTCCTTCTTTCGTGGTAAAAGGCAATTGACTTTGATCAATTTGCGGAGCATCTGCCAGAAATTCCTCTAATGCTGGGTTGCTGTCGATCGATTTTTTTATTTTCCCAGTATTCACATCAGCATACAGCTCCTGTTCGACTTGATCGATCACATTATCAGCGATTATCCCTGCGGCAAGATGGTACAGGCCATAACCGACTCCCGCTAAAATAACGGCAACGATAGTCACATTACGTAAAAATCTCATTCCCTTCCTCCTTCTCTATCAAATATATATCTTCCATATCAACACTTCATGACAGTGATTTATCTTGAGTAGCTGCTTCCGCTTTATTATAACAAATCCCCGTGCCGCTAACATTGCGCATTACTATTATCAGATAACGAAGGATAAACTTTTTGATAAATCAGTAAATAAATGAAACTTTCTACTTATAAAGTCGTAAAAATAAGTAATAGGGTTATTCACCAACCAAAGCCTTACGACATGAAATGGTAAGGGAGGTTATCTTATTGGAGTCTTAGACATCTACTGGTGGTTATTATCGGGAAGCCTGGCCGCTGCCATTATTTCATTATTTTTAGGAGATGTCCTGGATGGTTTGTTAGAAGGATTTGATGAGTTTTTAAATCCGCTTTTATTGTTCGGAACCTTGTCTGTAATTGGCGGGTCCGGAGTACTCTTCACTAAATATTCCTCGTTCAATCCTTTTGTGACGCTTCTGCTCAGTGTGTTAATAGGGGCAGCTGCATACTTTGTCATTTATCATTTTCTGGTAATTCCTTTGGCAAATGCCGAAACCTCTACATCGATTTCGATGGCTGATTTAGAAGGTCAAATCGGTGAGGTGATCACCACCGTTCCAGCAAATGGAATGGGCGAAGTATTCATCGAATCTCCTAGTGGAAGTAGAAATGAATCAGCGAAAAGTTTTGACGAAAAAGAGATCAAACAAGGTACGAGAATCGTCGTTGTACAGGTAAGCACAGATGCTGTTTACGTCTCTGCCTTGGATGATGAATTTTAATTAAGGGGGATTTATCTTTTATGGATTTTATCATTGTAATCGGGGTTATCATTGCTGTTATTTTAGCATTTGCCATTTTGTTTGCTGTCCGTTATAAAACAGTAGGTGCTGATGATGCCATGATTGTTACCGGAAGCTTTCTCGGAAGTAAAAATGTACATAAGGCAAATGACGGGAGTGGGATAAAAATTGTTCGGGGCGGCGGTGCCTTTATTCTGCCCATCTTCCAACAGCAAGAGCGGATCAGTCTTCGCTCCCATAGCTTGGATATTTCAACTCCGAATGTGTACACGGAAAATGGCGTGCCAGTAATGGCTGATGGTACAGCCATTATCAAAGTACAAAGCACGACAGAAGGGATTGCTACAGCTGGTGAGCAATTTTTGGGAAAAGACGATGCCGAACTGCGTAAAGAAGCGCAGGAAGTGTTGGAAGGACATCTGCGCGCCATCCTTGGAACCATGACAGTAGAAGAGATTTACAAAAATCGGGAGCGGTTTGCTCAGGAAGTGCAAACCCAGGCGGCAGTTGATTTAAAGAAAATGGGACTGCAGATTGTTTCATTCACCATAAAGGATGTTCAGGACGAAAACGGATATCTGGAGGCTTTGGGGAAACCACGAATTGCTGAGGTTAAAAGAGATGCTCAAATTGCCGAGGCAAATGCCATGCGTGACGCGCGTATCCAGAAAGCAAGTGCTGAACGGGAAAGTAAAAGCGCTGAGCTTCAGAGCGAAACGCAAATCGCAGAAGCAACAAAAGAAAAAGAATTGAAAATAGCTTCCTATAAACAAGAACAGGATACTGCCAAAGCTGCTGCCGACACGGCATATAAATTACAGGAAGCGAAGGCACAACAACAGGTTATGGAAGAAGAAATGCAAATCCAGCTGGTAGAGAAGAACAAACAAATCGACTTGGATGAACGTGAAGTACAGCGAAAGCAACGGCAATATGAAGCAAACATATCGAAAAAAGCGGAAGCAGAACGTTATGCTGCAGAACAAAAAGCCGAAGCAGACAAATGGACCCGCGTTAAAAATGCGGAAGCAGAAGCAGAGCAAATTCGCTTGGACGGTGAAGCAGAAGCGGATGCCATCCGTCAAAAAGGTCTGGCGGAAGCGGAAGCAAAAGAGAAACTCGCCGAAGCCATGGAGAAATATGGGGAAGCAGCCATCTTGGAAATGATTATCAAAATGCTTCCTGAATTTGCCGGTAAAATTGCGGATCCGGTTCGATCTATCGATAAAGTAACCGTAGTCGATAATGGAAATGGTGAAGGTGATGGCGCTGCCAGAATGAGTAACTATGTTACCAAATTAATGAGCCAGCTTCCAGAAACATTGAAGGATGTATCTGGCTTTGATCTTAAAGGAATGCTGGACAATGTCGCTTCCAGCAGTGAGACCAAAATAAAGGATCACCTTTCTCCTTCCCAGACGTCCTCTCCAACTAATGAAAACTGATAGAAAACCCAGGCGTGTAGTCGCCTGGGTTTCTTTAGGAAAGTTGCTAAATATATTAATATGCAAAAATAAATTACCCAGCAAGGGCATCTTCCATCCGGAAATATCGTGTTAAAAAGAGAACGCATCCTAATGCGTGGCCGAGAAAACCAGTGCACTTTCCTTTATCCTTTTTGCCAATCTCTTAGTGGTCCTGCCTGCTCTTCTCCCTGCAGGCTGTAACAGCCTGTTGCATGAGTTGATCGATACCCTTCTCGTCCAATACACGTAAGCCTGCTGCCGTCGAACCTCCAGGGGTCGCAACCTGGTCAGCCAATTCCGCAGGATCTTCCCCTGTTTGCAACATCGCCGCAGATCCCGCTATCATCTGTGCGACCAGTTTCCGTGCCTGCTGTTCAGAAATACCGACAGCAGCTGCCTGGTTTTTTAACGATTCAGCAATCCGGTAAATGAAAGCCGGAGCACTCCCGGTAATCGCCGTTAATTCATAAAGCTGCTCCTCTGTGACGTTTTCGAACGCTCCGATTCCCATTAAAATCTCCTCCAGAAGCTGCTTATGATGTAATTCGACATGTTTTCCGGCAGCATAAAGCGTACTTGATTCACTTAATCTGGCGGCTGTATTCGGCATGACCCAGGCTACAGGTGTACCTTCTGGCAATGCATCTTCCAAAAGAGATGGAGAGATGCCGGCAGCAACCGTTATGACGAGCTGATTGTCGATCAATCGTGCTAAATCTTCCAGCAATGGGGGATGAATTTCGGGCGGCATAGCCAGCAGAACGATATCGGAATTGGCAACTTCTTGCCGCCAATCGTTCGATACAGAAATTCCATAGGCGGCCTTAACATAGTGAAGCCGTTCCTCATTGTCATTGTTTGAAGCAGTAATGGAAAACCGCTCATTCCCTGCTAAACCGCCAATAATAGCTTGGGCCATTCTTCCTGCACCGATAAAAAGAATCTTTGTTCTCACTTTTGTCATACTATTCTCCCCCCTGGTCGCTGATAGAAAAAACCATTGTTCTCGTTTTCGGTATCAATTCCAGTCTTTCTTCATAATAATCAATCAATTCCTGATCATATTCCCAAAGCTCGAGTTCTATTTCCGTGGCTTGGATATTGGTAGCAAACTGCTTAATCTTTTCAAACAAATATTGATCGATCCCTTTGTATTTTTGATTTTGTTTAATGTACAGTTCTTCCACTTTGATAACCCGGCGTTCCTTATACAACGCTGTTTCTGCCTGCTTAATCCCTTTAAAAACCGTAAATGCCTGAATAGCTCCATCCTTCTCAACGACATATAACCGTTTTCGCTCATCTTCCAATATTTCCGACAGATCTTGCCGGTTGATCGGTTCCTGACTTTGTTTAAAATATTCCGGCTTCGCTTCGACTCTGCGCTGTTGCAGTTCTTTGTAAATTTCCAGAAGCTCTGGAAAATCATCCAGCCTTCCTTTCCTTATTTTGAACATTTACCTTCCCCCTGTATTATTTTCAATTCTACCAACATATCTCCAAGGAGGGGCACTACACGGTCAGATTGTCCTTGCCACTTCTCGTTTAAAAAGGCTGTCTATTCCTGACAGACTAGCATCCCCTTCCTTGTTGGCGGACATTTACTTTGACCAATTCCCTCCCTCTCCTTGCTTATTTCTGTTCATCTTCTATCTGTGATAGCATTCCATTTATATGATTATGGGGTTTATCCAACACCAGCTCCCTTTTCCAGAGATCTACTGTCATTTAGTTAACTACATTGCGGAGGGGACAGTCAAACATCCAATTGCCAAGCGAGCTGAAAACACAACGAAAACCTTCCGCATGAACCTGCATATCCTCCGATTAAATCGGCACGTGAACCAAAAAATCGGTATCTACATACAATGAAGAGACATTTTTAAACAGACAGGGGAGTTGTTTAGCATTGGATAAAAAGTTAGCTTGGCATGAATCACTTGAACTGCATGAACTTACTGCTTTTAACTCTATTGGGCTGATGAAATTAAAGACCACACTGCCCCATATTAAAAATTCCGAACTGAAAGGATTGTATCAGTTAGCAATCAAGGAAATCGAAGCCAGTTTGCACGAGTTGCTGGCATTTTATCCGCTTACGCCAAGAGAGGAAGACGAGGAAAGAAAACAAATGGACGAAACACTGTTCCAGGGCGATTTGCTCGTTTTGTCTAAAACAGCAGTACGCAATTATAGCATCGCCATTACCGAAACTGCTACACCTGCTTTGAAAAATGTACTAGTCAACCAATTAAATAAAATGATTCAACTGCATGATCGAGTTTTCCAATTCATGTATAAACAGGGGAATTACCCTGCTTATGATTTAAATAAGTTATTCAAGCATGACATGCTGCTGGCAAAAAAGGCACTAAGCATGTAATCACTTTAATGAAAACAAAAACCAGGATGGCCTGGCTCCTATAGAGCTGGGCCATCCTGGTTTTCCATCTTCCGTCCTGTTTCGTTTAAACAGCCTTGGTGTTCAGTTTAACGTTAATATTCCCTCGGGTTGCCTTCGAGTATGGACATACCTTGTGCGCTTCCTCTACCAGCTTTTCTGCTTCATCTTGGGATACACCTTTGATTTCAGCGTTTAGCGTAACACCAATTTTAAAGCCGTTATCTTCCGGATCCTTCAGAAAATCAACATCGGCAGTAATAGTGGAATCGATATCCTTCTTTTGCTTGCTGGCCACTAAATTTAACGCCCCGTCAAAACAAGCGGAATAACCGGCAGCAAATAACTGTTCAGGATTGGATCCTTTCGAAGTAGAATCGTCCGCCGGATTGACTAAATCCAAATCAATCATTCCATCATCGGATTTCACATGGCCATTCCTACCGCCTTTTGCTGTGGCATGGGATGTAAACAGTACATCACTCATTCGTAAACCCCTCCTCGAAATTTTGTATTCCGTTATAATTTTCCTTTTTTTTGATACTTTTAAACAGACTGATTCCATTTTCATCTGTGAATAAATTTAATAATGCAGTAAAACCTAATACAGAGGTGAGACAATTGAAGCAACCAGAAGAAAATCTTGAGACCATCTCCATAGAAGATGAAGCAGGGAACCAACAGGATTATGAAGTAGATGCGGTCATAGAAATGGATAACAAAGAGTACATCCTCTACTCATCCGGAAACGAACTTAAGATGAAACGAATTCTCCATGAAGATGACGATGAGTTTTTACTAGATGTTTCCGAGGAAGAAATGGCTAAATTAATTTCGGCTTACGATGAAGCCATCGCCGAAGAAACAAAAGAAGTTCATTAATAGCTGGGAGGTGGCAGGTATGAACACGGAATCTAATTTGGTGGAAGCAGCTGCAACAGCCGTCAAACGAGCACAACGATGGACAGCGCTTGCCCAGACGGATCCTGCCAAATTTACCGAATCGCAAAACCACCTCAATTATGCCCAGGAACAAGTGGCGCTCGCCCACCAACAGTTCAGTCTGTTAAAGGAAGAAGAGCAGCATAAACTGCAACAAGCAGATGATTTATTGCGACTCCTTAAACAAACGCAACAATCGCTTACCCATTAACGAGCAAAAAAAGCCGGCTGTCAAAGAGACCACTGAAAAACTGGAGTTTTATGAGAGGTAGAATTTTAAAAAAGCGGTCGGTGCGGAAATATTCCTTCATTAGTTTAACGATTCGTTTTACGTTTGCAAAAGAGTTGATTTTCTTTTTTAAATCAAAGAAAATCAACTCTTTTTAGATTGGCCCTTGGTAATTCCACGATGAGCAAGCGGTGGTGACGCCTGCGGGAACAGCGCGAGCCGAAGATCCACTTGGTCAAGTGATTTTCTTGACCAAGTTAGCTGAGGCCGTGCCCGCGGCAAGAATCCACCGACAAGCGATTCGCGGAATCAACAACGAGCGTTAACGGCCACTTTAGATTAAAAGGACTTTTTCAGTGGCCTCCTGTCAAAGCCGGTTTTTTTAGCAATTTTTTGTAACAAGTTAACCGAAAAGTTCTCCGAACCGCAATATTTCACTACTTACGCTTGCTCCTCCCCATGATCTGCCGGCTTTGGTGTGATAAAAAAAGCAAGTGCCACTGCGCTGGCTCCCCCAATCAGTTTTCCTGCTACCACAGCAAACACCATATCCTGATTGACCCCAGCGACAAATCCCAGATGACCTCCAAAAGCAAAGGCACCACTGACAGCAAAAGCCACGTTGACAACCTTTCCCCTCGGTTCCATCGACTTCAACATGGCCAGCATCGGGATAACATGCGCAAGCGATGCCAGCATGCCTGCGGTTGAAACCTTATCCATTCCCGCTTTTCTCCCTATATTCCGCAACGTTTTTCCGCCTATTTTCGTAATAAATGCCATCATGGGAAAAGCGCCGGCCAAGAATAAAGCGATGGCTCCGACAATCTGTATTCCTTCATTGATGGGGAGCATTCCCGGAATGATTACCAAACCGGTGAGCGTTTCAACTCCTATCAACGCGAGCCCTGTCACAGCAACCAACTGTACGGCTTTACCAAATAACGAAAAAACAACTAGCACTTTTTCTTTCCTTCTCCACAATCCGACTGCAATCAAAGCCGCAAGCAGAACGGGCACAACCAAATTTCGAATGATCATCGCAAAATCAAGACCGGCAATCAAACCACCGGCAAGGCATCCTACCGGAACGGTAACAATACCAAGCAATATCCCTTTGGCAAAATAGGGATAGTCCTGTTTTTCAATCATTCCTAAGGAAATCGGTATCGTAAAAGCAATAGTCGGTCCAAGCATTGTACCGAGAAACACCCAGGAAAAAAGCGCTGCCTGTTCTGTTTGTGACATCGCTTCAGCCAAAGCATATCCTCCCATATCCAAAGCCAAAATCGTATTGGCAAAAGAAGCAGGATCTGCACCTATCAGACTGTAAACAGGCAATACCAAAGGGGTAAGAATTTTGGCAAGTACTGGCGCCAATGAAATGATCCCCACCATCGCCAACGCTATCGATCCCATTGTCTGAAATCCCTCACCGAACTTTTCCCCAAGTCCCCATTTGTTGCCGATACACCTATCAATGGCTCCCAAAACAAAGAACACAGCCACTATGTAAATAATCAATTCGTTGATACCCATTTCTATCACCAGCTTTTGCATTTGTCCATTCATTTTATCAACAGTTAGTCCTTTGGTTCCAGCGATGAATGCCTAGCTTGCCATTTTCCAGTGATAAGTCTTCTTCCCGATGAATAAACTGTACAAGCGATCCATAAGGGAGAGATAAAAGTGGGCATTTTTTTTAGCTACGTATTTTTGGGGCTTTCATTAGCCGCTCCAATCGGACCAATCAATGCGGCGCAATTAGACAAGGGTATCAAAAGCGGTTTTTTCCACGCCTGGTTGATTGGACTCGGTTCTTTAGCAGCCGATGTCTTGTATATGTTAACCGTTTATTTCGGTATCGTTCATTTTTTGGAAACTCCATTCATGAAAACGTTCCTTTGGTCATTTGGGTGTTTTGTCTTGTTATATACTGGCTTTGAAAGCCTGCTAAGTGCCGGAAAGCTATCCAGTAAACAAGACCGTGGAGAAGCGAACGAAGCCTCGAAAACCTTTTTCACCGGATTTTTTTTGGCATTATCCAACCCGCTAACCATTTTGTTCTGGCTCGGTATATACGGTTCCGTGCTGGCGAAAACGGCGGCTCAATATGATACCACCCATCTTCTGCTTTACAGCAGTGCCGTGATACTTGGATTGATTATATGGGACATCTCCATGGCCCTCGTAGCCAGCAGTTTCCGCCGATTCCTGACCGACCGGCTTCTTATCATCATATCCGTCCTGTCCGGACTCTCCCTGATTGGCTTTGGTATCTACTTCGGCTGGCAGGCAGCTGCATTGCTATTCCTTTAAGCTAACAATGGACAGTCACCCATCTCCGCTCCTGGTAATAAATTAACAGGGAAAGGGTGACGATTCATGAAGCTTTATACAAGCAAGGATTTACTTAAACGACCGGAAGAAATAAGCGACTTCCACTATGCCAACTATCATGCCTTCCTTGAAAAGTTAGCTGACAAAAAACACCGTTTCCCTTGTATTCCGGCATTACAGGGGGCTGCTTTGCAACATTTTCGGTTTGGATTTCTGCCTGGGCTCACCAGCGACCATGCTGTCGATTTGGCGGCAAACCTGCTTGCACAGTATAGTCATTCCTATAAAGAATACGGCCGTTATACTTCTCTCATCCTATTCTTTGAAGACGATCAACACGATACCGTTCGCGGTTATGAACGCTTATTTTGGAAGCTGTTAACCGATCTCCATCAGCGTGATCCCCTTGATTGGCCTGATGAAATCCCTGTTCATCCAGCTGAATCCCTATGGGAATATTGTTTTTACGGTGAACGTTATTTTCTATATACGGCTACTCCAAGCCACCAAAAGCGAAAAAGCCGCAGTTTCCCTTGTTTTCTCCTCGCCTTTACTCCAAGATGGGCATTTGAGCAATTCAACCACCAGCCCTCCTCGCCGTCCATAAAGGAAAAAATCAGGGAAAGATTGACGGCCTATGATGAAGTACCTCCTCATCCGGACTTGAATACGTATGGCCAGGAGGATAACTTTGAAGCCAAACAATACTTTTTAAGGGATGATCAAACCTCCAGTCAAAGCTGTCCTTTCCACCAACGCCCACGTTAACCTAATTACATCTCATCCTTTTTACAGAAAACGTTATTAGGAACTCCATATAAAAACGGCCTGAAATCAGGCCGTTTTCTGTTTCCATTTCTTTTTCATCGATAAAGTGATCAATCCGATAAGCAGCAAAAAACCTAAACTGATGAAAAATCCTGGTCTGCTTGATTTATCAAACAATGTTCCGGAAACTGCCAATAAAATTAAGAGCAATCCGAAAAACCTTTTCACCAGCTGCATACCTGTTGGTTTCATTACCTTCTTATAAGAAAGAAGAATGAACAGCCAGGTGTAGAGCAGCATCAAACCTGCTGCCGTGGTGAAATACTCATAAATCTTGTCAGGCAATAACAACGAAACAACGATAGACAAAATTAATCCGCTGGTAGTCAGACAAAGAGCGCGTAGCGGCAGTTCCCTTTTACCAACTTTTTTAGTAAACAATTTAGGAGCATCGCCATCCTTTGCTAAGCTGACAAGAATAGTTGTAATTGCATATAAAGATGCCACCATTGTGGAAAAACCTGCAATGATCAGCGCCCCATTAAACACATGGGGAACAAAGGCAATATGATATTTATCCAGTGCCAAGATAAAGGGGCTTTCGTCCGTAGAAAATTTGTTCCAAGCCACAAGATGTAAGGCTAGCCACAGAGAGGCGATATAGATGACAGTGAGCGATAACAACATAATTTTCCCCGACTTCGGAGCATCCTTCGGTTCTTTTAATTCGTTGGCCATGATTCCCATTACTTCAATGCCACCGAACGCATAAAATGCAAAAATCAACGCCGTCCAAAACCCTACCAAACCATTCGGGAACAACTCTTGAAAGCCGAAGGAAAAGGAAGGATCCTCTTTTTGGCCATTTAGCACACCTGAAATCGCCAAAATGGCGATGATGATAAACATGAGAATGGCTGCCACCTTCACTACGGCGAAAATATTTTCAAAACGTTCAAAACCACTGACGCCAGTGAGAATGACAATCAGCCCCAGCACGCCGAACACCGATGCAAGCACCCACAACGGCACTTTGGGAAACCAAAACTGCGAAAAAATACCGAGTGCAGTTAACTGACTGCCCATGATCAGCATTTCTGATGACCAATATACCCAGCCATTACTGAATCCAGCCCAGTGACCGTAAGCTTTTTTGGCATAAGAACGAAAAGAGCCTTCAGCCGGGTGCTCTGCAGTCATTCTGGCAAGTGCATCAAATACGACATAGGTACCCACTGCCGCCAACATAAAGGCAAACAAAACAGATGGACCGGTCTGTCTGATGGCAATACTGGATCCCAAAAAATAACCGGTACCGATAATACAACCGATACCAATCATGGAAAGCTGCCACCATCGTATTTTTTTCTGGCTTGATCCCTCTTTTTTCATCTGTATCCCTCCAGCTTTATCTCGTTTATTGTTCGAGAGATACACCGAATTTATACAGAGAAATAGCTGGCTGGTTTGGCATAGCTCGAGACGACGGCTTTTCCAGTTAACAGGCCGTCAATTAAGGAAGCTGCATGCTTTGTCTATCAGTAACACTGTTGTAGTTCGCTGAATAATGTACGGAAGAATAGACTTTTGACCAGGAGGGTGGAACGAATGAAGAATGAACTCCATACTAAGCAAGAAGATGAAAAAGTGAAGGCTGGATTCCCGCCTCAACACCAAACAAAGCAACCCGGAATCGAAGGGCTGATGAACCCAAGACCGATTGTAGAAAACCCTGATTATTGCGGGTCAGGAAAGCTGACCGGAAAGGTTGCTGTCATAACCGGGGGGGACAGCGGTATCGGGGCAGCAGTTGCTATCGCTTTTGCCAAGGAAGGAGCAGACGTCGTCATCGCCTATTATTCTTCTTATGAAAATGAAGATGCCTATCGCACCAAACAACGCATCGAGAGTCTAGGTAAGCGTTGCCTGCTCATGGTCGCGGATTTGCGTGAAGAAAAAAACTGTGTGGCCGTAATAGCGAAAACCATCGAAACCTTCGGAAGGCTGGATGTGCTTGTCAATAACCATGGTGTGCAATTCCCTCAAAACAGTCTTCTCGACATATCCTCCGAGCAATTGGAGGATACGTTCAAAACCAATATATATGCTTTTTTCTTTTTAACCAAAGCAGCTCTTCCTTATTTACAAGCATCGAGCGCCATCATCAATACCGCTTCCGTCGTAGCTTATGAAGGAAATGAAAAACTGATCGATTACACAGCGACCAAAGGAGCAATTGTCGGGTTCACACGTGCCTTATCCCAAAATCTTGCAAACATACCGATCCGGGTAAATGCCGTAGCTCCCGGGCCAATATGGACGCCGTTAATTCCTTCCAGTTTTTCCGCAGAATTTGTAACGACCTTCGGACAGGACGTCCCCTTTCAACGGGCCGGCCAGCCCTATGAGCTTGCCCCGGCCTACGTGTACCTTGCTTCTGATGATGCATCTTACGTTTCCGGTCAGGTTATTCATGTGAATGGCGGCACGATGGTAAGTTCCTAATCTAAAGTGATTGAGCGACAGCCTCCTTGATTGTATATTTCTTTACAACGATTTGTGAATTCGTCATTATTGTAGAAAAGGAGGCTGATTAATATGCAAAACTTTACATATTACAATCCAACTAAATTGATTTTTGGTAAGGGACAGTTGGAAAAGCTTAAAGAAGAGGTACCACAATACGGTAAAAAAGTATTGATGGTCTATGGCGGCGGAAGTATTAAGCGAAACGGCCTTTATGACGATGTAAAAGACACATTGGCTGAGATCAACGCGGAAGTTTTCGAACTATCTGGTGTAGAGCCGAATCCAAGAGTATCTACTGCCCGTAAAGGAATTGAAATTTGTAAAAAGGAAGAGATCGACTTCCTTTTGGCAGTTGGTGGCGGAAGTACAATCGACTGCACCAAAGCGATTGCAGCCGGTGCTAAGTATGACGGCGACGTATGGGATATTGTCACCAAGCAAGCAGCTGCTACAGATGCCCTTCCATTTGGTACGGTTTTGACCTTGGCTGCTACAGGTTCAGAGATGAACTCCGGTTCGGTTATTACCAATTGGGAAACGAATGAAAAGTATGGATGGGGAAGCCCTTATACTTTCCCTAGATTTTCGATATTGGATCCTGTTAATACTTTTTCTGTACCGCGGGACCAAACCATCTACGGGATTGTCGATATGATGTCTCATGCTTTAGAGCATTACTTCCACAAGGAAAGCAATACCATACTACAGGATCGCATGGTTGAATCCTTGCTGCTCACCGTCATGGAGACAGCTCCAAAACTGCTTGACAACCTGGAAAGCTATGAGCACCGGGCAACAATTTTATACAATGGAACAATGGCATTAAACGGTGTCGTCAATATGGGTTACCGAGGTGACTGGGCAACGCATAACCTGGAGCACGCTGTTTCAGCCGTTCATGACATCCCTCACGGAGGAGGCCTTGCGATCATCTTCCCTAATTGGATGAAGCATACGATCGATGAAAATCCTGGTCGCTTTAAACAGTTGGCTGTCCGGGTATTTGACGTAGACCCAGAAGGAAAATCCGATCGTGAAGTCGGGCTGGAAGGGATTGAAAAACTGCGCGAATTCTGGAACAGTATCGGCGCACCTTCTCGCTTGTCAGATTACGATATCCAGGAAGACAGTATTGACTTAATGGCAGAGAAAACAGTAACTGCCAACAGTGAATACGGCAACTTCAAAAAACTCAACAAGCAGGATTCCCTCGAAATCCTGAAAGCAAGTTTGTAACAAATAGGATCGCCCTCCAACTGAAGGGGATGCGATTAACTGATAGTAATAGAAACCCCGGCCGTAGCGGCCGGGGTTTCCTATTTTTTCTCTCCAACGGTTTCAAATGGATAGAAGTGAACCTTCTTTGTTTTCGAATAATGGACTAAAGGAGCTGCAGAAAAGTGTTTCTGCGGAAGAAACGGAACCAAATCGTCCATCTCCACCTCTAATTCCGCTTCCTGTAGCTTCCAGGGAGAATGGTTAATCGGACCTTTCAATACTTTATCTCCTTTAATATTGAATAGACAATAACGTTCGGCCAACCAGTGCGTCAACGAGCCGAACTTAGCAAAAGAGGCTTGTGAGGTCGGCCGGTAACGAGCATAGAAGCGTGCGGAATGCGCATTTTTTTGTATACGCTGACTGCGAAATAAAACTTCTTGCATGGTTCTTTTTATGGACATCTTCGCTTTCATATAAGGAAGCGAAACCACTGTTCTTGCTCCTGCCACAGCCGCATTGCTGTCTGCATCGAAGGAAAAGAAATATACCCCGGGTTCTCCCTTATAACGAATATATGTCCTGACATTCAATTCCAAAAATGAAGACACAAATGGAATCGGTGTCGGCATTCCTCGAAAACGGTTTTTGTTTCCCTGGAAAGGTACAATGCTTATCCAGGCATCTCCATTAAATGTCTCCAACTCAAACTGCTCCGGAACATGGGGCCTTAAATCTTCGTATGGAATCGGCCAATGGATAAACAGCAAATCGTCCCATCGTTGCTCTGCTAACCATGGCCATTTTGGTTGGTCTGTCAAAAGCCACCCTCCTTTTCTTTACAAAACTTTAGCCCTTCCTGAGAGTTCTAAAACACAGTCTTCCTCCAATAAAACAAAAAAGACCGCCTGAGCGCTACTTCACTAAAAAAATTTAGTCGCTTCAGACAGTCCCAAAACTTTGGCTAATCTTTTTCATTTTGTCTAGTTTTTTTCTTCCTCTCGATGCTCTTCGTTTACCGTTTCCTGGCTCGGCGAGTCATCCGGATGCGGATCTACCGTATGTTTATAGGCGTATCCCTTTGAAGTTGTAAGAAGTGATAACCCGATAATAAGAGCGACTACGACAACACAAATAGCGGATACAATGATAATCATAGACAACTTTCTCCTAACTTTAAGTCCGTTCCGTTTCACAGTATACCATCGATTTACTTATCCGCCTACGGAGAAAGGCGCACGGATTTTCAAAAATTTGTTTTAGAAGCCGTAAATATAGGCAACCTAATCATACAATCCTAAAAAGAAGGAGCAAACAGTGTGGAGCAAAGTAAAATAAGAGACAAAGCAGTCAGTATTCTGGATAGTGACTTGATCGGAACATTGGCAACAGTAAAGGATGGAAAGCCCTTTTCACGCTATATGACGTTCTTCAACGAAAACTTTACCTTGTTCTCTGCCACGGATAAAGACACCCATAAAGTGGAAGACATCGAGGCAAACAATGATGTCCATATTTTGCTTGGTTACAAAGGAGAAGGACTCGAAGATGCTTATTTGGAAATAGAAGGAACAGCTGCAATCAAAGCATCACCTGACATCAAGGAAAAAATATGGAACGACAAACTGAAAGCATGGTTTGAAGGACCGGACGATCCCAATTTTGTCGTATTGGAAATAAAACCGAGTAAAATCCGGCTGATGAATACGGAAGAAGGCAGTCCGCAAGTTTTGGAACTGTAATGTTTCTTTATTTTTGTTTCGAACCATTTGGAAACCACCCCAAAGCACAATCGGGGTGGTCTTGTTAACTTTTAATGATTTTCCTTATGGTTTTAAAACGACTTTGATATTACCATCAGATTTTTCATCAAAAATTTTGTAGGCATTGGCAGCGTCCTTTAAATCCATTCGGTGGGTAATGATATCGGTTGGATCGATATAGCCATTCTCGACCATATTATATAATTCCGGCATTAAATGGATAACAGGGGCCTGTCCCATTTTCAGGGAAACATTGCGCGAGAAAAAGTCTGCAAGCGGAAAATCGTTCGCATTGCTTCCATACACACCTGTTAATTGTACCGTACCGAATTTACGGACCGCTTGGGATGCTGTCACAATCGGACGGATGGTCCCAACCTGATTATCCAGTTCGGAGCCAAACGATTCTCCTTCTGGAACCGTTCCATCCATGCCGACACAATCAATAACAACATCTGCTCCGCCCTGGGTTTTTTCCTTAAGCAGGGCACCAAGTTCACTGTTATCGCTGAAATCGTACGTTTCGACTTTATTGACCCGTTTGGCGTGCTCTAACCGGTGTGGAACCTGGTCCACAGCAATCACGCGATCTGCCCCTTTAAGCCAAGCGAACTTCTGGGTCATCAGTCCGATAGGTCCACAGCCTAACACAACTACCGTATCGCCGGATTTCACCCCACTGTGTTCCACGCTCCAATAGGAGGTTGGTATAACGTCTGACAGAAATAAGACACTTTCGTCATCCAATGGACTATTTTCGGGAACTTTGAAAGATGTAAAATCAGCATAAGGGACGCGTAAGTATTCCGCCTGGCCACCCGGGTAGTTTCCGAATTGCTCGGAGTATCCAAACAAAGCACCGGCATCGCCATGCGGGTTGGAGTTATCGCATTGGCTTTCCATTTGGTTTTTACAATAAAAACACTCGCCACAGCCGATATTGAATGGAATAACCACACGATCGCCTTTTTTCAAATTCTTGACTTCGGAGCCAACTTCCTCGACTATTCCCATCGGCTCATGGCCAATGACATAATCTTCTCCGAGAGGGATGGTACCTTTCGTCAAATGTAAATCAGAACCACAAATGCCTGTAGCCGTTATTTTGACAATTATATCCGAATTTTCTTGAATGGTCGGATCTTCTACCTGCTTAACCTGGATGTTATCCTTTCCCTGAAAAGTAACAGCTTGCATCGATCAAACACTCCCTTCTAGATTTATACTACTAATTGCCACCCAGCAGCAGATCTAAACTTAACCACCAAACAAGAACCCATCCAAGTCAATGCGGGGGTCAGTCCCCAAAAGGAGCAAAATCGAGTATTGAAAGGTGTGAGGGGACTGACCCTCCTAAGGTTGTTTTGATAAATCCGAGCCTTCGGGGGACTGACCCCCATTAGCCTTCAACCCCGCCGTATCAATAATTACAGAGAACATCGCTTTAATTTATAGCCATTTGGGGACTGTCCCCGCTGGAGGGGAAACTGAGTGATTTTCTGTGTATGGGGACTGACCCCGAAAACCGAAAAGCGACCCCGAAAAGCCCTGATAAGGACTTCTTCTCATGATTAGTTACAATCCGGGCGGGGTAATGATTGGTATTAGTGATTTACGAAAGGGTGGTTTACAGATGAGTGTTTTTGCTTCGAATGCATTGCAAGGAGAGCATGCTTTAATAACCGGTGCTACGGGAGGAATCGGTTATGAGACGGCTTTGGCTGTTGCTGAAATGGGCGCCAACCTGACGATAACTGGTCGGAATGAAGAAAAGCTCGATAAGTTAAAACAAACAATCATCGATAACTATCCAAACACAAAGGTACTAGCACACCGGGCCGATATCAGCGATGACCACGAGCGTACCAGCCTTGTAACATCCGCACAACAAGCAATCGGGAATGTCACATTGCTTGTAAACAGTGCCGGTATTGGTGGTGGCGGACTCGTAGAAGAGCTTGAGCAAGACGAAATAGAAAAAATCATGCACCTCAATTATACGGTGCCCGTCCTGCTTTCTCAGCAGGTTTACAAACAAATGAAAGCTAAGGGCAAAGGGGCGATTGTCAATGTATCATCTTTGTCAGGTCTAAGAGGTACTCATGGAAACACCGCTTATTCGGCCTCCAAGTTTGCCCTGATTGGGTTCACCCATTCTTTTTCTCTAGAGGCAATTGAACACGGAGTAAGAGTGAACGCAGTCTGCCCTGGCTACGTGGATACAAGTATGGGACGGAACGCGATCAAGAATAAAGGGGAAAAACAAAATCGCTCGTTTGAAGAACAGCTGAAAATCGTGGAAGAAGGACTTCCCTCCGGCAGTATTACGAAACCGGAAGAGGTTGCCAACACGATTTGCTATTTGCTGACGGATGCAGCCCAAAACATTGTCGGGGAATCCGTTAAAATTTCCGCCGGAAGTGTAAGGCGCTGATATTCACAGTAAAAAAGACATCCCTAGATCTATTACTGTGAAGAAGATGGTATATAAACGTTGGGTGATCCTACCAAACCGCAGTAGATGATTGACTGCACCATCAGTAAGAGTAAAAAAACTATATAAAATACGCTTTATGCTACTACGGCTGCACATCAGGAGTTAGTCAAGTAATTTTCGATTGATATACAAATACACATTTGCCAATAAAATTAACATCGCAATTACAAGAACGGTATTTTCATAGGGATACTCAATAATGCTACTTATCACTACTAACAAGCCTAACGGAAGGAAAAAAATCCTCCCACCACTTTCCCTAATAACTCTTTATTTTTTATCGCTTTTTCATTGAACCCAGCTAATAAGCCTGTTTGTTTTTTCACCGCTACTAAATAGGATACCAGTAAAAGCGCTATACCAATAAGTAATAAACCGTAATCCATCATTACACCCCTAGTTTTGAATTTATTTCCAATACTAAAATTACGGTAAGCAACTAAAAAAGGTTTCTTTTATTTTACAGCCCTGCCAATTACTTAAAATAACTCTCCCAAACTCCACATCCTTAACTAAACAAATCCCCCTTTTCAATTACCATCCAAGATTTGCAAAGAAAAAACAGTCCAGACTTTGAAAAATCTGGACTAGTACGTTATTTATAGGTTATTCCGTTAACAAGACAAGAACTCTTTTTCGACCTCACTTTTTCGCTAACTCGGCAATATAAGCAAAAAATTGCTCAGCGGCCACATCGTAAACCAATTGGACGGGACGACCACTTTCAACCATTGATATTCTGCCTTGCTTCGGAAACTCGGTGTGGACTTTACTGTATACGGTCTTTGCTTTGACCAAATCGGGATTTCCGATACAAGCAGTAGTCAAAACATCCCATAAGTAATAGGTCGAATTTGTTTCATCATAGACCAGCGCTGGAACAGCCGCATATGCCTGGCCGAGAAAATCCATCCCTTCATGGCTACGAAGTGCCGCCCAATCCTTTCTTACCTGAGGGGTTAATGGCACCTGCTTCGTACTTTCCAGCGCGACCATGTCGATGGTCAAACTACTTTCCCAAACTCTGGCCACTGCATCCGGATCCCAGAAAGCATTCCATTCCGCTGTGCCGTCATGTTCAGGATCTTCTACATTGCCTTTGGATTGAAAAGTTCCACCCATCCATACCAGCTTTTCAATTTTGTTTTCAATATCCGGCGCTTCATCAAGAGCTCTTGCCAAATCAGTAAGTGGACCTGTGAACAACAGCGTCGTTTTTTCCGGATTGGAGCGAACCTTCTCGATCATATGCTCATGAGACGGTAAGTAGCTGACAGGTGCCTTCATTACACTTCCTTCATTTAAAATCGGCAGTGCGTCGACATGGAAGGTATGCATCCGCCATTCCTTCGGAAAAGGATTAACGCCGCGCGAATTAGATTTGGCAACCTGAATAAAGCCACCTTTACCAAACCGGTCGATTATTTTTCGGCTGGCACTCACCCCTGCTTCCAAATAGCCGTCGGCCGGTATCACGGAAACACCGAGCAATTCGACCTCTTCCATTTTCAACAATAAATATAAGGACACGAGGTCGTCGATCCCAGCATCGTGATTGAAATAGATTTTTTTGGACATTCCGCACACCCCTCTATCTTCCTGAAAGATATATTCGTTTCCATCCTATCATACCACCAGGCCAGGTCCAGCTATTCTACTTGTTGAAGAGCTGCCTGTTTATTTCGCTGCCTTGCTTTTTGTTGATAGAGGAGAAACAGGCCGATTACTGCTACGGGAACAATCGCACAGAGCAGATAAATGGTTGGAAAATCCATATAAGCTGCAAGCAGACCCAGAACATAGGAACCAAGGGCAATCCCGGAATCATACAAAGTGAAGAATGTTGCTGTTGCATGGCCGCTGCGGTGAGCAGGTGCAGTTTGGACTGCCATCGTCTGGAAGCTCGGCAGCAGAGATCCATACCCCAAACCGATCAAAGCAGCTGATACTAGCAGCATCCACGCTGACTGCGTCATACTCAATACTGCCAGTCCGATCCCAAACATCAACAAGCATGGCAAAATGACATATCCCGGGCCTTTCATGTCAAACGCTCTTCCCAAATAAGGCCTCGAGAGAATCATGACCAGGGCAAAAACAACGAAAAAGTAACTGGAAACAGCAGACAGTCCCAGAGAGTTGGAGTAGACAGATATAAACGAAATAATACTGGAGTAAGCGAAAGCCACGAGACAGCTGATCAAGGCTACCGGCAATGCCTTCACCTCGAATAAATCATGTACACTCCATTTCTGCTTCCCAGCAGGCTTTATCTTGTTCAGCTCCTTAGGCACGTGTACCATAAAAGCGATTACCGTACCGGCTGCCATAATCAGACTCAATGTGAGAAACAAATTTTGAAAGGAAGTATAGTGAAGCATAGTCAATCCAATAAAAGGCCCAACTACTATCGCAATGTTCATCGACATAGCGAAATACCCGAGCCCTTCTCCTCTCCGGGCAGGGGGGATGACATCAGCTGCTATCGCACCGGTTGCCGTCGTTGCAACACCAAATGAAAGCCCATGAAAAAAGCGGAGTACTAGTAAGCCAGTAAACTGGTCCATCCACATATACAAGCAGGTAGTCACTGCAAACAACAGGACACTGACAACCAGTATTCGTTTTTTACCTGCCGCTTCCAATAATTTGCCGGAGAACGGGCGGACGATGATGGCCGAAACCAACATAATCGTCACCAACAATCCCCCTTCTGCTTCATTACCGCCAAGTTCCTCCATTACATACATCGGCAATGTCGTCAATAATGTATAAAACGCGACAAATACCATAAAGTGGGTCAAAGACACACTAATAAAACTCCTGGTCCAAATCGGTTGTCCTTTATTTGTCATTTCATCGTTCACTCCTTGTTTCCAACCACCATCAGTAGCTGTATTAGCTCATGCTGCTGTTCTTTTGACAATCCGATCAACATTTCCTCTTCAAAAGCTTCTACTATTGCCGCAACTTCCACCACCCTTTCATATACGCTATCGGCAATTCCGATTATTTTCTCCCTTTTATCGTCACCCTGTTTTCGATACACCCAGCCTTTGCTTTCCAGCCGTTTAATCGTCCTGGTTACTGTCGGTGCTTCCACATGCAAGTATTGCCAAATCGCCGTCAACGTCATAGGACCATTATGATAAAGACAGAAAAGAATCGACCATTGGGAATGGTAGAGTCCGTATTCTCTCAATCTTTCATCCATCTGTTTATTCAAATAACGCACCTTTTGTTTTAACAAGTGAATAGGTTTGCCGTTCGCCTCCAACATGTCACCCCTTTTATTTACCTAGGTAAATAAATCAATAACCCCTACCATACTCCCTTTATTCAAAAAAGTAAAGCCACCCGGTTTGGGTAGCTTATTTATTCAACGCTGTCAGTCTCACATCGTCGGTATCTGTTTTGTCTTTGGCATCCTCGTAATAAACGAGTACAGCATTTACATAGTAAATATCGCCGTAGCACGCATTCAGCTCCTCGGATTCCTCTCGAATACAACGGAACTCAATGGTCGATTTCAATTTTTCGTACATCTTTTTTGAGTAGTTAACTGCCAGGTCTTCCGAATATTCTCCACCGCGATCTTTCACATAACCGATAAATCCTCTGCCGAAATTATATGATTGCAGAGCTAGTTTTACGTCACCATCGGCTTCATCCAGAGTAGCCGCAAAATACGCAACACCCTGTTTTATCGAGGTTTCGGGATCTTCGATACAACCTCTTTCTCCACAATAGCTTTCCGAAGCCTGCATTGGATCTGTTCCTCTGCCTCCTGACTCCTGCATCATCAACGCTAAAATTACTCCCGTATATTCTTCCAATTCATACTGTTTCAGATACTTTTGTACAAGCGGCTTATATTCAATGACTTCCTCTGACAACTGCTTATCCGATTCAGTCGTGTCCTGACGGTCTTGATGGTTTTCATAAAGCAAAAACAATCCAGCAAAACAAATAAACATTCCGGCAACCACAGCAAGCGTCTTCAAGCAGCTCCGTGTAAACCGGTATGCCAGCGAACTTTTTCGAAATAATTTACGTTTCGGCATTATCTCTCATCCTATTACATTCATTTAAAAAAGATTATCAATCTCATTTATTATATCAAAAACAGGATGTTGTTTCGCTGTTAAAACATACCGGCAATATATGTTGTGAGTCCCCCCCTATTGCAAGGAATCTATCAATCGAATAAACTGGCTTCGATTTGCTTCGATCGCATTTTCTACTTCCTTTACCATTTCGGCAGGCAGCGATTGAGGACCGGACGTCTTTTTTTCGCTTGTCCACAGGTCCCTCCCGCTCTTCATTTCGATAAGAAGCTGCAGAATGGACAAGTCAATGATTTCTGTGTCCGACAATTCTGTTTCATTTTCCGCAACATACCGGCTGATTGTTCCGGCCAAGACCGGTCATATTTCTTTGTTTGCCAAGCCAATATCCTCTCCTTGATTAAATTTCGCCGCTAATATTTATTTGATTTAAGGCTGTCGTTCCTTTCTTCACCAGGTCGCAATAAACAAATCCTTCTATTACCGTGGTGTAATTGTCGTCAGCCTTCCATTTCAATTGAAAATTGGAGAAGGATACGGTTTCTCCAGGAAGCAGCTCGCTATCTCCCATTCTTTTAAACCAAAAGTCTTCCTCGCTTTCCTGTTCCACTCGTTCCCACTCACTCAACAGGGGACGCGTAGAGACATTGGAATTGGGAAGGTGGTACTTGCCCGAAAAATCATAAGGAACAGTAGTCCGTATCCGGAGACACATACTAAGCTCACGAACCGGCTGGGTCCCCGTATTTTTTATATGAAAATCACCGAAAAGGATGTTTTCCTTTTTCTTGTGATGGGCTGCATGCATGGATGAAGTGAAATAGCTGGTGAGCTGCGGCAATACCGGTTTATGGTGGTGTTCTTCTATTAGCTGGCTGATTTGCGTTAAATACGCAGCCGTCTCTTGATTCCATGCTGTCAGCTTCTCCTTTAATTCTTCATATCCAGCGATTGGACTCCACCCCCAAGCGGATGTGATTTTTGCCTGTCTTTTTCATCCTATGCGGGTAATCAATAGAATATTAACAAGAATGCGGATTTTGAAGAGAATTTAAGAAAGGCAAACTTCAGCCCGTTCAAAACGTCATGAAGCTTCATATATAAAAGATATAGGGTCTATTTCAGCAAAAAAAGGAGTATGGCAGATGAATTGGAATACTAGCAGGATAGGAACTATCTATCTGCCAGCAAGATTAAAGGAAAAAATGATCCAGCATACCCGTGAATGCCTGCCTTATGAAACATGCGGACTGCTGAGTGGAACAACGAACCGCGTATCCTCCATTTGGAAACTGGAAAGTGAAATCAAACATCGCTACAGGTACTTTGTAAGTAAGGACACCGTGGATAAAACGATGAAGGATATTCAGTCAAAGCAAGAACAGGTCTTGGCCATCTACCATTCCCACCCTACTGCACCACCGGTTCCTTCAAAGGAAGACATTTTACATCATCCTGAACCACACATCTGTATGCTGATCGTCTCTCTGCAAGCAAAGTCGACTACCTGGAAGGGATATACGATTGCCCACGGACATTATTATCACCGGCCAATTGTCATTGTGTAAAACACCTGAATATTACCAGTCAAGGAGTGATGAACATGAAGATCGCATATGCCAATACGAAAAAAAAGGTCAAAGCTGTTCCGGTGAATCAACCGGCAACCGGAAATTACGTTGCCAAAAAAAGCGGAGGCTGCGGTTGTAAAAATTTTGGAACGAAAAAGGTTTATCGCTAACCAGGGCTTTCCCTTCAATATTTTCGAGATGTTTTTTTGCGCCCTTCCTAAAACTGAAAAGCGGCATATAAAGTAGTGAAGAATTATTTATTTAATCGGAACAGTTGAAGCTAAAACCGACATAGCTAAGCCTCCTCTCAGCATCTTCATAAATTTGCATGAACCACCATTGGAAAAAAGGTTTGGAATTGCATTTTTCAAGATTACCATTAAGAAGGAGTGGTCACTAATGACCCAGGAAACGGAAAGAAATACAAGGAACAGAAGAAAATTAAGATCAAAAAGAATCCGTGCAGCTGGAAGCAAAAAAGGGTGCGGCTGCGGAAAAAGAACCCGGAGTTTAGAAAATAATAAATAAGAACATACTAAAGGAACCCTAGCCGGTTTAATGGCTAGGGTTCCTTTCTCCATTCGCATCATCGGTCAGTTTGGCTCAGAAAAAAGCTGACGATCACTTCCAATATCGAAGAGATGGCAGCCACGGACAAAATGATGATAATCGGCAGGAAGTAAAATGGCCAAAATACATATCCTGCATACAAACAGGCTGCCGACCAGATGCCAGTACACCACTGGCAGCTTAATAGTTCGCCAATAAACCTGCGCACGCCTTTTCCTTTTATATAGATAACCACCTCGGTTGTACCATCAGCCAACGTTTCTTCTTTTTCTTCATGGAAAGGAGCACGTATAAAACTCGTTATCTCATCGTATACAAGCAATCTTGTCAATCGGAATGCGGCCAGTCCAAGCAGACCCAGGGTAAACCATGAAATCATCCGCTTCACCTCTGATCAATGTTCTCCTCTATCCTATTCAATGATCAGAAACAAATATACTGTTTAAGTGAAAAACAGGCTGTTGTCCCTTTACGGGGACATTTTCAACATGGTGAGTGAGACACCTTCCTGGACGATCACTTCTTTCATTTTGAAAAATCCCGATTTTTCGTAAAAATTAATTGCCGGTGCATTTTCTGTACCGCTGGTAACCGTCACCGGCTTTGAGTTCCGGACTATTTCTTTCATAAAAAAACCGAGAAGTGCTTTGGCGATCCCCTTTCGAAAATGCTCCGGATCTACGAATAATCTGGAGATAACATAGTCCTCATCTGTCTGTTCATACGCAAGAACGCCAACCAGTGTTTGCTCCTCCTTAAATCCAATAAATGACTCCTTACTGCTTTGAATCGATTTCACTGTATCATGCAAATAAGGAATCCCGTCAAACTTTATCCGTTCAGCTTCCTTCCTGTAAGCTGGTATTTGTACTTGTAACAGCTCTTCAGCCGTTTCCTTATTGCCGGGGTCCAAAAAGACAATCATCCTGTCGCTTCCTTTCATTGTATTCTATTAGTAATATAGAATAAAACCGATAAAAAGGATATAACAGGCAACAGCGAACAGGGAAGGAAGCGAATAGGTGAATGTGTTTCTTGTTCTCTTGCGCTTCAACAGCAGCAAAACGACAAACGTAAGCGCACTGCCAACCGCCGCTGTCCACATGTTCACCACATCACCTGCCGACCAAAGACTGCCTGATCGGTAAAAAGCGTCAGATACCGTAACCACAAACACATTAAATAAATTACTACCCAATATCGCTCCTATTGCCAGATTGATATTTGCTTTCTTTAATGCCACATAGACGCCGACAGCGTCAGGAAGCGAAGTTGTCATCGCAATGAGTAAAGTTCCTACAGCCGTTTCCGAAATCCCGGTTGTACTTGCCATCCAATCACCAGAGATACTTAATCCACTGCCTGAGAAAAATATAATGCCAGCGTAAGCAATAAACAAAGCTACTACTTTTCGCATGGCCATCGATTCTTCCGATTCTGGCGTATCGGCTTGTTTCTTTTTATCGTTTCGCTGTTTCATTGAAATAAGACCGATGCCAATCAAGTAAACAGAGGCAATGATCAAACTGGTTAGTCCTATTCCCATGTAGGAAGGATCAGGCCGGAAGTAAATCGCCAAACCCGCAATCCCGCCTAATATCAAGGAAAGCAGCCCTGTATGAAAGTGATTGTTCGAGACACGTAAAAATAATTTATGTTTGCGAAAATAAAGGTCGAGTACAAACAAAACCAGAAAATTGAAGATAATGCTCCCTAATCCGTTACCGATCGCTATATCAGCGTTTCCGATGGCAGCTGCCGAAACGGTGGCCGTCAATTCAGGAAGAGACGTGGCCACTGCCAGTAGCAATGTACCCGCAAGCATGCCGCCAAGTTTCGTTTGCTTACTTATTATGTCAGCGTAGGTTGATAGTTTGATAGCTGAGAAAACAGATATTGCAGCTGTCACAAAGAAGATAATCATAGATAGCAAAACAAACTGCCCCTTTTCAACATGAACTGATTTTCTAAGATACCCTTCGAGCTACAGTCGCAAACTACTGTCTTTTTTAGCGAATGGTTTTTGTTTACAATTGGGATTCCTTGTATTATCATTTGTTGTTACATACGACAGTGAAGGAGGTGAGGGAAAATGATGAAAAGAGCACATTTCATACTCGGTTTTGTCATCTTTTTATCTACCTTGTCCATCTCCCTTTCCCCTCAAAGCAATATCCACCCCTCCAAAGGGCTTATCGATGAAAGCACTATTTTGTTGCTAGATGTCCACATGACACCAGACAACGAAAAAAACTCCAAGGATTCTAAACTTTTTGCGCTGTCCATTTTGGCTTTTATAGCGGCAGCAATCCGAACATCTAATCAATTTAGCAGAAAACACACAGCCATCAGGCAATGGTATCCGCATTATGTTACTGTCTTTTATCAATCGTCCTATTTCGGCCAACACCGCTTCGACCTTAGAACCGTTTAAATAAAGGAGGTTGAACAGCGATGTTCGCATTGGTGCGCTTTTTGTTGATTGGAGCTTTTTCACTCTCAGCTATTTGCCTTTTCACCTATCAGGGAATTGAAATCTTCCAATCCATTCGAACGTTTTTTAAATAAGCTAGTTTCCTAGCCCGGATATTTGCTGTCAAATCAGGCTCTTCCACCATGATTTTCCAGCAGTAAGGAAAATAAAAAGCAGAGGTCATTCAAACAACGGCCTCTGCTTTTTTTGGTACGAAAAGCCTATTTCTGTACCAAGGAAGAGAAATTCTCTCTTCGCTATTGCAAATGATTCTCATTATCATTTATAATAACTTATGTAATACACTTTCCTATGCTTACTTTTGCAGAAGATAAAGGTACTCCTATCTTACGTGATGGCTTTTGTTACCCCCCAAAAATAATAAATGTTTCATCCCCCGGAGTTCCTTGATCTTCCTTTAAGACTGTCATTAGACAGTCTTTTTTTTTTGAACCTACTCGCCAGACAATCTTATTTATCATTCATGTTCCTTTAATCGATAATCCGCCTTATTTCAGACATAAGGAACGCTTGTAAATCATACGATCCACTAAATAGAAACATCGTTTTGTTTAAAATCATTATAATTAAACATTGATTTTTAGTAAATTTATATTATAATTGAACATGTACTAAGTTAAGGAGAGGTGTTAAATAGATGGCAAATGAAAAAAGATACTTAACAAATGCTGCCGGTGCCCCAGTCGGTGATAACCAAAATTCCATGACTGCCGGCCACCGTGGTCCGACGTTGATTCAAGACGTACACCTGCTTGAAAAGCTGGCTCATTTCAACCGAGAAAGAGTACCAGAACGCGTCGTTCACGCAAAAGGTGCCGGAGCTCATGGCTACTTTGAAGTTACAAACGACTTATCTAAATATACAAAAGCTGCTTTCCTACAAGAAGTCGGTAAAAAAACTCCAATGTTCATCCGTTTTTCTACTGTTGCCGGTGAATTGGGTTCAGCCGACACAGTCCGTGACCCACGAGGATTTGCGGTGAAGTTTTATACAGAAGAAGGAAACTATGACTTAGTGGGTAACAACACCCCTGTCTTTTTCATCCGTGATGCAATTAAGTTTCCGGACTTCATTCACACACAAAAACGCAATCCGGCAACACACTTAAAAGATCCGAATGCTGTATGGGATTTCTGGTCTCTATCACCTGAATCACTTCATCAGGTGACTATTCTGCATTCCGATCGTGGTATTCCTGCAACTTATCGCCATATGGACGGATTTGGAAGCCATACATTCAAATGGACCAATGCGGACGGCGAATCTGTTTGGGTGAAATACCACTTCAAAACAAATCAAGGCATTAAAAACCTTGATCCAGCATTGGCAACAAAAATTGCTGGCGAAAATCCGGATTACCATACAGAAGATCTATATAACGCTATCGATTCCGGCGACTTCCCTGAGTGGACAGTATATGTCCAAATCATGCCGATCGAGGATGCCAATACTTACCGTTTCGATCCTTTCGATGTCACCAAAGTATGGTCCCATAAGGACTATCCATTGATCGAGCTAGGAAAAATGGTATTGAACAAAAATCCAGAAAACTACTTCGCTGAAGTAGAACAGGCTACGTTCTCTCCAGGAACACTTGTACCTGGCATTGAACCATCTCCTGACAAAATGTTGCAAGGTCGTCTATTTGCCTATGCGGACGCACATCGTTATCGCGTCGGTGCCAACCACCAGGCATTGCCGATCAACCGTGCTCATGTTGAAGTAAACAACTATCAGCGCGACGGTCAAATGCGTTTTGACGGAAATGGCGGCGGTTCCCTTAACTATGAGCCAAACAGCTTTGGCGGACCGCAAGAAGCTTCTGAAACCAAGCCGGCAGCTTATGAAGTAACCGGAATGGCTGACAGTGTAGCTTATGATCATAACGATCACTATACTCAAGCCGGTGACCTATACCGCTTGATGAGCGAAGAAGAGCGTACTCGTCTTGTTGAAAATATCGTAGAAGGCATGAAGCCTGTCGAAAAAGACGAAATCAAATTACGTCAAATCGAGCACTTTTTCAAAGCTGACCCTGAGTATGGAACTCGTGTAGCTGAAGGTCTTGGTTTGTCAGTACCTGTGAAAGCATAAGCAACAATTAACATCTAATCCATTCCAAATAACTTGCCGCCCATCTTTTGGGTGGCTTTTTTTTGCACACTGTACAAACTCCCATTAAGGCACTGTTATTGCTCATTGCAACCATACTGTGTATCATGCAATTAAAGAAATTTGTAAGCCAACTACTAGTTAGGAGTTTTAGTGAATGAAATCGGAACAGGATACCTTTGCTCCCTTGCCACTAGAATTTTATGACCAGCCAACCCTGCAACTTGCCCCTGCCCTATTAGGATGTTTGCTCATCAAAGAAACACCGGAAGGCAGCGCGTCCGGTATCATCGTAGAAACGGAAGCTTATAAAGGGCCGGTTGATCAGGCCGCCCATAGCTTCAAAAACCGGCGGACAAAACGTACCGAAGTCATGTTTGGCGACTCCGGCTATGCCTACACCTATGTGATGCATACGCATTGCCTTGTTAATGTTGTCAGTGGCGGAAACGATGTTCCGGAAGCAATCCTGATTCGTGCTGTCGAACCATACTCCGGCTTACCCTTGATTCGCTCCCGTCGCCCGAAAATAAAAAAGGAACGTGAGCTGACCAATGGGCCAGGAAAGCTCTGCAAAGCGTTAGGGATTACCATGGAGGATTACGGTCATCTTCTTACCCAGCCTCCCCTTTGGATTGCCTCCGGTCCGGAAAATGTCCCATTCATCACGGAAACAGGACCGAGAATCGGCATCGACAACGCAGGAGAAGCAAGATTTTATCCATGGCGTTTCTGGATTAAAGACAACCCCTTCGTATCGAAATAAGAAAAGCGCAAGCGCCTTGCTCACCCCCGACAAGCTTAAGTCTAACCCCGCTGTGGCGGCTTTTTTGCCACAAAGAGGTTAGCCTTAAGACCTCGAGGGGGTAGGCGCTGAAGCTAGACAATGAAAAGCGCAAGCGCCTTGCTCACCCCCGACAAGCTTAAGTCTAACCTCGCTGTGGCGGCTTTTTTGCCACAAAGAGGTTAGACTTAAGACCTCGAGGGGGGCTCCTTATTAGGAACAGATTGTTATTTGAATTCGTTCAGCAGTAGTTCACTTTTCCATTTATTTGGAACTTCAGGTTACAACTCTTTTAAGAGAATGAGTGCCTCTTTTCGACATCTCCGTTTTGCTTATGAATGACTGCTTCCGTTCCCTTGTTTTCAGCAATTTCTTTCGCCCGTTCGACGGCATCCGATTTCTTTTCGAAAACCTTTGAAGGTTTTTTGGCGTCTTTGGCTTGTACAGCCCAGCCATTTTCATGCGGTACGACATGTTCCCCTTCATCCATTAATTCAGGACGTTTATCATACTGCTCGTCTTTTTTGGAACGAGTTCGAGGATCACCTTCGTCCATGTACTCCTCTATTTCTTTTTTGGAAGCATTATCGAACCATTCCTTTGCCTGATCTGTAGCAATCGGAATCGCTCTTCCTTCCTCATATCCTTCATCAAGCATGGCATTGGCTATATCAATGGCTTTTTTTCTGATAACCGGTTCGAAATTCTTTAACGAAGCAGGATAATCATTCATCGTCCAAGGCACTTTCACCACTCCTTTTAACGATTATATATAATTGTTTTCCCCCTTCCAGTACCCCTAAACCTTTAAACAGTCCGTTTTACCATGCTTGTCTGCTTTCCACGCGGCATATTATCTCCTGTGTTCCCAAATTGTCCTGATAAATTAAAATTGTTAGAAAAATTAACAATGCCAGAGCATTCTTTTGTTTTTGACTAGCTGTTTGCTCCTCAACATGTTTAAGCATTGATAATCCCTGCTAATCAAGTTTATTGTGATTTGAGTAAAATTACCAACTCTCCTATTATTGTTAATGTGTTTTGAAAAAACTGAAAATAACGCAAAAGGAGGCACAAACTATTAACAGTTCAAGCGTAACTGCGACCGTAGAAGCAGCTGGCAAACTGACTTTCAGCAAACCAGCTGTTGAAGATGGCGCAGCAATGTGGGAATTGGTAAACAATTCGACGCTCGATCAAAACTCTGTATATAAATATATAATGATGAGTGAGTTTTTTGCTGAGACTTGCGTAGTTGCCAAAGAGAATGATAAATTAGTTGGCTTCGTTACTGCATTTATTCCTCCAGAGCGTCAAGACGTCGTGTTCGTATGGCAGATCGGTGTTTCTTCTGATCAAAGAGGAAAGGGAGTCGCTTCTCGACTGCTCCAAGAATTAATCAGCCGTGATGCCTGCCGGGATGTACACTTTATCGAGGCAACTGTAACCCCTTCCAATGAGGCGTCTCAATCCTTATTCCGCGGCCTGGCCAGGAAGTACGATACAGACTGCCAAGTGGAGGAGTTGTTTCCAGAAGAGCTGTTTCCTGAAGACGATCATGAAGAAGAGTTAAACTTCCGAATCGGACCAATCAATAAGTAAAGACAGCTAGTGCCCGGAACACTCGTGACGAATTTACTAAAACCAAGGAGGAAATGTAAATGAGCCAAACGGATTTATCAATTTTCGACAAACTGGAATCAGAGGTAAGAAGCTATGTGCGAAGCTTCCCAGCTGTTTTTAATAAGGCAAAGGGTGAAAAAATCTGGGATGAAGACGGAAACGAATACTTAGACTTTTTCTCAGGAGCCGGCGCCCTCAATTACGGCCATAATGACAACAAAATGAAAGCAAAGTTGATTGATTATATTATGGAAGATGGTATCACCCATTCCTTAGATAAAGCTTCTTCAGCCAAAGCCTCATTTCTTACTAAGTTTCACGATGTCATCTTGAAACCGCGTAACCTGGACTACAAAGTAATGTTCCCCGGACCAACAGGAACGAACACAGTCGAAAGTGCGCTGAAGCTGGCAAGAAAAGTTACCGGCCGTACGGATGTAATCAGCTTTACAAATGGCTTTCACGGAATGACGATAGGATCGCTGTCCGTTACAGGAAATTCCTTTAAACGGAAAGGTGCAGGGGTACCACTGCAAAATGTGGTTACCATGCCATATGATAATTTTGTAAACGATGACTTGGATTATCTTGAGCGATTCCTGGAGGAAGCTGGCAGTGGTGTTGCCATTCCAGCAGCGATGATTTTGGAAACAGTTCAAGGCGAGGGCGGAATCAACACGGCCCGTTTTGAATGGTTAAAACGTGTGGAAGATATTTGTAAGCGCTGGGACATCCTGCTGATTATTGACGATGTGCAAGCAGGGGTAGGCAGAACCGGAACGTTCTTCAGTTTTGAACCAGCAGGCATCAAACCGGATATCGTTTGTCTTTCTAAGTCGCTAAGCGGCTACGGACTTCCGTTTGCCGTCACCCTTATCCGCCCTGATTTGGATATTTGGGAGCCGGGGGAGCATAACGGAACTTTTCGCGGAAACAACCATGCTTTTGTCACCGCAACAGCTGCATTGGAGTACTGGGAAGATGCAGACTTTGAAAAGAACGTCCAGGTGAAGGCCAAAATGGTGCGGAACTTCCTGGATAACATGGTTGAGAAATACCCGGAATTAAAAGGAGAAGTACGCGGAAGAGGACTGATGATAGGCATTGCGTCAGAAGTGGATGGACTCGCAAATAAAGTTGCGGCAAAAGCTTTTGAAAACGGCTTGATCATGGAAACTTCCGGTCCAAAGGATGAAGTTTTCAAGCTCTTCCCACCGCTGACAATTAAAGAAGAAAACTTGGAAAAAGGTTTTGCCATCATTGAAGAAAGCATTAAAAACCTGGTAAAAGAACCAGTTGCCAACTAACCGCTAAACGCCACAAAAGGGATCTATGAATCGAACAATTAAAATCTGGGAGGAAAGTAAAAATGAAGGTTGTCGCTTTAAAAGATGTAATAGGAACGGAACATGACGTAGACGGAGGCAATTGGGTCAGCAGACGCCTGATCAAAAAGGACGATGGCATGGGATACTCTGTCAACGATACGATAATCAAGGCTGGTACAGAAACACACATTTGGTACAAAAACCATTTAGAAGCTGTTTACTGCATTGAAGGAGAAGGCGAAGTCGTTACCCTGAAGGATAATAAAGTATGGCCAATTAAGAAAGATGAACTATATGCACTTGATGAACACGATGAACATCTGCTTCGCGCCCGGACAGATATGCGAATGGTATGTGTGTTCAATCCGCCGCTTTCCGGAAAAGAAGTCCATGATGAAAATGGAGTTTACCCTGTAGATGAGGATTAATCATTCACAAAAAACAGCAGGCCGCTAAAAGGCCTGCTGTTTTCCATTATCAAGAAGCGTTCCCTTCGGGTGGAATGGGTTGTTGTTGAAAGATACGGGCCAGGTGGACAAGGTTATGGGCAGCCATCTGAACATTTGATTTGGTAAATTCATTGTTGTACCCTTCAGCTTCTATGAAGGATGGTCCCGGACCGGCTTCTCCTACCCAATAGGCGATAGGATTTGGCGGGATCGCATAACCGATTTGAGATAATCCGAAAATCAGGTCTCCCGCTGCATTTTTAGCCCCGTCTTCATTCCCTGTAACCACTGCTCCTGCCACCTTGTTATAAAATACAGGTTGTCCTTTTTCATTTTTCACCGTAGAGGATCCATTAAAGCGTTCCAGCACTTTTTTGGATACACTGCTTTTCTCGCCAAGCCATACCGGTGTTCCCATCAACAAGATGTCTGCTTCTTTGATTTTCTCAAATAACTGCGGCCATTCATCTCCATCCCCCATATCCTCTGCTATTCCGTATGCAATATCGTAATCGACTACCCGAACCAGTTCAGATTCTACTTGTTCGCCATCAAATACTTTTACAAATTGATTCAATAACGCATCTGTGTTCGAAGTTTCGTCTGAATTTTTCAATGAGCAGTTCAACATCAGTGCTTTCAATGAAGCCACCTTATCCCTCCTCGAATTCTATTCTTCTAATGCTCTACCCTTTCAAAGGAAAAGATATGCAGCATTGCCTGAATTCCAGGAATACGTTTTACGAGGCTGAATAAAGGATACTTAATAAATATAAGTCAGTTCTTAAACCCAAAAGGAGGATTAGCTTATGACAGCTGTTCAACAAGTGATGACAGAGAATGTAGCTGCAGCTAAGCCCGGTGACAGCTTAGAAACATTAGCACAGGAAATGGATGCTCATGATGTCGGCTTCCTTCCGGTCGTCGATGAAGATAAGCTTGTCGGTGTGGTAACCGACCGTGATATTGTTCGAAGAGGACTGGCGAAAGACTTTAAATCAAATGGCGTCTCAGCAGAACAAATCATGACCGAAAAAGTCATTACCGTACTGCCTGATATGCAAGTGGAAGAAGCTACCCGCTTGATGCAGGATCACCAGATCAAGCGATTGATTGTTGCAGAAGACAGAGCAATAAAAGGCGTTGTTTCTCTAGGTGATTTAGCAGTCTCCAATCAAGAACAATCTGCCGAAAATGCCTTAGGTGAAATCAAAAAATCGAGCAATGGATAAGCGAGGTGTTCTAAATGGCTGAAAACAAAAAAGAAGAACTCTTTGATAATCATGAAAACAATTCCCCGGAACAGGAAAAGAAGCGGAAGGATCCAAATAAGGATCCAGACCCGCAACGCGAAGTAGAAGGAAACACCAATAAGAAACCGGAGAAAAACCCGGATGATTTTGAGTAATGGAGATAAACAAGAGACCGGAAAACTTCCGGTCTCTTGTTCTTATGCATAGTTATCAGTCGTCTATTCCATATTAAAAAGGAATAAGCAGCTGATCTTATTCCTCAGACCTGTGTGGAAAGGATGAAAGAAATGGACGACAACAAACAAGCCGAGAAAGCCTTGAAAAACATTGAAAAAACAGAAGAAGTAGAGTTTTCCTATGAATTGGCTGATTCGGAAGATAAAGAAGCAATGGAACGGATGAAGCAGGCGAATCAGCGGCAGCGCAATCACCAATCGAGAGAGTAAGGAAAAACGAGTGCTGTCTCATGGCACTCGTTTTTTTACGTTAACCAACATCCTCCTGCTATCTTCTCCATTTTTACTGTCCTCCATTAAGGTAGAGCCGCAGTGGGCACACCGGACTGCATGGACCGGGATGGACATGCGACAATAGGGACATTCTTTCTTCTGCATGGCAACGCCGGGATGCTGATCAGGTTTTTTCCATCGATTCATTTGCCTGATGATTAGAAACAGGGCAAAAAAAATAATCAGGAACCGTATAAGTGCTGTAAGAAACAAGCCATAATTAATCGTCACAGCACCTGCAGCCTGGGCTTCTGCCAGTGTTTCAAATCGACCGCTCCCTAATACCACATACATGTTGGAAAAATTCATTTGGGAAAGCAGCAATCCGACCGGGGGCAGGAGCACGTCCGTTACAAGCGAATCAACAATACTGCTGAAAGCAGCGCCCAGAACCATCCCAATCCCCATATCGGCCGCATTTCCCCGCAAGATAAATTGGCGAAACTCATTAAGTATTGCCGATTGTTTCCCTCCTCCCTTTTTGGGATATCTATATGCTTGTTTGGGACAGCCTATGAAGAGAAAGAGAGGATCCGTTAATTTACCCCCATCCTTTCTAAACCATTACGTCCAATTTATAATAGACAGGCAACCGACAATGGCAAGAACGATTGTTGAAAAGGAGCATCAAGATGAGCAAACGAAATATGGAAGACTATTTAGAAGAGGGCCTATATGGGGCAAAGCAGACAAAACCCGCTGAGCGAAAAAAATACTTAGGCACTTTAAGGGAGAGGATTCTGCTTGCTTTGAAAAAATCCCAGGTAATGCAGCAGCAAGGATTCGCGGAATTAGAGGCAGAGATGAAAGCACATCCGAACGCAAAGTTATTGCTGAACGGTAAGATCAATTCCCGTTTTTTCAAGGCTTATAAGAAGCTGGCCAAGCAACATAACATCGCCTATACTTCGGTCACTAATAACGAGGCAGACACCGATATCGGGGCTGTCTTAACAAGTAATTCAGCAGTGGACCGTGAATCGATTTTTGTGGAAGAAAAGGAACAACAATCTGCTTCTCAACAGAAAGACACGCCTCAAGGAGTAAAAGCTCGGTTTAAGAAATGGTTTGGATTGTAAGACAATCCTATAATCTTTCATTACAATTGGATAACATCTATCAGAAAAAGTTTACCACCTCGTGAATGGTGAAATAGATAAGTGTGATAGAAAAGTTCAAAAATTTACCGGAGGTGTTAAATATGGCTGAAAACCGTTTGAAAACCGGAGAGAACGTACCAGAATCAGGCAAGTATAAGGTAGACGGATTTGTCCACGAAGAAGACGCTTCCCAACAAGATGATACAGAAATCAGTGTGGAGGAAGGAGAACAGTTTCCGCCGTCCCCAACCTCCCACAAAGCAGTATACTGGAAGAAAACTTCTTAAAACAAACTATTAAAGACAAACATTACAGAAAAATACTGTGCAAGGTGACAAGCACTTGCACAGTATTTTTTACATCGTTATAAAAGCCTGATTTTCAGGCGTTCAGCCACACGCTGCCGCAGCTTATCTAATTCGCTGATTCCTTTGAAATTAGCCAGCAAGCCTTGGATCAAAAACTTTTTAGGATCTGGCTTGTTAATCTCAGCAAATAAATAATCGATCGCTCCCTGTAATTCATCCGTCTTGGCCGGAGGGATATCCAGTTGTTGAACCACATCGAGCATTTCAGTCAGCATTTTTTCTACTTCCTGCCTAACCAAGTTTGGAGCGAGATCGACCTGATCCGCTGATTCGAGCAGCTGTTTGGTTATCACGGGTTCTTCACCGCTGCCTGCCATGCCTTCAACCATATCATCCATACGTCGGACAAGAAATACAGCCATTTTATGAAGATCAAGTTCAACATTATACTTGATGCTCAATTGCATATAATTCGACAGCATCCCCTCCGCCATGATACCTAAGTCGGTAACATATCCTTCTACTTTATCTCCATATATGTTGAATAAATTTTCCTCATACCAACGTTTTATTTCCATATCTTTTTGTTTAATAAATTCGAATAATTCCTCATTGAGAGAAATCGTCTGTTCTCGAAACTGAGTAATGATAAAGTCTTTATGTTTTAACACCTCTTCCAACTGGACATGAATCTGTTTAATAAAGCTTTCTCTCGCCGACAAATTCTCCTGTTGTACTTCTTCCATTTTTCTGTTCATCAAATCATAATAATATTCGAAGATACGAAACATTAATTCGTCTTTGGAACGGAAATGGAGATAAAAGGATCCTTTAGACAAATTGCTCTTATCGACAATTTCCTGAATCGAAGTAGCATAGAACCCCTTTTCAGCAAAAAGCGCAATGGAAGCTTCGATTATCTTTTTCTTCTTTTCGTTCAATACCATCACTTCCCTGGCTCCATCATTCTTTTCCTATGTTCATCTCTCTTTTATTTTGTCTTTTTACTAACTATCAGTCAAGCCGAAGTCCTCCCTTTCGATTGGAAAAAAGCAGCATCCAGTCGATAGGAAGGACTGGATGCTGCTTTTTACGGGTTGAGGATCCTCTGCAAGAATTGCTGTGTTCTTTTTTCTTTAGGTGCTTTTAATACCTTTTCTGGCGGTCCCTGTTCAATGATATATCCGCCATCCATGAAAATTACTTCATCGGAAACCTGTTCAGCGAACTGCACCTCATGAGTAACGATCACCATGGTCCAGCCTTCATTGGCCAGCTCCTTGATCACTCCGAGTACTTCCCCGATTAATTCCGGGTCTAGAGCGGAAGTAGGTTCATCGAACAGCATGAGCTCCGGCTCGATGGCAAGCGCACGTGCTATTCCCACCCGCTGTTGCTGCCCACCGGAAAGCTGATGCGGATATAAGTGCATTTTCTCCCGCAAACCAACCTTGGAAAGCAGCTGTTCCGCCATTTCACGGACCTCATTTTTGTCACGCTTTTGGACAATGATCGGCCCCTCCGTCACATTTTCCAGAGCTGTTTTATGAGGAAATAAGTTGTAGGATTGAAAAACCATGCCTGATTTTCGTCTAAGCCGCAACCAATCCTGCTTACTTACCTTCTTGTCAAAATCGAGTCCAAACCCATCCTCAAAGGTGAACGTACCACCGCTTGGTTCCTCAAGGGCGTTCAAGCAGCGAAGCAGCGTCGTTTTCCCGGATCCTGACGGCCCCATGATCGTCAAAACCTTCCCCTTTTCCACGTGAACATCTATATCTTTCAATACCTTCAATTCACCGAAGGATTTCGATAATCCTTTTATTGATAAATACATTGCTACCTTCCTCTCTACCTTGCCGTGTATCGCGAAAGACGTCTTTCGATTACTTCCTGTACAAGTGACAGGATGAAACATATTATCCAATACAGGATGGCAGCTTCAACGTATATAAGCATGAAATCATACGTCCTCGCAGCTATTTCCTGTGCCCGCCGAAACAGCTCTGTAACGAGAATCAAAGAAGCCAGCGATGTATCTTTGACCAGGCTGATAAACGTATTGGACAGCGGGGGAATGGATACTCTTGCTGCCTGCGGAAGAATGATCCGCTTCAAGGTAGTAGTATGAGACATCCCGACGGTATAGCCGGCCTCCCATTGGCCTTTTGGAATCGATAAAATAGATGCACGGATAATTTCGGAAGCATAGGCCCCTACATTTAAGGAAAAAGCGATAATTGCACTTGGAAACGGATCGATCGTTATATTCAGACTGGGCATGCCATAAAACACGATAAATAGCTGTACCAGCATCGGCGTCCCTCTGATTGCCGAGACATAAGCGACAGCAGGCGCCCTTAAAATCCTGGAATTGGACAACCGCATCATTGCCGTCAACAACGCCAGTGCCAATCCTACCGCAAAGGAAATCAGCGTCAGTGGGATGGTGTATTTAATCCCTCCAGTGATCATCGGGAGCAGGGAGTTTTTAAACAGCTCCCAGCCCCCCATGTCCGCTGTGATGGTAAACAACACATTATTGAGAAGAGACATCTTCACCAAACCATTCTTTGGAGATTTCCGCTAAGCTTCCATCTTCTCTCATGGCTTCCAGTTGCTCGTTGACAGCGTCTACTAATTCTTCGTTCCCTTTATTGAAAGTAAAGGCTGTTTCGGAAACATCATCCTGTTCCGCTGCTATTTTGATGCTTGCATCACCCTGTTGGTTGATATAATCAAGAACTGCAAGTTTATCGTTAACGGTGACATCGGCTCTGCCTTGCTTGATCAATTCGATGGACTGTGCCAAACCTTCAACACTGACCAATTCCGCACCACTTTCCTCTGCGATTTCTCCATAGTTACTGGTTAACGACTGTGCAGATTGCTTGCCTTCTAAATCTTCAAAAGAATTGATGTCTGTATTGTCTTTTGGTACTACCACAACCGCGGAAGAATACGTATATGGATTGGAAAAGTCGTAGTTCTCCAGACGGTCTTCATTAATGCCTACCTGATTGGCAATGACGTCAAAACGTTCGGCATTCAATCCCGCAAACATCGAATCCCATTGCGTTTCTTCGAATTCCACTTCAATTCCCATGCGGTCTGCCACTTCTCGAATTACTTCCACATCATAACCGGTCAGTTCTCCTTCATCATTGTGAAAAGTGAATGGTGCATAGGTGCCTTCTGTTCCTACTGTCATAACCCCTTCCTCAACGATCTGATCATAAAGGGAAGCGGACTCTTCAGAGCCATTATCTGAACTGCCGTTGTTCTCGTCAGCGCCGGACTCCCCCTCTTGGTTATTTCCACATGCTGCCAAAACAGCGATCAGGCTGATTAAGACCAGCCAAGCACTAAATTTTTTCATATTTTAAACCCCCAGTGATTTTATCGGAATTATTGTCCAGACGTGATTATACCCCAGTGAAGATTGGTTGTAAAACAATTAATCTTTGGATGAACCTTTCGTGTAAAGTATTCCCGAACCACACTAAAATATTGGCGGGACACAAAAGAAGAAGACTCGTCCTGTGTGATGTACACAAAGTAACTCGTCCCCTTTTAAGGATCCGTATATCTTTTCCCCTCCAGGCAGATATCCAATCGCTTACTTTTTCGACTGGAGTCCAAAGAGGGGAAGCCAATATTGTGATACAGCAAAACTTCTCCACTTCCTTTTCCACATCCAGAATCAACCGGTTTCGTTCAAAGACCTTCTCAGTCTTTTAAGTGCTTTTTTATGACTCTTGGAAACAGCTTGTTGTGATTTTTTCAGAATTCCAGCTATTTCTGTGTCGCTAAGTTCATGCACGTATGCCAAGTTTAAAATTTTCTTCTGGTTCTCTGTCAATTTGGTAATGGCGTGATACAGCTTTTCATCTACCACCATATCCTCAAGGGAATAATTCCTTCCCTGCGAAAGTACGACCTCCAGACTCGTATTCTGCTGTTTATCTTCGATAAGATCTTTTAGCGTGTACTCGGAATCATCTGTTAAAGGGGAGTCAAGGATGAGCTGATTTCTCATTTTCAGGTTCTTATATTTTTTATCATAATTTATGGCATTGAAATGTAGGGTATTAGAGAGAAATGTGGTCAGCCTGATATTAAAGTAGTAAGCGCGGAATTTATCATCAAGCTTTTTGGTGTTGGCATGGGATGGGTAACAAATAGTCTGGACGAACAACTGGTAATTATCTTTCTCTTTCAAAAAAGCGGACACTATATTATTTTTGAAAAACTCCTGGTGCTCTTCTAGATACTTCTTCACTTCAGAGGTACAAGGATCTTCTTTTTCTTCCACCAACTAACCCTCCCCTTCTGTTCCCCGGAGATGAGGTGAGCCTCTCTACTTCTGGGAAAGCTTCACCGAGAGCTCGTTGATAACAGTCTCCAGATTTTCAATTTTTCGTTCAAAGCGAAAGAACAAATAAACAGTGACTGCGATAGGAAAACCGAAATTCCCCAACAACGTGACCCAAAGCGGAAAGTCAAAAGTATTCATTTGATCGCCTCCCTGTTATAATGTAATCAAATCATGTTGCTCTCTACCTGAACTTGAAAGTCGAAAAATCCGGGAACTTTGGATATATCATAACTGGTAATGGCTTCTACCATTTTCAACTGTAAATCCTGGTACATATCTTCCCTGTTTTTTTCTTCGGTCTGGTAAAGGGATTTTTTGACTTTTGGCTCGAACGAATCGAGAATGGCTACCAAGGCGGACGGGTTACTCTTAGACTCAGTCGTTAATTGATACAATGACTTTTCCTCCATACAGATAACCCCCCTAAATGATATTGACTTGCTTACTTTATAAAGAAGCCCTCCTCTCCCATCTAACAACCTATGTCTATAAAATTTCCCATTTACTTTATTTTACAAAAAGAACGAACGTTTGGGTATTGGGACTTTCTCTCGTTAATCCCGGCAGTTAGCGGCTTGATGGCATTCCATCTTTCCTCTAAGAAAGCATAATTAGTTAAATAGTCTGTGAAAGCTATGACAAACTTTGATGATAATTGGCTATTGGTCAATAGACACCAGGGCTTGTAGCATGTTCCTTTTGTAGCAGGGTTTTGTCTGATATATTTTAAATGACACACAATAAACGGTAAGGATGATAGAATGAAAAAATTCATTATAGTCGGTGCCGGAATACTGGGAGCTTCCACCGCTTATCGCCTAGTAAAGGCAGGTGCGGAAGTAGTGATTGTCGATCGGAATGATTCCGGCCAGGCTACAGATGCAGCTGCAGGAATTATCTGCCCCTGGCTCTCCCAGCGGCGAAATAAGGCCTGGTATCAGCTGGCCAAAGGTGGAGCTCGTTATTACCCGGATTTAATAAATGAACTAAAATCAGATGGAGAGACAAACACGGGATACACACAATCAGGTGCCATCAGCCTCCACCATGAATCAAAAAAGCTAGATGCTATGGAAGAACGTGCCTTTAAGCGGCGTGAAAGCGCTCCGGAGATGGGGGAAATCAGCCGACTGTCAGCAGATCAAGCGAAAGATTTATTCCCTCCGCTATCCGGGGAAATGGGAGCCGTCCATGTCAGCGGAGCTGCTCGTGTCGATGGACGTTTGCTGCTTAACGCTTTATTGCGTGCATCTGAAAAACACGGGGCCAAGCGAATAAACGGAAGTGCCTCTTTGCTAGTCAAAAATCAAAAAGCATATGGTGTAAGCGTGGAGAAGGAAGTCATCACTGGGGACAAAGTAATCGTAACAGCAGGTGCCTGGGCTCGTAAACTACTTGAGCCATTGGGGATTTCGTTCCAGGTCAGCTTCCAAAAGGCCCAAATCCTGCATTTGGAACTTCCTGATGTCGAGACAGGCAATTGGCCGGTCGTAATGCCACCGAAAAGCCATTACCTGCTTGCATTCGAACGTAACCGGGTAGTTGCCGGTACTACCCACGAAGATACAGCCCGTTACGATACAAGGGTTACTGCCGGAGGGATACAGGAGATACTCGAAAAAACCTTGCAGACAGCACCTGGTTTATCTGACAGTACATTGCTGGAAACAAGAGTTGGCTTTCGACCGTTTACTCCCGGATTTCTCCCGGTCATCGGTACAGTCCCTGGATTTGAAGGTCTTTTGACAGCGAATGGACTTGGGGCATCCGGCCTAACAATGGGGCCGTATATCGGCTCTCAACTTGCTAAATTGGCATTAGAGGAAGCTACCGAAATTGATCTAAGTCTTTATGATGTATCGGGTGCATTGGCATAATGCAGCCAAACCAGCCAATTTTCAATTACAAAAAGAGCCTTTGCCTGGCTGGCAAGGCTCTTTTCTTTATAAACGCTTTTCTACAAACCGACCGATCCGTTCGACCGCTGTCTGCAAGGCTTCCATAGATGCTGCATAAGAGCAGCGTACGTGCCCTTCCCCGCCTGCACCAAATACGGATCCAGGAACGACTGCTACTTTTTCTTCCTGCAGTAATTGTTCAGCAAACTGCTCGGAGGTCAAGCCTGTTTCCCTGATGGACGGAAACGCGTAAAAGGCTCCCCCCGGCATATGGCAAGGCAAACCGATACGGTTGCTTGCCTTTACAAAATAGTTTCGACGCCTGCGATAGCTTGCCACCATCTTATCGACATCCTCACGGCCATTCCGTAAAGCTTCCAATGCTCCATGCTGTGCAATCGTCGGGGCGCACATCATCGTGTACTGATGGATTTTCAGCATCGCCTGCAACAACGGCTCTGGTCCTGCTAAGTAGCCAAGCCTCCATCCAGTCATGGCAAACGCCTTGGAAAACCCAGAAATAACAACGGTCCGTTCTGCCATATCCGGCAGTGCCGCTATACTATAATGCGGCCGGTCATAGCTTAGCTCCGCATAAATTTCATCAGAAAGCACCAATAAATCATGGCGGCTTACAACTGCTGCCAGTTTCTCAAGCTCTTCTCTTTCCAATGTTGCACCTGTAGGATTATTAGGAAAACAAAGCAAAACCAATTTTGTTTTTTCACTGATACAGCTATTCAGCTGTTCCGCCGTCAATTTAAATTGGTTTTCTGCAGAAGTCGGTACTGGTACAGGGACGCCGCCTGCGAGCTGAACAATCGGGGCATAGGCTACAAAGCCCGGTTCTACAATCAACACTTCATCACCTGGATCAACCAATGCCCGGAACGCAAGGTCGATCGCCTGGCTTGCACCGGTTGTGACAATGATTTCTTTCTCCGCCTGATACATAAGTTGAAAGTGTTTTTGTAAATAAGCAGAAATTTCCTGACGTAACTCTAATAGACCGGCATTGGCTGAATAGGAAGTATAACCGCTCTCCATAGAAGCATACGCCGCCTCACAAATGTTCCAGCTGGTCACAAAGTCAGGTTCTCCTACACCGAGGGAAATCACTCCTTCCATTTCGTTTGCCAAATCAAAAAATTTTCGGATTCCCGATGGTTTTATGCTTCTTGCTGTTTCCGAAAGATATCTTTTTTTAGAAAGCTGTGTCATGGTGACACCACAACCCGTTTATCTTTATGCTCCGGCTCAAAAATAACCCCATCATGTTTATACTTTTTCAAGAGAAAATGGGTAGTAGTAGAAAGGACAGAATCGAGTGTCGACAGTTTCTTTGAAACAAAGAAAGCGACCTCCTTCATGGTTTTCCCTTCAATTTGAACCGACAAATCATAGGCGCCGGACATCAAATAGACCGCTTTCACTTCCGGAAAGCGATAAATCCGTTCTGCGACACCGTCGAAGCCGATTTCCCGTTTTGGCGCTACTTTTACATCTATCATAGCTGTTACCCCATCATTCGACGGAACCTGGTCCCAATTGATCACAGCTTGATAATTGAGAATGATATCCCGCTCTTCCAAGGATTTGATCATCCCTTCTATTTCCTGCTTCTCCATTTCCATCATATCCGCGATGGTTTCCAATGGAGTCCGCGCATTTCCCTCGAGAATCTCCAAAAGCTCCAATTCTTTTTCATTCATCTTTATGCCCCCAATTTTAGTCGATATGAATCAAAGGTTGGTATATACTGCACACTAATTTTTCATTTACCCTGATTGCCAGTTAAGTAAAAGCAAACAAAAATAGTTAAAACGATTTGGCTGTTTTACAGCTCAGAATACTCGCGAAGCATTCTGCCAGATCGAGTTCAAGTTCCAAGTTCTCCTCCTTATAAATTAGAGGGGCACTGGCTCGCCGTTTCTTTCCAACTATCCCGTTTAAGATTTAAGCTAAATTATATCACAATCACAAGCTGTTCATGCAGGGATTTTTTGCGAAAACCGGACCAACGATTTACAGAAAACCACCAATGGATTGTGATCGGATACCAAGCGATTTGCCCTTAATTAATATTTGTAACTACACCGATAATAAGAAGCTTCGTAAAGCCCTGACGCATTTTTAGGGGGAGGTGTATTTAAGATGATCCTAAAACAAAAAACACCTGATTCCTCTAAGGAACCGGTGCTTTTTGCCATATCCCTGTTTATTCAAAATGATCCGTTACTGCTCCTTTCGACGAACAAGAAACGGTGTGTGCATACTTGCCAAGCACCCCTTTGTTATAAAGAGGCGGCGCAGTCCATTGCTTCCTGCGATTTTCGAGCTCTTCCTCTGGAACGTCCATGACGATTTCCTGTTTATCCGAGTCAATCGTGACGGTATCGCCTTCCTTCAATAAAGCGATTGGTCCGCCTGCCTGGGCCTCCGGAGCAATATGACCAACAACCAGGCCGTGCGTCCCGCCAGAGAAACGACCGTCTGTCAGCAGTGCCACCTTTTCGCCGAGCCCTTTCCCGACTAAAATTGCAGAAATCGAAAGCATTTCCGGCATACCTGGACCGCCTTTCGGTCCTTCATATCGGATAACCAGCACATCGCCTTCGTTTATCTCGTTGTTGATAACAGCTTCTGTCGCCTCTTCTTCCGTGTCGAAAACACGAGCAGGGCCGGTATGCCGTTTCACTTTCACCCCTGAAACTTTGGCTACTGCGCCGCTCGGTGCCAAATTCCCTTTCAAGATAACCAATGGTCCGTTTTTCCGTAAAGGCTTGTCTAGCGGCAGGATAATTTCTTGTCCTTCCGACAAGTCTGGAGCTTCCGCTGCATTTTCAGCTACTGTTTTTCCGGTGACAGTAATACAGTCGCCGTGCAGGTAACCAGCTTCATAGAGAAACTTCATTACTGCTGGCACTCCACCAACCCTGTGTAAATCCTCCATCACATACTTACCGCTTGGCCGCAGATCAGCGAGATGTGGTACCTTCTTCTGAATCCGGTCAAAATCGTCGATGGTGACATCGACTTTGATTGAATGGGCAATTGCCAGTAAATGAAGGACAGCGTTAGTAGATCCGCCAAGCGCCATAACAACAGTGATGGCATTCTCAAAAGCTTCTTTGGTCATAATATCTTTTGGGTAAATTCCCATTTCCAGCATCTTGTAGGCCGCTTCACCGGCTTCCATACAATCATTCCGCTTCTCTTCCGATTCAGCAGGATTCGACGAGCTGCCCGGGAGACTCATTCCCAATGCCTCGACCGCAGAAGCCATCGTGTTCGCCGTGTACATCCCACCGCAGGACCCGGCACCTGGGCAGGCATGGCACTCAATTCCATGCAACTGTTCATCACTGATATCGCCATTGTTATGTTGGCCGACTCCCTCAAAAACGGAAACGATATCCAGTTTCTTCCCTTTATGGAAACCCGGGGAGATCGTACCGCCATAAACAAAAACAGCGGGAACTTCTGAGCGTGCGATGGCAATCATACAGCCTGGGATATTCTTATCACAACCTCCAATTGCTACATATGCATCAAGGTTTTCTGCTCCCACTACTGTTTCGATGGAATCTGCGATAACGTCCCGGCTCGGAAGGGAGTATCGCATTCCCTGCGTCCCCATGGAGATACCGTCCGACACTGTAATCGAATTAAATATCAGCGGTACGCCTCCTGCTTCCCGGGCTCCTTCTTTAGCTTTTACGGCTAAATCATGAAGATGGATATTACAAGGCGTCACTTCACTCCAAGTACTTGCCACGCCGATCATCGGCTTCTTAAAGTCTTCATCCGTAACCCCTACCGCACGAAGCATAGCCCGGTTGGGTGCCCGCTTAGGGTCGTCACTGAACACTTTACTTTTAATTCGTAAGTCTTTTTCCATTATGTATGCCTCCCTCTTTCTTTCTAACAACTATAATAGCTTTTTCGGGAGGTTTCAATATATTTATTCTATTCTGAAAAATTTATCTATTCCTGTTGCTTTTTTTGGATTTTCATCGAAATAGCAACTCCACGGAAAAAACGGGCCTGTCCCATAAGTGGAACAGGCCCGTTTTTAAGCTATTAAAGCAGGGAGATAATAAAACTAATTACAACAATGGCCCCTATAATCATCAAGATTGTTCGTAGCATTCCATTCACCCTTTCTTCTTTAGCAACTTTCTTTAGCAACTAGTTATCTTTTCCTTATTTAGATAGCGAGCAAACGACTTTCCTGCATATGGTTATGATTACCACCGGACAGGCTACTCCAATTGAGAAGGATACAGGGTCATACCACCATCAACAAACAGAGTAGTCCCTGTTACATATCCCGCTTCTTCAGACACCAGCCAGGCAGCTGCTGCCGCAATCTGATCCGGCTTTCCTATTTTGTTCATAGGGATTTTCTGCAGCGTCGCTTCTTTCTCTTTCCCTTGTTTTTCTTCTGCAGGGTTGGCAGGCGTTTCAATGGTTCCTGGAGCGATTGCATTTACACGGATTCCGCGACCGGCATATTCCAATGCCAATGTTTCTGTCATCATCTTCAATCCGCCTTTAGTCGTGGAGTAATGCACATTATGGACCTTCGGTATTTGTGGGTGGACACTGGAAATATTGATGATGCTTCCATTGATATCATGGTCAAGCATGTACTTGATTGCTTCCCTGGAACCGAGAAACGCTCCGGTTAAGTTCACTTCGAGCACCCTCCGCCAATCCTGGAGGCTTAATTCGTGGGAAGGGCACCCGTTGCTAAACCCGGCATTGTTCACCATTACCTGAATAGAACCAAACCGTTGGATTGCGGCATCGATCAATTGGCGCATTCCTTCTTCCCGGGAGACATCTGCTTCCACAGCAATCGCATCTCCGCCGTGTTCTTTAATCAAACGGACTGTTTCCTCTGCACCATTTGGATCGCTATGGTAATCGACGACCACATTCATCTTTTCCTTTCCAAACCGTACAGCGATTCCCTGACCGATTCCTTTCGAAGACCCTGTAACAATAGCTGTTTTTCCCGACAGATCCGGATACATGTTTATCTCTCCTTCACGTGATGGTTGATAATGTATAAGTACCCGTGAAAGACACGAAAGAAACAATCCCTTCAGATCGCTGCTACCTGAGATCAACAAATGCAATTGTTGTCGGTATTCTTTGAATTGTGATAATCTTTCAAGTGTGTGCATGAAAGCATCTGCATCTTAAGACAATTTAGACAACGAAGGGAATCGGATAGGTGAAAGTCAATATACTAGTATGGCTGATCATACTGACGGCTTGCGTCCTGTTTATTGTGTTCTATATAGAAAAAGAAAATACAGCGTTAGACCCCTTGAATGAAGAGATAAAGGAAAACGGCGAGTTGCCCGAAGAACTGCACCCAATCGTAGAAGAAAAAAAGAACCAATTAGTTGAACAAGCAGAAGAACAAGGCATCCCGATTATCATTACCGAAGGCTTCCGCACCGTAGCGCGCCAGGATGAGTTATACCAGCAGGGCCGTTCAGAGGATGGGGATATCGTCACCTATGCTGAAGGTGGAGAATCCTATCATAACTACGGATTGGCAATAGACTTTGCCTTACAGAATGAAAACGGACGTGCTGTTTGGGACATGAGCTATGATGGAAATGGCAATGGGGAATCGGATTGGATGGAAATTGTCGACATTGCGAAGGAGTTAGGTTTCGAGTGGGGTGGTGACTGGGCACGCTTCAAGGACTATCCTCATTTACAGATGGATTTCGGACTGAGCATCTATGAATTAAAAAGAGGAAAACGACCGGAGGACCCTGTTTCTGATTAATCCTGCTATTCTTTTAGAATGGCAGCTCCATGCTCGAAAGCCCTTCAAGTGGTAAAGAAGTAGAAATAAGCAACGAACTAATCATTTTCTACCATACAAAAAGGCTGACTCCGTATTTGGTAGTCAGCCTTTTTTCTGCCATTCTGTTAAATATGGAGCGCCTTAGCTTTACAGCTGGCGCTTCGATTTCACTCTTTATACTTGTATTCTACTGTGCTGTAAACCTGTGCACTTGCTTTCGGATTAAGATAAAGCGCGGCACTGTTTACCGCAGTACTTGCTTCCGTATAACCAGATGCAATCAACATCGATTTTCTTGGATAATGAACCGCATCCCCAGCTGCAAAAATCCCTTCTACACTCGCCGCCATTCCAGGATCGACGGTGATCTTGCTTTTTTCAACCGCAAGTTCCCACTGTTTAAACGGTGCTGCTTTGAACTCAATCCCCTGATAGACGAGTACTTCATCGATTGCCAGCAGCTCTTCATCCCCGGATTCCCGATTCATGAGCCTTGCCTGTTGCAGACTGCCGTCTTGATCAATCAGTTCGCGTACTTCATGAAACAGTTTGACATCCACTGATGACTTCTCAAGACGCACTTCATCATCAGAGCCCATGTGTTGAAACGTGTCCGACTCATTAACGAGTATTACCTTTTCGGCCTGGTCCTCCAATGCGAGTGCCCAGTCAATTCCAACCCGATTTTTAGAAACGATCATGACGGTCTTCCTGCTTAATTTTTCCTTATTAAGCAACGTATAATGCAATTGTCCGCCTTCATGTTTAGACGCATTTTCTACAGGAAGTCGTACCGGTTCATAAATGCCGAAACCAGTTGCAAGGATAACCGTTCTCGAAAGATGCGTTTCTCCAGAGTCCGCGGTCAACTTGAAATTTCCATCCGCCTGTTTCTCAATTGATGTCACGTACTGGTTATAAACCATTTCCGGACTATGAAGGTCCGCTTGTTCTTTCATCTGCCAGACAAGGTCTTGTCCAGATATACGGGGGATGCCTCCAATATCATATATGTACTTCTCCGGGTAAAACTGGGCAACCTTTCCTCCCAGATGCCGTCCGGCCTCTATTACTTTCGTTTTCAACTGGCGCATTCCACTGTAAAATGCAGCGAACAAACCTGTGGGACCACCTCCGACAATTGTAACGTCATACAGTTCATTGTCTCTAGCCATCAAAAAAACTCCTTTATCAAATCGGGTGATAATACTATTCATTTATTTCTGATGATGAGCGTCGCTTACACCTTTCTCCTATTGCCCAATCCATCTCTTAATTATAGAAACGCTTTCATTGCGCTTTTCTTTTATGTATCTATTTAATTGAGAATCATTATCATTATAAATGATTTTCCCAATAAATCAAGGGATTGATTGTTTCTTTTCCTTCTTGTTCCTTCCTTGACACAAGAAAATCCGATTAAGGCTCTTTTTTATGTGGAATACTATCAGCAACTGTTGTATGGCTTGCGGAGGAGGAATAAAATGAAAAAAATCTTAATTGTCGTAACAAACCATGGTTCTTTAGGTGATCCTTCCAGGGAAACCGGACTATGGCTAAGCGAGTTCACAAAATTTTATCACCGGGTCAAACATAGATATGCTGTCGATATTGTAAGTCCTTCCGGCAGTAAAGTACCGATAGACCCACGCAGTTTGACCGAGCTGTTGCTAAGCAAACAGCTCCGACATTACTACAACGATCCAGCATTTATGGAATGGCTGCGAAAGCCGTATGCACCCAGCCAAGTAGATGCTGCTGAATATGAAGCGATTTACTTTGCCGGCGGCCATGGAACCATGTGGGATTTTCCTGGCAACAAGCAACTGCACGACATTGCCCGAGTTATCTATGAAAATGGAGGGGTTGTGGCAGCAGTCTGCCATGGGCCAAGCGCACTTTATGATCTCCAGCTTTCAAATGGAAATTACCTGCTTGCAGGAAAAACGGTGACTGGATATTCAGATCGAGAGGAAAAAGCCATGATGCTATTTAAGTACCTGCCCTTTTCTTTAGAGAACAAGCTTAAATCCCACGGGGCTCATTATGAACATGCTTCCCTGCCGTTCAAATCCTGCGTCAGGAAGGACGGCAGGGTTGTCACCGGACAAAATCCCGCTTCGGCCAAAGGCGTCGCCAAACAAGTTATCGCGCTTTTAAACCAATCGTAGAAACAAAAGAATAATTCGCGGGATATAAAAAAGAAAAGCCGAACGAGTCAAGTCTAGAGTGACCCAATAATATGAGACAGGAAAAAACACCCCCAGAGTCGTATAAAAGTATTTATCGACATTTGGAGGTGTTTTTGTTATGGGAAAGAAGATGGTTTATCCTGAAGAAATCAAGAGAGAAGTTATACGCTTAAAGCTTTCTGGAGAACTCACGAACAAGGAGATTATGGAGAAGTTTGGCATTAAAAATGAGACACAGATCAAAACCTGGACGAAATGGTTTAGGAATGGAGAGGAGCACAGGTTGGCTCAACCAATTGGAAAACAATATGCTTTTGGAAAAGGGCCTGATGATGATAGTGAAATAAATCAGTTAAGGAAAAAAGTGAAGTATTATGAAATGCGAGATGAATTGTCGGGAAAGTACCAAGAAATCGAAAGGAAGTGGTTCCAGAAGTATTCGTTGAAGTCGTAGAAGCTTATAAAGAGAAATACACGATCACTACTATTTGTGAATGCTTCAAGATTCCAAGGTCAACTTATTATCGTTGGAAGGAGAGGATATCAGCTGAGTTGCCCCTTCTCCATCAATTAGTTATAGGTATTTGTCAAAGTCTTTCATTTAGGGTGGGACATCGAAACGTAAGGGGTATTCTCAAAAATGATTACAAAATGATGGTGAACCGAAAGACAGTACAAAAAATCATGCAAAAGTATAACCTTCAATGCCAAGTGAAAGTGAAAAGAAAGGTTTACATTGCTGGTGAAAGCAAGTTTGTGGTACCAAACCTTCTCAAACAGGATTTTAAGACGGACCGACCTAATCAAAAATGGGTTACAGATATCACTTACTTGCCTTATGGAGAAAAAATGCTTTATTTATCAACCATAATGGACTTGTATAATAACGAAATCATGGCCTATAAAGTTAGTGACACCCAAGATGTTAAGCTTGTGTTAGATACATTAGAAGCTGCTTGTAAAGGAAGAGAAACTCATGAAGTTATTCTGCATAGTGACCAGGGTGCTCAGTACACCTCTTATGCTTTTCAGGAACTGGCTAAAGAAAAAGGCATTACCACAAGCATGTCCCGAAAAGGAAATTGCTTTGATAATGCCGTAATCGAATCCTTCCATTCCTCGCTAAAGTCGGAAGAATTCAACACTCAAAATAGAGTGCTCCTTACAAACTCTATTGTACTAGAAAAAGTAGAATCTTACATGTATTATTACAACTACATACGACCGTTTTCAAAATTAAACTGCCACAGTCCTGTAGAATTCAGGACTATAGCAGCATAGGTGTTTTTTCTTGTCCCGTTTTGCTGGGTCAGTTCAAATCTTCGCTCGGTTTTTCTATTAACCAAGATGCTTCTTTTGCTAAAAAAAATCAACCCCTCTGATTCATTTCCAACGCTGCCCGGATACCTGATTCTACCGCTCCCTCTATCCATCCATGATGGGAAGAGGTCTGTTCTCCGGCAAAATGGATCCTTCCTTCCGGTTCCTTGATCACCTGGGAAAACTCTGTGATTTGGTTTGGTTTAAACAGCGTAAAGCAACCTGCTGAGAACGGATTTAAATTCCAACTGAACGAAAAACAAGTAAGAAATTGTTCATATACTTGGTTTCCGAAAAACGTCGAAAGTCCATGTAATGCATGCTGTACTTTTTCTTGTTCCGGAAGCGCATCCCACGGTACCGCATTTTCTCCCCAGCTATAGCTTACCAGCAGGATTCCAGGTCCTGGTGTTCCAATTCCATGACTCGGCGTATAAGTAAACCGAGTTGTTAAATCACTGATGATATTAGAGCCCATCATTCCCTGTTCTTCCCAAAACTTGTTCTTAAACTGCATGGCGATTTTTGTGGATGCTACGTGGTGCATTTCGTGGATTGCCTTTTTTTTCGTAAAACGAAGTGATTGATGTGGCAATACCTCAATAAATTGAAAAGCCGGAAAAGGAATAGTAGTAAGCAATAAATCACCATGAAACCATTCCAATTTTTCTGTTTGCGTATTTTTACAATGGACAGCTACTCCATTATTCTGTTGAATAATACGGTTCACATGCCTATTCAATAAAATATTGTTCGATAAAAATGGCAAAAATGCCGCCGGTAGCTTATCATTTCCCCCATCGATTTCATAGAAATCGAGGTTTTCGTTAAAAACAGTACCGACAATATCTGTAAGGATATTAATAAAGGACAGTTCGGGAAACCCTTCAATTCCCAGCAATACTTTTATTTTCCGTACAGCCTCCGAAGAAAGCTTCGGCCCGATAGGATTATGGAGCAAAAAATTTTCCATACTATAACGATCGTATTGCGCTATCAGCCTCTGTTTCTGATCAGGAGTAGAATGTTCATAAAGAGACAGGAAAGGGTCGACCGCTTCCTGAAAAAGCTCAGCCGCCGTTTTCCCCCGTTCATGAGGTGGCAGCGGGTAGTCGAACAAATCAGGATTTTCTTCATACTGGTGACGTGTCAGAGTAATATGATTGCTATGCAGGAAATCATCTGGAGAATTATTGATAAACGGATTAAGGGGTAATCGGAATTTTTTTATGTATTCCATCGTAAGCAGATGATTGGCTGGTATTCTCATGGCCCCGACATCTATGTAGTCACCGCCGATAAAGGGCTCTCGTACCGTATAAACCCTTCCTCCCACACGGTCATTTCCTTCTAAAATCGTTACATGGTGCCCGGCTTCTTTAAGAAGCGAGCCAGCCACCAACCCCGCCATTCCTGCTCCTATAATGAGAATCCGTTTTATTTTGCCCTCCTGCTTCAAACCTTTGTTGACGATTGGTAAGTATTGTTCTGCGAGGTCCATGTCACTAAATAATGCATTTGGTTTTCGTTGCCTCATCATCGCCCACCTCTCTTTTCCATATTTATGCATAATAAGGTGTTTGATTCCAATTAACTATACTTATTTTTCCATAATTGGATGACGCAAAAAATTGTCATGTAGTGACGTTTTTTACAAATCAGAGAATTATCATTAAAATAGAAGAAGAACCCGATTCTAAAGATGACTTTTCGCAAGTTCAACATAGAGAGGCGTGAAGGAATTGTTTCAAGATATAAGTTGGCAGGAAATTGCAAGTTTGCAAATGAAAGGTGAACACACATTGATCGATGTACGTTCCCCTTCCGAGTATGCTGCAGCCACCATTCCTGGAAGCATCAACATTCCGGTGTTTGATGATGAGGAGAGAGCAGAGATCGGCACATTGTACAAGCAGGAAAGCCCGGAGATTGCCAAACAGCGGGGAGTCGAGATTGTTTCCGCTAAGCTGCCGGAATTCATCAAGGCGTTTCAAGCGATAGACACGGATAAGACGGTTTTCTGCTGGCGCGGGGGAATGCGCAGTAAAACCGCTGCCACCATGGTAGATTTAATGGGAATTAAAGTGAACCGGCTCCAAGGTGGAATTCGTTCCTACCGTCAGTGGGTAGTGGACACGTTGGAAACATTTTCATTTGCTCCTGAGGCAATTGTGCTAAATGGTTACACAGGGGCCGGAAAGACGATTATTCTGGAAGAGCTGGAGAAGGATGGGTATGCGATTCTCGATTTTGAAAAAATGGCCAACCATCGGGGTTCCATTTTTGGTCAAATCGGATTGGAGCCGAATAAACAGAAAAAATTTGATTCTCTCCTTCTTCACCAGCTGTTGAAGACACAGGAAGAACCATACGTAGTCATGGAAGCCGAAAGCAAACGAATTGGCAGAGTAACGTTGCCCGACTTCATGGTCGAAAAGAAAGAGAATGGGACGCATGTATTTATCGACATTCCGATCGAAGAGCGGGTGAGAAATATTTTAGATGATTACCAGCCTTGGAATCATCATGAAGAAGCACTCGAAGCCTTTAAAAGGATTAAACGGCGTATTCATACCCCCGTCGCAGCCGACATCGAAAAGGCACTGCATAAGGCGGATTTTTCCGAGGCCGTCCTGCTGCTGTTAGAGTATTATTACGACCCGCTTTACACCTATTCAGCAAATAAGCATGACAATTTTACGATTCATGCTGAAAGCACGGAAGAAGCCATTCCTTTGGTAAAAGAATACCTTTCCAGAAAAGAAGTTTACCAAAACTAACAGCCTGCCATCAGAACTGCAGGCTGTTTTTCTTCGTTTCCATTTCATCGATAGACATTCTCTGCACTTCTTTTCCTGCATTCAGTTTTTCACTGGCAGAATGCTCACTTTCAATCCGGCCTGTCACTACTCTCCCCGCATGGTTGTCTCCGCCAAATAACTGTACATCCACCCCGGCCTTCATAAAACCTCTAACGTAAATATTGTTCAGCCAAACGTTGTCTGCACGATATTGGACCGCGATGACCGGATTGTCTTGATAGTCATAATCCGGATTCCCCTGTGCCAACAGGTTTTCTATTCCGACATTACGGTAACCAGATACTACTAAAGCACGGGGGGCGGAATCTTGATACAGAGAGGAATAGACCGGAAAAAACGCAACCAGGTTTACTGCCAATATCCCTTCTGCCGTCTTGGATTCCGGATCTTCCTGCCGGTGGTGCCCGATATGCCGGAAATTATAGGACCTGTTATCCTGTACCGATAGATGTCCGGCAATCACCGTGTGCATGGCAGCTGAAGAATTGGCGTGTGCTTTGACCTCCACCCCGCCAAAACACCTTGATGATGAATTGTTCACGAGCCAGACATGCTGGGAACCGTCATCCACTTCAAATCCATTGGAGTTGGAAAAACCGCTCCGGTGAGAACGCCCGCTCGGTTCATACATGTGCGAATTGGAAATGATAATCTTCCTGCTATGGTGGGTAGTGATGCCATCATCCCCAAAGCCGCGGCCGGTTAACTGATCAAGCCAGATATAACGACTTTCCCCTTTACCACGAAACCCGTCGCCGGCATAATTATAATAGGCTGACGAAATATCAAAACAATGAAGCCCTGGATTGACGGCCTCTACTTTCCTCACCCAGCCGTATAAAACATTGGCGTAAGTCAGGCAGCTGGAAAAATTGTTGCCAAAGCTGGTTTTTTCTTGTTCCTTGAGTCTTTCGACATTCCAATCGAGGGTCATACTTTCCACAGCTAGGTGGCTGTTGCCGCGAATATGATTAGCATTGGTGATAAGTCTCGTCCATTTGGGAGCAGAATCGGCTAGCTTAAGAATCGTTTTTCCCTTTCCATCCCCTTCTAAAAATGTATAGGATGGAAGTTTGACTTCTTTTATTACATAACAACCAGCAGGAATCTTCACTTTCACTCCGCCTTTCCCAACCGCTCTTTGAAACGCCCCGGTGCAATCGGTCACCCCGTCCCCCACCGCACCGTACTCCGTCACATCGACTTCCTGTTCTAGTTTTTCAGTTAATACTTTTTTCTGGGCATCCAATGTTATTTTCCAATTAGGGTAGACAGAGTTTGGGTTTTCAAACACCGGTTCCTGATTCGCACGCCACGGTTCTGCTCTTTGCGAAACAATTCTTTTCAAGCCTTCCATTACCCATTGGCATAACGATCTGTCGCTTTGTTTATTATATCTTGGTTTCCGGCGATTGGACTGGATTTGCCGATATCGATGCTTGATTATCTTTGCTGTTTGCCCAGGAGCGGTGTCGCCGGGTAAATACCCTGCTATCAACTCCTCGTTTTGCAGCGGATCATGTCTTTCTCCCCATACGTCCATATGGTCACCTGCTTTCATTCTGCGTCTTTCTCTATATCCCTTTCCCAATTCTCTGTCTATAAAATCATCCGAAAATTTATTCTAAATATATTGAATTTTATATTCTATAACTATAGTATACAGAAAAAGATATTGATGGAGGGATGACATGGAAATTATTCAAACAAGCGCCCGGAGAAGAGAAACATACCGAGTGGAACTCAAGCATTCCCTATTATGGGAATGTGCGTTAGGTATTGCAGCGATTACAAATATACCGCTGCTTAGCAGTTTAGAAAAAAACGAAGCTGAATGGAAAACCATCAAGGCTGCTTTGTCCTCTGACATGCAATCCCAGCTGGAAGTGGTCCAAAAACGTAATACATGGAAGGCGCTGCTTCAGCTTTTACATCAAAAAAATTACACATCCATAGAGGAATTTATCGAAAATGTATCCCAATTGTCCGAAACCGATCTTAAGGCTGCATGTCTCCCCTATTTAGGACAAGAATTTCCTTTCTATATCTACTAAAGAGCTTTTCTCCAATCAAGGTTCGGGTAGTATTTTTTGAAAAAGGCACTCAAAAAATCTCCACCCTTTTCTCCTTGATTTCCGAAATTTTGGCGGTGAAGGCATGTCGCCAAGCCGAACATACCCAAAACGAGGATTTACAGGATCGGCTTGCTTTTGCTATTGTACCGCCAAAAACGCTCGTGCTTTCGATCTCTCTTATCTGCTTTTAGCTATGTTTTAATACGTAATACATAAGAGGGGGCTAGCCCCCATCGGCTTTTGCCGATTCCCCCAGCCAGCACTCTCACCCCTAAACAAGGTGAAAAAGTAAAATGAAATAATCTGATAGTCTAGTAATATTAGAATTTTGTAATTACAATTTCTTAATTTAAAGCTACAATAATGTTAGGAGGGATAAAATGAAGGGTGAGTTAAAAAGGATTATAAGCTTTATTGCAGGAGGTATAGTGGCAGTCCTTATAGTTGGTTTTTTTAGAGATGAATATTACTTATCATGGAACGTTTTTTTTAGAGTAGTAATAATTGCGTTAATTGGTTCTTTTATAGGATATAATTTGAGAAGATTTGTAAAAAAAGTAAAAAATTGAAAAAGTCTTTCTATTATAGTTTTTTATGATAGAATACAAATAATAGTTTGAAAATTATTTTAATATAAACAAAACAAGGAGGAGACTATTATTAAAATCAAAAAAATAATGATCTTTACTTTAACTTTAACTTTGCTTTTAGCTTTTTCACCTTTTAGCGCAATGGCTAAATCTACTTCTGATACAGACAAAAATTTAGATGTTAAATTTACAGGAGAAAACTCGTGGGAATATATTCAGGAAAAAAACGGAAAAGTTTATAAAGTAATTGAAAAAGTAGATGCCAAATCTAATGAAATTACTAGTACTATTTTAAAACAAAACAAAAAAGGAAAATTTGTCTTAGAAAAAGAATATTTTACAATACCTTTAAAAGATGGTGGAGTTGAAGTCACAACTTTAATTAATGGTAAGAAAACAAAGGAAAAAATATATCTAGATGATGTATCAACAGAAGAAATAATAATAGAAAAAGACAAATTAAATAAAAGTGAAAGTAGTGTTAAAGCAGATCCAAATGATCCTTTAACGTCTTGGAAATATTCTTATACAAGTCGTAAAAAATTAAATTTTAACTCTTTGACTGTAGGTATTGTAGCAGGTGTAGTTAGCTCCTTTTTTGGTTTACCAGCAGCGGGAAGCTTTGCTGTTTCCGTAGCAGGTATGATAGTATCAGAATCTTTGGAAACAACTTGGGGTAAAAAAGTAAGGTATGTGAAAAACGTAAAAGGTACAACTATATTAGCAGGAACCAAGGATTATAATTATGTTTACAGATATAATAATTATACGGGTCTAATAAAATCAGGAACGAATGTTGATTGCGCGCAAGGTTATTACTGTGGTAATTAATAAAAAAAGGGGGATAACAGAAAATTCTGTTATCCCCCTTTTTTTTGATTCAAAGAAATAAAAAATAATCTTTGATATTAAAACAAATAAAATACCTAGGAGGCTTTTTGGGCTAATAAAGTGGTTTGACTAGGTAGGCCACTTAAAAAAGGCTAGAAATGGCTTATATGGCTTTGTCAACGGTGAATCGGACTGAATGAGGAACGAATGAGGGAGAATTTAAGGAGTTGACAAATAGCCTGCACCCGAACCCTGTCGGCATTGAATCGAACCCATCAGACAGAAATACAAAAAGCAGCGGAAGGTGATAAACAATCTGTTAAGGCGCTTAGAACGGCGGTCAAAGATCACAGCTTTTTTCCCGCTTATATTTCATTTATTTGTGAAACAGACCCGGCATTTCTGCGGGCACATTTCTGTTCCGTCATGGAAGGTTGGTTTCAAATGGTCGTCCAGCCGGAGGCCGACCATCTCACTCGGGTTCTAACTGCAGATGTGGCTGCAAAGGAAGCATTGCTGAAGAGAAAACATCCAGAAGAACTGGTCACATGGACAACAGGCGGAATCAAGTACTTACCAGAGCCGAGTGTCCATACTGTTTTGTTGATTCCACAAGTCGTTTATCGTCCTTGGAATGTAGAGGCGGACTTGGCGGGATATAAAATTTTTTATTACCCGGTTTCCAATCAAAGTTTGTACCCAGCTGACCCCTATACACCCGACCAGTTTCTCGTGCTGAAGTACAAAGCCCTCGGGGACGAGCAACGCATGAAAATGGTGAAAATGCTCGCTGAAAAGGAACACACACTCCAGGAAATGACCGATCGTTTGGAGATGGGGAAAACGACTGTCCATCATCATTTGAAGGTGCTCAAATCTGCAAGACTGGTTCAACAAAATGGTCCGACTTATCGTTTACATGGCACCGTTTTGCAGATGCTTCCCGACGAACTGGAAAATTACCTGCAGCTCGGGTTATAAAAGGAGAAGAAAAACATGAAGAAACCAGGCTCTATTCCTAGGTCAACCAGTGTCCCCTTATCCAAAAACTATCCATTGTTCCGCTTCATCGGTGGTAATGTGATGTCATTCATGGGCGATCAAATTTACTTGATCGCTCTGCCACTGATGGTCCTTGCTGTCACTGGTTCCCCTGTCAGCATGGGGATTATTGCGGCCTTAGAGCGGCTTCCAGTTATGATACAACCATTTATCGGAATTCTGACAGATCGGGTTTCCCGAAAAAGTCTGTTGCTTATTGGAGATGGAGGAAGGTTTCTGTTAACAGGCTGGATTGGTTATCTCAGCCTTTATGGAGATTTGCACATAGGAGAGCTATACATTGCCGCACTCGGCATCGGGCTGCTTAGCCAGGTATATAATACTTCCCAATTTACCGCCGTTCCAAGTCTCGTTCCCAAGCAGCACTTGCAACTGGTGAATTCTATCAACACAGGCGCTTTGCAGACTGCGCCACTTTCAGCACCTGCAATAGGCGGACTCCTCGTAAGTTTGTATCATCCGGGTGCCGCCCTTTTGATCAACAGCTTCAGCTTTTTGGTAGCTTTTGCAACAGTCACCAGTATTCCGCTGCCTATCCACCATTCACAGGGAGCCGGAAAAACAACCATTCTGCATGACCTCAAAGAAGGATTTCATTTTGTGTTCCACACAAAGGCCATTTTGTTTACAAACTTGGCCATGCTGTTCTCTACGTTTGGAACGACACTGCTGTTGACGTTGCTCGTGTTCCACTTAAAAGATACAGTACGTCTATCCTCCGTGAAAATTGGCTGGCTGCTGTCCGGAGGTGGAGCAGGAGCAATCGCGGGTGCCATTTTTTCCGGTATCTTGACAAAATTTTTCCGTTATCGAACCTTGTTGTTTTCTGCCGCATTTGCTGGAGGCTTGTCCATCATCGTTTTGAGCCAGATCCATTCTTTCTCCTTGTTATTTACAGCGAATATGGCCGGCACCTTTATGGTCTCTATCCTGAATCCCTGTCTCGCTACCATCAGACAAACATTGACCCCTGCCCGCCTGCTGGGAAGAGTCCAGGCAACATCCCGGTTTATGTCCTGGATTTTGCTGCCTGTTGCCGCGTTATCAGCCGGCCTGCTTACAGAACTTACCAGCACTGGAACCACTCTTTTGATCGGAGGGACAGTCTCGACGCTGGCTTCCTTTTTTTATTTGCATCCTTCCCTGTCCACCAAAGCTGTATAAAAAATGAACAGCCACATACCTTCATAAGAAAACAAAAGCTTGCAGAGAAACATTTGGGTTCTCTGCAAGCTTTCTTACACTGCTAAGATATTATTCATTTATATAATATGCTGTCCAAAATAGAAGACTAGCAATACTAAACCTGCCAGGATGCCGTTCTCGGCCGCCCCTCCCGTTCGGATTGTAAGCGGAAGCCGGAACGTCATTTGCAAAGGATAAAGAAGCTTGATGCCATTTTTGGTTGCCGCATCCAGCAAAAGGTGGCTGGCCGCTCCTACAAGTACCCCTGCGCTTACCTCATCCGGCAGATGGAACAAGGAAAACAGTACCTGGATCAACAAAAGAAACAGGAGGCTGTGTGTAAAAGTACGATGACCAAATAGTGCGCTTACTAGCTTTGATAACAAAGGTATTTTTCTTCCGATTTTACTGCCGCTATGGCAAATATCCGGGAGCAGGGACCCGAAAATTCCTGCTGCCGTCAGTAACAATGGATCGTAGGGGGTGAAGCGGACTGTGATGACACAAGCCGCAATTCCGCCAATAATATGTGTTTTTCCAGTCATGATGTTCCTCCGTGTTGAATCGATTCTTTCAGCAGCTATTCGTCCTTTTCGGTTACGACGTTGTTTTCCGGATAAGAAATCCAGTCACTAAAGCTGCCGGGATAAAGTTTTACATTTTGATAGCCCGCTGCTTTCAGTGCAATGATATTCGGACAAGCGGAAACCCCGGATCCGCAGGAAACGATAATTTCCTCATCTGCTGGCAAAGAAGCGAAATGGTCCATTAGTTCTGCTTTGCTTTTCCAGCTTCCAGAATCCGTGAGCACCTGCTTCCAAAAAAAGTTTTTCGCGCCAGGAATGTGGCCGGCTTTTTGATAAAGAGGCTCTGTCTTTCCTAGATAGCGTTGAGGCGATCGGGAATCAATCAAATGCGAATTGCTGTCACCGGCTTTTTGTTTCACATAGTCGATATCGACCACCTGCTCGGTCTGTATCTTGGGAAGAAAGGTTTCAGGTACAGGATGAGGTATTTTACGGCTGACCGGATACCCTTTATCCCTCCAGCTGGCAAAACCGCCATCCAGCAAAAACACCTTCTCGTGCCCGTAGTAGGCAAGCAGCCACCAACAACGGGAAGCGAACATATCATTCCCTTGATCATATATCACTACCGCCTTTTGATTGTCGATACCTGCGCTACCCAGCCTTTCCGCAAAAGTCTCTATGTCTGGCAAAGGATGGCTGCCCCCGTGTTGTTTTTTTTCTCCGGATAAATCCTGATTGAGGTCCAGGTATACAGCCCCGGGAATATGGCCATCCAAGTAAGCTTTATGCCCAACTTCCGAATCGTGCAAATCAAAACGGGTATCCAAGACGACGATGTCCTCTCCGGACTCATTCATCCGGTCATGCAACCAATCTACAGTCACTAAAAAGGTCATTAGGATTCCTCCCTTTCTCTTACGCTTTCTTTTCCGTCAAGCTGGCAATTTCCACAATCGTGTTCACTGCCTTTTCCATATTTTCAACAGAAATAAATTCATACTTTCCGTGAAAATTCTCTCCACCTGTGAAAATATTAGGAGTAGGTAATCCCATAAAAGAAAGCTGCGAGCCATCCGTTCCGCCCCGGATTGGCTTTACATCCGGCGTAATCCCGAGATTTTCCATCGCCTCATATGCGATATCGACAATTTCCTTCACAGGCTCGATTTTTTCCCGCATGTTGTAGTACTGATCTTTCATCTCCAGCAAAACAGCACGTTCGCCATATTTCTGTTTCAATTCTTTGACGATCGCTTCGATTTTATTTTTCTTTTCCTCGAATTTCTGCCTGTCGTGATCGCGAATTATGTAATATAGTTTTGTTTCTTCGACATCTCCTTCAAATGAAATAAGATGGTAAAATCCCTCGTAATCATCGGTGTACTCCGGTGCTTCTTCTACAGGCAAAGCAGCATGGAAGGCCATGGCGATTTTTGCCGAATGGACCATTTTATCTTTAGCAGAACCTGGATGCACATTCGTGCCGTAAAAAGTAAGCCGGGCCGCAGCTGCATTGAAGCTTTCGTATTCAAGCTCACCTAGGGGGCCGCCATCAACCGTATAAGCGTAGTCTGCCTGAAAACGTTCGACATCAAACCGGTGCGGTCCCCGGCCGATTTCTTCATCTGGTGTAAAAGCTACCCTGATTTTTCCGTGCTTGATTTCCTGATGATTAATTAGATAAGCCATCGCTGTCATGATTTCTGTGACCCCCGCCTTATTGTCGGCACCCAGGAGTGTTGTTCCATCTGTCGTAATTAATGTATGGTTATGATAATTGGCCAAGTTGGGAAAATCCGCGGGAGACAGGATGACATTTCGCTCTTCATTTAATACGACATCATTGCCGTCATAGTTCTCCACCAATTGTGGGTTGACACCTTTTCCGGTAAAATCGGTGGCCGTATCTACATGAGCGAGGAAGCCAATCGTCGGTACCTCCTTATCTGTGTTGGCTGGGAGAGTTGCCATGACATACCCATTATCATCGATGGTCACCTCTTCCATGCCGATTTGCTTTAATTCTTCCACTAGCATATTCGCCAGCACCAGCTGACCTGGAGTCGTTGGACAGCTATCTACACTTTCGTCTGACTGCGTGTCGACTTTTACATAGCTGGTGAATCGGTCTATGATTTCGTTTTTCATACGCTTCATCTCCATTCTTTTTCTTACCGCTATCTTATCATAACTATTTTTCATTCTGGCTGGTTTTGTTTGATAAAGAAAACGTGCAGACTGGCAAGCTTCCAAGCAATCAATCTAAAAGCTACAGCTGTTTGTATCAAGTTAGTTTTTAACACCAAAAAGGCTCTGCACGCAATTGTACAGAGCCTTTGATTCCATTAACGCAACGTTTCGATCAGACCATTCAGTTCCGCTTTTACATCTGATGGTATATGCTTGTCAGGCTGTTTGCTGATAAAGTGGACAAGCTTATCATAATGCTTACTGTTCTTCTCGGCTTTTTTCACCTTCGCGAGTAACGCGGTTTTGATGCCTCCTGGCTGGATATCACTCTCTCCGATAAGCTGACTTATCGACTTGCGTTCGACAGCAGCAAAATCATCAATGCTTCTCGGCTTTAACTGATAGGTTCCCTTAAATACACTTGCAAGGCCAGTTATCGAAACCACATCTCCGTTTTGAAAAGGAAAGGCGTCGTAATCTGTTCCTGTCCGATTATCCAGGCGGACAACGACCGCTTCTCCTGCCGCATTTATTGCTGTGAATTCTGTGGTACCATAATTGTCTGCCTTCTGCAGATCGGTAATTTCGACTGCTTCCAATTGAACAAGGCTTCCCTGGTAGGAAGACAGTTCTTCCGGACCGATGACAACAGGGCTGGGTACCTCTTCAGATCCGACTATTTCGAACGATTGGATATCCAACAATTCTTTTTCTCCATTATAGGTTTCTGTCGTACCGGTAAGCTGGACAATGTCTCCCGGATTCACATCTTGGGCACTTTGGTAAACATAAATTCCTGCTGTTTCATCTTGTACATAAAAACCTTTTGCTCCCCAAAGTCCCGAAGCAGATGTTACCGTCCCCTGGATCGTTGCCAATTCACCGTCTTCCAGGGCACGAACCTGGTCGATTGGAGCAATTGCTGGCAGTTCCGGTGTTTCTTCATCCGGTAGTTCTTCCGGCACAGCATCCGGATCAATTGTCACGGTTTCCGTCAACAGGTTAGATGAACCTTGTTTGACCCGCAGGTTTGCCTCTCCGCTTACACCGGATTTAATCCGGACATACAACGTCTTGGAAGCATAGCCTTGTTGGTCCGCATTCAATGTAAAGTAATCGGAATATCCATAATTACTTGACCAGGTTTCACCATCTAAGCTGAACTGGGCAACTTGTTGCCCGCCATCCAGGTAGATTCCCAGCCGGAAATCCGATTCACTTCCATTAGCGCCAAGGTTCTCACCAATAAAACGAATTTGAAATTCCTGCATTTCACCCGGCAGGTTATCCTGGTACTGTAATTGATACTCCGGATTGGACACCTCTTCACCTGATCCATAAGATCCCGGCTGGAAGGTTGTGCGGTCATACCATTCGTATCCCGAAGGTGGATTGGACCACGGTTCTGCTTCCGGCTCCGTACTATTTTCCGGTATTTCAAAATCATGAAGTTCGGTCGGCTCATCCAGAGGTATGTCCTGCTCATTAAAATCGGCATAATCCTCCTGCTCAGCCAGCCAATTGATTAAATTGGTAAGTAGAACTCCATCATCTGCTTCTTCAAAGCCATCGTAAGTCGTTTTCGTTCTGCCAGTATCTTCTCTTAAGTAAATCGGACTGCTGTCTTCCACAGGAGAAGAATCGCCGATAAAGGCAGCCTTTCCCTGTCCGGCTTTGGAGATAGCCACGAAAGCTCCCTCGTCGCGTCCGCCTCCATTATATACTCCTTGATCTACAGCAGGCCCCCACGAGGAAACTCCTTCAGGAACATATACAAGCCCTTTTGCTTTCGCAGGATCGGTAACTGCGATGGTAGCTCCAGCATGAAATGCTACCCCTTCAACTCCTTGCGTAATCCCAAAACTGTCGGAAGGGGCCACAATATCTTCTGCCACTCCGTCGCCGATTGCATTAAAGCGAAAACGGACGCCAAAATGGTCGGCAAGCCAATCCGAACTGGATACACCCTGCATCGCTTCCGAGGCTACTTCGTCTTCTTCAAAACCTTTAGTAGGATTGTCGAATGCACCGCGGCGATAGCCGTTAAAAATTTCACCGGAATCCCAGCGGTTCAAATTTCGGTCAGCATTATAATGATCAGCTATATAGAAAACACTTCCACCGTTTTCGACAAATTGTAAAATCGCCGCTTGTTCTGAGTCTTTGAAAGGAATATTGGCTTCTGGAATGACAAACACTTGGTAATCCGCCAAATCTTCATACGTAATAGGCGTTGTTTGTCTGAGCTCTTCGACATAATAACCCTCGCCGGCTATCGCTTCCCCAAAATCCGAAAAAGCGCCATTGATGACCCAGTCAGCTGCTCCTGCCGTCTGACCGTGCGTATTGTCGAATAAAACTTTGGTGTCGTTGTTTTCATTTTCTACCGTCGGTTCAATGACCGGGGCTGGCGCATCTACAGAAGTAATTGGCAAGTCGTCGTCGGCTTGCACCGTTTCTGGAGCATAACCCTGCAGACAGCCGAATAACACAAGTACTGCTAAACCACTAAGAAGCTTGTTAATGAAATGTTTCCCCACAGTTCCCTCTCCCTTGTTCGTTTATAGTCTTGCTACTTTTACTATACAAGCTAATCATTAAGCGAGGGTAAAGGTTTATCAAAAATTCAGAAAACACGCAAATAGACCTATGTGAAAATGATCGAAAAAGAACGAACGCTGATTCTTTTTTCCTATATCAGGACATGACTAAATTAGCGATCAGCCAAAGCAGCACAAAACTAATAATAATGGTGATATTCGCAATCGTACCGACAAGTTTCGTATCATAGCGGAATTCAACAGAATATGCCAATGATGTTGCGGCAGTCGGCAAAATAAGCGCAATTAAAAGGGTGTATTTGAATAACTCTTCAAATGGCAGCAGCCAAAACAGGCAGAAACCGACGGCAATCCCTGTTGCATATCGAAAAACCAAAAATTTCGTGATGATTTTCAAATTGCTTTTATCGAATTGCAGGTTCAAGTAAATTCCTAAAATAAGCAGTGATAAAGGCATGTTCGCCTGAGCCACCGTACCCGCTACACCCAGCGCAAATTCAGGCAGCTGCAGGCCAAGCAGATTGATGGCACATACAAGGATGTACGTCATCAGGGGAATCGATTTAAAAATTTTAGCCGTCATCGCTTTGAAGTCAGGCTTTACATCCCCACTGGCAAAGTAGGTTGCCACCATATAATTCAATCCAAAAATAACAAAAGCGTTTCCGGCATCGAACATGCCGAAGTACTTCAATCCTTCGCTCCCCCAAATTCCTTCTACAAGCGGAAATGCAAACAGCCCGATATTGAAACCCGGTAGAGTCATTAGCAGCATCCCTTTGTTAAACGCTCCTTCGTTCCGAAAGATAATGGTACCTAGAAAAGCCATTAAACAACCATATGCGAAGGCAATTATCACCAATAAAAATAACGACGGATCGATTACAATATCGCTGAAGCTAACGATAAGCAAACAAGGAAGGGTGACATTCAAAACAAGGCGGGTCAATCCCTCCCCTTCCCGTTCACGGATAATGTCGAATCTTTTCAAAATGTAACCCAGAATAATAATCGAAATAGAATACAAAAATTGCTGGTTGAAACTGTCCATGTAGATGTCTCCTCTGAATATTGGCATTCAAATTTTGGCATATGTAAACAACTATATAACCAGTAAAACAAGGTTTGCAACATTTTTTCCCTTTTCATTCAAAGGAAGAAAGGAATTTCTTATAAATTCTCCAACATTTTTCAACACCAATCGTTCAGGATGGCTAAAATCGGCATATACTATCACAAATTGAGCAGATGGAATCAATTAATTTTTTCCTGATTATAGTAAAATAAAGGTAATATGCATCAGGAGGAACAGCAGTGATCGATAGACTGAAAAAACATCGTTATTTACTATTTTTTGTCGTTGCCGTTTTGGTAGTTATCGGAGGTTCATTGACCTATCTATTTTCTAAACCCATTCGTTCACAGGATAATACCGATATCGTCCCCACCGTGTTTGTACACGGATTTAAAGGGACTTATCGTTCTTTTGATACGTTGCTAAATAGATTGGAAGCCGGAATGCCGGATACAAGACGTTTAGTTTTCCGGGTCAATGCGGAGGGGGATTTATCGATTAGAGGAAGGTACTTCAGTCAGGCCCATCCCTTTGTCCAGGTCGTCTTTGAAAACAATCAGGCGAGCATAGCCGACCAGACAGTCTGGCTACAAAAGGTGATGTCCACCCTGCGTGAGACCTATGGCTTTGAGCAAGCTAATCTGGTTGGACATTCCATGGGAGGACTGACTTCCGCCAATTTTTTATTGACCAGCGACGGAGAACATTACCCAACGGTCAATAAGTTGATTGTAATTGGCAGTCCATTTAAGGGAATCAGTGCGGAAAGGTATTATAAACCAGACAGCAGTGCCGCTGCCGTCGATTTAAGAGTCGACTCACCTGCATTGACATCGATGGTCACTCACAAGGCTGCCTTCCCTGCACATACGCAAGTGCTTGCTATTGCGGGTGCACTGCAACGTAATGACAATCCGGGCGACGGACTTGTCGCAGTAAGCAGTGCGCTTGGGATCAAGGACATCGTCCAGAAAGATCATTACCATCAGGAAGTCTTTTTTGACCGGGAAGCTACCCATTCCGGACTGCATGAGCACCTTGGTGTTGATAAGGCCATCACTTCCTTTCTTTGGCCTGATTTATAAGAAAGCCATTGTGGGGTACAGGGCTGAGACCATCCCCGGGCCAAGTGAAAAGAGCGTTGCATTCGCCAGGATGTAGCCGCTCTTTTTTTATGGCTGTTTTCTTAAAAATGGTGCCGTTCGTGAACGATACAAACTTTGCAGCATACCTTCGCTTTCCGCAGGCAATGCCTCGGTGAGATCCCGCAGCACTTCAAATCGGGGAAGCTTACCAGCCACCTGCAGAAATCGCAGGGTATTTCCGCAGCAATGGATGACCACTCTTGTAAGGATGGAGCAGTTAGTTCGCATTTTGTATAACAGGATCTGATTTTCCCTCACTCTCTATAGAGAAAAACGGATTACGAAAAATACAACCTGAAAGAAAAGTTTTTTCCTTCTTTTCTTCGCAGCCTTTTGACACCCGTTGCGAAAAGATTTAGAATATGAGCATATGCTAATATACACACATCTAAAAGCGGATACATAGATTGAAAGCAGGAGGTCATGTAAGTGAAAGACGACTCATACGAGAAGCTTGCCACAACCGACCAGGAAAATCTTGATGAAGAAACATTGTTTATCGTCTCCCAAACGTTCAAAGCCTTAGGGGATCCAACGAGAATCAGGATTCTTCATCTGCTGTTCAATAAGGAGTATTCGGTAAACGAGATTGCGGATAAATTAAACTTGAAACAATCTACTGTCTCCCATCAACTACGTTTTTTGAAAAATCTGCGTCTAGTCAAGTATCGCAGAGCGGGAACCTCGTTGTTTTACTCCCACGATGACCAGCACGTCATCCGTATATTGAAAGAGACGATTGAACACGCACTGCACTAAGAAGGAGGAAAAACAATGGGACAAAGTCACAGCCATGGACACGACCACACCCATGGTGCAAATAAAAAAGCACTGTTGATCAGTTTTTTCATTACTACAGCTTATATGATCCTTGAAGCAGTCGGCGGTTTCTTAACGAACAGCCTCGCCTTGCTCTCGGATGCCGGCCATATGCTTAGTGATTCCGTCTCTCTTGGAGTGGGAGTGCTTGCGTTTGTGCTTGGTGAAAAAGTAGCTAATTACAGTAAAACTTACGGGTATAAACGCTTTGAAATTCTGGCAGCTCTCTTCAATGGCGTCACGTTAACCTTGATTGCCCTCTACATCTTTTATGAAGCATACCACCGTTTCCAGGACCCGCCGGAGGTGGCCTCCACGGGGATGCTAGTGATTGCCACTGTCGGATTGCTTGTCAATATTTTTGTCGCCTGGATACTGATGAAAGGCGATACCGAAGAAAATTTGAATTTACGTGCGGCTTTTCTCCATGTCATCGGTGATTTGCTTGGATCTGTGGGCGCTATTGCAGCAGCGCTTCTAATCCTCTTCTTTAATTGGGGATGGGCAGATCCTCTAGCCAGCGTTATCGTCGCCATTTTGGTATTAATCAGCGGGATACGCGTAACCAAAGATGCTTGCCATATACTGATGGAAGGGACTCCAAAAAACGTCGAAATCGGTGATATCATTGCCGTAATCGAAAACATACCTGGCATTCACAGCATCCATGATTTGCATGTATGGAGTATCACAAGTGGTCAAAATGCCTTATCCTGCCACGCTGTCGTCAATAACAACCTGTCGATCCAGGACAGCCAAAAACTGCTTCGAACCATTGAAGACCAGCTACAGCATCAAGGAATCGGGCATGTAACGATACAAATGGAAAATGAAACACATCCACATGGGGATTCGCATATGTGTAAAGACAGTACACCACCTCGCTCCCACCAACCTGGTGAATAGAAAAAAGCGTCCGGGCTGCCGATCAGTCCGGACGCTTTTTTGTTTTATTGGACCACTGCCTCTGTTTCCGTTTTATTCCCGAATTTCTTTGCCTTTACTGTGAAAAATACAAGCAAACCAATTTGGGATACGATGAAAATGCTAAGCAGTACAACCATATCTCCCGTAATCGACCCGCCTAACGAAATAGCATGGCGATAGGCATCGATCGAATAGGTCATTGGCAAGTATGGATGAATCGCCTTGAAGAATCCATTGGACAGTTGAATAGGAAACGTTCCGGCTGAGCCACCCAGCTGCAATGTCAGCAAAATCAACATGAGGAATCTGCCGACGTTGCCAAATGCCAAGGAGAAAAATCCGATCAAGGCCATGAAAGCAAAGGAAACCATAATGGAAATCAGGAACAATTCACTGACACTTCTCGCCTCTAATCCCAATCCCCAAACCATAACAGCCGTCATGATACCAGCCTGCAGAATGGAGACCAGCAATACGATCGAGTATTTGCTAATCCACCAAGCAAAGCCAGAGGTAGGCGCTGTATGTGGCTGAAAGATCGGGAACAGCAGGCAAAAAATCACTGCGCCGACAAATAACGCCACTGACATCATATAGGGGGCCAATCCATATCCATAATTCGGAACGCTGGCCACTTCATCATTCAGTAGATTGGTAGGAGACGAAAACATTTCCGCATTCCCATCATCTGTATTCGTGTCTTTTATTTCATCTGCACCTTCCCGGAGTTTTTCAGCGAGTTCATCAGCACCGCCTGCGAGTTCGAAACTGCCATCCTCCAGTTGAGAAGCGCCCGATTCCAGCTCTTGTGAGCCACTATACAAGTCTGCCAGCCCACCGTTCAAGGACTCTAATCCCGACCTAAGCTGTGGAAGTCCCTTGGCAAGACTATTGGCACCATTGGTTAATTCCTCGCTGCTATCTGCTAATGCCTGGGAACCTTCCGTAAGACTATCTGATTGACGGTCTAGTTCTTCGGATCCGGAAGCAAGCCCATCTCCCTGCTCATCAAGCTGCTGTGCACCGGATTCCAGGTCTGCTGACCGGGCAGTTAATTGTCCCGCACCGGATTCCAATGATTCAGCTCCCTTATTCAGCTGATTCACTCCTGCAGTATAACTTTCAACACCGTTGTTCAGCTGTTCAGCCCCGTTTTGCAGTTCTGACGATCCTTTAACAAGCTCCCCGGTTTTTGCTGCCATTTCATGAAGCCCTTCACTCAAGGCTCCACTACCCTCACTGGCGTCTTGAAGGCCACTATTCAGACGTGTGACACCGCCTTGCAGTGTCTTACTCTCGGCATCGCCGACGACTGCCTCCTCAAGTTCCTGGTAACCTGCAGCGAGTTGGCTTACGCCTTCCATAGCACCTGGATTCGATTGATTGCCCTCTAGTTGAACTATCATCTTCCCGATAGCACCGGACAACTCTTCCATCTGGCTGTTCAATTCCTCAACCTGTGCGTTTACACCATCCACTATCGGCTGCATCGATTGTCCAGCCTGTGTGGTTTGGATTTCTTCGATTAACGCTTGCTTGTTGTTTTCTTCCAGATTCTCGCTGTTTTTGATCGTGTCGATGATTTCGGCATCATGCTTTGCTTTTAATCCATTAACCTGCTCCGACAAACCGTCTCCCGATTGGCTGCTGCCCGCTTCATCCATCCGGGTTTGCATCTCTTTCAAACCGGCAGTGATTTCATTCAACCCTTGAACCAATTGCTCACTATTGGCGGAAGCTCCTTGCAGTTGTTCTGCCAGTTTATCGACTTGTCCTTGTAACGCTGCACTCCCTGAAGCCAACTCATTTAACCCTTCATCCAATTCGCCGCTTTTGCTCGCAGCTGATTGGACACCGTCATTTAACTGGCTGATACCAGGGATTAATTCCTCCATTCCCTCTGCCAATTGTTCACTGCCATTGATTAATTCAGAGCTGCGCGATGCAAGCTCATTGGCTCCCTGCGCTTGTCGTTCAAGACCGCTTTCCAGTTCATCGACACCAGACGTATATTGTTGTAATCCTTGATTAAGTGTAGACACGCCTGCAGTGTACTGTTGCAGGCCGTTATTCAGCGTTCCAACACCGGCCGTATAATCACCGATCCCGCCATTTAATGAACGCACGCCAGCTGTATATGCCTCCACACCACTGGCTAGTTCAGTTGCACCTTTAGCTGCCTGGCCTACATTGATGGCGATTTCCGCCGCTCCATCTCCGGCCGAATCAAGTCCGTTTTCAAATGTAACGATGCTTTGGGACAGTTTATCAAGGTTATCACCAAGATCCTGACTGCCATCCTTCATTTCATTTGCTCCGTCTGCACCTTCTGCCATTCCATCACCAATATCGTTCAGCTTTCCAAACATGGCATTCGCATATTCCTTCGTCACGGACTGTGCGATTTCTTTATTTATATCCTCGGCGGCCGACGCACTAATCTTTTCCGCAATAAAGTTTTGACCGCTATTCGTATAGTACTCCAAGCTCATCTCACGCGGTTCGTCATCCAGCACGGTAGATGCATGCTGGGAAAAGTTTTCCGGGATGACAAGGACCATATAATAATCACCATTTTCGAGTCCGTCCATCGCCGTCGTCCGGTCGGTAAAATGCCATTCCAAATTATTATCGTCCTTCAACCGATCGACCAGTTCTTTGCCCAGCTGTAATTTTTCTCCTTCAAAATCTGCCGCGACATCTTCATTTGCCACAGCCACCGGAAGATTTTCGATACTTCCATAAGGATCCCACATGGCATCCAGAAATACACCAGCATATAAAATCGGAATCATCAACAATCCGAATACGACAATTAAGAGCTTCTTACTTTGGAACAGATTTTTCCATTCCGCCTTTACCATTTTCACTGCTCATTCCTCCAGTTGCTGGATTGCAAGGCAAGAATGTCTTGTTTTCCCATTTCTTTATTCCAGTCGACCAATCGAACATCCCTTGTGCCGATGGTTTGTTCCAATATTTCTTCCAGCGTGACCGTTTGCAAGGTTTTTCGATAACTCATCTGCGCTTCCAAAAAGATTTCGGTAAACAGTTCTTCCCCTTTGACCGCCAGCTTTGTTTCCGGAAATACGCTTTGGATGAGACCATCTACTTGAAGAAATGGATCAGTCCCTTCAATCGCATCGAGGATATCCAGCATAGTAATTTGGTCTGCGGGCCTGGCCAGCGAAAAGCCGCCCTGATTGCCGGATACCGAAGCAATCAATTCATTGACTACCATCTTTCTCATTACTTTTTTCAAGTAGGATGGAGACACATTCAGTCTGGCACTGATGATATCACTCTTGACCGGCTGTTCCTCACTTTGGGTTGCCAGCATAACCAGGATGCTCACTGCCTGCTCCACACCACTTTTGATTTTCAATTGAACACACACTTCTTTCTTTGTGGTTTTTTATTATCCATAATGGACAATAATTGTCTACAAAGAATCATACTCCTGTTTTCACTAAAAAACAAGTCTTCCGCTCTTTTTTCACCCTTTTTCCTTCAACCATAAAAAAAGAGGCCTTTTATTCAGGCCTCTGACTTACTTTCCCTTTTCTTCCGCACCCATCTCTGTACTTAACAATACGATCGATTGGTTGATTCGCCATATATAATACAGGTGGTGAATAATATCGCCATTTCCCTGTTTTCTGCTTGGAGCCAACCGCTCAATCCGCTCCCGTTCTGGATCAAGCGCATATACCACTGCCTCACTATTATTTCCTTTCATCAATTGTTTCAACGTCTTGATATTGTGATCGATGGTCCATTCAATCTTTTGAAAGTCCTCAACAAGCTCCGTTGGATAACGGAAATTCTTCTGATAGGAAGAAGCAACCAAATGCTTCGCATAATAATTGACTGCTGTAAAAACAGTAATCCAGCGAAACAAATTGGCATTGTTAAAAGCTCCTGGTCGCTGCAGCAGGGACTTTGCTTCTTCCCTTACAGCCTGCAGCTTTTGATCCAGATTGAAGGCATTGTCGGTAAAGCTTTTGACATCGACATCCTCCCTGAATCTTTTCACATAGTCCGTTACAAACGGGCGAAGTGCTTCCAAATATTCTTCGAATGATTCGGCCACCTTGTCTTTTGTTTTCTTTGGAAAAATAACAGCCGAAACAACAAGGGCAATCAGGGCACCGGCAATGGTATCAATCACCCTGGCTCCCATTAGCGCCAAGCTGATTCCTCCCAATAAAACATCGTATAAGAATGCGATCAGCATGGTGATGAATAAGCTCATCAAAGTATAAGAGACCGAAAAAATATAAAATGCCAGAAATACTACAAGAAACAACAAGGTGACTTCCAGTACCGAGTGTCCTGAAACAAGGTTTGCCAGGAAAAAACCGATCACTGCCCCGAAAACCGTACCGAGGGAACGCTGAAAGCCTTTAATATACGTCCGGCCGACCGAAGCAGTACCTAGCTGGACAATAAATGCTGTAAGCAGAACCCAGTATGGCTGTACTGGAGAGATAAGGTAGCCCGTGATAATTGCGAGCGTCCCTGTCACCAATGATTGAATAGCTTTCCTTGTGGAAGGTTCCATCTCTTCATTGTTTTCTTCCGGCTCTTCTTCTGTTCCTTCTTCCTCCTGGGCTTCGGTTATCGTACTGCTTCGGGTGCCCTGCTGTAAAGACAATTGTATGGTAGTTGCCCCTTCAATCACATGATTGGCTATTGATTCGATCCGTCTGATTAAATAAATCCAGCCCGCTGGCTTGGATTGCTTATCCAGTAAATCAACCAGCAAAAATCGGAGTGCCTGGAGCGCCCGCTCTGCCTCTTGCAAATTCTGTTCTTCATAATCCTGGGCAAGAACTTCGGCATCCCGCAGCGATGCCACTATCCATACAATCAATTGGCGAATTTCGACCGCTTCCAATGCTTCCGCACGCTTTAGCCGCTGAACCGAATCCGCCAATGTTTCGATCAGCATTGCCGTGTCAAACACATAAAGTCTTAGTTGTGAGGCCTTTAATCCCGGCCATACACCTTCCACATCCTGGGCATTCAAGTCCTCCGAAACATTTCGCGCATACTCGCTCAATTTTACGACGTTCTTTTCCAGGCTTTTTATCCGCTTTCCAATTGTCTGTGTATCCTCGATAATCCGAATCAATATGTTGAAGGTGAGGTTCGCCTGGATATGAAACGAGCGCATGCTTCTTTTTAATACTTGAGCCGAATCCTTAAAAATCACAAAATTATAGAGATAAGCATATGCCACACCGATGGCGATACTCAAATAAAACCAAGGAAACTGTTCGGGTAATAGTTTTAAAAAGGATGAAAAGTAGACGGTCATGAAGCCGACCATCCCCAATGAAAAATAGCGGCTGCCATACTTGGAAAAATAAAAAGCACTGAAAATGACCAGGATCATTAACGCACCGACTAAATAAGCATTATTCGCCAAAAAGCTTCCGAGCGTTATGCCAAGAGAGCCCGAGACCGCCAACAGAAGTGTCGTTACCTTTTTTTGTTGTTTTGTATCATCCATCACCGTCATGATTCCGAGCATTCCAAGGATGCCTGCCACTAGCACTGGTGTAAACAGGTCGTTTCCACTTGCACGCAGGATAAACAGCACGGTGAACACGGAGGAAATTAAACTGGTTGTCGCTTTGCCAGCCTGCTGAAATCTTTTTCTGCCCGGATCCGAGGCGATCAGTCTGCCAAGCCAGTGGTGTTTTATGTGTAAGTGCTTCATGGAAATAGTCCGTCCTTTTATTTGGTGAATTTTTGATCCGTCCATTTGTCTCTTACCTTTGATACCGTTCTATTCCCTTATGTTAAGTTGCCTAGCCGTTCATTTCAACTTTTTTCTCATGGCCACCCTTATCATTTGGAATTAGATGGTAAAATAGTTACAAAGAGCGTCAGAAGGAGTTGAGCGAATGGAGCAAAATGAACGAAAAACGCTTTATTTTTATTTGGGGTTAGGCTATACCGGTCTCCTTCTGACAGGACTGGGAGCTCTAAGATTTATTAGCATTTATCATGATAAGACTGGACATGCCTTTTCTTTATTCGCCTTTATGATGTTATCGGCCTACATTCGTTACACAGAAAGAAAGCTTGAAGTAGGCAGCAAGGTGAAATTTCTGGGAAAAGCCGCATTCGTTTTCCTATTTTTTCTGCTTTCCCTTTGGTTATATCTTTAAGAAGTAAAAAGGAGCAGGCTGTTTAACCTGCTCCTGGTAATCTTTTTATAAAGTTGATTTGATTTGCAGCCATGGACGCGACTCTCTCCATTCGATTTCTACAGGGATCTGAAAAGTTTCGGACAGCAAGGAGGATGTCAGCGTTTCTTTCTTTTCCCCAGCTGCAACCACATTGCCTTTCTTCATTAATAGTGCATGGGAAATCGCCGGAATCACTTCCTCCAGCTGATGGGTAACATAAAGCAGTGTTGGACCGCCCTCCTGGAAGGCCATTTTTTGTATCGCGGCCAATAATTGCTCTTTCGCATAAATATCCAATCCGTTACATGGTTCATCCAGAATAAGCATTTCCGGTTCCGGCATCAAAGCGCGCGCGATCATGACCCGGCGTTTTTCCCCTTGTGACAAATTTCCAAATGGACGATCAGCAAAATCCGCTACCTGAAATTGACGGAGCAAATTTACCGCCCGCCAAACATCCTGATCATTAATCGCCTCATATATCCCGATGGACGCATGCTTGCCGCTTAGCACAACCTCTAACGCTGTGTCAGTTGGCCTTCTGAAAAATTGTTCATCAAGCGAGGAACTGACCCAGCCAATTGATTTGCGAAGTTCAGGCAAGTTGGTCTTTCCAAATCGATTTCCCAGCACATCCACCGTACCTTGGGTGGGCCACTCGTATCCTGTCACGATTTTCAATAAGGAAGTTTTACCCGAGCCATTCAAACCCAATATCACCCAATGTTGTCCGGTACACACTTGCCAATCCACCTCTAGTAAGATTTTCCTGCCTTCCCGTTGAAAGATGATTTGTTTTGCTTTGATAACTTCCGGCATCCTTTCACTTCCCGTTCTGTTTCTTTATCTGTTTCCTTAAACCTGATTCATTGTTCTTTCATCTTAGACCGATACTTATCGAATTTCAAATGATAAATCAGAATATTCAAAAATAATCGGTAGATATAATTTGAAAACAGTCCTTTATACCTATTTGCATAATCCGCACAGCCATGCTATAATTAATCCAATTATTGTTGTTCGGTATGATTGTAATGAAAGAAGAAAAAGCTTTTTAGCGATTATCGTCTTGAATGATTTTATAGAGCAGGAATAGTAATATATTGTGCTAAAAGCACTTGGAGGAATTTTTTTATGACTAACGGTACAGTTAAATGGTTTAACGCAGACAAAGGTTTCGGTTTTATTGAAGTAGAAGGCGGCGACGATGTATTCGTTCATTTCTCTGCCATTCAAGGCGAAGGCTTCAAAACATTGGATGAAGGCCAAGCAGTTTCTTTCGATATCGAAGAAGGCAACCGCGGACCTCAAGCAGCTAACGTTGTTAAAGCATAAATTGTTTAATCAAAAGGCTTTCCTATCATAGGAAAGCCTTTTTTTGTTACATAAGAGGGATACGTGATCCATGAAACCATTCATCTTGTTGGAATTGGTTACAATAAGCAAGTAACGTGACTATCTCGGGAGGTTATAAATATGAATATTTCTCAGAATACCATTTTAATTACAGGCGGATCTTCAGGGATCGGTTTAGCTTTGGCGCAACGATTTTTAGAAGACAACAATAAGGTCATCATCGTCGGCAGGAATGAAGAAAAATTGAAAAAAGCACAACAAAAACACCCGCACCTACACACCAGCGTCTGCGATGTTGGCGAAGAAGCAGACCGTACAGCCCTGTTTGAGTGGGTTAAGAAGGAATTCCCTGACGTTAATGTCTTAATTAATAATGCCGGAATTCAACAACGTGCAAACCTCCATCAAGCTGCCGACCATTGGGCCGATTATCGAAAGGAGATTTCCATCAACGTCGATGGTCCTATTCATTTATCGATGTTGTTTGCTCCCTATTTTGCCCACAAGGAAAAATCAGGAATTATTAACGTTTCTTCCGGTTTGGCGTTTACCCCTGGTGTATGGGTGCCTGTCTATAGTGCTTCCAAAGCAGCTATCCATTCCTTTACAATTTCTCTTCGGCTTCAGTTAGCAGAGACTGGAACGGAAGTAATAGAAGTCCTGCCCCCTGCTGTCAATACAGATTTGGGTGGAGCCGGGCAGCATACCTTTGGCGCAGATTTGAATGAATTTGCCGACTCCGTGTATAACCGAATCAAGCAAGGCGACTTGGAAATAGGCTTTGGCGCCTCTGAAAAAAGACTACGCGCTTCCCGGGATGAACTGGAGGAAGGCACGAAGAAGGCTTGGGAAAACTTCCTGCGAAACAATCCTGACTTCCTATAAGAAAAACGCCGGAATAAATTCCGGCGTTTTTTCCTCCTATGCTTTTCGAGGAAGTAGATTGACGTTACTGTCTTAGCACTGCATTCGCCAATCGATGGTACTTAAAGGACATCGATGAATTCTTGGAGCGAATACAACGTATTTCCGTCCCTGCCGGTTACGGTTTCGGCTGTAATCATCGAGTTAAGAACAGACTCCTCTGTTGCATCTGCCGTAGCAACAAACGCCTGATCAATGTCATCCTCGTGGATGGCCCTGAAACGATTAAGTTGTCCATCATACTCGTGTTTGATTTGATTGGCAGTGGTAAACCCAATCATGATATCACCGCTTCCGTTACCAATATAGGACCCGCAACGGCTCAAACCAACTCCCGTCCTTTTGATGATCCGCTTAAGCTGGCGGGAGGATACTGGTAAATCTGTTGCCATCACGACGATAACAGAGCCCTTATCCGGCTCTTCACGACGGTCGGACAACCGATTTTGAATCGCCTTTCCTGCCTCCTGTCCATTCAGTCGGAAGTGCTCCAATGATCCGAAGTTGGTCAGCGTCAAAACTCCGATTGTGTAAGAACCATGCGGATAGGAAATCACCCTGGAAGAAGAACCGATTCCCCCTTTTAACCCGAAGCATTTCATTCCGGTTCCTGCGCCGACTGCCCCCTCCTTAAAGGAGACAGTCGCTGAAGCAAGCGCTTCTCTAACATGACGATTTTGAACGGCTCCCGCCCGTATATCATTAAGATACATATCATTACACTCACCGACAACCGGATTCACCGTCCCAGTCGACCTGCCAATTTCCGGGTTTTGTTCTAACATGTAGTCTATCAAACTGGTGGTACACGTTCCGACACTTAACGTGTTAGTCAGCAAAATTGGCGTTTCTATTGTTCCCAGTTCTTCCACTTGAACCGTGCCTACCGATTTGCCGAAGCCGTTCAATACATGGGTGGTCCCTATTACTTTGCTGGTGAATAGATTGCCTTGATGCGGAAGGATTGCGGTCACCCCTGTCTTCAATGGACCGTCATCGATGGTGGCATGCCCGGCCATCACCCCGCTTACGTCCGTAATCTTATTGAGGCGTCCGGGTTCCAGGCTGCCGATTTTGATTCCATAATCCCTGATTTTTTTCTGCAAGGACCATCCCCCCTTACTGTTTCTCTTATTTTACAGGAATCCAGACCTCTGAATAAAGGTCCGGGCTGGCAGGATCTTCACTTGTGTACACTTCCAATTCAGGGGTTCCCGCATGATCATAACCGCTGGTCGGAAACCACTCGGAAAAAATCCTGCTCCATGTTTTCTGCATGGCTTCTGGCATCGGCCCACTCACTTCAAAGACAGCCCACTTAGAAGCAGGAATGTTCAGTTGCTCGAATTCTTGAGAAGGATAATCACCATCGAATGCTGTTGCCACCCAATAATCAATTGTTTCCTTTTCATTTTTATTATCAACACAGACACCCAGCACTCCTTCAATTGGACCGTTATTGATTTGGAACAACTCTTTATCTGTTCCATCCTTGTTAACCTGGTCCCAAAACTTCGGAATTTCTCGCAAATTCTCCTCATTCACAACAGAAAAAGAACGCTTCCTGCCAACAACTTGAAAACCTTTCGTTTCCTCCAAACGATATTTCATTGGTTCCACTCCTTTCAACTGCACCTGTATGGTCAGTCGGTTATAGAATGTCAGCTTTCCTGCATGCTTTCTCGCCTCACTTGGTGATATACCATGCTGTCTACGAAAAGCCTTGGAAAAGGCCTCGGGAGTGTCATAGCCATACTTATAGGCAAGATCGATCACCTTGTTGCTCGATTGCATCAATTCCTGCGCGGCCAGTGTCAGGCGCCGGCGCCGTATATATTCTCCGACAGAGATTTCTGTCAAAATGGTGAAAGTCCGCTGAAAATGAAAAGCCGAAACATGCGCCTCTCCGGCAATATCCTCCAGACTGATTGGCTCAAGCAAACGCGCTTCCATATAATCAATGGCCTTCTGAATCGATTCTACCCATGCCATGAGAACACCCTCCTTATACTCATACTAGCAGTTGAACAAACGATGTTCCTGTCATTCTGTGCTTTGCTGTGGCATTGTTTTCTTTTATTATAGCTGAAAATGCTTCGAGGAGAATGGCAAGGAGTAAAACAAAACGGGAAGGAAATGGCCTGCTTCTCTTCTATTTACTTTTTCCTATTCTTTTTTGATACATAAAAAGAGACTGATTCCCTGCATAAGCAGACAGAATCAGCCTCGTCTTCGAATCATTCATTATTCACCACGTGGGGCTTCTTTCAGTTCTTCTCCATTTTTTCCTTCGTATCGCAGTCCCCAGCTGGTAAGAGCAGCGACCAGCATGATAATGACTAAAATCCACCCTTGGAAGACAAACGGGAAAACAGATGTAGGTGCCACTACCGGCAGCCAGTCATATGTCTCCTGCATCATTTGTATTGTAGACCAGCCCAACAATACGGGAGCTCCCCAAGGGAATATATACCCGAGGGCAGAGGTCACTGCATCAAGCATGTTTGCTCTTCGATAACGATGGATACGATATTTATCTCCCAGTTCCTTTACAAAGGGAGCAGCCGCAATTTCAGCAGCTGTATTGATGGTGATAGCACTATTCATCAAGGCAACAATCGACCAAATGGAAAATTCCGCTTTCCGGATTGACGTTTTGATCCATTTTACCAATGCATTGGTGATCACATCCATGGTTCCGCCCAAGCGAAGTAAATGAGCAGCTGCCACGATCAGCAAAATTAAAATCGCCATGTTTACATAGCCAGTGATACCATTGATAAGAGCACCCTCAACGATTGCATCAGAATCTGGATTAAAACGTATAATATCACCAAAAGTTCCCAGGTTCATGAATACAATCAGTGGTATGGAAGCAATGATGCCCCATGTCAACGACGTGATTAAATGATGGCCGGATAAAGCTAGAATTAAAACGAGAGCAAACGGAACGAGCATTAACAGTCCTTTAGGATCCGCAGAATCAAGCATTGCCGCACGTGCCGTTTCATCAGCAGAAACAGCCTCACCGCCTCCAAATATTGCAAACAGCAGTATCGTTGGAATGGCAGCAGCGATAGCATATTTAAATCTGCTGCGGACTACCCCAGGAACATCGGCTTCCTGTGTAGTAGCGGATACGATTGTCGTGTCCGACACAGGTGCTAGATTGTCACCAAATACAGCTCCTGCCAAAATAGCGGCGAACAGCATAACAGGATCTGCTTCTGTCGCAATCCCTGCCGGATACATCAATGTACAAAAAGCAACCGTAGTACCATATCCGGTTCCAACTGCAGTGGAGAACACTGCTGCCAGCAAAAAGGTCAAAGCGACAAATAGCCCTCCCGTCAAGCCGGTAACTGCACCGATCCATACCAGCCCTTCGACCAAACCGCCAGTCTGCAAAACCTGCGCAAACATCCCGGCATAAAACCATGCTATCATCGCAATAACACCGATCGGCTGGGCTAGCCCATCGAATAATCCTTGTGCATAGTCCTCCCATTTACTTTTACTAAGCAAAAGCCCGAGTGTTAAACCGATAACTGATCCCAGTACAAGACCAATCTCCGAGGATAATTGCAGCACACTTGTCGTAATCGCCCAAATGACAAAAAACAATAAAGGGACAGCTGCACCAAAGGCGCCTCCCCTGAATTCCAGTTTATTGATATCCTTGTTGCCCGTAGCCCGAGCAAGGTCTTCTGTATCCATTGCCATATTCCCCACCTCAATTCCAAAAAAAGTAAAAAACACGGATACTGTTTTTATTTTTACAGTGTAACCATGTTTATAAAGCACATTTTATCATACCAGTTTTCATTTGCGGAATACATTAATTTATTTCCATAAAAAGAGTCATTGGGACTAGTGAAAATAGTGATTGGGGAAACCACCTATTTCAAGGCTCATTTTTCAGCCTTTTGGGTAATTTTATCGGAACGTGTTTATTAGTTTCCCATTTATTAAAGCATTTCTCGAAGAAAGAACTCTTTCTCGCAAGCTAAGAAATTATTGCATGTAGCCTTCAACTAATTCAAAGCATCTTTCTTCTGTAAGGTTTGCAAGCACAGCTACATATTCTAAGTGCTCTTGCGTACCACCTTTATATTTTAGCGATGCTTCTAATGCACGTTCATCTCTAAATTTTATCCAATTCCGTTGTTCTTCTCTTAATCGATCCATCTCTTCTGGTGACAGTTGCTCCTTTAGAACTCCATAAATTTCATTCAACAACTCATCCCAAATATCCCATCTATCATTTTCTACTTTTTTCAAAGCGTATGTTGACGTATCTTGTGCTTCGATTGCTTCCGTTTCTTTTTTAGCATCCTTTAATTTTGCGAGATACTCTTCCTTCAGATTCACTGTCGTATCATCACTAGATAAGTCTTCTTTTGAAATATCTTCTCGATTCGTGGAATCGGAGGTGTCAGTACCATCTGGTGAATCACTTATTTGTTTTTTATCCTCATTCTCTGGTGTGGCTGACGAACTATCACTAGATGAATTGTTAGAGGATTCATCTGTGCTATGAGATACTTGATTCGTTTGTGATTGATTGTCCGTAATTGATCCAGACGCTTCAGATGAGCTATCACAACCAGTAAATACGACCAGCACAACGGCTAATAAAGATATTACGATAAAAGCTCTACCATTCTTCACTTTTACAACTCCAATCTGTTATAACCACTTTCCGACTTCCATAAGAGATAAGGAAATTCGCCATTCCCCTAGCATTTAAACGATTACTCATAAATTTTAACATATATTTTCGGTCAACCTTAAAATAAATTGAAGCGACCCCATTTCACCCGTAAAATATCCCCTTTCTATTTAACTATTTTTCAAAAAGTTAACCGCTATTTCTCACAGAAACCAGGCTAAAATGAGCAGCGGAATGTTATTAAACTAAATTTAATTTTACAGAGTTAAAATGAGGATTAGGAAACGAGGATGTTTTTTTCAGCCTCACCCCGAATAAAAAAGAACCGGGAGGCGTACAAAAGGTACGCTCCCAGTTCTGATTGGTTTTACGCAAAAAATCTGCTTTCTATTCCCAATTACTCTACTGTCACACTCTTAGCCAGATTACGCGGCTTATCAACATCACAGTCACGGTGCAATGCAGCGTAGTAAGCAAGCAGCTGCATCGGAACAACGCTCACCAGCGGTGTAAGCAGTTCATGAACGTGAGGAAGCACCATGGTGTCGCCTTCCTGTTCCAAGCCTTTCATGCTGATCACACATGTTTTTGCGCCGCGTGCTGCGACTTCCTGTACGTTACCTCTAATAGATAAATTGACGCTTTCCTGGGTAGCCAGGGCAATGACAGGTGTTCCTTCTTCAATCAGGGCAATGGTTCCGTGCTTCAGCTCGCCACCGGCGAAGCCTTCCGCCTGGATATAGGAAATTTCCTTCAGCTTGAGGGAAGCTTCCTGAACAACAAAGTAGTCGATTCCCCTGCCGATATAAAAGGCATTGCGCGATTCTGTGAAGAAGTCTTTGGCAATTTCTTCGATTACTTCTTTTTGGTCGGTCAAACCTTCCATTGCGTTTGCCACAATAGCCAATTCCTGTAGTGGGTCAAAGTCGAAAGGCAATCCTTTGGCTTTTCCTGTATCCACTGCCAGAATTGCAAGTACCGCAATCTGAGCTGTGTAGGCTTTTGTGGAAGCCACGGCGATTTCCGGACCTGCGTGCAGGTGCAGCGTATAATCTGCTTCACGAGAAAGGGTGGACCCCGGTACGTTTGTCAACGTTAATGACGGGTGTCCTAATTCTTTTATTTTTACCAATACAGAACGGCTGTCTGCTGTTTCACCGCTCTGGGATATAAATACAAACAAAGGCTTTTCAGAAAGTAACGGCATGTTATATGAAAATTCACTAGCAATATGCACTTCGACCGGAACGTTGGCAATATTCTCTAAGAACTGTTTGCCTACAAGGCCTGCATGAAAGCTGGTACCTGCAGCAATGATATAGACACGGTCGGCCTCAAGCATTGCTTTTCGCACCTGCTCATCCAGCTTGATTTCATCGTTTTCATCCTGGTATTCCTGAATGATTTTCCGCATAACAAATGGCTGTTCATCGATTTCCTTCAACATGAAATGAGGATATGTCCCCTTTTCGATATCAGTCGCGTCGATTTCAACTGTGAATGGCTCCCGTTCCACAACGGTACCATCTAGTTTTTGCAACTCGACATTGTCTCTGGAAACAATGATGATTTCTTTGTCTTCCAGCTCCATGTATCGATCGGTAACTTGCAGTGTTGCCATCGAATCGCTGGCCACCACGTTGAAACCATCGCCAAGCCCTACCAATAATGGGCTTTTGTTTTTTGCAACATAGATGGTTTCTTGATCTTCAGCGTCGATCAAAGCCACTGCATAGGAACCTTTCAACAAAGCGATCGCCTTGCGGAAAGCCTGAACCACATTGCCAAGCTCGTTATAAAACGTTTCAATCAACTGAACGATGATTTCGGTATCTGTCTCACTATGAAGCGTTACATTGCTCAAGTATTCTTTACGGACGTCCTGATAATTTTCGATTACGCCGTTGTGAACAATCGTAAAGCGTTTCGATGTGCTTTGATGTGGATGAGCATTCTCTTCACTAGGGGCACCATGCGTAGCCCAGCGTGTATGCCCGATCCCCATTGTAGCAAAGCTGTCATCTGTCTCCACTTTGGAACGCAAAGCTGCAATCCGTCCTTTTACCTTGAAAAGGTTGATGCCCTCGTCGTTCAATGTGGCGATCCCCGCAGAATCATATCCACGGTATTCCAGTTTTTCCAAGCCGTTTAAAAGTACTTCCTTTGTATCGTTGTTTCCAATATAACCTACAATTCCACACATATCGTTGTTATCCTCCTTGTATATAAGGGGCAAACAAACGACCAGCAGAAAAAGTCTCCAGTGGAAATCCGCTGTTTTTGTCTAATGGCAAAGACAGCAGTTCCGAAAGGGCGACTGATTCCTTATGATGATTTTCGGGGCGTTTCGTTTGCCCCTTTCCCGTAAAAACTTATTAGTAGTAGAAGCATCTTGTTTTTGTCCTTGTACAAAGAGTCGCCTCTTTGGTTTCGGCACAAAAACATGACGGTTGAGATGTGTGCAACCGGGAGGCATCCGCCGAGTGCTCGATAAACCTCCTCCTCGTCAACTATTTTCCTCCGTCCGGAAAATAGCCCAGGCGCTTTATAAATTCTTACATCGATCCTCCTTCCTTTTTGAATGAAGCATCCATGCCCTAACTGTTTAACCTGTCAGAAAAGCAGTTAAACCTGAAATAGAGCCAGAATACTTTTTATTTTACTGTAAAAGAAACGGACTGGCAATAGTTCTTTTTATCCGGATAACATAAAATATGCATAAAACGGGAAAGAAGTGCCGCTTTATGCATATCGTATTCTTAGGGCTCGTTGCTGCCTCGGTTTTACTCGCGCAAACCGAGCACTTGGTCGATTACATTCGCCACCTGATCCACATATTTTTCACAATCCTCTTTGGTCGGTGCTTCAACCATGACGCGTACCAAAGGTTCCGTGCCAGAAGGACGGACCAATACACGGCCATTGCTTCCTAACTCATTTTCGACTTTTTCGATTTCACCTTGAATCGTCGTGTGGACCAAGGCTTCATTTTTATCGACTACCTTCACATTTTTCAATACCTGCGGGAACTTTTCCATTTCGGAAGCAAGTTGGGACAGCGGCTTGCCCGTTTCCTTCAGGACATTGACTAGCTGGAGTGCCGTCAGCATTCCATCTCCCGTTGTATTATAATCAAGGAAAATGATGTGCCCGGACTGTTCTCCACCTAAGTTATATCCGCCTTTTCGCATTTCCTCCATTACGTAGCGGTCTCCCACTGCCGTTTTATCACTTTTCATTCCGTGTTTTTCCAGCGCTTTATAAAAACCGATATTGCTCATCACGGTCGAAACCACCGTATTATGACGCAACAAACCCTTGTCGTTGAAATACTTGCCACAAATATACATGATTTGATCGCCATCGATGATATTACCCAGCTCGTCGATCGCAATCAATCGGTCGCCATCGCCGTCAAATGCGAGCCCGATATCCGCTTGTCTTTCCAGCACAAAATCACGCAGGGTTTCGGGATGGGTAGAACCGACGCCTTCGTTAATGTTCAAGCCGTCCGGAGACGTTCCAATGGATGATATATCAGCTTCCAAATCGGCAAAAAGATGGGAAGCAAGGGAAGAAGTTGCCCCATTGGCACAATCCAGGGCGATATGAAGCCCTTCAAAGTCATTGTCCACAGACTGTTTCAAGTATTGGATATACTTCTGGCCGCCTTCAAAATAATCATTGACTTGTCCGATATCTCCTCCAACCGGACGTGGTAAGTCGTCTTCTTCCTGATCCATCAGTGATTCAATTTCCCGTTCTTGTTCATCCGATAGTTTGAACCCATCCGGACCGAAAAACTTGATACCATTATCCTGTACCGGGTTATGGGAGGCAGAAATCATAACGCCTGCTTCTGCACTGAGCGCTTTTGTCAAAAAGGCTACCCCGGGAGTCGAAATAATTCCCAGCCGCATTACTTCTGCACCAATCGACAACAACCCGGCGGAAAGCGCGTTTTCCAACATATTACCGGAAACCCGTGTATCCCGGCCGATTAAAATCTTGGGCTTGTTTTTTCCTTTTGTCAGAACATAGCCGCCAAAGCGGCCTAATTTAAAGGCTAGTTCTGGCGTAAGTTCTTGGTTTGCTATTCCTCTGACTCCATCTGTTCCGAAATATTTTCCCATGATGTACCTCTCCTTTATATACCTTCACGTTAAATATCATTCTATCTGGACGGTTACTTCTTCAAATTCTGGCTCGACTGCTATTCCGTCGGGACCGCTAATACTAACTGGCAGCTCATGCTCCCCCTCAGCCAGATCCCCGGCATCAATGGTTAGTTGAAAATCGCTAGCTGAAACCCCTTCAAGCTCTTCTTCTGTTCCAAGAGCTGTTAAATCCATTTCCTCTTCCTCCGGTTCAACAAAGGTTATTGTCGCATTCTCCGGAAGATTGCGTACATCGATTGGAATGTTTTCAACGCTTGTTTTTTCTGTACGCTCTAGTTCAATCTTGACTTGGACCTGTTCTGGCTCCAGCAGGCGTATTTCTGAATTCGCAGCCAGACTTACCTCCATTGTAGTCGCTTCCGTAATCTTGGAAAGGTCAATTTCCTCGGTTTCAACCTGCTCTATGTTTGCCAGGTTTTCCTCAGAAGCATACACTTTGACATCGCTAGGTTCTACTTCCATCGATTTGATCGCGTAGCCATCCGGCAACTCACCCCTGGTCACCGTCTCGACAGGTACTTCTTTATTTGGACTGTTGATATCGACAGATACCTCTACCGTTTCCGGCTCTACCCGGACGCTTAGTTCATTACCCTGGCTGTCATAGACCTTCACCGGAACTTCTCTAGATTCAATCGGCTTATCGACATCCTTCAAATCGACGTATGCTTTTACGACTGCAACCTTGTCGACCTCTGATTGCGAACTGGTAATTTCCACCGTCTCAGGTTCTGCAGAAGCATTGCCGATTTCAAATCCATCGGCTAATTGACTTGGATTGATATAATCTACATTAACGGGGAATGACTCTGTAGCCCGGTCCTCAATGGTCACTTCAGCAGTCTTTGGCTCCATATCGACGTTAATATCACTCGGGATGCCGGAATATTGGATTTCGACATTATGGGTCCCCGGTTCAAGTCCCTGCAGGTCAACAAAAACCTCAAATGGTCTTTGTCTCACTAAAGGGGTTATAGAACTATTCGGCCCTTCCACACTCATATTGACGGTTTGGGGGACACCGCTTACGACATAACTGTCTTCTTCAATTTCAATATTTACCGGTACATTGTTCATCGTTTCTATCTGTTCTGAACCACTTGGAATGAAGGTTTTCGAGTCATCTGCCGGTGCTATATTATCGTCCAGCCTTACTGCCGTGAATAACAATATCGCCATAGCCAATGACAATCCCCGGATGACCCAGGGGCTTTTCAGCCAATTATCCATTCTTCTTCCCCCTCCAGTTCCAGCTTTTTGCCATAGGGGATTTTGCCGTAATATCCAGTTCTTGTTGAAGCATTTCAATCAGTTTCTCCTGATCCAAATCCCGGTGCAGTTCACCGTTTTTCGTACAAGAGATTTGGCCGGTTTCTTCCGATACCACCACGGTCAACGCATCGGTAACCTCGCTGATACCCATGGCAGCTCTATGTCTCGTCCCCAATTCCTTTGAAATAAAGGGGTTTTCCGATAGTGGTAAATAACAAGCAGCAGCGATGATTTGTTCATTTTTCAAAATGACAGCCCCATCGTGTAAAGGCGTGTTAGGAATAAAGATATTCGTCAACAATTCATTCGTGAGTCTCCCATTGATCGGGATCCCTGTTTCTACGTAATCTCCCATTGGGGTTTCCCTTTCAATGGTTATAAGAGCACCGATTCTTCGTTTTGCCATATAATTGCATGATTTTACAATGGCGTCGATATTCCGCTTTAGCAATTCCTCCTCGGAAGTCGTGTTCCGTGAAAAAAAGCTCCCCCGTCCCAGTTGCTCCAACGCACGTCGCAACTCTGGCTGAAACAGGATAATGATGCCCAGGAACCCCCAGGTGATCGCCTGCCACATCAACCAATTGACGGTTCTCAAGTCAAGTACGCTCTCACTGCTCAAAAACCAAATTCCGAGCACAACAAAGATACCCTTTAACAACTGAATGGCCTTGGTGCCTCTGATTAACATGATCAATTTATATAAAACATACCAGACAAGGGCAATATCTATTCCGATTCTTAGTAACCCAAGTACGTCGAGTCCCCCATCAAACATGTTTCCACGTCCTTCTATGCATGAAATCTTCTTCCTATCTGTTGATTGATAACGCTATGTACTTGCATTTTAATCCCTGTCACTGGAATTCTCAAGTACCATCCCTCCGGACAAGCTATTTTATTATATCATATCTATACTTTATTCAATAATCGCTCTTACATGTTTGTATTTCCTTCTTTTGGATAATATAAAACCTTTGCCGGACAAGAACGGCAAAGGTTTGGTTCATCAATCCTTCCACGAAAATACACTTTTTGCGATATCCTTGATGTGATACCAAATCCAATCAAACACTTGATTAACTTCTTTTAGGTCGCCGGAAACCTGTCCGGCAGAAGCCATGAGGTGATCGCCATTGATGATCACCACGTCACCGTTTACTTCACCCTCTATTTTCAAATCTCCGTTTTTCACAACCAAATCCCCATCTACTACCACATCTTCTGGGACAATGACTGTATCATCCTTGATAATTAAATTCTGTTGTTTAGAAACGGACAACTGTCCATCCTGGTTCCAGGCAGAGAAAATCCCGCTAAACATAAACAAAAAGAATATCGCGGCTGCCGTTATAATCGGGTGGGCTCTGAACCAGCGCATATAGCCAACCCGTTTTTTCTCCTTTGGCAGACTTTCCATCACCTTTGCTGTAAAACCGGCTGGCGCCTGAATTTCACTACCGCTTTTAAGCATCGTAACCGTCCTTTTTAACTCGTGGAAATGCTTCTGACACGCTTCACAGGACTGCAAGTGGTGGCGTAGCTTATTTTCTTGTTCCTTAGATAAGTTTCCGTCTAGATATATATGCATGAGGTTAACAATTTCTTTATCGCAGCTCATCTGTATTCACACTCCTTTACACGTGGCGAAGCCGTTTTCTCAGTGCTTCCCTGCCTCGATGAATCCTCGTTTTAACCGTCCCCATCGGAATATCCAATATCTCACTAATCTCTTGTAAAGACAATTCATCGAGATACCTCAAGGCAATCACTCCCCGGTACTTGGGCGGAAGCGCCATGATTTCCTGTTGAATATAACTCTGCAGTTCCAGGCTTTCCACTTCTTCTTCGGGTAATGCTTGTTCTGCGGGCAATTGCGAATACATATCCAATCCATCTGTACCTTTTACTTCAGCATCCAGAAAATAATCAGGCTTTTTCTTCCGTATTCTGTCAATCGACAAGTTGGTCGCGATCCGATACAACCAGGTAGAAAATTTTCGTCTTTCGTCAAAGGTATGGATATTAACATAGGCGCGAATAAAAGCTTCTTGTGCTATATCTTCTGCTTCGTGACTGTTACCCAACATACGGTAACATATTTGGTATACTTTATTTTGATAAAAGGAAACGACATCCTCAAATGCTGATTGGTCTCCTTTTTTTACCTGCTTAATTTTTTGCTTTATCATCATATCCATTTCTAAATACCTCCGCTACATTTGCGGTCACTACCTATACGAGTGACAGACATTTGAGGTTTCATATTTTCTATATATTTTTTTATCAAAAAAAATGATAAAAAATCAAAAAAGTGTTTATAGGTCTATTAAACCGGGTAAATAATAACAACTACATTATATCAGTTCAGGAGGAAGGTATGGATATTAAATTGTATTTGTTGGAAAAAATTGAAACATGTCGCACAGAAATGCTCGAATTGTCCCGTCAAAAAGAGCTTACCTCCGAGGCAGTGGTTTCTGCCAGCACCCGGCTTGATTACTGGCTAAATGAATACGAGAAAGTATAACCCATTTTACACAAACAAAAAACCCCGCTTTTCAGCTAGGGCCACAACTTTAAAACTACTTTAATTTTTCTCCAAATAGAGAACCCATCAACCCGACAGCTATTACGGCTGTTTTATTTTTTTCATCCAGAATAGGATTGACTTCTACAAACTCAGCAGAAGTGATCATATCTGTTTCTGCAAGCATTTCCATAGCCAAATGACTTTCCCGATAGCTTAATCCTCCAATGACTGGGGTGCCGACACCAGGCGCGTCTCCTGGGTCAAGTCCATCTAAATCCAGACTGAGATGTACGCCGTCAGTGCGTTCCTTCAAATAATCAATCACTTCCGTAATTACAGCAGACATTCCCATTCGATCCACTTCATGCATCGTATATACCTTGACGCCTTTTTCCCGGATGAGTTCTTTTTCTCCTTCATCCAAAGAACGCGCGCCGATAATAACAATGTTTTCCGGTTTTAGTTTTGGCTGATAGCCTAATATACTGGTTAGACGTTCATGACCCAAGCCAAGGTTCACGGCCAGCGGCATGCCGTGAATGTTTCCCGACGGCGACGTCTCTGCCGTGTTTAAATCTCCGTGCGCATCATACCAGATGACCCCAAGGTTTTCGTAATGCTTGGCTATACCGGCCAGACTACCAATAGCTATACTATGGTCCCCACCCAATACTAACGGAAACTTACCGGTGGCCACAGCTTTATCCACCTGTTTGGCAAGCAGTTCATTTCCTTCGGCAACCTGGCTTAAATTCCGCAAGTTGTCTTGCAATTGCTCTGCACCCCGACTCGGACGGGAGATTTTGATATCCCCCAAATCTTCAATTTGAAAATGCAAGGCCTCCAACGTTTCGATTACCCCTGCATAACGCATGGCACTTGGCCCCATATCGACTCCTCGCCTGTTTTGCCCCAAATCCATTGGTACACCTATAATCGATATCTGCTTGTTAACCACAATACTTCCCCCTCCCAATTGGTCGTCCTCCGAAGCTTAAGCATCCGCTTTCATTTTATCGGAACAAAAATTTCGGTTCTCCCTATACTCATTTTAGTCAAAGAAACAGGAATGACTCAACTGAACAAAAAACTGTATATATATACGGATTAGTAGGATGCGAATCTTCCATACGAAGGGAAGGACTTTGGTGAATGGTTTAAGGGGGAGTTACCGCCTATATGTGAAAAAGCATAAAAAAAGAGTGAAACCACTGTCAAACAGCAATTTCACTCTCTTTTGGTAAAGATGGAGCCTAGCGGGATCGAACCGCTGACCTCCTGCGTGCAAAGCAGGCGCTCTCCCAGCTGAGCTAAGGCCCCCTATTGGAGCGGAAGACGGGATTCGAACCCGCGACCCCCACCTTGGCAAGGTGGTGTTCTACCACTGAACTACTTCCGCATTAGATGCGGATGGAGGGACTTGAACCCCCACGTCCGAAGACACTAGAGCCTGATTCTAGCGCGTCTGCCAATTCCGCCACATCCGCAAAATTTAATGGCAATAAAGTAAGACATGGAGGACTCTGGATTCCAGGCTAGTCCTTTTGAAAACTTTTTGATGAGCCATGGAGGGCTCGAACCTCCGACCCTCTGATTAAAAGTCAGATGCTCTACCAACTGAGCTAATGGCTCAAAACTATTCTTTTTAAAAAGAAAATGGCTGGGCTAGCTGGATTCGAACCAGCGAATCACGGGATCAAAACCCGATGCCTTACCGCTTGGCTATAGCCCATTAAAAACAAAATCAGTGCCATATGCTCGCACTTTTTTCATTTTTCACAAGTTGTAAATGGTGGAGGGAGTAGGACTCGAACCTACGAACCCGATGGGAGCGGATTTACAGTCCGCCGCGTTTGGCCAACTTCGCTATCCCTCCATGTATTTTCAACCCTATTATAAACTTTAGAAAGCTTGTTATTCAAATAAAAACTGGTGCCGGCCAGAGGACTTGAACCCCCAACCTACTGATTACAAGTCAGTTGCTCTACCAATTGAGCTAGGCCGGCAAATGGTGGAGGATGCAGGGCTCGAACCTGCGACCCCCTGCTTGTAAGGCAGGTGCTCTCCCAGCTGAGCTAATCCTCCAACAAAAATTAAATGCCTGGCGGCGTCCTACTCTCGCAGGGGCAAAGCCCCAACTACCATGGGCGCTGGAGAGCTTAACTTCTGTGTTCGGCATGGGAACAGGTGTGACCTCTCCGCTATTGCCACCAGACATTATGTAATTTTAAGGACAAGATATATTATATAAACATTAAGGCGAAAAAGCAAGCCTTTTTTTGTTTTCCTATATGACTTGTTCCTTCAAAACTAGATAAGAGGGAAGACATTCAACGAACATTGGCACGTTTTTTTAATCCAGCTCTGCGGGCTAGATGCTCGCGACGCTTTTTGTTTTAATCCAGCTCCGACTCCCAAGTCCTCGCTGTATAAGCAATTCCTCTACAAGGCTGAAACCCAGCCTTGTCGCGGTCTTACTTATCCAGTCGGACCTTAACGGTCGTCTCCGCTTTTTGTTTTAAGTTAAGTCCTCGATCGATTAGTATCCGTCAGCTGCACGTGTCACCACGCTTCCACCTCGGACCTATCAACCTCATCGTCTCTGAGGGATCTTACTCATTTGAAATGATGGGAAGTCTCATCTAGAGGGGGGCTTCATGCTTAGATGCTTTCAGCACTTATCCCTTCCACACGTAGCTACCCAGCTATGCTCCTGGCGGAACAACTGGTACACCAGCGGTGTGTCCATCCCGGTCCTCTCGTACTAAGGACAGCTCCTCTCAAACTTCCAACGCCCACGACGGATAGGGACCGAACTGTCTCACGACGTTCTGAACCCAGCTCGCGTACCGCTTTAATGGGCGAACAGCCCAACCCTTGGGACCGACTACAGCCCCAGGATGCGATGAGCCGACATCGAGGTGCCAAACCTCCCCGTCGATGTGGACTCTTGGGGGAGATAAGCCTGTTATCCCCGGGGTAGCTTTTATCCGTTGAGCGACGGCCCTTCCATACGGCACCGCCGGATCACTAAGCCCGACTTTCGTCCCTGCTCGACTTGTAGGTCTCGCAGTCAAGCTCCCTTCTGCCTTTACACTCTGCGAATGATTTCCAACCATTCTGAGGGAACCTTTGGGCGCCTCCGTTACTCTTTGGGAGGCGACCGCCCCAGTCAAACTGCCCACCTGACACTGTCTCCGGACCGGATCACGGTCCTGGGTTAGAAGGTCCGTACAGCCAGGGTGGTATCCCACCGGCGCCTCCACCGAAGCTAGCGCTCCGGTTTCTAAGGCTCCCACCTATCCTGTACAAGCTGTACCAACATTCAATATCAGGCTACAGTAAAGCTCCACGGGGTCTTTCCGTCCTGTCGCGGGTAATGCGCATCTTCACGCATAGTATAATTTCACCGGGTCTCTCGTTGAGACANTATATGGTGACCCGTACGGGATTCGAACCCGTGTTACCGCCGTGAAAGGGCGGTGTCTTAACCACTTGACCAACGGGCCAGTAATTGTTTCTTTCAAACTGACAGATACTATTATAACTCAAAATCATAGTACTTGTAAAGAGTAAATTTTATTTTTTTATGTTTTCTATAACCTGACGGCTGACCTCTTTCTTAAGCACGAATATGATTATAATTGGTATTAACGATTTTGACAAGCTTTTTTTTAAAAATTTTATAGAAACAGTAAAACTTGCTATGGCGTCTGCATCACCGGAGAATTAATCCATATATCCTCTTCTGCTAGATGCTTAACTCCCCAGATAATAAAAAGGCAGCCCCTTAGTGGATCTGCACTAAGAGGCCGAGCTATTTATACGATAATAGGGGGAGGTAAAAGCTTAGTCTTCCGGGTTTATAAACAGTTTTCCTTTGGCTGCTGCTTCGCTAACATTACCATAATCATCGCCGACTTTTACTACAACTTCTGCTCCTTCCGCTATCAAGTTGGAAGTCGCTGTCCAGTAACCAACATAATGCCCGTCTTCCGTTTCCGTCATCGGAAGTTCCGTTGCATTGTTGGATAAATTGGTTAAAGGCATCTTAATGTAGAACGTGGCATCCAAATCTGCCTCGGAATCAAATTCGATCTTCACCGTTTCACCTGCTTGAAGAGTGACATCTTCTTCTGGTGTAACGTTGCTGATCTCCGGTGCGGTCAATTTTGCATCAATGGTGATTGTTTTAACACGGGCATTGCCAGCCTTGTCAACCGCCCGAACTTTAATTTCATTCTCGCCTTCATCCAAGAGAATTCGCTTGGAAAACGCCCCATCTTCTCCGACGTCGGCTTTCTGACCGTTGACCAAGATTTTATCAAGGTTAATTTCCTCTACTTCGCCAGTTACATTCACTACTTCTTTATTTGTTTTTTCTCCATCTTCCGGCGAGGTGATGGTTATTCCTGGCTTCTGTTGATCTAGTGTGATGACAACAGGATCTGAAGGATCCGTAGAACCATTGTCGGTTGACGAAACAGCTGTCAGAGAGTTCGCTCCTGATTCAAGCGTCACTTCAGCTGAGAACGTTCCATCTTCCCCAACTTCTGTTACTGCTGCTTCTTCTTCATTGTTATAGACAGTTAAAGTCGTAGCCGGAGCAGCACTTCCAGTAACCGTCACGACTTCTTCGTTTGTATAACTGTTATTAGACGGTGATTCAATAACTGGTGCTTCGGCTGCGTAATTCACCAATGCCCGAATCATATAATTTCCTTCAGATTCAGGTGTTGGACTCCAACCCCCGTCCACGAGCTGCCAGCTTCTTCCGGCGTTTTCTCCATCTTCATCGGTGCCTAATCCAGGCGTGTTTGGATTTGGCTGGGTTTGAATATAGACCATATAGAAATCCCCGGATACAGAAATACCTTTATCAGCTAAGTCCACGTGCGTCCATTCGCCGTTTCGCAATGCTGTAGCATCGTATGGCCCGCCAAGCTTTTGGCCTGGAGATCCATCAGGACCACTGGCATCGTAGACAGCTACTTGGAACTCCTCACCACCCGGGACCGGCCAATCTTCTGTCCAGAATCGGAAAAGCCCGCCTGTAACCATGGCCGATTCCTGTCCATCTGCCAGCGACATTTTTACAGCCCAGCCGTTGCCAGCATCGTAGAATGCACGGGCATTCTCTGCCGTTCCATCGTCATACCCGATTTCTCCCGGATATCCAATGAATGGATCCATTTCAATTGTCAACTCAGTGGTTTCATCTGCTTCAATGGAAACAGAAACTTCTTTAGCGTGAAAGTTAGGAGCCATTACACGAATCGTATAATCACCTTCGTATGCTTCTATGGAGTAAGAACCTTCTCCGTCTGTTTCAACAGGATCGACAGCTGCATCCTCGACAACCATCAATGTAGCACCCTCGATCGGTTCTCCAGTTTCTTCATTAATTACTTGGCCGGATACGGTTCCAGTTGGAATCGGATTTAACGTGAAGTTCGCTTCTACAGAACCTTCTTCCGGAACATCAACCGCCTGTTCCTCGGCATAATACCCATATGCATCCGCCTGAAGGGTGTATTCCCCTGCACCATGCAGCAGACGGAAACTTCCATCAGCTGGATTTGTGTTTACGGAACGATCTGTTTCCAGTACAGTGACAGTTGCATCCAATGGTAACAGGTTCGGCTGATACTGCTCATCCGTTTCCCCTTTAGCCAACTGTGGTGCCGTCACATCTTTCACTTTTGAAGGTGAAAGCTTTTTAGGGTTGACTTTCTTTTTCTTCTCTACCTTCTTATCGGCGGTTTCGTTTACTTGCATACCTGCTAGTACTTTCTCCGTTTTACTTTTATGAAGGGAAGCAGTAGAACTCTCTGCCTGATCAGACAATTCGACATCGTCAATATACCATCCTTCACGAACTACGCTGAAATCCGTATCAACATGGAAACCTACGAAGACCTGCTGTCCGGCATAGTCGGAAAGGTCAATTTCGGTAGCAGACCAACTGTCTGTCGTACCGTTAAATTCCTCCAATTGGTCCCAGTTTTCCATGTCAGTCGATACTACCACATGACCATAATCATAATTGTTTTCCAAATTGAACCATGTTTTAAATTGAAGGAACGTTTCCCCTTCCGGTACTTCCACCGGCGGCATTACTAACGTCATATTAGCATTATTGTCATAGTCCCCGGTCAGATTTGTACCATATACCTTTTCTCCAGATGCCGCTTCCTCTGGCCCTGACTCCGGTACACCCCATTGCCAAGAATTGTTCTCCCCAAAGGACAGCCATCCTACCGGGTTTGTTTCAAAGTCTTCCTCATAGCCAGTAGAGATTGCTTCTTTAATGGCAACTTGATAGACCTCGGATTCCACATCATTTTCTCCAAAGTCAGAAACAGCCCATTTGTATTCCAGCATGTCACCACCGATTGCATCACCAGGAATCACTGCTTGATACGTACCAGCTGTATAATCACCTCGAATCAACTCCGTTGTGACCGTTTCCCAGTTACCGCCGTCAAGGCGATATTTCAGTTCGACCGAGCCAACACTGACATTATCGCTCACTTCTGCCACGAGTGACAGCGGCACGCCTTCGTATGTTTCCGCTGGCGCTTCATGTTCGATAACTGGCTCTTCGTTATCTTCACCATCTTTGTAAACATTGCCAGTGATTTCACCAACTCCGCTGACCACAGCGGATACAGCATTGAATGCATTGACAATGCCGTTGCCAAATCCTTCATTCGGATCCTCAGGGTATTGGTCGCTTGTGGTTGTATCTGCCGTTTCTTGCAGAATCTCTCTTACATCTCCTACGGATAAGGAACTATCAGCCTGTAGTAACAAGGCTGCAGTAGCTGCAACGCCTGGTGCGGCCATAGAAGTTCCGTTCCATCCGCTCTCGTAATTGCTGCCTGGTACAGAAGAACGAATGTTCACACCAGGTGCAGCGATATCCGGCTTTATTTCTCCGTCATATGGAGAGGGCCCTCGAGAAGAAAAGCTGGCCAATCCATCATTTGAATCGGTAGCGGCTACCGCGATGACCTCTGGATAATTCGCCGGCGCAGCGATGGTTCCATCTCCTGGTCCGTCATTACCGGCTGAGAAAACTGGAACGATACCTGCGCTAATCCAATTCTGAACCATCGGACGATACCATTCATCCAATCCTGGACCACCGCCCCAAGAGTTGTTCACTATATCAGGCGCTGCTTCCGGATGAGAAGTTCCGTCTGAATCGACCGGAGCAAGTATCCATTCACCCGCCTCCAGTAAGTCAGCATCCGTACCACCTGCAGCGGTAAATGCTTTTACGGCCATCCATTTCGCCCCAGGAGCAACACCTATTTGGTTGGTTCCACCTTCATCAACACCAACCATCGTACCCATGGTATGTGTGCCGTGGCCCTGATCATCGTAAGGTGTTTCCTGGCCAGCTGTAGCGTCAAACCAATTCAGTTCATGATCCGTCTGGTCCGGATTGGAAGCATCGAAACCACGATATTGATGCTGCAGTGCTGGATGATCCCACTGAACACCAGTGTCGATATTGGCGATGACAACACCAGATCCGTCAATCCCCATTTCCTCCCACACTTCAGGAGCTCCAATCCGGCTGATATTCCATTCGACAGCATCCGTTTCCTTTGCCCGTTTCATTTCTTTTACCGCTTCTTGTGCAGCAGGTGCCAGCTTTCTCACCCGGTTCGGAAGAACTTTTTCCACCTCGGGCATCGCGGCAATTTCTTTCATCACTTTCTCATTACTTGTTACCGCCATCGCATTGACAATGTAATAAGAGTGAAAAGAGGAGACTTCTCCTTCCTGTTCTGCACGATTCAGGTAAGTTTGTAACGATTGCTGTGATTCTAAAGCTGTTGATTTTAGTTCTGTGACGACTGCTGATGTTTTGATTCGTTTGATTTGTGAGGCAGTTAATGAAGAATCATTTTTTTGCGCATTGGTCGATGCGTTTTTGGCAGCTTTAGTGGTGTCTGCCTGATCCTTCATCTTTACTAGGTAAGTAACTTCTTTCTTTTTCTGAAAGGAATCAGTTAAATCCTTACTGATTTTGTTCGTTATGTGTGGGTTATCCTTGATGGAAAGATTTGCTGAGGAGCCCTGTGCAGAGACAGTGGTGTAAGTAAAAAGTTGTAATACCAAAAAAGCGATCAAAGAAATGCTGAGCCATTTCATCTTTCCTCTTTTTGGCCTCAATGATATTTCCCCTTTCCTATTTTTTTAATAAAAACGCTCGTTTCACCTCCTTTAGGTATTTTTCTGATTTTTCTTAAGAAGTTACAATGATATTACTAAAACCTTCCATCCGTGGCTAGATAAAATAGCAAAAAAAGGTAATTATACTCTGTATTTGTAATATTTAGTCATGGATAAAGTCCCTGTATCTTATGGATAAAAGAGGAAATGAGGAAGATATACTCAACAGCGATTTACACGTAATCGTGACAAAAGTCTTTATCAATTTCGATTCTCTGGCAAATGTCCTGTTGTAATTTCTCCTTCCACCTTCTCTTCATCGAAAGGCTCATTCCATCAAATTGCGATTATACTTAAGCCACAGAGGTAATACTCAGACGAACGCCTGGGCCTCCTCGAAAAGCCCGCTAATGGGGTCTAGATCGCCCGTCTTACTGTAGGAGGTCTCGCTTATTTCTTCTGCTACGCTAGTTCGCTCTATAAAGTCTGGTTCTCTGTCAAATGTGGTTGTGTGATTTTTCTTCCATCCTCTCTTTATCGAAAGGCTCATTCTAAAAACAGCTACTTTACTCAGACCGCAGAGGAAATAAACTCGCTTTCCGCGGACGAACACCCGAGCCTCCTCGCAAAGCCCGCTGTGGGGTCTCGGCCGCCCGTTTTTCCGCAGGAGTCTCGCTTATTTCCTCTGCTACGCTATTTCGCTCTACAGGGCCTTTTTAACCGCTTGCTGCCACAAAATTTTATGCTTTAATCGTTCAAAGTCTTTGATTCCAAAGGAATCTCGTTTTAAAACCTTTATCGTATTGTTTATTCCCTCGATATACCCATTATTAAATGGATACATGAATGACTGTAAAATCTCTTGTTTCCAAAGCATGAACGTTCTTACACGGCGAAATGCCTCTATGTTTGAAGCACGCATCCATTTCAAACATTATTCCAGCCCTTTTCCGGCTGTCTTCTCATCACTTGTCTTAAACCATTGTTTTCTCTTTACGAAGCTCTACTCTTAAGGCGGCTTCCTTCTTCCTCTATATTCCATACATCTACTTGTTTATCTTTAATCCCCAGTCAAAGAGAGAGAATGAGTGTATTTTTTTGCACACTGCAGGAACACCCATCACAACAGGGGACACCACCACATTCAGTATAGAGCCTAAAGTCTTCATTTCAATTAGATAAAAATTCACATACAAAAAAACAGGTCTTCGCATGTGCGAAAACCTGTTTTATTTAAGAGCTTCCAGCCGGACTTGAACCGGCGACCTCTTCCTTACCATGGAAGCGCTCTACCGACTGAGCTATGGAAGCAAATGGCTCCACCGGTAGGATTCGAACCTACGACCGATCGGTTAACAGCCGATTGCTCTACCACTGAGCTACGGTGGAATAATCTGCCTGGCGGCGTCCTACTCTCGCAGGGGCAAAGCCCCAACTACCATGGGCGCTGGAGAGCTTAACTTCTGTGTTCGGCATGGGAACAGGTGTGACCTCTCCGCTATTGCCACCAGACCTGCAGGATGCAGGTCGTTCTGTGTTGTTCACAGGACGTGAACGGTCTTAACAGAACTTCCTTTAGGTGCTTTTAAGAAAGATGTACCTTCAAAACTAGATAAGAGGGAAGACATTCAATGAACATTGACACGTTTTTTTAATCCAGCTCTGCGGGCTAGATGCTCGCGTCATAAGTCATTCCCCTACAAGCCCATATTGCAGGGCTTTTCGGTGACTGGCTTATGCGTGTCGCATCTGACCAAGCCCGCGACGCTTTTTGTTTTAATCCAGCTCCGACTCCCAGGTCCTCGCTGTATAAGCAATTCCTCTACAAGGCTGAAACCCAGCCTTGTCGCGGTCTTACTTATCCAGTCGGACCTTAACGGTCGTCTCCGCTTTTTGTTTTAAGTTAAGTCCTCGATCGATTAGTATCCGTCAGCTGCACGTGTCACCACGCTTCCACCTCGGACCTATCAACCTCATCGTCTCTGAGGGATCTTACTCATTTGAAATGATGGGAAGTCTCATCTAGAGGGGGGCTTCATGCTTAGATGCTTTCAGCACTTATCCCTTCCACACGTAGCTACCCAGCTATGCTCCTGGCGGAACAACTGGTACACCAGCGGTGTGTCCATCCCGGTCCTCTCGTACTAAGGACAGCTCCTCTCAAACTTCCAACGCCCACGACGGATAGGGACCGAACTGTCTCACGACGTTCTGAACCCAGCTCGCGTACCGCTTTAATGGGCGAACAGCCCAACCCTTGGGACCGACTACAGCCCCAGGATGCGATGAGCCGACATCGAGGTGCCAAACCTCCCCGTCGATGTGGACTCTTGGGGGAGATAAGCCTGTTATCCCCGGGGTAGCTTTTATCCGTTGAGCGACGGCCCTTCCATACGGCACCGCCGGATCACTAAGCCCGACTTTCGTCCCTGCTCGACTTGTAGGTCTCGCAGTCAAGCTCCCTTCTGCCTTTACACTCTGCGAATGATTTCCAACCATTCTGAGGGAACCTTTGGGCGCCTCCGTTACTCTTTGGGAGGCGACCGCCCCAGTCAAACTGCCCACCTGACACTGTCTCCGGACCGGATCACGGTCCTGGGTTAGAAGGTCCGTACAGCCAGGGTGGTATCCCACCGGCGCCTCCACCGAAGCTAGCGCTCCGGTTTCTAAGGCTCCCACCTATCCTGTACAAGCTGTACCAACATTCAATATCAGGCTACAGTAAAGCTCCACGGGGTCTTTCCGTCCTGTCGCGGGTAATGCGCATCTTCACGCATAGTATAATTTCACCGGGTCTCTCGTTGAGACAGTGCCCAAGTCGTTGCACCTTTCGTGCGGGTCGGAACTTACCCGACAAGGAATTTCGCTACCTTAGGACCGTTATAGTTACGGCCGCCGTTTACTGGGGCTTCGGTTCAACGCTTCGCCACGAGGGCTAACGCGTCCCCTTAACCTTCCAGCACCGGGCAGGTGTCAGCCCCTATACTTCGCCTTACGGCTTCGCAGAGACCTGTGTTTTTGCTAAACAGTCGCTTGGGCCTATTCACTGCGGCTTCTCGCAAAAGAAGCACCCCTTCTCCCGAAGTTACGGGGTCATTTTGCCGAGTTCCTTAACGAGAGTTCTCCCGATCACCTTAGGATTCTCTCCTCGCCTACCTGTGTCGGTTTGCGGTACGGGCACCTCTTTCCTCACTAGAGGCTTTTCTTGGCAGTGTGAAATCAGGAACTTCGGTACTTATTTTCCCTCCTCATCACAGCTTGAGATTGCCAGACGGATTTGCCTATCTGACTCTCTTACTGCTTGAACGCACATGACCAGCAGTGCGCATTCCTTATCCTTCTGCGTCCCCCCGTCGTTCAAACGGAAAGGAGGNCGAAATCCAGTTACAGCTCCTAACAGCTAGTGTATAGTTCATCCAGCTTTTCGTACGCTCAAAGCGGCGTACTACAATCTGGCTGATCTATCCATACGCTGTTGATCAGTCGCCTTCACTTTTTGTTTTAAGTTAAGTCCTCGATCGATTAGTATCCGTCAGCTGCACGTGTCACCACGCTTCCACCTCGGACCTATCAACCTCATCGTCTCTGAGGGATCTTACTCATTTGAAATGATGGGAAGTCTCATCTAGAGGGGGGCTTCATGCTTAGATGCTTTCAGCACTTATCCCTTCCACACGTAGCTACCCAGCTATGCTCCTGGCGGAACAACTGGTACACCAGCGGTGTGTCCATCCCGGTCCTCTCGTACTAAGGACAGCTCCTCTCAAACTTCCAACGCCCACGACGGATAGGGACCGAACTGTCTCACGACGTTCTGAACCCAGCTCGCGTACCGCTTTAATGGGCGAACAGCCCAACCCTTGGGACCGACTACAGCCCCAGGATGCGATGAGCCGACATCGAGGTGCCAAACCTCCCCGTCGATGTGGACTCTTGGGGGAGATAAGCCTGTTATCCCCGGGGTAGCTTTTATCCGTTGAGCGACGGCCCTTCCATACGGCACCGCCGGATCACTAAGCCCGACTTTCGTCCCTGCTCGACTTGTAGGTCTCGCAGTCAAGCTCCCTTCTGCCTTTACACTCTGCGAATGATTTCCAACCATTCTGAGGGAACCTTTGGGCGCCTCCGTTACTCTTTGGGAGGCGACCGCCCCAGTCAAACTGCCCACCTGACACTGTCTCCGGACCGGATCACGGTCCTGGGTTAGAAGGTCCGTACAGCCAGGGTGGTATCCCACCGGCGCCTCCACCGAAGCTAGCGCTCCGGTTTCTAAGGCTCCCACCTATCCTGTACAAGCTGTACCAACATTCAATATCAGGCTACAGTAAAGCTCCACGGGGTCTTTCCGTCCTGTCGCGGGTAATGCGCATCTTCACGCATAGTATAATTTCACCGGGTCTCTCGTTGAGACAGTGCCCAAGTCGTTGCACCTTTCGTGCGGGTCGGAACTTACCCGACAAGGAATTTCGCTACCTTAGGACCGTTATAGTTACGGCCGCCGTTTACTGGGGCTTCGGTTCAACGCTTCGCCACGAGGGCTAACGCGTCCCCTTAACCTTCCAGCACCGGGCAGGTGTCAGCCCCTATACTTCGCCTTACGGCTTCGCAGAGACCTGTGTTTTTGCTAAACAGTCGCTTGGGCCTATTCACTGCGGCTTCTCGCAAAAGAAGCACCCCTTCTCCCGAAGTTACGGGGTCATTTTGCCGAGTTCCTTAACGAGAGTTCTCCCGATCACCTTAGGATTCTCTCCTCGCCTACCTGTGTCGGTTTGCGGTACGGGCACCTCTTTCCTCACTAGAGGCTTTTCTTGGCAGTGTGAAATCAGGAACTTCGGTACTTATTTTCCCTCCTCATCACAGCTTGAGATTGCCAGACGGATTTGCCTATCTGACTCTCTTACTGCTTGAACGCACATGACCAGCAGTGCGCATTCCTTATCCTTCTGCGTCCCCCCGTCGTTCAAACGGAAAGGAGGTGGTACAGGAATATCCACCTGTTGTCCATCGCCTACGCCTTTCGGCCTCGGCTTAGGTCCCGACTAACCCTGAGCGGACGAGCCTTCCTCAGGAAACCTTAGGCTTTCGGTGAAAGAGATTCTCACTCTTTTTTCGCTACTCATACCGGCATTCTCACTTCTAAGCGCTCCACCAGTCCTCACGGTCTGACTTCGCTGCACTTAGAACGCTCTCCTACCATTGTTCGTAAGAACAATCCGCAGCTTCGGTGATACGTTTAGCCCCGGTATATTTTCGGCGCAGAGTCACTCGACCAGTGAGCTATTACGCACTCTTTAAATGATGGCTGCTTCTAAGCCAACATCCTGGTTGTCTAAGCAACTCCACATCCTTTTCCACTTAACGTATACTTTGGGACCTTAGCTGGCGGTCTGGGCTGTTTCCCTTTCGACTATGAACCTTATCACCCATAGTCTGACTCCCAAGATCGAGTGGCTGGCATTCGGAGTTTGACTGAATTCGGTAACCCGATGAGGGCCCCTAGTCCAATCAGTGCTCTACCTCCAGTACTCAACTCTTGAGGCTAGCCCTAAAGCTATTTCGGAGAGAACCAGCTATCTCCGTGTTCGATTGGCATTTCACCCCTACCCACACCTCATCCCCGCGTTTTTCAACACGCGTGGGTTCGGGCCTCCAGTCAGTGTTACCTGACCTTCACCCTGGACATGGGTAGATCACACGGTTTCGGGTCTACGACCCCCTACTCAAATCGCCCTGTTCAGACTCGCTTTCGCTGCGGCTCCGTCTGTTCAACTTAACCTTGCAGGAGATCGTAACTCGCCGGTTCATTCTACAAAAGGCACGCCGTCACCCATTAACGGGCTTCGACTACTTGTAGGCACACGGTTTCAGGTTCTCTTTCACTCCCCTCCCGGGGTGCTTTTCACCTTTCCCTCACGGTACTGGTTCACTATCGGTCACTAGGGAGTATTTAGCCTTGGGAGATGGTCCTCCCGGATTCCGACGGAATTCCTCGTGTTCCGCCGTACTCAGGATCCACTCCGGAGGAAACAATCTTTCAGTTACAGGGCTCTTACCTTCTTTGGCTGATCGTTCCAGATCGATTCGCTTAAACTGTTTCTTGGTAACTCCGATGGAGTGTCCTACAACCCCAGAGAGCAAGCTCTCTGGTTTGGGCTGTTTCCGTTTCGCTCGCCGCTACTTGGGAAATCGCATTTGCTTTCTCTTCCTCCGGGTACTGAGATGTTTCAGTTCCCCGGGTCTGCCTCGCTTATCCTATGAATTCAGATAAGCGTCCTGCTCCATTACGAGCAGGGGGTNTCCCTCCTCATCACAGCTTGAGATTGCCAGACGGATTTGCCTATCTGACTCTCTTACTGCTTGAACGCACATGACCAGCAGTGCGCATTCCTTATCCTTCTGCGTCCCCCCGTCGTTCAAACGGAAAGGAGGTGGTACAGGAATATCCACCTGTTGTCCATCGCCTACGCCTTTCGGCCTCGGCTTAGGTCCCGACTAACCCTGAGCGGACGAGCCTTCCTCAGGAAACCTTAGGCTTTCGGTGAAAGAGATTCTCACTCTTTTTTCGCTACTCATACCGGCATTCTCACTTCTAAGCGCTCCACCAGTCCTCACGGTCTGACTTCGCTGCACTTAGAACGCTCTCCTACCATTGTTCGTAAGAACAATCCGCAGCTTCGGTGATACGTTTAGCCCCGGTATATTTTCGGCGCAGAGTCACTCGACCAGTGAGCTATTACGCACTCTTTAAATGATGGCTGCTTCTAAGCCAACATCCTGGTTGTCTAAGCAACTCCACATCCTTTTCCACTTAACGTATACTTTGGGACCTTAGCTGGCGGTCTGGGCTGTTTCCCTTTCGACTATGAACCTTATCACCCATAGTCTGACTCCCAAGATCGAGTGGCTGGCATTCGGAGTTTGACTGAATTCGGTAACCCGATGAGGGCCCCTAGTCCAATCAGTGCTCTACCTCCAGTACTCAACTCTTGAGGCTAGCCCTAAAGCTATTTCGGAGAGAACCAGCTATCTCCGTGTTCGATTGGCATTTCACCCCTACCCACACCTCATCCCCGCGTTTTTCAACACGCGTGGGTTCGGGCCTCCAGTCAGTGTTACCTGACCTTCACCCTGGACATGGGTAGATCACACGGTTTCGGGTCTACGACCCCCTACTCAAATCGCCCTGTTCAGACTCGCTTTCGCTGCGGCTCCGTCTGTTCAACTTAACCTTGCAGGAGATCGTAACTCGCCGGTTCATTCTACAAAAGGCACGCCGTCACCCATTAACGGGCTTCGACTACTTGTAGGCACACGGTTTCAGGTTCTCTTTCACTCCCCTCCCGGGGTGCTTTTCACCTTTCCCTCACGGTACTGGTTCACTATCGGTCACTAGGGAGTATTTAGCCTTGGGAGATGGTCCTCCCGGATTCCGACGGAATTCCTCGTGTTCCGCCGTACTCAGGATCCACTCCGGAGGAAACAATCTTTCAGTTACAGGGCTCTTACCTTCTTTGGCTGATCGTTCCAGATCGATTCGCTTAAACTGTTTCTTGGTAACTCCGATGGAGTGTCCTACAACCCCAGAGAGCAAGCTCTCTGGTTTGGGCTGTTTCCGTTTCGCTCGCCGCTACTTGGGAAATCGCATTTGCTTTCTCTTCCTCCGGGTACTGAGATGTTTCAGTTCCCCGGGTCTGCCTCGCTTATCCTATGAATTCAGATAAGCGTCCTGCTCCATTACGAGCAGGGGGTTTCCCCATTCGGAAATTCCCGGATCAACGCCTACGTACGGCTCCCCGAGACATATCGGTGTTTGTCCCGTCCTTCATCGGCTCCTAGTGCCAAGGCATCCACCGTGCGCCCTTCTTCACTTAACTTATCGTTCGTGAATGACGTGTTACTTCAATGTCGTTGAATGTCTTGCATAGTCTAGTTCCGGCTTCTACCAGCTAGCGTATAAGCAATCCATCATTTCACACGCAAAACCAACGTGCTATATGCTGTCTTACTTATCCGTACGCTGCTGAACAGTCGCCTTCACTTCCTATTTATCTTATCTAGTTTTCAAGGTACAGAGTATAATGGTGGAGCCTAGCGGGATCGAACCGCTGACCTCCTGCGTGCAAAGCAGGCGCTCTCCCAGCTGAGCTAAGGCCCCGAATGGATGGTGGGCCTGAGTGGACTTGAACCACCGACCTCACGCTTATCAGGCGTGCGCTCTAACCAACTGAGCTACAGGCCCATCCTTGCGGAGAAGATAATATTGGGTTAAGGGAGTTTGATCCCTCAAAACTGAACTAAACAACCAGTATGAGGCCTACAGGATGTAGGTCATGCCGATGTTGCAACAGGACGTTGCGAACTTAATCGGCGGTTCCGATTTAATATATCCTTAGAAAGGAGGTGATCCAGCCGCACCTTCCGATACGGCTACCTTGTTACGACTTCACCCCAATCATTGGCCCCACCTTCGGCGGCTGGCTCCAAAAAGGTTACCTCACCGACTTCGGGTGTTGCCAACTCTCGTGGTGTGACGGGCGGTGTGTACAAGGCCCGGGAACGTATTCACCGCGGCATGCTGATCCGCGATTACTAGCGATTCCGGCTTCATGCAGGCGAGTTGCAGCCTGCAATCCGAACTGAGAATGGTTTTATGGGATTTGCTTCACCTCGCGGTTTCGCTTCCCTTTGTACCATCCATTGTAGCACGTGTGTAGCCCAGGTCATAAGGGGCATGATGATTTGACGTCATCCCCACCTTCCTCCGGTTTGTCACCGGCAGTCACCCTAGAGTGCCCAACTGAATGCTGGCAACTAAGGTCAAGGGTTGCGCTCGTTGCGGGACTTAACCCAACATCTCACGACACGAGCTGACGACAACCATGCACCACCTGTCACTCTGTCCCCGAAGGGAAACCTCTATCTCTAGAGGGGTCAGAGGATGTCAAGACCTGGTAAGGTTCTTCGCGTTGCTTCGAATTAAACCACATGCTCCACCGCTTGTGCGGGCCCCCGTCAATTCTTTTGAGTTTCAGCCTTGCGGCCGTACTCCCCAGGCGGAGTGCTTAATGCGTTAACTTCAGCACTAAGGGGCGGAAACCCCCTAACACCTAGCACTCATCGTTTACGGCGTGGACTACCAGGGTATCTAATCCTGTTCGCTCCCCACGCTTTCGCGCCTCAGCGTCAGTTACAGACCAGAGAGCCGCCTTCGCCACTGGTGTTCCTCCACATATCTACGCATTTCACCGCTACACGTGGAATTCCGCTCTCCTCTTCTGTACTCAAGTTCCCCAGTTTCCAATGACCCTCCACGGTTAAGCCGTGGGCTTTCACATCAGACTTAAGGAACCGCCTGCGCGCGCTTTACGCCCAATAATTCCGGACAACGCTTGCCCCCTACGTATTACCGCGGCTGCTGGCACGTAGTTAGCCGGGGCTTCCTCGTCAGGTACCGTCAAGGTACCGCCTTGTTCAAACGGTACTTGTTCTTCCCTGACAACAGAACTTTACGATCCGAAGACCTTCATCGTTCACGCGGCGTTGCTCCGTCAGACTTTCGTCCATTGCGGAAGATTCCCTACTGCTGCCTCCCGTAGGAGTCTGGGCCGTGTCTCAGTCCCAGTGTGGCCGATCACCCTCTCAGGTCGGCTACGCATCGTTGCCTTGGTAGGCCATTACCCCACCAACTAGCTAATGCGCCGCGGGCCCATCTGTAAGTGACAGCCAAAAGGCCGCCTTTCAACTTCCCTCCATGCGGAAGAAAGTATTACCCGGTATTAGCCCCGGTTTCCCGGAGTTATCCCGATCTTACAGGCAGGTTGCCCACGTGTTACTCACCCGTCCGCCGCTCGTTCCACAGGTTTCACCCCGAAGGGATCTGCCTGCTTCCCGCGCTCGACTTGCATGTATTAGGCACGCCGCCAGCGTTCGTCCTGAGCCAAGATCAAACTCTCCATAAAATGCGAGCTTGCTTGCTCGTTCAAAAAACTAGCTTGTATATCTTGCTTGACATACTGGTTGTTTTGTTCAGTTTTCAAAGATCAAAAAATGATGTGTCGTTTTTGACGACGAAATATAATATAACATGGCTACAAGTTAGTGTCAATGTTTTTTGCAACAATTTTTTAATGATGTTGCGCAATTAATTAGCGCTCACTTGCAACAAGAAATAATATACCACATCGTAAATCGTTTATCAATAGAAAATTTAATGGAATGTAAAACGGATTAAAAACCAGTGGATGCAAAAGGCACTCCCGCCACAACGAAAGTTCCTTTATTGTTCCCTGATTCTCTGAATCAAATCATCCCATGTCAACTGACTAGTATCCGCGATTACCCAATCTGCTTGGGATAGGAATTCCTTACTCCCGACGCCTACAGCATACATTCCCGCTGATTTGATAGCTTGTACACCGGAACCAGCATCCTCAATGCCTACACAATGAGACGGCGGTACATCAAGCTGATCCGCTGCTGTCAAAAAAACCTCTGGGTCAGGTTTCCCTTTTTCCACTTTGGCGGCATCTACTACTGTATCAAGTAAATCTGTCACCTGTAGTCGTTCAATGACCGTTTGGGCATTTTTACTGGCGGAAGCCAATCCCGTTTTTATACCTGCCCGTTTTACTTCTTTCATAAAGGACTCTACACCTGGCAATAAATCTTTGGGACTGATTTTTTGAATCAATTCTTGGTAATGTTCATTTTTCTTAGCCGCTAATAATTGTTTTTCTTCTTCAGAAAACGGTTCGTTGCCTTGCTGTAGAATTAATTCCAGAGAGTCCATTCGGCTCAAACCTTTTAACTGTTCATTAAATGAACGATCAAAAGGTATATGAAGTTCATCCGCTAAAGCTTTCCATGCCATAAAATGATATTCAGCTGTATCGGTAATCACACCGTCCAAATCATAAATGACTGCATCGATTTTCATCCTGCCATCTCCTTTGCGATAATATCCTTTACATTGAATATACCACAGAGAGTATGGATGTTAAGCGTCCCCATTCAGTTCAATATGTATTTTCTACACTCTTTATCCTCAGCCACTTTACGGAACAGCCGGAACAAAATCCGATAACGCTCCTTCATCGCCCGCCTGACGAGAGGATCAATGCGCTTATCCTGCATATCCAGTATCAGTTCCTCCAGTTCCCGCTTTATTAAATATTCCATTTCTTTTCGCTCTCTTTCATCCACCAACATCCCTAACATGTCATCACCCCATTAACCTGAAATGTTCTACTATGATACCCGCCTTGGACTTTTTTATAATTGGCACATCATACACGAAACATTCTGAAAGCTAAACAGAGGGTTATTCGTAATTCGGTTCATGATTAGACCATGTCCATCATAAAATAAAGCAAGTCCTAAAGGAGGGGAGTAATGGAACATTTTTACGTCATGAAAGCAAGTCGATGGAAGCGCTGGGCCTTCATCGTAGTTGCTGCACTTTTTTCTGCATTTATCATATGGGTGGACAATGAGAGTAGTCTGTCGGTTTTTTCTACGAAAGACAGTCCGGCCGCCTTAAGCAAAGGAAGCGATCAGGATCCCAATATCGCCCTGACCTTTAATATTAGCTGGGGAAATGAGAAAGTCGAACCGATCCTAGAACAATTAAATAAACACGGGGCCAAAGCCACCTTTTTCTTAAGTGGTGAATGGGCAGAACGACATCCGGAGATTGTTGACCAGATCGCAGAAAAACATGAGATCGGCATGCTCGGCTATCGCTATAAAAGTTACTTGAAGCAGGAGAAGGAACAAGTAAGAAAGGACTTGATTTACGCTAAGGAAGTGTTCCGAAAACTCGGTTATCCCGAAACCAGGCTGCTTCGTACACCAAGCGGTCATTTTGACAAAGAAATCCTCAAAATGGCCGAAGAACTTGGATTCCAGGTAATTCAATGGAATGTAAACCCGCACGATTGGCAAAATCCCGGGCAACAAGCCATCATTGATGAAGTCATGAAAAATACCACTAACGGGGACATCATTCTGTTCCATGCTTCGGACTCCGTAAAACAAACGCCTGGAGCATTGAAAACACTGCTGCCCGGTTTAAAAAACAAAGGGTTTGAATACGTCACGATTTCGGAATTGATTTCACGTATTGAAACAAAGTCAAAAACAATCGAGTGACCATGAAAAGAGCGTCATGTCTCGAACATCCTGTGCACCTTAAACAAAAAAAGCAAACGCCTATTTTTTGCGCTTGCTTTTTTGTTTTTTATTTTGTTTGGATGATTTACCTGGTTTGGCTGCTGACGTTAATTCCTTCCCTTCCGCTGCAGCTTCTTGATTCGTCATACGGTGAAGCAATAATAATTGATAAGTGTTACATAATAACAAAGGGATGATCATCAACCATTCGTAATCACTACCGGTCGACCGCAGACCAGGGACCCATTCAATGGAAGTAACCACGAACATAAAAAACAAGGCTGGAATAAACGCCTTCGAATTTGTTTCTTTTGCTTTGATTTTTGCTATTAGCCAACTGTAACCAAACAACACGGCGGCTATCAGAAGATAAATAAGTATGGAAGTATCTCCATCTGCTGACTTGTAGCGGAAGTAAATCAAATCAAACAATGTAAAGAGGATTAGTACAACTTGAATTGGCACCCATAATCCTCTAAACATCCCGAGGCCAAATTGATTGATGGTCAAATAAGCAAAGAACCCCATCTGACTAAGCAAACTGAACACCAGGCCCAGTGCGGTGAAAAATATTACTAATCCCAATAGTTCAAAAAGATCAACCGGCTGAAGATATTCCCAATAAGATCCGGCTTTTACGAAAAAGCTGGTAAACAGGGTGGAAACAGCTCCGACCAGCAAAGTAGTCAAAAACATGCGAACCCAATTTCTACTGTTCACTCGATATCCTCCTAATCAACTTATACCTTGTCCCTTAGGTATTTTATCATGAATCCCCCGTTTTTTCTTCAGCAATACATATTTTTTCTGTTCCGATCCATATTAAAACCAAGTGAGTGCAAATAAAAGGAGTTGATCCTGTGTGTTTAAACTCATGCCACAATTATTATTATGGACGTCTCTTCTCCTATTGACCTCATGTGGTGGCGGAAACACCACCAGCGGAGAAGAGGGGAACTACGATACAACCAAGAAAATGGTTGCAGATATATTGAAGACAGATGAAGGGAAACAGGCAATCACTGAAGTACTTTCCGAAAAGGATATGCAAAAAACCTATGTCATTGAAGGGGATACAGTAAAAGAGTCTGTTCAGAAAGCCTTGACCTCAGAAGAAGGGAAAAAATACTGGACCAAAATGTTTGACGATCCAAAATTTGTTGAGTCCTTTTCCAAAACCCTTCAGGACCAGCATAAAGATGTACTGAAAGGCTTAATGAGCGATTCCGCATTTCAAAAACAAATGATTGAATTATTTCAAAACCCGGAAATGACGGAACAGATGGTAAGTGCAATGAAAAGCCAGCAATTCCGTGAACACTTGGAAAAAACCATCCAGGAAACCATGGACTCCCCGATGTTTAAAGCTCAAATGAGCGAAATTATCCTAAAGGCTGCTGAAGAAATGAAACCATCCCAAGGGTCCCAACAAAACCAGGGCGGTGGCGGTAGCCAAGATGGTCAGCAAGGCGCTGGTCAGGGACAGGGTGGCGGTAATGGTGGCGGCGGAGGGGGAGCAGGAGGTTGATTTCCCTTCCACCAAACAAAAAGAGCAGTCCTGACCAGGACTGCTCTTTCCCTTTGTGTTATTCAAAATTATCAATAACCTTAGCGGCAAGTTTACGGTATTCCTTGCCGTTTGGATGATCTTCCTGGTAAACAGAAGGAGCAAATACATCCTCTTCTTCATAAGGCTGTTGTAATGGCAACTGACCGATGACTTTTGTCTTTAAGTACTCAGCCAGTTTCTTTCCGCCGCCTTTTCCAAAGACATATTCTTTTTCTCCGGTTGTTTTACTTTCAAAGTAGGCCATGTTTTCCACGATTCCGATGATCTCGTGCTCCGTTTGCATAGCCATCTGGCCGGCTCTTGCTGCTACAAACGCCGCAGTAGGATGCGGAGTCGTCACAATGATTTCCTTCGAGGAAGGCAGCATAGAATGGACATCCAGGGCGACATCCCCTGTTCCTGGAGGCAAATCAAGCAGTAGATAATCCAGGTCTCCCCACTCCACTTCTTTGAAGAAGCTTGTCAGCATTTTTCCCAGCATCGGTCCACGCCAAATAATCGGGGAATTGTCTTCCACGAAAAATCCCATCGATACCAGTTTCACGCCAAACCGCTCGACAGGGATGATTTTCTCCCCTCTGACAACCGGGCGTTCTTCAACCCCCATCATATCCGGAACACTGAATCCATATATATCTGCATCAATGATCCCGACTTTTTTGCCAAGTCTCGCCAAGGCCACAGCGAGATTCACAGTTACGGTAGACTTTCCGACGCCGCCTTTACCGCTGGCTATCGCGATAAACTTCGTATTGGAATTGGCACCTAAAAGAGAGTTTGAATCCTCTTGTTCGGATGCCGGCTGATAGGTTGCAATCACCTCGTCGGGAAGCTGCTCAAACCGAAGCCCGACGGTGTTTGCACCCGCTTTCTTTAATACGTTGACGATTTCCTGCTGGAGCTGCATTTGTTCGGCGGTATTCGTTTTGGCAATTGCTAACTTTACGCTGACATGCTTCTTTTCTTCCTTAATGCGAACCTCGATTACTCCGCCAGTCTTCTCAAACGGTGTATGTAAAAACGGGTCTTCTATTGGATTCAATAATTCTAAAACCTGCTCTTGGGTAAGCAAATTGTGTCACCATCCTTTAATCGCTGTCCTTTTCTTCACAGTGCTAGTATAACATATCTGACCGGAATACTAAGTGATACGATTTTGGAAGGACCTGTACGGAATGTTTACTTATCCATATCCTCTTCCGTGGCAAAACGGAGAATCCCTTCGTAAATGCTGGCCGCCATTTTGCCTTGGTAATCATCGGTCTTTAACAGTTCCCGCTCATGGACATTCGATAAAAATCCGATCTCGACAAGCGCACCGGGAGCTTCGGCATGCTTCAATAAATACATGCTTTTCAACCCAAGTGCCTCCCTTGTGGTATTTTCGAGATTCCGTTTGATTTCGTCCTGAATTAATGTTGCCAAACGCTCATTATCTTCATTTGAAGGATAAAAAAAGGTTTGTGCACCAGACCATTGAGTAGCCGGGAGTGCATTTAGATGAATGCTGACGAAAAAATCCGCTTCTTTATCTTTAATAAACTGCACACGGTTCCGAATATCTTCTGATTTTCTTCGTGACAAGCCTCTTGTTTCCTTTGAAGCCAAATCCTCATCTTTCTCTCTTGTCAAGAACACAAGGGCTCCTGCCTGCTGTAAGTAATTCTGCAATTTCTTTGCTACTCGCAGGGCAATCTCTTTTTCCTGCGTATCGTCGCTTCCTTCCGCTCCTCCATCTGGTCCGCCATGACCGGGATCCAGCACAATCACTTTTCCTGACAGTGGTAAAGCCCACGAATCCCATGAATCGGTTGATTGTTGAATCGGATATTGGATCAACAGCACTAAAAGGACTACGCCCAACATCCATACCGCTGCTTTTATGTACGTTTTCATTCTCCCGGCCTCCTAAACTTCTTCCTGTTGTCCACTATATGGGACAAGGAGTGGGATTATGACAGGTTTTACGAGCATAAACAGAGAGCAGCAGTGGAAAGACCAAAAAATGACCCCCACTCAAAATGGTTGAGAGTCTTCGTTTTGTCGAAAGCTTAACGCTTCGAGAATGGTGGTGCACGACGAGCGCCTTTAAGTTTCTTTCCGTTTTAGTTTAACTTGGCATTGAATGTTGAAAGATTCGGTATAATCTGCTTATTGTTTAGATACAAGATATCCACTTATAATGGAGGGAGCACAGATTTCCATTAATCGGCAATCTAAAATATCTTACTAGAAGGCTCTGTAAATGTTTAATGACATGAGGATGCTCTACCCCCCTGTAGATAGAATTTTTCACATGTGAGGGTATATTTACATTATCTCTTATAGAGCCAAGTTCCTATAGGAGGGTAATAAATCATGAAAAAGTATATTGTTATAGGTGTCATTCTATTTGCTAGTGTATTGACATTGCTAGCCATTAACTTTAATAGTAATGAAACAATATATATTAAGATGCAAGATACTGTTCAGGATCATACCGAAGACAGTAGTTCCTATGAGAAGAGGACTGAAGAGTGGGCTGCAGAGAAATTGTTTAGATACTTGGAGAAGCAAAATCATCCTTCCAACAATTTTGAGCTTCATTTAGAAGAAAAAGAACAAGAAAAAGACAGCTATGTTATGCAAGCATATAACGTAGTTGGAGAAGATGATTCTCAATCAAAAGAAAAAATAGGCTTGTACACTGTAAGTAAAAGTACTGGTGAAATAACCTCACTTAATTAAATGAGTCACTCATCTAGGAAAAGCTCTTATTTGAACTTGGAGTGACTTAAATAAAACGCCCAGGCTGCCATTACTCTGAATTTTATAGGAGTCTGGCAGTTTATTTTGAAAATGGCCGCATCTTCAATTTATCAATTATGATTCTCGGTCCGTTTTTAAAAAAAATTGGTTACTAACCCAAAGTATAGTTGAACAATAAATGAATATTAATGCCATATCTAAATAACTATCTATAAATAACAAGGCGAGTAATAAAGAAAACACTACGCATATTAAGTAATTCACAGTTTTACCTACATTTAGTTTTTGTGTCAAAAAATCAATCGCAATTGTCAATACCGAGCCTAAAATAAGGAATCCTATGATATATAAACCTGTAACAAGGAAGATACTAAAACTTTGCTCGAATCTTATATACGTCAACATCCCTATTGTTATGGTTAAAATTAAGAAAGCAACCAATAACAAATTTATCCTATCTGTAATTTTCATCATGTATGTCACCTCACGAATAAAATCTAAACGGATTCGATGAAACCAGAAACCTACTAAAAATTATCGGTATGCCGCTTCAGCCTGACGGGATGAACAAATACTATCGGTTGGTCTATCGCCATGGAAAAATCCCTCTTCTGTCATCGGACCATTTCAGTCCTATTAAAAAGCAGAAATTGATATTAAATATAGAAGGCAGATTCCTATAGTTCACTTGACTCCTAACAATATTGTGATTACAAAATGGTACTACATAAAACGTAAAACACCTATTAGTCAGAACCCCAACAGTATACATTGCCTGGGTCTCAGGAACATAGAGATACTGGTGACCCTTAGCCTCTTCCCTCTTTACAGTCTATAATCAATTAAAACATAAAAGAGAGAGTCAATTCCAAATTTGAACATGAAATAGCCCTCTCTGCTCGATAAGAGCAAAGAGGGCCAACCCTTGGTATATAAGGTTTTATTAACGCTTCGAGAATTGTGGTGCACGACGAGCGCCTTTAAGACCGTATTTCTTACGTTCTTTCATGCGGGAGTCGCGAGTAAGGTAGCCTTCTCTTTTAAGAGCAGAACGGTATTCTGGATCTGCTTCAAGTAAGGCACGGGCTACACCGTGGCGGATTGCTCCAGCTTGGCCGGTAAATCCTCCACCGTCTACGTTTACTAATACATCGTAGCTTCCTTCTGTTTCTGTAGCAGCTAAAGGCTGCTTAATGATTGTACGAAGTGTTTCGTATGGGAAATAGCTTTCAGCGTCACGATTATTTACAACGATACGTCCAGTTCCTGGTACCAAACGTACGCGTGCAGTTGAGCTTTTACGGCGTCCGGTGCCGTAGTATTGTACTTGTGCCACTATCGTTTACCTCCTTTGAATTATCCGCGAAGCTGGTATGCTTCAGGTTTTTGTGCTTGATGATTATGATCCGGGCCACGGAATACGTGCAATTTCTTACCCATTTTACGGCCAAGGCTGCCTTTTGGAAGCATTCCTTTTACAGTAAGTTCGAGCATTTGCTCAGGGTATTTCGTACGCATTTCGTTAGCATTACGCTGCTTCAAACCACCTGGGTGGTTAGAGTGACGGTAATACATTTTATCGTTTAACTTGTTACCAGTAAGTTCGATTTTTTCAGCGTTTACGATGATTACGTGATCACCAGTGTCAGCATGCGGTGTGTATGTTGGTTTGTGCTTGCCACGAAGAATAGCAGCAACTTCACTTGCCAAACGTCCAAGCGTTTGTCCTTCAGCATCCACAACAAGCCACTTGCGTTCAATATTATTTTCATTCGCCATGAAAGTTGTGCGCATGATCAGTTACCTCCTGAATTTCAATTTCCATAATCTTTTATCTAACTTCGACTTCCCATACCCACATGATTTAGAACAAGATTGCTGTACAGTGCAGCTGTCTGTTCTCCACATCATAAGGATTGGGCAGATTGCGTATTTCATCTATTCTACACGAATTAACTTTCCGGGGCTAATCGTGGTATAGAAATAAAATGCCATTAATCATACTATAACAATTAAGCTTGAATGTCAAGGAAATGTTACACTAGGAGCCGTTGTTTTGCAGCAAGTTTTATTGATCGTCCCGATAAGTGACGTTCCAAAGAAACAAGCCTTGGGGAGGCGCGGTTTCTCCTGCTTCCTTCCGGTCCTCGGCAGCAATCACCTCCGGGATAGAGCCGGCGCTTCTTTTCCCTTTGCCAATTTCCAGCAGTGTTCCCACTAAAATTCGAACCATATTATATAAAAATCCGCTTCCTTTAAAAGAAAAGACGATCATGTCTCCTTCTCTGTGGCAGGTTGCTTGATAGATTGTACGGATTTTATCTCCTTGCAAGTCTGTTTTAGCTGAGCAGAAAGAAGAAAAATCATGCCTGCCTTCTAACAAGGCACAAGCTTTCTGCATTGCTTCCACATCGATTTCACCTCGATTGCGCCAGCAAAAATGACGTTGAAATACATCGTTGTCCTCTGCATTCAAAACAAAATACCGATACTCTTTTTCCCTCACATCATAGCGCGAGTGAAACGTATCATGAACTTTAACAGTCTGTGTCACTTGCACATCATCAGGCAGTAAAGCATTCAATGCTTTTTTCCAATTTGCTTCCGGCATTTGTATATCCGTGTCAAAGTGGATGACCTGGCCTTTTGCATGGACACCGGCATCCGTCCTCCCAGAGGCTACTACTCTGACTAATTTTCCTTTATGCATTTTGCCCAGCGCTTTTTCTATTTCTTCCTGAACAGTACGTCCATTTGGCTGGATTTGATATCCGGAGAAATTCGTACCATCATAGCTAATAACACATTTTATCCGTCCCACTATCTTCTAAACCCACTTTCCTAGTCACGTATGATAAATAACAAAAGCACCACCAAAGCAAATAGGGTGTACACGATGATGTCCAATCGTCCGGTTTTTAATTCCCGCAGTTTCGTCCTGCCTTCCCCGCCTTGATAGCCTCTTGCTTCCATAGCCATCGCTAATTCTTCCGCACGTTTAAACGCACTAATGAACAAGGGAACTAACAATGGCACTACTGCCTGAATCCGCTCCTTAGCTGTTCCAGTCCGGAAATCCACCCCTCTGGAGGCCTGTGCTTTAGAGATTTTCTCAGTTTCCTGCATTAAGGTAGGAATGAATCGCAGGGAAATCGACATCATTAGCGCCAGCTCATGGACAGGAAACTTTATTTTTTTCAAAGGTTGCAGAAGGCTCTCTATCGCGTCGGTTATTTCAATCGGAGTAGTCGTGAGTGTTAATAGCGAGGTCACCATGATCAGCAGGAAAAACCGCAACGATATTGCAGCCCCCTGAGCAACCGCTCCTGAATAAACAGGATAGGAAAAAACACGGAAGAGTACATCCCCTTCCTTTGTTACAATTAAATGCAAGAGGAATGTAAAGACAATCAAAAACCATACAGGGGTCAGTCCCTTAAGTATATAAGAAAAATGAATCCTGGTTATCAGCGCGCTTAACAGGGAGAACACTGTCAGTAATCCATAGCTCCAAATCGAATTGGCGAAAAATACGACAATCACAAATAGAAAAATGACAATCATCTTTGTCCGTGGATCTAACCGATGAACAATAGAGTCACCTGGAACATATTGACCAATAATGAAGGCATTATTCATTTTGGTTCTCCCCTTTCACGATCGAAGCTAATTCCTCTGCCAATTCCTCGATTGTCTGCCCATGATAGGAGAGATCCACTTGGAATCTATCTTTGGCTTTCATGATGAACTGGATGACTTCCGGTACATCCAGCTGTACCCGCTGGAGAGCCTCTTTTCGTGTGAACACTTCTTCAGGTTTTCCTTCCAGATACTTTTCCCCATTATTCAAAATGATGACATGGTCGGCATATGCTAATGCGTCTTCCATACTGTGTGTCACTAGTATTGTCGTTAAACCTTTTTGCTTATGAAGCTGGTAGAACATATCCATCATTTCTTTTTGTCCCCGGGGGTCCAGTCCTGCAGTGGGCTCGTCCAAAACAAGCAGCTCTGGCTGAACAGCCAGCACACCTGCTATCGCCACTCTTCTCATCTGCCCCCCGCTCAGTTCAAAAGGAGAACGGCCAAGCAGCTCATCTGGTAACTGAACAGCTTGCAAGGATTGCCTGACACGCTTTTCGACTTCCTCCCGATTGACACCAAAGTTTAACGGTCCAAAGGCAATATCTTTGTAAACCGTTTCTTCAAACAATTGGTGCTCAGGATATTGGAAAACAATCCCGACTCTGCTCCTGAGATCCTTGATTCTCTTTAGTTTTGCTTCTGGATGCAGTTGATAAGTACCGATGTTTACGACACCCGCTGTAGGCTTTAACAAGCCGTTCAAGTGTTGAATCAACGTCGATTTTCCTGACCCTGTATGACCGATGACGGCAGTGAATGATCCTGAAGGAATCTCCATATCAAGCTCTTTAAGGGCTTTGTGTTCAAACGGTGTATTAGGTTGATAGGTGTAACTTACCTGTTTAAATGAAATCTCCATAGTTCCTCCAACAGCTCGTCGTGATTCAATGGTTCTGAATCCATGAATATCCCCCGCTCCGTGAGTTCGGCAGCTAGCTTCGTAACAAAAGGTATATCGAGTCCGATTGTTTTCAGATCATCTCGTTTGGCAAAAACATTTTTTGGAGGAGCCTCCATCCATACTTTTCCCTCATTCATCACCAACACACGATCTGCACGCGTGACTTCTTTCAAGTCGTGGGTAATGGTGATCAGTGAAACATCATCTTGTTCTTTGACAGCTATCACCGTGTTCATGATTTCCTTTCTGCCATTCGGATCAAGCATTGCAGTAGCTTCATCTAAAATGATAATCTGCGGGGAGACGGCTAGAACACCCGCTATTGCAATCCGCTGCTTTTGCCCGCCCGACAATCGATGTGGTTCATGTAACTCGTAATCTTCCATTCGAACGGCTGCAAGGCTGTCCTTTAAGCGGCTGATCATTTCTTCTCTGGGAATACCCCGATTCTCTAAACCAAACGCGACATCATCCCGGACGGTGGTGCCAACAAACTGGTTGTCCGGATTTTGAAACACCATACCAACTTGCTTTCGAACATCCCAAATGGTTTCTTCATTCACTTCCAGGTTATTTATCAGGACTTTTCCCTTTTGCGGAAACAATAGACCATTCATCAGTTTTGCAATCGTCGATTTCCCTGATCCATTGTGGCCGATTACTGCTACCCATTCCGCACTATTAATTTCAAAAGAAACATCCCGCAGCACCCACGGCAGGTCTTCTCCATACCGAAACCAAACATGTTCAAATTTCATGACATTCTTCCCCAAGATGATTCCCCCTTTGGCAGTTCGACAATATTTCCCCGGAAATATCACCAATTTGTCGAATCCACTCAAATAGACACAGCAAACATTAATATAAATAGAAAAGCGCAGGCGACTTGTTCACCCCTGACCAGCTTAAGACAAGTCTTGTCGTGGCGGTTTTTGCCACATAGAGGATTGGCTTAAGATCTCGAGGGGGGTAGACGCCTGAGCTGGACAAAGACAAGCGCAGGCGCCCCTGTTTAAAGGAATACAGACTGAATGCGCCACGTCCTGTAGCAACGCCTGCATGACCCACATCGTGTAGGCCTCCGACCAGCTTACGGCAAGACTTGTCGTGGCGGTTTTTGCCACATAAAGGATTGGCTTAAGACCTCGAGGGGGCCGGTGTTGCCAGTATTACGCTAGACTTTTAAATGATAGTAAAACAAAAAAGGGCCGGGATTCACCTCATGGAAGAGATTCTGTCCTGCCCTTCAAGCAATTGCTTTTAAATTAAACCAACTCGATAATCGCCATTTCTGCACCGTCACCACGACGCGGTCCCAATTTAAGGACACGTGTGTAACCGCCTTGACGCTCTTCATAGCGTGCAGCGATATCAGAGAATAGTTTTTGGATGGCATCTTCGTTTTCGTTTGCTTCTGCATTGTATAGGAATGATGCAGCTTGACGACGTGCGTGAAGATCGCCGCGCTTTCCAAGCGTAATCATTTTTTCAACAACAGAACGAAGTTCCTTTGCCTTCGCCTCAGTAGTTTCTAATCGTTCATGAATAATCAAGTCTGTGGCAAGGTTGCGAAGTAGTGCCATACGTACATCAGTTGTACGACCTAGTTTTCTAGCCATGGATTATCCCTCCCTTTTTCGGAATTTCTAAAGGTGTCTATTCAATTAATCTTCTTTGCGTAAGCCTAGACCAAGATCCTCTAGTTTATGTTTTACTTCTTCTAATGATTTGCGGCCAAGATTACGAACTTTCATCATATCTTCTTCCGACTTATGAGCAAGCTCTTGTACCGTATTGATTCCGGCACGCTTTAGGCAATTGTAGGAACGGACGGATAGATCCAATTCTTCGATTGTCATTTCCAGTACTTTTTCTTTTTGATCTTCTTCTTTCTCGATCATAATTTCAGCACTTTGCGCTTCATCTGTAAGTCCTACGAAAATATTCAGATGTTCCGTGTAAATCTTAGCACCCAATGAAACAGCCTCTTCAGGTCGTATGCTTCCATCAGTCCAAACATCCAACGTCAGTTTATCGAAGTTAGTGATCTGGCCGACACGTGTATTTTCCACTTGGTAAGTCACACGTTCCACCGGAGTGAAAATCGAGTCAACCGGAATGACGCCGATTGGCAAATCTTCGTGATTATTTGCCTCTGCTGGACGATATCCGCGGCCGCGTTCAGCTGCAATCTTCATGCGCAAATGAGCATTTTCGCCCAACGTAGCAATATGAAGATCCGGGTTCAATACTTCCACATCACTGTCATAAGTGATGTCGGCAGCTGTAACTTTTCCTTCTCCCTGAACATCGATTTCCAATGTTTTTTCTTCATCGGAATAGATTTTAAGAGCCAGCTTTTTCAAATTCAAAATAATGGTTGTCACGTCTTCTACTACTCCATCGATCGTAGAAAACTCATGAAGCACTCCATCGATTTGAATTGATGTCACAGCAGCGCCAGGAAGTGAGGATAAAAGGATACGACGCAAGGAGTTTCCTAGTGTAGTTCCATATCCACGTTCAAGCGGTTCTACGACGAACTTGCCAAAGGTAGCGTCATCGCTCACCTCGACCGTTTCAATCTTTGGCTTTTCAATCTCAATCATTAATTAAACCCTCCTTCAAAACGTCGAAACCCCGGTTAGACGTTATCGGTCTAACCGAAATTCCCCAGGTAGGCAGTTACCGTTCTCTGCACTATGCAACTTCGTATGCTGTTCTGTCATTTGCGATGCTGTAGGGCATCCAGATTAGACCGTCGATCTAGTCTGGTATCCTGCATTTTTAGCTATCATAACCCATTATAGACAGGGTGACAAATTATATACGGATAAATTAAACACGACGACGTTTTGGTGGGCGGCAGCCATTGTGAGGAACTGGCGTTACGTCACGAATAGCTGTAACTTCTAAACCTGCTGCTTGAAGTGAACGGATTGCTGCTTCACGTCCAGCACCAGGACCCTTAACTGTTACTTCCAAAGTTTTTAAACCGTGCTCCATACCTGCTTTTGCAGCAGCTTCAGCAGCCATTTGGGCAGCAAAAGGAGTAGATTTACGGGAACCTTTGAAACCAAGAGCGCCAGCGCTGCTCCAGCTTACAACGTTACCTTGAACATCAGTGATGGTTACAATGGTGTTGTTGAAAGTCGAACGGATATGAGCCACACCACTGTCAATATTCTTTTTCACACGACGTTTCCGTGTATTTGTTTTACGTGCCATTGATTAACTAACCTCCTTTAGCTTATTTTCTCTTGTTAGCAATTGTACGACGCGGGCCTTTACGAGTACGAGAGTTGTTTTTCGTTCTTTGTCCACGCAATGGAAGCCCTCTGCGGTGGCGAATACCACGATAAGAACCGATTTCGATCAAGCGTTTGATGTTTAGGGATACTTCTCGGCGAAGGTCACCCTCAACAGTGAACCGTTCTACTGCTTGACGGATTCTTGCCTGCTCATCTTCGGTTAAATCACGAACTCGTGTATCTTCTGAAACTCCAGCTTCTTTCAGTACTTCTTTTGCAGTTGTTTTTCCAATACCATAGATATAGGTAAGAGAAATGACTACACGTTTATCACGCGGAATATCAATACCAGCAATACGTGCCATTAGATACGTGCACCTCCTTCAAATTAGCCTTGTTTTTGTTTATGCTTAGGGTTTTCACAGATTACCATGACTTTGCCTTTTCTGCGAATGACTTTACATTTTTCACAAATTGGTTTTACAGATGGTCTTACCTTCATCATCCATACCTCCTTTTGGATCGGAGCATTTATTTATAACGGTACGTGATACGTCCTCTTGTTAAATCATATGGGGAAAGCTCAACCGTCACTTTATCTCCAGGCAGAATCCGGATGAAATGCATACGAATCTTGCCAGAGACATGAGCTAAAACAGTATGACCGTTTTCTAATTCAACTTTGAACATCGCATTAGGCAACGTGTCAGTAACGGTTCCTTCCACTTCAATTGCATCGTCTTTCGCCATCGAGTTGATCTCCCTTCTTCAAATCAGTCACTACTTCATTGACAAATTTTGATAGAGCGAAACGCAGCTTACCATTTGTTACGCGACCAGTTTCTAGAAGGCTGTTCTGGACTTCTGGAGAGATGTAATCCATTAACTCAATATGATGCAAATTCTTCTTCTTCGGCCGATCATATTTTCTTTTCTCTCCATCAGCAAGCAAGACAAACCGATCATCAAGCATTTGAATGACGATCGCATATTGACCTGCTTCCCGTCCTCGTGCAATACGAACAACTTGACCTATTCGCGGACTCGACTCTGAATCACTCAACCACAATCACCTTCACTTAGGCTTTTGTTAATATTAGAAAACCTTCTTTTGCAATGGCAAAAGTATGTTCAAAGCAAACACACATTTTACCACTTTGGGTGACAACTGTCCAATCATCTGCAAGAGATTGATACTCCCTCCTGCATCGCCATCATCTCCATGGCGAGGACCATGCCTTGATCGGCATGCGATATATTTGAAAGGCGGACACCTGGCTTTGCCTATTTCATACCTTTGTATAAGACAACTTTGTTACCAGTAGCAGATTGTTCATATCTCTATCGACTGGATCGACAGGATACATCCAAGCCGAATCGCCATGATAGGATGTTTGTTTCCCAGTCCCCATACACGTTCAAGTATGGAACTGTTTAACGGGTTCCGGGTTATCCGGAGTTCCATGCACAAGCTCGACACTAACTGATGCGCAAATTCTCCCGCGAAACCATTATACCTTGTATGCACTGGAATTGCATCACCCTGCCGAATGTCCTTTTCAGCAATATTATCCAACTCCGGCTTCGATATACTCGGTTTAATGAAATTCAGCGATAGGGTGTGCCTTCAGAAAGAATAACTGCCGGCAGCATCTCACCTTTTCACAGGATTTATTGCCAATATCATTTAGAAAGGTTCTGCAGCTTATCATCAATTTCCTGGAAGACCAAGTCGATATCCTGGGCTCCATTGACTTTCGCGAGATAACCTTTTTGCTCATAATAATCAAGCATAGGCTGTGTTTGTTCTACGTTAACTTCCAGACGTTTTTTAACCGTTTCTGGTTTATCGTCATCCCTTTGAATCAATTCTGTACCATCGCGATCACAAATCCCCTCTGTTTCAGGAGGATTGAATTGCACATGGTATGTTGCTCCACAGGTCGGACAAATCCTTCTACCAGTTAACCGCTCGATAAGTTGTTCTTTTGGCACCTCTACGTGTAACACATAGTCGAGGGTTTTCCCCATATCTGCCAAAAGATTTTCCAAAGCCTCTGCCTGGGCAATGGTTCTCGGAAAACCGTCTAACAGGAAGCCCTTTTGGCTGTCATCTTTGCTTAGCCGCTCACGGACAATACCAATGGTAACCTCGTCAGGGACAAGCTCCCCTTGATCCATATAAGATTTTGCTTGCTTACCGAGCTCCGTTCCTTCTTTAATAGCTAAACGGAACATATCTCCTGTTGAGATATGAGGGATTTGATATTTATCAACTATTTTTTCTGCCTGTGTCCCTTTGCCGGCACCTGGCAGTCCCATAAGGATTAAATTCAATGACTTTCCCCTCGCTCTCATTTCTTCTAAAGAAACTCGGTTTGCTGTCATGCTAAACATGCAAGGCGTAAGCAAGGACAGCATGACCGGTTCACTTGATAAAGCCTTTATAGTGGCGTTTGACAAGCTGGCTCTCTAGTTGTTTCATCGTCTGCAAGGCAACTCCTACAACAATCAAGAGGCTTGTTCCGCCAATTTGCACTGCCTGCGGCAGATTAGCAAGCCTGCCCAATACTAATGGAAGTACAGATACGGCTGCTAAAAACAAAGCTCCTACAAAAGTAAGTCGATACATCACGCGGGTCAAATACGTTTCGGTATTTTTTCCCGGGCGTATACCAGGGACATATCCGCCTTGTTTTTTCAGGTTTTCAGCCATTTGTTCAGGGTTCACTTGAACAAATGTATAGAAATAAGTGAAGGCAATGATTAAGGCTACGTAAATCACCATTCCTATTGGCTGTGTATAGTCAAAGATTGATTGGATCGTTCCCGCCATGCCATCTGTTCCAAAGAATCCGGCAATGGTTCTCGGTGCCATGATAAAGGATATGGCAAAGATGACCGGGATTACTCCAGCAGCATTCACTTTTAACGGTAAATGCGTAGAATGTCCCCCAACCGGTGAACGATTCACTAAACGTTTGGCATATTGAATCGGAATTTTACGCAATGCCTGCTGGATAAAAATTACCCCGACAACCACAGCTAAAACAACCAACACAATTAAGGCGACAATTACAATGTTAAGAAACAGATCATTGCCGACATCTCCGCCAAAATACTGTTCAAAAATTTGGTTAACACCGTTTGGTATTGCCGCAACAATACCAGCGAAAATGATGATCGAAATCCCATTTCCTACGCCGTGGGCTGTGATTTGTTCTCCAAGCCACATAAGAAAGGCAGTTCCACTTGTTAAAACAAGCGCGATGACTGCAAACTTCCCAAATCCAGGATCTGCAATCAATGTGCCTCTGGTCATCGCGTTGAAGCCGACAGACATGGCTGCAGCCTGAATTAAAGCAAGAATGATTGTTCCATATCTCGTAAACTGGGCGAGCTTCTTGCGCCCAACTTCACCTTGCTTTTTCCATTCGGTAAACTTTGGTACAACATCCATTTGTAACAACTGCATGATAATCGAAGCGGTGATATAAGGCATGATCCCCATTGCGAAAATGGAGAAGTTTTGCAATGCCCCACCGCCGAACGTGTTTAGAAAACCAAACACGCTTTGTTCGTTCATAAAGTCGATAGCATCACGGTCGGTAAAAGGTACAGGAATAAAGGTACCAATCCGAAAAACGATCAGCATCAACAAGGTGAATACGATTTTCTGACGAATGTCACCCACGCGCACAAAATTGGAGATTGTACGGAACATTAAATCACCTCAGTTTGACCGCCCGCTGCTTCGATAGCATCTTTCGCTGAAGCAGAGAACTTATGAGCTTTTACGGTAAGTTTCTTTTCAATAGTACCATTTCCAAGAACTTTAATGCCGGCTTTTAGCTTGCTGACAACACCAGTTTCAAGTAAAAGCTCAGGTGTAACTTCTGTACCTTCATCAAATTGGTTAAGTGTATCCAGATTTACGATCGCAAACTCTTTACGGTGAATGTTGGTAAATCCGCGCTTAGGCAGACGTTGGAACAACGGCATTTGACCGCCTTCGAAACCAGGACGAGTACCGCCGCCTGAACGAGCTTTCTGTCCTTTATGTCCGCGCCCAGCTGTTTTTCCATTACCTGAAGACATTCCTCGACCTACACGATTACGTTTTTTGCGAGCTTCTGCTGGCTTCAATTCATGAAGTTTCATGCGAGCACCTCCTCTTTGCGCTTTTCGTTAATTATACTTCTTTTACCGATACTAAGTGAGATACTTTGTTGATCATGCCTCGAACGGCAGGAGTATCTTCACGGACTACCGATTGACGGATTTTATTCAAGCCAAGTGTTTTGACTGTAGTCTTTTGACCTTCGGTTCTGCCAATAACACTGCGCGTGAGGGTAATTTCTAACTTTTTAGCCATGTGATTTCCCTCCTTATCCTAACAGTTCTTCTACTGACTTACCACGTAGTTTGGCAACATCTTCCGCACGTTTTAATTCGCTCAATCCGTTGATTGTAGCGCGAACCATGTTGATTGGTGTATTAGATCCAAGAGATTTAGAAAGGATATCACCAATACCTGCAAGTTCAAGTACCGCACGGACAGGTCCGCCGGCAATAACTCCGGTACCTTCAGCAGCTGGTTTCATCAAGATGCTTCCTGCGCCAAATCCGCCAGTAATTTCGTGTGGAATAGTTGTACCTACGATTGGTACAGTAATTAGATTTTTCTTCGCATCGTCGATTGCTTTTTTGATTGCATCTGGTACTTCCTGTGCTTTACCAGTACCAAATCCTACATGACCGTTTTTGTCGCCGACAACAACTAGTGCAGCAAAACGGAAACGACGTCCACCTTTTACTACTTTTGCGACACGGTTAATTGTAACTACACGCTCTTCAATATCTAATTTGTTCGGGTCAATGTTAGTACGCAATATTTGTCCCTCCTTTTTCTATTAAAATTCAAGACCTGCTTCACGAGCAGCATCTGCCAATGCTTTTACACGTCCGTGATATAAGTAACCTCCGCGGTCGAATACCACATTTTTGTGTCCATTTTCGATTGCACGATTAGCGAGCAATTCGCCAACTTTTTGAGCAGCTTCTACATTACCTGTTGCTTCCAGGTTAAGATCATTGTCTACTGTAGATGCACTTGCCAAAGTTTTGCTGTTTATATCGTCGATAAGCTGTGCGTAGATGTGCTTATTTGAACGGTAAACGTTCAAACGTGGGCGTTCAGCTGTTCCGAACAAATTTTTACGTACACGAGTGTGACGTTTTTTACGCACAACGTTCTTGTCAGGCTTTGTGATCATCTAGGTCACTCCTTTCTGTTCCCTAACCTACCTTATTTTGCAGTTTTACCTTCTTTACGACGTACATATTCGCCTTCGTAACGGATACCTTTTCCTTTATAAGGTTCAGGCGGACGAATGGCTCTGATGTTAGCCGCTACGGCTCCAACTAATTCTTTATCGATACCTTTAACGGTAACTTTTGTGTTGGCAGGAACATCAATTTCAATTCCTTCACGTGATTCAATTTCCACTGGGTGGGAATAACCTGCATTAATGACTACTTTGTCGCCTTGCTTCGTAGCACGGTAACCTACACCATTAATCTCCAGGCTTTTCTCGTATCCTTTATGGACTCCCTCAACCATATTACCGATCAAGCTGCGGGTAGTGCCATGCAGTGCACGGTGTTCTTTGCTATCGCTAGGACGCTCTACAGTAAGAACGTTGTCCTCGATTTTTACGTTAATGTCCGGGTGGAAAGTGCGGGACAGCTCTCCTTTAGGACCTTTCACTGTTACAGTGTTTTCGTCTAATTTGACTTCCACACCTTCTGGAATTTCCAAAATTTTAAAACCTACACGAGACATTCAAAGCACCTCCTATCTTGTCTGAATAAATTACCAAATATATGCTAGCACTTCGCCGCCAATTGCTTGGGCACGTGCTTCTTTGTCAGATAAAACGCCTTTTGAAGTAGAAACAATTGCGATGCCAAGTCCGTTCAATACCTTTGGAATTTCGTCGGCTTTAGCATAAACGCGCAATCCTGGCTTACTGATTCTTTTCAGACCAGTGATTACTCTTTCTTCGTTTGCGCCGTATTTAAGGAAAATACGTAGCACACCTTGTTTGTTATCTTCGATAAATTCGTAATCGCGTACGAAGCCTTCACGCTTAAGGATGTCTGCAACCTCTTTTTTAAGCTTAGAAGCAGGCACCTCTAGCTTCTCATGGCGTACCATGTTGGCATTACGAATACGAGTAAGCATATCTGCGATTGGATCTGTCATAACCATTATTCATTACCTCCTTCCCTGATCGGGGATTACCAGCTTGCTTTTTTGACACCAGGAATTTGACCTTTATAGGCAAGTTCACGGAAACAAATACGGCAAAGTTTGAATTTGCGCAATACAGAGTGTGGACGTCCGCAGCGTTCGCAACGTGTGTACTCTTGTACTTGGAATTTTTGTTTGCGTTTTTGTTTCGCAATCATTGATTTCTTAGCCACAATTTTCCCTCCTTGTGTTAGCTCAAATGCTTATTTTTGGAAAGGCATGCCAAGCTGAGCTAAAAGTTCACGTGCTTCTTCGTCAGTATTAGAGGTAGTTACGATAACTACGTCCATACCGCGAACTTTATTGACTTTATCGTAATTAATTTCTGGGAAAATCAATTGTTCTTTAATACCAAGCGTATAGTTGCCGCGTCCGTCAAATGCTTTTTTAGAGATACCACGGAAGTCACGTACACGTGGCAATGATACCCCGATAAGCTTTTGAAGGAATTCGTACATACGCTCACCGCGAAGGGTTACTTTAGCGCCGATTGGCATCCCCTCACGCAAACGGAAACCTGCAATTGATTTCTTTGCTTTTGTAACAACTGGCTGTTGACCGGAGATAAGTGCAAGCTCTTCCACTGCGTTATCCAACGCTTTTGTGTTTTGAACTGCATCACCCACACCCATGTTAATCACGATTTTTTCGATTTTAGGTACTTGCATTACTGATTCATAATTAAATTTTTCTGCCAATGAAGGAACGATTTCCTCTTGGTATCTTTTTTTCAATTCGTTCATCGAGTAGCCCTCCTTTCACCGCTGATTTATTTATCTAATGCTTCACCGGATTTTTTAGCGATACGGACTTTCTTGCCATCACGCACTTCATATCCAACGCGAGTTGGTTCGCCGGATTTCGGATCGATCGGCATTACGTTAGAAACATGAATGGATGCTTCCTGGTTAAGAATTCCGCCCTGCGGGTTATCCTGAGAAGGTTTTGCGTGCTTTTTCACGACATTGATGCCTTCCACCAATACACGTTCTTTTTTCGGATAAGCTTCTAGAATAGTGCCTTGCTTGCCGCTATCCTTCCCAGCTATCACCTGAACTTTATCACCTTTTTTAACATGCATGCTGCTGCACCTCCTTACAAGGCTTTTAATTCGCTTATAATACTTCTGGAGCTAGGGAAACGATTTTCATGAATTTAGCATCGCGCAATTCACGTGCAACTGGTCCAAAGATACGAGTACCACGTGGGCTCTTATCTTCACGTACAATTACCGCTGCATTTTCATCAAATCGAATGTAAGAACCGTCTTTACGGCGCACTCCGCTCTTCGAACGGACAATAACAGCACGAACGACATCACCTTTTTTAACAACGCCGCCTGGTGTTGCTTGTTTCACCGTACACACGATTACATCGCCAATATTAGCAGTTTTACGGCCGGAACCGCCCAGAACTTTAATCGCAAGCACTTCACGTGCTCCTGAGTTATCTGCAACTTTTAAACGAGTTTCTTGTTGAATCATACTGCTTGAACCTCCCTTCGGAATCCTTCCGAGCGAACTTTATTAAATAATAACCGCTTCTTCAACAATTTCAACTAGACGGAAACGTTTCGTAGCTGAAAGCGGACGAGTTTCCATGATGCGTACAATGTCGCCGATTTTTGCTTGATTGTTTTCATCATGCACTTTGAATTTTTTCGAGTACTTAACACGTTTTCCATAAAGCTTATGGAATTTGTAGGTTTCGACTAATACAGTAATGGTTTTGTCCATTTTATCTGATACTACACGGCCGTTATAGACCTTACGATTGTTACGTTCACTCATGTGAGGCTAACCTCCTCTCGGGTTTATCAGTTATTAACGCTTAATTCTCTTTCACGTACGACAGTTTTCATACGTGCGATCGATTTACGCACTTCACGAAGACGTGCAGTGTTTTCCAATTGACCTGTAGCTAATTGGAAACGCAAGTTGAATAGCTCTTCTTTTAAAGATTTAACTTTTTGTTCAATTTCGGCAGTGGTTAACTCTCTGATTTCATTAGCCTTCATTGATTTCACCACCAATTTCTTCGCGTTTTACAAATTTCGTTTTGATCGGTAGTTTATGAGAAGCAAGACGCAATGCTTCACGCGCAACTTCTTCTGAAACTCCGGCAATTTCGAACATGATCTTACCAGGCTTTACTACTGCAACCCATCCTTCAGGAGCACCTTTACCGGAACCCATTCGAACCTCTAGAGGCTTAGCAGTATAAGGTTTGTCTGGAAAAATCTTAATCCAAACTTTACCGCCACGTTTCATATAACGAGTCATTGCAATACGAGCAGCCTCGATCTGACGGCTTGTAATCCAAGAAGCTTCTACAGCTTGTAGTCCATATTCACCAAATGCAACAGTCGTACCGCCTTTTGCTTTACCAGTCATGCGGCCGCGGTGTTGTTTACGATATTTTACACGTTTAGGCATTAACATAATGCGTTCCCCCTTCCTTATTGATTGTTTTTAGTTGGAAGGACTTCTCCACGATAGATCCACACTTTGACACCTAGTTTACCATACGTAGTATCTGCTTCTGCAGTACCGTAATCAATGTCAGCGCGAAGTGTGTGAAGTGGTACAGTTCCTTCGCTGTAATGTTCTGCACGGGCAATGTCTGCTCCACCAAGACGACCGGAAACCTGAGTACGGATACCTTTAGCTCCCGCACGCATAGCGCGTTGGATCGTTTGTTTTTGAGCACGACGGAAAGAAATACGGTTTTCCAATTGACGTGCAATATTTTCAGCTACCAATGTAGCATCAAGATCAGCTTTTTTCACTTCAACGATGTTGATGTGAACTCTTTTTCCAGTCAAAGCGTTCAACGATTTACGCAATGCTTCTACTTCAGAACCGCCTTTACCGATAACCATACCTGGCTTCGCAGTTGAAATAGAGATGTTTACGCGGTTGGCTGCACGTTCAATTTCAATACTAGAAACTGCTGCATCCTTCAGACGCTTTTCAATATATTCACGAATTTTAATGTCTTCATGTAACAAGTCTGCATAGTCTTTGCCAGCGTACCATTTGGATTCCCAGTCACGGATGACGCCGACACGAAGTCCTACAGGATTAACTTTTTGACCCACTGATTATCCCTCCTTCTGTTCTGATACAACCACAGTAATATGGCTGGTTCTTTTATTGATTTGGCTAGCACGACCCATAGCACGAGGGCGGAAACGTTTCAGTGTAACACCTTCGTTAACAAATGCTTCAGATACTACCAAATCGTCAGGGTTCATTTCATAATTGTGTTCTGCATTAGCAATAGCTGATTTTAATACCTTCTCTACAACAGGGGATGCACCGCGTTGTGTATGGTTTAAAATCGCAACTGCTTCTCCGACTTTCTTTCCTCGAATTAAATCTACGACTAATCGAACTTTACGAGGAGCAATTCGAACAGATTTCGCAACGGCTTTAGCTTGCATCAAGAGCGCCTCCTCTCATTAGCGTTTTGTTTTCTTGTCATCGCCAGCATGCCCTTTGAACGTGCGGGTTGGCGCGAATTCACCTAATTTATGACCGACCATATCTTCGGTGACATATACCGGTACGTGTTTACGTCCGTCATATACAGCGATTGTATGACCAACAAAGTTAGGGAATATTGTTGAACGACGGGACCAAGTTCTAACAACTTGTTTTTTGTTGTCTTCGTTCAATTTTTCGACTTTTTTCATTAAATGGTCATCTGCGAAAGGTCCTTTTTTTAAGCTGCGACCCATACATAAACCTCCCTTTGCGATTGACAGACGGGGTTTTTGTCCCGCCTTTCAATCCCGTTATTTTTTACGTTTACGAACGATGAATTTATCTGTCGGCTTGTTGCGCTTCCGTGTCTTGTAACCAAGCGTAGGTTTGCCCCAAGGAGACATTGGTGATTTACGACCGATAGGTGCGCGTCCTTCACCACCACCGTGTGGGTGATCGTTAGGGTTCATAACAGAACCACGAACAGTTGGACGGTTGCCTTTCCAGCGAGAGCGTCCAGCTTTACCAACATTGATTAATTCGTGCTCTACGTTTCCTACTTGGCCGATAGTGGCGCGGCAAGTACCTAGTACTAAACGTACTTCTCCAGATACTAAACGTACCAATACATATTTATCTTCACGTCCTAGAATTTGAGCTTGAGCACCTGCAGAACGAGCAAGTTGTCCGCCGCGGCCTGGCTTTAATTCTACGTTATGAATGATCGTACCTACTGGAATGTTTTGCAGTGGAAGCGAGTTGCCCAACTTGATGTCTGCCTCTGGTCCGGAAATGACTTCCGTACCTACAGTCAAGCCTTTAGGTGCAAGAATGTATCGCTTTTCACCGTCAGCATAATTAATCAATGCAATGTTTGCGGAGCGGTTTGGATCATATTCGATTGTAGCAACGCGTCCTGGTATTCCATCTTTGTCACGTTTGAAATCGATGATACGATATTGGCGCTTATGGCCACCGCCCTGATGACGAACAGTTAATCTACCCTGGTTGTTACGTCCGCCACGTTTGTGGAGTGGGCTCAACAGGGATTTTTCTGGCTTGTCAGTTGTGATTTCTGCGAAATCAGAAGTGGACATGCCGCGTCTACCATTTGATGTTGGTTTATACTTTTTAATCGCCATCTTTTTTCCCTCCTTTTTTGATAGGTTTTACTTATACACTTTCAAAGAATTCGAGTTCTTTACTGTCTTCAGTCAATTGCACAACGGCTTTCTTGCGGTTTGGACGGTAACCACCGTAACGACCCATCCGCTTGAATTTACCTTTAAGATTCATGGTGTTGACTTTTTCTACTTTGACACCGAAAATCAATTCAACAGCATCTTTGATCTCTGTTTTATTGGCTTTTGTGTTTACTTCGAACGTATATTTCTTTTCTGCCATCAAGTCTGCAGAGTGTTCAGTAATAATCGGGCGCTTAATAATATCACGTGGATCCTTCATTATGCAAGCACCTCCCCTGCTTTTTCAGCTGCATCTTTCGTCAAGATCAGCTTGTCATGCGTAAGCAAGTCAAGTACGTTAACTTCGCTTACAGTCAAAACCTTTACGTTTGGCAAGTTGTTAGCAGAACGTGCAACAACTTCGTCCTGGTCAGCTGTTACAATCAATGCTTTTCCATCTACATTAAGAGCAGCAAGTACATTTACTACTTCTTTTGTTTTTGGTGCATCGAATGCAAGACTTTCAAGAACAACCAAGCTTTCTTCGTTCACTTTAGAGGAAAGAGCAGATTTAAGCGCCAATCTGCGAACCTTCTTCGGTAGTTTATAGCTATAGCTGCGTGGTGTAGGGCCGAATACAGTTCCGCCGCCTACCCATTGCGGAGAACGGATGGAACCTTGACGAGCACGTCCTGTACCCTTCTGGCGCCATGGTTTACGTCCACCACCGCTTACTTCAGAACGATTTTTTACATCGTGTGTTCCTTGGCGTAAAGAAGCGCGTTGCATAACAACAGCTTCATGTAAAACATGTGTGTTTGGTTCAATTCCAAAAACGGCATCATTAAGTTCCAAATCGCCGACTTGTGATCCGCCTTGGTTATAAAGTGCTACTTTAGGCATGACATATCCTCCCTTCGTTTATGATTAGTTAGCCTTAACTGCACTCGTGATTTTAACGAATGATTTTTTTGCTCCTGGAACGTTACCTTTTACAAGGATAAGGTTGCGCTCGGCATCAACTTTCACAATTTCAAGGTTTTGAAGCGTTACTTGCTCTCCACCCATTTGGCCAGGAAGCTTTTTACCTTTGAATACGTGCATTGGATCAATAGCACCCATTGTACCTGGTCTTCTATGATAACGGGAACCGTGTGTCATTGGTCCGCGGGATTGATTATGACGCTTGATCGCACCTTGGAATCCTTTCCCTTTAGAAGTTCCAGTTACATCAATTTTGTCTCCAGTTTGAAAAATCTCAACACTAACCTCTTGTCCTACTTCATAGTCGTCAAGGTTAGCATCACGGATTTCACGAATGAAGCGCTTAGGGGTTGTGTTTGCTTTTTCAGCATGTCCTTTAGCCGGCTTATTCGCTTTGGCTTCTTTTTGATCAACAACGCCTAGCTGGATCGCTTCATACCCGTCGTTCTCAAGCGTTCTCTTTTGAAGAACTACGTTAGGGTCAGCTTGAATTACCGTTACAGGAGTCAATTCTCCGTCTTCACTAAAAAGTTGAGTCATGCCGATTTTTCGACCTAAGATTCCTTTCGCCATCCGTCACACCTCCTAATATCTTTAAATTCTTTATAGTTTAATCTCAATGTCCACACCAGACGGCAGATCCAAACGCATTAGCGAGTCGACTGTTTGCGGTGTAGGACTTACAATATCGATAAGACGTTTATGTGTGCGCATTTCAAATTGCTCACGAGAATCTTTGTATTTGTGTACCGCACGAAGTACTGTGTACACGGATTTCTCTGTAGGTAGCGGAATTGGTCCGGATACGTTAGCACCAGAACGCTTCGCTGTGTCTACAATCTTCTCGGCAGATTGATCCAGGATACGGTGATCATACGCCTTTAAACGAATTCTAATCTTCTCTTTTGCCATTATTTTCCCTCCTTTTTTCGCCCATTTTATAATAGACATTCTCCGCGAAAATTCCTTGACACCCTCGCCATGGCAAAGGGGCCGGGTGTGTCAACAACCTTCCGCATCATCGCCTTTTATGACCAACATTACCTATTATATAGAATAATAGCGGTCATTGCAACCTTAAATATTAGGAAAGAACTTTTCAAAAAGATTGTGGAAACGAAACAGGGTTTCGATCCGTCCATACTGCTCTGAAAGTCTTTTCTACCAGCAGTCATCTCCACCTTTTATTCCAAGCTCCTTTAAGGCGCACATTTAACGGCACTTCCCGTATTATACAGGAGTTTCACCCCTGATTTCAAGGCTTTATGCATGATTTTTAGTGGTAATTAAATGAAAAAGGGTTAAGCGAAGAACATAATATCCCTAAAGGAATATTCCAGGGGTTTAACGCTCCATAGGGGGCTTACAAACAAGGTTATCGAATCGCTCCACTCACAACGTATGCTTGGCCAATAGCTTAAAAGCTCCTATATAAACACTTCCCTTTCAAACTCTCAACTAAATAAAAAAGCAGACAGCAATTGAAAGCTGTCTGCTTTATTTATGATCGCTCTACCTTATTTTTCGATAGTAGCAACAACGCCAGCGCCTACTGTACGGCCACCTTCACGAATAGAGAACTTCGTTCCGTCTTCGATAGCGATTGGAGAAATAAGCTCAACAGTCATTTCTACGTTATCGCCAGGCATAACCATTTCAACGCCTTCTGGAAGAGTGATAACACCAGTTACGTCAGTTGTACGGAAGTAGAACTGTGGACGGTAGTTACCGAAGAATGGAGTATGACGTCCACCTTCTTCTTTAGAAAGAACATAAACTTCTGCTTTGAAACGAGTGTGTGGAGTGATAGAGCCAGGCTTAGCAAGTACTTGACCACGGTTGATATCTTCACGAGACACACCACGTAGAAGTGCACCAATGTTGTCGCCAGCTTCTGCATAGTCAAGAAGCTTACGGAACATTTCAACACCAGTTACAGTTGTTTTAGCTGCTTCTTCTGCAAGACCGATGATTTCAACTTCGTCACCGACTTTAACTTGTCCGCGCTCAACACGGCCAGTAGCAACCGTACCACGACCAGTGATAGAGAATACGTCCTCAACTGGCATCATGAAAGGTTTTTCAGTGTCACGGTCTGGTCTAGGGATGTACTCATCAACAGCATCCATTAGCTCATAAATTTTGTTGGCATACTCTTCGTCGCCTTCAAGTGCTTTAAGAGCAGAACCTTTGATTACTGGTACATCGTCACCAGGGAAGTCATACTCGGAAAGAAGATCGCGAACTTCCATTTCTACCAATTCAAGAAGCTCTTCGTCGTCTACCATGTCTGTTTTGTTCAAGAACACAACGATTGCCGGTACACCAACCTGGCGGGAAAGAAGGATGTGTTCACGAGTTTGTGGCATTGGGCCGTCAGCTGCAGATACTACAAGAATAGCACCGTCCATTTGCGCAGCACCAGTGATCATGTTTTTAACGTAGTCAGCGTGACCTGGGCAGTCAACGTGAGCATAGTGACGGTTGTCAGTTTCGTACTCAACGTGAGAAGTTGCGATAGTGATTCCACGCTCTTTCTCTTCTGGAGCACCGTCGATTTGATCGTATGCCATTGCAGTACCAGAACCAGAACGATTGTGAAGTACTGTTGTGATAGCAGCAGTCAAAGTAGTTTTTCCGTGGTCAACGTGACCGATAGTACCAATATTAACGTGGTCTTTGGAGCGATCGAATTTTTCTTTACCCATTTATATTTCCTCCTTTAAGTAAGTAAAAGTGTTGATTTTATAATCAATGTATTTGCCGCTTAGAAACAACTAAGAAGTCGTTTCTAAGCTTACAATACAAGTTATACGCGATGAACAGAAAAAAATCAATTATTCACCAGCATTTTTCTTGATAATTTCTTCGGAAATGCTCTTTGGAACTTCTTCATAGTGGTCAAATGTCATCGTATATTGACCTCTTCCTTGTGTGTTGGAACGAAGAGATGTTGCATAACCGAACATTTCAGAAAGCGGTACGAAAGCATTGACAACTTGTGTATTACCACGAGAACCCATACCTTCGACACGTCCGCGTCTGGATGTTACATCTCCCATGATGTCTCCCATGTATTCTTCTGGAATGGTAACTTCGACTTTCATCATTGGTTCCAGAATAACTGGTTGACATTTGTTTTTAGCAGCCTTAAGCGCCATGGAAGCAGCAACTTTAAAGGCCATTTCGTTTGAGTCGACGTCATGGTAGCTTCCATCGAATAATGTCGCTTTAACGTCGATTAGCGGATATCCCGCCAATACTCCGTTTTCCATAGATTCCTTAATACCAGCTTCTACAGATGGAATGTATTCACGAGGAACGGTACCACCAACGATTTTGTTTTCAAATTCGAAACCGGCGCCTTCTTCGTTTGGTTCAAACTTGACCCAAACGTGGCCGTATTGACCTCTACCACCGGACTGTCTTACGAACTTACCTTCTACTTCAGCAGCAGCGCGGAAAGTTTCACGATAAGCAACCTGTGGCGCACCAACATTAGCTTCGACTTTGAATTCACGCTTCAAACGGTCAACAATGATATCAAGGTGAAGCTCACCCATACCAGAAATGATTGTTTGGCCGGTTTCAGCGTTAGTTTCGGTACGGAAAGTCGGATCTTCCTCGGCCAGTTTACCAAGCGCCACAGCCATTTTATCTTGGTCTGCTTTGGTCTTCGGTTCGATAGCTACATCGATAACCGGCTCAGGGAATTCCATTGATTCAAGGATTACGAGTGATTTTTCATCACATAGCGTATCCCCTGTACCTGTATCTTTCAAACCAACTGCTCCAGCGATATCGCCGGCATATACAGTTGAAATTTCTTCACGGGAGTTTGCGTGCATTTGCAGGATACGTCCTACACGCTCACGCTTATCCTTCGTAGAATTCCTTACGTAAGAGCCGGAGCTCAACGTGCCGGAATATACGCGGAAGAATGTCAGCTTACCGACATAAGGGTCTGTTGCGACCTTAAATGCCAATGCAGAGAATGGTTCGTTGTCATCCGCTTTACGAACGACCTGTTCTTCTGTTTGTGGTACATGTCCTTCAATTGGAGGTACATCTGTCGGAGCCGGCAAGTAGTCGATAACGCCGTCGATCAACAGCTGAACACCTTTGTTTTTGAAAGCAGAACCACAAAATACAGGGTAGAATTCTACACTTAACGTCGCAGTACGGACAGCAGCCTTAAGCTCTTCGTTAGAGATTTCTTCGCCTTCCAAGTACTTCATCATAAGTTCCTCGTCCAGCTCTGCTACTGCTTCTACTAGATTCGTGCGATATTCTTCAGCCTGCTCTTTGTATTCATCCGGAATCGGACGGGCTTCCGCACGAGTTCCCAAATCATCCAGGTAGAAATATGCTTCCATGGTGATCAAGTCGATAATTCCTTCGAAATTATCCTCTGCACCAATCGGCAATTGAACCGGATGAGCATTTGCTCCAAGGCGGTCGCCAAGTGTTCCAACGGAATAAAGGAAGTCTGCACCTATTTTATCCATTTTGTTTACAAATACAATACGCGGAACACCATAGGTTGTAGCCTGACGCCAAACAGTTTCCGTTTGCGGTTCTACACCAGATTGAGCATCAAGAACTGCTACAGAACCATCAAGTACACGCAAAGAACGTTCTACTTCAACTGTGAAGTCCACGTGTCCTGGTGTATCGATGATGTTGATACGGTGACCTTTCCATTGAGCAGTGGTCGCTGCGGATGTAATCGTGATACCGCGCTCTTGTTCCTGCTCCATCCAGTCCATTTGCGAAGCACCCTCGTGGGTTTCGCCAATTTTGTGGATACGTCCTGTGTAGAAAAGAATACGTTCGGTAGCAGTGGTTTTACCAGCATCGATGTGAGCCATGATACCGATATTACGAGTCTTTTCCAAGGAGAATTCTCTAGCCATGCATCTTTCTCCTTCCATGTAATGTTAGTTTTTAGATTACCAGCGGTAATGAGCGAATGCTTTGTTAGCTTCAGCCATTTTGTGCATATCTTCGCGTTTCTTAACAGATGCACCTGTGTTGTTGGAAGCATCAAGAATTTCATTTGCAAGGCGCTCTTCCATTGTTTTCTCACCGCGAAGACGGGCATAGTTAACAATGTAGCGAAGGCCTAATGCCTGACGACGTTCAGGGCGCACCTCTACAGGTACTTGGTAGTTAGAACCCCCTACACGACGCGCGCGCACTTCAAGTACTGGCATTACATTTTTCATTGCCTGTTCAAAAACTTCCATAGCGTCCTGGCCGCTGCGCTCTTGAACAAGTTCAAAAGCACTATAAAGAATCTTTTGAGCTTTTCCTCGTTGTCCATCAATCATGATTTGATTGATCAAACGAGTAACAAGCTTGGAATTGTGTAATGGATCTGGTAATACATCACGTTTTGCTACTGGTCCTTTACGTGGCATATGATTTCCTCCTTTCTGTTTATCTTTTTATCAATAAGCGATTCATGCATTATTTTTTCGGTCTCTTTGTACCATATTTGGAACGTCCTTGCGCACGGCCTTCTACTCCGGCTGTGTCCAGCGCTCCACGTACAATATGGTAACGTACCCCTGGCAAGTCTTTAACACGTCCTCCACGGATAAGCACAACACTGTGCTCTTGAAGGTTATGTCCGATACCAGGAATATAAGCAGTAACTTCAATACCGTTAGTCAAACGCACACGAGCGTATTTACGAAGTGCAGAGTTTGGTTTCTTCGGCGTCAAAGTACCAACACGAGTACATACCCCGCGTTTTTGCGGAGAAGATTGATCAGTCAAGCTTTTCTTGAAACTGTTGTAACCTTTGTTAAGTGCTGGTGAGTCGGATTTTTTTCCTTTGCTCACACGGCCTTTACGTACTAATTGATTAATTGTAGGCATTTGATTTTTCCTCCTTTCATCTTCATTCTGTAATACCACATATCCAGGTGGTTCATTTCAAGGCAAAAAACAAAGTTTTCGCGATTACCAACGATTCGCCAAAACTTTATTGCTTGATTGCCACAGTCGCTGTACCTACATCTATGCCACATGCTTCGCCGAGTCTCTTCTTTGAATCTACTCTGCTGCATGGGATGCTCAAATCTTTTGCAAGACGCGACACTTTCTCGGTTATTTGCAGATCAGCATCATCTGCAATAACTACTTCCCTTACTTCACCATTTTTCATGGCTTTCAATGTTTGCTTGGTTCCTATAATCAAACCAGTTTTAACCTGTGCCACTTTATCATAAGACATTAGCTATCCTCCAAAGTAACAAGGATAAACGGAAGCACCTCAAATATAGTATCATCCTGGAATTTTAATGTCAACTTAAAATAAAAGGATTTTTTATATAGAGGGAGGAAAACAGGCAGATTTTTCGAAATCTGCCGTTTCCTGTCTGCTTCCCTGCTATACCTTGTCTTTACAAAGTAATTAATGGGTTACTTCTTCTGCCTGCTGTAGATCAGCAGATTCATCAGCTTCTTCTAATTCAGCCTGGATTTTTCTGTATGTCGGCATGCCGGTACCAGCTGGTACAAGCTTACCGATAATGACGTTTTCTTTCAGGCCGAGCAATTCATCCCGTTTTCCTTTAATCGCAGCATCAGTCAGGACACGTGTTGTTTCCTGGAAGGATGCAGCAGATAAGAAGGAATCTGTTTCAAGAGACGCTTTCGTAATACCAAGAATGACTGGTCTGCCGACAGCCGGCTGCCGTCCTTCCAGTAATACATTTCGGTTGGCATCTCTGAACTGGTGGATTTCCAGCAATGAGCCTGGCAATACATCGGTATCTCCTGCATTTGAGACTCGGACTTTGCGGAGCATTTGACGAACCATTACTTCAACGTGTTTATCGCCAATTTCTACCCCTTGCATCCGATATACCTTTTGTACTTCTTTTAGCAAGTACTGTTGTACGCCATCAATACCTTGAACCTTCAGAAGCTCTTTCGGATCAACGGACCCTTCTGTCAGTTCCTGCCCGGCAATCACTTTATCTCCAACAGCCACTTTCAATCTCGCTCCATATGGTGAAGTGTATGTTTTACTTTCCACTTCGCCCTGAACGACGATTTCCTGCTTATCTTTAATTTCAGTGATATCCTGAATCGTTCCATTGATTTCACTGATGACTGCCTGCCCTTTAGGATTACGCGCTTCGAAAAGCTCCTGGATACGCGGAAGACCTTGTGTGATATCGTCTCCTGCTACACCGCCGGTATGGAAGGTACGCATTGTAAGCTGTGTACCTGGTTCACCGATGGATTGGGCAGCAATAATACCGACTGCTTCGCCGACTTCCACTTCGTCGCCGGTAGCAAGGTTTCTTCCGTAGCATTTTTTACAAGCGCCGTGCTTCGTGTTACATGTGAAGACGGAACGAATGGTTACTTGTTCAATGCCGGCATCCACAATCTGCTTGGCAGTGTCCTCTGAAATCACTTGGTTCTTGTCAACCAGCACTTCGTTGGTTTCCGGATGACGGACAACCTGGAAGGAAGTTCTTCCGATCAGGCGGTCGATCAATGGTTCAATCATTTCGGTACCTTCCGTAATAGATTGAACGGTTAATCCTTTATCTGTTCCACAGTCTTCTTCACGGATAATGACATCTTGGGCTACGTCGACAAGTCGTCTTGTCAGGTAACCAGAGTCAGCTGTCTTCAGAGCCGTATCGGCAAGACCTTTACGTGCTCCGTGAGTGGAAATAAAGTATTCGAGTACCGTCAATCCCTCGCGGAAGCTGGATTTAATCGGCAATTCAATAATTCGTCCAGCCGGGTTGGCCATTAGTCCACGCATACCAGCAAGCTGGGTAAAGTTTGAAGCATTACCACGAGCTCCGGAATCACTCATCATGAATATCGGGTTACGTGGATTCAAGGACTTCATCAGCTTCTCTTGAATGGTGTCTTTCGCTTGTGACCAAATCGAGATAACACGATCGTAACGTTCTTCTTCAGTGATTAGACCACGACGGAACTGTTTCAATACTTTGTCTACCCTGCTTTGGGCTTCGTCAAGTATTTCTTCTTTTTCAGCAAGCACGACAATGTCGGAAACACCAACTGTGATTCCTGCTTTTGTAGAATAGCTGAATCCTAGATCCTTCATGCGGTCAAGCATTTTAGATGTTTCACTGATTTTGAACCGTTTAAATACTTCAGCGATGATATCACCCAATATTCCTTTCTTGAATGGAGGAATAATCTCACGCTCGGCAATAATTTCTTTTACATTTGCACCTTTATCTACAAAGTACTTCTCTGGAGTGCGGAGCTCCAGGTTTTCCTGCGTAGGTTCGTTCATATAAGGGAACGAATTAGGCAGCATGTTATTGAAAATCAATTTACCGACTGTAGTGATAATCAACTTGCTTTTCTGCTCTTCGCTGAACGTTTCATTGTCCAATGAAGCGGCACTTACAGCGATTCGCGTATGCAAATGGACATAACCGTTCTGATAGGCAATTAAGGCTTCATTAAGATCCCTGAAGATCATGCCTTCGCCCACTGCGTTTTCCCGTTCCAAGGTAATGTAATAGTTACCAAGCACCATGTCCTGGGAAGGCGTAACGACTGGCTTACCGTCTTTTGGATTCAAAATATTTTGGGCAGCAAGCATCAAAATACGAGCTTCCGCTTGTGCTTCTGCAGATAATGGAACGTGAACAGCCATCTGGTCACCGTCGAAGTCAGCGTTATAAGCTGTACATACGAGCGGATGGAGCCTGATCGCCCTGCCCTCAACCAAGGTTGGTTCAAAGGCCTGGATTCCAAGTCTATGCAGTGTTGGTGCCCGGTTCAACAGTACTGGATGTTCTTTAATGACTTCCTCCAGGACGTCCCAAACTTCCGGATGCAAACGTTCAATTTTCCGCTTCGCCGATTTGATGTTATGGGCAAGCCCTTTTTCGACGAGTTCTTTCATGATGAACGGCTTGAATAATTCGACAGCCATTTCTTTCGGAAGTCCACATTGATACATTTTCAAGTGCGGGCCAACGACAATTACGGAACGTCCGGAGTAATCCACACGTTTCCCAAGCAAGTTCTGACGGAAACGTCCTTGCTTCCCTTTTAACATATGGGAAAGAGACTTAAGCGGACGGTTTCCTGGTCCTGTAACAGGACGGCCTCGTCGTCCATTGTCAATCAACGCGTCTACAGCTTCTTGAAGCATGCGCTTTTCATTTTGAACAATAATGCTTGGCGCTCCTAAATCAAGCAGTCGCTTCAAGCGGTTGTTCCGGTTGATTACCCGGCGGTAAAGGTCGTTCAAATCAGAAGTCGCGAAACGTCCCCCGTCAAGTTGAACCATCGGTCGTAATTCCGGCGGGATAATCGGCAATACATCCAAGATCATCCAAGAAGGATCGTTTCCGGAATTGCGGAATGCCTCCAAGACTTCCAAACGCTTAATAGCTCTTGTCCGTCTTTGGCCTTGAGCCGCCTTCAATTCTTCCTTCAGCAGGTCTACTTCTTTATCCAAATCAATGTCTTGCAGAAGTTTGCGGATTGCTTCCGCGCCCATTTGCGCCTGGAAGGATTGCCCGTACTTATCCCGATAAGCTCGGTATTCCTTCTCGGAAAGCAATTGCTTTTTCTCCAATGCCGTATCACCGGCATCTGTGACAATGTATGCAGCAAAGTAAATAACTTCTTCCAAAGCTCTTGGAGACATATCCATTACAAGACCCATACGGCTTGGGATTCCTTTGAAATACCAGATGTGAGAAACAGGGGCAGCTAACTCAATGTGCCCCATTCGCTCACGGCGGACTTTCGCTTTAGTAACTTCAACGCCGCATCGGTCACAAACTACCCCTTTATAGCGGACGCGTTTATATTTACCGCAATGACATTCCCAGTCTTTCTGCGGACCAAAGATTCTTTCACAAAACAATCCATCTTTCTCTGGCTTCAGTGTTCGATAATTGATGGTTTCCGGTTTTTTTACTTCACCAAAAGACCAGGATCGAATTTTATCAGGTGAAGCCAAACCTATTTTCATAAATTCGAAATTATTTACATCTAGCAAGGGGCCTACCTCCCTTTTAGTATCCAGCTTTTAACCTAAAGCACAGACTGAATGAACATATAGTTGAGATTAGCTTTCTTCAACTTCAATATTCAGGTTATCTGCTGATTGACTGTCATCTTCTTCAATGTCCCTAAGCTCTATTTCTTCCTCATCTGCGGAAAGCATCTTCACGTCCATGCCAAGACTTTGCAATTCTTTAATCAACACTTTGAATGATTCAGGAATTCCTGGTTCTGGTACATTGTCGCCTTTTACGATGGCTTCGTACGTTTTCACACGTCCTACGACATCATCGGATTTCACCGTCAGGATTTCCTGCAATGTATAGGCAGCACCATAAGCTTCCAGTGCCCATACTTCCATCTCACCAAAACGCTGGCCACCAAACTGAGCTTTACCACCCAGCGGCTGCTGCGTTACAAGTGAATAAGGACCAGTAGAACGGGCATGCAGTTTATCATCTACCATATGGGCCAGTTTGATCATATACATGACCCCGACGGAAACCCGGTTATCGAACGGTTCACCTGTACGTCCATCATACAAGATGGTCTTCGCATCCCTTGGCATTCCAGCCTCTTCAAGTGTTTCCCATACATCTTCTTCCCTTGCACCATCGAAAACAGGTGTAGCTACATGAAGGCCAAGCTGTCTTGCCGCCATGCCCAAATGCAATTCCAGTACCTGTCCGATATTCATACGGGAAGGAACCCCTAGTGGGTTAAGCATGATATCGATCGGCGTTCCGTCTGGAAGGAACGGCATATCTTCTTCTGGCAAGATTTTAGAGATAACACCTTTGTTACCGTGACGTCCTGCCATTTTGTCCCCTTCATGGATTTTACGCTTCTGGACGATATACACACGTACAAGCTGGTTTACGCCTGGAGGAAGCTCATCGCCGTCTTCACGATTGAAAATCTTCACATCTAGTACAATACCGCCAGCACCGTGTGGAACTCGCAAGGAAGTATCTCGGACTTCACGAGCTTTTTCTCCAAAGATTGCATGGAGCAAGCGCTCCTCAGCAGACAATTCCGTTACCCCTTTAGGTGTAACCTTACCTACCAGCAAGTCGCCATCTTCGACTTCTGCACCAACACGGATAATCCCTCTTTCATCAAGGTCGCGAAGTGCGTCCTCTCCCACGTTCGGGATATCACGCGTGATTTCTTCCGGTCCTAGTTTCGTATCGCGCGCTTCCGATTCGTATTCTTCAATATGAATCGAAGTATATACATCATCTTTAACCAGACGCTCACTCATGATGATGGCGTCCTCGTAGTTGTAACCTTCCCAAGTCATAAAGCCGACTAGAACGTTACGTCCAAGAGCAAGCTCTCCATCTTCCATGGAAGGCCCATCACCAAGCACTTCACCTTTTGTGACATGGTCACCGACGCTTACAATTGGTTTCTGGTTGTAACAAGTACCTTGGTTGGAACGGATGAATTTCTGTAAACGGTAGCGATCCAAATCGCCTTCCACTCGTTTTCCATCCACTTCGGAAATACGTCGCACGTGGATTTCTTTTGCTTCCACCCGTTCAACAATTCCCTCGTGCTTACAAATGACAGCTGCTCCGGAATCTTTTCCGTTCACATACTCCATTCCAGTTCCGACCCTTGGCGCTTCCGGTTGCATCAACGGAACAGCCTGACGCTGCATGTTCGCACCCATCAACGCACGGTTGGAGTCATCGTTCTCCAAGAAAGGAATACATGCTGTTGCAGCAGATACTACCTGTTTTGGAGATACGTCCATATAATCAATCCGGTCACGAGGCACTGCCGTGTTTTCTCCGCGGAACCGGGCGATAACTTCTTCATCGGTGAACGACCAGTCTTCATTCAAACGAGCGTTCGCCTGTGCTACGACATAGTTGTCTTCTTCATCAGCAGTAAGGTAATCAATATGTTCCGTTACCCTGCCTGTTTCTATATCAACACGCCGGTAAGGCGTTTCAATAAAGCCAAACTTATTTACCTTTGCATAAGAAGATAAGGAGTTGATTAGCCCGATGTTCGGACCTTCCGGCGTTTCAATCGGACACATACGTCCATAGTGAGAATAGTGAACGTCACGGACTTCCATTCCGGCACGTTCCCTGGTCAAACCACCTGGTCCCAAAGCAGAAAGACGACGTTTATGTGTCAGCTCTGCCAACGGATTTGTTTGATCCATAAATTGAGAAAGCTGAGAACTTCCGAAAAATTCTTTAATGGAAGCAATAACAGGTCTTATATTAATCAATTGCTGCGGAGTAATGGAAGAAGTGTCCTGGATGGACATACGTTCCCGAACCACTCGTTCCATTCGTGATAAACCGATTCTGAATTGATTCTGTAAAAGTTCCCCAACAGAACGCAATCTGCGGTTCCCAAGGTGGTCGATGTCATCGGTGCCGCCAACTTGATGGAGCAGATTGAAGAAATAACTAATAGCCGCCAGAATATCAGCAGGCGCAATATTCTTCACACTGTCGTCCACGTTGCCGTTCCCGATTACGTTCAACGTTCTTTCGCCTTCAGGGTCCGTTGGATCAACAATTTTAATCGATTGAATTTTAATTGCATCTTCCAGGACACCTTCGTGAGGCTCTAGAATCTGGTCGCCAATATTTTCATCTGTTCCTTCCAAATAAGGAAGCAGCTTATCAAGTAGTCTGCGATCAATGGTATCGCCTTTTTGCGCTAACACCTCACCAGTTTCCTGATCAACGAGGGTTTCAGCAAGCACTTGGTTAAATAGACGGTTTTTAATATGAAGCTTCTTGTTCATTTTGTAACGGCCTACGTGTGCAAGGTCATATCTTTTCGGATCAAAGAATCTGGATACGAGCAAACTTTTGGCATTATCGACTGTCGGTGGTTCTCCTGGACGCAGTCGTTCATATATTTCAAGCAAAGCTTTTTCGCTATTTTCTGTGTTGTCTTTCTCTAAGGTGTTCTTTAAGTATTCGTTGTCGCCAAGCAAATCAATGATCTCTTGATCAGTCCCAAAACCGAGTGCACGCAAAAGAACCGTAATCGGTAGCTTTCTTGTACGGTCGATACGAACATGGACAACGTCCTTAGCGTCAGTTTCAAACTCAAGCCAGGCTCCACGGTTCGGGATAACAGTAGCTGTATAACCCTTTTTTCCGTTTTTGTCATGTTTTTCACTATAATATACACTTGGTGAACGAACTAACTGGGAAACAATTACCCGTTCGGCACCATTGATTACAAAGGTACCAGTATCGGTCATCAACGGGAAATCTCCCATGAATACTTCCTGCTCTTTTACTTCGCCAGTTTCATTGTTAAGCAACCGAACTTTAACACGAAGAGGAGCGTTGTACGTAACATCTCTTTCTTTCGATTCATCGACAGGATATTTTGGTTCACCCAAGCTGTAATCCACAAATTCCAATGATAAATTCCCTGTGAAATCTTCAATTGGAGAGATGTCCTGGAACATTTCACGCAAACCTTCTTCCAAAAACCAATCATAGGAAGCAGTTTGTATCTCGATAAGGTTTGGCAATTCTAGTACTTCACTAATACGTGCATAACTTCTGCGCTGGCGGTGTCGTCCATACTGAACTAGTTGACCTGTCAACTGATTCACCCCTCAAATCAAGAATTAGAAAAAACACTGCCCGCCGTCAAGACTGCCGACAAAAAACCACTATATAACCATTGCCACCTCGAGACAGCAATGCTTATAATATAAAATACTAGTGTTTTGTCTAGCTTAAAGGCGAAGCGATTCCTGCACTATACACCCCTCTTGTTCAGCAGCAAAAAAACAAGCATTTGGTGATAAGCGCAAAATTGTCCGGTAAACATACCGAACAAACTTGTGAAGCAGAAAACAACCGTTCACAAGATTTTTATTGAGTCATCCACAGCAAGCGGATGTTGTATCACATTTTCCATCCATCTAACGTTAGATCAGAAATGATGTTTCGGCATGTTCGCCTGTTGCCGTCAGAAAACATACTGCGACATTTAAAAAAATTTAAATTTTTTTAAAGCGGTAAATCGATAACACTCCTTCATCTCAGGCTTGAAATAATAGGATAAATTAGCCGATTTCACCATTCTTTCCGATATCAATAAGATTATACATAAATTAATTAAAAATAACCCTTGACAAAGGAAGTCGCCTATTGGCATTTTTCAATATTACCACAACAGGAACCACGAGTCAATAATAAAATTTCCGGCATCAAGCATGATGGCGGCTTATTCTTTTGTAGATTTCAATAGGTAGTATCCTTTGTTTTTCACAAGTACTTCAACGTTTCCAAATACTTGTTCCAGTTTCTTTTGCGCGGAAGGCGCTCCCTGTTTCTTTTGGATAACAACTGTCAATTCTCCCTGCGGAAGCAGCGCTCGATAACTTTCCTCAAACATATCGAAGATCACTTTCTTCCCTGCACGGATAGGGGGATTTGTTACGATTGCTGAAAACGTTTCGTGTTGGAAGGACTGGAGACGATCACTAATTTTAAAATCTACGTTTTCCACCTGATTGTTTACCGCGTTTTGTTTGGCTAAATCAATCGCTCTTTCGTTGATATCACTCAACGTTACATGTCGGTGAGGAAAAGCTTTCGCCAATGATAAACCAATCGGTCCGTAACCACAGCCAAGGTCGAGAATGCCGCCCTCTATAGCCGGTTCCTCAAAAGCCTCGATTAATGTTCGGGAGCCGAAGTCTACCTCGTTTCTGGAAAACACTCCGTGATCAGTGGTAAAAGAAAAGTCAAAACCCCTCAGTTTGTAATGCCAAGTTTTCGGATCACTTTCTGATGTTGGTTTTCTAGAATAATAATGCTCAGACATAATTGGTAAGCACCTGCTTTTCTTAGTTAAAAATGGGTCAGAGGATGATAGGGCCTGACCAGGCTTGTTGATTGAATCACACCTTAAGCCCCGATGGAAGTTATTACTTCAAACCTCCAGGACACTTTATCTTACAGGTAATAAAAGCCCGCCATTAAAGGCGGGCTTTTTTATTTCTTACTTCAATTCTACAGAAGCGCCTGCTTCTTCAAGCTTAGATTTCATTTCTTCAGCTTCTTCTTTAGCAACGCCTTCTTTGATTGCTCCTGGAGCGTTATCTACAAGATCTTTTGCGTCCTTAAGACCAAGACCAGTGATTTCGCGAACTGCTTTAACAACTTTGATCTTAGAAGATCCAGCGCTTTCCAGAACAACATCAAATTCAGTTTGTTCTGCAGCAGCATCTGCACCGCCAGCTGCGCCTGCAGCAGCAACTGGTGCAGCAGCAGTTACTCCAAATTCTTCTTCGATTGCTTTTACAAGGTCATTCAATTCAAGAACTGTCATTTCTTTGATTTGCTCAATAATTTGTTCTTTAGACATGTTTCTTCCTCCTTGGAATAATTGATTTTATTTTAACGAATCCCGTTACTTCTCTTTCACACAAGAACAAGTTTACGCGCCTTGTTCTTCCTTTTGTTCCGCAACTGCTTTTGTAGCGTAAGCAAAGTTGCGAACAGGTGCTTGAAGTACGCTAAGCAGCATAGAAAGCATACCTTCGTAGTTTGGAAGGTCTGCAAGTTCCTTGATTTGGTCAAGGGATGCAATGCTTCCTTCAATAACACCAGCTTTAATTTCAAGCGCTTCATGTTCCTTGGCAAAGTTGTTCAAAATCTTTGCAGGAGCCACAACATCGTCAGCGCTGAATGCGATAGCCGTTGGTCCGACCAACGTTTCGTTCAACTCCGTTAGCTCTGCTTCTTCCGCAGCGCGGCGAGTCATTGTGTTTTTGTACACTTTGAAATCGACGCCAGCTTCACGAAGCTGTGTACGAAGTTCGGTAACTTCGGCAACATCAAGGCCGCGGTAATCGACAAGAATTGTTGATTTACTTTCGCGGAACTTGTCAGCAATTTCAGTCACGACTTGTTTTTTATGCTCGATTGTTTTGGACATTGTTCCACCTCCTATTGACTTTTCATCATACCGTCAGATCCTATGTCATCACATGAAAAAAACCTCCATGCAGACATGGAGGTTTTGTTTTCGATGGGACAACCATATATCGGTGATTGTCTTCTATTCACACACCTCGGCAGGACATTAAGCTCTCGGAGCACCTGCTGTCTACGGTATAACGTTTATATTTAGTTACTTAACTTATGCAACATTGTACATTATAGCTAAACATTCATGTTAAGTCAATAGACTTTTTAGCGAACGAAGCTAGAAACGTCTACTTTGATTCCAGGTCCCATTGTAGAAGCAACAGAAGCATTACGCATGTAGATACCTTTTGCTGCTTGTGGCTTTGCTTTCACCAATGTATCTGTAATTGCTTCAAAGTTCTCGATCAACTTGTCAGCATCAAAAGATACTTTCCCGATTGGTACATGAACATTGGAAGATTTATCAACGCGGTATTCTACCTTACCAGCTTTGATTTCTTGTACTGCTTTTTCCACTTCGAAAGTTACCGTACCGGTTTTAGGGTTTGGCATCAAGCCTTTTGGTCCCAATACGCGTCCAAGCTTACCAACCTCTGCCATCATGTCTGGAGTTGCTACAACTACATCAAAATCGAACCATCCCTGGTTGATTTTGTTGATTAAGTCTTGCTCCCCAACATAATCAGCACCAGCGTTTTCAGCTTCCTTGGCCTTATCGCCTTTAGCGAAAACCAATACGCGCTGTGTTTTACCAGTTCCGTGCGGAAGCACCATTGCACCGCGGAGCTGCTGGTCAGCTTTCTTAGGGTCAACACCCAAACGGAAAGCAGCCTCTACTGTTTCATCAAAGTTTGCTTTTGCAGTTTGCTTGACTAGCTCTACCGCTTCTTTTATTTCATAAGCTTTTGAACGGTCAACAAGTTTCAAAGCTTCTTGTTGCTTTTTGCTTTTTTTAGCCATTGTATTTTCCTCCTTGATTGTGGTTTTAACGGTTATACCTCCCACTTTAAAAAGCGGAACGGGCAAGACCGGCTCCATTCAGCAGCCAGGCCCGCGCTATACGATTGCGTCGAACGCAATCGTGATTTAATCCCTGTCCTACAAAAAGGTTGCGAAAGGCACTTTCCGCCATCATCGCAACCTTCTTTACTCATCAGAGTCGCTGTGGGATTAGTCTTCGATAACGATTCCCATACTACGCGCAGTACCTTCGACCATGCGCATAGCCGCTTCCACGTTAGCAGCATTCAGATCAGGCATTTTGGTTTCCGCAATTTCTTTCACCTTGTCGCGCTTTACAGTCGCAACTTTATTACGGTTTGGTTCACCTGATGCAGTTTCGATCCCAGCTGCTTTCTTAAGAAGCACAGCAGCAGGCGGAGTTTTTGTGATAAATGTAAATGAACGGTCTTCAAATACCGTGATTTCTACTGGAATAATCATGCCAGCCTGGTCTTGCGTACGGGCATTGAATTCCTTACAAAATCCCATGATATTTACACCTGCTTGACCCAATGCCGGTCCAACTGGCGGTGCTGGGTTTGCCTTCCCTGCAGGGATTTGAAGTTTAACTACTTTAATTACTTTTTTAGCCACGAGACACACCTCCTTAAAGTCCGTGATGTGGTAATAGGGTTTTGCCCTCCCACTCATCAAATATCTTTATACACCGGGCATAAAGAACATAAAAATTCTAGCATCTTTGCGGACAAAATGCAAGGGTTTGTTTAAATACCTATTTCTTCCTCGCCCGCAAGTCCTTCCCCACCTTAATCCGGCGATTGGAAGCCGACTCTTATCCACCCGCTCAGAGCGTTCTTTGTCTCTTAACGGTACAGAGGATCTTATCTGCTGCAGATCAAGATTCTTATAGCTTTTCGATTTGGGAGAATTCCAGTTCTACCGGCGTTTCTCTACCGAACATGTTTACATGCACCTTGACTTTTTGCTTATCGAGATCAATATGCTCGATGGTGCCCGTGAAGTTTGTGAAAGGTCCATCTGTCACGCGGACGCTTTCTTTTTCTTCAAAGTCTATTTCGGTCACTTGTTCCTGCATACCCATCCGCTTCAGGATGAACTCCGCTTCTTCCGGCAAGAGAGGGATGGGTTTGGAGCCTGCGCCAGTTGAACCTACGAATCCAGTTACCCCCGGGGTATTGCGCACTACGTACCACGAATCATCTGTCATAATCATTTCAGCCAATACATAACCCGGAAATACTTTCTTTTTAGCTACCTTCTTTTTCCCGTTCTTAATTTCAGTTTCCTCGTCTTCCGGTACAAGCACACGAAAAATCTTGTCTTCCATGCCCATTGATTCCAAGCGTTTCTCCAGATTCGTTTTCACTTTGTTTTCGTAGCCAGAATAGGTGTGGACTACATACCAATTTTTTTCCATGATTTCAGGACAATCTCCTTGCCCTTCCCTCCCTTTTTGAAATCTTATTATTTTTCCCAAATTAAAAAACCCGCAAATCACGGGTTTTGCTGGTAAAAGTATGATTATCTATATTATAGCATAAACTACCAATCATTATTCAAACAATAGATTAAGAATTTGGGTAATTCCCAAATCGATAACAGCAAAAAAGACTGCTACAAATGCAACGGTGCAAACGACCGTAATGGTATAGCTTGTCAATTCCCGGCCTTTTGGCCAGCTCACCTTTTTCATTTCCCTGGAAACATTTTTAAAGAATGTGATAAGTTTCATGCTTTACCCCCAAACTTAAGGCCTACAGACCGGCTTTGCTTATTTTGTTTCCCGATGCAGGGTATGAGCTCCACATCTTTTACAAAATTTACGAACCTCTAACCGTTCGGTATTCTCTGTTTTATTTTTATCTGTACTGTAGTTTCTGCTTAGGCAGTCAACACAGGCCAGCACTACTTTACGTTTCATTGTCTCACCCCGTTTCAGGGTTTTTTACCATACCAATGTAGCACGGTAACAAAAGCCTGTCAACGTTACCCTTATAAACTCAACTCACTGATTTCCAGGTAACGCTCCAGTTTACGCTTCACCCTCTGAAGTGCATTATCGATCGATTTCACATGCCGTTTCAACTCCACGGAAATCTCTTGATAAGACCGGCCATCCAGATACAGACTAAGGACTTGTTGCTCCAATTCGCTTAACAATTCTGACATTTTATATTCCATGTCGCCGAATTTCTCGCGATTTATAATGAGCTCTTGCGGGTCGACAGCCTTCGATCCGGCAATTACATCCATGAGTGTCCTGTCCGATTCTTCATCATAAATAGGCTTGTCCAACGAAACATAGGAATTTAACGGGATGTGCTTCTGCCTGGTGGCTGTTTTGATTGCGGTGATAATTTGACGCGTTATGCACAATTCAGCAAAAGCTTTAAAAGAAGACAGCTTGTCCCCTTTGTAGTCCCGTATCGCCTTATATAGACCAATCATGCCTTCCTGTACAATATCCTCCCGATCCGCTCCAATCAGAAAATAGGTACGGGCTTTTGCCCTTACAAAGTTTCTATACTTCGTAATCAAATAGTCCAAGGCATAGGTTTGGCCATGATGAACCAACTCAATCAGCTCATCATCTTCAAGATTCTCATAGCCTAGTTCCTGATCGTCTGTCTCCGTATGCGTGATGGTCACCCAGGATTCCCCCCGACTATACTGCCGTGAATATAGCAATATTATACAGTAAGCGTTTCACCGCCGTCAATAACAGCTGTCGACTAATGTCCGCCTCTTCGCCATTTTTCGAAAACCTCGAGTATTTCTTTTTTTATGGGAATCTTGGAGGCGTTTTGGATATTTCGATAGGATTGTAAATCTTCCTCTATTTCTTTTTCTATGTTCTGCATCTCGATATATAACTCGCGCGCGGACTTTCGAAGTGCTCCCTGTGCGAAGATTGTCCGTTGTTCTGTGAAATCCGACGTAGCGACATATACTTGCGTTTTTACATTTTTCAGCTGCTTGATCAATCTCTCGATACATTCATCCGCCGTCTCTTTTTCTTTCGTGAAAATGACTTCCACTTTAAAATCCTGCTGCTTTTTTTCCAAACCCCGGACATAATATGCATCAAAAACAATGATTACCCGTATGCCTTTATACGCCTGGTATTCCGCCATTTTGGCAATTAAAAGATCACGGGCCTGAGCCAGGTCATGATCTTTCAATTTTTTTAATTCATCCCAGGCACCAATGATGTTGTAACCGTCTACCACTAATACAACCATCGCTATTCACCAAGCGGATTCCGCTTTCTAAAGACTTCATACATGAGCAGCCCTGCTGCAACAGATGCATTTAACGAGGAAACCTTCCCTTTCATCGCCAGTCTTACTGTCCAATCGCATTTTTCCTTCACCAGCCTGCTCATTCCCTTGCCTTCATTGCCGATAACAAGAGCAAGCGGCATATCGGCCGACAGTTCACGGTAATCCTCTGAGCCATCTGCAGCGGTACCGACCACCCATACGTTTCGTTCCTTTAGTTCGTCGATCGTAGCAGCAATATTGGTCACACGCGCAACCGGGATATATTCAATCGCACCCGCCGATGTTTTGGCGACCACTGCTGTCAAACCTACGGATCGCCGTTTTGGAATGATCACACCATGAACACCGACCGCATCAGCCGTACGGAGGATTGATCCTAAATTATGCGGATCCTCGATTTCATCCAAAACCATAAAGAAAGGCGGCTCGTCCTTTTGTTCGGCAGCTTCAAACAAATCCTCCAACGTACTATATTCATAAGCGGCGACAGCTGCAGCCACCCCCTGATGATTCCCTTCAACCAGCTGGTCTATCTTGCGCTTAGGCACTTGCTGTACTGTCACACCATTCTCTTTAGCCAGGGACTGAATTTTATGGAATGCTTGTCTTTGCAGCTGGTCTGAAAGTAACACTTTATTGATCGACCGTCCGGATTTCAATGCTTCCGTTACCGGGTTTTTCCCAATGATCCATTCATCTGCCATCATTGATCAACTCCTTTCCTCCACAAATGTTATGGCTGCGTTCACTAATTGTTCCAGCCTTTCCTTCTTTCCACCCAGATACAAATATCCCAACAACGCTTCAAAAGCCGTGCTGTATCGATAGGTTTGGACATCCGTATTTTTAGGGACCGTTCCGGATTTGGCATTCCTCCCCCTCCGGACAACTCCCTCTTCCTCAGCGGACAATCGTTCATTCTCCAGCCAGTCAATAATCACTTTTGCCTGTGATTTAGCAGAGACGAACGCTACTGCAGCCTTGTGCAGCTGGTCCGGTTTGACGTTTCCTTTGCCGATTAGGTGATGCCGAACATAAATCTCATAAACGGCATCACCCATGTACGCCAGTGTCAGGCTCTTCATTTGCTTCACATCAGATACAGTCATGTCAGCCCCGCTTCCACCGCGTTCCCTGCGGTGTGTCCTCTAGAATGATTCCCTGTTCTTTCAAATCGTCACGAATTTGGTCCGCTAGCACGAAATCCCGGTTTTTTCTTGCATCGTTCCTTTGTGTAATCATTGCTTCCACTTCTTCGTCCAGCAATTCTTCTTCCTGTTTTAACTGAATCCCAAGAACCGCTGTCTGTTGTTCCAACAAATCCATCAGTTTTTCGATGACCCGTTCCGAGGTATGGCTTGACTGTAAGTAGACATTGGCATCTTTCGCTATGTCAAACAGGACAGCTATCGCATTGGCCGTATTGAAGTCGTCGTCCATCTCTGCAACAAATCTTTCTTGATAGGTCTCCACTTTTTCCAGCCATTTATCCTCGTTTTCATCAAGATTCGTGCTCGACTGCTTGCGATGCTCGAGATTCAAGTAAGCATTTTTGATTCGGTCCAAACTATTTTTCGCACTTTCCAGCAATCCTTCGCTGAAATTGATCGGGTGACGGTAATGGACACTAAGCATGAAGAATCGTACTACCTGAGGATCATGCTGTTCAATCAAATCATGAGCCAGTACAAAGTTTCCGAGTGACTTGGACATTTTTTCGTTATCTATATTGATATAACCATTGTGCATCCAATAGTTGGCAAACTGTTGATCATTGCCAGCTTCTGATTGGGCAATTTCGTTCTCATGATGAGGAAAAGCCAAATCCTGGCCACCAGCATGAATATCGATTGTATCCCCAAGGTATTTTTTGGCCATGGCCGAGCACTCGATGTGCCATCCAGGACGTCCTTTCCCCCATGGAGAATCCCAAGAGATTTCATCTGGTTTTGCCTGTTTCCACAAAGCGAAATCAAGCGGATCGTCTTTTTTCTCCCCTACCTGGATTCTTGCTCCAGATCGAAGTTCATCTATCGACTGATGAGAAAGCTTACCGTAATTGTCAAAGGAGCGGGTGCGGAAATAAACGTCCCCTTCCGCTTCGTATGCATGCCCTTTCTCTATCAGCAGGGAAATAAAGTCGATGATTTCCCCCATGCTTTCCGTTACACGAGGATGATGATCGGCTTGTTTTACCCCTAGAGCTCCGACATCTTCTTTATAGGCGTTGATAAACCGCTGAGATATTTCTGGTACTTCTTCCCCCAGCTCCTTTGCCGCTTTAATTATTTTGTCGTCGACATCTGTGAAATTTAATACGTAGTTGACCTCGTATCCTCGATATTCCAAGTATCTTCTCACCGTATCGAAGACGATTGCAGGACGTGCGTTTCCTATATGAATATAGTTATAGACAGTTGGACCGCAGACATACATTTTGACTTTTCCTTCTTCAATGGTTTCAAAAGGTTCCTTCTGCCTGGTCAATGTATTATATAGTTGTATCGTCATGGCTTTTCACTCCTTTTACCTCATTCAATTCTTTCCGCAAAGACTCTATTTCCGCTTCCATTTCTTTCAACACTTCTGAAACAGGATCAGGCAACTTATGATGGTCGAGGTCTTTTCTCACTCGTTCCCCGTTTTGAATCACCACACGCCCTGGTATTCCAACGACCGTCGAATGGTCAGGCACATCATGGAGGACAACGGAACCTGCCCCCACTTTCGAACTCTCGCCAATAACAATTGAACCGAGCACCTTCGCCCCCGTTGCGATAAGAGCATTATTCTTTATCGTCGGGTGTCTTTTCCCTTTTTCTTTTCCGGTTCCACCCAAGGTGACTCCCTGGAAGATCGTAACATTATCTCCAATTTCACATGTTTCCCCAATCACTACGCCCATCCCGTGGTCAATAAAAAATCTTCTTCCTATTTTTGCCCCAGGATGAATTTCAATCCCTGTCAAGAAACGGCTGAACTGTGAAATTACCCGGGCAATAAAATAAAACTTCTTGTTATAAAAAGCGTGGGCAACCCGATGTGCCCAGATGGCATGCAACCCGGAATAGGTTAAAATCACTTCGAAATAGGTACGGGCAGCCGGGTCCTGATCAAATACGACAAGTATGTCTTCTTTCAGCATTCTGAAAAAACCCACGTAAGACTGTCTCCCTTCCATGTTGAATCATTTGTCTCCTGTATCCAAACACTTTCCCGCCACAAGGATTTTTAATAATAAAAAAGCGTCTCTGTGTCTAAATACACAGAGACGCTTTAGCGCGGTTCCACTCTGTTTGGGAAAGAAATTCCCCAACTCAAGTTCCTGGTTAACGGCAGGCGCCCGCCCTTACCTACTTGTTTCAATAAGGGACTCAGAGGTGCATTTCAATAGCGGAAGCTTAAAATCACTTTCAGCCGGTGGTGATTCTCTCTTTCTAAGCCTGTCGCTATTTACTTCTCCTCTTTAACGTTCAAATTTGTAGTATTACTATATTACAAAACGTTGGAAATGTGAAGCTTTTACTCACTAATTTGATCAATGGCAGAACGCAACCTTGCCAGCACGGTGCCCTTGCCTAACAAATGAATAGAATTAGGCAATTCTGGTCCGTGAACCTGGCCAGTTGTCGCCACACGAATTGGCATGAACAATTTTTTGCCTTTTTGTTTTGTTTCTTTTTGGGTTGCTTTTATTTGTGCTTTGATGGCTTCCGGCGTAAATTCCTCACTTGCTTCAAGCATCCCGGCGAAAACGGAAAGGACCTCCGGAACCTGTTCCTCGCGAAGAACCTCGAGCGCCTCTTCGCCGTATTGGATATCCTCCCGGAAAAACAGTTCCGTCAATTCTACGATTTCCGCCCCATAATTTAGCTGGTCTTTGTATAGCCCGATCAGCTCCAGCGCCCAGTCTTCCTGCTCTTTACCCATGTTTTCCGGCAGTCTTTCTGCCTGAATAAGATGTGGCAAGGTCAACTTCACGACATGATCGAAATCAGCCGCTTTGATATACTGGTTATTCATCCACTTCAATTTTTGCGGATCAAAGATTGCCGGCGAAGTGGACAATCGCTCCGGATCAAAAATTTCGATGAACTGCTCTTGATTAAACAGCTCTTCTTCTCCTACCGGCGACCATCCCAGAAGCGCGATAAAGTTAAAGAGAGCCTCCGGCAGGTAGCCGAGATTTTTGTACTGTTCAATAAACTGAAGAATATGTTCATCCCGCTTGCTCAGTTTCTTGCGGTTTTCATTCAAAATCAGTGTCATATGGCCGAATTTTGGCGGTTCCCAATTAAACGCATCATAAATCATCATTTGTTTTGGCGTATTGGAAATGTGCTCTTCGCCACGCAGTACATGGGAAATTTTCATTAAGTGATCATCGATTGCCACAGCGAAATTATAAGTAGGAATTCCGTTTTTCTTGACGATTACCCAATCCCCAAAATCACTGGAATCAAAGGAAATGTCACCGCGGACGATATCGTTAAATTGATACGTAACATCCTTCGGCACCCGGAAACGAATACTTGGCTGGCGGCCTTCCGCTTCAAATTGCTGGATTTCTTCCTCAGAAAGATTACTGTGCGCTCCGGAGTATTTCGGCACCTGTCCTTTAGCACGCTGTTCTTCACGCTCTTGTTCCAGCTCTTCAGCGGTCATATAACATTTGTAGGCAAGTCCTCTTTCCAGCAGTTCATCCACATACTTTTGATACAAATCAAGCCGTTCTGTCTGCCGGTAAGGACCGTATTCACCGCCAATATCGGCACCTTCGTCCCATTCAATCCCGAGCCATTTCAAGTAATTAAGCTGGCTTTCCTCGCCGCCCGCTACATTTCTTTTTTCATCTGTGTCTTCCGTGCGGATAATGAATTTACCGCCTAGGTGGCGGGCATATAAATAGTTAAATAATGCTGTACGGGCATTTCCTATATGCAAATGTCCGGTTGGGCTGGGCGCATAGCGCACCCTCACTTCGTTCGTCATCTTGCCGAACTCCTTCCTATTGTTGACTACTCTATTTTCATTCTGCTAATAGCGTGTTCAATTCTGTACCCATTCTATCACTAATGTCGATTATTGTTGATCATTATGCAATAAAACAACCGCCTGCGCAGCAATACCTTCTTTTCTCCCCGGGAATCCCAGTTTTTCCGTGGTTGTCGCCTTGACATTCACTTGCATCACATCGACATCAAGGATACGACAAATATTAGTTCTGATTTCATCTATATAAGGCGCCATTTTAGGAGCCTGGGCAATGACAGTGCAATCAAGGTTACCCAGCTTGTATCCCTTTTCCTTAACCAATTGCCACACGTGAATCAGGAGACGCTCCGAATCAGCATCTTTAAATGCTGGATCTGTATCTGGAAAATGCTTGCCGATATCTCCTTCACCAATGGCTCCCAGGCATGCATCAGCAATGGTGTGCAGCAGGACATCCGCATCCGAATGACCCAGAAGTCCTTTCTCATACGGAATATCCACTCCCCCGATAATGCAAGGACGACCTTCGGCAAATTGATGGACGTCGAAACCTTGTCCTATACGGAACATGACCATTATCCCCTTTACTAGTTAGTAAGCTTACTTCCCAAAAAAAGCTTGAGCTTTCCTCAAGTCTTCCGGTGTTGTGATTTTAATATTATGATAGCTTCCCTGTACGATTTCAACTTCATGACCAAAATGCTCTGCTAATGAAGCGTCATCTGTTCCCAGAATCCCTTGCTCAGCCGCCTGCTGATGAATCTGGTAAATCAGATCGAAATCGAAGCTTTGCGGGGTTTGCGCCGCCCAAAGTGTTTTTCTGTCCAGTGTCTGCAACCGGCCATCGATCACTTGCTTAATCGTATCGGTAACTGGAACGGCCAGCAAGGCTGCCCCGTTTTTTGCCGTTGTTTCGGCCAATGCATGGAGATGTTCGGTAGACACGAAGGGCCGGGCGCCGTCATGAATAAACACCATGCCATTATACCCTTTCATGCTTTCCAATCCGGCAAACACACTTTCCTGTCGTTCTTCTCCGCCCCTAACAAGGCGAATATCCTTCTGAGTGAAGAACGGCTCAAGCAGCTCCCTCATCCGTTCTTCTTCCTTTGGATTTACTACCAAAGTAATTGCTGTACACCAGCTGTCCTGCAGAAACACATGGAGCGTGTGGAGTATCAGCGGCTTTCCATTTATGTTAATAAACTGTTTGTTTTCCCCGGCCTTCATCCGTTTCCCTCGGCCTGCCGCCAGTATGATAGCCTGATAACCCCTCATTGTTTTACCATCCTAATTTTAATATCTGGAATACTCCTATTAAAAGACACATTTTTGTTTATATGTATGGCTTCCATGATGAAGCGCCCTCTAATAACAAAAGCGATAACAGAACTGTTATCACTTTTGTTTTCCTCTATAAGTTATACCTTTTTTATAGTGCTTTTTCAAGTAATTTTGGTTTCGCGAAGATCATCCGGCCAGCAGAAGTTTGTAAGACACTGGTGATTAATACTTCAATCGTTTTGCCAATGTACTCCTTACCTTCTTCGACGACGATCATGGTTCCATCATCCAGGTATGCTACTCCCTGATTTTGTTCCTTCCCGTCTTTGATGACCTGCACGGTCAGCTCTTCACCCGGAAGGACAACCGGCTTGACGGCATTGGCCAAGTCATTAATATTCAGTACCTGAACATTCTGGAACTCACAAACTTTATTCAAATTGAAATCATTGGTGACAACAATCCCATTGATCACTTTGGCAAGCTTGACAAGCTTGCTGTCGACCTCCTGGATCTCTTCAAAATCGCCTTCATAAATCTCCACGTTCACAGGCAGCTCTTTCTGCATTCGGTTCAGAACATCAAGTCCACGGCGGCCCCGATTTCGTTTCAGTACATCTGAAGAATCCGCGATATGCTGCAGTTCTTCCAATACAAACTGCGGAATCAACACGGTTCCTTCCAAAAAGTTGGTTTGACAGATATCCGCAATCCTGCCGTCAATAATGACGCTCGTATCTAAAATTTTCACTTTAGGTGTTTGCTGGTTGGTTTCAGTCTCGCTCTCTTCCAGAGCCGTTTTATCTTTTTCCTTTCTTGCCAACGTCAGCAAGTTCAAGAATTCATCACGACGTTTAAAACCGACCTGGAAACCGAAGTACCCCAGCAAAAATGTCACAAACATCGGTAATACTTGGGAAACAAGTTTAATATCAATATCCGAGATAGGTATGGTTATTAAATAGGCGATTACCAGTCCGAGAATCAATCCGAGACTGCCAAAAAGCAAATCACCCACCGGAGCTTTTACAAGCGTCTCCTCAACCCACCGTAAAAAGTCTACGATGTAATCTACTACCCAAAAAGATATTAAGTATAAAATGATTGCCCCAAATACTAGACCCGCATATGGTGACTCTACCCAATTTCCGTTCGTCATGCCCGTCAATTCCAATAAATCCGGTATATACAAATATCCAATAGTACCGCCAGCTATAATAATGAACAGCTGTACAATTCTTTTCAGCACCAAGGTCACCTCCTATGAGTCAGTATTTCCAAGTATATAAAATTTATCCCCGAATAATTGTTTCTTAGTGTTGTATATCTGTTTTTTGATTAAAACCGCCTTTTCTCCGCCATGCGGATCAATAGGCAGATTTCTAAATTTAAAGTATCATACTTGACAAATGCAGTCAAATAAGCAAAAATATGATTTTATCATAGTAGATTTGAATAGTCAAACTATTTTAAATATGCCTGTCAATGAACAATTGCTCCTGAAGCCGGCTCAATCCGTCCTTGATTTTTTTCGCCCTTATATCCCCAACGCCATTAACCGACACCAACTCCTGGGTAGAGGCATTGGCCACTTCGTTTAAAACTCCAAAATGATCAATTAAATAATCGATAATGACATGAGGCAGCCGGGGTATTTTGGCCAGAACCCGGTATCCACGCGGATAAATGATTTCGTCCCGTTTGGAATCGAGACTATATCCTAACATCTTGATGATCTGCTCCTCGCTTGTCAGCTCAGGAGAAACTCCAGCTTGCATCTTCAGCAGCATTTCCTCTGGAGACAAGCCTGCATCCGTACTGTAATCTTTGATGATGAATGCGGCCTCCTCCTCAATATCTGCAACCAATTCTGTCAATTGAAGTTGGATCAGACGTCCTTCTGTTCCTAATTCGGTAATGTATTTAAGTATCTCTGTTTTAATTCTCAGTACCATTTCTATCCGGTGAAAGACTTGCACGATCTCTGTCAATGTCACTAATTCCTCAAATTCCAGCGCCCCCAAATTTGTCAGGGTCTGATCAAGGACAATCTTATATTTTTCCAGCGTCTGCATGGCTTGATTGGCCTTTGTTAAGATGACGCCCATTTCTTTCAACGCATAGCGGATACCGCCGTTATATAGGGTAATGACATTTCTTCTTTCAGAGATGGCAATAACAAGTGTATTGGTCTGTTTTGCCACGCGTTCAGCTGTACGATGCCGCATTCCTGTTTCTTTCGAAAGAATGGTCGGTTCCGGCATTAACTGAACATTCGCGTAAAGAATCATCGATGCATCCTCACTAAGAAGAATGGCTCCATCCATTTTCGCCAGCTCATACAGGTTTGCAGGGGAAAAGGAAGCGTTTATAGCAAATCCACCGTCGACAACCCCCTTCAACTTATCGGGACTGCCAACAACGATCAGGCCCCCGGTATTTGCTCTCAATACATTGTCGATTCCCTGTCTCATAGGAGTACCAGGAGCTACAAACTTCAGCATTGACTCGATTACCTGCGCTTCACTTCTACCCTGCCATTCCATTTAGTTTCCTCCCAGCGTCACTTTTAAGGCTTCCTGGACAGTGTTCACCCCGATGATTTCAATATTGTTCGGAGTCGACCATCCATCAAGATTTTTCGCCGGAATAATCGCCCGTTGGAATCCAAGTTTGGCAGCCTCTTGAACTCTTTGATCGATCCTGGCAACCCTCCTGACTTCACCGGTCAGTCCAACTTCTCCGATCAAAACATCGTCGGGCCTGGATACCTGATCCCGGAAGCTAGAAGCAATACTGACGGCAACAGCCAAGTCGATAGCGGGTTCATCCAATTTCACTCCCCCGGCCACTTTCACATAGGCATCCTGGTTTTGCAGCATCAATCCAACCCTTTTTTCCAAAACAGCCATCAATAACGGTACCCGGTTGTGATCAATGCCTGTAGCCATCCGTCTTGGATTTCCAAAGCTGGTTGGCGAGATCAATGCTTGAATTTCCACCAGTACCGGCCGACTTCCTTCCATGGATGCCACAACGGTAGATCCTGCAGCACCCTGTGAGCGTTCTTCCAGAAAAATTTCCGATGGATTTTTCACTTCGCGCAAGCCTTCTTCTTTCATTTCAAAGATACCCATTTCATTGGTACTTCCGAAACGGTTTTTTACGCCTCTTAAAATACGGAATGTATGATGTCGTTCCCCTTCGAAATAAAGAACAGCATCTACCATATGTTCAAGAAGCCTCGGTCCGGCAATCGACCCTTCTTTGGTGACATGGCCGACGATGAAAATGGGAATTCCTTTACTCTTAGCTATACGCATGAGCTCGCTCGTACATTCCCTTACTTGTGAAACACTCCCGGGAGCACTGGTGACTTCTTCCCGATAAATAGTCTGGATCGAATCAATTACCACAAAAGAAGGATTCAATTGCTCAATCTGATTGGATATATCCAGCAAATTTGTTTCGGCCAGCACGTAAAGGTTGTCCGAAGTTACTCCAAGCCGGTCTGCTCTTAATTTTGTCTGTCGAGCCGATTCCTCACCAGATATATATAATACGTTCATTTGTTTTCTTGCAAGCTGTGATGATACTTGTAAAAGCAGTGTGGATTTTCCTATCCCGGGGTCTCCACCGATCAGAACTAACGATCCAGGGACGATTCCTCCGCCAAGCACCCGGTTGAATTCTGGCATCTTGGTAGTGACACGCGGTTCTTCTTCAGAATGGATAGCTGTAATTTTTTCCGGTTTCGATTTTGTTCCCGGTTGTGTCTGGAATGTATGTCTGGAGGAAGACGACGATGCTTCCACTTCCTCTACAAATGTATTCCAGTTATGACAGCCTGGACACTTGCCCATCCACTTTGGCGTTTCATATCCGCATTCCTGACAAACATACTTCGTCTTTCTTTTTGCCAATATAATCTCTCCTCACCTATTGTATACGAATGAGATAACGAACAAGTTACAGACTTCTATCAATTTATTAAAAAAAATAGCACATTCGTCCATAAGGCATAGACGAACGAAAAAACGGAAGGGATTTAACCTTCCGTTTTTCACAGTCGCAACCGACAATTTCACTTTATTGTGCTGTAACGGTAAATTCATCATCTTTATTGACATCGATGATCACTTTTTGCCCTTTTTGAATTTTTTCTTTTAATAATTCTTCGGACAGAAGGTCTTCGACGTTTTTCTGAATGGAACGACGGAGCGGACGTGCACCATATTCAGGATCAAACCCTTCATTTGCGATTTTTTCCACCGCTTTTTCGGATAAAGTGAATTCAATATCCTGGTCGGCAAGCCGTTTTTGCAGTTCACCCGCCATGAGACTGACAATCTCATTCATATGCTTCCTTTCAAGTGAATGGAAGACAATCGTCTCATCAATCCGGTTAAGGAATTCGGGGCGGAATGCTTTTTTCAATTCCCCTATTACCTTCTCCCGCATTCCTTTATAGCCTTGGTCCTCGTCTCCCAGATTAAAGCCGACATATTTGTTACGTTTCAATTCACTGGCACCCACGTTAGAAGTCATGATTAAAACGGTATTGCGGAAGTCAACCAGTCTTCCTTTTGAGTCGGTCAACCGGCCGTCTTCCAATACTTGAAGCAGAATATTAAATACTTCTGGATGGGCCTTTTCGACTTCATCAAGCAGCACGACGGAGTATGGCTTTCTTCTTACTTTCTCAGTAAGTTGGCCGCCTTCTTCATATCCGACGTAACCAGGAGGTGAACCGACAAGACGGGAAGTCGAGTGTTTTTCCATATACTCAGACATATCAATCCGAATCATTGCTTCTTCATCACCGAACATGGTATCAGCCAAAGCACGTGCCAACTCTGTTTTACCAACACCAGTTGGTCCTAAAAAGATAAAGGAACCGATTGGGCGTTTCGGATCTTTCAATCCGGCCCGGGCACGGCGGATAGCTTTTGCCACGGCTTTCACTGCCTCTTCCTGCCCGATTACACGGTCGTGTAATACTTCTTCCATATTCAACAGGCGTTCACTTTCGTCTTTGGTAAGCTTAGAAACAGGGACTCCCGTCCAGGTAGAGACTACACTCGCGATGTCTTCCACCGTCACTTCCGAGCTCTCCTGCCCCTGCTGTTCCTTCCATTCCTCTTTTGTTTGGTCCAATTCATCTCTTAACCGCTGCTCGCTGTCACGCAAAGATGCCGCCTTTTCAAATTCCTGGCTCTGCACAGCTGCATCCTTTTCCTTGCGTACTTCTTCCAGCTTTTGTTCCAAATCTTTCAGGTTTGGTGGAGCAGTATAAGAACGGAGACGCACTTTCGAACCTGCTTCATCAATTAGATCGATAGCCTTGTCTGGTAAAAAGCGATCGGTGATATAACGGTCGGACAAAGTGACAGCCGCCTCGATCGCTTCATCCGTGATAGTAACACGGTGATGAGCTTCATAGCGATCACGTAATCCTCGTAAAATTTGCATCGATTGATCCATTGTCGGCTCATCGACTTGAATTGGCTGGAAGCGACGCTCTAAAGCTGCATCTTTTTCAATATACTTCCGGTATTCATCCAGCGTTGTTGCTCCGATACATTGTAGTTCACCCCGTGCAAGCGAAGGCTTGAGGATATTGGAAGCATCAATAGCACCTTCTGCGCCACCAGCTCCGATAAGTGTATGAAGTTCATCAATAAACAGGATAATATTTCCCGCCTGTCGTATTTCTTCCATTACTTTCTTTAAGCGATCTTCAAATTCGCCACGATATTTTGTACCGGCAACGACTGTCCCCATATCAAGGGTCATTACCCGTTTATCCCGTAGAATTTCCGGAACGTCATTGTTCACAATCTTCTGAGCAAGTCCTTCAGCAACAGCTGTTTTTCCGACTCCCGGCTCGCCGATCAACACCGGATTGTTTTTCGTACGGCGGCTTAACACCTGAATGACACGTTCAATCTCTTTTCCACGCCCAATGACAGGATCCACGTTGCCGTCTTTGGCAATCGATGTTAAATCCCTCGCCAGAGAATCTAATGTCGGTGTATTGGCTGTAGCTGTTGATTGCGAACCATTGCGGCCGTGCTGACCTGCCGCCGATTCATTGCTGCCCAGTAGCTGCAATACTTGCTGTCTGGCCTTGTTCAGGCTTACGCCTAAATTGTTCAGGACTCTTGCAGCGACGCCTTCGCCTTCACGGATCAGACCCAACAGAATATGTTCGGTTCCGACATAGGAGTGTCCCAGCTTTCTCGCTTCATCCATGGAGAGTTCAATGACTTTCTTCGCACGCGGTGTATAATGGATCGTCTGTGATACTTTTTGTCCGCGTCCGATCAACTGTTCTACTTCCTCCTGGATTTTTTCGGTTTCAAGTCCGAGAGAGCTTAATGCTTTTGCAGCAATGCCTTCCCCTTCTCTTACCAAACCTAGAAGAATATGTTCTGTTCCAATATTGTTATGACCTAACCTGACCGCTTCTTCCTGGGACAAGGCCAATACTTTTTGTGCTCTTTCGGTAAATCGACCAAACATCATATCAGGTCTTCCTCCTTACATTAGTTAATTTTCCAGTTTAAACCGTTCTCTGATCAATGAAGCCCTAAGTATATCCCGTTCTTTTGCCGACAGCATCCTTTTGGCATAATGTTGCAAAAATCCGGGCTGGGACAGAATCATCAGCTCGTTGAGAATACTCTTCGAGATATTGTTTATATACCCTACATCAATACCGAGACGCACATCAGACAAACATTTAGCAGCTTCTTTAGACTCAATGATTCTGCTGTGCTGCAAAGTACCGTAAGATCGGAAAACCCTGTCTTCCAGCTGTAACTCAGATTGTTCAACCAACAGCTCTCTGGCTTTTCGCTCTTGGTCAATCAATTGATTTACCACACTTCGTAAGTCTTGGACGATATCTTGCTCCGATTTCCCCAGGGTAATCTGATTGGAAATCTGAAAAATATTCCCGATAGCCTCACTGCCTTCTCCGTATATGCCTCTCACGACCAGACCTAACTGGCTAATTGCCGGGATCATTCGATTAATTTTTTGGGTAAGAGCCAAAGCGGGCAAGTGCATCATAACGGAAGCACGCATTCCGGTACCCACGTTTGTCGGGCAGCTCGTTAAATAACCACGGCTTTCATCAAAGGCATAATTAATTCGTTCTTCCAGCCAATCATCAAAGGAAAAAGCTTGCTCAAGCGCTTTTTCCAGTTGGAAGCCTGGAAAATATAATTGAATACGGATATGGTCTTCTTCATTCACCATCACTGACACTTGCTCATTACTCGAAATCAACGCTGCAGCCTCTTCATCATTTTCCGCAAGATGCGGGCTGATCAAGTGCTTTTCAACTAAAACCCTTTTTTCAATTGGTTTCAAATCGCGCATCTTAATTAATGCCAGATCATTGTAGTTGGAAAACGATTGGTGTTCATATTCCGTTTCGAAAAAAGAAAGGACCTTTTCCAAATCCTCTGTTCCGGCAATAATCGGGAAAGGAACTTGTTCAAAGTTTCTCGCTAAACGAATCCTGCTGCTCATCACAATGTCGCTGGCCGGTCCTTCTTCCTTCATCCAAGGACTGATTGCTTCCTTCATAAATTGCTGCAAACTCATTCCTGCTCACCTTCCCCGTCCCGACTAAGACCATTTTCCAATTCTTTAATTTTATCCCTTACTTGAGCAGCACTTTCAAATTCCTCATTTGCAATTAGTTGCTTTAGCTGTTCACGATATTCAGCCAATTTCCGTTTCTGTTGAATACCGCTTCCTATCCTGGAAGGAATTTTCCCATGATGGGTAGTGTTGCCGCTATGAACACGTCGAAAAACAGGATTAAGCCTGTCGGAGAAGGTTTGGTAGCAATGTGCACATCCGAACTTACCGATTCTGGCGAACTCCTGATACGTCATTCCACATTTTGGACAGGTCAGCCGTTGTTCAGAAGAAACGCTGCTCGCATGCTGTTCATTAAAACCTGATCCACTATCAAAATTAAACAAACCGGATAATAAATTGTGCAGGGAATATGCTTCGTCCTCATATCCCATATACCCTTTTTCTTTCGCACAGTACTCGCAAACATGAATTTCTGTTTTATTACCATTAACGATTTTTGAGAAATGCAATGTAGCTGGACGCTCGTGGCATTCTTGGCACTCCATCTCAACTCCCCCTTCTGCCCTAATATTTAAGAGTGGAAAGCATTGCGGTCATAATACGGGACCGTATTTCATCACGAACCGGCAGTTGAAAGGCAAGAGTGCTGCGATCGATAGCGCTTGTCATCATCTTTGCCTCACGCTTGGTAATCAACTCTTCCTCCAGCATGCGCTCCAATATATCCATAGCAGCCTGCTGTGTTACCGCAGGTTGAATCATTTTTATAATATCGTCAATCAATTTTGCTTTATCTTCATTTTTTATTCTTATAATGCGAATATAGCCTCCGCCTCCGCGTTTGCTTTCGACTATATAGCCCCTTTCCACAGTGAAGCGGGTTTTAATCACATAATTTATCTGAGAAGGCACACACTGGAATTGATTCGCTATCTCACTTCGTTTTATTTCCACTGCATTTTTGTTATTGGCACGAAGGATTTCTTTCAAATAACTTTCAATTACATCGGATATATTGCTCATACGCCCTCCCCTCCTCAGTTTTGACTTTGACTATCTTTGACTTTACTTTTATTATACTCATCTTTGCACAGGATGCAAATAAAAAGTTCAGTAAATATCTTTTCCTTAAAAGGACGGGATAAACTTACAGTAGGTCGTTTTTTTCCTCCGTTTATTAAAATTTCTTCTTTTCAATGAAATAATCCTTTAAATTTCCTTTACTCTTTTTAAGTGCTCTAGAGAAGACATTTCCTCAATTAATTGGTACTTATCGATTTGTATTTTATTTTCCAGTTCGATAAATAGACTTCTCGAGTCGTCCTCTGTCCTTTGTACTTCCATTTTTTCTATTTTCGAGTGATATTTTTCAAAAATCCGGAGCAAGCTTTCGATTTTCAATCCTTCATCCACAATAAGTTCAAAATGAATGTTCGCCCGTTTGTTTAAAAATATCCTTTCTATCTGTTGCAAAAAAACCAAACTTAGCAGGATAATCAGTGTAGCAACTAATGCTAAGATGTACATTCCAGATCCCACTACAAGTCCCAATCCTGCAACGGCCCAAATGGATGCTGCGGTCGTCAATCCACGGATGTTAATACCATGAGTCATAATAGTACCTGCGCCTAAAAATCCTATACCACTAATCACATAAGAAGGGATACGTGCAGGATCGAAGCGGACATGGTCGTACTTCTCTATAAAGGTTTCGAATCCATATATCGATAAGAGCATCATCAGGCAAGAACCCACGCCTACCAAAATATGAGTTCGAAAACCAGCTGCATGGTTATTCCATTCCCTTTCAAAGCCTATTAACCCAGACAGCAGTAATGCAACAAATAAGCGGATTACCATTAGGGTGAAATCTTCATGGATTAAACTTGATAACTGCACGGTAATTCCTCCTTCTCCTAATTAGATAAATACCCATTCCTTGTTAACTGAAATCTGATTTGCTATTTTTATTTTATGTAAACGTTAGTGTCGGGAATGATTGTTTCCATTTTAATTTCAAATTCTTTATGGGAAAACCGTCAGTAGGGACGCGATATAAGCGTATAAAAAAACACCCTTGAACGAGTTGATTCTCATTCAAGGGTGTTTGTTTTGCCTGGCGGCGTCCTACTCTCGCAGGGGCAAAGCCCCAACTACCATGGGCGCTGGAGAGCTTAACTTCTGTGTTCGGCATGGGAACAGGTGTGACCTCTCCGCTATTGCCACCAGACATTATGTAA
>NZ_LN611424.1:0-11761 GCF_000821245.2 Virgibacillus senegalensis
CGTTCGTCCTGAGCCAAGATCAAACTCTCCATAAAATGCGAGCTTGCTTGCTCGTTCAAAAAACTAGCTTGTATATCTTGCTTGACATACTGGTTGTTTTGTTCAGTTTTCAAAGATCAAATTGTCCGCCGTCTCATCGACAGCTTAATTATTATATCAGTTTGCTAGAATAAAGTCAACAACTCTTTCAAAAGAAATTGTTTGTTCCTTCAAAACAGCAACTTAATTAATATAACACGTTCACAATATGATGTCAACATGTTTTTTGAGTTTCTTGCTTTCTGGTTGCTTTGTTTGGTGCAACTTTCATAATATAACATGTCACAGAATGGGTTGCAATAGAAAAACAGTTTCCAATTATCGGAAACTGTTTTTCTAAAAGATAAATAGATGAATAGCTGCTAATGAAGCCAAACCAGGTATTCCTAAAAAGCCGGTTATTAGAGCGGTATATAGGTTTATCGGTAAATGGAGGCCGATGGAAGCCCCGAACACATTGAAGAAAAATAAAAACAATACACCGATCACCAGCTTTACGGATCCTTGTGCCAAAAACCTTAATGGCTTAATCGGAGCACCAAGTACTAATAGCAGGGCAATCAACACCACCATACTTGTGATAATTACAGCAGAATTCATTTTCCCCTCTCCTTTTGCTTGTCCCTTTCTATTAATAGGTATGAACAAACAAAACGAAAAAGAACAGCATTATCTCATCGCACTTACCTTCCGTACTCTCGCTTCCCGGAGCAAATAAAAATATTTAGCTTCCGCCACCGTTAGTTCATATATACCATACTCACTCGGCTCTACACTCCGTTCAATGATTGACTTGATATTTTTCCATTCTTCCTTTGAATGAAAAATATCATCCAACAATTGCTCATCGATTTGGCTCTTTTTAATCTTTTTACCGCCAATCATATGATCACCTATCCTCTTTCTCCATTCGAAAAAGTATCTTCCTACAAAGCGATGGTTATAATTCTCTTCTTCCTTCCATTGCTTTTGACAGGGTTACCTCATCCGCATACTCTAAATCCCCGCCCATCGGGAGTCCGTGGGCAATTCTGGTGATTCTTATCCCGGAAGGCTTCACCAGCCGGGAGATGTACATCGCGGTTGCTTCGCCCTCGATATTCGGATTGGTCGCAAGAATTAGTTCTTCTACTTCTTCATCTTTTAGACGGTTTAATAAGCTGGGAACATTGATATCTTCCGGCCCGATACCGTCCATCGGAGAGATGGCTCCATGCAGGACGTGATACTTTCCGCCGAATTCCTTCATTTTTTCCATGGCGATGACATCCTTAGGATCCTGCACGACGCAAATCACCGAATTATCTCTCGTATCATCCCGGCAAATGGAACAAGGGTCCTGGTCGGTGATATGACCGCAGACCGAGCAGTGAGTCAACTCCCTCTTGGCGTTGACCAAAGCCTTTGCAAAATCCAAGACATCGTCTTCTTTCATATTCAACACAAAAAAAGCCAGGCGGACAGCCGTTTTCGGTCCGATTCCCGGCAATTTTGTAAAGCTGTCAATCAGCTTTGAAATCGGTTCTGGATAATACATGAAGCATGCCTCCTAGAACATTCCTCCAGGCATATTTAAACCTTTCGTGAATTGTCCCATTGTATCATTCGTTTTGTCTTCAACTTGTTTTAATACATCGTTGGTTGCAGCAAGGATGAGATCCTGCAGCATTTCCAAATCATCTGGATCAACCACTTCTTCATTAATGGTGACATCCATGATTTCTTTTTTGCCGTTGGCCGTTACTTTTACCATACCCCCGCCGGCAGTACCTTCAAAACTCATTTCCTGAAGTTCTTCCTGAGCCTTCATCATATCTTTCTGCATTTTCTGCATTTGTTTCATCATTTTATTCATATTTCCACCACCACGCATGGAAACCCCTCCTTTTTAATCATGAATTTCTAACAAATCATCGCCGGCAAGCTTTCTGGCTTCGGCAACCAACGGATCTTCCTCTTGGGGGGATTCCCCTTGTTCTTCCGTTTCCTGCCGTTTTTGCTTGCTGACATATTCTTCTCTTAATTCCTGCCAATTGGCTTCGGGTATCGGAATCAATGTCAACGACTTGCCGATAACCTCTGCTAATAATGATTCTATCGCTTGTTTATGGTCCAAAGCAAGTGAACAGTGGATTTCGTACTTAAATGCTACCACCAGGGCCTGACTGGAAGCTGCCCGGGGTTTGCTGTTCTGAATCGTCGCATGGGCTGGAGCGCTCTGTTTCTTCAACATATTCATGAAGTTGGCCCACTGCGACTGGACATTTTTCAATTCAGCCTTAGAAGCTTCCCCTAATACTTGTCGTATTCGCTCAAACGGGATTTTGTAGCTGTTTTTTGTTGTCCGTTGCTGTGGACGCGGCTGCGGAGAAGAGGCAGCATCCGCTTGCTGTACCGCCACTCCGTTTTTCTTCAGTTCTTGCAATTCTTTTTCCAGCTGTGCCAGCTTTCGTGTCAACGTGTCGACCGCTTCTGATGACTGGCCGGCGGAATCCTTGCGCTGATCCGAAATATTTAATACCGCTATTTCAATGAATACCTTGGGGCTGTTCGTCCACTTTATTTCCTGCTGGCATTCATTTAACTGCCGGATTGCTTCCTGGATCCATCCTGGATTGATTTCCCCCGCAAGCTTTTTGAAGCTGTCGGTCAACAAAGCACGTTCCAGAATGTTCTCTAAGTCAGGTGCACTTTGGAACAATAACAAATCACGTAAATAGTAAATTAAATCAAATACAAAACGTCCCGGATCTTTGCCTTCCTGGATTAAGTCGTCCACATAGCGCAATGCCTGTTGGATATCCTGTCGGTACATGGCTTCGGTGACAAGCGTCAGTTTTTCCTGCGAGACCGAACCGGTCACAGCCAGGACATCATCCAGATTCACTTCTTCTTCACTGTAGGAGATGGCCTGATCCAATAAACTGAGTGCATCCCGCATTCCCCCTTCTGCAGAAAGCGCCACGGCTTCCAATGCTTCCTGGGATGCCCGGATATCCTCCGCTTCCGTAATTGTCTGCATACGCTCGACAATCGATGTAGGGGTGATCCGTTTAAAATCAAACCGCTGACAGCGGGAAATGATCGTTAACGGGATTTTATGCGGTTCCGTTGTCGCAAGAATAAAAATGACATGCTTGGGAGGCTCCTCCAATGTTTTCAACAAGGCATTAAAAGCACCCATCGACAGCATGTGGACTTCATCAATAATATAGACTTTGTAAGCGACCGCACTTGGCGCATACTTTACTTTATCCCGAATGTCACGGATTTGTTCGACCCCGTTATTCGATGCAGCATCGATTTCGATTACATCGGAAATGGAGCCATCCTGTATTCCCAGACATGCTGCACATTCATTACACGGTTCCTTTACCGGTGCATGTTCACAGTTAACGGTTTTCGCGAATATTTTGGCAGCACTTGTTTTTCCGGTACCACGTGGCCCTGAAAACAAATAGGCATGCGAAAACTTCTGCTGAACGATGGCATTTTGCAATGTACGGGTGATATGGGTTTGTCCGACGACATCCGAGAAGCTTTTTGGACGCCAAACTCGATAAAGTGCCTGATAGCTCATTCAATACTTGCCCCTTTTTTATTGCTCTCTTCATTATAACTGAATTGCATGATGGATGGAAACCATCGACAGTAGAAAACCTTATTGATTCTTTCCTCTTCCGTTTCTTGTGCAGTAGTTCATCATGTCCGGATAGAAATTGATAAGTCGTCGCTTTGACGAGCACCTTCTCGTTCATTAGCAGAATCTCCATGTCGCTGCAGAAAAACGGTATCCAATACAGATAGGTTTAGGTTATCGTGATAAAATCATTCTTTCAGAAAAAATCTATACGAAAAACCTCTTGCCCAAAGACAAGAGGTTTTTTTATATAATCAATAAGTAAAGCCGTGCACCCATCGTCGATAATACGACCCTAAGCGTTACGCAAGTTCATGGCTCGACCCGGGCTTCCCCGCGGCACACAAGAAGGACCGCTTACTGCTGCTTCCTTCCGGACCTGACAGGGTTCACGGGTTCCCGTTGCGCAGGACCCGGGTGTCAGCACCAATCCCTTGAGGCAGACCTTAAAGTCCTATTACCTCGGATGGGAATTCAGCCTCGCTATAGCGGATTGCGAGTACAGGGCACCGCTACCTCCCCGCCTAGCACGACAAATTTGCTAACTATTATTGGTGCGCTTTAATAGCGCAATTCATAGTATAACGAGTTTTGGGGAAAATTGCAACAGGTAGAGACTGGAATACTTCTTCAATTGCTGTTACGCTTCCTTCGCTGCCTGAGATTCCTGAAAAAATCGGTCAGCATTTGCCCGCATGCTTCTTCCAACACACCTCCACGGACTTCCGCCACATGATTGAATCGGTTATCTTCCAAAAGATTCATCAAGGTCCCAGCACAGCCAGCCTTGGGATCGTATGCGCCAAATACTACCCGTGGTATTCTTGATTGAATAATAGCTCCTGCGCACATCGGACAAGGTTCCAATGTGACATACAGTGTACAATTCTCAAGTCTCCAGCTTCCGACCGCTTCGTTGGCTTTATCGATCGCAATCAGTTCAGCATGAGAGGCCGTCGTCTGCAATGATTCCCGCAGATTGAAGGACGTGGCAATTACTTGTTCCTCATGGACAATGACCGCACCTATCGGAACCTCCCCTAACTGTTCAGCTTTTTTTGCTTCGTTAATGGCCAATTCCATATAATATTGATCGTCCATTTATCATCCCACTTTTCATTCTAAGGTTTCAAACAACAAAAAAAAGATAAAGTATATAAGGAAGAGAGGAGTGGATAACATGGTTGAAAGTCAAAAAACCGCCATCGTCATAGTGGACATCATCAATGATTTTGATTTTCCGGAGGGCGACAAGCTATTGAAAAACACCAAGAAAATCCTCCCCAATCTCAAAAAATTGAAAGAATATGCACATGAGCAATCAATTCCTTTTATATATGTAAATGATCATTATGGTATTTGGCAATCTGATTTTCAAAAGGTCAGCGATTATTGCCGAAATGAACAAAACAAACAAATCATCGACCAAATGCAGCCAGCATCCGATAATTATTTTCTCATCAAACCTAAACATTCCGGCTTCTATGGTACGGCGCTGGAGTCCTTATTGAAGGAATTGAATATAGCCCATATTATTATCGGCGGTATTGCTGGTGATTTTTGTGTCCTGTTTACCGCCAATGATGCCCATATGCGCGAATACAGTATCAGTGTACCAAAAAACTGTATAGCATCCAACGAAGATCAGCAGAACGAGCGTGCACTTGCATTGATGTCCGAAAAACTCGGTGCCGATATTAAGCCTGTCTAATAGAATATGTTCCTTCCTCCACACATAGGATGATAACGGAGAAAAGCGTGTTTTACAGAGGAGGATGGAATGTGCAAATACATGTGGTCGCATCGGGGGAATCTTTGTATGAAATCGCCAGAAGGTATGGTACAACAGTGTCATCTTTGCAGACAGCCAATGAATTGGATGCTCCCGGCAATTTAGTGGTCGGGCAGACATTGGTGGTGCCGTTACCGGGAAATACGTATCGCATACAACCAGGGGATACCTTGTATGCCATCAGCCAGAAGTTCGGTATCTCCATTGAGGAGCTTGCCAGCGCAAACAATCTTTCCCCTAATGATCAACTTTCCGTAGGCTTTCCTCTTGTCATCCCCCAACCGCCCAAAACGAGAATCGAAACAAATGCTTATGTCGAGCCCTACGGCGAAACCGTTTCTGAAACCTTGATCAATGCTGCGGAGAAAAATACGCAGTATCTTACTTACCTGTCACCATTTAGCTATCGGGTAAATCGGGACGGCACTCTGATTCCACCCCCGCTAGATAACTTTCGCCAAATTGCGGAAAATAATAATGCCGGATTGGTGTTAGTCGTTACGAATTTGGAAGAAGGGGCATTCAGCGCAGAATTAGGCAGGGAAATTTTGACCAACCGGCAAGTGGAAAACACACTTCTGGACGAAATCATAAGTACAGCCCGGGCAGGTGGGTATCAGGATGTACATTTTGACTTTGAATTTTTACCACCGGAAACCCGTGAGGACTACAACAACTTTTTAAGGCGAACAAAACAGCGTTTGACCAATGAAGGATTGATGCTGTCTACCGCCCTGGCACCAAAAACCAGCGCAGAACAGACAGGGGAATGGTATGAGGCTCATGATTATGCCGCTCATGGAGAAATTGTCGATTTTGTCGTTTTGATGACCTATGAATGGGGATACAGCGGAGGGCCGCCAATGGCCGTTTCCCCGATTGGTCCAGTACGTGAAGTGGTGGAATATGCACTTACTGAAATGCCCGCGGATAAAATCATGCTCGGCCAAAACTTATACGGCTATGATTGGACATTGCCTTTCGAACCAGGTGGAGAATTTGCCGAAGCACTCAGCCCACAACAGGCCATTACACGGGCCAGAAACGAAAATGTCGCAATTGAGTACGATGAAACCGATCAAGCCCCATTTTACCGTTATACAGACGACGAGGGAAACAGGCATGAAGTCTGGTTTGAAGATGCTCGATCCATCCAAACGAAATTTAACTTAATCAAGGAATTAGGACTTCGTGGGATTAGCTACTGGAAGCTTGGATTGGCCTTTCCTCAAAATTGGCAGCTGCTTGACGCAAACTTTGACATAGTAAAACCAGGATGATCTGCATCCTGGTTTTTTTGTTTATGTAACCGTTCCGATTGATTTACCTTTTGATACCATTGTTAATTTGGCTGGAAGCTGCTCAAACTAAAAGAAAATAGAAGGCGGAAAGAGAAGGTGATGACGTGAATCTGGACTTCCAGTTTGTATTTAAATCGGTGATTTTGGTGCTATCGGGAATATTACTGTTGCGTATTTCCGGAAGAAAATCCATTTCGCAAATGACATTGGCACAGACCGTAGTGATGATTTCGATTGGTTCGGTTATCATTCAACCAATCGTGGAAAGAAGCGTAATCCGAACGATTATCGTGGCCGCCATTTTTGTTTTCACACTGATTACTATCGAGTGGCTTCAACTTAAATTCAACGTTGTGGAAAAGTTTATTACTGGTAAATCAAAAATCCTCATTCAAAACGGACAGCTGGAAACGAAAAACTTTAACAAGAACCGGCTTACTGTCGACCAACTCGAAATGTTTCTTCGGCAGCAAGGGATTTCCAAGCTTTCCGACCTCAAAACGGCGACAATCGAACCGAATGGACAACTTGGATATGAATTGACGGAGGATGCCCGTCCACTCACCGTAGGGGAATTTAAAAAAATGATTCATCCAAGCATGCTGAACCCGGCAGTGATGGATAATACACAGCAACCAAAACAGACATCTCAACAACGGCAAAATCTTTTTGAAGAAGTCACCGCCAACCATCAAACAAACCATTCGAAAAAACTAAAGTGACTTAGCCTGGAGCGAAACGGAAAATTTGGTTTTTATTTGAGCCGCTTTCCCATTCTACCGCTGATTGTGAGGATTCAAGAGCAACACGCAAAACCGGTACCTCTACTTCAAATTCCGAAGAGAAAGGAAATGGTTTAACCTGTATGTCCGTGTCTGTCAGCCACTCCGCTGTCATTCCTCTTGGTGCAAAGCAAAATTCCTGACGAAATCCATCCTTGAACCAGTCTATTTCTTCCGATTTCTTCACACCGGGAGGATTCAATGTTGCATATAAGGATAAATCATCACAAAATTGCAGGATGCGATAATGACAGATAATAGCATCCTCCAGCGAATCTATCGTTAAAGAAGAGATCAGCCGGCGTCTTCGCTCTTGTTCATGAAGCAAGAATGACGAAATGTCGGGATTATTACCTTTGTCAGACGAGAAAAAAGAAACATAATGCATGCTGCAAAGGACAGCACCATAAGATGTTTGTTCTTCAACCTGATCAATACCGCGACTATATGCTTGAAGTTTTTCCTGTAAGGGGTAGTCAATAAAATCATATGGTTTCTGATCAGCAACATTCCAAACAATCTGTTGATCAAGCGGAATCCAGGCCCGGTCATGATGACGGATCGCATAAAGGACATCCAGTTTCCACTCAGGGTACGGAAAGAAATCATTTCTCCAATGGTATGCAATTTGAAAAGATAAATAGGCGTGATCATGCTGTTTAATCACTTCCAAGTGATCAGCAGTTCTTCTCACAATCATACTTCTGGACTCCTTTTATGCAGGAAAAAGAGGCAGCCCTTACGGACAACCTCTTTTCAGTTTCAGTAATTTATGCTAATACTTTCAGAGATTCACGGTTGAACGCTGGAATATCATCCGGTTGACGGCTGGTTACCAGCTGATTTTTGCAAACGACTACTTCTTCGTCCTTTACAGTGGCGCCTGCGTATTCCATATCTACTTGAATCGATTTAAATCCGGTTGCCTGACGTCCTTCCAGCGTTTTAGCTGTAATCAACAGCTGTGGACCATGGCAAATCGCAAATACTGGTTTTTTCTCATCCATAAAATGCTTGGCAAACGAAACAAAGCGTTCATCAGCACGTAATTGATCGGGAGAAAATCCTCCAGGGATAAATAGAGCATCAAAATCAGAAGGATTTACATCATCGATGCCCTTATCAATAGTTACCTTGGCTTCGCCTTGTTTACCGGTAACTTCTTTACCAGACTCTTTTTCAATTGTCACTACTTCATGGCCTTCCTCTTTAAAGGCCTTCGCTGGATCCGTATATTCCACATCTTCAAACATATCTGTCAATACACATGCAATTTTACTCATCGTGTAACAACACTCCTTTACGACAATAGGATTTAATGGTTACACCGATAATGTACCCTGGCTTGTCCTGTTTAAACATAAAATGGAAGATACAGCGCTGCATCAAACGGAGGCAAGGTACGCAAACTCCAGCGGATGCGCGTAAGCTGAATCCGTGCCCGCGGAAAGCGAAGTGCCTTGCCGGAGTGGAGCACCCTCTATCTAAATAAAGACACCGGGATAACTGAGGCCACTGTAAAAGTCCTTTTAATCTAAAGCGGCTGTCAACGCTCGTTGTTGGTTCCGCGAATCGCTTGTCGATGGATGCTTGCCGCGGGCACGGCCTCGGGTAACTCCCGGTGCCCCTTTTATTCTTCCAATGTAGAGGTATCCCCTGTCGGTAATCCAAGTTCCCAGGATTTCAAAAGCCGACGCATGATTTTTCCGCTTCTTGTCTTTGGAATCGTATCTTTCACTTCAATTTCCCGCGGGGCAGCATGGGCACTTAACCCGGTTTTGACAAACTTCCGAATATCTTCGATTAATTTATCGTTTGCTTCATAGCCATCATTTAAGGTGATAAACGCTTTAATGATTTCTCCTCGTTCTGGATCCGGTTTACCAATGACTCCGGCTTCAGAAACGGCTGGATGTTCAATCAGTTTGCTTTCCACTTCAAAAGGTCCTACCCGTTCCCCGGATGTATTGATAACATCATCCAGTCTTCCCTGGAACCAGAAGTACCCATCTTCGTCTTTATAGGCACTGTCTCCAGACACATACCAATCACCGATAAAATAACTTTCATATTTCCCTGGGTTTTGCCAGATTGCCCGCATCATCGATGGCCAGCCTTTCTTGATTGCCAAGTTGCCCATTTGTTTTGGCGGCAATTCATTTCCTTCGTTATCAATGATAGCCGCTTCCACTCCCGGAATTGGTTTCCCCATTGATCCTGGACGGATATCCATGTCCGGCAGGTTTACAATCAACATGCCTCCTGTCTCTGTCATCCACCAGGTGTCATGAATCCGCAAATCAAATGCTTTTACTCCCCAAGTGATTACTTCAGGGTTGAGTGGTTCCCCTACACTGAGGATATGACGAAGCGAGGAAAGATCAAACTTTTTGGCTGTCTGTTCGCCAGCACTGACCAGCTTCCGCAGTGCTGTCGGAGCGGTATACCAAACGGTGACATTGTTTTTATCAATCGTTTCATACCAGGAATCAGCGGTAAAACGGCCGCCACGGATTACGTTCGTCACCCCGTTCAGCCATGGTGCAAATATCCCGTAACTTGTTCCGGTAACCCAGCCTGGATCTGCTGTACACCAATAAATGTCGTCTTCTTTCAGATCCAGCACCCAATTTCCCGTTGCATAGTGCTGAATCATCGCATTGTGGACATGATAAACCCCTTTCGGTTTACCAGTCGATCCAGAAGTGTAGTGTAATAACATCCCGTCTTCTAAATCCACCCACTCGATTTCGCACTCTTCGGATGCCTGCTCCATTTCATGAAAGTAATCGATGTACTTTTCGTCTGATTCCTCATTGTAGCCAACCAGCACAATCTTCTTTAGCTCAGGCAGTTCTTCGTGAGGAACCCGCTCAAGCAGTTCAGGGGTAGTGATCAGCACCGAAGCCCCGCTGTCATCCAGCCTGTCACGGACGGCCTGCTCCATAAATGCTTCAAACAGCGGACCGGCAATAGCCCCGATTTTCAGGATGCCGAAGAAGCTGGCGTAGAATTCCGGACTTCTCGGCATAAATAAAAAGACCCGGTCTCCTTTTTGCACATGATGCTTTCTAAGTACATTGGCAAACTTGTTGCTTAAAGTTTTTAAGTCATGGAAGGACAATGTTTCTTGTCTATCCGGCGAGGAGTATATCAATGCTGTTTGATCTTTTTTGGCAGGATTTTCAGCGTGTCGGTCGATCGTTTCATAAGCTGCGTTTACTTTTCCGCTTTCGTACCAGCTAAATTCTTTTTTTACTTCTTCCCAATCAAACGACTGGCGGGTTTTCTCGTAATCCTTTAAATTATGATTGCCTTCACGAGCTGCAATAGGTTGCATGTCCATTAGATCACCTCATCCGAAATATTTTTTGCAAACGATTTCAAAAAAGCTTTCACTACCCCTCTAAACCTTATGTTGCCTTAGATGTGTTTATTAAATTTTTGAAAAATTCCCTTAATTACTTCCTATTTTAGATGATTTACCGAATAATTTAAAGAGAAAAACCTTGAGAAAAACCTTAACCAATTTCCAAATTATCCTTGATGGTAATCGTTTGGTAAGCGACAGTCCCCTTCTTTTCTAAAAAGTATCCTAGTTTCGAGATAAAAAGGTTGACGTTTATCATTTACTAATATATACTTACTTACATAAAGTAAGCGAGTCATTAAAAATAACGCACCAACAGGCTTTTAATTAAAAGATGGAGGGAATAAGAAAAATGGCAAAACAAACATTCAATGTGGATCCAACCCACACAAGTATCGACTTTTCTGTAAAACACATGATGGTTTCTAAAGTGAAAGGAACTTTTCATGAGTTTGATGCAACCATAACAGCTGATCCGGAAGATCTAACTTCTGCTGAAATCGAATTTGTGATTGATGCAAACAGCATTGATACCCGCAACGACCAGCGTGATACGCATTTGCGTTCTGCAGACTTTTTCGACATCGAAAACAACCCAAAAATCACGTTCACATCCACTGATGTGAAAAAAGTCGGCGATGATGAGTACGAAGTTACAGGCGACATGACGATTCGCGGTACAACTCGCCAGGAAACATTCAAAGTTGATTTCGAAGGAAGCGGCAAGGATCCTTGGGGTAACCAAGTCTACGGTTTCAGCGGCGAAGGTAAAATTACCCGCAGTAATTATGGCTTGACTTACAATGCTGCACTAGAAACAGGCGGCGTCTTGATCGG
>NZ_LN611424.1:12249-78190 GCF_000821245.2 Virgibacillus senegalensis
CTTTCGTACCAGCTAAATTCTTTTTTTACTTCTTCCCAATCAAACGACTGGCGGGTTTTCTCGTAATCCTTTAAATTATGATTGCCTTCACGAGCTGCAATAGGTTGCATGTCCATTAGATCACCTCATCCGAAATATTTTTTGCAAACGATTTCAAAAAAGCTTTCACTACCCCTCTAAACCTTATGTTGCCTTAGATGTGTTTATTAAATTTTTGAAAAATTCCCTTAATTACTTCCTATTTTAGATGATTTACCGAATAATTTAAAGAGAAAAACCTTGAGAAAAACCTTAACCAATTTCCAAATTATCCTTGATGGTAATCGTTTGGTAAGCGACAGTCCCCTTCTTTTCTAAAAAGTATCCTAGTTTCGAGATAAAAAGGTTGACGTTTATCATTTACTAATATATACTTACTTACATAAAGTAAGCGAGTCATTAAAAATAACGCACCAACAGGCTTTTAATTAAAAGATGGAGGGAATAAGAAAAATGGCAAAACAAACATTCAATGTGGATCCAACCCACACAAGTATCGACTTTTCTGTAAAACACATGATGGTTTCTAAAGTGAAAGGAACTTTTCATGAGTTTGATGCAACCATAACAGCTGATCCGGAAGATCTAACTTCTGCTGAAATCGAATTTGTGATTGATGCAAACAGCATTGATACCCGCAACGACCAGCGTGATACGCATTTGCGTTCTGCAGACTTTTTCGACATCGAAAACAACCCAAAAATCACGTTCACATCCACTGATGTGAAAAAAGTCGGCGATGATGAGTACGAAGTTACAGGCGACATGACGATTCGCGGTACAACTCGCCAGGAAACATTCAAAGTTGATTTCGAAGGAAGCGGCAAGGATCCTTGGGGTAACCAAGTCTACGGTTTCAGCGGCGAAGGTAAAATTACCCGCAGTAATTATGGCTTGACTTACAATGCTGCACTAGAAACAGGCGGCGTCTTGATCGGTGACGATATCAAAGTTTCGATCGAATTGGAAGCAACTACACAGGCATAACAACTATGAAAAAAGCGTTCACCACATTCTGGTGAACGCTTTTTTGTTACTTCCCGTAAACTCCGTTACCAACCACTACCCCTCTGTTTTTTCCTTTTCATTTTAAAAAAAACCTCTGTATGAAAATTATATTTATAAATTATCCATTTCTACAAACAATAGGGAGCAGTATAACGCATAGAGGTGATTTTGTGTTCTTTAAGGAAAAAAATACAGCTAAAGACAATAAGGAAGTCCCTTTGAGTAGAAACCTGGAGAAAAACACAACTCATCTCAAACAATTATTTTCCTCCGAGCTTAATAAAGATTTTTCAACTCGTGAAATAACTGCAAGGTACTCAAATCAGAAGGTAAGACTGTTTTTTTACTCTTCAATTGTTAATGGTACAAAAATTCACGAGGGAATTATCCGCCCTTTACTAGAAGCAAAAGGAGAGAATATAAATTCGATTATTACCCTTGAAGCAATCAAGGAGCTATCCGATTTTGACAGTATTGTAGATGATATAAACAGTGGAAATGTCGTTTTACTACTAGAAGACAGTAAAACAGCTTACTCCGTAAACGTAGCAGACTTTCAACATCGGGGAATCGAAAAACCGGAAAATGAAAATGCAGTAAAAGCACCAAAAGAGGCCTTCACGGAGTCTTTAAATGTCAATATCTCGTTAGTGCGTAAAAGATTTCACGACAAACAATTGATTGCCGAAGCTAAACCAGTGGGCAGCCGCTCAAAGCTCGATGTCACCATCATGTATATAAAGGACATTGTAAACAATGAAGTACTGGAAAATGTCAAGGAACGGCTTGATCAGTTATCGGTAGATAATGTCAGAAATATTGAATCACTCGAGCAATATATTGAAGAACGACCCTATTCAGTTGTTTCCAGTTTATTATACACAGAGCGCCCCGATCGTGCGGCTTCCTATCTGGAAGATGGATATATCGTCTTATTGATGGAAAACTCGTCCGCTTGTTTGATCCTTCCAGTTACTTTCTGGTCTTTTTTTCACTCTGAAGAGGATCGATACTTACGTTTTTTATTCGGGAACTTTTCCCGGCTTATTCGCTTTTTAGCTTTTTTGATTTCTTTATTAGTTTCAGGAGTTTATGTAGCTGTAACCAACTATCATAGTGAAATGATTCCACCTGACCTGCTTTTAGCAATCGTCAGCGCAAGAGAAAGAGTGCCCTTTCCAGTTATTTTTGAAGTCATACTTATGGAAATATCCTTTGAATTAATAAGAGAAGCAGGACTGAGAATACCAAATCCTCTGGGACCGACAATCGGAATCGTAGGTGCTTTAATCATCGGGCAGGCGGCCGTAGAAGCAAACATTGTCAGTCCGATTGTTGTAATAGTTGTTGCGCTTTCTGGTCTATCCTCATTTGCTGTGGCCAATATTAGTATGAACTTCACCATTCGGATAACTCGGTTCCTGTTTATTTTTGCAGCTTCTTTTCTCGGGATGTTGAGTTTAACCGGTGCATTTTTATTATGGGTGATGTACTTAGCATCATTGCGGTCGTTTGGCGTACCCTTTTTGGCACCATTGTCTCCAAGCTATAAATCCACCAACGATACATTGTTCAGGAAGATAATCAAAAATGAGTACTTCAGACCTGGGCAAATAAAGCCGAAAGATTTAAGAAAAAAAGGATAAAGGAACAGGAGGGACGACATTGTATAAAAAAGAATCCAGGCTGCGGGCCAGAGAAGCATTTGCCATGATAATTTTAATGATAGGGGTGAAAATATCGAACACTACCCCATCTCTGTTTGCGCAAACAGGAGCAAATGCTTTCTGGTTGATGCCTACGGTTTCATTGGCTGTCATCCTTCCGTCTGTTCTTTTACTGTATTATTTGCTAAAACAATATGAGAACAAAAACTTGGTTGAGCTAATTGTACAAGTTTTGGGAAGGCGTCTTGGTAAAGTCATCGCTTTCCTCTTGTTTCTGATTTTCTTTGTTTTGATGTCGATTGAAGGCAGAAGCTATACGGAGCAGCTAAAGCTGCTTTATTTCCCTGATTCTCCCACTCCCTTTATTTTTTTCATTTTGTTTGCCATTGCCTTTTATGGGGCGAAAAGAGGACTTGAGACAATGGGATCTGCTTCTTGGATATTTTTATTTTACATTAAGGCATCGGTGTTGCTGCTTGCAGTGTTAATTTTCAGGGAGACAATTACCGATAGAATATTTCCTATTTTCGGCAACGGTCTTAAGCATTTAGTAATCGAAGGAGCAAAAAAGGCATCATTATTCTCTGATCTATTTTTGTTGGCAATGGCTTATACCACATTTGACAGCTCAAGAAAATTCAGATTGGGCGTATTAAGTGGGTTCACTTTTGTCTTTATAGAAATGACGTTTTTTTTCTTTCTTTACTGCACCACCTTTGATTACAATTCAATTGATAAAATTGCTTTTCCTTTCCATGAATTGACCCAATACGTCAATATGGGGGATTTCTTTACCAATATCGAGACATTCTTCATGATTTTTTGGCTGTTTGCAGCATTCATCAAGTATATGATTTATTTGTATTTTATTTCGTGGATTTTCGGTGCAGTCTTTAATATAAAGGAGTTCGAACCACTGATTCTTCCGTTTGCCTTCTTCGGGATAGTTATCGGAATGATTCCCGAAAACGCTGTAATCAATGAGTTGGTATTTAAGTCATTTTTCATGAACATAATTACTCCCTTCTTCGTTGGTTTTCCCGTTTTACTATGGTTGGTAGCCAAAATCAAAGGAGATTTACGACGATGATAAAAAGGATATGCTTGCTGATACCATTTCTCGTTCCGTTAACTGGTTGCTATGATCAAATTGAAGTGGAACAGCAGTCTTACGTGATAGCCATCGGTATCGATAAAGCAGATGAGGAAGGCAGATTTCGGATTACCTTTCAAGCGGCAAATCCGGAGGTTGGAAGTACCATTTCCAGCGGTGGATCACAAGAGGAACCTAGAGAAACCGTCACCCTGGAAGGAAACGATTTAATTGCCACAAAAGATACCGCTAATTCAGTCATGACCAAACAAATCGCTTTAGATCACACCAAAGTGGTGGTTGTGTCGGAAGAACTAGCCAGATCTGGTGAATTTCTGCGCCTTATCCAGGCTGCAACACGGACAACTGAACTTAGGAGGTCGGTGCAGATTATTGTTTCAAAGGAAAATGCAAGTGACTTTTTAAAAAATAACCAGCCCCTATTGGAAACCCGTCCGCACAAATATTATCAGTACATGATTAATCGTGCGACAGAAACAGGGATCATTCCAGAAGCAGATATCCATCGATTCTTTCAAATAACAGAGGGGGATGCAGATGCCTTCCTCGCTATTTATGCTACTACTCAACAATCAGAAGAAAAGCCACAAGGCAATGAAGATCAATACATTGCCGGTCAAATTCCGATAGAAGGCGGAAATCCTACACAATTTATGGGATCAGCTGTTTTCAAAGAAGGGAAAATGATTGATATTCTCAACGGCCAGGAGACAAGAATGGCCAACATCCTCGATGACACCATGGAAATGGAAGCATTGTATAGCACCTACCCAGATCCGAAAAATAAAAAGTACCGGATTGCAGCTAACTTTACAAAAGACCGCCCCATTGATGTGAAGATTGATTACCGGAAAGATCAACCCACAAAGATCAACGTAACCATTCCCTTCACAATCGAAATTATCGGGGTTCCCAGTCTAATTGATTACTCACAGAATGAAGAAAACCGGTCACTACTTAAAGCATATATTCCCAAGATAGCAGAGGAGGAAGCAAATAATCTAATTAAAAAAACACAAGAAGAATACAAAACAGATGCTTTTTACTGGTCCTTATATATAAGGAAATATTTTTCTACGATAGACGAGTACGAGAAGGCAGACTGGAGTCACAACATTTATCCGAATGCAGAGATCCATGTCGATTTTAAATTAAAGCAGTTATATTTCGGAAAAATGATCGATGACTCAAATATCGGTGAAGTGAGGGATTAAGTATGGGGACAATAATCATTACACTTTTCTCTTTGTATATCGCATTTTACTGTGGTTCCTTCTCACGAACGGTTTACAAGGAAGGAAATAAGGCGGGTGCCATAGGCATAGGAATTTTATCGGTTTTTTCGCTCGCTTGTCCCTATTTGTTTTTTAAACTATAACAAACTTAATGAAAAATGATGTCAAAACTATTTGTGAAAAAGGGGCTGTTCTAAGTAGAACAGCCCCTTGGCGTGATGGCCCCAGCAGGATTCGAACCTGCGACACATGGTTTAGGAAATCGTTAGGACTTACTTATTTGCCTTTGTGTGTATTTGTTCTTCCCTATCTCACGGGGTTAAATAAGAAACATTCCCGTAAAATAAGGGTGAGTAATTAACCATAATTGTTTACTATGTCCCGCTTAGGGACCGGCTTATAAGTCGCTAGCTATATAAAACAAAAACAAATACTTAATCCGATAGTTTGCATCTATCACTGTATTATGAGTTGGACCTTTTAACAAAGTAAACAACAAAAAATACTATTCCAAGGGCAAGAAATATTGGAACAAATAAATTATTAAAAGCTTCAGACATATCTGGTTTAACAGGAAACTCACCGTTTAAAGACTGTGCTAGCCAATACACATAAACATTTAACCGTTCCAACGTATAAACAAAACCACTAGCCAGAAAAAAAACCACACCTAATATTAAAAATGTTTTTTCTCTCAACTAATACTACCTCCTTAAGCTTTAAATTTTTTGAATATTCTTAACTTATCAAATATTTACTGTATCATAATATATGTAAAATTCAAATACATTATTTTTTAGAGGAGGAAAAATTATTAAAGTAAGGATGTTTCACACAATTATTTCCAGTATTTTGTTAATTCCCCTGTTTTTAGCTGCACCTTCATCTAGCTTCGCAAGTACAGACTCCAAAGAAGTTGAAGGAGAAATCACTCCTAATCAATTATATGAATACAAATGGGTAGTCACTTCTACCTCTGTAGTAAGTAATTCATTTGGTAGCTGGAGAGTTGGTCCTACAGGTCACAGTCCTGGCACTTTAAGTGTTAATGAATCGACCACCCTTAACAGAAGCTACACAAACACCATTTCTGGAAACTACTCCATAGGTAAATCAGCGATTGGAAGTTCTTTAGGAGTCACAATTGGTAAGTCACAAACACACGGCACAAGCTATACAATTAGTTTAAGTACAGGGCAAACTAAGACAATTATAGTAAGACCTAAAATTAAAAGGTACAAGGTAATTTCCACTTATTATAGGTATCCAGTTGGAACCACCGGCAGCAGAAAAGCTATTAAAACAGAAACTGCTTATGTGAATACATTTAATGGTTGGGATTATAACTGGAGATACGGGTATTAATATCATTATTAAAGCCTTCACCTCATAAATAAGGTGAAGGCTTTTTTTGTTGTTTAACCCATATTTATAATTTTCCACTTTTACCGAGTGAGATTGTGGATGTGTCGGTTAGCTGAGCAGTCTGTAAAAGGCTGCTTTTTTGTATCGAAGATTTAATTTGATAAGTAATAAACCCCGCTTAACGTGGGGCAAAGTTAAGAATATTCATCTAAAAGGACTTCGCAAGTCTTTAATTCTAAGAAATAGAGGGGGCTTCTTAATGAAAAAACTTTTTATCCTTCTCTCAGTAGCATGTTTACTGGCAGGTTGCACCAAGTACAGTGGGGGAGAACCGGTAAATAAAGATGAAGGAACAGAAGAAAAAGATAGTGTCTCTAGTTCCAAAAAACAAACGGAAGAGCCATCTGAGGAAGCGCAAACCGAAAGTAAGAAAAAAGACACTGAGGAGTCAGAAAATGAATTTCTAATCGATTTGTATGCTATATCTAAAATGTCTCAAGAAGATATACGCGATAAATTTGGGGACCCTGAATCTACCGAAGAGTCTACCTTAGATGGCCAGGCCGCGCATACTGAGACATACAGTAATGGACTGGAAGTAATGTACATAGATGGGACATCAGCTCGTATAACCCTCACCCCAGAAGAACCCATTAAGGTACCAGACGATCGTAAGAAATTATCAGTATTAGTAGGATTTGATGAGGTCGCGCCTGATTTTGAAAATGAAATGGTTACTAGATGGGAAGGCATTGCAAATCTTTCTGAACTAAGTGCTTTTGCTGCTGATAGCGGAAATATTGATTATTTTTACTTAATTACTGACGAGAAATATAAATAAGGGCTCTGTTAAGGGCTTTTATTTATAACATAAAACCGAACACTTGTTCTTAAAAGGGATTAGTCAATTTGGTTTATTCAGCATTAGAGGACTATATCAAAGAGTTATATTCATCAATAGCAATTAAACTTCCATGCCAATTAGACATTTTTATTTTGGCGGAAAGACTTAATGTAGACATCGTATTTTCCAAATCTGTTAGTTTTTACGATGAAGAAAATGACTGTATTGTAATCGAGCATTCTTCGAGCGAAAGATTATGGCAGCGTTTCGGCCATGAGCTTGGGCACCGTGAAAGACATGTCGGGAACCATCCTAGCTTACCCCAAGACTTTGTCAACTACCAGGAATGGGATGCAACTGTTTTCTCGTATCACTTTTGTGTGCCGACATTCATGTTAGAAGGTATTAAAATTCCACCTATCAGAAATCAGGCAATTCAACTACTCACTGAATTATTCAATGTGGAATTCGAATTTGCCGAAAAACGATTGGATATGTTTTTAAGGAAAAAGAGAGAATCTTTTTTCCAAAATTCATTTAAAATGGGGGCATTGAAATGAGAGAACCAAAAATATACCCGTTGGATTCTGGTGGCTATGGATTTCGTATGGATATTGGTAAGGACCCTAAAACCGGTAAAAGAAAGAGGCCACGATTCGGCCCTTATAAATCTAAAACAACCGCTCGACTCGAAAGAAACAAAATCATGCAGCAAATCATGGAGGGTACTTTTGTAGAACAAAAAGAGATGACCCTCAAGGACTTCCTACTAAGGTGGCTTGATCATAAAAGGGTTAATGTATCTGAAGGGACATACGCACACTATAAGCCCTACATCATGCATCACTGGATACCTAATCTTGGAATGGCAAAAATAAATGAAGTGAAGCCTGTCCATATACAGGAAATTTACGATGAATATATAGAAAACGAGGTACTATCAAATCAATCTATTGTCCATATGCACCGAGTTTTAAATAACGCCTTCAATGATGCTATTAAATGGGAATGGGCGGTGCGTAATCCTTGTACTCCCATAAAGCCTCCTCGTCCAGAGAAATATGAAATGAAGGTATGGGACGAGTTTGAGTTGCAGCATTTCTTAGAGTTTTCAAAAGGAGATCGATTCTATGTTGCTTACTTGTTGGCGTTGTCTACCGGAATGCGGAAAGGTGAAATACTCGCTCTTCGTTGGCAAGACATTGACTTTTCTAATAAGCTTCTTGCTGTAAGGCAAGCCGTCACAAGGAAAAAAGGCGGTGGGTATAAAATAGGTGAAACAAAAAGTAAAAATCAAAGAACCATTTCCTTATTTAATCATGTACTAGAAGAACTAAAGACATATAGAAAGCAGCAGATGTCTTTTAAAATGGAAAATAGAGATAAATATGAAGATCAAGACTTAATCCTTGCAGCTAATAATGGATCCTTTATATTGCCGCGAAACCTGGACAGGAGTTGGAGACCGCTTATGAAGAAATCCGGGTTGAAGTTCATCCGTTTTCATGATTTCCGACATACCCACGCAACCTTAATGTTGAAGCAAGGGGTTCACCCTAAAGTAGTTCAAGAACGACTGGGACATTCATCGATTACAGTTACATTAGATTTATATTCACACGTGCTCCCTAACATCCAGAGAGCTGCAGCTGAACAATTTGGCGATGAAATTTTCGGAGCCAAAAATGAGAACAAAGATTCGATTCAAACGTGAAATGTCCCATACTCGGCCCAAATGAGGCATAAAGAAAAAAATAGCAAGGGTACGCAAACCGCGAAAACCCTTGCTATTACTGTATTCATTGGTGATGGCCCCAGCAGGATTCGAACCTGCGACACATGGTTTAGGAAACCATTGCTCTATCCCCTGAGCTATGGAGCCATAAGTTAATGAATGCTGGTAAAAAGGAAGCACTACTTATTATACAAAATACTACGCTGCTTGAAAAGGGAAAAACATGACAATTTTAAAGAAGACTATTCCAGACTGGACCGGTGTGATAAAATGGTATCTGTCTGTCGAATAATAACGAATAATGGACTTTATATTTTTTCTAACTATAGATTAGCACCTTGCTTGATGATTGGAGGAGGAGAAATGGGACAACTTCCGTTTATTGCTGTAGAAGGACCCATCGGGGTAGGCAAAACATCGCTTGCTAAAAAACTTGCTGCTCATTTTGAACTAAACTTGCTGAAAGAAATAGTAGAAGAAAATCCGTTCTTGGGGAAATTTTATGATGACATAGAAGAGTGGAGCTTTCAAACAGAAATGTTTTTCTTATGCAATCGTTTCAAGCAGCTCGAAGACATTGAAACGAAATACTTAAAACAAGGAAAGCCTGTAATCGCTGATTACCATATCTCGAAAAACATGATTTTTGCCAAGCGTACGTTAAAGGAAAAACAATTTGATAAGTATGCGCAAATTTATAACATATTAACGGCAGACATGCCGAAACCAAATATGATGATCTATTTGGACGCCAGCCTTGATACCCTGTTAGGGCGAATCCGGATGCGCGGCCGTGATATTGAACAAAACATTCAACCCGCCTATTTGGAGCAGCTATCCAAGGATTACAATGAATTCATGAACCAATTTGAACAAATGAATCCGGAAATACCGGTCATCCGCTTAAATGGCGACGTTCTGGATTTTGTTAAATACCAGGATGACCTGGACGGGATCATCCATACTGTCGAAGAGCACTTAAGAAAAGGGGAAGTAGTCAAATGAATTTGAGAGAACGTTATAACATTCCGAATGACAGTGTCATTACCATAGCTGGAACAGTCGGAGTCGGAAAATCAACCATGACCAACGCTTTGGCAGACGCTTTGAATTTCCGCACGTCGCTGGAAAAAGTGGATACAAACCCGTATCTGGATAAGTTTTATGCGGACTTTGAACGCTGGAGCTTCCATTTGCAAATTTACTTTTTGGCTGAACGTTTTAAGGAACAGAAACGGATATTCGAATACGGTGGCGGTTTTATCCAAGACCGTTCCATTTATGAAGATACCGGTATTTTCGCCAAAATGCATTATGACAAAGGAACCATGTCACAAGTCGATTATGAAACCTATAAAAGCTTGTTCGACGCTATGGTCATGACACCTTACTTCCCACATCCTGACTTACTCATTTATCTGGAAGGTTCCATCGAGGACATTCTCGGAAGGATAAAAGAGCGCGGCCGTCCGATGGAACAACAGACACCAATTGCATACTGGGAAGAGATGCACAAACGGTATGAAAATTGGATCAACAATTTCAATTCCTGCCCAATTCTAAGGATTAACATTGCGGATTACGATCTGTTGAATGACGAAAGCTCGATCGAACCAGTTCTGGAGAAAATCGGTCACTTTATTCAGCAGTCCCGTAAATGGAAGTCCGGGCAATTAACCTAAGCTCATTTGAAAAGTAGAATGCTTTCTCAGCGATGAAACAAAGAGTCCGGCGCAAGTATGCCGGGCTCTTTTTTGTTCTCCTATCATGCCATCAACAGGAGAACTGCTATTTATTTGCCGGCATGGTTTTTTGCCTGATATGGACTGCCCAGCTCGATCGAACGAGCTGCTGCCTGTTTGATACATTCCATTAACGCTTCCTGGTATTTATATTTTTCCAATGTTTCTAGTCCAGCCTGTGTCGTTCCTCCCGGGCTGGTGATTTTTTCCCGCAGGACAGACGGTTGCTCATCTGAGTTCTTCAACATTTCCGCTGCCCCGACAAGTGTCTGGATAATCAATTCCTTGGCTATTTCCGGCTTCAAGCCTGCTTCGGCAGCTGCATCCTCCATCGCCTCGACGAAATAATAAATATAAGCAGGTCCGCTGCCGGACAGTCCGGTTATCGTATGGAGATCATCTTCCTCCACTACCGTCGTCGTACCGATTGCGTGAAACAGACTCTTCACCATATGAATATGCTCTTGTCCTGCCTGCTTCCCTCCCGCTATAGCCGTTGCAGAATAGCCAATGGTCGCAGATGTATTCGGCATCGCCCGTACAACTGGACAACCTTTGTCCAATTGTTCCGAGATATAGTCGGTCGATACACCCGCCAATACAGAAACGACGATTTGTTTATTAGTTATATATGCCTTCAAATCTTCTAATGCTTCCGTAATGTCCTTCGGCTTCATCGACAGGATGATGACATCCGCCCCCTGGACAACCTGCTGTTTGTCCTTGGAACATTGAACATGGTAGACGTTTTTCAATCGTTCTAGCCGTTCTTTGTTTTCTTTGTTGGTCACCCAAATTTGATCAGCCTGTAAAATACCTTTGGCTAATATACCTGTCATGATTGCTTCTGCCATGGATCCTGCTCCAATAAAAGCGATTTTATGAAACATGTCGATCTCCTCCTTGGATTTTCGCTATCTTATTTTAACCAAAATATAAAACCCCCAACCTGTCCTTATAATAGAAAGGACGGATGAGGGTTAAAATCCGCGGTACCACCTTGCTTGGCATTGTTCCATGTGAAACAGATGCCCGCTCGAACCGTTAACGCCGGCGACGGTCAGTTTTTTAGCCTGACAGCTCCCAGGTAGGTTTCAATAATGCCTGATGCGATGGAATCTTTCAGCCGGTGAATTCCACTCTCTTTCGCAGGACATTATTTACTGGCCTGTTCTTCGCGATGGTTTATTTTTAAGTATTATGCAAGGAAAAGCGCTTTCTGTCAAGGTGTAAATCAATGATTAATGTTGTTTGTTTTCGCCTCGTATCACCGAATGCCATTTATGCCCTGGAATCAAATAAAAAAAATCGTTACAATAGTAACGATTTTTTTCTGTATAATCTCCAATTTGTTTGCGTGTATAATTATGGAGGAGGATGAGGGATTCGAACCCCCGCGGGCGGTGAAGCCCCTGGCGGTTTTCAAGACCGCTCCCTTCAGCCAGACTTGGGTAATCCTCCGTGTCGACATCAATTAATATACCATTTGAAAAAATTGATGTCAACCATTAAAAGGAGATTTTTGTTTTTGTAACAAAAGCACTGGAGAATGATTATTTCAAAGCCTTTTTTTAGCCTCTTTTATTATTTTATTACTTCTTTTCCACCCATGTAAGGTCGCAATACTTCAGGAATCACTACCGTTCCATCTTCCTGCTGGTAGTTCTCCAAAATCGCCGAAACAGTTCTCCCGATTGCTAAACCGGAACCGTTCAACGTATGCACAAATTCTGGCTTTGCTTTTTCCTCTCTTCTAAAACGGATCCCAGCCCTTCTTGCTTGAAAATCCTCAAAATTGGAGCAAGACGAGATTTCTTTGTAATCATCATAGCTTGGAAGCCATACTTCAATGTCATACTTTTTGGCAGCAGTGAAACCAAGATCTCCTGTACACATACTCATCACTCGATAAGGCAGCTTCAACAACTGAAGCACTTTTTCGGCATGACCCGTGAGTTCCTCCAATACCTGGTAAGAATTCTCAGGTTTAACAAACTGAACCAGCTCCACTTTGTTGAACTGATGCTGACGGATTAATCCTCTCGTATCCCGGCCGGCTGATCCAGCCTCAGAACGGAAGGATGCACTATAAGCCACATATTTTCTAGGCAAGTCTTCTACAGACAGAATATCATCCCGGTGATAATTGGTTACCGGAACTTCTGCAGTCGGGATTAAAAAGTAATCGGTATCGGCAACTTTAAAGGCGTCCTCTTCGAATTTTGGCAGCTGCCCGGTTCCGGTCATACTCGCACGATTGGCCATGTATGGAGGAAGCATTTCTACGTAGCCGTGTTCTTCTGCATGCAAGTCCATCATGAAGCTGATCAATGCGCGTTCAAGTCTTGCACCAAGACCCTTATAGAATACAAAGCGGCTCCCTGTCACCTTAGCAGCTCTTTCGAAGTCAAGGATATCCAAGTCCGTAGCAATGTCCCAATGTGCTTTCGCGTCAAACGCAAAAGAAGGCGCTTCGCCCCATTTTCTGTCCTCCACGTTATCTTCTTCATCTTCTCCTAGGGGCACACTTTCGTGCGGGATATTCGGAATCGATAGCAAAAGAGTTTGTAACTTCTCCTCGACTTCTTTCAACTCTGTATCATATGCTTTGATTTTTTCTCCTACTTCGCGCATTTCTTTGATATATGGATCAGCATCCTGTTTCTGCTTTTTCAATTCAGCGATTTGCTTTGAAACGTCGTTACGTTTAGCCTTTAGATCTTCTGTACCGGAAATCAATTCCCGTCTCCGTTCATCCAAATCACCGAATTTGTCGAGTTCTGATAAATCCTCTCCACGATGTTTTAGTTTGTCTTTGACCTCTGCAAAATTGTTTCGTAAGTATTTCATATCCAGCATAAGTTATTCCTCCTTCATATAGTCTTTCCATACGCTCGATGGAGTCTACTATCCTTAACCAATAAAAAACTCTCGTCCCTGAAAATATTACAGGGACGAGAGTTTTCTCCCGCGATACCACCCTTATTGAAGAAATAAAACATTTCTTCCGGCTCACTGACGATAACGGTGTTAACCGGGTATGCATTGGGGCATACCTGTTCAAGGATGGATTCACAAGGACCTCACACCGGTTTTCACCAGCCACCGGCTCTCTAAAGAGAAGCTTCTCGTTACTATTTCCTGTCATTACATTGCAATATTATAGTTTAGAATAGCGAAAATCACCTTAAGATGCAAGTTCTTTCATTGATTCTTCCACCATGGAAACGAAATAGGCTGTCATCCGGTGATCATCCGTCAGTTCTGGATGAAAAGCACTGCAAAGGAACTGTCCCTGTCTTGCTGCTACGATGGCATCGTTGTATACAGCCAGCACCTCGACATCTTCTCCTGCTTCCCGAATATACGGGGCACGGATAAATACAGCATTAAAATCCTCTGCTACCCCTTTAATGGTTAATTCAGCTTCAAAGCTCTCTTTTTGGCGTCCGAAAGCATTTCGTTCCACCTTCATATCCATCAATTGCAAATGAGCTTTTTCCTGGCCGACAACTTCCCCGGCTAATAAAATCAATCCAGCACATGTTCCAAAAATAGGCTTGCCTTGTTTTCCAAAATTGACTAATGCATCAAAAAAATCATATTTATCAATCAGACGGCGCATGGTCGTGCTCTCACCGCCTGGAAGAATCAAGCCATCAATCTCTTCCAGTTGCTCTTTTTTCTTGATGATAATGCCTTCGGCACCAGATGCTTCAACAGAATCAATATGTTCCCTAACCGCACCTTGCAGGCCTAATACCCCTATTTTTATCATGCTGCATTTCTCCTTTTAGAGGTTTATTGTCCAAAAATCAAATGTTATCAATGTTGCTTACCAGCCACGCTCCTGCATGCGGTTTTCCGGTGCAAGCGTGCTAATTTCAATGCCTTTCATGGCTGTACCGAGACCTTTGGAAATCTGGCCGATCATTTCATAATCCTGATAATGTGTTGTTGCTTCCACAATAGCGCGGGCATACTTTTCAGGGTTATCCGATTTAAAGATACCGGAGCCTACAAACACGCCATCTGCTCCCAGTTGCATCATCAACGCTGCGTCGGCAGGAGTGGCAACACCGCCGGCTGCAAAGTTAACGACCGGAAGACGGCCTTTTTCTTTGATTTCAAGCAAGACATGGTAAGGAGCACCCAAATCTTTGGCAAATGTCATCACTTCATCATCGGACATTCCAACAAGTTTACGGATTTGTGATTGAACTTCACGCATATGACGAACTGCTTCCACGATATTTCCTGTACCAGGCTCGCCTTTGGTACGAAGCATTGAAGCACCTTCCCCGATACGGCGGGAAGCCTCTCCCAAATCGCGGCAGCCGCAGACAAACGGTACCGTATATTCTGCCTTATTGAGGTGAAATACTTCGTCCGCTGGAGTCAATACTTCACTTTCATCGATATAGTCGACGCCCATTGCCTCCAGCACACGAGCTTCCACAATATGTCCAATTCTTGCTTTCGCCATTACCGGAATGGATACAGCATTCATCACTTCTTCTACAATGGTAGGGTCTGCCATTCTTGCAACTCCACCGGCCGCACGGATATCAGATGGAACTCTTTCCAAAGCCATAACAGCTACAGCCCCGGCTTCTTCTGCAAGCTTTGCCTGTTCTGCATTGACAACATCCATGATGACGCCGCCCTTTTGCATTTCTGCCATTCCACGTTTAACGCGATCAGTACCAAAATTAGACATTCTGTATTCCTCCCATATATAATCACTCTTTAATTAGCATCTTTCATTGATTATTCAATATTTTACCTTATTTTTTTGAAAACCCCAACCAGAATGTATTCGGGCTAGAACCAACCCTTCACAGTATCTGATACGGAAGAAAAAATATTACTGAAGAAATTACCGATAGCGCTCATGGATAAAGAGAACCAATTGGCTTTTTCGACAGCCTCTGTCGTTACGAGATCAACCGTCTGCCCTTGTTTTTCTCCGGTGATGTAACCGTAATCGGCTTCGCCCTCATAAGTCAGCTCCATTGTCCCAACCTTTTCGCCTTTTTCAAGGGGAGCGACGAGCTCGCCATCCTTATTCAGCTTTTCTTCGTCAAGCTTGTACGTGACATCATAGTTCTCTTCTTCGCCGTTTTGAACAGGGGCATTCATCGCTGCATTAGAAGCGATCGCAACCTCGTCCTCTTTTCCCTTTGTTACAGGCAAGCTTGTTTGGTCTTCTTTCTGGTATCCCTCAGGAAAGACCTCTTTGTTTTCAAATTGAGAAAACCCGTAATCAAGCAATTTCGCAGTTTCTTCAAATCGTGCTTCCTTGCTTTCTGTCTTCATGACAACAGAGATAAGCCTTCTGCCATCTCGTTCTGCTGTACCGGTAAAACAGTAGCCGGCAAGATCCGTCCAGCCTGTTTTCAATCCATCAACGCCCTCGAAACCGAATTGTTTGAAGTTGACATTATCCCAAGGCAACATCCAATTCAAGTTTTCCAGCGTCTTTCCTTCAAATTCTGTTGTCATTTTGCTCGTTATATCCAATGCTTCCGGATAATCATTCACTAAGTGATAGGCAAGTAAGGCAGTGGATTCTGCCGACAAAAGATCATCGGCGTCAGGCTCAGTGCCTTCCGGATAGTTATCACCTAAATCGGAATTGGAAAGACCGGTAGCATTAACGAACTGATAATCCGGCAGTCCCATTTCTTCTGCTTTTTCATTCATCATTTTCACGAATTCGCCTTCAGAACCTGCAATTAATTCAGCAAGCGCGATGGTCGTTCCGTTATCGGAAATGATAGCCATTGCTTCGTATAACTCACGTACTGTATAATCCTTATCTTGCGTCAGGCCCACTCCAGAAGATATATTACTGGCAGAAATTCCATAAGGATAATCACTGATTTGCGTAGTCGTATCCCAGCTGATTTGACCTTCATCGATGGCTTCCAATACAAGATATTCTGTCATCATTTTGGTCATACTAGCTGGAGGTAATTTTATATCAGGCTGTTTCGCATATAAAATTTTACCCGTTTCCGCGTCAACCAAAATAGCAGACTCCGCCTTCAAATCAAGCGAGTCGGCCGCATTTGCCTTCCCGGGCTTTGTAACTAACGATGTAAATGCGAGCAGCACCGCCATTAATAGAAAAAAAGATGCTTTTAATGTCTGTTTCAACTTTCTCTACCTCCACGAAAATAGTATGCATCTTTCATATTCTATCACAGGTAGGAGCAAAGCGAAACTGCTTTTCTGAAGCGTTTTGGCATGAATGGACATTTGTGTAAATGTACCTATTAGCAAGAGAAAGCGACTTGTATTTTTTCCCTGAATAACTACCTTGTCTTTCCAAGTTTAATAGATTGTCTTTATTCCTTCTCTGCTAAACACCAGTCTATCGGTGATTCTCCCAATTCTTCTAAAAAAGAATTGGCCCGTGAGAACGGTTTGCTGCCAAAAAACCCTTTGTTCGCTGAAAACGGACTTGGATGAGGAGAAGTGATCACCCGATGCTTGTCTGTATCCAGCAGTACCTGCTTTTCCTGAGCATGACGGCCCCATAGCAGGAAAACGACCGGTTTCTCCCGTTCATTCAGCACCTCGATCACTCTGTTGGTGAAATGTTCCCACCCCTTACCCCGATGGGAAGCAGCTTGTCCTTTCCGGACCGTTAAGACGGTGTTCAACATAAGCACACCTTGTTCAGCCCACTTTTTCAGGTAGCCATGATCGGGAATCGGGCATCCTATATCGGCTTTCAACTCTTTAAAAATGTTTTTCAAAGAAGGCGGGGGAGTTACTCCCGGCTGAACAGAAAAACTCAGCCCATGCGCCTGATTTGGGCCATGATAAGGATCCTGGCCGAGAATGACCACTTTGGTATCGGCATAAGAAGTTAAATGCAACGCTTCATAGATATGGTCCATAGCTGGATAAACTGTTTTTTGTCCGTATTCCTGCTTTAAAAAAGTACGTAACTCCTGGTAATAATCCTGTTCAAATTCCTGCTGCAGCTTATCCTTCCAATCATTTTTGAGTAATTGTTTAGCCATATTAATCCTCCTTATGATGTTAATGATACGTTTTTCGATTAATAGCTGGCGGAAACCTCACAAAATCAACTATTTCTCTACCCTAATCATATATAGTTTGGATAACGAAAAAAACTGTCCTGTTTTGCCAACAGGACAGTTTTATCGTTTATGCTTTTGCACGTGCTTGTGTTTCCGGTACTCCCAGTTTATTACGTTTGTAGAAAAACTGTAAGGCCAACAGGATGGCAAACACGGACAAACCGATCACATCGGAATAAGTGCCCGGATAAATTAACGTCAATCCTCCGGCCACTGCAAACAACCGCTCAGGCCAGAACACTTTGCGATACCAATAGCCGATCAATCCAGCTCCTATGGCAATCATTCCTGCTACAGCAGTGAACAGGATCCAGATAAGCTCCAGCGCAGTTGTATCTATCATCAACAGCTGTGGCTGCAGGACAAACATGTACGGAATAATGAACGCAGCAATGGCAATTTTAGCTGCATTGAGCCCCGTTCGTATCGGCTCTCCTGAAGCAATACCAGCTGCAGCAAAGGCAGCCAATGCCACAGGTGGTGTGATATCCGCTACGATGCCGAAATAAAAGACAAACAAGTGTGCAGGTAAATCACCAACACCCAGTAAAATAATCGCAGGTGCGGCGATTGTTGATGTAATAACATAGTTGGCAGTAGTCGGTGACCCCATCCCGAGAATGATTGCTGCAACCATCGTGAAGAAAAGGGTCAGCAGAATTTGTTCATTCGCCAGGGAGACGAGACTGTTGGCCAGCTTCAGTCCTAAGCCTGTTTTGGTTACGACACCTACAATAATACCGGCAGCTGCTGTAGCTGCTACTACCGCTAATGCCGTTCTCGCGCCATCAACCAATGCATCAACCGATTCCTTGAAGTTGCCGTCAAAGAAATAGCTGACAATGATCGTGGCAACCGCGGCTGCTACCAAGCCAGAAACGACAGACGGTCCACCAGTGATAAAACCATACACGAGATACAATACGAATACTGCTGCAAAAACGATCGGATAAATTTTTCGGAAACGGTCTTCGCGAAGTACTCCGACCAAAATTGTGGTCAGTATTCCATAAATTGCTGCCCGCATGACACTTAAGCCGCTGCTTAAGAAAAAGACAATCGCCACAATTGGCAGTAAAAGATATATTTTCTTTAATACTTGCTTGCGATCAGGAATTTCTTCATCCGATAACCCCTTTAGACCTGTCCGCTTCGCCTCAAAATGGGTCATGATCCAAACACCGGTAAAGTAAAGCAATGCAGGAATCGCTGCCGCCTTGGCAATCGTCCAATAATCAATTCCGATAAACTCAATCATCAAGAAGGCTGCAGCTCCCATGATAGGAGGCATAAGCTGTCCGCCAGTAGAAGCAGCTGCTTCCACCCCACCTGCAAACTCTCGCCGATAGCCAAGTCGCTTCATCATCGGAATCGTAAACGAACCGGATGTCACCACATTGGCTACAGAGCTCCCACTGATGGTACCTTGCAAGGCACTGGAAAAGATCGCTACTTTCGCTGGTCCACCTGTTCGTTTTCCTGCAAGGGAAACAGCCAGGTCATTGAAATATTGGCCGACACCTGTTTTCACCAGAAAAGAACCGAACAATAGGAACAGGAAAATAAAGGTGGAGGAAACGGCGATCGGTGTTCCAAGAATACCTTCGGTTGTGAAAAACATCGATTGCACGAGATTATCGATGTTGACCCCACGATGAATGAGAAAGCCAGGCATTTGTCGTCCCCAGTAAGCATATGCCAAAAACGCCACGGCGATAATCGTGATAGGAAGACCGACTGAACGCCTTGTTGCTTCGAGAACAAGCAGCACTGCTATTATTCCGACTATCATGTCCATCTGACTTATATCGCCAGCTCTTCTTACAATCTCTTCATACATTAATGGCCAATAAGCTCCGACTCCAAAGCCAAGCAGTGCCAGGATATAATCATACCAGGCGATTTTTCCGCTTGATCTCCCTTTTTTTGTTGCGGGGAACAATAGGAAGATGAGCACAAGCCCGAACCCAATATGGATGGAACGATGCATTTGTGCAGGAAGAGGATAAATAGTTGTGGCAAAGATTTGATATAAAGAAAATGCCAACAGACCGAAAAAGACCACTTTAGCCATAGTACCGGTTATAAACCGGTAGGATGATTCCTGGTCATATTTTTGTATCAATTCTTGTTGTTGTTGTTCTGTAAGCGTTTCATTATTAGCGCTCATGAATATTCACCCCTTTTAAAAGATGCCAGTTACTTTCATGAGTGGGGGTTATGGTAATGGAGGTACCTGCCCCTACATAATCTTTAAGTAAATAGCTTTGGTTTTGATAAATAATAGTATGGTTTGCCCTTACTTGACCAACTGCAAGGTTGATCTGCGAAAAAGAGCCTTGCAAATTAGAAATGTAGTATTTTCCATCCTTCACTTCAAATGTTTCCCCTTCCCCTGCATTCGAGGGCATGCCAATGGCTGTATCTTCATAAACCAGTTGATAGGGATAAATGGTTTCATTTTTAATTTCATACTCTTCGATGACATCGGAAAGATGGACGGAGTGGGTGAACTTGATTTGAAAATGATCGGTGTCCTTGACAGGCAAGTAGGCTAGCACTTCATCGGTAAATGGATCTTGCAAAGCCAGTACATAACGATAAGGATAAAACAATAAAACAGCGGCAGCTGCAAGTAAAATAATCATTCCTGCGAACAGCCAACTTTTCTTTTCTAGCATAGATTATCCCTTCTAAACAAAAAGATGAGGGGTCCACGCGAGCAACCTTCTGCCACCAGCAGGAAACAGGCCCGGCCGTAAAAGGCACGGTCTGCTGCAGGAAGTAAAAAAGCAGGCTGTGGAGCGGGACATCCTCATCAGTACTCTTCGTCGTTTTTGTTTTTACTGTTCAATTCCCTTTTCATCAAAATACTTTTTAGCACCTGGGTGCAAATCAATACCTACTCCATCCAGTGCTGATTCCGCAGAGATGAATTCTCCTTTAGGATGGCTGATTTGATCAGTATTTTCAAAAATTGCTCTTGTTATATCATAAACAACATCTTCGCTTAAATCAGCAGATGTAACGAGCATTGCCTGCACGGCAACTGTTTTCACTGCTTCTTCAAGACCGTAAGTACCTGCATCGATTTCGTCCTCTGAATAATAAGGATGCGCATCGATCAACTCTTGGATTTTATCTTCGTCGAAACGCACGATGTTCACATCAGTAGTAGCCGCAAGACTCTCTACAGCTCCAGTCGGAGTACCAGAAGTGATGAAAGCAGCATCGATCGTACCATCCTGGATTCCGGAAGTGGAGTCGCCAAAGTCTAGATCCCGTGCTTCGATATCATCCATGGAAAGGCCGTAAACTTCCAAAATGTCGGTTGCACTGGCATTTGTACCGGAACCAGGTGCACCTACTGAAACGACTTTTCCTTCCAGGTCAGCAACTGTTTCGATGCCGGAGTCCGCTGTTGTTACAATTTGAATTGTTTCCGGGTAAAGGGTTCCAATTGCTTGGATATTATCAATCTGATCACCCTCGAACATGACAGAACCTTCTGCCGCATATGCAGCAATGTCGGTTTGAGTGAAGGCAAGCTCGGCATCCCCGTCTCTCATTGTCTTCATGTTCTCGACAGAAGCACCCGTTGATTGTGCGTTTGCCTCTGCATTATCAAGATTATCATTGATAATTTGGGCAAAAGTACCGCCAAGCGGGTAATATGTACCTTCTGTTCCACCTGTCAAAATGCTGAGAAATTGAGTTTCGCCGCTGTCAGCGCTATCGCCTTCTCCTTCATCGCCGCCGGAATCCGGATCGGCCTCTCCGCCGCCACAAGCAGCCAGCAGCATGGATAAAGCAAACGTCAAAACCAATATAAGTAACCATTTTTTCTTTTCCATACTCTTCCCCCTTTTAAAATATACTTCATTATAGCAAATAAAATAAATTAAATTCAAATATTATTTGTCCTATCGACAAACTTCGAAGCAGTTCTTGGTTTTTTCGTAGGTGGAAGGAAGAAAAACGTCTGGGCATTCGGTCGCACACCAAGACTGGGGAGGAGGCATTGTTGCTAGATTTTCGTATTGTTTCAAAGAGGGCCTCGTCCTGTGAAAGGGGCGATGCTTTTTTGTAAAAATTACCGATTTTGCATCATGCGGGAAAGACTAGGCTGAATGAGGGCCACCAGGGGAAAAACGATGAACCTTGTCCTCTTGTTTGCCTGGTTCACTATTCTTCTCCTATTCATAACGAAAAAAAGCTGCCCCTATAAGTCTCTTACAGACTGATGGGACAGCTCCTTTTGTTTACGTTATATAGAGTAGTTAGGCGATTCTTTGGTGATTTGTATATCATGTGGATGGCTTTCCCGAAGCCCGGCGCCTGTCATCCGGATAAACTGCGCTTCGTTCCGGAATACTTCCAAATCTTTGGCACCGCAATAACCCATGCCGGATCGCAATCCGCCAAGAAGCTGGTGAACAGTATCGGCCAGCGGTCCTTTGTAGGCAACCCGTCCTTCGATTCCTTCGGGTACCAATTTTTTCGTTTCTTCGCTTTCCTGGAAGTACCGATCCTTCGATCCGGACTTCATCGCTGATACTGAGCCCATGCCACGGTACACTTTATACCTTCTGCCCTGGAAAATTTCTGTTTCTCCCGGGCTTTCCGATACACCTGCAAACAAACTGCCGATCATTACCGCATGGGCACCGGCTGCCATCGCTTTGGCAATATCTCCTGAATACTTGATTCCGCCGTCGGCAATAATCGGAACGCCATGCGTGTGGGCTTCTTCCGCACAATCATTAATAGCAGTGATTTGCGGGACTCCTACACCTGCTACTACCCTGGTTGTACAGATAGAACCGGGGCCAATGCCGACCTTTATGATATTTGCCCCAGCTTCGATCAACTCTTTTGTTGCCTCCGGAGTTGCCACATTACCGGCGATAATATCAATATCGGGGTAGTTTTCCCGTACTCTTCGGACCTGCTCGATCACACCTTGGGAATGTCCGTGCGCTGTATCGATAACGAGGACATCGACTCCAGCCTCTACGAGCTTGGATATCCTGGTCATCGCATCTGCTGTCACTCCTACAGCAGCTCCAACCAGCAATCTGCCCTGGCTATCCTTCGCAGAGTGAGGAAATTCGATGACTTTTTCAATATCTTTGATAGTGATCAACCCTTTTAATACTCCCTGATCATCTACAAGCGGCAGTTTCTCGATTTTGTACTTTTGCAAGATCTCTTCCGCTTCGGTCAGTGTTGTGCCCACAGGCGCTGTTACGAGATGCTCACTTGTCATTACTTCTGATATCTTGATGGAATAATCCTGAATAAAACGAAGGTCCCTGTTGGTAATGATTCCGACAAGTACTTGCTCTTCTTTGTTGTTAACGATTGGCACACCAGAAATGCGAAACTTGCCCATTAAATGCTCGGCATCAAAGACCTGGTTATCTGGAAGCAGGAAGAACGGGTTGGTAATGACACCACTTTCAGAGCGTTTTACCATGTCGACGTTTTCGGCTTGTTCTTCTATCGACATATTTTTATGAATGACTCCCAATCCGCCTTGCCGTGCCATGGAAATGGCCATAGCCGCTTCGGTTACTGTATCCATTCCCGCACTTATCAATGGCATCTTCAATTTGATGTTTGGCGATAACTCCGTATCCAAGGATACATCCCTTGGCAATACTTCTGATTTGGCAGGCACTAACAATACATCGTCGAACGTTAGTCCTTCCTTGGCAAACTTGTCCTCCCTCATTGCTGGATCCTCCTTTTGATATCATCTTATTGTTTATGAAAATTTGGTTATCATAAGCGTACAGCAAAAACTTATTGTTACTTACAATACGACAACCCTTTTGCTTTTTCAAGCATTTATAAACAAAATTAGACAGCGGAAATTCTTGACATTGAAAACAAGCAAAAGGAAGGGGTTTCAACAGAAAAAGTTTAAATAATCAGTCTTTTATGAATCAGTCGGAAAGGGTCCTGTTCATGTGGAAAAAAGAAGTAAATGACTTTCTTACATACCTGAAGTCGGTGGAAACCTCCCAAACTTTTTTATCCCGCTGTTACCATACAAATAAGCTGGAGGAGGCAGAAACTAAAAGCTACCAGAACTGCTACCGATTTCTCTATTACTTGGAACACGGCCGGACTTTTTACGAAACAAGCAGAAATGCACCCCTTATGGTAAAACCGATCCTGCTGTTTTATGGCATGGTCCATCTTTTGAAGGCATGCCTGCTCACTAAACGGCCGGACTATCCGGAAAATACATCCCTTTTAGCGCATGGTGTTTCCACAAGAAAGAGAAAGAAACAACAATATTCCTTTTGGAAGGACGAAGTCAAAATTCAACATAACGGCTTGTTCCCTTATTTTTCAAACGTTCTCTTTCAAATCGACCCTCTAAAAGACAGAAAAATTGCCATGCATCGTCTTTTTGCCCATATTCCGGAAGTAAGCAGGCTTATTCAGTTCCATCATGGCAGTACCCCGCTTATTAAGATAGGCAGCTGCCAGGAAAACCAGCTGCGCTTTCCGCTATCCTGTCTCGATACGTACCATGTGACAGAAACGGCCTTTTTGAGCAAAATGGCTGCTTTCTTTCCTCCTTTTCTCGCAAAAAAGACAACCAAAAGCCATCTGATCGTCGATATTCCCGGACCTGTTACACCCCATTCCCAAGGGCCGGTTTTTTTCGACTGGGAGGAGGAATCGATCTTTTTTCCTTCCGGCAGAGAGCAATTCACCGAATGGCACGAAATCATGGCACACTATTTACTGCTTTACAACTTAAGCATGATTTGTCGTTATGAAACAGAGTGGTGGGGGGACTTGCTGCATTCCCTTCCAAACGAGGACCATCCATTCATTGTCCACTTTCTGCAAATCACAGCCGACAAAGTACCTTTTCTGCTTGGATGGTATTTATATGACCAGCAATGAAGAAACAAGCCGATTTGGAAGTTAAGACACTCATTACTGAAATAGTTTTGCATGCAAAAAAGGTTTGAAAAACGGAGAAAGTCTTTCAAACCTTAAAAAATCAAGATAGTATTTCTTCTATATAAAGGGATAGATCATCTTTCAAGGAAATAACCTGCTGTCCGGAATGTAGCCGTACCATTGGCCTTGTTGGGTATTTGGCTTCGATAAAGACGATTTCTGCCTGCTGCTTATTTGACAGAATCACTTGGGTACCAGTTCCGAAGTTCGTCAAACTGCTGATAAAGTTTTCCACCAACGGATGGTCCAGCTTGCCGAACTGTTCATACAAGATTTCTTCGATAACCTTGAATGGGGACTGCTGCTTTTGATAACTACGTTCAGCCGTCATCGCATGATAAATATCACTGATGGCGATGAATCTGGCATACGGATGAATTTTTTCGCCACCGACCCCTAGCGGATAGCCGCTACCATCCAGTCTTTCGTGATGCTGCAAAATGGCAAGTTTTATTCCTTGTGAAAGGGTAGAAACATGCTCTACCATGCGGTAAGAATACACGGGATGCTTCTTGATTTCCTCGTATTCAGCGGTATTGAGTGTTCCTGCTTTATAAAGGATATTTTCATCGATTTTTGCCATGCCACAGTCGGCCAGAAAGCCCGCTATCCCTACTTGGATCCATTCATGCTTATAGTTGCTTTTCTTTGCCAAAAAGGCAGACAATAACCCCATCATGACGGCATGATGATAAACATAGTCCTTTTTAGTAGAGAGCTTATGCAGGTTGTACAATCTCAAGCCAATCTCATCGACCCTTTCCAACAAAGGGACAATCAGTTTTCTGACTTGGTTGATTTGCACATCTTTACCGTTTCTCCATCCAACAAACATACGCTTGTATTGTTCAACAGTCCACGTATAAAACTCGGTGAAAGGCAAATCAATTGGAGCTGGCTTCTCTTCCTGTTCGTCTTTCTGGATGATTTTTTGGCCAGGAACGAATGGGATTCCATCTTCCAGGCGGGTTAATACTTCCACTTCTTCGATTAAGAAACAATGCAAAATATCAATCAAATCTTCCGTTAACACTGTTTTCGCATGCATTATCGGCCGTCCTGTTTTTCCTGGAATATCTTCTGCAACCACACAGCCTGGAATTAACTGAGATGGGTGTACTTTCACCTTTTCTGCACCCCTTTATCGGTATGTATTGAACAGTATTGATGGCAAAAACGGGCTGATCTGTATCTCTCAGTCAGCCCGTTTCCACCTGAAAAAGAATGTTGGGATTACTCTTCTTCTTCGTCTTCTTCCGCTTCTTCCAGTAATTCTTCTATTTTGCCGGGTTCGACCGGGACTTGTTCGTTTTCTTCGACGGTTTCCGGCGGCAATTCTTCCTCGACTTCTTCTTCTGTTTCGATGCGAGCCACTGTCGCTACTTCCTCGCCTTCCTGCAATCGAATCAGGCGAACCCCTTGCGTATTACGACCAGTAATCGAAATTCCTTCGACAGGCATCCGGATTAATACACCTGCTTCCGTAATAATCATGATATCTTCCTCGCCTGTAACAGCTTTAACTGCTACGATTTTGCCGGTTTTCTCAGTAAGGTTGGACGTGAATATCCCTTTCCCGCCACGGTTCGTGATCCGGTACTCGGTTGCAGGCGTTCGCTTACCATATCCATTGCTCGTTACGTTCATGACGTGCAGGCCATCTTCAATGATTTCCATCGAGACTACCTTATCGTCGCCTCTTAAGGATATTCCTTTCACTCCTGAAGCAGTACGCCCCATTGAACGTATTTGATCCTCTGGGAAACGGATCAAGTATCCATTTTGGGTGCCGATCATAATATGCTTCGTTCCATCTGTCAGACGGACCGAAATCAATTCGTCATCTTCACGCAAGTTAAGTGCAATCAATCCGCCTTTCCGGATATTGGCGAATTGGGACAGCTTTGTCCGTTTTGAAATTCCTTGTTTCGTCGTAAAGAACAAATAGTTGTCGTCATCGAACTCGTCGACTGTAATTACTGCATTAACCCATTCGTCCTTTTCGATTTCCAGCAGGTTGATAATCGGTATCCCTTTAGCAGTCCGTCCGAATTCAGGGACCTCATAACCTTTGGACCGGTATACCTTCCCTTTATTCGTGAAAAAGAGAATCCGGCTGTGCGTGGAAGCCGAAACCAAATGCTCTACGAAGTCATCATCGTTGGTCCCCATCCCCTGGATACCTCTTCCGCCGCGTTTTTGCGCACGGTAAGTAGAAGAAGGCAACCGTTTGACATAGCCTTGATGGGTCAAGGTAATAACAATGTTTTCTTCCGGGATAAGATCTTCATCTTCAATGAAATCTGTACCGCCGATGACAATTTCCGTCCGTCTTTCATCACTGAAACGCTCTTTGATCTCGGTCAGCTCTTCCCGAATGATTTCCAGAACCTTCTCATCATCTGCCAAAATAGCACGAAGCTCTTCAATCAGCTTGACCAGTTCTTGATACTCTTCTTCGATTTTTTCTCTTTCCAGTCCAGTTAAGCGCTGGAGTCTCATATCCAAAATGGCCTGCGCTTGTTTTTCTGAAAGGTCGAACTGATTCATCAAGCCTTCCCTGGCAATATCGGTTGTTTTCGATTGCCGAATCAGGGTAATCACTTCATCAAGATGATCAAGGGCCACTCGCAAGCCTTCCAGAATGTGAGCTCTGGCTTCCGCCTTTTTGAGCTCATAAGCCGTCCGACGTTTGATTACCACTTTTTGATGCTCAAGGTAATGCTGAAGCGTTTGTTTCAAGTTCAACACTTTTGGATGGCCGTCCACCAGTGCCAACATGTTGATTCCGAAAGAGGTTTGCAGCGCTGTTTGCTTATAAAGGTTATTTAAAACAACATTCGCATTGGCGTCTCTGCGCAGCTCTATGACAATCCTCATGCCATTTCGGTCTGATTCATCACGAAGGTCGGTAATACCTTCCAACCGCTTGTCCCGTACCAAATCGGCGATTTTTTCGATCAGTTTGGCTTTGTTTACCTGATACGGCAGTTCCGTCACAATGATATCGGACTTGCCATTTGCATGTTCTTCGATCGCAGCCTTTGCCCGGATGGTAATCGATCCCTTTCCGGTTTCAAACGCTTTTCTGATTCCGCTTCGGCCTAAGATTTGGCCAGCCGTCGGAAAATCTGGGCCATAAATATGATTCTCCATCAACTCTTCGATAGTAATGTCAGGATCCTTGCTGACAGCAAGTACCGCATCAATTGTCTCCCCTAAATGGTGCGGAGGGATGTTGGTTGCCATTCCGACCGCAATTCCCGAAGCACCATTGACAAGAAGGTTAGGAAAACGGGATGGGAAAACGACTGGTTCTCTTTCTGAACCGTCATAGTTATCGGTGTAATCGATTGTATCCTTGTTGATATCCCGCAGCAATTCCATCGATATTTTCGACATCCTTGCCTCTGTATAACGCATGGCAGCTGCCGAGTCACCGTCGACAGATCCAAAGTTTCCATGACCGTCTACCAGCATGTAACGGTAACTGAAATCCTGTGCCATTCTGACCATCGCTTCGTACACGGCAGAGTCACCGTGCGGATGATATTTACCGATTACTTCACCGACGATTCTCGCCGACTTTTTGTACGCCTTATCAGAATGCATGCCTAAGTCGTTCATGGCATATAAAATACGTCTGTGTACTGGCTTTAAACCGTCCCGGACATCGGGAAGGGCCCTGGAGACAATAACACTCATGGCATAATCCAAAAATGAGGTTCTCATCTCCTGGCTAATATTTATTTCTTGAACTTGCGGACGTTGTTGATCCACCATGGGATTACCTCCTATCAAAATGAGGAAGAGAGACTGGAGAATGGTAAAGCAAGATAGCTTCGTCGTTGCGGTATTCCATTACAAGCCGGTCTCTGCAAAATGTTTCTCTATCTCTTTACGTGAAAAGCTTGCAATCAGACATCAAGGTTTTTGACGTACTGAGCGTTGTCCTGGATGAAATTCCGTCTTGGTTCTACTTTGTCACCCATCAATACATCGAAGATTTGATCGGCATCCATCGCATCTTCCAAACCTACCTGCAGCAAGGTTCGTGAATCAGGATCCATGGTTGTTTCCCACAACTGGGTCGCATTCATTTCCCCCAACCCTTTGTAACGCTGTAAGCCTGGTTTTGGCGCCTTAGGAATCTCACTAAGGATGCGCTCCATCTCTTTATCATTGTAAGCATAGTAAGCTGCTTTGCCTTGCTGGATTTTGTATAAAGGCGGCTGTGCGATATATACATAGCCGTTTTCAATCAATGGACGCATATATCGATAAAAGAACGTCAATAATAACGTACGGATATGGGCGCCATCCACATCGGCGTCCGTCATGATTACGATTTTGTGGTAACGTGCTTTGGAGATGTCAAAATCCTCCCCGATACCGGTACCAAGTGCTGTAATGATCATGCGGATTTCGTTATTAGATAAGATTTTGTCTAAACGCGCCTTTTCCACATTGATGATTTTTCCCCTTAACGGAAGAATCGCCTGGAAGTGCCGGTCTCTTCCCTGTTTTGCAGAACCACCGGCAGAGTCTCCCTCTACGATATACAGTTCGCTGATCGTTGCATCCTTAGAAGAACAATCCGCCAGCTTTCCGGGGAGGTTGGATACTTCCAGTGCCCCTTTCCGTCTCGTAAGTTCTCTTGCTTTTTTAGCTGCAATTCTCGCACGGGAAGCCATCAGCCCTTTTTCAACGATGGCTTTAGCGGAGTCGGGATTTTCAAATAGGAATTTAGAAAACATCTCACTAAATGCCTGGTCGGTAATTGCCCGCGCTTCTCCATTTCCCAGCTTCGTCTTGGTCTGTCCTTCAAATTGCGGATCAGGGTGCTTAATGGAGATGATGGCAGTCAGTCCTTCCCTGACATCGTCCCCAGAGAGATTCGGATCACTTTCTTTGAACATATTGTTTTTGCGGGCATAATCATTGATCACCCGGGTTAATCCGGTCTTAAATCCTGATTCGTGGGTTCCTCCCTCATATGTGTGAATATTATTGGCATAGGAGTAGATATTGCTGGCAAAGCCATCGTTATATTGCAATGCCACTTCCACGGTAATTTCCTCTTCTTCCTTTTCCGCAAAGAAAGGTTCATGCAACACTTCTCTGGACCTGTTCAAATGTTCCACATAAGACTTGATTCCACCCTCGAAGAAGAAAGTTTCCGGTTCTTTTTCTTCCCGCTTATCTTCAATGGTGATGGTAAGGCCTTTATTAAGGAACGCCAACTCGCGCAGGCGTTGAGCCAATGTATCGTAGTTGTATCGGACAGTATCGAATATTTCCGGATCAGGCTTGAAATGGGTACGGGTGCCTGTCGTATCCGTCTCACCGACTATTTCAAGTTCGCCGTCCGGTACACCGCGCTTGAAACCCTGATGATGGATTTTTCCGTCTCGGTGGACATATACGTTCAATTCAGTCGATAGAGCGTTTACGACCGATGCCCCTACACCATGGAGACCTCCCGATACTTTATATCCACCGCCGCCGAACTTTCCTCCGGCGTGCAATACAGTCATGATTACTTCCACAGCTGGCCGGCCGGTTTTTTCCTGAATCCCTACTGGAATTCCGCGTCCGTTATCGGTTACGGTAATACTGTTGTCTTTTTCGATGATGACCTGGATGGTGTCGCAGTAACCGGCTAATGCTTCGTCAATACTGTTATCGACAATTTCCCATACCAAGTGATGCAAGCCGCGTTCATTGGTAGATCCGATGTACATACCCGGCCTTTTTCTGACAGCCTCTAAACCTTCCAATACCTGAATCTGGCTTTCATCATACGCTTGCTCATTTACTATATTATCTGCCAACTCTTTCACCTACACTTCTCAAGGGTTTGATCCATTGGTTTCTATTCTTCAAAAGACTCCGAATAGTCTTCTAATTTACTAATCGTTGAAATCATGCTCGCCCGCTTCTTTAACGTAAGCACGGATAAGGGACTGTAATAAATATAATCTTTTGTGATGACGATTGATTTCGTCCCTTCTTCGGAGGGGTCCAGCACTTTTTTATTTTTGCGCTGATTGAAAAGCATTTGCTCATTAATCGTAGAGGAAGCAACAATCTGGTGGTCGATAATCGCCACTACTTCCTCAGAACGAATGACATTATCATCTCCAATATGAATAAACAACGTTTTCCCCCTTTTCTACGTGACGAGTTTTCCATTTTCAATATGGAATAATTCAGCCTTTTCCAATGTTTCGTGTTTAATCCCGTCAACACTGGTGGTCGATACAAAGGTTTGAACTTTTCCTTGTATGGTGTTCAGCAAGTGGGATTGACGATAATCGTCAAGTTCACTTAGCACATCATCAAGCAGCAGTATTGGATACTCGCCGACTTCGTTGTAAATCAACTCTATTTCAGCCAATTTCAAGGACAGAGCCGTCGTGCGCTGTTGCCCCTGTGATCCATACGTCTGCACGTCTTTACCATTGACAAGAAACAGCAAATCATCGCGGTGAGGTCCTACCAGTGTTGTTCCTCTTTCAATTTCTTTCTCTTCCACTCCCGCAAATCGCTGTTGGTAGATACTTGTTATTTTTTCCCTATTACTGTCTTCTGATACCTCTATCGTGCCCTGATAGTTTATTTCCAGTTGTTCAATCCCGCGGCTGATCCCTTTATGAATTGGATCCGCCCATTTCCTTAACAAATCCAGGAAGGTAAATCGTTTTTCTATGATAAAGGCAGCATGCTCAATCAGCTGCTCCGTCAACACTTGCAGCATCGTACGATCAGCCTGCTGTTTTCTTTGTAAATTTTTTAACAAATGATTGCGTTGTTTGACGATTTTCTGGTATTGAACTAAATGATAGATATAGGTGGGCTGAATTTGTCCGATTTCCATATCGATAAAACGCCTGCGGATTTGTGGACTGCCTTTCACAAGATTTAAATCTTCCGGTGCGAACATGACCACATTCATCGCTCCGATATAGTCACTCAAGCGCCGTTGCTCAAGATGATTCAGCTTGGCTTTCTTGCCTTTGGAAGAGATGATGATTTCCAGGGGGAAGCTTCTGTTTCTTTTTGAAACATTCCCCTCTATTTTAGCATACTCTTTCTCCCATTGGACAAGTTCTTTGTCCCTCGGCGTCCGATGTGACTTTGCAAAGGCCAATAAATAGATGGCCTCCATAAGATTCGTTTTACCTTGGGCATTTTCGCCGATTATGACATTAATTTTATCATCAAAGGTTAGTTGCATTTGCTCATAATTCCGGTAATTCTTCAGGGCTAGTTGGTTAATATGCATCCGAATTCCCTTTCTTTTCCTGGTTCACGAGGAAAAACCGTCACTTTTGTTTAGCCACAGTAAAAGAACCAACTTCCTCTATTTCCACAGTATCGCCAGGGTACAGTTTTCTGCCTCTGCGATTTTCCAGCTCACCGTTTACCAGTACCTGATAATCGGCCAAAAACAATTTTACCATACCGCCGGTTTCCAAAATATTGGCCAGTTTCAAAAACTGACCTAGTTGAATATATTCCGTATTGATTTCGATTTCTTCGTTCATCCTATCACCTGTCTTTTATGCCTTCTATTTATTTTACTAAACATTTTGGAATATGAAAAGCACTTCCCCAAAGCTATCCCTGTAACCTTACGTTTTCCTAATACCTGCATAGAAATGCATGACAAATACGGCTGAAAAAGGGAAAACTCTCACCAGATTGCTCCAGCAAGAGTTTTTTTAGGATTAGTACGTTCTTACAGGTAAAATCAATTGTAAAATTTGATCGTCGTCGATCGGTCTGATGATGAATGGGCGCATTGCTCCGGTGAATTCAATTCTTACCTGGTCATTGTCGATCGCTTTTAATGCGTCCATCATGTATTTGGCACTAAAGGAAATTTTTAGATTTTCCCCATCGATAGACTGGGCAGCTACTTCCTCGGTTACATTCCCAACCTCTGGTGAATTGCTGCTTATTTCAACTTGATTATTTTCTTTTGTCATCAGCCGGACAACGTTATTTTTGCTTTCTTTCGCCAAAAGAGAAGCACGGTCGATTGATTGAAGCAGTTCTTTCGTCGCGCTGTGGACGATCGTTTTGCTTTGTTCTGGAATAAGCCTGGAAGTTTCCGGATAATTTCCGTCAAGCAGGCGGGACAAGAAGTATAAATGCTTGGTCCGGAACAATACTTGATTTTCCGTCACGCTGATTTGAACGGAATCTTCACTGCCTTCCAATATTTTATTTAACTCAGTTAAACTTTTACCCGGGATGACGACGGACGAAAATTTCACTTGGGCATTTGCTTCATCCAATGGAATTTTTCTTGACGCCAGGCGATGACTGTCTGTTGCGATGAAATGAAGGTGGCCTTCTTCCACTTTCAAATTGACTCCCGTCAAAATCGGTCGGGTTTCCACAGTCGATACAGCAAAAACGGTCTGTTTTATCAGGTTTTTCAATAAATCTGTGGGTAACTCAAAGCTGTCTTCCGTATGAAGCTGAGGCAGCTGTGGATATTCTTGTGCATCCTGGCCATTTAAGTGGAACTCGGATCCGCCTGAACGAATCGTGACTTTCAGATGTTCATCCGCTTCTATCTCTACCGTTTTTTCCGGAAGTTTACGGACAATATCGGGAAAATACTTTGCCTGCAATACAACACTTCCAGGTTCTATTTGTTCCACATAAACGATTCCGTCTTCTTCTTTTGGGATAAAGGATTCAATCGATATATCAGAATCACTTCCCGTTAATTTGATTCCTTCTTCTCCTGCTTCTACTTTTATCCCTGTCAGTATCGGAATTGTCGTTCTGGAAGAAACGGCCTTCATGACATGTTGTACGCTATTCATCAATTCATCGCGTTGAATTACAAATTTCATCAATAATCCTCCTAGGGGAAGTATATTATATATATTTTATTAATAAAAAAATCGTAGTAATAGTAATAGGGCATGTGATTATGTGGATAACTAGAAATCTTCCCAGGAAACAAAGCTTATCCAGTTGTGGATAGATTGTTAGTAAGTTTGAAACAGTTATACACGTTATTCACATGTGGAAAACAGAAATGACAACTTACATCCATAGAAAGAAAAGAAATAAAAGCTGTTTATAGTGATTTTAGCTGTTCTTTGATTTCCTCGATTTCTTTTTGCAGCGAGTTATCCTGGCTGATCATTTTTGAAATCTTTTCATGCGCATGGATCACGGTCGTGTGATCTCGTCCACCAAACTCTTCCCCGATTTTCGGCAAGGAATAGTCGGTTAATTCCCTCGTCAAATACATCGCTATTTGCCTAGGAAACGCAATTGATTTTGTTCTCTTTTTCGCCGCAAAATCCTCTAATTTCACATTGTAGCGTTCGCCGACGATTTCCTGGATGGCGTCGATTGTGATGACCTTTGGTTTTGAGCTCGGGATGATGTCCTTCAACGCTTCCGCAGCCAATGAGGCATCAATATCCTGGTTGATCAAAGAAGAATAGGCGACAACCCTGATCAGCGCCCCTTCCAGTTCGCGAATATTTGTATCAATTTGATTGGCGATATAAAGCATGACTTCATTCGGAATATCGAGTCCCTCTGCTTTTGCTTTTTTGCGCAAAATGGCAATCCTTGTTTCCAAATCTGGAGGGGTGATGTCTGTAATCAATCCCCATTCGAACCTGGAACGAAGCCGGTCCTCCAGTGTCGGGATTTCTTTTGGCGGCCGGTCACTGGAAATGACAATTTGTTTGCTTTCTTCGTGCAAGGTATTGAAGGTATGGAAAAATTCTTCCTGGGTTTGTTCTTTTCCGGCCAGGAACTGAATATCATCGATTAAAAGCACATCGACATTGCGGTATTTGTTCCGAAAATTAACAGCCTTATTATCGCGAATGGAATTGATGAATTCATTCGTGAATTTTTCGGAAGACAAATAGACCACTTTCGCATCTGGTTTATGGTCCAGCACATAGTGACCGATCGCATGCATCAAGTGTGTTTTTCCTAATCCGACACCTCCATATATAAATAAAGGATTATAGGCTTTAGCCGGAGCTTCTGCGACAGCCAGCGAGGCGGCATGGGCAAAACGATTGCCAGAGCCAATAACAAAGGTATCGAAGGTGTATTTCGAATTAAGCATCGATTTTGGTGATTCCCCATTATCGTTATTTTTGATATCGGGAACCTTTTTAACTGGTGGTTTGACGTCATCTGGTTCGTGTACCGTTTCCGGGATAATGAATTTTGTTTTTAATTCGGCACCGGTAACTTCGAATAAAGCGTCGGATATCAAATTGGTGTATCGACTTTCGAGCCAGTCACGGGCGAATTCGTTCGGAGCCGAAATGACTAGTGTATCATCATCCAGCTGGTCCGCCTTGGTATTTTTCAACCATGTGTCATAGCTAGGTTTACTAATTTTTTGTTCGATGGATTTCAGCGTGTTTGTCCATAGCTCTTGGATGTTCTCCAACCCGTCGTCACCCCTTTCATATAAGTAAAGAAGGAAATAAAAAACCTCTCGCAATCTTTCTTGAATAGTTTGTCGAGAGAAAGATCGAAAGGTATACAAATAATCAATAAGTAAATGTGGATAAAAAGATACGGTCATTACAGGGGATAGATCCGATTATCGAAGTATTCCACAACGTTGTTGATAACTTTAAAAACAAGCATGTGTGTAAATGTCCACACACTATCCACAATCTGTGGATAAAAGTATTTTCGCCGATATGTTTTCAACTGTTAAAACACAAATATAATATCAAATAAATCGAGAAGGCGCAATGGTTTTTCGACAGTTATCCACAAAAACTACAGGTTGTAGACAGAATCTATCCACAACACTATATTTTGTGATTAATTTGTCGATAACCAATGTGGAAAAAAAGTAAGTCATGAAAAAGTAGTGTACAAGCCATGTGGATAACTGTCAAAGCTTATTTTATACTAGGAGATAAAGGAAAACCTTTTTTTATTTGCGCTGTGCTATAACAGGTAGGGGGAAGGAAATTTATAGGATGGTGTGGTGTTGGACAAGTTTACTAGTAGAAGAGCAGGGTTGGAGGAGTCATCCATCGCTCCGGAAGTATCCTTCGCTTTGCGCGGGCGGCTGGTGAGCTTCCTCGAGCTAAAGCTCCGCGGGATTTCACCGTGGCCTTTTCTCCCGCTGGACAAGGAAGGCTACGGCAGCGACACACCGAACGAAGGGAATTGGTTTGTATTTGGAGGAGTCTTCGGGTATTTCCTCCGCAAGGAAAAGCCTGAGGACCCCGGCGGATGGTTGTGTGTGTCTCCCAGTTTAACTACGTAGTGGGCTTCCTCGATCCAAAGGAGCGAAGAAGTTGATTCATGTAGTACCCTGGCTGAAGTTTTCCCCACGGAAGTGAATGTTTTTCCGCAACACCGGATTATCACACATCTTGTTATGGGTATCTATATATACTGAATTCTTATTATGTAGCAGATTGGTATAAAACACGGAAAAACTTTCAATCAACAATCAAAGGAACGAGCATCGGGGAGATCCTTAAATTGGCAAAGGTAAGTTGAGTCGATTGTTTTAAAACAAGTTGACAGATTAAACCTCTTTTCCGTATAATGAACGGGACTGTCTTGATTAGAAGAATTTTTTCATCCTCAGGGAGGTGTGTTATAGATGAAACGTACATTTCAACCAAATAATCGTAAACGTAAAAAAGTTCACGGCTTTCGTACCCGCATGAGCACGAAGAACGGACGTAAAGTTCTAGCTCGTCGTCGCCGTAAAGGAAGAAAAGTATTATCTGCATAGGCCACTGAAGATTTTCAGTGGTCTTTTTTCCACTTTTAGCTAAAAAATTTTGCAGCGATCATCTCCAGGGCGGACCCAAATTATCTGTTATTGTTGGCTGATTTACTCTTACATAAACACGGCCTTTTTGGGTTTTTCCTGTGGGTAGGGTTTTTCTGCCATTTTTCCGGAAACGATAGTAAACAGGATCCGCTGCTTTTCCTAAGAAAAGGCAGCTGTTTTTCTTTACATAATGGTAAAGGATAGAATGTTGGCAGAGGAGATCGCTGGTGTATAAAAATTTGGACATATTCTCAAGGTGCGGCCCGGGCCCAACCAGAAATTTTTGGCTGTCCCAGGTTTCTTTCCTAAAGTTTATCGGTTACTTCACGGATCCTCTGAAGTCCGCTCAGCGCTTACCTTCAGTTGGAGGAGATTTTACATGAAAAAAGCGTACCGCTTGAAAAAGAATGAAGAATTTCAACATGTATTTAAAAAAGGAAAATCCTTTGCCAACCGGCAGCTGGTTATTTATTATTTGCCTAAAACGGGACAGGAACATTATCGCATCGGTTTGTCGGTCAGCAAGAAGATCGGCAATGCAGTGGTCCGCAACCGGATAAAGCGCTATCTAAGACAGGCATTTCTGGAATTGGACGAGCGGGTGGCAGATACTTATGATATCATTGTCATCGCCCGCAAGCCTGCAAAAGATATGGATTTTCACCAGGTGAAAAAAAGCTTGTCGCATGTTTTGTCAAAGTCTAAACTGCTTTCCAGATGAGCAGCTCTATTTTATATAGAACACCTGATAGATACATGATAGAATACTATTAGTATAATTTACATCGAAGATAGAGAAGTAAGGAGGAAGTATATTGCGTAAAAAGGTCTTATTGCTAATGGCCTTGACTGTATTACTAGGATTGCTTTCCGGGTGTACACAGGTAAACCAGGATATTACAGCAGAAAGCGAAGGCTTTTGGAATGTATGGTTTGTCTACCCGTTATCTCAGCTGATTACGTATGTAGCCAATATGTTTAACGAAAATTATGGTCTTTCCATCGTTATCGTTACCATTTTAATCAGATTGGTATTACTGCCGCTGAATATCAAGCAGTTGAGAAGCTCGAAAGCGATGCAGGACATTCAGCCGGAATTGCAAAAAATCCGGGAAAAGTACAGTTCAAAGGATGCCAATACCCAGCAAAAACTACAGCAGGAAACAATGGAACTGTTCCAGAAAAACGGAGTCAACCCGCTTGCCGGCTGTTTACCATTAATTGTACAAATGCCGATTTTGATTGCTTTTTATCAGGCGATCATGCGTACAGCGGAAATCAAAGAGCATAGCTTTCTCTGGTTCCAGCTAGGAGAACCGGATCCTTTCTTTATCCTGCCTATCGTCGCTGCCGGAGCCACTTTCTTGCAGCAAAAACTAATGATGGCAGGTACTAATACGAGCCAGAATGCCATGATGCCGCAAATGACGATGATGCTTTACATGATGCCAATCATGATCGGTGTCGTAGCTATTTTCTTCCCATCGGCATTGGCGCTGTACTGGGTAGTCGGTAACATCTTCATGGTTGCCCAGACGATCTTCATCAGAAAGCCGATGATGAAGGACAAGGATGCTCAAACAGGAGGAACGAAATAGTGAGACAAGTAACTGCTACTGGACAAACAGTTGAAGATGCGGTCCAATCAGCATTGAAGCAGTTAAACACCTCTAGGGACCAAGTTGAACTTGACATTATTGATGAAGGAAAAAAAGGAATTCTGGGAATTTTTGGTTCTAAACCAGCGATTGTCAAAGTATCTATTGCGCAAAATCCGATTCAAAAAACAGAAGCCTATCTCAAGGAGATCATTGCTGAGTTAGGCACGGCAGTGGAAGTGGAAACGACTGTCACCGACAGACAGGTGACCTTTGATCTTTCAGGTGACAAAATCGCCGTATTGATCGGAAAAAGGGGCCAAACGTTGAATGCCTTGCAATACTTGGTCCAACTCGTGTTAAATCGTTACGCGGATAAACGTTATACAGTAGTAGTGGATGCAGAAGGGTATCGCGGCCGGCGTAAAGAAACATTGACCAATCTAGCCAAAAGAATGGCTGATAAAGCGGTCAATACCCGTAAAGATGTCAATTTGGAGCCGATGCCTTCTTACGAAAGAAAGATCATCCATACGGCTATACAGCATCATAAGAAGGTAACCACTACTTCAGCCGGTGTGGAACCAAACCGGCACGTAGTCATTAAACCATCATAATCTTAAGGAATAATCCAATCCGGATGTCGAACCTTGTGTCGACATCCGGGTTTTTTTATGCATGAATGGTCATCACCGGCTGTCCAGGCAAATGAATGCTTTTTGCCATCGAGTCTTCAGCGTTTGTCTGTTTAGCTTGGGAGCCTGCTTTTAGCCGAGGATCTGCAGAAAACTTTCCAACTTTGTTACGTGTCAGGAGAAATCATGAGATAGAAAAGTTCAGGGAAATCAGCCATTCTTCTAGGTATTATCCACAGAAAGTGGTAAAATAAGCTTTTGGCATATGCTGTGGATAGAAAAAAAGCGAGCGTCTTTTCATTAAATTATACACATGTGGATAACCTAAAAGACAAAAAGCATTTGTGGATATTCTCAAAAAAGCCGAATTATGATATGCTAATACGTTAGTGACTATTTGAAAAGGTCGCTGCTTGTTGATGACAAATAAAGAATGGTTTTTATATAGAGGAAATGATGGAAATAACGGAGGTGAAGCGGATGGAAACAGATACGATTACGGCGATATCGACTCCGATTGGGGAAGGGGCGATTGCTATTGTCCGGTTGAGCGGGCCGGAAGCGATTAAGATTGCAGACCAATTGTTTGATGGCAAATCTCTTACGGAAGTGGATTCCCATACAATTCATTATGGAAAAATCATCGACCCGGCTACCAATGAAGTGGCGGAAGAGGTCATGGTGACAGTAATGAGAGGACCTAAGACATTTACGAGAGAGGATGTCGTGGAAATCAACTGTCACGGTGGACTTGTTTCGGTTAACCGCCTGCTTGAAATAGCCCTTTCTCAAGGTGCGCGACTCGCGGAACCAGGGGAGTTTACGAAACGTGCCTTTCTTAACGGGCGGATCGATTTGTCCCAGGCAGAAGCCGTGATGGATTTGATCAGAGCGAAAACGGACAGGGCGATGAACGTAGCGCTTAAACAAATGGACGGCCGTCTGTCTCAGCTGATTCAAAGGCTGCGTCAGGAACTGCTGGAAACGGTCGCCCATGTGGAAGTGAATATCGATTATCCGGAATATGATGATGTAGAAGAAATGACGAACCAAATGATGATCAGCAAGACGAGGGAGGTTTATCGTGAAATTGAACGCCTGCTGGAAGTAGCCAAGCAGGGGAAAATTTTGCGGGAAGGCTTGTCAACAGCAATCATCGGTCGGCCAAACGTCGGTAAATCATCGCTCATGAACGCCCTTGTACAAGAAAACAAAGCAATCGTGACAGAAATTCCTGGAACGACGAGAGATGTCATCGAGGAATATGTCAATGTGCGTGGTGTCCCGCTGCGTCTCGTCGACACTGCAGGGATTCGGGAGACCGAGGATATCGTCGAACGGATCGGTGTAGAAAGATCGAGACAGGTACTGAAAGAATCGGATCTGATTTTGCTGGTTCTAAACAACGGGGAAGAACTTACCCAGGAAGATATCAATTTGTTCAAAGCTGTCGAAGGTCTTGAAGTCGTTGTGATTGTAAACAAAACAGACCTGCCGCAAAAAATCGATTTAGAGAAAGTGAAGGAATTAGCAGCAAATCACTCGGTTATTACAACAGCGTTGATTGAAGAAAAAGGCATTGATGATTTGGAAAAAGCCATTTCGGAAACGTTTTTTGAAGGAGACCTCGATGCAGGAGACTTGACCTATGTTTCCAATGTAAGGCATATTCAGCTTTTGAAACAAGCCTTGCAGGCATTGTCTGACGCAATGGAAGGCATGGAAAATCAAATGCCGATTGACTTGGTGCAAATCGATGTGACACGAACGTGGGAAATTCTTGGTGAAATAATCGGAGACACGGTTCACGATAGCTTGATCGACCAATTGTTTTCTCAGTTCTGCTTAGGTAAATAAATGAAATGGATAGCTGGATAGCACAGCTTTCAATAAAAGGAGAGACAGCAAATGATATATGATGCTGGTCAATATGATGTAATAGTTGTAGGAGCAGGTCACGCCGGTTGTGAAGCTGCAATTGCATCGGCAAAGCGTGGGGCGAAAACCCTGATGCTATCGATGAACCTCGATAATGTAGCTTTCATGCCTTGTAATCCCTCGGTTGGCGGTCCTGCAAAAGGTGTCGTCGTAAGAGAGGTCGATGCACTCGGTGGTGTAATGGGGCAGGTTATCGACAAAACATATATTCAAATGCGTATGTTGAACACCGGAAAAGGACCCGCTGTACGGGCGCTCCGAGCACAAGCGGATAAACCGCTGTATATTCAGGAAATGAAACGCACCTTGGAAAACCAGGAAAACCTGACGATGAGACAGGGAATGGTGGAAAAGGTGATTGTTGAAAACGGCGAATGCAAAGGGGTCATCACGGAAACCCGGGCAGCCTATTATGCTAAGTCGGTTGTCATCACGACTGGTACGTTCATGCGCGGAAGAGTCATCATCGGGGATTTATCTTATGAAAGCGGGCCGAACAACCAGCGTGCATCAGTATCGTTGTCCGAGCATTTAGAAGAGCTCGGCATCGAACTGGTTCGATTCAAAACCGGTACACCTCCGCGTGTAAACAGCCATTCGATCGATTACACAAAAACGGAAATTCAACCAGGGGATGAAAACCCGCAAACCTTTTCGTACGAAACAACAGAAGTGATTACCGACCAAATTCCATGCTGGCTGACGTATACGAACGAATTCACACATAAAATTATCGATGACAATCTTAGTCTGTCTGCCATGTATTCGGGAATGATCAAGGGTACTGGACCACGCTATTGTCCGTCCATTGAAGATAAAGTCGTCCGGTTCCATGATAAGCCACGTCACCAAATTTTCCTGGAACCGGAAGGAAGAAGTACAGAGGAAGTATATGTCCAAGGACTTTCTACGTCACTTCCTGAGTATGTTCAAAAAGAAATGCTGCAAACCATTCCAGGGCTGGAAAATGCCGAAATCATGCGTGCCGGTTATGCGATCGAGTATGATGCAGTCGTACCGACTCAGCTGTGGCCGACATTGGAACTAAAAGCAATCCCAGGATTGTTTACTGCTGGACAAATAAATGGGACATCCGGATATGAAGAAGCCTCCGGACAAGGTATCATGGCCGGTATTAACGCCGCTGCCAAAGCGCTTGATAAGGAATCATTGATTCTGGACCGTTCCCAGGCTTACATTGGTGTCATGATCGATGACCTGGTGACAAAAGGAACAAACGAGCCATATCGTCTGTTGACTTCACGTGCTGAATACCGTTTGCTGCTTCGTCATGACAACGCCGATTTGCGTTTGACAGATATCGGTTATAAGCTTGGCACGATCAATCAGGAACGTTATGAACGGTTCTTGGAGAAAAAGCAGTTGATCGAACAAGAAAGAAAACGGTTGTCCAAAGTGATTCTGAAACCGGAACCGGAAATACAGGCAATCATCGAGGAAGCTGGCGGAACTGCATTAAAAGAAGCCATCAAGGCTTCGGATCTGTTAAAACGTCCGGAAATAAAGTATGAGTTACTGGAAAAAGTAACCCCTGCAAACGAGGAACTGCCAGCTGGCGTCAAAGAACAAGTCGAGATTCAAACGAAGTACCAAGGCTATATTGATAAGTCCAATCAACAAGTTGAGCGGATGAGAAAAATGGAAAACAAAAAGATACCGGAAGATATTGATTACGATGCTATCAGCGGTATCGCAACGGAAGCACGTGAAAAATTAAAACGCGTCAAGCCGTTGTCTGTCGGGCAGGCTTCCCGTATTTCGGGAGTGAATCCAGCAGACATCTCGATCCTGCTTGTTTATATCGAGCAAGGAAATGTCTCCCGTGTTGCCAATCAATAAAATAAGGAAATGAAAGGATTTATCGATGAATCTGGAAACCTTTCTAGCAGAGTTAGAAAAACATGGAATAACGTTAAACGATCGTCAAATCGATCAGTTTGATACGTATTTTCAAACATTGGTGGAATGGAACGAAAAAATGAATCTGACCGCTATTACGGAACGGGAAGAGGTTTATGCAAAGCATTTTTTTGATTCCATTTCCGCTGCTTTTTATCATGACTTCCAGGGACCGCTCCACGTTTGTGATGTCGGTGCAGGGGCAGGTTTTCCCAGTCTGCCGTTAAAAATATGTTTTCCGGAGTTGAAAGTGACCATTGTCGACTCGTTGAAAAAGCGGATTACATTTTTGAATCACCTGGCAAGCCAACTAGGTTTAAGCGATGTGGCCTTTTATCACGATCGGGCGGAAACATTCGGAAAGAATGATAAATTTCGTGCCCAATACGATATCGTCACAGCAAGGGCAGTAGCCCGCATGTCGGTATTGGCGGAATTGTGCCTGCCGCTTTGCAAGACAGGCGGAACATTTATCGCCATGAAAGGTCCTCAATTATCCGAGGAAATGCAGGATGCAGAGGCAGCCATTTCGGTTCTTGGAGGCGAAGCAATCGACACGCATACATTTGAATTGCCAGGAGAAAATGGCGAGCGGAATATTGCCATTTTAAAAAAGAATAGAAAAACCCCGAACAAATACCCAAGGAAGCCGGGAGTTCCAAACAGAACACCAATTACCTAATAAAACTGTTCGCATACTGCGTGCCGAGTGGAAGTAACAGAGCTAAGCTAAAAGAGTGATTTTCTTTTATAAACAAAAGAAAATCACTCTTTTTTTAAATGGGGACTTCTTATTTTCGGTTCTCGAAGATAGGTGGCTCTATACTGAATGTGATGGTGTCCCTGCAGTGTGCAAAAAGGTCCTGTTTTGTCCAACAAAGCCGTTCGGCTTTCCTTGCGTAAGCGTCGGTACTTATGTACCAGCTGTGGACGCACCTTTTACGAGCGACTGCAGATGGTGGATTTTTATCAACGGTGTACGAGTGCTTTGAAAACAACGGCATTAACCTATATGGCCTTTCATTCTTTTACCACCGCAGCCCGGTTGGCAGGAATGACCACCAACCGGTTACTCCGATTGTTTGATCAACAATAGCTAAAAACAAGAAAGGTTCTTCCTCGGGCAATAGCTATGGATGAGTTCAAAGAAGATGCAGGAGGAGAAAGGTTCCAAACCAATGTGGTGGACGTGGAGAATAGAGAGATTATTGACATCCTTCCCGATAGAGGAAATAAGCGAGACTCCTGCGGAAAAACGGGCGGCCGAGACCCACAGCGGGCTTTGCGAGGAGGCTCGGGTGTTCGTCCGCGGAAAGCGAGTTTATTTCCTCTGCGGTCTGAGTAAAATAGCTGTTTTTAGAATGAGCCTTTCGATAAAGAGAGGATGGAAGAAAAATCACACCACCACATTTGACAGAGAACCAGATAGGTGCATTCAATGATGACGATTTTCAGGCCAAAGCAGCTGGTTAGCAAACAAACGGAAGGAAATTCCTCCACTTGTCTCGCTGTTTGAAAAGCAGAGTAATACAATTCGTTAACTATTTCGTTACAAAGGTTTGTCACAGAGATAATCGGGGCATATAACAATTACTCACTGCTAGCATAAAAACAGCGATTTGGAGGATATATTATGAACATCTTACTAACATCCGGTGCAAGAAGAATAGATTTTATCGGCTTTTTTCAAGAAGCACTGAAAGAATCAGGAATCCTGGGAAACGTAATCGTTGCAGATCCAGACTATAATGCACCGTCGCTGCAGGTAGCGGATCGCTCCTACGTTATACCGCATCAGACAGAAGACAAATATACAGAAAAGATCCTGGAAATATGCCGGGAAAACGAAATAGAAATGTTGATTCCTTTAAACGATTGGGAAGTACCGAAATTAGCAGAGAATAAAGCTTCCTTTTGTGAGTTAGGGGTTAAATTATTCATTCCCGACTATGAAATAGTGAAAAAGGTAAGGGACAAAGGGAATTATCAACAACTGCTTGGAGAAATCGGATTAAAAGCGCCGAAGACTTATTTTACTATTGAGGAAGTCCAAGCCGGCATTAATAATGGTGAAAGCAATTTCCCATTTATTGTAAAACCGCGGAACGGCTCAGCGTCTATCGGCATTGAAATTGTCAATACGATGGAGGAGCTGAAATCAGCTTACCAATTGGCTGTCCATAAAATTGAGGAATCACCACTACGCTTTGACACAGAAGTTGAACCAGAAGACAATGTGATTGTCCAGGAAGTGATCGAAGGGGAAAAATTCAGCCTCGATATCGTAAATGACCTGGAAGGTAAATTTCTCACTTCGCTGGCCAGGAAACAGTTAGCTATGCGTGGGGGAGATGTCGATCGGACTATTACCAGTCAGGATCATGCCTTAGTGGAAATTGGCAAAAAAATCGGAGATCATTTTAAACACAATGGTTATTTGAACACCGATGTTTTTTATGATGGGAAAGATTATTATATTATCGACATCAACCCGCGTTTTGGTGGCGGCTATGCTTTTTCACACGCAGCTGGAGCCAATATTCCAGCAGCATTTATTGCTCTNGATAGGTGCATTCAATGATGACGATTTTCAGGCCAAAGCAGCTGGTTAGCAAACAAACGGAAGGAAATTCCTCCACTTGTCTCGCTGTTTGAAAAGCAGAGTAATACAATTCGTTAACTATTTCGTTACAAAGGTTTGTCACAGAGATAATCGGGGCATATAACAATTACTCACTGCTAGCATAAAAACAGCGATTTGGAGGATATATTATGAACATCTTACTAACATCCGGTGCAAGAAGAATAGATTTTATCGGCTTTTTTCAAGAAGCACTGAAAGAATCAGGAATCCTGGGAAACGTAATCGTTGCAGATCCAGACTATAATGCACCGTCGCTGCAGGTAGCGGATCGCTCCTACGTTATACCGCATCAGACAGAAGACAAATATACAGAAAAGATCCTGGAAATATGCCGGGAAAACGAAATAGAAATGTTGATTCCTTTAAACGATTGGGAAGTACCGAAATTAGCAGAGAATAAAGCTTCCTTTTGTGAGTTAGGGGTTAAATTATTCATTCCCGACTATGAAATAGTGAAAAAGGTAAGGGACAAAGGGAATTATCAACAACTGCTTGGAGAAATCGGATTAAAAGCGCCGAAGACTTATTTTACTATTGAGGAAGTCCAAGCCGGCATTAATAATGGTGAAAGCAATTTCCCATTTATTGTAAAACCGCGGAACGGCTCAGCGTCTATCGGCATTGAAATTGTCAATACGATGGAGGAGCTGAAATCAGCTTACCAATTGGCTGTCCATAAAATTGAGGAATCACCACTACGCTTTGACACAGAAGTTGAACCAGAAGACAATGTGATTGTCCAGGAAGTGATCGAAGGGGAAAAATTCAGCCTCGATATCGTAAATGACCTGGAAGGTAAATTTCTCACTTCGCTGGCCAGGAAACAGTTAGCTATGCGTGGGGGAGATGTCGATCGGACTATTACCAGTCAGGATCATGCCTTAGTGGAAATTGGCAAAAAAATCGGAGATCATTTTAAACACAATGGTTATTTGAACACCGATGTTTTTTATGATGGGAAAGATTATTATATTATCGACATCAACCCGCGTTTTGGTGGCGGCTATGCTTTTTCACACGCAGCTGGAGCCAATATTCCAGCAGCATTTATTGCTCTGGCGGCTGGGAAGCCAATCGATTTTGAATGGCTGACCTCCACGCCTGATATTGAATTGGCACGTTATGATTTGGTCACAAAAATAAATGAGGGAAAACTGAATAATCTAGCAGATTAATCATTTAGGAAAATCCGGCTTTTAAGAAGTCGGATTTTTTATGCTCTTCACCATACGTATGCATAACGGACAAGGGCATAAATCAAAAGATAGACAATTTTTATAAAATAAACAAACAAGAACAATACTTTTCTTGCCAAATCTATGATAAAATAATAGATGGAAACTGAAATGGCTATTAATGCGCAGCAGCTTCTCGCTGCAGCGCATTTTCTGTTTTTCCAATTCTAATGTTTCACGTGAAACATTGGAATGGTGGAGACCTATATAGCCAATGACCGTTTAGTAAAGGTGGTGTGTCTGACTATGTTACACCCATTCAGCCGTATATTTGGGCTAGGTGATAAATCAGACTCAGAAGTCCAAGAGGAATATCATCCGGATGAAGTAATCCAGATTCCTGTCAATCAAATAGAACCAAATCGCTATCAGCCGAGATCCATCTTCGCCCAGGAAAAAATTGAAGAATTAGCCCAAACAATACATACACATGGGATGATTCAGCCGATTGTTGTCCGAAAACTGGACAAGGATGAAGAAGGTTATGAGCTTATCGCGGGAGAAAGAAGATGGCGGGCTGTTCAATACTTACAATGGGAAAATGTTCCTGCCATCATTAGAGAGATGAATGATACAGAAACCGCTTCCGTTGCTTTAATAGAAAATCTGCAAAGAGAAGAGCTGACTGTAATTGAGGAAGCGATGGCTTATCAGCGTTTATTAGAACTGCATAGTCTTACTCAAGAAGCTCTGGCGCAACGTTTAGGAAAAAGCCAGTCGACAGTGGCGAACAAAATGCGTTTGTTGAAGTTACCGGAATCGGTTCAACAGGCGTTGCTTGAGAAACATATTACTGAAAGGCATGCTCGTGCCTTGATCGTGTTAAAGGATCCAGAAAAGCAGGAAAAAATCCTTGCAGAAATATTGGAAAAGGATTTAAATGTAAAGCAAACAGAAGAACGGATCGCCAAATTGTCTGCTGATAAACCGAAACAAAAAAGGGCAAAGCTGAAAGGCGTCAATAAAGATATGAGAATTGCCATGAATACGATCAGGCAGTCACTGACCATGGTATCGGATACTGGGATAGACCTGGAAACCGATGAAGAAGACCATGAAAACTATTATCAAATTACGATCAAAATTCCCAAAAAGAATAATAAAGGCTAGTCCCATCTTTGGTAAAAAGATGGGTGTTTTTTAGCACTCTGGACCTACCGGCAAGAAAAACGCACATGTCAGAGGTTTTCGGTCCTAATTTTTTCGGAAAGAAAAGGATTACAAATTGCTAACATTTTAAAAAACTATCCTTTTTTCGCATTCATAGAGTAAAATAAGTGATAAAATAAAAGAGTTAGAAGTTATAGAGTAGGTAGGTGACACCATGGGAAAAGTAATCGCCATTGCTAATCAAAAGGGTGGCGTAGGAAAAACTACATCAGCAGTAAATCTGAGTGCATGTCTCGCATACTTAAACCATAAAGTCCTGCTTGTAGATATCGATCCGCAAGGCAATGCGACAAGCGGCGTAGGAATAAATAAAGCAGATATGGAGCAGTGCATTTACAATGTGCTGGTGGAGGATTTAGAAGCTGAAAAAGTTTGTGTTCCTACAACCGTAGAAAACTTAGATATCATACCCGCGACCATACAACTTGCCGGCGCTGAAATAGAGCTGGTACCGACGATATCCAGGGAAGTACGATTGAAAAAAGCAATCGACAGTGTCAAGGATGGCTATGATTATGTCATTATCGACTGCCCGCCGTCCCTTGGATTATTGACGATTAACTCACTGACAGCAGCAGATACTGTATTGATTCCGGTTCAGTGCGAATATTACGCTCTGGAAGGATTAAGTCAACTGCTGAACACTATCAGACTTGTACAAAAACATTTGAATAAACAACTGATGATCGAAGGTGTGTTATTGACCATGCTTGATGCCAGAACCAATTTGGGCATCCAGGTTATAGACGAAGTCAAAAAATATTTTCAGGATAAGGTTTATCAATCGATTATTCCAAGAAATATCAGGCTTGGAGAAGCGCCCAGCCATGGACAACCGATTATCATTTATGATCCAAAATCTAGAGGCGCAGATGTTTATCTAGACTTAGCAAAGGAAGTGATCGCTAATGGCGAGAGGGTTGGGGAAAGGTATTAATGCTTTTTTTCCTGAGTTGGAGACAAAGGAAGAGGAATCTGTTCAGGAAATTTCCGTAAAAGAATGCAGGCCGAATCCGTATCAGCCAAGAAAAACATTCCACGCAGATGCGATTGAGGAATTAAAGGATTCTATCCTCGAGTATGGTATTCTCCAGCCGTTAATAGTAAGAAAAAGCATCAAGGGTTATGAAATTGTTGTCGGAGAAAGGCGTTTCCGGGCTGCAAAAGAAGCGGGCCTGAAGACGATTCCTGTTATCGTAAAAGAATTGACGGATGACAAAATGATGGAACTCGCCCTTTTGGAAAACCTGCAAAGGGAAGACTTGTCACCGATAGAAGAAGCTTCAGCCTACGCAAATTTGATGAAGGAACTGAATATTACCCAGGAAGAATTAGCGCGTCGACTTGGAAAAAGCCGGCCGCATATAGCTAACCTTGTTCGCTTATTAAGTCTTCCGGATCAGATCAGTGCACTGATTAATAACGGAGAGCTGACAATGGGTCATGGACGAGCCCTTCTAGGGTTGAAAGATAAACAAAAACTGAATCCGCTTGTCGATAAAATCCGGAAAGAAGGATTGAATGTGCGGCAGGTGGAACAATTGATCATACAGCTTAATGAAAAGTCACCACAGAAGAAGAAGGAAAAGCCGAAAAAAGATCTCTTCATTTCGGAGCGGGAAAGTCAACTGCGTGACCACCTTGGTACGGGAGTCACCATTCACCGCGGTAAACGAAAAGGAAAAATTGAAATCGAATTCTTCTCAAATGAAGATTTAGATCGAATTCTTGGCAAATTTCAATAGTGGTGCCAGAAAGGCCTGAGCCTGTAGGATATATATCCATACGGCCGGGCTTATTTTTATCCGGTTTAAAAACTGGCCATGTTTCACGTGAAACATGGTGATAACAAACAAGGTATGGAAAAGAGTGGAGTTGGACAAATGGTTTTGCTTGGAACTTTGGTTAACGTAATTTGTATTATTATCGGATCATTCATTGGTTTGTTTTTCGCAAACATTCCGGAACGATATAAAGAAACGGTCATGCATGGGATTGGCCTTGCAGTCATATTGATCGGCCTGCAAATGGCATTATCTACAGAAAATATAGTGGTTGTATTGTTAGGACTTTTAACAGGAGCCATTGCGGGAGAAGCTCTTCATTTGGAGACAAAACTGAATGATGCCGGCCACTGGATTGAAAGGAAGTTTGCGAAGAAAGCGACGGGAAAGGTGAGCGTAGCACAGGGTTTCATTACCGCATCGTTGATTTTTGTTATCGGAGCAATGTCCGTCATTGGTGCTTTGGATAGTGGCATCCGAGGAGACCACGGGGTATTGATCACCAAAGCGTTTATTGATGGATTTGTTGCATTGGTGCTAACCACGACACTGGGAGTGGGCGTAATTTTCTCCGTTTTGCCTGTTTTATTTTACGAAGGCGGAATTGCCCTGTTGGCAACGCAAATTGACAGTTGGTTCCCACAATCGTTTTTCGACGAATTTATTGTCGAAATGACAGCTGTTGGCGGTCTGATGATTGTTGCAATTGGTCTGAATTTGCTTAAACTGACCAAAATACGTGTCGCCAATCTGCTTCCGGCATTGGTGACAGTAGGCATCGTCTATTACCTGTATGGAGTGATAACAGGTTAAGGAGAAGTAAATAAGAATGGATACTTGCCTGTCGGTAAAAAAACGATAGATAGAGTGATAAACCGCCCTCAGTTGATCTGAGGGCGGTTTTTTATACGCCATAATTTGTTTCTATTTGATCCGATAAGGAACAGGTTGTTGCTTTGCAAGCTCTAAATCTAAATGATGAAGGGATTCGGTTATTTTTCTTGCCATTTGCATCACGATATTCAGTCTCGTGTTTTGCAAAACCAAAAACTCCATATAACCGCTAATATTGACGACCCCGGTCAAATGGATATCCCCTACATCAGGCAGTGGTTTTTTTAACGCAGCTCCTGGCTTTAACGGGCCAGGGGAGAGTATCACCGAGCCGATCGAGTCCATACGTCCCAGACAAGCATCGATGGCAATAAGAAAAGCGTCTGGATGCCGCGCTTCAATCATTTCCATTTTCTCTTCCAAATTTACGGCATGAATCGGATCGGAAAGTGTTCCATAAACCGAAAGCATTTTATTCGTTCTTTCATTCAGCAAAGTTCCTGTCAAAGGGCCTAACGAGTCACCGGTGGATCTGTCCGTGCCGATACAGACCACCACAATTTCTTTTGTGTGATAGGGGAGTAATGCTGCAAGGCCTTGCCGCATATTCTGGGAGAATAACACATCTTCATGATGGAATCGTGCTTCTCTTTTACCGGAAATTCTCTTTTTTAGATTCATAGCTGTTCCTCCAGAAACATATTGGTATAAGTATACGAATTTTTTAATACTTTTATACCTGCAAGTGCGTTACATAAAGGTCAGTAAAAAACCTGGCAACCATTGACCGGGTAAAAAGGTGGCAAAAATCAATATGTGGAAATCAGGTTTAAAATGGATGTTTTTAATAGTAGGCACCATGATCGGGGCCGGGTATGCATCAGGACGAGAGCTTTGGCAGTTTTTCGGCCATGAAAGTGGACTAGCCATCCTGTTATTTACCATCCTGTTTTCTATCAGCTGTTACGTCGTATTGCATATCAGTTACGAAAGCCGTTCGACTCATTACTTACCGGTTCTCCAAACAATCGTCGGAAAAAAATTGTCCTTTTTGTATGATGGCATGATCATTGTGTACTTGTTTACCACCACGGTCATTATGCTGGCAGGAAGTGGTGCTACCTGGCATGCTTTCCGCTTTCCGAACTGGTGGGGAATCCTTTTCATTGTCGTACCGCTGATAGCCGTATTTGTTTGGGATATTAAAGGCGTATTATCCTTGAATAGCTTCATTCTGCCATTGTTGATAACAGGTCTTTTAGCAACTTTGCTGATTTTTTCTTATCAGCACCAACTCTCGTTCATTCCTGACATTTCAAAACAAAGAAATTGGACGTCGGCATTCCCTTTCACAGCCCTGAATATTTTGCCGTTAATCGCCGTGCTCGGAGCGATTGGCAATGAAATGAAGGGCAGGGGTGAGATTTGGATTGCCAGCGTCGGGAGCGGTGTCGTGCTTGGTGTGATTTCCTATATCTATAACAATAGCCTTGTCCAAATATCCGATGAAGTGCTGCTCTATGAAATTCCGCTGTTCGCTATCCTCAAAAATTATCCCTATGTGATGTTTTTATTTATATCCGTTTTGCTCTGGCTGGCAATCTTTACAACTGCCGTTTCGGGAACACTCGGTCTGGTTACCAGATTGCGAGACAAGCTCCATTACCCGCTTTGGGTGCTTGCAACCATTGTTGTGCTACTAATGGTGCCATTGACCAAGATTGGCTTCTCTACCTTAATAGAATACTTATACCCACTATATGGGATCCTCAATCTCTACGTTTTGTCTTGTATCATCGTCTATCCAATTGTTAATCGGTACAAAATCGAATGAAAAATGGTAAAATGATTACTACCATCAATTTTGGAGGACAAAAATTGGAACAATTACAACAAGAGTGGGCTGGATGGGTGAAAAAGCTGATGGGTCCGGAATTTTGGATGCAAGTGGGATATGTCATTTTGCAAATCATGTTAATTCTGATTGTGTCTGTTGTTATCATCCGAATCGGTACCTCTTTGATTAACCGGTTATTCCGAAAGCGGGAGCGTGGACCGTTCCGCATCAGTGAGCGAAGGGAAAACACCTTGAAAAAGCTGGTGCAAAACACGTTAACGTATGTGGTCTATTTTACCGCCTTCCTCATGATTCTCGATGCCATGACAATCCCGATAGGGGCACTCCTGGCCGGTGCGGGAGTTGCTGGATTGGCGATTGGTTTTGGAACGCAAAATTTGGTGCGTGATGTGATTACCGGATTTTTTATCATTTTTGAAGATCAGTTTTCTGTCGGTGATTATATTCAAACTGCTGGAGTAGAAGGGACCGTTGAAGAAATAGGTTTGAGAACGACAAAGATTTTAAGCTGGACAGGAGAATTGAATATTGTTCCAAACGGAAGTATTGACCAGGTGACAAATTACTCCATCCACAACAGCATCGCCGTCGTGGATGTCAATATTCCTTATGAAGCGGACATTCCGACTGCGGAAAGAATCATCGAACAGCTGCTTCCGGAACTTCCGGCCAGGTACCCGGAGATGCTTGCGGAACCGGAGCTGTTGGGTGTGCAAACGTTGGAAACTTCGCATGTGGTCATCAGGGTCATAGCAGAAGTGGTGCCGATGGAACATTGGATGATTGCAAGAGCAATGAGAAAAGAAATCAAGGGCAGACTGGAAAAGAACGGCATCGATATTCCACTTCCGCGCATGGTGATGTACAGCCGGGACGAGAAACTATCTAATGAAAATCAAGGAAAAAGAGGGGAATAAACAATGGAAGGAAAAGACTATCAATTACATGACGTTGTACAAATGAAAAAACCTCATCCTTGTGGGGAAAACCGTTGGAAAATCATCCGGATGGGAATGGATATCCGGATAAAGTGTGAGGGATGCGGGCACAGCGTGTTAATTCCCAGAAAAAAATTCAATAGCAAAATGAAAAAAGTGCTGGAAAGACAGGAAGAAACGGAGTAATTTGTTTCACGTGAAACAAATGAATTTTCGACATTCTAATTCCAATTAATGCATAAACTGCAGCATTAATAAATAGAATCGTATCCATCCAAACACTTTGCGCTTTCCCACTGACGGCTCGGCAGGCTTTCTCTACACAGAAAATCCATCCTAAGCCGTGGGGAATGACGAGGTTCCAACAGGAAAGGCTCCAAAAAAGTGCAGAATTCATTAAATAGATACGCTGCACCGTTGAAAAACAGAATACCACCTGATAAAACTAGAAAAACAAGGGGAGATGCTTCCCTTGTTTTATTGTTTTGATAACTTGTCATTTCGTCCAACTCTATCTATAATTGGTATGACTGAAACGTTCATATGAGCGGTATCCTTAAGGAGTGGAAGTTTTTATGGCATTGACAGCAGGAATTGTCGGTTTGCCCAACGTAGGAAAATCTACGTTGTTTAATGCAATTACGCAAGCAGGGGCAGAATCGGCAAATTACCCATTTTGTACTATAGATCCAAACGTAGGTATAGTAGAAGTCCCCGACTACCGGTTAACGAAGCTAACAGAACTAGTGAAACCGAAAAAGACGATTCCGACGGCATTTGAATTTACGGATATTGCCGGAATTGTTAAAGGGGCAAGCAAAGGGGAAGGACTTGGAAACCAATTCTTGTCGCACATTCGACAAGTGGACGCTATTTGTCATGTTGTCCGCTGCTTCCAGGATGAAAACATTACCCATGTGTCCGGAACAGTAGACCCGATTTCTGATATCGAAACCATCAATCTTGAATTGATATTGGCAGATTTGGAAACCGTGACCAAGCGTCTGCAGCGTGTCGAAAAAATGGCTAGACAAAAGGACAAGGAAGCCGTTGCCGAGTTTGACGTATTAACCAAGTTGAAGGACGCTTTAGAAGAAGAAAAACCGGCGCGGGCAGTCGAGTTTTCTGAGGAGCAGCAAAAGCTTGTAAAAGGATTGCATTTATTGACAAGTAAGCCGATTCTTTACGTGGCAAATGTAGGCGAAGATGAACTGCTGGATGCTGAGGACAATGAAAATGTGAAGCTTGTCCGTGAGTTTGCTGCTACGGAAAATGCGGAAGTTATTGTGATCAGTGCCAAGGTAGAATCTGAAATTGCCGAGCTGGAAGGCGAGGAAAAGGAAATGTTCCTTGAAGAGCTTGGGATTGAAGAATCAGGGCTGGATCAATTGATCAAGGCAACCTATCAGCTGCTCGGCCTGGCTACCTATTTCACAGCGGGTGAACAGGAAGTACGTGCCTGGACTTTCACCAAGGGCATCAAAGCACCGCAGGCAGCAGGAATTATCCATACTGACTTTGAAAGAGGCTTTATCAGGGCTGAAACGGTTTCGTATGATGATTTGATGGAGGCTGGCTCCATGAATGCAGCGAAAGAAAAAGGGAAGGTTCGACTGGAAGGAAAAGACTATTTGGTGAAGGACGGAGATATCATCCATTTCCGTTTCAATGTGTAAGCAGGAAGTTCGTCATTTTTTAGGAAAAAGGTAAGTATCTCTAATCGGGGGAAGCCGAATTAGGGCACTTGCACAATACTAGAGACTTTGGTATAATTCAACATTGTGAGTAATTAACGATTATTACTCCTTGCTCCTTTGAACCAAAAGGGGCCGTTAAGTCCAAAAGGAGGTGCAAACGGATGAGAAACTATGAAATCATGTACATCGTCCGCCCAGATATCGAAGAGGAAGCGCAAACGGCATTGATCGAGCGTTTCAACAAGATTCTTACTGATAACGGTGCGGAAATCGATAAAGTTGATGAAAAAGGCAAGAAACGTCTTGCTTACGAAATCAACAACTATCGTGATGGATACTACGTGCTAATTAACTTTAAAGGCGACGAAAACGCCATTAATGAATTCGATCGTCAAGCGAAGTACTCTGATGACATTATCCGTCATATTGCTGTTCGCGAAGACGACCAATAAGGAGTGGTTCTGATGTTAAATCGTGTCGTACTTGTCGGCAGGTTGACGAAGGATCCAGACTTACGCTATACACCAAATGGAGTAGCAGTGGCTAATTTCACATTAGCTGTCAATCGACCTTTTTCTAACCAGTCAGGAAACAGAGAAGCTGATTTCATCAACTGTGTTGTATGGAGACGCGCCGCCGAGAACTTGGCCAACTTTATGAGTAAAGGAAGCCTTGTCGGTGTAGACGGACGTCTGCAGACGCGGAACTTTGAAGGTCAGGATGGAAAAAGGGTATTCGTCACCGAAGTAGTGGCCGATACTGTACAATTCCTGGAAACAAAAGGGTCTTCCCAAGGTGGGGGACAAGGTGCACCAGGTTACCAACCGAATCAGAACCAATCGAACAACAACGATTTTTCCAGACAAAATGAAGAGGACCCGTTCAGCAGTAACGGGGAACCGATCGATATATCAGATGATGATTTACCATTCTAAAGAGATTGAAAGTATAGGATACTTTTAAACTCATGACAAAAGGAGGTAATACCTATGGCAGCTCGTCGTGGTCGTGCAAAGCGTCGTAAGGTGTGTTACTTCACAGCTAACGGCATTACACACATTGACTATAAAGATGTTGATTTGCTAAGACGTTTCGTTTCTGAGCGTGGAAAAATTCTTCCTCGTCGTGTAACTGGAACTTCTGCAAAATATCAACGTAAATTGACTAAAGCAATCAAGCGTGCTCGTCAAATGGCTCTATTGCCATACGTGACCGAGTAATGCGAAAAGAAGGGTCCTATGGATTTAATCCATAGGGCTTTTTTATGCCAAAATGCCTCTGCTTTTCCTACGTTTCGCCTTCCTGCATCAAGCCCAGCTCGACGAATCTTTCCGACCTTCCTAGTAAACGGAAAAAAGACCATGATGAATCCCAGAGAAAGCTATAATTTAGCATATTCTATAAAATAGGTTTCTTAAGAAAGTAATGCCTCCAAAGGCGATATACCCGTGATATTCGTCCATACAAATAAGGTCCCCTTCCCATATCCTATCCATAAAGAAACATGGTATAGAAAAGGGGGATTTAGAATGGAAAAGGACAATCAGCAGCGTCAAGGACGTCAGCCTAGAAGAAACAGTCCATTAAGCCAAATGGAAGAATATTTTAAACATGCACAAAATAATGGATTGCTCAATTCCATCGATTCGCTGTTTCAGCAGCCATTGTTCAAGAAAACATCGATAGCGGTCGATCTTTATGAAACAACGGATGAGTGGGTGGTGGAGGCGGAAATCCCGGGGGTCAGCAAGGAAAATATTAAAATCGAACCGATGGGAGACCGTTTAAAAATTGCAGTAGTGGATGACCGGGAGACGGAAGAAACGAACGACGTCAACAATTATTATCGCAGGGAACGGATGGTTCAAGGTGTCGAACGTATTGTGCAGCTTCCCTATACGATCAAAAAGAATAAGACAAAAGCAGCTTACAGAAATGGTGTCCTTACCATCAGGGGACCTAAAGAAGCAAGAACAAGCAATCAAATCGATATTGATTAAGGAAAGAGCAAGCACTTCAACTGGGCGATTCCAATTGAAGTGCTTTTAACAAAATCATAGTTGTTCATGCAACTTTTTTGCAAGAAAATCTTACAGAGAAAATAACAAGAGCCCCAATGGATAAAGCGTTTACAAGGAAATGCTGTACCGGGGTGGGTCTCCTAATAAGTTGACGAAATATATTGACAATAGCAACAAATTTGCTATGATAAATAAAAATTCAAATTGTTACATAAATATGGTGATGAAGATAAGTTCATAAATCGGCAGACTTTTAGAGAGCTGGTGGTTGGTGAAAACCAGTACTGCTGTTTATCGAATAGCACTTCGGAATAGGCAAGCTGAAAACCGAGTAAGTTTGCCCGATTGATGCCCGTTACGCATGGAGCCAATGAAGACTGTTTTCATAACAGTGAAAAAGGGTGGTACCGCGTGAGTGATAACTTTTCGCCCCTTACTAAAAGTAGGGGGCGGGAAGTTTTTTTATTGGAAAAAATTCCTGCACTAGCTTGGACAAAAGAGAGGAGATAGAGTATGTTACCAGATCAACATTTATTAAGAATCCCAGGACCTAGTCCGATTCCACCAAGCGTAGAACGGGCAATGAACCGCCCGATGATTGGTCATCGTGGACAGGAAACAAAGGAATTACTTAAAGCAATCCGTCCAAGGCTGAAGCCAGTTTTTGGAACGGAACAGGATGTCCTGATCATCACCGGAAGCGGCACTTCCGGATTAGAGACAGCAGTGGTAAATACCGTCGAACCAGGCGACGAAGTGCTGGTGGTGGTCACCGGTGCATTTGGAGACCGGTTTGCTAAAATTTGTGAAGCCTATCAAATAAAGACCCATCGCTATGAAGTAGAATGGGGCAGTGCGGTTGACCCGGAAAATGTAAAACAATTTCTCGAAAGCCATCCAGGCATCAAGGCGGTTTTTGCCACCTATTGTGAAACCTCGACTGGCGTTCTCAATCCGATAAGCAAAATCGCGGAAGTCGTTCATGCTGTTTCTGACGCTCTAGTAATCGTTGACGGAGTGTCTTGTGTCGGAGGGGTACAAACCAAGATGGATGAGTGGGGGATTGATGTATTGGTCACTGGTTCTCAGAAGGCAATGATGTTGCCTGCCGGATTAACGTTTATTGCCGCCAGTGAGCGTGCCTGGCAGGTCATTGAATCCAATAAGCAATCCCGCTTTTATCTCGACTTGCGTAAATATAGGGATAATCTACAGAAAAATGCTACCCCGTTTACCCCTGGTCTTTCGCTCTTGTTTGGGTTGGATCAAGTACTTCATCTTTTGGAAGAAGAGGGGCTGGATAATGTCTACGCCAGACATCAACAAATGATGAAAATGACAAGGGCTGCGTTTCAGGCCCTTCATATACCGCTATTAACAAGCGAGGAGGCAGCTTCGCCGACTGTGACAGCTGTGAAGCCGGAAGATTTTGCGGCAGAGGAATTGCGAAAGGCTGTAAAACAGCATTTTAATCTGTCGGTTGCAGGCGGGCAGCAGCATTTGCAAGGGAAAATCTTCCGAATCGGCCATATGGGCTATTGCTCGCCGGCTGATGTCCTGCAAATTATCGGGGTGATGGAAATCGGCCTCCAGCAGATTGGCAAAGATATCGAGCTTGGAGCGGGGACAAAGGCCGCACAGAAGGTGTACCTGGAGACAGGTCGGTAGACGTAACAGGCACATGCACACAACATTAAAACGGTACAGGAGGTTTAAGGATGGCATTTCATGTTTTAATCAGTGATCCATTAAGTGATGAAGGTATACAGCCATTGAGAGAGGCGGAAAACATTGAGGTGACAGTCAACACGGACCTTTCTGCTGATGCTTTGGCCGAACAAATAAGCGGCTATGATGCTCTCTTGGTAAGAAGCCAGACGCAAGTGACGAGGGAGATCATAAGGAAGGCGAAGAATCTGAAAATAATCGGACGCGCCGGCGTCGGAGTCGACAATATTGATTTGGATGCTGCCACGGAACACGGCATTATTGTAGTCAATGCCCCGGATGGAAACACGAACTCTGCAGCAGAGCATACCATTGCCATGCTTATGTCGTTGGCCCGCAATATTCCCCAGGCGTATCATGCGTTAAAGCATAAACAGTGGGATCGCAAGAAGTATGTCGGTGTCGAGTTGAAAAACAAGACACTCGGCATTGTCGGGCTTGGAAGAATCGGAGCGGAAGTAGCGGCCCGTGCGAAAGGACAGCGGATGAACATCATGGCCTATGATCCGTTCCTGACGCCGGAAAAGGCAGAAAAAATGGGAATCGGATATGGAACGCTGTCCGAAGTGCTGCAAGCTGCCGATTTTATTACCGTCCATACCCCGCTTCTCAAGGAAACGAGGCATCTCATCAATCAGGATGCGTTCCAGCAAATGAAAACCGGTGTCCAAATTATCAACTGTGCACGGGGCGGCATCATCGATGAAGAAGCGTTGTATGAAGCAATCAAGGACGGAAAAGTGGCAGGAGCGGCGCTTGATGTATTTGAAAAGGAACCGATACATGACCATAAGCTTCTCGAACTACCGCAGGTCATCGCTACCCCTCATCTCGGAGCAAGTACCGTGGAGGCGCAGGAAAACGTGGCCATCGACGTCAGCCGCGATGTCGTGCAGTTTTTGAATGGCGGCTTAGCCAGAAATCCGGTCAATTTGCCGTCGGTGCCAAAAGAGATTATGAATAAAATTGCCCCATATTTCAACCTATCGGAAAAGCTTGGTGTATTTCTGACCGATTTAACACAAGAAGTGATCGAAGAGGTTCATTTATACTATTCCGGCGAATTGACCGAAGTCGAAGTGGCACCGCTGACGCGAAATACCGTGAAAGGTTTACTGAAAAGACATTTAGGTGACCACGTCAACGATGTCAACGCAACCTACTTTGCGGAACGCAAGGGAATTATAGTGAATGAGCATAAAACCTCTTCGACGAAAGGATTTACCAATCTATTGACAGTAGAGGTAACGACTAAATCGGGAACACGCAAGGTATCCGGAACATTGCTGAACGGACTTGGTGCCAGGATTGTCAAAGTCGACAATTACAGTGTCGATGTGATTCCAGCCGGCCATATGGTCGTGATCCATCACAAAGACCAGCCAGGCGCAATCGGCAGAGTGGGGAGCCTGTTGGCAGAGCAGAATATCAATATTGCCACCATGCAGGTGGGACGGTCTAACGTCGGCGGGGATGCCATCATGATGCTTACCATCGACAAACATCTCGAAACAGAAGGACTGAATCAGTTAACCGGGCTCACGGATATTTATGATGTGACCGCCATCGATTTATAAAAAAACAGGCGCAAAAGCAGTCTACCTGCCTTGCGCCTGTTTTTTAATGCGTCGTCTAAAGTTTGGCCAAAACATCATGGAGCTCGTCCAGGTGCGTAATTTCGTAGTCCGGTGTTACATCATCGGCTGTTTTTTCAAGCCGGTTAACCCAAACAGATGTAATACCGGCACGGGAGGCACCGAGGATATCGGTCCGTAGGTTATCGCCGACCATTATCACCTCGTGTTTATCGAGGGACAGCAGTCCCAGTGCATGTTCGAAAATCGCAGGATCTGGTTTTCCGCTTCCGAATTGTCCGGAAATGACGATATGCTCAAAGTATGGAGCGATTTCCGGAGTAAGCTCCAGTTTGGACTGTTGTAGATCCGGTGAGCCATTGGTGAGCAGCAATAATTGATACTTCCCTTTCAATTCGTCCAGTACCCGAAAGGTTTCTTCATAGGTGAATGGGTTGCTTTTTCGCTCCCTCGGGAACTGTTCAGCCAATTGTGCACCTAACTGGGGGTCATCGATTCCGGACACTTTCAAGCCCTTTGTCCATGCTTGCCGCCGGTATTCCGGCATCAATTGATTCATTTTCTTGAAATTTTCTTCTTCCTCAGGAAACACTCCCCATAATCCTTCAAACGGATTGATACCGATTGTTTTGGTGAAAGCATATGTTTCGTAGCTTGCGTAAAGCTCACTTGCCTGCTGGCGCACGTTTTTTTCCAGCACGTCGGGATCGATTCCGTATTTTTCTGTAGCCGTACGGCAGGTCGCTTTGAATGCTTCCTCCACACTTTTCTTATCCCAAAGCAAGGTATCATCCAAATCAAACATGATCGCTTTCATCATCCCTCATCCCCCTGTAATCTTTTTTATGTTTTTATTCAAACCTTGTTGTGTTTTCAAGTTTTTACACATTAGATAAAAACTGCGACATAATGAGAATTCATTGAGTGGGTACTCCCTACTCCGGCGCTGCGGAAAAACACTCGCTTTCCGTGGGGAACGCTTCAGCCTCCTCGCTGGAAAAACACCAGCTGTGGGGTCTTCAGACTGTTCCTTTCCCACAGGAGTCTCGCATTTTTCCGCAGCTAGGTATAGGTTTTTAAATAGGAAGAGAGGATTCCAAAACCATTCTATTAGAGAATATCACTTTTCAACAAAACTCTTAACAGCAAGGCACAACAAATAGGTATAAATTGAATTTATCACTGTCGAATTATTCCTTGTGAGTTCCCGTGGTTATAATCAAGAATCTGTTCATAGCGGAGGAAATGCCTTCGCTTTCCGCGGGCGGCTGGTGAGCTTCCTCGAGCTAAAGCTCTGCGGAATCTCACCGAGGCCTTTTCTCCCGCAGGACAAGGAAAGCTGCGGTAGCGAGACATCGCACGAAGGAAATCGATTTTTACTTTCGAGGAGTCTTCGGATATTTCCTCTGCTATAGTTTATGTATTGTATGCGATTAAACTTTCGAAAGCCTGTTATTTACGTTTTGCTTCCGTTTAAATTTCCCTAAATAACCAGAGTAGGATAATAAGGACTGATGAACCAGCGTAAGCAGCATACGGAGACTCCAGCGGGAACAGCACGTGTCCGAATATCCCGCAAGAAGCGGGGTATGCTTCTGAGGAAGCTGTGGCCGTGCCCGCGGAAAGCGAAGTATGCTGCCGGAGCGGTTGGTTAGCATGATATTTCAATCGGAAGAAAGGGAGTAAAATTCAACTACCATTCGTTCGCCGTTTATGAAAACAGTCTTTATTTAAAAAAAGCTTACAGGGAATATGGACGGAAGTAAACTAGTAGCCGGAAAAAGAAATAATAAGCCTATCTTCAGACTTAGCGAAGAGACAGTTTGATTTGTAAAAACCCCCATTTTTCGTTTATAATCGGTTAGTAGATTTAGGAAGCAAACGGTGTTTTCCTGCGCATGAAGCGGAAAACAAATCCGTTCGTGATAAGGCAGAAAAGCACAGCGCTTCAGCTGTGCTTTTTCTTACAGCAGGCGGGCATCGGTTAGCGCTCCTCCCTCTGTACAGCCGTGTTATCATGGAAGAATAACTGAATTAGAATAAGAGGTGCCGTCATGACATCGCAAAACGTCATAAAAGAGGGAGCTATTGTAGCTGTCCTTTATTTACTATTAATGTTCCTTACTTTATTCGTACCAATTATCGAAGTTGTTACCTTGTTTTTATTGCCGGTACCTTTGATGGTGTTTGCAGCAAGGTATGGCTGGAAACGGGCTGCCGTTTTATTTGGACTTCTTGCACTTGCTTCGTTTTTGTTTTTGACTTACTTTTCCTTGCCGCTTGTATTATTGACAGGAATCGGTGGATTGATGACCGGGATTGCCATTCATCAGCGGCTTACAGCCTATGAAACATGGGCGAGGGGAACCGTCGGTTTTGTGATCGGTCTCTTGCTCACCTTTCTGGCGGTGCAAGGCTTGTTCCAAATCAATATCGTTCAGGAAATAAACCAGGCAATCCAAGATTCCGTCGCCCAGAGTCAAAAGATGCTCGAAGATTTCGGTATGGCATTCGAACAAGAAGAGGTGGATGTTTTACTGGAACAAATGCGACAAATCGTCAATCTGCTGCCGGTGATTTTAGTCGTGATCGCTCTGGTGCTTGGATTGGTCAGCCAATGGATCGGTTATAAGGTTATCGGCTGGCTCGACAAAACAACGCTGCGTTTTCCGCCATTTAGACAATTCCGGCTGCCAGTCGGGCTGGTTTGGATCTATTTTGCCGCTTTGATTGTCACTTGGGCGAGCGGTGATCCGGACAGTATCTGGCATATAGGGGCTGTCAACGTCACCAACTTAGCCGGACTACTCGTCGCTTTGCAGGGATTGTCCTTTCTTTTCTTTTATGTTCACCATAAGGGGATATCGGTGGCAGTGCCAATTATTGCTATCGTATTAACAGTTCTTTTTCCTTTTATAGGACTGTATCTTCTGCGAATCTTAGGTATAATTGATTTAGGGTTCTCTTTAAGGAACCGCATCAACTTTGATAAAAAATAAGCTCAGAAAAGGGTTTAGGAGCTGACTTTCATGCCAGAATTATTTCGAAAGCCGACATTAAGCAGTCATTTATGGCTTCTTTACATTTTGTCCCTGGTTTTTTTAGGGTTGCTTTGGTATTACCAATGGATGCTCGGCTTGATTATGACAGTATTCTTAGCTGCTTCGCTGTACTACAGTTACAGGCAGGAGCAGATGTTGATCAACGAAACAGAAGAATATATCTCGACGCTTTCCTACCGGGTCAAGAAGGTAGGGGAAGAAGCCCTTCTCGAGATGCCGATCGGTATTGTATTATATAGTGAAGATTTCACCATCGAATGGACCAATCCTTACATGAACAAGCTGAAGGAGGAAGATTCCCTCGTTGGGAAGTCCTTGAACGAACTTTCTGAAGACCTCATCTTGAAGGTGAAAGAAGACAATAACGAAATCTGGCTGTCTTTGGGCGATTACAAGTTTCAAGTAATGATCAAAAAAGAAGAGCGACTGCTTTACTTCTTCGATCGAACGAGACAAACCGAAATTCAAAACCTTTATCATAATGAACAATCGGTACTGGGTATAATCTTTTTGGATAACTATGAAGAAATCACCCAGGCAATGGATGACACCGCCAAAAGCCAAATCAATTCAAAAGTGACCTCGATTTTGAACGAGTGGTCGAATGAATATGGGATATATTTGAAAAGAATTTCTCAAGAACGCTTTTTAGCGGTGATGAATCAGCAAATCCTCAACCAATTGGAAAAAACGAAATTCGAGATATTGGATGAGGTTCGGGAGTTGATTTCCGATAAAAACGTTCCACTGACATTGAGCATCGGGATTGGGCTTGGCGGGGTATCCCTGCCGGCGCTAGGCGAATTGGCCCAATCGAGTCTTGATTTGGCCCTTGGGCGTGGCGGTGACCAGGTAACGATCAAAGATGATAGTGGAAAGGTCCGCTTTTATGGCGGGAAGACCAATCCGATGGAGAAACGGACCAGAGTCCGTGCACGGGTCATTTCCCACGCAATGACGGAACTGGTCAGAGAAAGCGACAAAGTACTGATTATGGGGCACAAGGCTCCTGATATGGACTCAATCGGAGCTGCCATCGGAATCCTGAAAATCGCCCAGGCGAGTGACGTAGATGGCCGTATCATTATGGACCCGGAGGATATCAGTACTGGGGTCCAGCGGATGGTCGAGGAAATCAATGGAAACGAAGAACTCCGTTCCTATTTTATCGATCCGGATACCGCTATGGATATCGTGACAAAAAACACACTGCTAGTCATCGTCGATACGCACAAACCATCAATGGTCGCAGAAGAAAAACTGCTTAGCAAGACACAGCATGTCGTCGTCATCGACCACCACCGACGGGCGGAAGAATTCATTAATCATCCGACACTGGTTTACATGGAGCCGTATGCTTCTTCGACGGCAGAGTTAGTGACGGAATTGCTGGAATACCAGCCGAAAAACCTGAAGCTGAGTATGCTTGAATCCACGGCGCTGTTGGCCGGAATCATCGTCGATACGAAAAGCTTTACCTTAAGGACGGGATCCCGAACGTTTGATGCGGCATCTTACTTGAGATCAAAGGGAGCCGATACCGTATTGGTCCAGAAATTCATGAAAGAGGACCTGGACATTTACGTCAAGCGCAGCCGTTTAATCGAGCATACCGAAATATACCGTAATGGAATTGCCATCTCTACTGGAGATCCCGGTGAAACCTTTGGCCCGGTTGTGATTGCGCAGGCAGCAGATACGCTGCTGACAATGAGCGGGATTGTCGCTTCCTTTGTCATTTCGGAGCGGGAGGATAACCGGATTGGAATCAGCGCAAGATCGCTTGGCGACGTCAACGTCCAGGTAATCATGGAGAGGATGAATGGTGGCGGCCACCTCACCAATGCGGCAACACAGTTGGATGACTCCTCTGTAGAGGATGCAACGGCACAATTGAAAGCAATCATTGATGAGTATTATGAAGGGGGAGACGAAGAATGAAAGTAATTTTCTTGAAAGATGTGAAAGGAAAAGGCAAAGAAGGCGAAGTAAAGAACGTTTCGGACGGTTATGCCCGTAACTATTTGTTGAAAAATAATGTGGCAGTCGAGGCGACCCCGGGTAATATGAAAGCTCTTGAAGCGAAAAAGAACAAAGAGAAACAAAAAGAGCAGAATGAAGTAGAGGAAGCAAAACAATTAAAAGCAAAGCTGGAAAATTTAACGGTAGAGTTGACAGCAAAATCAGGAGAAGGCGGCCGTTTATTCGGCTCGATCACCAGTAAGCAAATTGCCGAAGAGCTGAAAAAGAGCCATCAGATCAAAATCGACAAGCGGAAAATCGAATTGGACGAACCAATCCGCGCGCTTGGTTATACCAATGTACCGGTCAAAGTACATCCGGAAGTTTCAGGTACTGTCAAAGTACACGTCAAAGAAGCATAAAAACCGTTTGTCGCATCGAATCAATCACACCATGGGTAGCCATCAAAGAAGGGGCTGTCAGCCGGAGAGGGCGGCGGCTCGCTTCCTTTTCCATTTAAAGGAGGAAAAGATGCTGTATGAATGAACAATGGACAGATCGGACACCGCCGCACAATATTGAAGCTGAACAAGCCGTTCTTGGGGCGGTTTTTTTAGAACCGGAGGCATTATCACGGGCCGCGG
>NZ_LN611424.1:79324-319271 GCF_000821245.2 Virgibacillus senegalensis
CCGCACAATATTGAAGCTGAACAAGCCGTTCTTGGGGCGGTTTTTTTAGAACCGGAGGCATTATCACGGGCCGCGGAAATATTGCTGCCGGATGACTTTTACCGGGCAGGCCATCAGCGGATATTCGGAGTCATGACGAGCCTGGCGGATAAAGGGGAGCCAATCGATCTGGTTACAGTGACGACAGCTTTATCCAATGCCAAAATATTGGACGAGGTAGGCGGGGTCTCGTATTTAAGTGATCTGGCAAACTCTGTTCCTACTGCCGCCAATATCGAGTATTATAGTAAAATCGTAGAAGAAAAAGCACTTTTGCGCAGGTTGATCCGGACAGCGACTGATATTGTCACCAATAGTTTTTCCAAGGAAGACGAGGTAGGCGATGTACTCAATGATGCGGAAAAAAGTATTTTGGAAGTTTCCCAGCGTAATAATTCCGGAGCTTTTCAAAACATCAAGGATGTGCTGATCGAAGTCTATGACAATATTGAACAGCTGCACCACCATGACGCAGCCGTTACCGGAATACCGACCGGCTACCGGGATTTGGACCAGATGACTTCTGGATTTCAGCGGAATGATTTAATCATCATCGCTGCACGTCCATCGGTGGGGAAGACGGCGTTCGCCTTGAACATTGCCCAAAACGTCGCCATCCATGCGACAGAGAACGTCGCGATTTTCAGCTTGGAGATGGGAGCAGAGCAATTGGTTTCCCGTATGCTTTGTGCAGAGGGGAATATTGATGCCCAGCGGCTCCGGACGGGTAATCTGGAGGCCGAGGATTGGGGTAAACTGACCATGGCAATGGGAAGCCTGTCCAATGCCGGCATTTATATCGATGATACACCCGGTATCCGGGTTAGTGAAATCCGCAGTAAATGCAGAAGGCTGAAGCAGGAACACGGTCTCGGCATGATTCTGATCGATTACTTGCAGCTCATCCAGGGAAGCGCCAATTCCAAGGAAAACAGACAGCAGGAAGTATCAGAAATTTCCCGTTCCCTGAAAGCTTTGGCTCGGGAATTGAACGTACCGCTAATTGCCTTGTCCCAGCTTTCCCGTGGAGTGGAATCCCGTCAGGACAAGCGTCCAATGATGTCCGACTTACGTGAATCAGGAAGTATTGAGCAGGATGCCGATATCGTCGGTTTCCTTTATCGTGATGATTACTATGACCGGGAATCGGAAAAACAGAACATTATCGAAATCATCCTGGCGAAGCAGCGTAACGGCCCGGTTGGTACCGTCGAGCTTGCTTTTGTGAAAGAATACAACAAATTCGTCGACCTGGATCACCGTTACCAGGAAAGCGACATACCGCCAGTCGGAGCAGCCGGCGGCTAATAAGGAAAAAAGCAGACAAATTGTCTGCTTTTTTTATTTGCCATTGTACATAAAGCTAGGCAATAGAAGGCTGCCTTAATCATAGCAAGCGTAATTACGGGAATAGTATCAAAAAAGGGGGCAAAAAGGGTCAAAAAGGGGTCAGTCCCCCACCGCTTTAGAGCGACAGCGCGATCGAGTGACAGCAGGATGGGGGTCAGTCCCCAATTTGACGAACGAAAATGAATAATGTGTCAAGAATGTTCGTGTATTCATTGACATTGGGAATGTGGATTGATAAACTTACTTTGTTATGCACATAGTAACTATAATTTAGCGGCGGAGGTGCCTATATGTCCTCAGTAGTTGTAGTCGGAACCCAATGGGGCGATGAGGGTAAAGGTAAAATAACAGATTTTCTATCACAAAATGCAGAGGTTGTGGCCAGATATCAAGGCGGCAACAATGCTGGACATACGATTAAATTTGATGAAATCACTTATAAACTACATTTGATTCCTTCCGGGATTTTCTTTGATGATAAAATTTGCGTACTCGGCAATGGCATGGTCATCGATCCGAAGGCGCTTGTGGAAGAACTGCAATACCTGCACGATAAAGGCGTATCGACCGACAATCTGCGCATCAGCAACCGCGCGCATGTCATCCTGCCGTATCACTTGAAGCTGGATGCCCTGCAGGAAGAAGAAAAAGGTGCCAACAAGATCGGCACGACCAAAAAAGGCATCGGTCCGGCTTACATGGATAAGGCTGCCCGTGTCGGTATCCGGATTGCCGATTTACTGGACAAAGAAGCATTTAAAGAGAAGCTGGAACAAAACCTGAGAGATAAAAACCGTTTGTTCGAGAAAGTCTACGAAACAGACGCTATTGCCGTGGAGGATATCCTTGACGAATATTATGAATACGGCCAACAGGTGAAAAAATATGTTTGCGATACATCGGTCGTCCTGAACGAGGCGCTGGACGATGGACGCCGCGTCCTGTTTGAAGGAGCACAAGGTGTCATGCTCGATATCGACCAGGGAACCTATCCGTTCGTTACCTCTTCCAATCCTATTGCTGGCGGTGTGACGATTGGTTCCGGTGTCGGACCAACGAAAATCAACCATGTAGTCGGTGTTTCAAAAGCATACACGACTCGTGTCGGGGACGGTCCTTTTCCAACCGAACTGCACGACGAAATCGGCGATCAGATTAGAGAAACGGGAAGAGAGTACGGTACAACGACAGGGCGCCCGCGCCGTGTCGGCTGGTTCGACAGTGTGGTCGTGCGGCATGCCCGCCGGGTCAGCGGTATAACCGATTTGTCCCTGAACTCACTGGATGTGCTGACAGGGATTGAAACGTTGAAAATTTGTACAGCATACACGTACAAGGGAGAAACGATTCATGAATTCCCGGCAAGCTTGAAGGATCTGGCGGAATGTGAACCAGTTTACGAAGAACTTCCTGGCTGGACAGAAGATATTACCGGGGTACGCAGCTTACATGAGCTGCCGGAAAATGCACGCCATTATTTAGAGCGGATTTCCCAGCTCACCGGAATTCCGTTGTCGGTCTTCTCGGTAGGACCTGACCGGACGCAAACCAACGTCGTCCGCAGTGTGTACAGCTAATAACAACATAAATACAAGAATGAGCAGGGCCTGTTTGGAAACCTGCTGCTTCAAAAGAAAAAATCATCAGCGTTTTACAGCTGATGATTTTTTTTTGCTACTTTCCAGCGTGGAGAGAACAGCCAGAGGTTAAGTCACAAGGAAAACTATCCTAATAAAACGAAGCTAATTCCGATAAAATAAACAAGTTTATTCCCGAATTACGATAAAATCAAACCAATAATGCCATAAATCGCCAAGGATTGTTCCCTTTTTGTAACAAATTTGAAAAAAATAAACCAAAAATTACCTGCTAAAAGCATGCAAAAGATGTAATTTTACACAAAATAACCGTTTCTATGCCGATTTTAGTATAAATTTACCATTTTTTATACAGTTTATTTACATCTATTGGATATGGTATCTTCCCTTTTGCACGTATGGTAGATTAAGAGAAGTAAAAATAGATTCGGAACAGGATACGTTTTTAGGAGGACCCTGCAAATGAGGAAGATGCAAGCTTTTAAGAAGGAAAGTAAATCACGGAGCAAGCGCCTATTCACCATTACAATTGCTGCCCTGGCTGGATTTGCCCTGCCATTTCAAGCGGTTGAAGCGGCCGATGATGAATTAGAGACGATTTACCATGTTTATGTGGACGGCGAAAGTGTCGGTACCGTAGCGGACGAGCAACCGGTGGAAGAAGTAATCGACGAAGTGTTGGCTGAGCAGCAGGACGATTACAAAGGCTATTCGTTGACGACCGAAGAAGACATTTCGCTCGTGCCGGAGATGGTATTTGAGCCTGTTACCGAAGAAGAACAGGTAACCAATGCGTTGGAGGATGAATTGACAGTGAACATTCAAGCCTACCAATTGGTCATCGGCGATGAAAAGCTTGGATTCTTTGAAAGTGAACAAGAGGCAAAGCAGGTCCTTTCCTCCTACAAAGAGAAGTTTGTTGACGCAGAGGTACTGGAAAAATTAGCAGACGGCGAATCAGCTGTTTGGATAGATGATGGAGAAACAGTTATTACAGGAGTCGAACTGTCCGAAGATGTGACGGTTTCAGAGGCTAAGGCAGACCCGGAAGATATGATGACGGAAGAACAGGGTTTGAAACAGCTGGAAAAAGGAACCCGAACAGATGCGGTTCATCCTGTTAAAGAGGGCGAAGTGCTTGGAGAAATTGCCGGAAAGTATGACATGGATACGGAGAAACTGCTTAAGTTGAATCCGGAGCTAACCGAGGATTCTGTCCTGCAAATTGATCAGGAAATCCATGTCACCAAACGTAAGCCTTACTTGCAGGTAATCGTTTCAGAAGAGACAACCAAAGAGGAAACCATTCCGTACAAAAAAGAAGTGAAGGAATCGAAGTCCCTTTATAAAGGTGAAACGGAGACCAAGCAGGAAGGCCGGGAAGGAAGCAAGCAAGTACACTATGCGGTTGAAAAAGTGAACGGACAGGTGAAGGAAAAAGAAGTGCTGGAGGAAAAAACAATCGAGGAACCAGTCAAAGAAGTCGTCGTGAAAGGTACCAAGGTTGAATCTTCCCGTGGCACTGGATCCTTGCAATGGCCGGCAGTCGGTGGATCGATTACGAGCCATAAAGGACAACGCTGGGGTAAAGAGCACAAAGGAATCGATATTGCCGGTGTCAGCAATCGTTCGATTTTGGCTGCCGACAATGGTGTGGTAGTGTCAGCAGGATACAACAGCGGCGGCTATGGAAACAAAGTTGTCATCAACCATAATAACGGTTATCGGACCGTGTATGCCCACCTGGCGTCTATCAAGGTGAAAACTGGACAAACCGTATCCAAAGGTAGTAAAATAGGGGTAATGGGTTCCACAGGTGATTCTACCGGAGTCCATTTACATTTCGAAGTCTATAAGAACGGGGCATTACAAAACCCGACCAAGTATTTTTAATAGAATAGCGTTTTTCCACTAAACAAACGATGCAGCCCTTGTCAACATGATGACAAGGGCTTTTGTACAGTGTGGAAATGTTTGACAGCACCCAATATGCATCGGGAAAAAGGACAGACAACGGAAAGTACGTTAAAATAAATCTATTAATAGACGAGAAAAGGATGTGGCGTCATGAGTCAAAAGATTTTAGTCGTAGATGATGAAAAACCGATTGCAGATATATTGAAGTTCAACCTGGAAAAAGAAGGCTATCAGGTCGTTTGTGCCTATGATGGGGACGAGGCAATCGAATTGACCAATAAAGAAAATCCTGATTTATTATTGCTTGATATCATGCTTCCGAACAAGGATGGCAATGAAGTGTGCAGGGAAGTCCGCAAAACCCATACGATGCCGATTATCATGATCACAGCTAAAGATGCCGAGATCGATAAGGTGCTAGGTCTTGAACTTGGTGCGGATGATTATGTAACCAAGCCTTTCAGCAACCGTGAAGTAATTGCCCGAGTCAAAGCGAACCTGCGCAGACAACAGGTGGTGCCGGAGGACAACAGCCGGGCGAACAAAGATATCGCCATCGGCAGCCTGGTGATCCATCCAGATGCGTATACAGTCACACGTGACGGCGATCAAGTGGAGTTGACCCACCGGGAATTTGAACTGTTGCATTACTTGGCTAAACATATCGGACAGGTCATGACACGTGAGCATTTGCTGGAAACGGTGTGGGGATATGATTACTACGGAGACGTCCGTACCGTCGATGTCACCGTGCGCCGTTTGCGTGAGAAGATCGAAGACAACCCAAGCACTCCGGTTTGGATTGTGACTAGAAGAGGTGTCGGCTATTACTTGCGTAACCCTGAACAGGAGTAATGTTTTATGAGGAAAGTGGGTTTTTTTCAATCGATTCGATTGAAAATCGTCATTATTTATATTTTATTGCTGTTATTGGCTATTCAAGTGATTGGTTCCTATTTCGCTATCCGATTGGAAGAAAATTTAAAAGCAAACTTCAACGATACGATAGAAGAACGGATTGAAGGCTTAAGCTACTATTTGGAACAGGCCTTTCAGAAGGAACGGAGCGGGGATGAAGAAGGTCCGACCTTGCAGGAAGATGTCCAGAACATACTCGACAGAGTCGATAGCAGTGTGTTTTCTACCCTTCAAGTTTTGGACAGGCAGTACCGTGTCGTAGGCGCAAAAAATGAGCTCGACAACAACATTCTCGGCAGCCGGAAAACCGGAGATCCCCGTATAACCCAGGCGTTCATCTTCGGGGTGGAGGAAGACAGTACCATGCGCGATCCGGTGACGAACAAACGGATGAAGGTGCGGGTTTTGCCGATTGGAAGCGAGGAGGACCCGGATGGCATTCTATATTTGGAAGCGTCGATGGAAGGCGTTTACGACCAGATGGGCAATATCAACGACATTTTTGCCAAAGGGACCGGTATTGCGATCGGTATCTCGATCATCCTCGGGATTTTGGTAGCCCGAACGATTACCAAGCCGATTACCGAAATGCGGAAGCAGGCCAAAATCATGTCGACAGGTGACTTTTCGCAAAAGGTAAACGTGTATGGCATGGATGAAATCGGCCAGTTGGCGATGACATTCAATGATATGAACGACAAATTGAAGCAGGCCCACAATACGACGGAGGGAGAGCGTCGTAAACTGAGCTCCGTGTTGTCCAACATGTCAGACGGGGTTATCGCTACGGATAAAGAAGGAAAAGTTACATTAATGAACGAGCCGGCTCTCCAGCTGATTCGAAAGGACTTTGAAGAAGTGAATGGCCAACCGCTGATCGAGGTGTTGCATTTAGAAGATGAAATCGACGATGACATGCAGGCGGATACTGGATCGGTCACCATTGACTTCAGTAACGATGAAGAATTTTACCTGATTAAAGCGAATTTCTCGGTCCTTCAGGACGAAAACGGCGAATTTGGCGGATTTATTACCGTTATCAGCGATGTAACCGAACAGGAAAAGGTCGAACAGGAAAGAAGAGAATTTGTCTCCAACGTTTCCCACGAACTGCGCACGCCGTTGACGACGATGCGAAGTTACCTGGAAGCATTGACAGACGGTGCCTGGCAGGACAAAGAAATCGCTCCAAAATTTTTGGATGTAACCCAAAACGAAACAGATCGGATGATCCGGCTGGTCAATGATCTTCTGCAACTTTCCAAAATGGATAACAAGGCTACCGATCTTTACATGGAACGCGTGGATTTCCTTACGTTTTTCCACCATATCATCGACCGCTTTGAAATGAACAAAGCCGAAGACATCATTCTCGACCGGCGGCTGCCGAATAAAGAGTTATTTGTATGGATGGATAAAGATAAAATGACGCAGGTAGTAGACAATATTATTTCCAATGCGATCAAATATTCGCCGGACGGAGGCAGGATCACTTTCCGGGTGGACAGTAACCGTAACAGGTTGAGGGTGTCCATTATTGACCAGGGAATGGGAATTGCCCAAGAGAAGGTGGACAAGATTTTTGACCGATTTTACCGGGCGGACAAGGCACGCTCCCGCAATTTAGGAGGGACAGGCCTTGGCTTGGCGATCGCCAAAGAAATCATCGAAGCCCATCACGGTCATATCTGGGCGGAAAGTAAAGAAGGAAAAGGGACAACCGTCCATTTCACCTTGCCGCTTATCAAAAGAAGCGGAGGCGATAAACAATGAAGCTTGAGATGATCAAAACATTGGCATTGACCTTACTGATTGCTGCCAGCTTGCTGCTCACATTGGGGATTTGGAATTACAAACCTAATTATGATGATCTCGAAAATACGGAAAGCAGCTATACCAATGAACCACTACAAGGCGGCCAGGAGGAAAGCAGAAGGAATATCGTAGAACCATCAAAAATTATATTTTCTGCGAATGGCTCGTTTACTTCCTTCGAAGATCGAAACCAGCAGGAGGCATTTTACCGGGAGATGCAGGAATGGTCGTTGACGGGACTTGAGGAAGGGATACAAACTGAGCAAGACTTACCTGACAGAAACACATATACTGCCCAGCTGATTTTTCCTTTAGAGGTTCCGGCTGGAGCGATAAGGGATCTGTTTTCTGTGGAAGAAAACGCGGTCGGGCAAATTCAACGGGGCTCGTTTGACCGGATCTTTGTGGAGGAAAACCGCAGCGGTACCGTGGAATTGTTATTTTATAATACGGAAGCACAAATGAGCATCCGTGCGGATGTGCAGAATGCCAGGGCGGCCGACGTATTAGAAAAATATGCCGATATCGATGACAAAATTGCTTATATTGAGTACACGGGAAATAAAGGCGCCCCGATTTATATCCCGCAGGGGGAGCCGGAAATAAACGATCTCACTTTTTCTGTCGATACGTTTACGACGACAACCGACCTCAATCCGTTGTTGAACAGCTTGTTTACCGACCGGGAAGTGTTGAAATCCAACCGAATCGAGGGTGGAGGGAGGTCGTATTCGGATAGTATCCGGGAGCTCCGTGCCTATGACAATGAAAAATATATGGAGTATATCAACCCAATCCCGGAAAACCGGACGATCGAAGGCTCTGAACTGGTCAGTCAAACGATCAATTTTCTGAATGCACATAAAGGCTGGACGAACTCCACCAATGACGAGTACCAGCTGTATCAGCTAAACGTCCAACGCAACGAAGTGACCTACCGGCTTGTGTATAACGAGTACCCGATTTTCGGGGAAAATGATAAGCAGGCTACTATTCATATCACGTGGCGCAATCAACCTTACAAATATGATCGACCGCTCTTTAAATTTGGAGATGCGTTTGATTATGGAGAGCCGCCGGATCTACCAAGCGGCGGGGAAATCGCAAGCTATCTGGAGAACGCCAAAGGAAGCGGTAGTATTAAAGATATCGCGCTCGGTTACAAATTGATAGACGAAGGCATCTCGGTCCGGCTGATGCCAGCCTGGTTTAAACAGGACAACACTGGCTGGAGCGAGCTGGATTTAAGTGAAATGTCCGGTTTGGGGGAGGGATAAGCCATGCAATGGGGGCAAATCAAATCACTATTCATCGTGTGCTTCCTTATCCTGGATATCTTTCTGTTACAGCAGTTCTTGAAAACGATGGATTCCAGGTCTCCCTCCGGGGACATAAGTGAGCCGAAACAGGAGGAAGTACTCCAGGAGAACATTAAAGGACTTGACATGCTTCCGGAAGAACAGGTCAAGGATTCGTTTATTACCGTAAAAGCGAGAAGTTTTACTGCGGATGATGTGGAAAAAGTAAAGGCAATGAATGACCAGGAAGTCTTTTTACTTAGCGGTGGGAACCTGTTGTATTCTGAGTTGAAGGAACCGGTTGCGATTGACTCGGATAGTACCAATGCCGAAAAAGAATTGACGCTTTCCGAGATTGTCTTATCCGGAAGCGAATATACCTATTGGGGACAGGATGAAGTTTCCGGCGCCCTGATTTTCTTCCAGACGAACAACAGCAAACCGATTTATTACAGCCAGAGCAGCTTTGTTGTGGCGTTCACCAACAGCGAGAACGAAATCACTAGTTACTTGCAGGCGGCACTTGACGAGGTGGACAGACAGGATCCGAAAACGATGATTTCTGCTTATCAAGCTGTTTCCAACCTGTATAAAGCAGGAGAACTGATTGATTCGGAGATAACGGAGACGCCTGCAGTCGGTTATTATTCGTTCGTTGACCTGGATGAAGGACAGCAGGTGTTTGCACCTTCCTGGCATATTCCTATTAACGATAATCAGCATTATGTTGTAATGGGCTATGAAGGCCAGTTTTCGAAGCACGAAAACCCCATGTTTGTACGGAATACGATTCGTAAAGCGCAGGATGGTATAAGAGAATCGCAGCTGGAAGAGGAAGAAATAGAACAATTGCGCAAAGTGTACCAAGGTTTATTGGAATCAACAAGGGTGAGTGATGAGGAATGACATTAAGCTTTAGTGTACTTGCATCAGGAAGTACCGGAAATGCTTTTTATATAGCAACAGAAAAAGAAAAAATCTTAGTTGATGCCGGCGTCAGCGGCAAAGAAATGGAACGGCTTTTAAATGAAGTGGAAATTGACCCCAACAGCCTGACCAAGCTGCTGGTCACACACGAACATAGTGATCATATCAAAGGGCTGGGCATCATGGCCCGCCGCTACCAATTGCCAGTCTACGCCAATGAAAAGACGTGGAAAGCGATGGAGGGTTCCATCGGCAAACTCGAGCTGGATCAGAAGTTTGTGTTCAACATGGAGGAAACCAAGTCGTTTGGCGATTTGGATGTCGAATCGTTCGGTGTCTCGCACGATGCGGCGGAACCCATGTTTTACACCTTCCATCATGAAGGAAAAAAAGTGGCGTTGGTGACGGATCTCGGCTATGTTTCCGAACGAATTAAAAAAACGGTAGAAAATGCGGATGCTTATATTTTCGAAGCCAATCATGACGTTTCCATGCTGCGGATGGGCCGATACCCATGGAATGTAAAACGGCGTATTCTAGGTGACAGCGGCCACGTTTCCAATGACGATTGCGCGCTGGCCTTGAGCGATATCATCGGAGACCAAACAAAGCGTATTTATTTAGCCCATTTAAGCAAAGATAACAACATGAAAGAATTGGCCCGGATGTCCGTGCAAAACTATTTGAATGAACACGGTTTTACGCTCGGCGACAAATTGAACTTGCACGATACAGACCCGAAGACGCCGACCCCTTTATATGAAGTAGTTTAACCGGACTTGAGAAAGGAAACACTAAAACGAGTAAAGATACGCGTTTCCAGCATGTCAGAAAGGATGGGTGCGATGGGCTATTATGATGATCATTATCAAACAAGCAGAACAAACAAGAAAAAAAGAAACTGGTTCCTGCCTTCACTGATCGGAGCCGTTATCGGGGCGCTGATTGTGATTGTGGCACTTCCCGCATTACAGGAAGCAGATCTGTTGCCGTTTCAATCTGCCGAACAAGATTCCAATGAAATCACCCAGGGCAATGGGGAGCCCTCTCAAGGAGGTACTACAGCCAATATGAATGTCGATGTCTCGACCCAGATTACCGAGATCGTCGGCGAAGTGACACCAGCGGTTGTAGGCGTGGTCAATATTCAATCGTCCTCGAATTTCTGGCAACAGGAAGAATCGGGACAGGCTGGCACCGGATCAGGCGTCATTTATAAATCAGAAGATGGCAGGGCTTATGTGGTGACCAATCATCATGTCATTGAAGGAGCAGACGAAGTCGAGGTAGTGCTCTCAGATGAAACGCATGTATCTGCCCAGTTGTTGGGCAGTGACGTGTTCACCGATTTGGCAGTCTTGGAAATGGATGCCGAACAGGTCGATAAAGTGATTGAGATCGGCAATTCAGAGAATGTCAAAGTTGGTGAGCCCGCAATCGCGATCGGGAATCCGCTCGGATTGATGTTTTCAGGTTCGGTAACCCAGGGAATCATCAGTGGCAAGCAGCGTGCCATTCCGCAAGACTTCAACGGAGATGGCCGGCCTGACTGGCAGGCCGAGGTTATCCAGACAGATGCCGCAATCAATCCGGGTAATAGTGGCGGTGCCTTGATTAACATGGGCGGACAGTTAATCGGTATCAATTCCATGAAAATCGCCCAGTCGTCTGTCGAAGGAATCGGCTTTGCCATCCCTATTGACAGTGCGTTACCGATTATCGAACAGCTGGAGACAGAAGGAACGGTTACGAGACCATACTTAGGTGTAGAAGCATATTCCTTGGAGGAAGTAGCCCAGGTGGAATGGCAGCGTCGATTGAACCTTCCAGAGGAAGTAGAAGGCGGCATTTACCTGCGCAGCATTGAGCCGATGTCACCTGCAGACCAAGCCGGCCTGCGAGAGCTTGACGTCATCACGGAGTTAGACGGGAATCCGATCGAGGACGTGATTGGATTGCGTAAGCACCTTTATCAGGAAAAACAGGTTGGTGACGAAATGAATGTTACCTTTTACCGGGACGGAGAACGGCAAGAAACGACTGTCACACTTGCCTCACAGGAATATTAATGAAAAAGCCGGATCTAGTCAGATCCGGCTTTTTGTGTGCTCTTAACAGAAGAGGGGCAGCCTCAGTCAAACAGTGCATCGATAATCTAAGTTCGATTCGAGAGTTGCTCTCCAAGTTATACACAGCCTGTGGATGGAGTTGAGGATAACTATCCACATATGGTGGCGAACATTTATTCTTCCACCAAATAAAGCAGGAGCGTCTAAATGATGTGGATAAACTCGGTGGATAACTTGTTTATATGCAAGGAAAACATGTGTATAAGGCAGAGGAAGGATGATTGTGGACAAACCTGTGTATAACTGATTGGTTCGGTGAATAACTGATAAATCTGGCTTCAAAATTAAATTGATTTTTTAGAAAATATGGTATAACCTAAACTTATTAAAACAATTTTAAAAACTGGGCGGAAGGGAGACCGATGATGGCTTCACTATCCACAGCAGCCAATGCGGAGGAAATCAAACGGCAAAACCGGTCGTTCGTCCTCCATGCTTTACGGAACTCCGGATCTGTCTCCAATGCGGATTTGGCAGGGCAGACAGGTTTATCGGTTATGTCCATTTCCACAATCATAAAGGAATTCCTGGCCCATGATGTAGTGGAAAGCAGCGGCAGCGGGACATCACAAGGTGGCAGGAAACCGATACTTTATCAGCTGCAGCCCGATAACTATGTCGTCAGTGTAGCTATCCATGTGGATAACATTCAGACGGCGAAAATCAATATGCAGGGCGAAATACTTCAATCCGAAAAGAAAAGAATCTGTGGACAACTTAAACAGAACGAATTGGCAGCCCTCGTTTGTGATTTGATTGATCAACTAATGGAGGATTCCCGTGAGAAAGACAAGTTACGGGGAATCGGTGTTTCGGCTCCAGGTCCTGTTGATACGGAAACAGGAACGATTATCAAACCGCCAAACATCCAGGCGATCGAACAGTGGGAAATTACCGCCTTGATAAAGGAACATTACCAGCTGCCCGTTTTCCTGGAGCGGGATGCCAATGCAGCAGCGCTTGGGGAGCATTGGTTTGGCTCATCCGAGAAGAAAGAGAGCATGTTATACGTATTAGCGGATCAAGGAATAGGCGGAGGAATCATTTTTAAAGGCAAAGTGTACCGCGGATTCTTAAACGGTGCAGGGGAAATTGGCCATCATACCATCGAAATGGGCGGGCCGAAGTGCAGCTGTGGCAGCTACGGTTGTTTGGAGGCGCTGGCATCCGGAATTGCGATAACGATGAAAGCAGAGGCACTTCTTGATCAGAACAAGTGGCTGCCATCCGGAGAACAGAAAACAGATCTGCTGACTATTTTTCAAGCGGCAGAAGCAGAAGAACCGCTGGCCAAGCAGCTCTTGGAAGAAACGGCCAATTACTTGGGGGTCGGGATAGCCAATGCGGCCAATATATTGAACCCGGAAGAAATCATCATTGGCGGATCCATCGTTCACGGCTATCCGGCTGCAATGGAAACCATTACGTACATAGTGAACGATCGTATTTTGTATAACGGGAAAGAGCCTTTGTCGATCAAGCGGTCGCAGTTCAAGGAAGAGGCACAGCTGGTCGGAGCAGCAGCAGCGATTTGGGATCATTTGTTTTCCGATCCGCAGCTATTCATGACTTAACAAACAGGGAAAAGGTGATAATATGGGAGTTGCAGTAGGAGTAGACATCGGGGGAACCAAAGTAGCTCTGGCGCTTGTGAATGGACAAGGCGAAATCAGCAAGCAGAGCAAGCTGAAAACAGACAAAACCGTTGAGCCTGCGGTGATGATACAGCGAATCATCGAAGCAATCGAACAGCTGTTGAAGGAGGAAGGGCTTCAATCCGATCAGATCTCAGGTATTGGGATCGGTTCTCCGGGACCGTTGAACAGCAAGGCGGGAATCATCTCCTGTCCACCGAATTTGCAAAACTGGAAGGACGTTCCGATAGTGGAACAGGTTCGCGGACATTTTCCGGTTCCGGTCGTGCTGGAAAACGATGCTAACGCGGCGGCCATGGCAGAAAAATGGTTAGGCGCCGCTCAGGAAAATCAGGATTTTGCCTACATGACGATCAGCACCGGCGTTGGAGCCGGGTTGTTTGCAGACGGAAAACTACTGGGTGGAGCGCGCGGCAATGCCGGAGATATCGGGCATACGGTCGTCGACCCGTCTTACGGGCAATGCCCGTGCGGCCAGAAAGGCTGCCTGGAGTACATCGTGTCTGGAACAGCCATCGCCAATCGTGGTTCCGAGCTAGCAGGAGAAACGCTCACGACCGAGGAAGTGTTCCAACGATACGAGCAAGGTGATGCCAACATCGTTCCGTACATCGATGACGTATTCCGGTTGATCGGCGTGGCGTGTGTGACATTGATCAACACCTTCGATCCGGAAAAAATCGTGATCGGCGGCGGAGTCTCCAAAGTGGGAGAACCATTGTTTGCGAAAGTGCGGGATTATGTCAGCCATTATGCATTGAACCCTGCCGGCCGGGAAACAGAAGTCGTACCGGCTCAATTGGATCAAAATGCCGGTGTCGTCGGAGCAGCCGGGCTGATTTTAGCTAATTAACAACAAGGATAATACGTACATAAGGAGGAAAACGATGTACAAAGAACCGATTTTTTTAGAGCCCGTTTTTCAGGAGCGGATTTGGGGCGGCCAAAAATTGAAAACGGAATTTGGCTACGATATTCCCTATGACCATACCGGAGAGGCCTGGGTGATTTCCGCCCATCCGAACGGACCAAGCCGGATCGTCAACGGCCCTTTGCAAGGCAGTACGTTGAAGGATGCCTGGGAACAGCACGGCGAATTGTTCGGCGAGGCAGCCAAAGGCGGGGAAGACTATCCTTTGCTGGTGAAAATCCTCGATGCGGCCAACGATTTATCTGTCCAGGTACACCCGGATGACACGTATGCACGAGAAGTCGAGGGTGAACCGTACGGCAAAACCGAATGTTGGTATGTCATCGATGCAGAAGAGAATGCAGAAATTATTTTCGGCCACCATGCCGGCAGCCGCGAAGAATTCAAAGAAATGGTCGACAGCGGCCAGTGGGATGACTTGCTGCGAAAGGTAAAAGTGAAGGCAGGCGATTTCGTCTATGTACCGAGCGGCACCATCCATGCCATCGGAAAAGGCATCGTGATTTTGGAAACACAGCAAAGCTCCGATATCACCTACCGGGTATATGATTACGACCGGACCGACGATCAAGGCAACACAAGAGAGCTGCACCTAGATTCTGCGATCGCCGTTTCGACCGTTCCACATGAAACAGTCGATATCGAGCAAAAACAAACAAGCAAAGACGGTCTGACCTCCCATCGTCTCGTCCAGCAAGAGTATTTCACCGTGTACCATTGGGAGTTGGACGGAGAAGTCGACCAAGCTGTAGAAGAGGACTTCCTGCAGGTGAGCGTACTGGACGGCGAAGGGGAAATAACCGTGGAAGGAACAACTTTCTCCCTGAAAAAAGGCGACCACTTTATTCTGCCATCTACGGTCGATCGTTATCATTTATCCGGAAAAGCGTCGTTTATTGTTTCCCATCCATAAGGAACAGGCACCAGGAGAAAAAACAGGCTGAATCGCAATGGTTTGGCCTGTTTTTACTTTTATGTATCCTTTTGATATCCCATAAGAATGGGGCAAGTTCATGGTAAAATGAAGGAAGAATGGTCCGGAAACAAACGGGAAGGATCGTCAATAAGCATTAGGGCGGGATGGGCTTGGAAGAGAACATATCAAATGTAGTAGAAATGTTCCCGGAAGTGGAACAAAATCAAAAGGTCGTCATCGGAATAGATGGTTTAAGCCGTGCCGGGAAAACCACCTTTGTGCAATCCATTGAACGGCACATGCAAGAGAAAAAAATTCCGGTTTGTGTTTTCCACATAGACGATTATATTGTCGAGCGGAAAAGTCGTTACCATACTGGACATGAAGCGTGGTATGAGTATTATTATTTGCAATGGGACATAAAGTACCTTAGAAAGCATCTATTCGAAAGACTCAAAGACACAACCGAGCTACCGTTACGGACGTATGACGATCGTTCCGATACGCAATCAATACAGACAGTCAACATTCCTGATACCTGCCTAATTATCATCGAAGGGGTATTTTTACAAAGAAAAGAGTGGAGGAATTACTACGATTTCATGATTTATCTGGATAGCCCCAGAGAAAAGAGATTCCATCGTGAAAGCAATGCAGCAAGAAGTGACAGAGAAAAGTTTGAAAAGCGGTATTGGAAAGCGGAAGACTATTATTTGGAAACCGTTTCGCCACTCGAGCAAGCAGATATCGTCATCCGGAATTGAAAGAGATCGTTGTCCGTCAGTTAGTCCGAGCAGATTCGTGAGGGATCATCCAGTTCTCCGGGTCATCACCATACGTCGGGAGTGGTACAACATAATTGGTTTTCAAAGAGGTGCATGAATGTGCCAGCGTAGAGCGGATAGAACGTGTTGGATGATGCAAACTGCCTATATGTTTCTATTACGAGTTGCACACGCCCCTGATCGTTTGGTTCCAGAGAAAAGACAGTTGTGTCTGCCAATAAAAAAACTCCTGCATATGGGGTTATAGATGCTTATTCTATTCATTACTAATCTCAAGAGCCGACTGAATTTCTTCCCCTTCTATCGTGCGGACGGTTAAAGGTTCTTTGATTTCATCAAGCCCTATATAAATATACGGGGACTTGTTCGGATTGCTTTCGTCTTCAACTACACTCAAGACAACGTCTGTACTTTCGTTATGATCAATTTCCTCCACTTCCATTTTTGTACCGATATACTCTTCGCCCAGAATTACATAAATCTGTTTGTTTCCTTCAGAAATCGTGGAGACGCGATAATGACTGTACGTTTCATCATTTGCAACGGCATGGCCTTCATCGATAATCCAATAATCATCATCCTGTATATTCACAACGAATATGGTTGTCAAAAGGATCACCGGTAACACGAATAGACCGATTTTATCCCAAATAGAAACCTTTGTAAGTTTCGACGATTTAGTCAACGAGGGCAATGCCATCGTTCCCACTACACCAATTAGAAGGATGCCCCCTGCGAGAAATACATAACCCATCCCGTCAAATCCTCTAACAAAGAAAAAACTATAACAAACTATCGACAAAGCTGTGATAAATGTCAGCAGCGGGGCCAAGTAATACTTCCCTATAAATTTTGAAAGAATAAAAAAGAAGCCAAAAACCAACAAGCCTAAAAACAATCCGACCGCAAGGATTGCAAACATCCCATCCCCTCCTTAAATGCATTACAAAAATAGACATTCACGGGTGCCCTAAAGAGAAATGCCCCCTTTGAAACGACCTTCTGTTCTGTATTGTATGCAGCAGCTTTCCATTTATCTTTTACGGATCCCAGCTTTTTGCGGCGTCATGGTCATAAAGAATCTGAAGATTGTCGCAACCTATTTTGTCGGCTTTAACTATTAAAGGAACAATCAAACGCAACGCCCAGAGAAGTAATTAGCTCTGAGCGTTTTCTAGGTGGCAACGGTAATTAATCCTGCCTTGGGAAAATCCGGGTATATATTTTATCTCAAAATTTCTTCTATCCGATCAATCTCCGCCTCGGTGAAATCAGGCTTCTCCAAGGCTTTCACATTCTCTTCGATTTGCGATACCTTGCTGGCACCGATCAAAGCAGAAAAGACAGCCTTTTCCCGTAACACCCAGACAAGCGCCATCTGGGCGAGGGACTGACCCCTGTCACGTGCTACTTCATTGAGCTGCTGCACTTTTTCGATGACATCTGGAGAAACATCCTTTTCATTGAGTGAGCGGATGTACTGTTTGGCCGCCCGTGAGTCGGCTGGAATGCCGTTCAAGTACTTATCCGTCAGCAAGCCTTGGGCAAGCGGTACAAAGGCAATGCATCCGGCACCACGCTTAGACAGCAGATCGGTCAATCCATCTTCGACCCAACGGTTCAGCATCGAATAGGAAGCCTGGTGAATGATAAACGGCGTTCCTTGTCGTTCCAAAATGTCGATCGCCTTTTCGGTATCTTCGGCATTGTAGTTGGAGATTCCAACATACAACGCCTTTCCCTGCCGGACGATCAAGTCGAGTGCAGCCATCGTTTCTTCTAAAGGTGTTTCCGAATCTGGGCGGTGATGGTAAAAAATATCAACATAATCGAGTCCCATGCGCTTTAAGCTTTGGTCGAGGCTTGCGACCAAATACTTTTTCGAGCCCCAATCGCCATAAGGTCCGGGCCACATGGTGAACCCTGCTTTCGTGGAAATGACCATTTCGTCCCGGTAACCGGCAAAGTCTTTTTCCAATATGCGCCGGAAGTTCTCTTCTGCAGAGCCTGGAGGCGGTCCGTAATTGTTGGCCAAATCAAAATGCGTAATACCAAGGTCAAAAGCCTTACGGATCATCTTTCGTTGGTTTTCAAAAACATCCTCTCCACCAAAGTTGTTCCAGAGGCCGAGCGAGATGGCCGGAAGCTTCAAACCAGAGTTGCCGCAGCGGTTATAAGCAATCGATTCATAACGGTTTTCATTTGGTGTGTATGCCATATAAACATTCCTCCTATCTAAATCGATTCGCTGTTTGTCTGGAAAATCCTTTTTGAAACGAAAAAAAGCTCCCTTATCAAGGGAGCTTCTAGTATCAATAACCGACTTCGACAGCGGCATTGACGATATACATCAAATCGTTGTCATCGTTCTCTTCTTCGAGGATGATGCCGCTTGAGGTTGCCATTCCGCCATCCGTCGATTCAACCGTTGCGGATCCAAACGGAATCACCTTTTTCACTTCTTCCTTATCGAGCTGCTGCCTGTCTAACGGTACGGCGAGACGCACATTGACTTTCATGTTTTCCAGCGATTGCTCCGGCAGGCTCTGTTCAATGCCGGGCATCGAATTCGAAAGTATCGCATCTTCCACTGCCCGGACAGCCGCCTTGGTGATATTCTGGCCATGCACATCGATACCTGTTCCGGTCTGTACGAAAAGAATTTTATCCATGGGAAAATCTCTCCTTCCAAGTGAATAGAGATCTTGCCAAAAGCGAGATACAGTTCACATATCATTCTATTTCCCGTCAAAATTCGGAGAAAAACATGTCAGGGTGATTAGGGAAGAAAAAGGATTTTTGGTAAAATAGCCATAAGCGAACCCGAACGGAAACAGAGAGGACGGAAATCATGAAAATTACGATTGTAGCAGTAGGGAAATTAAAAGAAAAATACTTGAAGCAGGGGATCCAGGAGTATACCAAGCGGCTGGGAGCCTATGCGACAGTGGAAGTGGTCGAGGTCCCGGACGAGAAAGCCCCGGAAAACCTGAGTGAAGCAGACATGGAAATCGTCAAACAAAAAGAAGGCGAACGCATCCTCTCCAAAATTTCGACAGATTCCTATATTATTTCCCTGGAAATAATGGGCGACATGTTAACCTCTGAACAATTTGCCAAAAAATTGGACAATTTAGCTACCCACGGCAAAAGCAAAATAGCCCTCGTCATCGGCGGATCGCTGGGGCTAAGCGGTAAAGTCAGGAAGCGAAGCGATTATGCTCTATCTTTTTCGAAAATGACGTTTCCTCATCAGTTAATGCGATTGGTGTTGTTAGAGCAGGTTTATCGGGCGTTTCGGATTAATCGGGGGGAACCGTACCATAAATAGAGGCAAAAAAAGTTCAAGGCATAGTGGTATTTTATCATTTGATTCACGGTAAAGAGTGTGGATTAGTTTAAATGTAAAAGTCTTGGATACATTTACTTCAGAAAAATCAAATTCCAGTTCGAGTTTATCAACAAAGCGAGTACGAGAATAAGGTTATCATAACACTCTCCGATGAAGAAAAGAAAAAGTTTTTCATTCTGTAATTAAAGAGGTTCATGTAACTAAAGGAGAAAGTACAAGAAATCGACGTATTAAAGATGTTGTGCATCACATTGATTTAGAAGACCTTCATCGTTTAGGTGAAAAGGAATAATTGAGAATGCCATTTTATTAGCCAGCTGTTGAATAGTGCCTTTCTGGAACATAACAGTCAGTTAAATAACTTTAGGCAACATTATTTACCGGAGAATTTGGTATATATCTTAACTTATTGTATATTAATGATAACTACAGCGACTCAAATACGATTAGTACTAAGATGCTTAACATGATGTGTAGTAATTCGTAATCTGACATAAGAGGCTATTCCTATCTAACGGGAATAGCCTCTTTTCTTAATGAATTAGAAAACCCCTGGCTATGCCGGGGGTTCCGGAGAGCTTACAGCGTGGTAATAAAAAAACCTCACTTCATGGTAGGATAAAGTTGGTTTCCCGACCACTTCATCTCACCAAAGAAGGAGGTATGCCCTGTGAAGGACATGAACAGTTTAGCACATACCACATGGAATTGTAAGTATCACGTAGTCTTTGCTCCCAAATACAGAAGACAAGTCATTTATGGAAAGTATAAAAAGAGTATTGGTCAAATTATAAGAGATTTATGTGAACGGAAAGGCGTAATTATCCATGAAGCAAATGCCTGCCCGGATTCAGAGGCTTTCAGCCGCAGAGCAAACCACCAGTTCACACGGGTGGTTTTGATTTAGAACATGTAAATGCCTCATGTTAAACTTATATAATTTTCTGTTATTTCAAAAATTGGTGATCACTCTTTTCATTTATGTAACAAGTTTTAGAACAATAAATATCTTAAAAATATCGGCATCACAATCTTGGTATATATAAACCATTGACAAAAACAAACGTCGATGGTATATTTAAACCAAGATTAAATTTGGTTTATAAAAACCACGGAGGTGTTTTTATTGGAGAACAAAATTAATGATTTATTGAGAGTAGTTAGTGAAACAAGAGGAGATGGTAAACAGGAACCTTACTCACAGTTTATTGCTTTATATTTAAGTCAAAAGTTGCGAAAATTAGGGTTCGAGGAGATACTCACGAATATTGAAGATGAAAAAGTAAAATGGGCTTTAAAAGATGTTTATGAGGAGAATAGTGATTTAATAGAAGAATTTAAACAGATATCAATATTATCAGATAAGGAATGGTTAGAGATTATAGAACAAACATCAATATTTGATAATAGAGAGAACACTATACAAAAAACGCCTATCAGTATTATAAAATTAACAGATCGACTACTTGATATTCGTAATAAAGATTCAATACTTGATATTTGCTCAGGATTAGGTATTACATTGGCGCAATTGTCGATAGAAAAAGATATAGCACTAATGGGTGTAGAAATTAATTCTCAGGCATATATTCAGTCGAAACTATTACTAGACATTATGAATAAAGATACATCAAATATTATTTTAGGTAATGCTCTTAAAACAGATATCAGTGTATTCGAAGCAAACAAGGTATTTATAAATGGACCACTGGGACTTAGGGTGTCAAAAGATATATACGATGAGGTACTTAATAAAAAATTTAGTGCGACAGCATACGAAGAATTAATTCCTAATTATGATAGTACTTGGTTATTCGTATTAGATACGGTTTTACATTCAAACTTTGAAAAAGTAGTAGTTGTAATGAATGAGGCTCCATTGGTTAATAATCGTGATGCGCTAATTCGAAAACAATTAATGAAAGATGGTTTAATTGAAGCAATCATAGATCTCCCAGGAGGTTTATTGGATTATTCAGGTATACCAGTAAGTTTGCTTGTTTTAAGTAAAAATAATTCGAATGTTTCATTTGTTGATGCGACAAAACTGGGCACTAAAAAACAACATAAAACTTTTTTAAAAGATGACGATATTGAAAAAATCATCAAAGCAATAGAGGTTGATGGACAGTTAAGTAAAACTTGTAATTTTGAAGTTATAGAAAATGAAGATTTCATATTTTCTTCCAAACGCTATTTAATTCCAGATTTACCTTATGAAAATACAGTACAATTAAAAGATGTTGTCAAAACAATTAATCGTGGTGCAATGATTTCTAATAAAAATTTAAAGGAAATAGAGTCGGAAACATCTACACCGTACCAATATTTAGCTTTGAACAATTTTACAAATGGTATAGTGGATAAGAAGTTGCCATTCATAAAGAAAATTGATCCATCATTAGAAAAACATGTAATAAAAAATGATTCATTAATTATATCTAAGATGTCTCCATTTAAAGTGGCATCTATTGAACAAAAAGAAAAACAAATATTAGTTAACGGTAACTTATACTTTTTAGAGATTGACGAAAATAAAATCAATCCAAAGTACCTTGAAGCTTATTTACAAAGTGAATTTGGTATGAGAGAACTACAGAAATACGAAAAAGGAACCATGATGAAAACTATAAGTATACGAGATTTAGAAAAAATTATGATTCCAGTGCTGACAGAAGAGGAACAAAATAAAATTGGAAAAGCATATGATTTATTGAAGAGAGAACAAGAAGTTACTTTAGAGAGAATTAAGCGAATTGAAGAAGAAAAGAATAATATTATGGAGGTGAGGTAGAATGCAAGTAGACCAAGAGTTGTTATTTGACATCGCTACTGAAGCCTCGTCTATTTTAACTCGAAAAATTATACAAGCTACTGACGAAAGAACGTTAAGAATAACGTTAAATGAGTATAATTTAATTGATTTGCTACCAGAACAAGAAAACAGCTTTACTTATCCAAACGGAAATATACTTATTTTTGGAGAGAGTAATGTTAAGGAACATGTTATCTATCAGATATTTAAAAAACAAGGAATTGACAAAGATAGAGTGAAACTGCATTTAGGATTTAATGAATATAAAAAATTTAATTTTAAACGTTTAAGTCATAGACCAGAAAATAGACTTATTCTATTTGGTCCAATTCCACACTCAACTCGTGATAAAGGGAATTACTCGAGTGTTATTAATATGATGGAAAATGAAGACGGCTTTCCTAAAGTAGTTAGGTTAACAGCAAATCAAAGCTTGAAAATAACACGAAACAGTTTAACAGAAGTGATTGAGGAAGAAGTTAAAACAGGATTTTTAAAAGTAGATTAAACTCCTATCTTATAGGGACGCAGGGACACGAATAATGGGCCGACAAGTATGTATTTGGCTATGTGGGACAAGGTTCCTGTTCCTAAGTCTCTCAAGAGTTAAAGGATCTAGTAAATCTTCTAAATAAGAAAAAAATTTAACAGGTGATTGATGTTGAACTGCTAACAAGAATGTCGTAGCCTAGATTATAAAAGAAATGATTGTTACAAACGAATGAAGCTATTTCAATAATAGCTAAGAAATGAACAACATTTAAATGAAATCATCACGTTAACATGATATCCTAAGATATTATTGTCAATTATAAATCGGGTTAAAAGTCTTAGTTTATAAATCAAGAAAAACCATAACCACCGATTATTTACAAAAGCGAGTAACTTTTTGGAAGCATGACGATACGGATGTGTTGAGATGGTATATCACTTTAAAAAGTATTGCATAAAAATTGTCGAAGCCTTCCTTATCGAGTGGACAATATTTTTATATTCTGATTGAAAAATAAATATAATTGAGGGAGAAAGAACATGATTACATCAGATGATATTAAAAGAAGATTATGGGATGGTGCTAATGATCTTAGGGGATCAATGGATGCCAGCCGTTATAAAGATTATATGTTAGGTTTAATGTTCTATAAATTCCTTAGTGATAAAACACTTGAAACATTTGTCAAAACAAGTGGTGCTAAAGGGAATGAGGAAGAAATTGTTCAAGCTTATGAAGAGGCTTATGAAAATTATGGGGACAATCTCATCAATATGATTCAAAATGTCCTTGGATATTATGTTTTACCTAAACACTTATACCAGACATGGTTAAAAGATATTCGTGAAGGCACGTTTGAATTAGACAAGGTAACAGAGAGCTTACAAAGTTTCGAACGTACTGTTGCTACAACTGGAGATATCGATGATTTTAAAGGACTTTTCTCTAGCTCTACGATTGATCTAACAGACACTGCTTTAGGAAGTAATTTGAACGCGCGAAGTAAAAATATTCGTAAATTAATTGAATTATTTGCTGATTTAAATATGGTTGCACTTCAAAAAGGTGATGTGTTAGGAGATGCTTACGAATATTTAATCGGTCAATTTGCGATGGAATCAGGAAAGAAAGCCGGAGAGTTCTATACACCACGTCAAGTCAGTGAAGTCATGGCACAAATTGTTGCTAAAACAACGGAGGTAAAATCGATTTATGACCCAACTGTTGGTTCAGGTTCATTACTCTTAACGGTTAGTCGACATTTAACAGAAGATAACCAAAAAGATCTCCATTATTATGGGCAAGAAAAAAATACGGCTACATATAACTTAACACGAATGAATTTATTATTACACGGTGTTCGACCGGAAAAAATGACTGTGAAAAATGGCGATACATTAGGGCAAGATTGGCCTGAAGATCCAGAACTTCCAAATGAAGGTGTTCAGTTTGATGCGGTGGTTATGAATCCACCATACTCAGTTAAAAATTGGAATCAAGAAGACCTAAAAGTAACAGACCCACGATTTGAAGTTGCAGGAGTTTTACCACCAGATTCTAAAGGTGATTATGCATTTTTATTACACGGTTTATTCCATTTAGGTCAAGAAGGTACGATGGCAATTGTACTTCCACATGGCGTGTTATTCCGCGGTGGTGCGGAAGGGGAGATCCGTAAACGACTATTAGATAATAACTATATTGATACAGTCATTGGGTTGCCAGATAAATTATTTACAAATACAGGCATCCCTGTAACGGTAATAATACTGAAAAAGAACCGAGAGCTAGATGATCCTGTTCTTATAATTGATGCTTCTAAATCGTTTGTAAAAGAAGGAAAGCAAAATGCATTACAAGAGAAAGATATCGCTAAAATTGTAGATACATATATCGAACGTACGAGTGAACCGGGATATAGTTATAAAGCAACTAGAAAAGACATCAAAGAAAATGAATATAATTTAAATATCCCACGTTATATTGAATCGGTAGAAGAAGATATTACCCATGATGTAGATGCACATTTGTATGGAGGCATCCCATTAAGTCAAATTAATACACTAACAGTGCTACACGAGATGACGAAAGATGTTTTATATAATGCGCTTACTGAAGTACGTCCAGGTTATGTGGAATTAACACAATCAGTAATAGATTTAAGAGAAGAAGTGCTAACACATGTAAACGTACAAAATAAAATCAAAGCATTAAAAGAAGTAACAGAGTCCTATATGAATACATATTGGGAAAAGTTAAAAACAGTAGCTGATGTGAATGATATTGAACCGTTAAAAGAAGAAATGTTATCGGAAATTAAAAAGCTATTAAAACAATTTAATCACGTTAATACGTATGATGGTTATCAAATTATTGCGGAGTTATGGGAAAATATACTATCCCAAGATACAGAGAAAATTGCGATTAGTGACTTTTACACAGTCGGAAAGACACGCGAAGCGAATATGGTTACAAAAGGTTCTGGTAAAACGAAGCGAACAGAACAAAATGGTTGGGTTGGAGCAATTGTACCGAATGAACTTATATTAAAGGAGCTCTATACAGAAGAACTACGTGATGTGGAAACACAAAAAGAAGCTTTAGCAGCTATTAATGATGAAATAAATGAACTCGTTGAAGCGGCAAAAGTAGAAGAAAGTGAAGAAGCGCAAATCTTAGGAGATGCTTTAAATGCTAGAGAAGACGACTTTACTTTATCAGCAGTAAAAGCAGAATTAAAGAAGGTTGCAAAAGATACAGAAGAATATGTTTTATTAGATAAGGTTAGAAAACTATTGGATGAAAGATCATCTTTAAACAAAGCGATTAGAGAAAAAGAAAAATCATTAACTGAACAAGTTGAAGAAAGAATTGAAAATTTAACGAATGAAGAAATCGATCAACTTATGTATAAAAAATGGTTTGGTCAATTAACAGGACCCATCACAAAACTTGTAGAAGTACCTCTTAAAAATGAACTGGATACATTGAAAGAGTTAAAGGAAAGATATGCTGATACGTTAGAAACTATTGAAGCAGAAAGTAAATCACTAGAAGCCCAATTTGAAGCAATGCTACAAGAACTGGTGGTGACGAAATGATAAAAGAAAAGAAATTAGTGCCTAAAAGAAGATTTAAGGGGCTTAAAGGAGGATGGAGAAAGGAAAAGCTTGATGATATTGCAAATTATCGTAGAGGATCTTTTCCTCAGCCTTATGGGGAAGATAAATGGTACGATGAAATAAATGGGATGCCATTTGTTCAAGTGGTAGATGTAGCCAAAAATTTAAAACTAGTTAATAATACAAAGCAGAGGATTAGTAAATTAGCACAACCGAGTAGTGTTTATGTTGAAAAAGGAAAAGTATTAGTTACCTTGCAGGGAAGTATTGGTAGGGTTGCTATTACACAATATCCGTCTTATGTAGACAGGACTTTGCTTATTTTTGAAAGCTATAAATTTCAGGTTGATACTTATTATTTTGCGTATATCATTCAATTATTATTTGATATTGAGAAACAAAAAGCACCTGGAGGGACGATTAAAACAATAACTAAAGAGGCATTAAGTGAATTCATAGTTAAGATTCCATGTTATGCCGAACAACAAAAAATCGGTGAGTTTTTTAAGGTTTTAGATGAAAGAATTGCAATTCAAGAACGGAAGATTGCTAAAGTAAAAGCATTAAAGTCTGCTTATTTAACAGAAATGTTCCCACAAGAAGGCGAAACGGTACCGAGAAGAAGATTTGAGGGATTTGAAGAGAAATGGGTAAGACGAAGAGTAGGGGATATTTTTCAAGTGACAAGAGGTAATGTACTTTCAACAACAAAAATCGAAAAAAAACAGAGTAAGATTTCACATTATCCGGTATATTCCTCACAAACCCAAAATAATGGTCTATTAGGTTATTATTCTGATTATTTATTTGACACAGCTATTACCTGGACTACTGATGGAGCTAATGCAGGTACAGTTAATTACAGAGAAGGTAAATTCTATAGTACAAATGTTAATGGTGTCCTTATTTCTAAAGAAGGATACGCTTGTAAAGCTGTCGCTGAAATACTTGATTTAGAGGCATGGAAACATGTTTCTAAGGTTGGAAATCCAAAGCTTATGAATAATGTAATGTCAAACATAGAAATACCTATTTCAAATAATATAAAAGAGCTAGAAATGTTATCGTTGTTCTTTACAAACTTAGATGATCAAATTACAACCGAAGAAAAAAAGCTAGAAAAGCTAAAGAAAATGAAAGAGGCTTATTTAGAAGAGATGTTTGTGTAAGAAAGGAGGGGTAGCGAATGAGTAATGGACGTAAGAATGCGGCTGAGAAAACTTTTCAAGACAAGTTCGTTGCTAAATTACAACAATACAAATGGAAAGCACCAGATTTTCTTGATGGAAATAAACAAAAAGTAACTGTACAAGATTTAGTCAATCATTGGCGCAAGGAACTAAACCGAATAAATGCAGATGTCTTGGAGAGTGTTCCTTTAACAGACAATGAATTTGCACAAGTGATGGCAAAAGTATCACAAATTGATAATAGTTATGAAGCGGCAAAGTTATTAGCAATGGAACAATCGAATGGAAAAATTGATGGCATTTATAGAGATTCCCATCCAGACGTTACACGTGAACAAATTACATTGACAATATTTAAAAAAGCACAAGTACGTGGTGGAGATTCGAGCTATAATATCGCAAGAGAAGTAGAAACACCGAACGGAAATCGTTTTGATATTGTTTTACTCATTAATGGACTGCCACTCATAAATATTGAGCAAAAGCGTACAGATAAGTCCTTAGAAGAAGCATTTAACCAATTAAAACGTTATTATACTGATGGTGAATATGTGAACAATTTCATGGCATTTTCTCAAATGATGGTGATGACATCTGAAGTAGCCACACGTTATTTTGCGACACCAAAGTCAATTCAAGCGTTTAATCCAAGTTTTGTTTTTCATTGGGCAGACAAATATAATCGACCGATTAATCATTGGGAAGATGTCATTGATCACTTTTTAATGATTCCGATGGCACATCAAATAGTTGGCGATTATTTAGTCATTGATGAAGCAAAAGAAGTGGAAAATCGTAAACATATGTTATTACGCTCTTATCAAGTACATGCCCTGCAAGCTATCGAAGGTGCTGCACTAGGGTGGGATAATGATGATAAAATACCTCATGGTGGATTTGTTTGGCATACAACAGGTTCAGGTAAAACAATCACGAGTTTTAAAACGGCTTTATTTTTATCGACTAGAGCAGGATTTGATAACGTTGTTTTCTTAGTAGATCGGAAGGAACTCGACAGTCGTACGAGTGATAATTTCAAAGCATATGCACAATACGAATCAGTAACCGTTGATGATACAGCACACACATTTCAATTACGTAAACTTTTATCATCTGCTAGTACAGGTATCGTTGTAACGACAACGTTTAAATTAAATAATCTTGTGAAAGATTTATTTGAAGCGAAGGATGAAAGTTTAGCAAATAAGAAAATCGTCTTTATTATTGATGAAGCTCACCGAACGACAATGGGTGACATGATGGTAACCATTAAAAACTACTTCCGGAAAAATGGTCTGTTTTATGGTTTTACTGGGACACCCTTATTTGACGAGAATAAGATTAAAGGAATGATCAATGAGAAGAGTGAACTCATCGATACAACAGAAAAGCTTTTCGGACCACTATTGCATCAATATACGATAGATGAAGCAATTGTAGATAAAAACGTATTAGGATTTCATGTTGACTACATAAATACCGGAGAGTTTGAAAGTTACGATACATTACGTGAACAAATTGTTGAATATAAACTAGCTGAACAACCAGACGTGCCAAAAAGAAAACTGGAACGACAAGTATATGAACTTTCTGAGTTAGAAGTTGAAAAAGAAGCAAAAAAACGTAAAATATTGTTTTATCATGATGAGACACATATTCCGAGAGTAGTTGAGGAAATATTAAACAACTGGGAAGACCAATCACAACATAAGGTTTTCAATGCCATTTTAACGGTCGCATTTAAACATCGAGTAATAGCTTACTATGAAGAGTTTAAAAAGCAATTAGCTGAACGAGATGATATTGCCATTAACGTAGCAATGACATTTAGTTTTGGAACAGATGCAGATAAAGAACCTACCGACCCAGAATTAATTAAAACGATGTTCAAAGATTATGCAGCCTTCACTGGAATTGAATATGCATACGGTGATAAACGACGAGGAGAAGATGCATATTATGAAGATGTCGTTGAACGGGCAACACGCGGTGGAAGTGGTCGGAATCCGAAAAACATTGACCTTGTTATTGTTGCAGATCAGTTACTAACAGGTTATGATTCTAAATTTATTAACACGTTATATGTGGATCGTTCACTTGCACTACAAGGATTAATTCAAGCGTATTCACGCACAAATCGAATTTACGGGAAAGAAAAGGAATTTGGTACGATTGTCAACTTCCAGTACCCAAGAATAACGGAAGAAACAGTTAATGATGCATTAATTTTATATGGAAGTGGCGGAAAGAGTAGTGAAGCAATTGTAGAACCCTATCCTGTAGCAGTAGATGAATTTGTAAAATACTCACAAGAAGTGATACAGATATTACAAGATCCAACAGCATGGCAATTGTTAGAAAAAGATGAAGAGGCAAAGGAAATCTTTGTAAAAGCTTTTAAAAAAGCAAACGGTCAATTAAATACAATTCAACAATATTATGAATTTGCCTGGGTAGACGAAGTGTTCGATATAACAGAGCATGAATGGCTGCGTTATGTTGGTGCATATCGAAACCTAACAAGAGATGATAATCAGGGCGATGATCCAGTAGCGTTACCAGTATTACCATTAGGTGAAGCAAAACTAGCTGGTACACAAAAAATTGATGCGAATTATATTATTCAATTAATCGGGGAAAAAGCGAAATCAACAGATGGGAAACAAACAGTTGATGCAGAAACATTACGAATTATTTATCAACATATTGAAGAATTAAGTAATATGGGTGATTTTGAACAAGCTGAGCTATTGAAGCAATTTGTTCAAGAGGAATTAGAACCTGGAAATGTTTCGAGTGATGTGAACTTTGATGAAGCATATGAAGCATGGAAGCGAAGCAGATTAAAAGATGAAATTTATAAAGTATCCCGAGAGTGGGGACTTAATGAAATAATTCTTGAGAAGTCGGTAGAAACCTATTCACCAGTGAATCCAAAGGATATTCCTTATATCGATGAATTAACAAGTAATGTTGATTATGATTTGATTGATAATCCAAAAACAAGTAATCTATTGGAACATAATATGGAACTCTTGAAAGTACTACCGGAGATTGTACCAAAAATTAAAAAGAAGTATAAATAGAAAGAGCTATTCTTGTTCACAATTCATAAAGGGGACGCAGCGACAGGTGAATTTTTCGATAAGTTTGTATTTAACAATGTGGGACAAGTTTCCTGTCCCCATGTTCCTCATGTTGTAAAAAACGGAACGCTTGATAAGAAGGTACTACAACAAGAACCATTTCGAACGGTTGGAAGTATTGTGAGTTTATTTAAAGAAGATATGGATGATGCTAGAAAGATCCTGGGAATTGCTGATGAGATTTATCGAAATGCAGAAGAAATTAGTGGAGCTTAGTTTAATTTAAACAACCATGAAACGATATAGACAAGGTTTATAACAACGAATGTCAGTCACTTTTAGAAAGTTTAGGTTAAAACTTTATGAGGTGACTGGCATTTTTAAATTTATCTAAATGATATAGAAAGAGTGGACATTTTTATGACAGTTTGGTTATTTCGTGCCGGAAAACAAGGGGAGTTTGAAAACAAATTTCTAGATGATGAAAGAGTCTATCTTACGTGGGATGACCTTAATATAGATTTAAAGGAAATTGAATCAAAGGAAATTCTATATAAACGATTAATTGATCATTATGATTTAGATAAAGAAAAAACAGCGATAAATTGGGCCTCCCAAATTTGGCCGATTGCACATGCGATGGAACAAGGTGATTTAGTAGTCTTGCCTTCCAAATTTAATCGCACAATTCATATTGGTGAGGTTAATGGTGATTATGTATATGATGAATCACTTGGAAGTCCTTACTATCATTATCGCAATGTAAAGTGGATTGCCAAAGATATACCAAGGGATCGTTTTGATCAGGATATATTATATTCATTAGGTGCTTTTATGACGGTTTGTAAAATACATAGAAATAATGCAGAAGAACGAATTAAAGAAATGCGTAACAATAATTGGCATGTTCCAAAAAATAAGAATGTGAAAGAACTTGTTGAGGAAAATGAAGAAACAGTCTCTATTGATTTGGAAGAATATATCTATGATCAAATATCTGAAAGAATTATCCAAAGGTTCAAAGGTCACAATATGGAAAACTTGGTTGAAGAAATCTTAAAGGCAAAGGGATTTACAACGTACAGAAGTCCGGAAGGTGCTGATCATGGTGTAGATATACTAGCAGCATCAGATACATTAGGTTTTGGAGATCCTAAGATTTGTGTGCAAGTAAAAACTTCTGATACTCCTCTTGATAGACCAATATTGGACCAATTAATCGGAACAATGAGCAATTACAGTGCAGACTTTGGTTTGCTCGTTTCATGGAGTGGTTTTAAATCATCCGTTACGAAGGAAATTCCTAAGCAGTTTTTTAAGGTTCGTTTGTGGGATTCCAAAACGGTTATTCAACAGATTTTCGAGAACTATGGAAAGCTTAGTGATGAAATTAAGAAGGAGATTCCTATTAAGAGGGTTTGGATGTTGGATAGTGAAATGAAATAATGTTGATAGCCCTATTATATAGTAACTTGGAATATTTTTACTACTTCTTATAAGGATAATAAAGTTTTTTAAATATATGACTGTAGTATTAAAGGAAATGAATTAAGTAAAGAATCGGGAGATGGATAGATGTCTGATAATGTATTCTCTTTTACTAGTACAACTGAATTGGAGAAAAATATTGAGAATAGCCTTACAAAAATTAGAAACAAAATATCTACCGCAAATCCTCTAATAACTATGGTTCAATTGCATGTTCTAAAGTTTTTAAACCATTTTGGGGATATTGAGGCTTCGGTTCACGGTGATATAAGGCCTTTTGAGAACAAAATGATTGATATTACACAAAGTCTTATAGTAAGTAGTGACATAAATGCAGGAACTGGATACTTAGATAAAAATGAAATAAATGAATATATGGAAGAACTGAATAGTTTATATACTACTGCCACTATTTATGTAAACATTGCACCGAAGGATGATTTAATTAAGTATTCACAAGGGATGCAAATGAATGTTTCTGGAACAATGTATTCCTATTTTGAAAAAGCTCATTTTACAGATATGCTGTCTCCATATACAGATCTTTTTAATGAGATTTTTGGAATTACAAGCGTTGATCTAGTAGACGGTCTTTTAACAATTAGCAGACGATTACGTACTATGGGATTTATGGAAGCTTTGTTAGATAGTGGTGCTTCACCTGAAGATGAGATGTCAGAAGAAGTATTTTTAAATTTAGCTGAATATTTTAATGTTGAATGCATTACAGGTTGGCCTGTAGAGTTTATTAAGGAACTCTCGCTTCAACAAGGCGAATGCAATGACTTTTATGAAGATGATATACAAGTAATGATTAAGGAGGCCCCTATAAAATATAAACCCTTCATTGGTATAGGAGACAAGTACTATTGTTTTTCTGTTGATAATTTAATAGATAACTTTTACAGAACAGTTTTAAGAGCTATGCGGAGGAAAAAAGAGAGTGTTTCTAATAAGATAAATGACATTCAAAAAGACTTATCAGAGGAACTACCCTTTAAACTATTTAAAACTATTTTGCCTACAGCAAATATGTATCAAAACATTTTTTATAAAGCACCAGTCGGTGCCAATGGAAAGTATGAATGGTGTGAATGTGATGGTATTATTCTTTTTGATGATGTAATGATAATTATAGAAGTGAAGGGTGGAGCATTATCACCGGTTTCACCTTTTTCAGATGAAGAAGCCTACAAAAAGTCACTGAATGACTTAGCAAAAAACCCCTATGAACAATCTGTACGGCTTTATGAAGAATATATGAGGGCAGGAAAGATAGAAATTTATCAGAAAGAGAGTAAAAAACGCTACAAACTTATTACTGCTATTGAAAAAAGTGAATTTATCCAAGCATGTTGTGTCACTTTGGATGATTTCAACGAAATAGCATCCCAAATAGAAGAAACAGAATTTATTCAAAATAGTGATCTGCCTGTATGGTGCATTTCCATTAACGATTTAAGAGTGTACCCTGAACTATTTAATTCTTCAAGTTTGTTCTTAAATTATTTATATCAAAGAAGTCATGCTATTAGGAATCCTTATATAAAGCTTAATGATGAATTGGACCATCTGGGGATGTATTTTGCTTATAATGATTATTCTACGCGTATTAGAGAGATAGTTAATGAAGAGGACTACATAGGCGAAATATATATTGCTAGTCATAGAGACGAAATTGATGACTACATGGCAAGAAAAATCAATTCTGATCTTGAGGACGAAGAAGGGGAAAGTTTCCTTGATCTATTAATAGGTCCTGCACCAAAACCTAAACAAGAGATGGAGTTCATGTTGGAACAACTCATCAATTTATTAGATGGCACAAGAGATTATTTGTGCACCAGAGCTGCTAGATACCTTCTTCTATTAGACTCAAATACTAGAGGTAATCTTAGCGATTTTCTTTCTTCTAGGAGTAGGAAACTTTTAGAGTTTAGAAGACGTAAAGCAATATTAACTCCATATATGGCGCTTAACTATAAAAGAGAAGATAGGATCCGTGAGTTACCTATTATATCAATATTCCTACTTCATGCATCCAATAAAGTATTTAAAGATGTGGTTAAACGCAAGAGGTTTCTAATGGAGAGAGTTGTATATGAAGATGAACCAACCTACTGCGTATTAGTTGGAATCAATAATAATAAAGAGTTTAAAAAAGTGATCACGAATATTATAGGTCCGGAGCAGTTTCAAGCTTTACCGGAGTCAGCATATAAACAACTTAGAACTACTAGAGAGAAGGTAAGTAAATCACGAAATATCAAAGAATTTGAATAGAATTATTGCACTTAATAACACTGAAGAGGAGTTGAACTAATTGAGAATAAAGAAATTAGTTATTAATAACTTTAGATCCTTTGGACCAACTGATACTAATCTAGATTTAGAAGACTTGTCAGTTTTAGTTGGAGCGAATAGTAGTGGTAAAACTTCTGCAATACAAGCTTTATTAAAACTTTTTAGTCCTTATCAGAAAGAGCGCTTGTTGGAAAGATCTGATTTCCATATACCTGCTAATGAAAATCCAATAGATCATGGTGAATCTTCACTTTATATAGAAGCTATAATTGATTTTAATGAACTTGAAAATGATACTGAAGAGGCAAGAACTACTATCCCGCCACATTTTAATCATATGGTTGCGGGTAAAGTTGGTGGAAGTCCTTATGTGCGTATAAGGCTAAAAGCCGAGTTATCAGAAGGAAATACATTTGAAGGAAATATTGAGCAAGGGTTATATTATGTCTTATCTCCAATTGGAACCAAAACAGAAGATGAAGATCTACAGCCGGTTAAAGCCAGTGAGCGCTCTCAAATTCAAATGATTTATATACCTGCAACAAGAGACCCGGCCGTACAATTAAAAAATGCATCAGGAACTATCTTAGGGAGGATTTTAAAAGGAATTAACTGGCCAAAAGAAATTAATAGTGACATACAAGAAAAAATGAAGCAAGTTGATGGGATTTTTGACGAAGTAAATGGTGTTAAACGGTTAAGAGAAATACTTAATAGTCAATGGAGAAAATACCATAATGATTTTCGCTATGGCTCAACTATGGTTGCTTTCAGCCATGCAGACTTAGACTCAATTCTAAAAAAAGTAGAGGTTTATTTTGAACCAACTGAAACAGGAAGCAAATATAAAGTGGATCAATTAGGCGATGGATTACGCTCAATTTTTTACTTGACTCTAGTAAATTCGTTTTTAGAAATTGGGAATGAGGCCTTACAAGATGAAGCTGAGGAAGATAAAAAAATATATAATCTTCAACCACCAGTGTTGACCTTGTTAGCAGTTGAGGAACCAGAAAATCATATTTCCCCTCATTTACTTGGTCGAATAATGAAAGCTTTAACTGACGTCTCTGAAAATGATAATGCACAAGTTTTAGTTGCTACCCACTCCCCTTCGATGATTAAAAGAGTCGATCCACAATCAATTCTTCATTTTAGAATTGATCAAAAAGAAATAAGAACTATCGTAAATTCAATAATTCTTCCTGACAAAGATAAAGAAGAAGAATATAAATATATAAAAGCTGCTATTATGGCATATCCAGAACTGTATTTTTCACAATTGGTTGTTTTAGGAGAAGGTGATAGTGAAGAGATTATACTTCCAAAGATAATTAGTCTTCTAGATACCGATTTAGATCAAAGCAATATTTCTATCGTTCCGTTAGGTGGGAGACACGTAAATCACTTTTGGAAATTACTACATCAGTTGAATATCCCTTATCTAACTCTATTGGATTTAGATTTAGATCGAAATGGTGGTGGATGGGGTCGAATTAAATATGCATTACAGCAGTTGATCCAATTAGGCTATGATAAGCGTGAGTTACTTTCTGTCCAAAATGGAGTGCTAAGTGATGACGAGTTCTCTCGTATGCATACATGGTCTATAGAAAAGGAAGATGAAAGAGAAAATCTCTATTCATGGGTTGAGTTTTTAGAAGCCTATGGAGTTTACTATTCGGCTCCACTAGATATTGATTTCATGATGATTGAAAGTTTCCTAGATGCATATAAAAAGACAGTTCCCAAACATGGAGGTCCTAAAGGTGTAGATAAAGAGAAGGATTCTATTGAATATCTGGACCGTTTAGAAAAAGGGGTTAGGGCAACTTTAAAAACTGAGGGCGGCTCAGGAATTACCTATTCGGATGAACAGAAAGAATTAATGATTTGGTATGATTACTTTTTCTTAGGCAGAGGTAAACCCGGCACTCATATTATGGCATTAGAAAATATAGATACGAAGTTATTAATTGAAAAATTACCAATTCCTCTTAAAAAATTAATGAAGGGAATAAAATCATTTATTGATGGTGATTTATCTGAGTAACTATGTGAAAAAAGAATCTTGGATTCCAAAAGACGGTGTTATTTTAGAAAAAGCTGCACAGGAAGTAGTGAGGTATGAAGGAAGCGCCTATGTGTTAGCTGGTCCCGGAGCAGGAAAAACGGAATTATTAGCTCAAAAAGCTTGTTATTTGTTGGAAACAAATACGAGCGTATATCCTGCTAGAATACTAGCTATAAGTTTCAAGAGAGATGCAGCTAAGAATTTAAAAGAACGCGTTGAAAAACGATCCGGAAAAGAGTTTGCGAATAGGTTTGTATCTTTAACATATGATTCATTTGCTAAGCAAATTATGGATAGATTTCGTTTAACTATACCTGAATTTTATAGACCATCATTGGAGTATGAAATAGTAAATTTTTATAAAAGAGATGTACCTATTCTCAGAGAAGAAGCAGAAGAACCTAGTGAAGAGAATGGGTGGAATTACTACTTTGATTATGATCTTTTTGCTAAGACATATGCAAATGAAAGACTACCATTACGAGTGGACAAAATAAACTCAATAGAATCATGGTATAAGTATCAACTTTGGAAAAACTATATTAATGGGAAAGAAAATTCGAGGCTAACCTTCCCCATGATTTCAAGAATTGCTGAATATTTACTTAGGTCAAATCCCAAGATTTTAAGAGCAATCAGAGCTACATATAGTCATGTTTTTTTAGATGAGTTTCAAGATACAACATTAATCCAGTATGACTTAGTTAGAACAACTTTCATGGGTTCAAATGCTTCGGTGACCGCTGTAGGTGACGTTAAACAAAAGATAATGGGTTGGGCTGGTGCGTTAGATGGAGTATTTAATCAATTTAAATTAGACTTCAAAGCTAAAGAGTTCGAAATGGTATTAAATCATAGGTCTGCTCCTAATTTAGTCCGAATTCAAACATCTATAATAAATGATATGATGGGTGGTTCAACAGTAATAACTCCATCTAATAAGTGGAAGGATGAGGATGAGGGCATATGCGAAATATGGAACTTCACCAATGCCTCTGAAGAAGCAAAAACATTAGCAACAGAAATTAAAACGTGGATTGATCAAGAAAAACTTGAACGAAGAGATGTAGGTATTTTAGTTAGGCAACGGGCAGATATGTATTGTGACATGCTTATAAATGAATTAAGTAATTTAGGAATACACTCTAGGATAGAGGATCAATGGCAAGATTTACTAGCAGAAAATTTTATGAAATATATAATCGATGTATTTTCTTTAGCCACAACAGACCGTGACCCTAAAGCTTGGTCTAGGTTAATATCGAATGTTTTAAGTTTACGTGGCAATGATGAAACAGAATCCTATCAAGTAGAAAAAGAAATTAATAGTTTTATAGTTGAATTTAAAAAGACTATTAAGTATGAGTCAATAAAAGTGACCAAAAAGGTAGTAGAGCAATGGTTAGACAAAATTTTAACTTTGATAGGTCTAGATTTGATTAAAAGTAGCTATCCTGAGTATAGAAAAGGAAAGTATTTAGAAAGAAAAGTAAAGCAGACAGCGGAGTTTCTTTTTTATTCATATGAGAAGCATAAAGTCTGGTATAAAGCAATAGATGATTTTCTGGGGACTTATTCAATTCCAATTATGTCAATTCATAAAAGTAAAGGTCTTGAATTTGAATCTGTGGTTTTATTGGGACTAGAAGATGGAGCCTTTTGGAACTTTGAGAAATCCCCAGAAGATGAAACATTTACATTTTTTGTTGCAATGTCAAGAGCAAAAACAAGAATGATTTTTACCTTTTGTAAAAACCGCTTCAATGGACAAGAAAGATCTAAGGTAAATGACATTTATCAAATGTTGGAGAATGCAGACGTTAAACAATTCAAATGGACGTAAACAATGTCATTATATTTTAAATAACTAGAAGTAAAACAATAATAAAAAGGGCATTGGTAAAATCAGTCTACCAATGCCTGTTTTTGCCTTTTAAATCACCACGGTGAGCTTTAGCTGGGTAGGGGACTGCCCCCAAGATTTGAATTTGTATATTTTTGACTTATTATATGAGCCATCAAGAAACTCATTTTCAATTAACAATTCAATGATTTTACTACCCACGGTAACATATTTAAAACGTTCTCCCTCAAACTTATTGCTATAAAAATGACTTCGAATAAAATTGTATTCTTCAAATTTTCTGATGCGATTTTTAAAAATGTAGTCTTTTAATTGATTATTGAACAATTCTGAAGACGCTTGATGAAATTGTTGAACGGAAAGCAATCGTTGCTGTTCCAAAAAGGCAAGGTATTCAAGATCCGAGGCTTTTACCTCTAGCCTTTGCCTTGCACTTTTTCTAAGAATAATTTCCTCTTTCATTTATCTTCCTCCTAGTATTGTAGTGAATTTTGTAATCTTGTTTGTCTACTCGAAGTTCCTCCATTTCTCTCTCTTTTTGTCAGAGTATAAAAAGTATCACTTAGGGATAGCAAATGTCCTAAGTAATTAACTTTTCCAAGTAATCAACTTAAACATACCCAATTGAAAGAGCCTAAGTGTATTACTTACGAGGTTTAAAAACAGTATATCGCCAAAGAATGTATATTCGAAGTCGAATTCTTAACTATTAAGAGATTACGATATACTTAACTTAATAAACGTCAACAAGGGAAACCCCAATAAATATACTTGTGGATATCTGAACAAGTATATTTATTGGGGTATCATTTCAAGTTGTGTCTCTTAGACAAAGTTTCATGGTGGGCATCTTGGTTTGTGACTAGCCACCAGTGAGAAATAAAGAAATCCCACTGTGGGAATCCCTTGAAAATAAAAAGTCTGATAAGCAACCTTGGTTCTTAAAAACGGAAATTCATTTTTTTTAGGTCCTTTAAATCAGAAATTTCTCCTATCATGTAATTAATGATATTAAAACAGTTGTGGTGGATTTTATAGGAGATTAAGCTTATATCATTGATCATCGCTTTGAGGTGTACGTTTGGAGGAACAAAATAGACGTCTATAGTTTTATCACCACGCAAGTATTTTCTCACAGTTCTATAATTACCATCGACAATGATTATTTTAGGTGATTCTGAAATCATTGGATAATGAACAGCGATAATAGGCTCTGTTCTAATGGGTATCGATTCATCTATATTTGATACAGAGCCATGACTAAGCCTTTCTATTATAGTTTCTATAAGAACCGTTTTAGGCTTTAAATGGTACTTTTCTATCAGATTTCCAAGTGTTTTTATGTTCCAATGTACGGTGTAAAAGCTTTGAGGATTATTGTTTAATCCAATTTCTTGTGAGAAAGCTTCTTCTTCAAGAAGGACCAACATTGATTTCTGATCAAAATTTTGCCTCTTTATATTTCTAAGATATTTGCTGTATTTCTCAATTGAGGATTTTAAAGATGGGTATTCGTTAACTATGGACAATCCTCTAGTTTTAAAAAACTCTTTAGATAGTAATAATTCGAAATAAGGATTAAACTCGCACATGTTATTTATTATGGAACTAAATTGCCTTTGTACTACTGGATCTATTTTCACATATATTCCCCCTTTTTGACTTATATAGAATATGTATGTTATTAAAGTAGTTTTATTCTTGGATTTGTCCATGAATAACATTGTTGTTAACGCGTTTCAACCTTCACGGTATTTTTATATAGGTGTATTTGTGGGCTTGACTATCGAGGTATTTCCGCTGAATTGGTTAAAAATGTATGATATAATATTTTACGAGTTTTAAATTTAAAACTATGTACAGTTATATATAATAAAGGTTATTTTCTATTTGATGAGAGAATTAATTAAGGGAGTATTGTTATGGTTGTTGAAACAATAAATAGAGATGCTGGAGACAAATCAAAGGGCTTTAGACTCCAAAGACTTAGAGCAATTGAATTACTTCTTGATAAGATGGAAGTAACGGATGGAACAGCTGCTGTTTTTGCCTCAACTGAATATCTAGATGATGTTTATATAAAAACAGTAACTCCCGAGGAGAGTAGTACATACACTGAGGGCGACAAAAATTATGATAAGACTAAAAAATTCTCTTTCATGTCTCATGAAGTTACTAATAGTCTTATAATCTTCTTAGATAATTGGCTAAACTGTGATTTAAGTGAGAATCTTTATTATTGCTTTTACACTAATGTTGATTATACATATGAAAGAAAAACAAAACTTCTTAAAGACCTAGAGATAGATCTTCCAAAGTCCCCTATATTGGATTGTTTAGTTAGAAATCAATTAGATCAGAATATTATTGATTGTATAAAGAAGAGGTTGATTTATGAGTATAAACAGCAATATAAAAATCAAAAAGGAAATGGATATTTAGACATAATTGAAAAATTCAACGAGAAAGATTGGTTTAATTTTTTATCAAGAATTAGATGGAAGTTTGGTCAATATGATGATAAAGAGCTTGAAAAATATCTAGTAAGAAAAATAAAAACCAGAACCTTTTATAATAATATTGATGTATCGGGTAAAGAGGAAATTATAATTGATTTACTAGCTGCAAAGTTTGAGGCACACGAGCAGTACACTGACCCTATAGCTAATAATGTAAGCGCTATCCATGTGGAAAATGTTTTATTAAAACTATCAAAAGATATTGTAAAGAAATCTGATCCTGTTTTTGACATTTGGAATTCTTTAGAGCCACCAGCAGATAATAGAGGACTTAAACAGAAAATTATAGATGTTGATTCAGCATACAAAAAATACAAAGTTGGAGTAAAGGCCAGACAGGTCGCGGTTATTAGAGAAGAGTATGAGCAGTTAACAGATCAGGAAAAAGGGTCATATAGATATAGAGTTTTTGAAGCGTGTCAACAAAAACTAGTGTCATTACTCGAAAGTAAGAAAGAGGTTGATATTGACCTGTGGTTAGATGAATTATTTATTTGGTCCAAGCAACATATTAAAGATAAGTCGAAGGATTATTCTTATGCCATGAAAAGTGATGATGCCATAAAAGGTGCGATATTGGAGTTAATTGACAGTTGTTTTTTATCTTTTGATGAGAAGGGTTTCTATGATGGAAATATATAATAATAAAATTAAGAAAAAAATAATGTTCAATAAAGATAGCGATTATTATTTTATCGCTTATAATTCTATTCTCATACTAGATAGTCTGGGGTGTTATGAAGGTGAGAAGAATTTCTATGACTATAGAAAATTAATTTATATTCTGCCTTTCATCTCCAGTCAATTTATGCTGATGAATTCTATTAAAACTTCTAAAATCAGACAAGAACAAATAAAGATATTAGAAGATACATATATAAATTCAAAATTGCGAGAACCGATTTTAAAGTCAATTTTGTTTACACTCGAAAAGAGAGGTTATTTAATTCTAGAAAAAAATGAGTCCCGTAAATGTATAGATGTTAGATTGTTACCTAATTCAATACCACAGGACTATTTAAAGTCAGATTTATTCAAAATTGAATCCGATAATATAAAACTATTAAAAAAGCACTATCAAAGATTAAACTTTATTAGTTTTGACACCCTAATTGAAAAGCTTTTTAAAGAAAAAGGGGTGATTATATGGGACGTTTAAAAATAATTAAGTTACTATATGAGGGAGATAACTATTATTTTGAATCTCCTAAATTTGATGACGGCATAAACATTATTGAGGGGGAAAATGGATCTGGAAAAAGTACTTTCTCAAATCTTATTAACTTCTCTCTGGGAAATTATGTAAAGGAATTTGATTCTAGAGAAAGTAAAGTTCATAAAGAAATAGTGAATGATACAAATAATTATGTTATGGCTGTAATTGGTATAAATAAAGATATATATAAGTTAAAAAGGTTCTTTAATGATAATAAGATTTTTGTGGAGGAAAATGGCGAAATTCAGGATTATTTAATTCATAGGCAACAAAGTGCTGTTAGGATTTTTTCGGATTGGTTACTAGATAAATTAGGAATACCTATAGTTGAATTTTATCAGGGGACAGCCAAGTCTAAATTGAATTTTGAAGATTTATTCAGGTTAATCTATTATGATCAAAAAACAACTCCAGAAAAAATCTATAAAGACTCTAGAAATGATAGAAACTTTATTTCAGACTCGGAATTCATGAGAAAAGTTATTTTTCAGATGCTCATGGGGTACGAATTTTCAGAGTACTATATGTTAATTGGAGAAATAAACAAATTAGTTAAAGAAAAAAATTCAATTCAAAACAAAGAGGACGGTTTTTTAGAAGTAGCTCAAGAATTCGGTATTAAAAATTTGAAGGAAGATAATTTAGAAGATTTGACTCAAGAAATTCACTCCTGCACATTACAATTAAAAAGATTAGAAAAGTATGAGGAAGAATTACTATCTATACAGAAAAACCCAAAACAGAGTGTAAATAAAATTAGACAATTAAGAAAAAAGTTAGTAGATATAGAACTTGAAATCGATAGTACATATAATAAAATTAATAGTCTATATAAAGAAATTAAAAATATCAAATCTATTAAAGAAAATACTATATTAGAAGTAACACAAATTAAGAAAATTATCCTAACTCATGAAGAATTGAACCTGTTTACCCCTGACACCTGTCCTTACTGTTTAAATAAGGTTGAAAGAATTGAAGGTCATTGTATATGTGGGAAAGAAGTTGAAGAAAATGAATACGAGAAATTCTTTTATTCCTCAGATGAGTATTTATCTATATTAAAATCTAGACAAAAATCTATTGAAACGCTTGATTTAGCAATACAATCATGTAATGACGAGTTATTGAATCATGAGGAAAACTTGAATAAATTAAAAGAGCATAAAAAAAGTACACAACGGTTAATAAATGAAGGGAAAGAGGATATTGAAAGAAATACTAATGTTGCAGAAATTAAGGATACTCAACAAAAAAAGTATTATTTGAAAGAAAGAATTAATTCATTAGAGCAAAATTTTAAAGTTAAAAAGAATTATGAAAAAATAGCTAAGGAGTTAGAATCTAAAGCTAATTTAATAAAAGAGAAAAGAGAAAGTCTTAAATTAAAAGAAGGATTAGCGAATAAACAAATTAACAATCAGGTAAGTGAATTCAGTGCAATATATGAGAAGTTATTGATAGATATTAAAGCTGATATAACTAAGGCAAAAATTGATAAAGATAATTATATGCCTGTTATTAATGATGGTGAGTATAAAGAAGCTAGTGTTGGTGTCCCTATAAGGTTGATGTACTTTTTGACTTTACTAAAAATGTCTGTTAAAGATAAAAACTTACCATTTCCAAGATTTTTATTAATTGATACACCCGAAAATCTAGGTATTGATAAGGACAATCTAGAAAAATCAATATCAAAATTGTTATCAGGTAAAGAATTAAATGAAAAGAGTAAGTACCAAGTGATTCTAACTACTGGAATTAAGAAATATCCGGAAAAGTTTTCTAAGTTTCGCAAAGGTAGGTCTTTGGATGTAAATAACAAACTTTTATTGAAAAAGGAAAATAAAAATGAAATCTAACTAATTAAGCTAATTAAAAAGCATTGGAAGTCAACACCCAATGCTTTTTGCATTTAATTAAAAAATATATTAGATTTATGCTTTTTGAATTCAGTTTCATTACCTAATTTGCTTAGCTTTTTCTCTGATGAGCCAACAATCATTTCCAGTGTAGACTGTAATGCAAGATTAGTTACTCTAGGGAGAAATTCATTTGCTAATCTTTTATAGTTTTTAGCACAAGATGAAAATTGTAATCTTGACTTTACATCGCTATCATTTAATAATTTAACAAATTCTATTATTTGTTGTTCCTTAAACCGTGCTAGCAATTCTTTATAATAAATATATGCTCCATCAGATACTCCATATCCATTACCTATAGAACACATAATAAGGACTTTTACATATCTACTTAGAATTTGATCTGGAATATTTCCAGTTGTCGGTACGTAAGAATATAACAACCTTGCATGTGGTGGTTCATTATGAAAGTTATTAAACCCATTATGCACCATAAACAAATTGTTTAACGTCTGATCCATCTCAACAATAATTTGTTCTTTTGGCAAATAAGATAATCCCTCTACAAACCTTAAAAATTCATGAGCTAGAGCTTTTGTGAACAACGGTGCTAAAATCCCTAATGACAACGGTTTCAAATTCCCCAATAATAACAGATAATCATTTCTATACTAGATAAAGATTTGGAGTGTAGAAATGATGATCAAGATTGGGGAATTCATAATGATTAGAGAACTATTTCAAAAAGGGTGGTCAATCACAGCTATCTCCAAAGAGACTGGCTTTGACCCTAAAACTATTAGGAAGTACATAAAATCTGAAGAATTACCAAGGATGAAGAAAGTACCTAGTAAAGGTAGTAAGCTAGATCCCTTTAAAGATTACTTAGTGAAACGTATGAAAGAAGGTACCACAAACTGCACCGTTTTATTAGATGAAATTATATCTATGGGGTACGAGGGCAAAATGACAATCCTTCGGGATTTCATTCGACCATATCGGGTGCGACCTAAAAAGCAAGCTACCATAAGATACGAGACTCCTCCTGGCAAACAAGCTCAAATGGATTGGGGACACATTGGTAAATTCGCCGTTGATGGTGAAATGAAGGATATTTATGCTTTTGTGATTTTACTAAGTTATTCGAGGCTTAAATATGTAGAGTTTACAGACAGTATGGATTTAGAAACTTTAATGAAGTGCCATATGAACGCTTTTGCTTATTTCAATGGAGTGCCTGAGCAAATTTTATATGACAATATGAAAACTGCTGTTATCAGGCATAGTCCAGTTGAAATAAGATTCAATCGGAAGTTCGAAGAATTTCTAGCTTACTATGGAATTGTCCCAAAGGCATGTAAACCACACCGACCACAAACGAAGGGGAAAGTAGAAAATGTTGTTGGATATTTAAAGAAGAACTTTTTGCAGCGCAAGCATGAACCTACTTTAAAAGCATTAAATGAAGATGTGAGAGTGTGGTTAGATCAGGTAGCGAACCGTAAGGTGCATCAGACAACGCTTGAATCACCTCATACTCGTTTCCAGCATGAACAAAAACATTTAATGACATCAAATACGAAACCATTGTTCCCTATCCATCATTGGGAAATTAGGAAGGTGAGTAAGGATTGCTTTGTCTCCTATCTCGGTAAGAGATATTCAGTACCTTTTCGGTACGTTGGACAAGAACTGAAAATAAAAGAAACATTAGATCATCATTTAGAAATTTATGACCATTATGAATGTGTGGCTAAGCACCCTATTATGACTGGTAAGGTAAGAGATTATATAAACCTTGAACATTATAAAGGACTGCAAACGACTACTGATGGTTTGCCGACCCACAGCCGTTTACAGTCCCCTGATAGTGAAGTAGAACAACGTTCCCTTCAAATTTATGAGCAACTAGAAGGAGGTGATCAATCATGACCACAAACCTTTTAGTTGAACGCTTAGAAGAAATCGGTTGGCATTACACCGCCGATCAAATAGATGGTCTGCTTGAAGACGCATCTAAAAATAATGTACCATATTCGGACTTCTTAATCACGCTATTATCACAAGAAATCGAACAGAAGGAAAAGGCAGCTTTAGATAAACGTCTAAAGAAAGCGAAGCTTCCCTATCTTAAGAGCATTCATGACTTCGACTTTAGTTTTCAACCAAGTATAGATGAACGAAGAGTTAAAGAAGTGTTATCGGGTAGATACATCCATAATGGGGATAACATCCTACTTCTTGGACCACCAGGAGTAGGAAAGACACATTTAGCCATTTCCATGGCTTTTGAAGCTATCACGAATGGACACCAAGCACTTTTTATCACAGCCAATGATTTTATAGCTGAATGCCAAAAGGCAGAGAAACAAGGGTTAATCCAACGGATTATTAAAAGATATAGCCGACCAGAATTACTAATTATTGATGAATTAGGTTACTTTAGTTTCGATGAACTAAGCGCACACACACTTTTCCAAATCATATCCAGAAGATACGAACATGGAGCGATGATTATCACTTCAAATAAATCTTACGTTGAATGGGGCAAGATCTTTGGAGATGAAGTTTTAGCAACGGCGATACTGGATCGTTTAATCCACCATTCCACAACCTTTAATATTAAAGGAGACTCTTATCGTCTGAGGGAAAAGAAAAAGGCTGGCATTCAGCCAGCCAAAGTCCGCTGATAATAGGGAATTTGATTCCGTTGAAAACAAGGAATTTTAAACCGTTGTTGACAACCTCTACAAGATTATCTATTCACGTCCCACAATACGTCTGATATGGTCGATTGGTTGGCTCCGGCAATTTGATATAAGGCTCCTGATCTTTCGTATAAGCATATGGAGCGGAAAGCACTTCGATCAGCCGCTCGGTCACGCTGAAATCTCCGTTTTGGACTGCAGCTTCCAGCGCTTCCTCTACACGATGGTTGCGTGGAATCACGTTAGGATTTGACCGCTTCATCAATTGAAAAACTTCGTCCCTTGATTTTTCCTGCCTGGACAGCCTTTCCTGCCAGCGTTGAAACCAGTCCGTAAATGCTTCCTCACCATGCATTGGGGTCTTCTCCGGTTCACTTAATGTCAGAGCGCGGAAAGTATTGGTAAAATCAGCATCGCTTTCTTCCATGATGTCGAGCAAATCTTGAATCAGCACACTATCCTGCTCCTCCCTATTATGGAGCCCAAGTTTTTTCCTCATTCCCGCAAGCCAATAGTCATCATAGAAATCCTTGTACTCACCCAGAATTTCTTTTGCCTGGTCAATCGCGTGCTCTTGCCTTTCATGAAGTAGCGGTAACAGAGCCTCCGCAAAGCGAGCCAGGTTCCATTGGCCGATTCCCGGCTGGTTTTGATACGCATAACGTCCTTGTACATCAATCGAACTAAAGACAGTCGCCGGATCATACACATCCATAAACGCACATGGACCATAATCGATTGTTTCACCACTGACCGTCATGTTATCCGTATTCATCACGCCATGTATAAAGCCGACAAGCTGCCATTCAGCAATCAATTCTGCCTGCCGCTTGACTACTTCCCGGAAAAAGGTCAGGTATCGGTCAGGATTGTCTTCGATATCCGGATAATGACGGTTGATCGCATAATCCGCCAATTCGCGGAGCTCTTCTTCGCTTCCCCAGCGGGCCGCATATTCAAATGTCCCAATTCGCAAGTGACTGTCTGCCACACGTGTAAGAACAGCGCCAGGAAGCTCTACTTCACGTCTCACAGAATCTCCAGTTGTCACTACCGCCAAGCTGCGATTGGTCGGAATCCTGAGTGCATGCATCGCTTCACTGATGATGTACTCACGAAGCATCGGACCAAGCGTTGCCCGCCCATCACCGCCACGGGAAAAAGGAGTACGCCCAGATCCTTTGAGTTGGATATCCTTCCTTTCCCCATCTGGTGTAATTTGCTCACCAAGCATGACTGCCCGGCCATCACCAAGCATGGTGAAATTACCGAACTGGTGACCTGCATATGCCTGAGCAATTGGCTGTGCCCCTTCCGGGAGTGTGTTCCCAGCAAGTATCGCGGTGCCTTCTGCCGTTTGCAGTTCGTTTGCATGTAATCCTAAATCCTCTGCCAGTTGCTTATTGAATAGGACTGTTTTGGGGGAGGACACTTTCGTCGGCTCCGCATTTTCAAAAAAACGTTCCGGCAAACGTACATAGCTGTTGTCAAAGTTCCATCCCATGTTGTTATGTGTCATGATATCTCCTTGATTGGTTTGTCTTAATACTATCCTATATCTTTCTCCAAAGATGGGAAAATCATATGCATGGATTTTTGTGAGATGAGATGAAATGNCTTTTCTATCAACATCTGCATTTGCCGAAAATACAGCGTATTTGAGACCTAAGTTGTTTTTGGAATCATTAGAACAATTATCCCAGAGTGAAGGGGCTACTAGCTTTAAATTATTTCTAATTTTTTCATCAAGGTTAGGATCGGCATACATACCAAACACAGCTCTTATAGTAGAATCTACTAAGTCTGTAGGTAATATTTCAATGTTTGATTTGATAGGTGGGATATCGTCATTTGATAGTTCATTTGATCTAAGGTTATTAAGAAGTCTTTTTACCTCTAAAACAGGGCCTTCTGGTTCTTTTCCTAATACTTCCTTAATGCAGGTTTGTAGCCAACTAGTTAACTGAAACCCATCTAAATCGTTATGGTTAGGATGTGCAGCACTTGCATGATTTCTCATATCTCTTATGTAATCAAGATGCTTATATCCTATTTCCGTAATGATTCCAGTATCCTTACAGCCTTTAATAAGTTCCCATTCGTCCAATTTTTTTAGATCATCTTCAGTTTTAAAACTTTGTCTTCGCTTAGTATCTGTTATGATACTATTAAGAAAATAGTCCATATCAAACCTAATAACCTTATTCCTTAGATTTATAACAGTTTCATTCCAAAGAAAGTTTAGCGCTGCATCAAATAGTCCAGCCCCGCAAGCTGCTACAAATTTTGAGATATACATGGAATCTCTTTTTCTTTCCGGTGTTAGCCTCGAAACAACTCTAGGTAAGTTTTCTATTACATCCATTCTTTCATCGGGATTTACTAACACATTTTCCGATGGTAAATTAAGCTGCTCTAAATATTTAGTTAATCCATTGGAAAATGAGTCTACTGAACTTGCTACTTCTGATGTCGGAGTTACATCAATAATCTCAGTGTTTTTTTTCATAAAATACCTCCTTATTTTTAATAACACCTAGTAATATATGGTTATTGTACCATGAATAAAAAAATGTTTAATACTCTGATACTAGGTTTGATACGTTTTATAGCTACAAAGAGGTGGAAAAAGTTTTTATAATTACTTAACACCAAGAGTTTTTAGGTAATTAACCCCCGACCATCATTATAAAATAGGCATTGGAAAGTGGATCCAATGCCTATTTTTGCCTCTTAAATCACCACGCTGAACCGCATCATAAATAGCAATTTTTAAAAAGGTGTGAAGAGATGAATAAACGAGACTACTTAGTAAAGACCTTTTCACGAACCAAGAGGAAAGATTACGAGAATTATATTTTAACTGCTATCTGGCATAAGTTGGACAACATGAATCTTAAACCTGTTAGTCAGCAATATGTAAAACGACAAAATGGCACATATGCTTTGATGGATCTATATTTCCCTCAATTACACATAGGGGTGGAAGTGGATGAAGCATACCATCAAGAAAATCAAAAAGAAGATAAACTTCGTATGGATGATATTATTTCTGCTGTTAATGAAGATTCTATTCATGATTTTCAATGGTTTAGAATTGATGCCACTAAGTCACTAGAAGAGATAAATGATAGCATCAATGAGATTGTATCAGTTATCCAAGATAAGGCTTCAAAAACTATTTTGAAGTGGAAAACATATGAAGAAGAATTAAAGCAGTTGAAACAACAAGAATTTCTAACCATTTACGATGATATATCATTTATGGATATAAAGGATATTATAGCCAATACTGTATTCGGGAAAAATGCCAAAAGGTACCAAAGGAGTTATTTCAGGGTGAAAGATAAACTGTGGTTGTGGTGTCCAAAACTCTCAATTATAGAAAATGGGAATACTAAATCAGTAGCTGGAGGTTGGCTAAATATATTAGCAGAAGATTGGTCATACATTGATGAATCCCACCAAGATGGGGGAATTGCCAAAGAAAGAAGCGGAAGCTATATGGAAGAAGTTGAATCTGGCCGTGAAAGGGCAGTATTTGCAAAATACAAAGACAATCTTGGATTTAATAGGTATAGGTTTGTTGGAATCTTCAAAGTCTCAGGCATATCTCCCGATAATGAGATGTTTATCAGATACTTACGAGTCAATGATAAAGTGAAAATTGTTAGTTAACCAATGAACATAGGCTTATAAATTCCAAAGCTGAAATAGTTCACTCAAAAGGGGCTCTTATAGGGAGGGCGCATGCCCCAAAAAATTAGTGAGAGATTCTGGCTTTCCTTCACTTTTTATCATATTCTTTAGAATTGTGTTTACAGATTTAACTTTCCTAAGAAAGGGGTGCTTATTTTTGTACTTCCTTACATCCACTAAATTACCCCAATAAATAACAAGTAAGTTAATAATATTGAAAACATGAGTGCTTCTGGATGCCACGGTATGCTTGTTAATTGGTTGAGAAGAACCATGAGAATTACTAACCGAAGATATAGAAGCTACAGGGTCAAAAATCTTTATAGTTTCTTTTCCTAACGACATCATAATGTAATCTTCGGCTTGTTTGCCACATAAAAAGAACCATTATCGGACTTCTCTTTTATGTCCATAATTAAAAGAATAGTAACTACCTGTTTACTTCTTCTTTGGACAGCTAGTTAAAGATTGTCCTTTCCCTTTTAATAATGAGGATTAGCAACTGGTACAATGTTATAGCTTTTTACAATATTTAACCTCCACGCCCCCGTCTAAGCAATGTTAATTTTTGCTTGAAAGAAAATATGTTTATTAAATCTTATAATTTTACAATCACTTGAATTGACCAAAAAATAAAGGGCGAAACTATAACGACCCCGAGAAATATCTTCACCCAGAGAGAAACTGAGCTAATATGAAAATCAAACTTATTTTTGAATAGGTCAAATATTTTTTTATGAGCCCCAGCAATAAAAAGCGGAAGAATAAAAAAGAACCCTTCATCTCGCGGACTATTTATCGACTCAAAAAACAACGGTACAAAAGAAAGAACAAATGTCACTAAGGAAAAGGAATAAACTAAAACAGAGTACATTCCTTTTAAAACAAGGTCAATTTTAATATGAGAAAATGAACTTACTTTTTTACAAACCCACATAATTGCATTTACATACAGCATAATTAGTGGCGCAGTAAAAATAATAGCTAAAGTTATAACGAAAAAAATATATATAAACCAATAACTTATACTGTAAGCGAACAAAGAAACATCAAATATGAAGAGAGATGAAAGTATATAAACCAACCCTAAAAAATATGCGAATATTGGCACAAAGCAAAAGTAAATAATATTTAGAGCTACTTTATGGGTGAAGTAAGGGAAAAAATAACTTAAAACAAATAAGACCAAAGCTAAAATAAACGTTATATGAATTGTAACTTTTGTCATTGGAGAACCTGAATATAAAATTGCGGCATTATAAGAAATATAGTATAACAAAATAGATAATGATATACACCAACTTAAGATTTATGATACTTCTTTTTTATTTCTCAATTTTGAACACCAACCACTACTTTAATATATCAACATTATAACAAACATTTGTTCCATTTATTTATTAATCGTTAAATTAGAACTTTCACTACTTCTGCTCTTTCCTTAACAGATTTATCCACGGTAAATCAGTCTAATTAGTCAAAATTTTTGATCCCTTCGCAGTTATCTAATAAAGTATGAGCATGAGAAATCATTATCATAGCAGTTATGGCCCCAGCTTCTTATATAACTCATATAGATCTAATAATTGAATTCCAAGTTGGCTATTAAAATCCCATGTGTCGGTAATAACTCTTGGATATGATGGAATATGACTTTTAGATTCAATCATTAGTTCTATATCTTTATAGAAATTTTCAAGTTGACTTATTGTCCCATCTTTACCTTGACCTAATTTGTGAGCTTTAATTTCACAATCTAACTTTACTTTCACTTTTTCAGCTTCCTTAATAAAGTTTAAGGTTTTATTAAGTCGTCCAGGTTCGTTATATACCGTTGTTCCACTCCTCCAATATATTGATTACCCATTTGAGACTGCGGACCGGCCTTTCCTTTAATTATAATTGTGTCAGGTTTAACTTGCCATTGTTGAATCCTTGTCATTCTGTTCCAATCTGGTGGAAGTGCTAAATTACTTCTATTCACTTGTGGCGAAAATGTTTCAAATAAATATCTCCCTTTCGCACTAGCATTAATGTCATCATAGAATATCGAGTGTTATTCCATAATCGTCAGGGAAAAGAAATGCTTTTTATCTGGTAAAGTATAGGTTATATACTCACTGGGGACATAAACGTTTAAATAGTGGTTCTCATCGTCTTCCGGTATATAGTACATCGAACATTAAATAGGTTATACGTTTTATAATTCGTAAAAACATAATATAGGGCTTACAAGAGTTACTCATATTCTCTGAATAAAAAATGAACTATTCGTCACTGGATTGCCCCCCAATAAAAAAGAAACCTTGAAAGGCATTAAGCCAATCAAGGTTAAATCAATTTTACATAAATCCTACTCTTACTTCGCCATCATGAAATATTTCAATAACATATCCTGTAGATGGCGAAAATATCCATGTATCAAAACTTACAGCAGTAACATCATCTATATTTTTAAGTACTTTATCTAAAGTAGTTTGAATAATAGGTAAAGTCCCTTCGTCCCAAATTACATAGACAACATTACTGTATTCATTCACGTTTTGGTCTAAAAAGGAGATTATCTCATCAACTGTATTCACTTCAGCATGATTAGACACTTTCTCCCATTCAATCCGCCCCCACTTAAACGGAAATGAATTTTCAAAATCACTTAATATTTGCTCTCTATTATTGTCAGAAAAGACATGTACATCCTCACCTAGTGCTTCAATACATTCATCAAATAAACTCATCTAAAGTCTCCTTATCTATTCAAATGTTTTAATAAAGATTTAAAGGTGCTTTCGTTACCCTCAAACGGTACAGCGATTTTTCGGGCACTAGCCCCTTTACCATTACGAAAATCCTCAATATTTATATGCGGCCCCTTATTTGGGTCATAATCTAATCTCCATCTTACTTTTCCGTCAGCAGACTGCCTACCAACAACTTGACCATATCCAGAACTTGACTTAAGCGTACCTTTATATGGCTGTGAGTTTGGTCCTAAATCTCCAATTAGGTCTAGTGCCTTGTTTCTAGCTTGTTCATATGTTTTGACCTTATCTAATACTTGTTCTCCTTTTCCTATACCCTTATTCCCGAACTTCTTCACCCCTGGCCCTGCTACATCCCCCACTTTATCAAATAACTTAGCGGGTTTTACAAAGGTGAATAGAGAAGCCATTGCCTTCTCGCCAGCTCCGGCATTAGGATCAATAATAGTCGCAATATCTTTTGTGAAAAAGTCGAACGTGGCAGAGACAGGGCCGCCTAAACCACCAGGGGATCCCGACCCCATACCTCCCATTACTTCTCTTTTATCTTCAAAAGTTATCTCGTGGTCTTGAGGCTGAGTGACCTTCCAATCGGTATTGGATTTAATCTCCCCACTCTCTAATTTTGCGAGATAATCCTGAATAGCAGTTACTTCGTGATCTGACATATTTACTGTCGCAAAATCTTCTGGTGTAAGTTTAGCAATTTTATTGTTTACTTGACCAGTCTTATATTTACTCAGAGCAAAATAATCTAGTTGCCATTTTGCCAAGGATGTTTGATACAATAGTGTCTGGCTCCACCAAGCATTTGCCTGCTGTAGAGTTCGGTTTAATCGCAATTGCATATAAGGATGACTATTCTGACTTCCTTGCTTATCTTTAAGGGATTTACTCATATACTGTTGTAATCCTGATGCTTGTCCTACTCTCCTATAATAACCAGAGAGTAGTGTGTTTTGTCCCATCCTGCCGTTGAGGGGTGAGCGTATTCCCTGAAAAACGGATGTTTCCATGGAAGCAATTACATAAGACCGAATAGTTGGCAAATGTGTTTCAAAGCTTGCTTTCGATTGGTTTCCAGTTTTATTTGATACTTTCCTCATCAAGCTGCTAATTTCCTGTAACACACTTTCGATTTGTTTTTGGTCGCTTTTATGACTTTTATCATAACCCTCCAAGCACTGGGATAACCTTGTAATTACTCGCAAACTTGCTTCCTTATCTTCTAACGTATATAAAGCTGTTGGTACACGAGCTGATGACAAATCAGATACACTATTCAATATCTGCTTTACATCTATCTGTAATTGTTCGAATCGTTTAGATGATTGTCGGAGATCCGTTTCTTTCTCATCGAGGTATGATTGATGAATAATCGCGTGATGACTGGAATCGACTTCTAAGTGGAAATCTTGAAGATGACGGCTTATGTTAGTTTCTATCTGTTCGAAGAGTCCCCTAAATGCCTGCAACAGTGTCATGTGGAGAATTTGAAAATACTCCTTTGCTGCGTCCGCTGCTTCCCCTTGGAATTGATTCATATGTATTATCTGATCAATATTTTTTTCCATTTGATCAATCGACTCTTTTAATACAGCAGTTTGACTTTGAACTTCTCTGCAAAAGTCTGTTACCTCATTTACATTTATCCTCAAATTTGCCATAGGCATCCCCTCTTTTATAAAAGGAAATTTAATCCAATGGTTATCTTACCATGGATTGACAAAAAGAATAAATGAGCATAAATGTCCATTTATACGATTAATAAGTCACGTTTTAGCGTAACAGGATGATAGGGAAAGAGTCGCTTTTGAAATGGACAATATAGCCGGATAAAATATACAAAATCGTCGCCTTAAACTTCGACAAGCTTTATAATTAATACTACATAAATGTCTGAGAAACCGGTTCTGCTCGAGTTAAATGTTCAAACCTCTTATCTGTTTTTTTGCCTCTTGAATAACAATGCTGATAGCAATTGGAAAACGAGTTCGATTCTCACCGAGGTCCACAATTTCGCCAGTGGGCAACTAAACGTTTAAAGGTTTTGCAATGCATGATCGTTTGAAAGAGATGCGCAACTTTGGACAGAACTATTCCGACGAATTACTGGAACGAATCCGTGACATTCGTGCCTCAGAGAAAAGGTATTCAACGTTATTCTGAACCGTAGCACAAATGGTGGAGATAGTGATAAGTAACCATTCAACGATCTTGACACTCTTGAAAATGCTGGAAAGGTCTCAAAAATTGTTGTGGACAGATAGCCATGCAGGAGTATCAAAAGTATAATAAAGTCGGATTCAACAAAATACAGTGACTTTGATTAATTTATGGAAAGATCTCAAGAAGTAAATCAGAAGCAATCACTTCACACTATATAGAAAAAGGCCCGCACTCTTGAGACTTTAAATCTTCTTATTACAAAAAAATATTGACATGGAGTTAACTCCATCTTTTAAAGTGTTAGTAATAAAGGATGGGGGTCTCGGGATGATAATTATTATCTATGTATTGATTGGTTTATACGCTATATTAATAGGAATGGCAGGAGTTTCTCAACTGAAAGAAAATGATTTCAGGGTTCGTTCAATATTCTTTGTGGTTCTACCTATTAGCATGTTACTAATTTTATTTGTCCCAAATAAGAGTAGTATGTTTATTATGCTAATCGTAGCATTTATTATAATGCATCTATTATCAATTGCCGAAGGGATATTGACTAACGGGAAACTTATATATAGTCATCATATTATTCGATTTATATTCCATGTCATATTGGTATTGTTGGTCTATAACTTTATTGTATAGAAGGTGAATGGTAATGAAGATCAGCGAAGTTGCATCATGTACAGGTCTAAGTAAAGACACCATACGGTATTATGAAAAGGTTGGTCTTTTACATCCAAAGGCAGAAAAACATCACCGGGATTATAATGAACAAGACATCGAAATAATTGAAGTAATTGTCAAACTAAAAGATACTGGTTTTTCCCTCAAAGAAATCAAAATGCTGTTGGATTGGTCTAAAGATACTGATGAAAATCAAAAAATGACAAAAGATGAGATTCAAAACCTTAAACAAATAAGAGAGGTTTTCCGAAATAAGCAACAGCAAATGATTCAAAAGGAAGAACAAATAAAAGAAATAAAACAAGTACTGTTAAGAGCAGATAATAAAATTGAATACTTGCTGAAGGAGAATAAGAGGATAAATATTCAATAACTAATTTTCCAGCTTGTTTTTTTAATATTTAGCACATGTTTTTAGTGAACCATATCAAGAGCAAATTGGTTTTCACAATTTGATAAAGATAAAGAGACCGCCCCAAAGGTAACAATCACCTAACATTTAGCGACAGTCTCGTTTTGGAAAACTTACCTATCCCATTAAGTCGGAAGCTTATCAGGATTCATGGTTATATACATTTCCTTAATAGTATCATGACGTATATAAAAACTAATGACACTTTGAATCTTACCATTTACATAAGTCACAATGGCTGGCTGACCATTGACCTGTTTGACCTCGAATGAAAAGTCTTCAGGAGCCTTTTGAAAAATCCCGTATAAAAAGGCCATAACATTGGATCGGGATTCGATTGGACGAAGAGCGGCGTTGACTTTTCCTCCGCCGTCGGAATAGAGCGTGACTACTTCAGATATAAGTTCTAACAAGGAATCGATGTTTTGCATTTGAAACGCTTGGATAAAGCGATCGATAAGGGATTTATTCTTCTCATAGTTTAAACTTTCACCCTCTATGCTCGAAATTTTTTGCTTGGCCCGGCTAAAAATTTTTCTGCAGTTTTCTTCTTTCTTTTCAATGAAGTTACTAATCTCCGAATAGGAGAAATGAAACACTTCTCTTAAAAGGAGGACTGCCCGTTCATCCGGTGCTAAATGTTCCATCATTCGTAAATAGGCAATACTCAATCCTTCCTTTTGAAGAACAACTTCGGAGGGATCAATGTCATGTCTACTCTCTAGCAATAGGGGCTCGGGATTCCATGGCCCCACGTACTGTTCTCGTTTGTACCGGGCTGATTTTAATACATCAAGACAGCGGTTTGTCATGATTTTGCAGAGATATGCTTTCTTATTATCCAGCTTTTGGTCATCGATTTGGTACGCTTTTAAAAACGTTTCTTGTACCATATCTTCTGCTTCTGTTACAGAACCCAACATTCGATAACCGATTGAAAACAACAACGGTTTAAATTGTTGATAATCCTCATTACTAATCTGCACCATATTCACCTCTTTTCTTTCTGAATAATTTCTTCAGCTGCCTGTTTCCCGCTGCTAATAGCTCCTTCTGATAAAATGGAATGAGGAGAAGCCCAGTCTCCTGCTATATATAATCCTGGAATATCTGTTTGAGAACGGACCAGGTTGTGTTCATCTCCAATGCGGGGTAAGCGCTGGTTAACAATAATTTGCGGGATATAGCGACTTGTAATCACGTGCTTTTGCCATCCTGGCTGCATCTGATCTAAGAATTGTTCAAGCTCATGTTGAACCTTTTTCCCATCGATGTGATCATCTGGATGGTGGTATTTAAACACATGCAGAACGGCACTTTTTCCATCTTCAGAGAGTCGGGCATAATTGGAATGTACGGAAAAATAAAAGGGGCCGGACAGGCTCATGGCAAATAACCGCTTTGGGTCAGGAAGCTGCGATAAAGCAGCATCAAACGTAGCTCCTTTTACAGGTGTTGTTTGGGTGAAAAAGCTGCTTTGGGGGAGATAATCTCCTAACAATTTAGTAAGCTCGTTAGGACCAGTTGTACAAATCACATGCTTAGCTAGAATTTCCTCGCCTTTAGATAGAACTAATTTCATATGATTATGATCTTCTGGGGCAATTTGTTTTACGGTTGTACGTGTTTGAACCTGAACTCCTGTAATGACTGCTCTGTTGTGGAGTTGGTCGATAATCGTCTGCCACCCGCCATCCAGATAAAGTACACCACCCATTACCGTCTTCAAGTGCGATACAATTAATTTTGCGCTCACTTTTTCGGGAGCATGACAATACGTCGCAAGTCTGCCTAGTGCATATAATAATGACTGAACTTTTTCAGATTGTGCTGCTTGTTTCACCCATTGTTCGAATGTTAATCCTTCTAATTTTTCGGTATCGATACGATTAACTTTCATGATAAACAAGAGCCATTCCATTCGTTCTTTCCAATTTAAAAGACTTGTTGAAAAAAGTCCTAAGGGAGTGAGCGGTGCAGTATATTCCATATTGTTTTCAACCAAAACGCCATTTAAATTAGGTGATTTACCATTAAGTTTAATACCATATTCTTCGAGAATGGACTTGGCTTTTCCTTTTTTATAAAAGGCATGTGGCCCAAGATTCAAATACTGATCTTTAACCTTGCTTGTTCTAGCCCTGCCGCCAACATTTTTTCCTTTTTCTACTAGCAGTATCGATAAATCGTTTTTTGCTAAAGCATTTGCCGCAACATAACCTGCTAATCCACCACCAACAATGACAACATCCCACGTTTGAGTCATAAGATAACCTCCTATTGTTATTTCATACTCAAGACGAGGAAGGGTGGATAGATGTGACAGTGTGTTAACTTTTTAGGCTGTTTTCTGATGAGTACACTAAGTGATACGGAAATACGCTTTCTGCGGGCTGGTGGAGTCTTCGGGGATTCCTCCGCTGATTATCTGCTTACGATTTCAAACTCTCTGCTGACGAAGCGATCCAAAGTACTTCTATATTTATTAGCTGGACAAAAAAGACAGAATACATAATAAATACCAGAATATTAATTCAATTTTAAAGCACTTCTCATAAAACATTTAAGGAGTTCATCATAGGTATTGGGAAAATAGCGCTTTAATCACTCGATTATTCAACTTCCATAGACCGATTTTCCCAATAACTTTTCCTTTAATTGAATGATAATATTTTAATATAGACTATTAATAGGTGGTGCATTCCATGGGTTACGTGTATTTTGATGAAGAAGACCCGAAGCCAAAAGGTTAATGCTCCAAAAAAGAAAAGTATCAAATGATGCTTTTCTTTTTTTATTGTGTACCTCGTCCCAGAGGGCCAGCCTTCTATGAGATTATCTTGTTCCTGGGATTAGAGATTTGCCTCCGTCTTCCTTCAGATTCCGGGTCGCCCCGGAAGGTTCTGGATTATCAAACGGTGTATGAAAACCGGAATGATCATGAATGGACGATACCAGAAAAGGTTATTGGTGAATTGCGGAGAATTCTAAACAAAACCCTAAACAACTCCTACTGGAATCGTTTAGGGTTACGCAGTTTGTACTAAAGATATTTTTTCTTACGTCAACCTTAAGGAAAACCCCGTATACGGGTCGTACATTTAGCTTTTTATAATCGGATTAGGATGCTGTTCATCTCCATTAACAATCGCACCAGAAGCCGATTGGTTGCTCTCACTAAAGTTATCGTTTAAATACAAGGTAGAGAAAGAACCGGCCAATACGAAAACTAGGATACAAGAATTGATAAATTTTTTTAAATTCATTTTAATCCTCCTTCTAGACTAGGGTTTTCTTTTATAAGCTTTAAAATCTCAAATAAGTTATTAGCAGTCCCTTTATGTTGATTTTGGGATTTATATAGATCAGCGAGCATTTCTCTATATCGAACTACAAAGTATAGAATGTTCATTGATTCAAAATAAGGAATCACAATCTTTTCTAAGTAAGCAATGGCTTCGGCTGTAGAGGAGTTGATTCTTTTGGAAAACACGTTAAAATGAAGATCAAAATCTTCTCTATAATACTCTTTTAGTACGGCTTTTCCTTGCTCAAGATATGTGGAACACTCCTTCCATTTTTCCATCTTATAAAGCCCTAAGACAATTAAGTGTATAGTTTCAAGCTTTTTTAAGGGCTCAGTCGATGTTCTTAACCTCAGACTTTGGACCAACAACTTAATGGATTCTTCTAACTGATTTTTCTTCCCAACAAACACCCCCTTATTGTGAAGAAGCATAGCTTTTAATGAATGGTCGTTTTGTTGCTCAGCAATATATAGTGCTTTATCGTAGTGTTCCGATGCTTTTTCTTCTAATTTAATGCGAGAGTAATTGATATTTAATAGTACATGGCATTCAGCACACCTTTTGGTGTAATAAATTTCCCGAAAGTAGTAGAGCGCTTCATTCGCAAAGTAAATACTTTTGTTGCACTCATGTAGAACACTTGCATTTAACGACAATAGATAATATAAATCATATCTAATTTCTGCTGAAGTGAATGGGTTTTCTTCTTGTATCTTGAATGCTTCTGTAAAATAAAGATCAGCTTCTACGTAACGTGTGCGATGGTAATGGATCAATCCGTTAACAATGTAATAATAAAAGGTCATGTGAGGTGTAAAGGATTCCGTGTATTTCTCTGTGTCCGTTACTAATTCCTGGGCTTTGGAAATATCATTAAGGTAGATCAGATATCGACAAGTGATTAGGTTTTGTAAAACGATAAAGGGGCTATTTTTATTCTCAATTTCCTTTACTCGACGCTTGATCTCAGTCATTGTCTGATCGTTCTTATTTATAATGGCTATGTACCATTCTTGTAATAAGGTAAAATAATTTTCTTCCTTTTCTTTATCCTCAGTATTAGTCACTCCTAATTTTTTTAAGAGGAGGTGCATTACCTCTTCACTAGGCTGGACTTGATTGTTTTCAATTTTCGATAAGTAAGATATCGAAATAATAGCATCAGCTAATTCGTTTTGGGTCATATTTTTATGTAATCTATGAAATTTAATTAACTCCCCATTACTGTACATGTCGTCTCCTTTTCATGTTTAGAAGCCACTGTAAGAGCTATTGTAGAGCTTGGCCGCATTTTTATATTTCTTATTTTCAAACAGGTAATTTGCTAGTTCTATACTATATTTTTGGTGCAAATCGTAGACCAAATGGTCACTCGTTAGTGTAATTAGAGTTTTAATATTTTTTTCATAAGTGGATAAATCACCTATTGCTTTATAATACGTACATTTAATCCCCTCAAATTCAAAGGATAGATGAGGTAAATGATAAGTGCTAAGTTGTTCATCTGCGACATTTAAATAGAAACTGGCTTTTTTAAAATCTGCATTCTTGATATAAAATTCTGCTAAGGTTTTATACGTGTATAATTTGTTTTTATCCAAATTGGCCTCATCTTTTAGCGAAAGGCTTTTATGGAAATGCAGCAATGCTTTTTGATTTAAACCCGTTTTGTAATGAAGGATCCCCTTTGTATTTTCGATAATGCTTAAATTTCTTATAGAGTATGAGCTTGTGTTATTAACGATGAGATTTTGGGCTTGGTTAAGATATTCCATAGATTCCTTGTAATTCCCGTTTTTAGTATAAGCGACTGCTATTTTTATGTAACATTCAATCACTCCATTGTAATCCGTAAGTGACTCAAAGATTTTTAAGGCTTCATATGCATAGATAATGCTTTCGGATAATTTGTTGTTTCGTTGTTTTGTAAGGCTTAAATTGAAATAAATGTTGGCTTTTATTAATGGATCCCCTTGATGATGTACTTTGGCCAGGGTATAAAAGTGTTCCGCATTTAAAAAGTTTTGTTTATAAAAAAACAGATGGCCGCAAATTATATAATACCTTTGTAAAGCTTTATTCTGGATTTCTTCACTCTGAAGAAAGATAGATTTTCTATAAATATCTTCTGTCTTCTTTAAGTCTTCTCTTTGGAGATAATAGTTTAAAAGAATGGTTGTAGCACGTATGTAGATATCTGTGGGGTAATCCTCATATAGAACGGTATGTAAGATAAACTCTTCCTTACTTTCTAACGTCTTATTCATGCTGATACGTTGGATTATTTTTTCTATGTCAGTGATTGGAATAGGGGAGGTACTTAAAAAAGTATCAGGCACTAAATGTTTTCTGGCTAGTTGTTGGATAAACTTTTCTGATGGTAAGTATTTATGGTTTTCTATATTACTTAGATGAGTGGTCGTGCAAATGTTGTTTACAAATTCCGCCTGAGTAAGATCCAAAACCTCTCTTAGTAATTTTATCTTATTACCAATTCTCACAGCTTATCCCCTCCTTTAGACCATTGTACAACAAAAATGGAAATAATTGATTATACTCCCTTAAATTATAACCAAATTACTGTAATTTCTCAATATTCTATCAATATTGACAGGTATTTAGAATCATATAATTTTAAATACGTTACTAAATTACTGTATTTTTTTTTGCGTTTTTTCTTTTAATTTTAGTAATTGTTTATAACTCTGAATATTCTTACAATTGTAAATAATTATCAACTTCCTCACTATTTTTAGGGGGTGTGTCGAATCAAAGGAATTACATTTATCTATGATCCCAAACAGGTAACGGATTTTTCAGACAATTATTTCAATATTTATAGATTTGTAGACCAGCTTTCTTTTAAGGAGGTAATAGCAGAATTTGAGCATTACGATTTTGCGATTGCTTTTTCTTACGAAAAGGACATGCCTCCCTATTTTACTCAAGAAATCAATCAGCGCAACATTCCTTTTTTATCCTTTTTAGGAATCGAGGAATTAGATAAACCTTCTGTTCAAAATATGGTCCAATTTATTCATGATGGGAGTTTAGTCCAGAAGTTTGTCGAGGAAGAAACGACTTTATTCGAAGATACCTTAAGCTTCATAAATAGAAATTTGTTTGAACCGAATTTTACGCTATGGCATGTATGTAGCGAATTTCATCTGAGTGAACCTTATTATTCTAAGCTATTCAAAAAAAAGATGGGGAAGGGCTTTAAAGCATACTTAATCTACCGACGGATGGAAAAGGCTATGTTTCTCTTACAAGAAGGTTATAGTGTGACCGATGTCTGTTATGAAATCGGGTATAGCAACCTTTCCTATTTTACCCGGATTTTTAAAGAACATGTGGGTATCACTCCCTCAAAATATAAGAAAAGCAAAGGGGTATTGTCGTGAAACTAAAATACTTTATTTCCATTTTAACAATCCTTTTTATTGCAGGTGCTGCTGTTTTTTGGATGAATTATACGAAACCATATGATTTACCCGAAGTTACGGCTAATGGATCGGTAACAGATTTCAATTTAGATTTTTCAACAGAGAAGGAAACAGTGAATCGAGAGACAGGGAATGAAGAGGAAAACAAATATTACGAGGCCTTGGAACAAATTGAACATAAGAATAAAGAAGAGGGGATTCGCCAACTAAAAGAAATCGTGAAAGAAAATCCTGAAAATATGGTCTTTAGCAATCAGCTACGACTTGTTTTAACTAATGAAGAAAAGTATGAAGAAGCTCTTGAATTCTTTAATTCGATTCCGGTAGAATCCTCTAGATTAGAACTGCAAAAAGCCCTGGTATTCATCGATAATCTACAACAACCATCATTAGGGACAGCTTCCCTTGGGCAAAAATCAACACAGTCTATAGCTATCTTAGATGATGTAATAGAAGAAAATAATAATGATTGGATGGCTCATTATGCAAGAGGGCTTAACAATCTATATTGGCCAGTTGGTCTTCAAAGAACAAAGAAATCTATTCAAGATTTATCTTTTTGTGTCTCTGTGGCTGAAAACACAGATATTCAACACGACACCCTGTTTGCGGAAGCCTATACAGCTTACGGCGACGCTTTAATAAAAGATGGTCAAATCAATGAAGGATATCAAGTGTGGAAAGATGGATTTGAAAAGTACCCAGAAAGTGAGTCTTTAAGGGAAAGAGCCAATCTTTCAAAAGATGATGCTCAAACCATTGTTCAAAAAGAGAGGGGCATAGATAATTTCATGAAACCTTCTCCAGAACTCACAGATTTGAGTAAATTTTGGTAAGGAAGTGATGAATTGAGTGAAATCATTGTATCTGGCATGGGAGTTATAAACGCTATTGGCTATAATGTCGATAGTTTCTGGGAATCCTTACAAGCGAACAGAAATGGGCTGATAAAATTAGAAGAACTACCAGACCCTATATCTAATTTGAAGGTACGAGCGGGGGCAATTCCATCTGACCACATTCACACTACTTCTCAGTCTTCCACCTATGAAAAAGCCACGCAAATTCTCTTTCATTCGATCATGGAAAGTCTAGAGGATGCGGGGTTATCAGGAAAGGACCTTTCTACAAAAAAAGTGGGGATTTGTATTGGAACGACGATGGGAGAAATTACCCCATTAGAAAATCAAATTAAATATGGGAAATCAGTACATAAAGGTGGCCCTGGGATTCTGCTACGGAACATCAGGGAACTTTTACATATTGATGGTCCCAGTTGGGTTCTTACCAATGCTTGTGCAGCAGGTAACATCGCCATAGCTAAAGGTATAGATGAGTTAAAGCTTCATCGAGCAGATCTCATGATTGTATGTGGTGTAGATGTTTTATCTTCGGTCGCTTTTTGGGGATTTAATAGTTTAAAAGCCATGTCCTCAGACTATTGCAAGCCGTTTGATGGGAAAAGAAATGGAATGATCTTAGGTGAAGGAAGTGGAGCCATTATTCTTGAAAAGAAAGAAGCCCATAAGGCACGAAGCCATATACCGCCAAAAGCTCAACTTCTTGGATATGGTATTAGCAGTGATGGATATCATGTGACCCAACCTGATCCGAAGGCTTTAGGGGCATCGCGGGTTATGGAGCTTTCTTTGAATATGGGATCTATACACAAAGAAAAAATAGATTACATATGTGCCCACGGGACGGGCACACCCGCGAATGACGCCATGGAATCAGTAGCTATTAACAAAGTGTTTGCCGAACGTACAAATCAAATAGAAGTAAGTTCTATTAAAGGAAACATCGGCCATACATTGGGGGCAGCCAGTGTGATTGAAGCCATTTCTACTATTAAAACCATACAAACTGGTGAAATTCCTATCAATTTTCAAACAAGTGAACCAGGTGAGGATATCCAACTTAACTTGGTCATTAAAAAGAACAAGAAGAAAGCTGTGAATTATGCGTTGTCTAATGCGTATGCATTTGGTGGGGTTAATTCATCACTACTAATAGGGAGGTAGGTTCTATATGAAAGGAACCCATATCGTTTCTTGGTCATCCTATAAGTTAGATCCTCGGTATTTAATTATTGCTTTCTTGCTGGCATTTGCAGTTGCTGGTCAAACCTACTTAAGTTTTGTCCAAGGTTGGGATGCAATTCTTCTCTCCGTTGTTAGCACAATAGTTACGGAAATCATTTTAACTAAAATCATTTACAAGAAATTTATTGTTCCCATTAGTGCATTTATCACAGGGCTTGGGATTAGTCTGTTATTGAGTACGATCTATTTATGGCCTTACGTTGTGGCTGGGGTGCTTTCCATTGTATTGAAGCATGCACTCCAATATAAAGGAGGTCATATTTTCAATCCTAATAATATCGCTGTTGTGGCCATGATTTCTCTTCTTCCTGCTTATGTCATTAGTACACCGAAACAGTGGTCAAATGGTCTTCTTCTCATGGGTATCATTTTGGCTCTAGGAATCGTAGTAACGGCTGTGGCTAAGCGGCTCAGTATTGTCTTGTCCTTTCTTATTTCATTTGTCGTCTTTGCATATTTAAGAAATGCCCTTTTTGGCCTTCCGTTGTATGCTGCTGTGGGCCCATTGTTGGGCGCCTCTTTTCAATTGTTTGCTTTCTTTATGATTACCGATCCCAAAACTACGCCCAATAGTATGAAGAGTAAAATCTTATTTGGAATCACCGTCGCTTTCATAGACGCGTTATTTAGAATCCAGGGAATTCCAACCCCTCAATTCTATGCATTATTTATCACAAGTATTGTGATCGTAATTCCTTATCGTTATTTGGCAGCACGGAGTCAGAAACAAAAAACTCAACAAACCAAAGAAGGGGACCTGGCCGTATGAGTATGAAGGTAGCTTCTTATAGTTATATCACCTCTGGAGGTCTTTTTGAGGAGCCGAATACAAGCAAGATGCTTCCATTATTAAAGGCAAAAGATTATAACATTAAGGGTCTTAGGCGAACTTCGAAATACACTCAATTATGCAGTATCAGTATCAAAGAGTGTTTTGAAAAGTTACAAGTAGATTTCCCTTTTGATCGCACAAGCGGAGAGAGAGCGGGATTAGTCATAGCTAACAGTGCTTCTAATACTGTCCCCATTCTAGAAATGTTTCAAGAATACGAACGTTTTGGAGAAGAAAAAATCAATCCTGCCATATTTCCGGAAACGGTTATGAATGCTGTTGGAGGACATTTATCGCGCGTGTTTAACATTTATGGACCTAATGTGACTCTTTCTAATGAGTTTTCTTCCATAAAATCTCTAATTTATGCCCAGGATTTGTTGGACCAAAACCAAGTGGATATTGTGGTCGTATGTTGTTTGAACATTGTTACACCTCCATTAGTTCAGGGAGTTTTACTGGATGATTCTGAAGAAGTAATTTGTACCCTCCTTCTAACAGAGTTAAATGAAGAGGTTGATGATAGTGAAAGAGGCCAATCTTCTCTACCAATGACTGTAATCAACGATAATAATATGTTGCCTTTGCTTCTGAACTTTCAAGATATAGTTCCTTCAAGGACTTTCCTTTTTAAAACGGATAGTGAGGAACAGCAAATAGATGTTCAGGGGAATACCCTTCAAATTAAGAATAGAGTGGGTTATCACTATGCCTAATGTCTTCATTGGGGATGCAGAAGTTGTAACGGCCTTAGGTTTTGGGCTAGAGAGAAACTGGAATGAAATGAAAAATTACGAAGGAGTCAATCGTATTCCCAAGAGAAGAGCTATGCCTCTCACCTCTGAGAAATCTGACTTCCCAGTCTATCCAATTGATGAACTCCACCTGGATTATTATCTGACAAAGGAACAGTTAAAGTATATAGACTCCATCGGTTTTCGGAACGATTGGGATTTTAAGATGTTAGCAGCTGTCGGATCGGTACTCCTTAAAAGAAATGATATACCGATGGAGAAAGTGGGGCTAGTAGTTGCTCATGAAAATCCTGGGGTAGCCACTTTAATTGACCACCTTTTAAATACGGTTCAAGCAGAGGAACATATAGAATTTAGTTCGTTTAAAGACCGATTTTACAATATTCAAACGTTCCCTCACCTTTTTCATTTGGCGAAACTCTTAGGAACCAATGGACCATCCTATGTAGTGAACAATGCTTGCGCCTCTGGGCTGTATGCGATAGACCTCGGAAGCTCTTTAATTGAAAGAGGTCATTGTGACCATGTGCTCGTCCTTAGTTCTGATTATGCTCATTTTACGGAGCAGAAATGGCTAGACGATAATGGATATAATTCTAAATTCGAGAACATTCGCCCTTTTGACAATGACCGAAGTGGTGCTGTTTTAGGAGATGGAGCAGGTGCTATGTGGCTTCATAAAGACATCCATAAGATAGAACAAAATTTCACTTGTGAATATGTAGGAAGTGCTTTTTCACAAGATAATTGGCGAATGACTCTGCCTGATATAACTCAACATACATATTCCAAAGTTATTAAAGAAGCTAAAGCCCTTTTAGATCAACCGATTGATCTTTTAACGCCTCATGGGGTGGGTAGTCCTCTTTGGGACAAATATGAATTAAAAGAAATCGAAAAAGCATTTTCCGGAAGTAAACTCCCTATGCTTACTGCCTTTAAAGGCTACATTGGTCATACTTTAGGAGCAAGTGCTCTCATTGAAACCATTTATCTTATCAAATGTATTCAAGAAAATACGATTTTACCTACGGCTAATTTTACTGGGAATAATGCTAGCCACCTAAAAATAGTTAAAGAAACCGAAAATAAGAAGTTATCTTCAGGAATTAAGGCGGTTCCTGCATTTGGAGGATTTAATGCAGCTTCTGTTTTTAAAAAAGTTCAATAAGGGGTGAAAAAGAATTACTAACGTTCAATGGGATTTTGAAGGAGAAAAAGTATTTGTTACTGGCGGGTCACGTGGAATTGGCAGGCAGATAGTAAAAGATCTCGCAGAGGCCAAGGCTGATGTTGTTTTTACTTATAACAAATCAACGAATGAAGCAGAAAAGGTGGTCAAGGAGTGCCACTCTTTGGGAGGATCTGTTCATAGTATACAATGTGATTTTTCAAAAAAAGAAGAACTACGTTCTCTCATTGAAACCCTACGTGGTGAGTCTATCAAGTATCTCATAAATAATGCAGGGATTCTTAGAGACAATCTGTTTTTTAATATGAAAGAGGATGAGTGGGAAGATGTCCTTCAAGTGAATTTGAATAGTTTGTATTATTTGACCCAAGGATTGATTAAATCCATCTCATTGCAACGAGGAGCTATTGTCAATGTTTCCTCTGTATCGGGTATTTACGGAACCGTTGGACAAGTAAATTATTCCACTACTAAAGCAGGAATCATTGGATTTACTAAATCGTTAGCAAAAGAAGTGGGAAGACTTGGAGTCAGGGTAAATGCAGTAGCCCCAGGCTATATAGAGACGGAAATGATTGAAGAGGTTCAACAGCGAATAGATAAAAGATGCATTCCGTTACGAAGGATAGGGAGGGTGGATGATGTTTCTCTTGCTACTTTATTTTTAATGTCAGATGCCTCTAGATATATAACAGGAGAGGTTATTCAAGTTTCAGGGGGAATCTAAAAAAACGAAGGGATGACGGATATTATGAGTAACCAGCTAACTACACCGATCATTGGCAAGGTAATTGAAATTGTAAAAGAAATAACAGAAAACGATGAGATCACGGAGGCTAATATCTATGATGACTTGGATGAACTGGAAGTAGACTCCCTTGCAGCATTAGAACTAGCTGTAATGATCGAGCGTTTTTACGGATACCAAGTGACCGAAGAGGACCTAGGTCAAGTTGCTAATTTGGCTGATATCGCCTCTCTTATCGAAAGTAAAAAAGAAGATGTGTGATTCGATTTTAAGATTTAGTAGTATTTCCTTCGTAATTCGAGGTGTTAGTAAGGCGTTAAAGCTGAAATATTGCCTTCAAACCAGATCATCAAGATGGATTGAAAGATATGAAAATATCTTCTATGCCTTTCTGAGTGGATGTGCGTATACTCTGCTGAAATCTGATTGGAGTAAGTTTGGTCAGCATATGGAGAGAAAAAATTCTATCTTTTATGTTGGTTTTTCCTTTGAAGGCGCTGCCTTAGGTTTGGGATATAGACTTCGTTCTTCTCTTAAAAGTGGTGAGTTTGAAAAAATGTATAAACGTCTCTCTCCCAAGTATAGGTATCAATATTATGTAGGGCTGGGATGGTGGCTTCATCTGGCATTTAAGAACCAAGCTTTCAAGTATTTCGAAGTCGAGCGTAAACTTGATCGCCTTTACGCTCCGATTCTTTACGATGGTATCGGGTTTAAATTGTCCATCTTTAAATTTGGATTCTATCCTCATAAACTGAGTAAGGCCGTTGAAAGATTGGGAGTGGGATCTGAGCGGAGCAAAGTAGTTTATCAAGGAATAGGGAGAAGCCTTTGGTTCCTTACTCATTTTAGGATAGAAGAAAGTATCCGCAAGATTCAAAGTTTTCATTACTCTATTCAACAAGAAATTTTAAGTGGGTTGGGGATTGCGGTGGCGTATAGCTATCTCGATAATGCTTCTACACCAATAAGCAAAGCAGAAGCCCTGCTTGATGAAACTAGTTTTGTTTCTTTTAAACAAGGTTTAGCGTTTGGATGGAAGGCGAGAAAGATTCAAGATCAGAAGCTTTATGATCAGGCGATTTCTCAACAAGGAATTAGAGATGAAGTGGAAAAATTGGTCTCATTGGTGGATTACACGGAAGAAGTAGCAAACAATTACTACCTTTGGGTGCAACATACACGTAAGGCTATTAAACAATACAAGGAGGACAAGTCTGTTGAATTATCGTAATATTTCAAAAATGATAGTGGTAGCTGCATTAGGTATTAATTTAGCTGCTTGTTCATATGCTGGACAAGCTAAAAAAAAAGAAGAACTTGGATTCCAATTAGCCGATAAAACAGAAGAAACGAATATCTCGTTCACTCATGAAAAACCTTCATTTGACGAAAAGGCCAACAATATTATGCCTTGGCTAACAACCTTAGGTGCCTCTGTATCAGTTGCTGATTTTAATAACGATGGGTATATGGACGTCTTTTTTACTAATTCCCAAAAAGGATCAAGCAATGCTTTATTCCAAAACAATGGAGACGGGACTTTTACGGATGTAACAAAAGAATCGAAACTTGGAAGCATCAATCAAGAAGGTATTTCTACCTCGGCTGTTTGGTTTGATTATAACAATAATGGTTATCAAGACATTTATATTGCCGGTTGGGGACAAAGCAAACTGTTTGAAAATAACGGAGATGGAACCTTTACCGATGTAACGGAGGAATCTAATACGGGTTTTTCAGGAAACGTCGGTAAAGCAATTACACTGGACTATGACCAAGATGGACACCTTGATTTATACTTAGGGAATTATTTTCAAAATGATGTGGACTTATGGAACTTAGAGACTACGAAAATTATGCATAATGATTTTGAACGAGCTGCGAATGGTGGGGAGAACTTATTGTTTAAAAATAATGGGGACGGAACGTTCACTAACGTGTCCGAAGAGATGGGGGTCCATGATAGCGGATGGACACTAGCCCCAGGTAGTGCGGACATTAATAATGATGGTTATCCCGACCTCTATAATGCTAATGATTTTGGGCCAGATACTCTGTATATCAATGATGAAGGAAAAGGATTCAAAGAGGTTGAACAAAATCATGGTATTGGGGATGACACCTATAAAGGGATGAATACTAGTTTTGCCGACTTGTTTCATGAAGGCCAGCTCGGTATTTATATAAGTAATGTGAGCAAGCCGCGCTATATTCTAGAAGGAAATCAATTTTGGTATCCCAATGAGGATGGTAAATACGAAGACAAAGCCGAAGAGCTTGGGATTAATCTAGCAGGCTTTTCGTGGGGAGCTTCTTTTACTGATCTTAATAATAGTGGAGACCTTGATTTAGTGGTAACGAATGGGTTCATATCCGCAAGTGAAGAGGATGATTACTGGTTTGAATTAGGTACCTTAGCTACAACACCCGGAAATATTATTGAGGATACAAAAAATTGGCCAGCTTTTAATGACAAAAGTCTTTCTGGGTATGAAGAAAAGTTCCTTTTCTTAAATGATGGAAATGGAAAACTTACCGATGTCGCTGAAGATGCCCAATTAGACTTCACTTATGACGGGCGAGGGGTAGCGCCGATCGACTTTGATAACGATGGGGATATGGATTTAATATTTGCTAATCAAAATGCCCCAGCAAAAGTATATGAGAATGAAACTACAGATGATTCCAATTGGATCAACTTAGATTTAGAAGGGACGGAAGCTAGTAATCGGGATGCTGTAGGTGCCAAAGTATTATTTACGATTGATGGAGAACAAACACTTATGGAAAGAGATGGGGGGAACGGCTATGCCACGCAAAGAGACCCGCGTCTTCATATTGGAACAGGGGAGAGTGAAGTGGTAGAGAATATAAAAATTACTTGGCCATCAGGAGGTGTCGAGGAATTCAAAAATATTAAAGTGAATCAATTCTTAAAAATTAAAGAAGGAGAAGGAATAATAGGGGAGGAAGAAACATGAGCGAACTATACAAAGTGCTCCACCCATTTACTGCTATGCCAGTAAAAGAGGAATTAAATGTCGATTCCATGGAAAATAAATATCCAATCATGCAGGAAAAAGTACAAGACGAATACGTCACAAGCTTAGACCAGTCGTTTCATAACTTTTCAAATGCTGCTCTTTCCCTGGTAAACAATAACCACCCTGATTTTTTGAACGTCATTATGGAGCAATATAGACGTCTTCCCTCTAGTTTGTTAATAGGGCAAGGACATGATCAAGCTCAAATTTTAGCGGAGAAGTTAGTAAAACTCCATCCTAATATGGAAATGGTATTTTACTCTAATGATGGGAGTGGAAGTATTGAAACAGCAATGAAATTAGTTCGCCAATACTTTCTGCAAGTCGGTAAATATCAGAAGAAAAAATTCTTATCATTGACCGGAGCTTACCATGGAGTAAGTTATGGAGCCTTATCGATGACCGGGTTAGATATGGAATCTTTATACGGACCAATGCTTGAAGGATGTCTCTCAGTTAAGAGTCCTCATGATTTTGAGTTGGAATCAAAAGAAGAAAATGACCTCGCGTCTCTCCAGCAGCTAAGGGAGGTCATTGACAAAGAGGGAGCAGAAAACATAGGAGCCTTATTTATTGAACCCATTCAAGGTGTCAATGGGATCCAACAGTTCTCCGTGTCCTATTTACAGTCATTAAGAAGAATCACGAAAGAACATGATATTTTACTTGTTTTGGATGAGGTAACGACAGGCATTGGGAGAATAGGGGATTGGTTTGCAGATATCAAGCATTCCATAGGGGCTGATTTGGTTGCTACATCGAAGGGATTAACGGCGGGACTTTTTCCTCTCGGTGTCACCCTTATTAGTAAGGAAATAGCTCAAACATTTGTGGGAAATGATTACGGATTCCCTCATGGAAATACCCTAGGAGGTCACCCTGTAGCTTGTGCAATTGCTGTACGAGTGATTGAATATGTGGAAAACCAAAACCTATTAGACAGAGTGGAAAGAGACGGAGATAAGGTTCGAAGGTTCTTAGCATCCTCTTTGAAGTCAAATCCCAATGTCAAAGAAATTAAGGGTGAAGGTTTTATGATAGGTATTGAAGTAAAAGAGGCTCCTGACTTATATGTCAGTCAATTGCTCAAAGAATTTAAGAAGGGAGGGATTTTAGTTTCCTTTTTTAATACGACGATATGTATTTATTTACCGTTAGATATGGATTACTCAACTATAGAATTAGCTTTACAGAAGCTTATCTTAATTATTAATCAAACTAGTTTAGAAGGGCAGGTCCATGCATGATGCAAACCGAGGTTCAATATCCGTGGAAGGAATTCTTTGGAGAAGCTTATTTACAATTTTCTCCTCATATTTTACACGATGAACGTACTAAAGAAGAGATCAAAGGAATTAAACAACTTCTAGCTTTAGATAATCCGTCTACGATTTTAGATCTAGGGTGTGGGCATGGAAGAATATCAATCCCTTTAGCCCAGGAAGGTCATGAAGTGATTGGGCTAGATGGATCGGAAGTATCCCTTGCCCAGGCTAAGCGTCTCTCCCATGAATTAGGCATTGAAAATATAGAGTGGGTCCTTAGTGAAATGAAAAACATGGAATTACCTTTGGATTCATTGGACTATGTACTTAATATGTCCACAGCCATTGGTTATGTTTCTGAGGATGAAGATAGGCAAGCTTTCGAAAGAGTGTATAAGAGGTTGAAACCGGGTGGTAAATTGCTGATAGATACAGAAAATAGAGATTATAAGATCAAAAACTATATTCCACGCTTGTGGGATCAGATGGCTAATCAACCGGTATGGTCTAGTAGGTATTTTGATTGTATTACCGGAAGGTGGGTCGAAGAAACCATGTGGTATCAAGATTCAGTGATGGAAAAAGCAACCTTAGATATACGCTTATATACAGCCACTGAGTTAACAAGCATGTTGAAGAGCTGTGGGTTTGCCATCTCTTCAGTCTTTGGAGATTTAAAGGGGGCGTCTCTTACGATTGACTCTCCTCGTATGATTATTTTAGCAGAAAAGGGAGGATATTAATGACTATTATTAAAGATGTAAACAATGTATGGAAAAAAGGGTTTTTTCACAATTCACAGTTTAAAATGCTCTGGAGAGAAGATGGGAATCAATCATCAACTGAAGCTTTTATTGTTAAATTTGAACCCGGAGGCTTTATTCCTAAACATGACCATCCTGGCAGAGAGTATGCTTATGTACTCGATGGAGAGATGAAAGTTGATGGCGAGACGTTAAAGAAAGGAGATTTTTTGACCGCGGGAGAAGGGGAAATCCATGATGTATCTACTGATACGGGAGTCACCTTTCTAATTATCATCGAAAAACCCATTCATGTGGTGGAAGAGTTTTAAATATGCAAGTTGATTTGATACCACAAAAACCACCTTTTCGCTTTGTAGATGAGGTGGTGGAATATAAAAAAAACCAGTCTTTAACGGCTGCCTTTGACTATGCAAATTATTTAGCCGACTTTCCATTTATCGATAAACTTCCCCCAAGTTTTCTAATCGAAGGGTTGGCCCAATCAAGTGTATTATTTGTTGAGCGAGAGACCTCTCCATTAGAAGAGAAGGAGATTCCTATTTTAGGAACAATCGATTTTGATTTTGTAAAAGAACCTAGAGGCGGAGAAGATAAGGTTTACTATTTTATAGAACCTATGAAGGTTTTTTCTAAGCATTGTCTTCTAAAAGTATCGGCTTTGGAAAATCAAGAAATCATTGCTACGGGAAGAATAAGTGTCGCAAAAGTTATTCAGGAGAGTGGTTAAATGAACTCAGAAGTGCCATTGGCCAAAAGAGAGCTATTTACAGAGAGATATTTTCAATTATATGCTAACTCCACGGTATACACGTCTAAACTTATTTATGATCTTCTAGACCGAACTCAATTAAAAAAACAATCAGCTTTCACTTTGCAGGAGGCTATCCAACAATTTGGATGTAAGGACGAATTTGTTCCTTCGTTGTCTTGGATCTTAAATTTTCTGGTAGAAAATGAATACCTTGTATATGATCAATCCAAGTATAGGTTTTCTCAACCGGAGCCTCATTTTCCGGAACGCCTTCAGGAGTTAACCCCTACTTACGAGTTATTGGACTTTGTTCAGGAACACTGGCTTGATATTATTTCAGGGACAAAAGATCCAACTCGGCTTTTCTTTGGCTTTAAAGGAGCTTTACTATGGGAAAACTATTTTTCAGAAAAAAATGAGCTCTATCACATTCACAATGAATGGTTAGTGGATGAAATTTCACCCTCTGTCCATAAGAATAGTGAAATCTTAGAATTAGGGACAGGGTTAGGATCCGGGAGTCGTCTAATTGTTGAGGATCCTCTGTTAAGTAAAAATATCACAACTTATTTTATTTCGGATATTAGTCCATATATGGTACGCAAAGTAAAGAGAAATCTGAATTCTGAGAATGTTACTATTCAATCTAAGGTCTTGGATTTCAATTTCCCTCTTATATCTCAAGATGCGGCATTTGAGTATTGTGATTACGTTATATCCATCAACGCATTACATTGTGCAAAAGATATCCCTACTTCATTAGATTTTATTTATGACATTCTAAAACCTAATGGAAGGCTTATCCTCTCTGAATGTATAAGAGGAGAGGGACATATGTATCCACACCAAGAGTTCATTTTTAATCTTCTTCCGGATTATAGAAGAGAGAACCTCCAGCCAGGAGAGGGGTTACGAGGGTTTCTCACTGAATCTGAATGGAAAGAGCATTTCAGAGATTCTAAATTTGGGGAAGCGAAAGTACAAATCAATGATGGTGAGGTCATTTTAGGTGCAATTATCGAAGGAAGGAAAACAAATTGAGCTTCATGTTTTAAATCGAAAAAAACCATGGAGACTAATTGATACTGTGATTAATCAAGAGTCTGACAGGGTTGCTTACCAGAAGTTTGTAAGTCACAGTGACTTCTTTCTCATTGGTCACTTTGAAGAAAAGAGTGTTTATCCAGGAGTAATACTCGTGGAATCTATTTTGCAGGGAATTGAAATCTTCTTTCAAACAAAAGCAGAGGAACTAAGAAATCTTAAATCAAAATTTCATAAAATTGTAGAACCTGGAAGTATTATCACCTTTTCGATTACCAAGCACATCCTGTCTTCCCGCAGGATAAAATTTTCAGCTGTTGCTTCAAACGAGAGGAATGAACAATGTGTGACTTTCTCATGTATTAGGACTTTAAAGGGTTAATAAAACAACAATCCACCATAAAAAAAGACAAGAAATGGAGTAACAGGTTCTCTTATAATGAATGTAACCTTGGCCAAGGTAAACATAATCTTTAGGAGAGTGAAATCATGTTCAAATCTCTAATGAAAAAAGTTGAGATGTCTTTACCTACTTCAAATAGTAGCACTACTTTAGAACTTACCGATGGAAGAGCGGAAAAATTGGAATTTACTCAAGTAAAGCCTACTAAATTTACTGTATCTGACTCAGAGTTCTCATTGAAGAGTGGGGTCAATATTGATATTGAGATTCAAGGGGTTCATTTAGAAGCCACTTCTAAAGAACTATGGCCTGGTCAAAAAGTTATTGTAAAGGGTGGAATTGAAGCTGGTGAAGCTCCAATGAAAGCTTCTGCTAAAATTCCTAAAGGGAAAAATATCAAAGACGGAGTAGACGGAGAAAGCTGGTTATATTGGACAGTTGAAACACCGGATGGAGTTATGAAGAATCAAAAGCCTATTCACATGGAAGGGAAATTGTACAATCTACCTCCAACCGGTACTGTATTTACTAGCCCGGAATTGGTTTCTCTATATGATTTGGAAGGAAACCATAAAGGGACTATTTATAACTGCGCTCAAGCTAACTAATCCTAAAAGGAGGGCATGAAAAATGTCCTCCCCTTTTACATAAAGGAGGGTTTTTGATTGTACGACATCATCATAGTGGGGGCCCGGTGTGCTGGAGCCTCTCTTTGTATAAGATTAGCCGAACTAGGTTATCGTATATTAATTTTAGATAAAAGCCATTTTCCAAGCGATACAAATTCTACTCACATATTCGGAGAAATTTATTTCTTTGAGCGTTACAACATCAAGGAGCGATTAACGGCAGTTCCCTCACCAGATATTAAACGAATGAGAGTGGATCTTGAGGGAAGTGTTTTTGAGGCCGATATTATGATGACGGACCGAGTAACTACGATGCGTCGGATTGAGCTTGATCAAATGCTCGTTCAAAGAATGGAACAGTATGATAATGTCACTTTCGTAAAAGAAGCATCTTTTGTGAAGGCTATTAAGAATTCAGAGGTTAGTCATAGAGTTTCTTATATTAAAAGTAATAAAGAATTTTTTGAGGAAGGGAAGGTCATCATTGGGGCAGATGGAAAATATTCAAAATTTGCAAAGAATTTTGCAGCCCCCATTGAGCATAAAACCGAAAGTCAACCGCCTGCTTTTTATGGGTACTTTTCAAGTGTCAAACCACTAACGCCACCTTGTGTTGAATGGTATGTCGCTGATAGTCACATTTGTATTTGCACCCCGACGAACAATCATTTACATACGGTATTAATAACTCCTTTAATTGATCAAAATGACTGGGCAAAGCAGCCTCGAGAAAAATTCATGAGTACATTACCGAAATTTAGCAATTTATACTCAAGGTTTTCCTCCATGGATGAAGAAGTAGTTATTAAAGGAATAGGTAAAAGAGAAATGTATATAAAAAAGGCTTTTGGTGACCATTGGGCCATTGTTGGAGATGCACTTGGTTGGGTACATCCTATATCCGGAAGTGGAATGGATGATGCTTTCTTAGGTTCGGAATTATTAGCACAGTCTCTTCATCACTATTTTCAAGGATTGGATGAATGGCAAAATGTCATGGAAAATTATGAAACGGAAATAAAAAAGCACCTTCTTTCCCAGATTAACCGTGTGTTAACCACATTTGAAACCTTTAAGCATCCTATTCCTCACAAACAATTGGAATACGTAAATCTTTTTTGTACGTATCCAAGCTTAATTCATAGATTTGGCTCTCATTCTAGTGAAACGATCAGAGAATTGGACGAACGTTTTTATCATTTGTTTTCTACCATTTTACAAACGTAAAGGAGGAGTACCATGATTAATTATGATTTGAGTAAAACTGTAAATAGAACATATATAGAGGCTTCCATTGAAGATGTATGGTGGCTAGTGGTAAGTCCAGAGGGTTCAAACAGTTATCAAAGTGATTACTGTACGACTACAGGAGATCCTATTAATCCTAAACCTAGGGATAAGTACTATTATCTCTATGGTGATATAGAAAATCATTCAGTTGTAGTGGAAGCTATTAAACCTTATTACTTTAGATTAGCAGATGAATATAAGTCTCTTTTACCTGATGGCGAAGAGATTGTTTATAACCTCCAGACGACCTATACGCTTGAAGAAATGGAGGATTCTTTTGTTCGACTAACCATTGAAATTGAGGGGTATGACAGCCAAACCACCCTTGGTCGCTGGATTAGAGATTGTATGGAGCATAGCTGGAGACGGGCTATGATGAATATTAAAACAGTGCTTGAAATTGGGTTAGACCTTCAAGAGCAATTTTTCACATATCCCAAAATAGGGGTCACCATTGCCACGAACAACGAGCTATATCACACGGAAACCAATAATGGTGTCTATGTAAGAGAATGTTATCCAACCGGACCCGCCTTTGCTAGTGGTCTTAAACAGGGAGACATTATCTTAAAACTCTCTGGAAAAGAAGTAAATACCTACGAAGAGTTTGTTAGAGCAATTTGCTTATTGAATAAGGGAAGTGATGTACAGATTGAGTTTTCTAGAAAGGGCGAAATCCACACCATTACAGTTCCCTTTAGCTACGACTCCTTGTTCACAGGGATTATCGATTCAGATGGTGCCTCTAGCTTTAAGGATTTAAGGGATCAAAGGAAAATAGAAAGAGTGAAAATAAGCGAATCATACACTAAGTAAAAAAACAATCTTTGAAAAGGGGGGCTTTTTATCTCTTCTAAGAGAGGAATTTTACAAAATAAATGGTATCTTATCTATTTCTTCTCTTCCGTTGTTTCTAATTTAGGGAACCAGATTTACTTGCTGGCTATCCCTTGGCTTATTTTGGAGATGACGGGGTCTGCCTTATCCATGACTATAATGATGGCTGTGGAACTTGTACCTTATATATTGTTAGGTCCATTTCTAGGCTCTTTAATTGACCGAATTAATCGAAAAACAGTTATTATCGCCTCAAATATTATGCAGTTTCTGTTGGTCTTGTCAATTCCAATTGCGAGCTACTTTTTTACTATCGGAAGCCTTTACCTTTATGTGATAGGTTTTGTTCTCGCTATATTTGCTTTATGTTATGATATTGTCTCCGATTTTGGCATCATTCCTAAATTAGTAAATAAAGATAATTTAACTGCTGCTAATTCGCTGTATCAAGGAATGAGCAAAATCACTGATATTGGCGGTCCTGCGATTGCTGGTACGTTAATTGCCGTTTTAGGAGCAAACAATGCCTTAATTGTGGATGGTGTGTCTTACTTATTTACTTTGGCAGTGTTGATCATTTTGCCTGTCAACTTAAACAGTACACCAGCTCAAGTGGCTGAAGGAGCTGAAGATACTGAGGAACAGGAAACCACTTCTTTCATTCGAGAAATGGTGAAGGATGTAAAAGAGGGATTCTTATTTATTTTAAAAAGGAATATCCTTTGGGGAGCCGCCTTCGCTGGTGCATTAATGAATTTGGGATTAGGCGCCTCTTATCCTATTATTACGTACTATCTAGGAAGCGAACAGGGCCTTCCATCTTCAACAGTTGGGGTATTCTTTGGCGTAGCTGGTGTGTTTGCAATCATTGGGGCCTCTCTAGCTTCTTATCTATCCAAGAAATTAGAAATGGGCTTAGCTATATTTTACGTAATTATTTTTACTACGATTGCCGCCTTTGGGATGTACCTTTTTACTCAAAATTGGATTCTAGTTATGGTCACATATGCAAGCTTAAATGCAGGCATGACGATCTTCAATATCTATACCTTTACATTAAGACAAAAAGAAATCCCAGAAGAAATGATAGGACGGGTTAACTCGGCTTATCGAGTCATCCTTACTGTTCCTTTTCCTCTCTCAGCTTTGGGACTTGGGTGGTTAGCCGAACAGTATAGTGTTAGCTTAGTGTTTTTAATCATTGGTATCTGTATGGTGTTTTCCACTTTATTTATTCTTGTTTCAAAAATTTCTGCTTATAAAGAATCTAAATCAGCACAATTTGCAAGTTAAGGAGTGGTGTATATGTCAAATGTCGTCAAAAGAATTGATACGGTATTTCTTCAAGTATCCAATCTAGAGCGTGCGGTCCAATGGTACAAAGAGGTGTTTGATTTGGATACGGTTTTCGAAAGTGATGGAAGTAATGACCGTTATACCGTATTACAAGTAGGAGAAACTCCTATTACTCTTATGGAAAATAAAACAGTGAATAATGAATCGTTAACCCACCCTATTTTGTATTTTTTCTCTGATGATATTGATAGCGCCCATGATAAAGTGAAAAGTCATTCAAAAGATTGTAGTGATGTAACTCTCGAAGATGGTGTGAACTTTTTTGAATTTAAAGACTTAGATGGAAATCCATTAGGGATTTGTAATTTTTCAGAATAGAAGAACGGAGCGCTTAAGAGCGCTCTGTTTTCCTTGTATCCCCCTTTTTCACAAACACAAACTTATACATTTGTGTTTGTGACAACCCAATATATGATATATAAGAGCTTGAAGTCCAGGAGAAATTGTTTAGATATTCTTTCTTCATTCGTTTATAACCGTGTTCGTCGAAGAAACAACGGGACTGTGAGTGAATGCTTTTCCTAATTCAAACCGAGGCATATTGATATAAAAGACTTCAATGCGATTAGAGATAGCGTTATAAGTTTCGTGATATATACCAACTGATTTATTACTCTGGACTCTTTTGTTGAATTTCCTCCAGGTAGTCGTATCCTTAGTGTACGTTAAAAGTTCTTGTTCTGTTCGCAAATATTGAATGAGTAAAGATGCCCTTTAAAGATAAACAGCCTCTTCGTTGCGGCTTGCCTTTGTAGTTAATAGTCATAGTGGTGCTTCTCACCAATTAACTTTAGTTTTCTTCAAGAACTTTTATGCCGGCCGCCGAAAGAAAATCCGACACTTGAGGACCTGCTTCGTTCCTGGTTCGAATGGGGATTGATTACAGACATCTTTCCTCCGATACGTTAAACCGCCCAAGGCTATATTAAAGAAAACGGTAAAGTCAAAAGTTAAAAAGAGAGAGACAGCAAGAAACTGTCTCTCTCTTTTTGTATGTTTAGTGTGTTATTTAAAAACTTACCGCTTATTCATCTCATTCGGATGCGGGCCTTTCCTTCTATCCAAGTTAAGGCTATTGATGCTTTCCATTTCTTCATTGGTCAGTTCGAAATCAAAAACATCAAAGTTTTCTTCGATACGGGAAGGTGTAACGGATTTAGGAATAACAATGGTGTTGTTTTGCAGATGCCAGCGCAGCACTGCTTGAGCTGGTGTTTTGCTATGGGCTTCTGCAATGTTTTTGATGACATCGTCTTTTAGAATTTCTCCGCCTTGTTCTAATGGGCTCCATGCTTCCACAAAGATGTCATGCTTTGCAGCGAACTCCTTGATCTCGTTTTGGGCAAGATGTGGATGGCATTCGATTTGGTTTAGAACAGGTTTTACGTCGCATTCGTCTAGCAGCCGTTGTAGATGTTCAATTTCAAAGTTACAAACGCCGATTGCTTTGACACGGCCTTCCTTATAAAGCTTCTCCATCGCTTTATACGTTTCTACGTAATCATCAAATTCTGGTGTCGGCCAGTGAATTAAATATAAGTCAACATAGTCCAGGCCAAGTCGTTCCAAGCTTTCATCAAAAGCACGCAAGGTGTTTTCGTAGCCTTGATCGCTATTCCACACCTTTGTCGTGATGAACAAATCTTCTCTTGGAATGGCTGAGTCCTTAATCGCCTTTCCTACACCTTTTTCATTTTGGTAGATCATCGCGGTGTCGATAGAGCGATAACCAACTTCAAGAGCCTTCGCTACAGCTTTTGTTGCTTCGTCGTTTTCTACTTGCCATACCCCGAATCCGAGCTGTGGCATTTTTAATCCATTGTTTAATGTAATATAGTTCATTGGCTAACTCTCCTTTCTTCTTTAAGGTAAAACTTTTCTGAAGGGAATGCAATTAATCTACCCGGAAGGTGTAATCAATATACCTGAGGTTAACGGTAAACCCGGCTTTACTGATAATTAATAATCGCCGGATTAGGATCCAGCTTCAATACATCTTCTGCACTCAACACAGGTTCATCTTTTTTATAAAAGATCTTAAATCCGCCGTATTGGACAGCTTCATTTCGCACAAACTTGCGATAGAGAGACATCTTCGTTGATGAATTACCCCATCCATCATAATTCAAGGCTACTTCTACATTTTCGGTCGGTTGGATGGCTTCTTTGTTTGTTAGTGCTCCGTCTGTGAACTGGTGGACAAGAACGATTTTATCCGGCAAGTTATGTGCCTCCACCATTTCCGTCAGGTAATCCACCGCTTCTTGTATTTCCGCTCCGTTAACTTGGCCTAAGTCAATACCCGGCGTTTCCCCTTCTTTTACATGGAATTCTGTATCGATAGCCAGGTGGACGTAAGGGAGCTTCAGCCATTTCTCCAGTAACTTCACTTGATTCAAAACAGAGTCGGTTCCAAGCTGGACATCCAACATCAATAACGCATCGTTTTCTTTGGCAAGTTTGGCATATTCGTCGATTTGCTTTGGTGAAGTCATGTGAAAGTATTTCCCTTCAGGGCCGGGATCGCGCTGTGCTACCGTCGAAATCAGCTCGATCGTCGGAATGGCTGGACGGGACGGGTCTGCATCGGAGTATTCCTGTGCCTGCTCTTTTAATTTTTTCATAAGTTCGTCGGGTTCCATTTCCCCTAGTATGCCCATATCGGTAGAGTTCGGGTGACCATAATAGGCTACGAGTCTATGATCCTTTAAAGGCCCGTCGGTTCGATCCTCGGCCCCTTGTACCAACGTTTCGCCAACTGGAACCATTCTCTCCCGAGTATCTCCGTGGGCTTGTGCCTTTGGCATCTGTGCAAGCTCCTCTTCAGACAGCTTCTCCTTGAGAGGCTTGGCATCTTCAGCAGGTTCTAACGGTTCATAAGGCTGAGGGGGTTGTTTTTCTTCTTCTTCCGGTTGTTCTTTTTCCTCTGTTTCGTTATTTTCTTCCTTTTTGTCTGAAGTGCCTTCTTCCGTTTGCTTCTCCTCGTTTTCTCCTTCGTTCTCGCTGTTTGTAGAAGTGTTTTCCGAACAAGCGACAAGGAACAAAATAAGGAGTAAGGAAAGCAAGGTTAATTTCTTCATGTTGTTCACGTCCTTATGTAATGTTTTTCTTCTTCTATGATTCTATCCTTTTCCCTAACTTCCATAATTTTAACAACAAATACGTTTATTTTGCAGAAGGATTTTCAAGAGAAATCGTTTTTGATTCTAACGGCCCAAGACAGAATGGAGGTTAAGAATCCTTTATCATTACTTTTACATATATATTTCAATTCTATTAAAACCTCCAAAAGAGCTGGCAAACTATTCGATACCTATAGCAGATAAAACATAGGAGGTTTTCACTATCAAATACTTAACATTAGCTACATTACTAACTTTAGGATTATTTTTATTCGCGAGCGAAGTGTCTGCAAGCAGTAAGTACACTGTGGAATCAGGCGATGTACTATCGGAAATTTCAATGAAACATAACGTGAGTGTAGATTCATTGCTGGAGTTTAACGCTTCTATCACGAACCCGGATATTATTTTTACCGGTCAGACAATCACCATTCCAGACGCAAAGGGAGAAACCTATAAAGTATCTGCTTATACGGCAGGCTATGAATCAACCGGAAAACAACCAGAAGATCCGGGATATGGCATTACAGCATCCGGAACGGAAGTAGAGGAAGGCCGAACGATCGCCTGTCCATCGTCCTTCTCATTCGGTACAAAAGTTTATATTCCGTACTTTGATAAGACATTTACCTGTGAAGATAGAGGAAGTGCTATTACAAAAGGACGTTTGGATGTTTACATGGAAGATGTAGAAGATGCATTAGAGTTTGGCGTAAAGGAATTGAAAGTGTTGTACTAAATAGAAATCGAAGCAAGTCCCTTTCTGATTAAGAAGGGGGCTTGCTTTACGGTTCTTATAATGATTGGAATGCATTAATTAGTCATCGTTTCAAACTACGATTCTTCATATGCTTTAATAAAGAATCCTTTCTAAAATACCCTCTCGTTTAATAAATCTTATTTCAACAATAAAACCGCTTAATTTTCATCATCTTCGTTTAGTTTTTTCCATTTATGGTATTTTGATAGATAATATATTGGTATATAATGTAAGTGTTGCGTGAAAAGGATATTTCCTGAATTGGAAGATTGTGTAGGTGTAAGGGCATAATGCTTTAGTCCGTTGACATCCGATTTTCGTGTGCTAAGTTGTGAGTACAACAGGAAAGGAATGATGGAATGAAAAAACAAGTAAAAATTATGTGCTGGACTCTTGTATTGCTAGGATTCGTTCTGTTGCTAACAGGGTGTGGCAGTTCGGATGAAGAATCAGAAACAGACCCTGCAGAAAATGATTCCGCTATCGAATCGGAAGAAAAAGCGGACGACCAGGAAGAAGAGGGGGAGGTTTTAGATTCCTCGACTGATTCAGGAGAAACTGCGACGGATGATTCGGATAACACTTCTTCAGATGAAACAAGCGACGAAAATTCCTCCAACAACTCTGAAAGCGAAGATCAAAACGATCCATTGGCCGAGTTTTCTTCTCAGGAAATCGAATATGCCAGAGTATGGCTCCAGCTTGGTCCCAATCAAGAAATTGATGAATTGAATGTTCATCGTATACCAGCCGGAGAGCTAATCAATCCTAATGATGAGACAAGCGCTGCCTATCCGGAGGATGTTATCCAGCTGGCAGGTTCCAGATTAGTGGATGGATCTGTTACATATAGCAGCAATGGAGATGGAACGATCAATGTATATAAGGTTCCTTTACGCTGGGATAGCGGTGATCCTAATGTGGATGAAAATTACATGAAGGAATACACACAGGAAATCATCGATGATACAGAGGAAGTATACGTGGAGCCAGGGGACGATGAAGAAGTCAAACGGCTTATTGGTATCATGAATATTCACTAATTGTCAGCTGTTTTTCATTTGATAGTTCACGGGCGTTAAGTGAGCTATCTTTTTGAAATCATAAAAATTCAAGCATGCTAGAGAATTTGATTGGCATACCTTCCTAGTGAGTAGTGGATCAAGGATAGGTGTTATCTTATAATGGGGGAGAAACATTTGGGTAACCGATGGAAATCGTTCCTTTCTGGAATGTTAGGTGTAATCGTAGGATTGATGATAGGGGATATAGTTAGAGGGGAAGCGGTTGAGTGGTTTGGAGCTTTTGTCACGTTAGTTTCTTTACTATTGCTTTTTATATTGGGTGTGCGTTTATATAAAAAAGATGAATAAGAAAACTGGTAGGAGCAAAAAAAGCTCGAAAATCCTTTTCTTTTTTGGTGGCTGTACAAAGGAGAAATGGTGAGTAGTTCTAACAAAAAACGTTAGGAGTATAAGCAATGGAATTTCGTTTCTTATATAAGGATGCTGAATACGTAAAAAACACGATTAGAAGCATTCACCTTTATGAAGAACCTGTGATCAATTTATTGCCATTACTAAGCTCTAACGGGTTGAACAGTTGAAAAAGAAAAGTACAACAAAAGGGGCGGGTTAGTAGCTTAATTTGAGAGAAGGCGGAAGGTTTCTAAATGATGGGGTTCGATTTGACGTTCACGCACTTATTTCATTAAAGCCCCTTATGGTTTTAAAAACTGCGTTTCCCTGTCCAAGCCCCTTGCATTTTACTTAGGAATACTATTTGCCCAATATGATATGCGTCATGCATTGCTAAACTCTTCAATTCGAGTATTAATGGATTATCTTCTCTCGGGACCTGTCTATACAAATCTTCTTGGTCTGATTTTGCCAGTATTTTTTCAAGTTCACGATGAACATTAGCGTATTCTTGTTTTGTTTTCTTCCAGTTTTCTGCCGTTTCAGTTGGTAGTAGAAATGTGGCTTCATTATTTTCTGCCTGTGGTTCATTCGCTGTTTCACCAAGAAAGCGCACCAGAAATCTCTTTTCATAGAAAAGTAAATGACAAACTAATTCCCAAATGGAATGAGCCCCCTCGACTGGTTTCCAAAGTGCCTGTTCATAAGTCATATCCTCTAGCACTTTTTCAAGTGGTGGAAACCATTCCTCTTTATCCAAGCAGCTTGCCCATTGTTGTAACAAAAGTGTCCTTGCATCCATTTCTATTCCCTCCCGTTTAATCATTTTGATGAAGATTCATTTTCTGGTGTGTTATAGATAGTTATAAAGCAGCCCTTTAAAGGTACAATGAACGTTAATGCCACAGAAAATTCTGACAACAACAGTTTATCATATGTTTTGTTATCAGAGATAGAACAACTCATTGTGGTTATCAGTAAAGAAGGGGCTGTAACAGCCCCTTCCGAATAGTTCCATCTTTATGCATAAAATACAGAAAGACATCTGTTGTAATACATTCTGCGATCTTCCAAACCGTTGTATCCGCCATTTACCCTTAAGGTGACGGCTTCTACAGTTGGGTTCGTATCACATAATGCATTCATATTGTTTGACTCCCACCAGAATCCAGCGCTGGACCATGGATAGTTTTCAGCCACATAATCAACCCCTTGGTTTACAATTTCGGGGTCACCGATATCGTTGGCAAATTGCGTGTAGTTATAGCGTCCTGTCAATTGGATATAACCTGCGCCTTTGAATTTGGGGCCATCACCAGGTTCTGTGTTGCCTAAATCTTCACGCCCCTCATAATCTTCGCCAGATGCTAATTCCTTGGTCCACCGTCCGGCACCAGATTCGTGACTGCATTGGCTGATAAAGTGGCAAATCCTTGATCTGGTTGTGATATTATATCTCTCTAGACAACTATTTAAATCTTCTAAAATAGCATCCGATAAATACTCACTTGACCAGCCGACTTGGTTCAACTGGCTTTCGGTTACACGGGTGACAGGAGCATCGCCGTCTCCAGGGGGCGGATCACCACTTCCGTTGTCATAGACTAATAATTCCTGTCCGACTTGAATAAGATCCGGATCGCTAATATTATTCAGCTCCTGAATTTCGGCCAGAGTCATGCCGAAGCGTTGAGCGATGCTGCTTAAGTTGTCGCCAGCCTGTACGATATAAACGATAGTACTAGGAGTAGGATCACCACTTCCGTTGTCATAGACTAATAATTCCTGTCCGACTTGAATAAGATCCGGATCGCTAATGTTATTCAGCTCCTGAATTTCGGCCAGAGTCATGCCGAAGCGTTGAGCGATGCTGCTTAAGTTGTCGCCAGCCTGTACGACATAAATCGTGGTATTCGGAGTCGGATCACTGCCGCTGTTATCGTAAACCAATAACTCCTGCCCGATTTGAATAAGATCCGGATCGCTAATGTTATTCAGCTCCTGAATTTCGGCGAGAGTCATGCCGAAGCGCTGAGCGATGCTGCTTAAATTGTCGCCAGCCTGAACGACATAAACGATGGTACTAGGAGTAGGATCATCGGCTCCGTTGTCATAGACTAATAATTCCTGTCCGACTTGAATAAGATCTGGATCGCTAATGTTATTCAGCTCCTGAATTTCGGCCAGAGTCATGCCGAAGCGTTGAGCGATGCTGCTTAAGTTGTCGCCAGCCTGTACGACATAAATCGTGGTATTCGGAGTCGGATCACTGCCGCTGTTATCGTAAACCAATAACTCCTGCCCGATTTGAATAAGATCCGGATCGCTAATGTTATTCAGCTCCTGAATTTCGGCGAGAGTCATGCCGAAGCGCTGAGCGATGCTGCTTAAATTGTCGCCAGCCTGAACGACATAAACGATGGTACTAGGAGTAGGATCATCGGCTCCGTTGTCATAGACTAATAATTCCTGTCCGACTTGAATAAGATCTGGATCGCTAATGTTATTCAGCTCCTGAATTTCGGCCAGAGTCATGCCGAAGCGTTGAGCGATGCTGCTTAAGTTGTCGCCAGCCTGTACGACATAAATCGTGGTATTCGGAGTCGGATCACTGCCGCTGTTATCGTAAACCAATAACTCCTGCCCGATTTGAATAAGATCCGGATCGCTAATGTTATTCAGCTCCTGAATTTCGGCGAGAGTCATGCCGAAGCGCTGAGCGATGCTGCTTAAATTGTCGCCAGCCTGAACGACATAAACGATGGTACTAGGAGTAGGATCATCGGCTCCGTTGTCATAGACTAATAATTCCTGTCCGACTTGAATAAGATCTGGATCGCTAATGTTATTCAGCTCCTGAATTTCGGCCAGAGTCATGCCGAAGCGTTGAGCGATGCTGCTTAAGTTGTCGCCAGCCTGTACGACATAAATCGTGGTATTCGGAGTCGGATCACTGCCGCTGTTATCGTAAACCAATAACTCCTGCCCGATTTGAATAAGATCCGGATCGCTAATGTTATTCAGCTCCTGAATTTCGGCGAGAGTCATGCCGAAGCGCTGAGCGATGCTGCTTAAATTGTCGCCAGCCTGAACGACATAAACGATGGTACTAGGAGTAGGATCATCGGCTCCGTTGTCATAGACTAATAATTCCTGTCCGACTTGAATAAGATCTGGATCGCTAATGTTATTCAGCTCCTGAATTTCGGCCAGAGTCATGCCGAAGCGTTGAGCGATGCTGCTTAAGTTGTCGCCAGCCTGTACGACATAAATCGTGGTATTCGGAGTCGGATCACTGCCGCTGTTATCGTAAACCAATAACTCCTGCCCGATTTGAATAAGATCCGGATCGCTAATGTTATTCAGCTCCTGAATTTCGGCGAGAGTCATGCCGAAGCGCTGAGCGATGCTGCTTAAATTGTCGCCAGCCTGAACGACATAAACGATGGTACTAGGAGTAGGATCATCGGCTCCGTTGTCATAGACTAATAATTCCTGTCCGACTTGAATAAGATCTGGATCGCTAATGTTATTCAGCTCCTGAATTTCGGCCAGAGTCATGCCGAAGCGTTGAGCGATGCTGCTTAAGTTGTCGCCAGCCTGTACGACATAAATCGTGGTATTCGGAGTCGGATCACTGCCGCTGTTATCGTAAACCAATAACTCCTGCCCGATTTGAATAAGATCCGGATCGCTAATGTTATTCAGCTCCTGAATTTCGGCGAGAGTCATGCCGAAGCGCTGAGCGATGCTGCTTAAATTGTCGCCAGCCTGAACGACATAAACGATGGTACTAGGAGTAGGATCATCGGCTCCGTTGTCATAGACTAATAATTCCTGTCCGACTTGAATAAGATCTGGATCGCTAATGTTATTCAGCTCCTGAATTTCGGCCAGAGTCATGCCGAAGCGTTGAGCGATGCTGCTTAAGTTGTCGCCAGCCTGTACGACATAAATCGTGGTATTCGGAGTCGGATCACTGCCGCTGTTATCGTAAACCAATAACTCCTGCCCGATTTGAATAAGATCCGGATCGCTAATGTTATTCAGCTCCTGAATTTCGGCGAGAGTCATGCCGAAGCGCTGAGCGATGCTGCTTAAATTGTCGCCAGCCTGAACGACATAAACGATGGTACTAGGAGTAGGATCATCGGCTCCGTTGTCATAGACTAATAATTCCTGTCCGACTTGAATAAGATCTGGATCGCTAATGTTATTCAGCTCCTGAATTTCGGCCAGAGTCATGCCGAAGCGTTGAGCGATGCTGCTTAAGTTGTCGCCAGCCTGTACGACATAAATCGTGGTATTCGGAGTCGGATCACTGCCGCTGTTATCGTAAACCAATAACTCCTGCCCGATTTGAATAAGATCCGGATCGCTAATGTTATTCAGCTCCTGAATTTCGGCGAGAGTCATGCCGAAGCGCTGAGCGATGCTGCTCAAATTGTCGCCGGCTTGTACAATATAAGTGATCGTATTAGCATAAGTTACTGCCATTTTCATAACCTCTCTTTTCTAATAGAATAGTTTGGAGTGAATCGAACAATGGAGTAAATCTAGGATGTTTTCATAGGGGGCTAGATACTAAAGCGAAGGTGTATTCCTACAAATGCAGTCATAAGCCGGTAGCGACTAGGTTGAAAAGATGCCAAGGCATATCATCACCTCTTTTTTTAAAATTTAATCTTCGGGAGGAAGACTATGACTATATCGTAAAGGGAAATAGCGTTTTAAAAGTTTCCATTAAGTTGGCCAAATATCGGAAAAAACTTCTGAAAAACTCCTTGAAAAGTATTTCTTTCTTTAGGAGAATTTTCTATATAAAGGGAGATGATAAACATGGAAATGATTCAGCTGCAGCATCCAGAAGGAAAGCAAGGTGCAAGAATCCGTTTGGATAAATATGACCTTATCAAAAAGGAAATAGTATCGACCGTTCGTAGGGGCGATGGCATCTCTTATAAACAATTGACAAAAGAAGTGAACGAAAGACTGAAAGGGAAATTTGAAGGATCCGTTACTTGGTATGTCACTGCCGTTAAACTGGACTTGGAAGCAAGGGACATGATCAAAAGATATACCCACAAAAGATTGCAATACCTCGCAATGACGGATAAGGATTAGATAGAGATGTCAATAACGGAATAAAAATAAACGGTTATTTTTGGGAAAGGAAGGAAAATACAGATAGTTGTCGAAATAGTGTGTTAGCAAATTTCACTCTCTTTATTTCGTGAGATGCGATCTGTTAAAATTATTGAGCTGTTTCTCCCGTCAGACGGAATGTCGATTGTGGATTCAGGGCCCAAAAGGAAGAAGCTTCATAAAGAGTAATAGTAAGCCACGCGTGATACCTCAAGATAGCTCACACCTGGAACAATCAGTAAGAGGTCCGTTCATTTTTGTTCCATCACTTCATTGGTTAACGAATTAGCGTTGCTGTTTAAATAGGGGCGCTCTGCAGCACCTTGGATTTCAGCTCGAATATTCATCTTTTCCGATTAGGTAAACCAGGGAGCAGGACAGCACCATCGTCCTTTTCATTGCATCCTATAGACCCACCGTTACATTAGAAGTTTTTACGAATATCTTTGTTTAGTTAAATATCGGAATTTTCCAAAAATAAAAAGCGGGACTATCCCATATAAATAAAAAGAAGCTGTAAGATGTTTCCGGTAAGGGGGTGATTTATCGCGATAATTGTAAGCGCTTTATCTGATGAAGCAGTACATTATATTAGGCGCTAAGTCATTGGCTGAAGGATGATGATATGAATTCAAAGGAGGCTTGACAATGGGTGAACCGGAAAAAGTACAAACACTTGATGATAAACAAAATTGGTATTGGAAGAAAAACATCAAGCTTATCTCGTTTTTACTGGTGGTTTGGTTTCTTGTTGGCTTAGGTGGGGGTGTGCTTTTTGCCGCTCCTTTAAACGAAGTACCCTTTTTCGGGGTGACATTATCGTTCTGGATTTCACAGCAGGGCGCCATTCTGGTATTTATCCTCTTGATTTTGATTTATGCCATTAGAATGGACAAATTGGACAGGGAGTATTTCGAAAAGAAAGACCAATAAAAAGACTATAGGGACATAGGGAGGTATGGCATTGAGTGTAGAAGCTATTACGATAATCATGGTACTGATCACCTTTGGACTCTATACAGGGATTGGCTGGTGGTCGCGGGTAAAGGATACGTCCAGCTTTTATGTGGCAGGGCAAAATGTTCCTACGGTGGCCAATGGAGCGGCAATTGCTGCGGATTGGATGTCTGCTGCTTCGTTTATTTCCATGGCCGGACTTGTTGCGTTTTTAGGATATGACGGAACGATTTATTTGATGGGATGGACTGGTGGATATGTACTTTTGGCCTTACTATTGGCCCCATACTTAAGGAAGTTCGGAAAATTTACCGTGCCCGATTTTATCGGAGACCGTTTTTATTCCAGCTCAGCCCGGACGGTTGCTGCAATTGCGACCATCTTTATTTCTTTGACTTACATTTCCGGTCAAATGCGAGGGGTCGGAATTGTATTTAGTCGATACTTACAGGTTGATATTATTGTTGGCGTTTTAATCGGAATGGCCATTGTCGGCTTCTTCGCCCTTCTTGGAGGGATGAAAGGGATCACCTGGACACAAGCTACTCAATATTTTGTCATCATCATTGCTTTTTTAATCCCCGCTATCGCTATTTCACTTCAGTTAACGGGGAATCCCGTTCCACAGCTTGCACTTACGGGCAGTGATATCGTGGATCGATTGACTACTCTGCAAATCGATTTAGGGATGACAGAGTACATGGCTCCATTCACGGATTTGTCCTTGCTCAATGTATTCATGATTACATTGGCATTAATGGCCGGAACGGCTGGACTGCCACACGTAATTGTTCGTTTCTATACGGTTAAAAATGTCCGGGCTGCCCGGTGGTCGGCAGTATGGGCTATTATATTTATCGCGTTGCTCTATTTAACTGCACCTGCTGTTGGCGCGTTTGCCAAGTATAATCTGATTAATACCATCGCCGACCAGCCGCTGGAAGAAGTGCAAGAGATCGACTGGGTAAATAAATGGGAAACGACCGGCTTATTACAATTTAATGACTTAAATAGCGATGGCATCGTTAATTTTTCGGAAGGGGAAGCAGACAACGAGGTTGTCATTGATGGGGACATCATCGTTCTGTCTACGCCTGAAGTCGCCAATTTAGCGCCGTTTATCATCGCCCTGGTGGCAACAGGCGGTTTAGCGGCAGCCTTATCGACCGCGTCAGGATTGTTGATCACCATGTCGAGTGCGGTCTCTCACGATATTTACTACCGGATTTTTAATAAAGAAGCTTCGGAAAAACAAAGACTGCGGGTTGGGCGTCTCACCTTATTGGTCGCTCTGTTGATTGCCGCCTATGTTGGGATCAATCCGCCAGGGTTCGCAGGGGAAGTCGTTGCCTTGGCATTCGGTTTAGGTGCAGCGAGTCTCTTCCCGGTTATCCTACTTGGAATATTTGATAAACGAATGAATAAAGAGGGGGCGATTGCCGGGATTCTTACAGGCTTGATTTTTACCCTTGTGATGATCGGCCTTATTCTCTCGGAGTCCATATTCGGAACCGATGGCGCAATCTTGAACAGCTTCTTTGGTATCAATGCTCAAGGGGTTGGTGTTATCGGTATGCTTCTAAACTTCATCGTGAGCTTTATCGTGTCGCGCAATACACCGGCACCTCCAGTGGAAATCCAGCAGCTGATAGAAAGTGTCCGGGCACCTGAAATGGACAGCGAGCTGGAAATTGCAGCCACAAAAGAAGATAACTAGTCAGGATTTGGTATTATTGGTGAGAAGGAGGCGGATACGTTGGATATAATCAATATCATCGCAAGTTCGGCGACAGTGCTCGTATGGTTTCATCCTAAGATGGGCTTGCAAACCTTTCGGAAAGTAATAGGCATTACGTTATTTTTGGAGCTGTTCTATTTAATCGGAGCATACTTATTAGACTGGCCTTTTCCCACACCACTGGTGCTCATCCAACTTTTTATTGTTACCGTATGGGGTGTTGTCCTGGGAATTGCATTTTCGCGTATCTGGCCATTGCCTTCTCACAAAGGGTTTGAACGCATCTTTCGTACATTCCTGGTGGTGATACCGGCACTGGGACTTGGAATGGGATTACAAGTGCTCTTGCAGGGTGCTCAGGCCACACAGGCTATTTATCTGATTTTTGCATTGTCGGCATGGCTTGGATCTGGTCATTTTATTAGGAAAACAGTGACGAAGCAGTATAGTTTAGATGGCTAGGGTCATGATTATACACTTGAACTATAGTTGGAAGGCTATTTTAAAGTGACTGGAATAAAAAAGTAGGGGCAAAGCCTGAACCGAACGATGATTCGAATCTCTGAGTATTCGAACTCGTTCGGTTTTTTTGCGTTTTTTCAGGTGAATTAAAATTAATTTAATGGACAAAACCTTTCTAATTCGATTGTAATGAAAAAGTACATATCTTAAATATGAATCTGTTTGAAAATATGACTAGCGCGGGAAAGCTATCGTAAAGGCAAATACCGACTTTAGAGAAGTCTACCGAAACGAATTAGAGAAAAAGGTAAAAGCATTTTGAATACTTACTTAATAGAATCTTTTAATCATAGTCAGGCCTGGCAGTTATAATTTATAAATATATCAAAAAAATAAGGGTTGCCATTAAAGGCACCCTCCGAGATTAGATGAATCATATGTAATAGAAAACGGTACTATCATATCTCATAAGCTGAATAACAAAAGCCTACTTGCCTCAACGCAGTTCCAGATCCTGCTTTGCTGCCGAATATGTTGTAAACATCAAAGCTTTTCCCTTGGTAGTCATCATAAGCCACTATTTGATAGTCATTTCCGTGAGTATTTACAGCATAACTAGTTTCTCGTGACATTGATTTAGTAACATCAAAACCCACTCCCCCTGAAATCGTTCCAGAAGATACTCCTACATTTGCACTATAACTGTTCGATACAGAAGCAGTTTGTTTTAATGTTAAAACTCCATCTGCACCACCTGTGCCGGAGGTTCTGGCTTGGACAGAAGTACCACAAAGTTGGCCAATATTTCTTACATTTTTAATGTTATAATACAGACCCTGAGGTTGTACGATTTTCTCATTCGCTTCAACTTCTTTATCTGCTTTTTCGGAGGAGACACGGACTACTTTGATTAATTTGGCATCAGGAGTAGGTTTTTCCCATCCCATTTCTTTTATAAATTCTTCTGGATTATCAGGAGTGATGTCTTCCACTTTTGTATCTGGTGAAGATGCGGCAGTGACTGAAGATGTACTGAACATAAATACCATTGCAAATAAGCTGAGTAATGATAAAATTGAGAAAAATTTCTTCTTACTTAAAGAAAAACTCATAAACTATCCTTCCTTTCTGTAAAATATTGTTACAAATTAATTGTAAATTACTAGGATATGGATTTCAACCCCATAAAAGGTTAAAAATGGGTTTTGATTTGTTAATTAGACATGTACAATTATCCGTAGAGGAGGATGATAGAATGCAAAAAACATATATTGGTTTAGCCTTTTTATTATTAAGTGCTATTATTTATGGATCGACTTTAATAGCAGCTTCTAATTATTCTTACGTATTATTGGAAAATGGATGGAACGGCCAAATTGGTATTTTCGGTACTGCATTAAAAGAGGTTGGAACCATTCCTATAATAATAGCAATTTTGTTAGGGGTTATAGGTGTGGTGTTAATATTAAAAGCATATATAAACAAACAGTAATAGAATTTTAAATATGATAGAAATTTTAATCCTAAAATAGAGGACATTACGTTAGGTTCGTAATGTCCTCTATTTTAGGATTTTTCTTTCCCTCACTGCATCATGAAGTTGAGCGACCTATTCGGAATACAATTGATGAATTATTGAGAAGTGATGAAGAACTGAAGAAAAAAGTGATAAACGATAGCAGGCAATTGGCTTATCCGAAACTGAAGGAGTTTGACATCGTATTTTTAAATGGAGGCCGTTCTTTTGGTGATTAAGTTGGTAGTTACCCTTTTGAATAAGGTAGCGGGATGGGACTTGTCCTTGTATGGCGGGTTCTTTTTATGGAATTTCGGACCACTCATCCTCATGGTCGGGGAGGAATCGGTTCCGGTACGGTGAAAGAGAAGTACAAAGAAGATTAAAACAGGTAAATAAAACGACGGCCTTGTCCCTGTTGGTAGGAGGGGGCAAGGCCGTTTCTCCTGTGAAAGAATTCCCGTTTTAAAAAAGATTGGCAAGATTTTGCGTGGCTTTATTGGTATTTTGAATTAATTGGGCAAGCTGTTCTTTATTTTCGGTTTGCGATTGGACAGTTGCCGAAATTTCTTCAAGCGAAGCGGAGGCTTGTTGTAAGATGGAAGCAAATTCGCTTACCGCTCCTTCAATAGAGCCGGTTTCTTGATCGATATGTTTCGCGACGGTACTAAATGAGTGGATTTCCTGTTTCAAATTAGCAATCGACTTTTCAATCGATTCAAAGATTGCTTTGTTTTTGATCGTTCCTTCGATATTTTCATCCATTTTTCTCGCGACATTACTCATTTGGTCTTGTGTATCGAGATTGTTCGAATGAATTTCATTCAGTGTAGTAGAAATCTGGACAGCGGTTGTATCTGTTGTTTCAGCAAGTTTCCGGATTTCCTCGGCTACTACGGAGAACCCTTTCCCGGCTTCCCCAGCCCTTGCCGCCTCGATCGATGCATTCAAGGCAAGTAGGTTCGTTTGAGAAGTAATCTCCTGGATAGCCTGGATGGACCCTAAAGAAGACTCGATATTCCCGCTCAGTTGCTGCATATTCTTTTCCGTTAAATTGATGAACTGTTTGAATTCGTCCATTTGGTCACTCAGTAGTTGTGACTGTGAGCGACCTATATCGATTTGAGTCGTCATATGAGTGGTCGAGTCGATAATTTGATCCACTCGGCCATTCATCACGTCCACTTGTTTTGCGGTGCTTTCTATCGCATTTGTTATATCGGCGATGGCATTTTCCTGTGACTGTGTTCCCGACGCCATCTCTTGAAGCGCCATGTTGATTTCCTGGGTCACTGCTTTCTCTTCTTCCGATTGTCCTTCTATCTTAAGCATATTTGCTGCAATGACTTCCGAGTTATCTGCTAACGCAACACGCTGTGCTTCTTCCTTTTCCAGTTTTTCTGCCATTGCAATCTGGGTGGAGCTGAGGTTCTTTTCCAGGTTGCCCATGATTTTTTGCTGGAAAAACAGAACAATGACAGCTAAAGAAAACAGCAGCAAATAGGTGCCTATATCGGATGAATAGACATCTCCGTTTAAAGTAAAAGCGAAAATGAGCAACCCGACTCCGAAAACCGTACCGATGGCATAGAGGATCAGATTCATATAAAGGGCGGAACAAATCAACAAAAAGTAAATCAAGGAAAGGTTGTTTTCCGAGGGGCTGACAATGATAATCGCTCCCAAAAGCACCCCCAAACCAATTATCGACAAATAAGCTAATTGCTTCGTCAGACGCTTGGTTAAATTCAAGAAAGCGACAACGGCACATAGTATTCCGCCGCCGATAGCAATGGTCAAAATAAGTTCCAGTGGTTTTCCTAAACTCATCTCCACCACTATGCCTAAGATAACCGATAGGATCAGCATCATTAAGATGACGTTATTCTTTTTTCTCAAGGTTTTAAGATTTAATTCTTCGATGGACATTCCCATTCTCCTTCGTTCTTTTATACTATAATAGTAGCAGAAAAATAAAAAAAAGCACGTATTTTCAGGTATTTAGAACTATTTATGGCAAACAGAGTTGAAGGAGGCTGTCCTCGTTTAATGATAATGGTGGCCTAGCTAAAGGTTCCAGAGGCTTTAATAAGAAAAAAGCAAAAAAATAAAGCGAAGGTGCCGAGCCTTCACTTTAATCTGTAGCTTATTTTCTATCCTGCGTGCTATCGCAGTTCTTTAATATCTTCATCGGACAAGTCCTCATCCTCCATAAACTGGACGCAGAAGAACGAATAGTTATGGAAGCGACTGATTAATGATCGTTTACAAGGGGTATTTACAAGGGACAGTCGGTAGAAAGTGCCTGTAATGTTCAGGTTCAGTCCTACGTGGCGTTTGTGGTGTTTCCTGTTAACTCCTTGCAGGAAATTCGGTTGTATATGGAGAAAAAGGGAAGACAAGACTTAATTGCAAACACAAGGGCTCAATGGCTCCTTATTAGTACTTTCAAAAGCAAGGCGGAGCATCGAAAGGGGAATTATTCGTTTTGAACACCAAATACTTAGATTTACTAGCCCAGAAATATAACAGTGAAGAAAAAGTAGTTACAGAGATAATCAACCTGGAGGCAATCCTCAATCTTCCAAAGGGGACAGAGCACTTTGTCAGCGATTTGCACGGTGAATACCAAGCCTTCCAGCACGTATTAAGGAATGGCTCCGGCAAAGTGAAAGAGAAAATAAACGATCTGTTTGCAGAGGAGTTATCAGAGGAAGAAATCAATGAATTCGCGACCTTGGTCTACTATCCGGAAGAAAAGATAAAGCTAATCAAAAATAACTTCCAAAATCGACAAGAGTTAAATGAATGGTACACGCAAACGATCCGGAATATGATTGAGCTTATCTCATACGCTTCCTCCAAATATACGCGCTCAAAGCTCCGCAAAGCATTGCCTGAACAATTTGTTTATATTATTGAAGAACTGTTGTATAAGACAGATGAATTCACCAACAAGAAGGAATATTATACCAAGATCGTCCAGCAAATTATAACACTTGGACAAGCTGATAAGTTGATCATCGGGCTTGCTTACACGACGCAAAGGCTTGTCGTCGATCACCTTCATGTTGTAGGGGATATCTATGACCGTGGACCGGAGCCGGATAAAATCATGGAAACCCTGATTAATTATCATTCCATCGACATTCAATGGGGCAACCATGATGTGTTGTGGCTGGGAGCCTTTGCCGGATCAAAGGTTTGCCTCGCCAATATTATTCGGATTTGTGCCCGTTATAACAATTTAAACATCATCGAGGATGCATATGGCATCAATCTTCGTCCGCTTCTCAACCTTGCTGAGAAATATTACGATGACAACCCTGCTTTCCGGCCTAAAAAGCAGGCGGATGAAAAGCTGTCCGATTATGAACAATGGCAAATAACGAAAATCCACCAGGCGATTGCCATGATTCAGTTCAAGCTCGAAAGCCCGATTATCAAAAGGCGTCCGTACTTTAACATGTCCGACCGGCTGCTGCTGGAGAAAATCGATTATGACAAAAACGAAGTGACGATTCACGGGGAAACCTATAAAATCGAAAATCCATGCTTTGCCACGATTAATCCGGAAAATCCGGAGGAGCTGTTAGAAGAAGAAGCGGAAGTGATGGATCGTCTGCTTTTCTCCGTCCAGCATTCGGAAAAACTGGCGAGACACATGAAATTCCTGATGAAAAAAGGCAGCCTTTATTTGAAGTATAATGGCAACCTGCTAATTCATGGCTGCATTCCTTTAGATGAAGAGGGAAACATGGAAAGCATGACGATTGAAGGGAAAAGCTATAAAGGTCGGGAATTGTTCGATGTATTTGAGCGCCATTTACGCTATTCCTTTGCACACCCGGATCAAACCGACGATTTGGCAACAGATATGGTCTGGTATTTGTGGACAGGAGAATCCTCCTCTTTGTTCGGTAAAAGGGAAATGACTACCTTCGAACGCTATTTCATCAAGGATAAAAAGACCCACAAAGAGCGGAAAAATCCTTACTACCATTTACGGGAACAGGAAGAAATCTGCCGGAAAATCCTTGAGGAATTCGATATGGATCCGGATCAGGGACATATAATCAATGGACATACCCCGGTAAAAGAAATTGAAGGGGAAGATCCGATTAAGGCAAATGGAAAGATGATTGTCATTGATGGAGGGTTTTCCAAGGCTTATCAGCCAACGACGGGAATCGCTGGGTACACCTTGTTGTATAACTCCTACGGGATGCAGCTCGTCGCCCACAAGCATTTTAATTCTAAAGAAGAAATCATGCAAAATGGAATGGATGTCCTGTCCGTAAAGCGACTGGTCGATAAGGAACTGGAAAGAAAGAAGGTCCGGGAGACAAACATCGGCAAAGAGTTACTACAGGAAGTATCGATTTTGAACGATCTGTTGGAATATCGGTATTTGAAATAAAAATTGTATAGGTCCGAAAACCCCCCTTTTTTGAAGAGGCCACTGAAAAACTGAAGGTCTTTGAAAAGTAGAATTTTAAAAAAAGCGGTCTGTATGGAATCTGATTTCCATACAGACCGCTTTTTATCTAAGATAATTGACGGTCTATCATCGAATCCCTCCCCATTATGTATTCCTTTCATTGTACAAGGAAAGAGTGACTTTCTTTTAGAATTCAAAGTACCCTCTGTTGATTCTACGATGAGTATTAGGTGGTGACCCTTGCGGGAACAGCGCGAGCCGAAGATCCACTTGGTTAAGTGATCTTCTTGACCAAGTTAGCTGAGGCCGTGCCCGCGGCAAGCATCCACCGATAAGCGATTCGTGAGAATCAACAACAACCTTTAAAATCTCTTCTGGATAGAAAGGACTTTTTCAGTGGCCTCTTTTTGAAAGGGGTTTTTGTTTATGGTGAAGAAATAGAAATGATGGAGAAGTGATGAGTTAGGAGATATGGCTTGTTTTAAAATTCCTCCGAAGGGATATACAATCTAAAGAAATGGGAACAAAAGGAGGAATGGATGCATGAAATCACTAGAAGAAGCATTAAATCATAAAGTTGGGCTAGGTACTGCACCTTTAGGCAATATGTTCCGGGAAGTGCCGGAAGAAGAAGCGCTAACTACCATCCAAACGGCTTGGGATCAGGGCGTGCGTTATTTTGACACAGCACCGTTCTATGGCTTCGGTTTGGCAGAAATGCGTGTTGGCGAGGTACTATCCCAGTATAATCGTGACGACTATGTCATTAGTACCAAAGTGGGACGCTACGTCACGGAGGAAAAAGAGGAAAAAGAGGGCCTTTTCGAATATGCCCGGAACAACAAGATTGTCACCGATTATACGGAGGAAGCGACGAAGCGGTCGATAGAACAGAGTTTGGAACGGCTGAAGACCGATCGTTTAGATATGGTATTTGTTCACGATGTTTCTCCTGACTTTCATGGGGAGGAGTGGACAGCAAAGTTTGAAGAGGCACGAAAAGGCGCTTTTCGCGTCCTGACGCAGCTTCGTGAAGAAGGAGTTATCCGCTCGTGGGGACTAGGGGTCAACACGACAGAGCCGATCGAATTGGCGATGATGCTGGAGGAAACCCAGCCAGATGTATGTTTGTCGGCCACACAGTACACGCTTTTGCAACATGAGCAAGGGTTGCAGCGGATGATGCCTACAGCAGAAAAGAAAGGCATCGATATTGTCGTCGGCAGCCCGTACAATTCTGGTGTATTGCTTGGCGGCGACCACTATAACTACGAAAAGGCAGGCCCCGAAATCTTGGAGCATGTAAACCAACTAAACAAAATTGGGGAAAAATACGATGTACCTTTAAAAGCGGCAGCTCTTCAGTTTTCTACTGCCCATCCTGCTGTCAAAGCAGTGATTCCCGGCTCTACGCATCCAGGCAGAATCAAAGAAGACATCCAGATGATTCAACGGGATATTCCACAAGACTTCTGGAAGGAATTAGTGGAAAAAGGCTTTGTTTCCGAGAATGCTCCGTTGCCCGACTAAAAGGGCAACAATAGGCAGCATGACGTTTCTAAATAGGTTTTTAAAAAAGGAGCCCTGGATTTGGGCTCCTTCCTTTTTGCGCGGGTATCTTAACGATAGGGATTTCCGGGAATCTTGCATTCCAGTCTCCCCAAAGTTCCCTCAAGGACGCTAAGAGGTGTCACATCAACGCCACTCTACTATCCCATTCAAGTCTTCATAAATATGGTGTGGCTTCTGGTTTAACTCCTCGACTGGCGACTGACTGCGGTTGATCCAGGCCGTTTGAAATCCAAAGCTTTTTGCGCCGCTTATATCCCATCCATTGGAAGACATAAAGAGCACTTCCTCCCGTTCAACCCCTAGAACATTTAAAACATGGTTATAGGATGCGGGTGAAGGTTTATATTGTTTTATGTCATCGACACTGATTATTTCATGAAAAAGTGGTGCTAAACCAGAATGGTGAATAAGAGGTTCCAGCATATCCCGGGAGCCGTTGGAGAAGACAGCGAGCTTCTTATGCTTCATTTGTTGTAACACTTCAGGAACTTCCGGGTAGTAAGATAGTTTTTCATAAGCATCCAGAAGCTGCTGCATGTGAACTTCCTGAAAGGAAAGGTTCAATGTTTTCAAAGCATAGCGCAAAGAGTCCGTGGTTATTGTTTTAAAAGAAGCGTATTGTCCCATTAACTGACGTAAAAAGGCGTACTCCAATTGCTTTTGGCGCCACAACTTGCTGATTTCTTTTCCTTTTCCTTCAAACAGCTCCTGGCACTTTTCTTCTACGGAATGCACATCAAATAATGTGCCATATACGTCAAATACGAGTGCTTTTGTTTTTGCGGTAGGCATCAACATGGTCTCCTTTCCCTTTGTGAGTGATTATTTAAGCTTTTCCCTATATATTGTATCATTTTCCGAAGCGCTTTATTATCGGGGCGTATCCTATACCACATTGACTTTCCTCCATCGGCTCCCTTATATTATCAATAAATATTTAAATCTTTTGATAATAATGATAAACTAGAAATGGATTAAAATATTTGGAAAAGATGTGGAACTTTGTTGTACCTTTCATGCAATTGTAAACGCCTTCGCAGGAGTGACTACATCTTTAGCAAAACGTTAGGGAGTTTGAAGGTAAAATGAGCAAATCATATACGAAAGCAGACGTTATCTTAATAGGCGCAGGAATTATGAGTGCAACGTTGGGAACGTTGCTGAAAGAGTTGGCACCGGACTGGAACATTCGTGTTTTTGAAAAGCTCGATAGTGCAGGAGAGGAAAGCTCGAACGTATGGAATAATGCGGGAACGGGTCACTCGGCGCTGTGTGAGTTGAACTACACACATGAAAAACCAGATGGTACAATTGATATTTCGAAAGCTATTAAAGTTAATGAACAATTTCAGGTTTCTAAACAATTTTGGTCTTACCTTGTCAGCAACAATCGCATTGAAAATCCACAGGAGTTCATCATGCCGTTGCCCCATATGAGTCTGGTACAAGGGCAGAAAAACGTGGAATTTTTAAGAAAGCGTTTTAAAGCAATGGTTGAAAATCCATTGTTTGAAGGGATGGAGTTTTCCGAAGATCCGGAGTTACTGAAGGAATGGATCCCGCTCGTTATGGAGGAGCGGTCTACGGATGAACCTGTCGCAGCAACGAAAATCGACACGGGAACGGATGTCAATTTTGGCACGCTGACCCGTAAAATGTTCCACCATCTTGATAGCAAAGGGCTCGAGATAAATTATAAGCATCGTGTAGAAGATATTAAGCAAACGAGCGAAGGCGTTTGGGAAGTTAAAGTGCATGATATCGAGAACGAAAAAATAGAATACCATACTGCAAACTTTGTTTTTATCGGCGGTGGAGGCGGAAGCCTGCATTTACTTCAAAAAACGGGTATACCGGAATCCAAACATATCGGGGGCTTCCCGGTCAGTGGATTATTCATGGTATGTAACAACCCGGAGGTCATTGAAAAGCATCACGCCAAGGTTTACGGCAAAGCAAAGGTGGGTGCTCCACCGATGTCTGTACCGCATCTTGACACCCGGTTTATCGATAATAAAAAGTCGCTGTTATTTGGACCTTTTGCCGGCTTCTCGCCAAAGTTTTTGAAAACCGGATCGATGCTTGATTTGGTTACTTCTGTTAAACAGGATAACCTGGCCACCATGGTGGCTGCTGGTGTCAAGAACGCTACTTTGACAAAATACTTGATTGAACAAGTCATCTTGTCGAAGGAGAAGCGAATGGAAGAATTGAGAGCGTTTATTCCGAATGCAAAAAGCGAGGATTGGGATGTGGTCACCGCTGGTCAGCGCGTGCAGGTTATCAAGGATACGGAAGGCGGCGGAAAAGGAACACTGCAATTTGGCACGGAGGTTGTAAGTGCGGAAGATGGTTCGATTGCTGCTTTGCTTGGAGCATCACCTGGTGCCTCTACAGCTGTATCTGTCATGCTAGAGGTTATCGAAAGATGCTTCCCGGAGCATCTCAAAGAATGGGAACCGAAAATCAAAGAGATGATCCCTTCCTATGGAGAACCGCTGTTAACGAAACCAGAGTTGATTCGTGAGATTCATGCTTCTACGAATGAGGCATTGGACTTAAACGATCAGGCATATGCCTATATAAAATAATGAAAAAGGAAGTATAAATGGCTTAGGCTGTTTATTGCTTCCTTTTTTTATGGGAAAAACTATATAACATATTTAAGTAAAAATCCCGCAGGTCAAAGAGCAGTTGAGATTGTCTTTTAGATTGCTGTCATGAAGTACATGGGAGGGACATAACAACAAATTCAGCCGGGGATTTTGCTTGCTTCGTAGCATGGAAAGAAGCAAGTAAAGGTCAGTGATTTTTGGTATTACTACCACCCCTCTGTAATATACATCAACTTTCACCACCCGTTTACTCATCAATTTGACTATCAATCAAAGTAGCATTCTCGAAGTTCACTTCCTCTTTTTCTATTGGAGTAGGCTTTGAGCCTGTTTCGGCACTTACATATGCACCGAGAAATAGAATGCCACTACAAATTAAGCCAGTAATAAATCTCTTTTTCACAAACAACGTCCTTTCGTCTATACTCATTAATTTGGAGTTTTCGGGATGCCACACGATTTTCGTTATAAACGCTTTGCACATCCTTAAACCTCTCTACTATATGCAGTTGTCATTATTTCGTTTGGGCTCTAGCTTGATCTTTTTCAGTTGGCTCGACAGCCAGCTATTTACTATCGATTTTCTTCAAATAAATAAGCAGCAGGATTGTGTGCTGGCAGGCGCGCTTTTACATGCCAGCGAAAAGATTGGCTTGTTGCTCAGTCTCGGGATAATTGTCGTCATATTTGTATGCTACAAGGTTTCCCGTGTATCCTCTAAAAAACCGGACCGCGGGGCATAGTCCGCAAATACACCCCAATATTCTCTCCTTAGGAAGCTTGGGTCCGTTGAGAGAAAGTCTATGAGAATAGCGGAACAATCCAAGGTGGGATGAATTGCAAAAAATGTGTGATCTGCATACCGGATTGCCTCTAAAGCGAGGGGAAGTTCCCTCCGGAACACCTCGTCCCGAACAGCCGCCGATAGCTGACCGTCCGGCCCGTCGACTTGAACAAATGCGTGGAAAGCAGCGGAACCATTCCATTGCACCCACGTTCCCATTACCTCGTCCCGTATTTGGTTGATTTTATCCCAGGCAAAATTCGTTCCGATGGTGACAAAAAGTTCACCCGTACTATCCGAGTGTGTAAGAGTATAAAAGCGCGGATAGAAGGGAGAGGTGGGGGTCACTCCACTTCTGAACTCTACGGAGAGCTTTTCGGGGTTTAATTGGCTCACTATCTTTCACATCCTTGGGTTCTATTGCTTTACCTTATGCGGGGATTGAAACCTTTGTTCAGGATGTTGAATCACTAAACGGGAGTGCATCACAACGAATGAGTGAAACATGTTAAAGAAAGAGGAGTCTCCGGGTACTTCCTTCGCTGGTAGGGTTTATCTGAATTTGGTTAGGAATACCACATGTTAGATTTTAGTACTTCTTCACCCTTATTCAGAATTCTTTCTTAAGCGGCGGAAAATGCGACACTCCTGGGGGAAGAGCAGCTTCCGAAGACCCCGCAGGGAGTGCACTTTGCTCACGAGGAGGCTGAGGTGCTGCCCCCGGAAAGGGAGTGTTTTCCGCAGCGCTGCACGCACACTCCACTTCATTAGTCCGAGTGAGAGCTTTATAAAAATAGATTTTTTATTAGTTTGCAGTTTTTATCAAAAGTGTAAAATTTGAATAGCAACAAAGCCTGCGAAAAGAGCCTAAAGAAACAGCCCTGATACCAATGGAATCAGGGCTTGTATTCACAAGGACTCTTTAATGATTTTTTTGTAATAAAGGAAGGAAAGAAGGCCGAATATGGAATAGAGTAACGTGTACAATCCCATCACGATAAACATCGGCGTCCAAAGCTCCGTACCGAAGAAGAACCAGCCGGATTGTACGGCGAAATAGCTATGCAACAAGCCGACAATTAACGGGATGCCGAAATTGAAAAGCTGTTTACCGCGAATACCTTTAGCTAAATCCTTCCGGGTAAAGCCTAATTTTCGCAGAATCGTATAGCTCGGTTTTTCTTCTTCGCTTTCCCCCATTTGCTTAAAGTAAAGGATGCAGCCGGAAGTAACCAGGAAGGTCAATCCTAAGAAGCCGACAATGAACATGATCAATCCCATGCTCTGTTTTTGATTAAGCGTAGATTGATAAAGGGAGTAGTTTCCATTTTCATCGCTCATGTTCATGGCTTGGAAAATGTCATTTGCTTCCTTAGCCTTCTCTTTCTCTTTTAACATGATGCCGATATAGGTGGATGCTTCATGTTGCAACTCCGGATCAACATCCTGCTCCAATTGCTTATATGTTGTGCGATCCACGATGGCAGTAGGCAAACCGCCTACAGTAAAATAGTTGGATATTATCTTTTCCTTGGAAAGTCCGGCATAGCGCAGGAGTAATTCCTCGTTCTTTCCGTGGATGGTGACATTGCCCTTTCCATCCAGATTGATCATTTTTTGTAGTGCGTCATTATAACCGGTAAATAGCGTCTCGTTTTCCGTCATGTCAATTCCTTCGACCTCTGTATCGTTTATAACCGGTACCAACATTTTCCCATCGCCTGTATGGAACTCTTCCAAATGGGTGTCCGTTATATCGGTGATGTCTGCTTCAGCCACCAGGACCTCGATAGCTTTTTCGCTGTAGGCTATGTTTTGCTCCGCCAACCTGGAGGTGAAGAACTCTGCATCCTCTTGACTAACAAAGGAAAAATCGTCCGGTGACATGGTTTCTGCTGTTTTTTCGGCTGAATAATAGGAAATGTACGTCAAGGACAATAAAGCAATCGCCAATGCCGACACGGTTGTAATAATCGTGAGCAGCAAGGCATTCGATTTCATTCGGAACATGATCGACGATAAGGACAGGACATCGTTGATATTCAAATAGCCGCCTTTGCTTTTTCGGATGATATTCGCCAGAAAGCGGACGGATCCTTTGTAAAAGAAGTACGTGCCGATGATAACCGAACCCAGGATAAAGAGCATAGCCATATACAAACGCGTAATAGAATTGAAGTCTCCATCAAACAATTTTGACGAAACATAATAACCTGTTGAAATCAATCCGAGACCTAAAACTCCCATCAACATTTCCAGGATAGAGATTTTCTTCACTTTTTCTTCTGTCCGTGATTGGACACGGAATAACGATAAAATGCTTTGCCTCCTGATGAAGAGATAATTCGTGAGCATGATCAACAGATAAATTGCACTAAACACGAGCAGGGTTTGACTGAAAGCTTGTGTTGAAAAATAAAGATTCGCCACAGAATCGATTCCGGTTATTTTGAACATAGCCATCGTCATCAACTTGGAAACCGAGAATCCGAATGCGATGCCGACTAGCAGAGAACCGAAATAGATCATTAGATTTTCTACACTAAGAATCCGGAAAATCCGGTGCTTCGTCATTCCGATCAGTTGAAACAGCCCGATTTCCTTGCTGCGCCTTTTGATAAATAGATTGTTTGCATATAAAACAAAGACCGAAACAATGGCTATTAGTAAGAACGAAGCGGCACGGACCGCTGCCCCGCCCTTTATTCCCGACTTCATCTCAGTCATTGCCGGATCATACTGCAGGGTGACAAAGGCAAAATAGAGAGCCACACTAAAAATCAAAGCAAATACATACAAGTAGTAGTTTTTTAGATTCTTTTTCAGGTTACGGAAGATCAATTGATTAACGCTCATATTGGACCCCGCCAAGTACCCCTTGGGTTTTCATGATATCCTTTAAGAAGGTTTGCCTTGTCTGATCTCCTTTGTTCAACTGTGTATAGATACTGCCATCTTTGATGAAAATGACCCGGCTGCTGTAGCTTGCTGCCACTGGATCATGCGATACCATCACGATCGTTGCTTTTCGTTTTTCATTCAAGTCGCTCATTTTGGACAGTAAGTCGGAGGCTGATTTAGAATCGAGCGCTCCTGTCGGCTCATCGGCAAAAATGATACTAGGTTCATGAATGAACGCCCGCGCAGCGGATGTTCGCTGTTTCTGACCACCGGATATTTCATTCGGATATTTGTCCTGTATATCCGCTATCCCTAATTCATCAGCTACCGCTTTGAAGCGTTTCTTTGCCTCCTGTTTGGACACGTTTGAGATGGATAGTGGTAAAAGGATATTTTCTTTGACCGTCAATGTATCGAGTAAATTGTATTCCTGAAAAATAAAGCCCAAGTGATGTTTCCTGAATTCTGCCAGCTGTTTGTCTTTTCGTCCGGTAATTTCTTCCCCGTTTATTTTAATCGTGCCGTGGCTGACCCGGTCGATCGACGAGAGGACGTTGAGCAGGGTTGTTTTTCCGGAACCGGATGCCCCCATTATCGTGACGAACTCACCGGTTTCGATGGCTATATCTATACCGGTCAATACTTCTTGTTTAGTAAATTTATTGCCATAGCTTTTATAGATTTTCGTAGCTTCCAATACATTCAATGTTACCCCTCCAATGCGTTGTTAGCTTTATTTTATAATTTCTGGTTTTCTTAGTCCTTTCAATCTGCGAACAAAATAACAAAGACATGTGACACTTTTGTCACATGCCTCGGATTTTTACGAATTCATCCGGGTCCGGGAAAGCTAAGGTGAAGACAGAGCCGCCCCCAGGTTCAGAGTCGACAAGGATATCGATTTTCAACATGTCTGCAGCCAGCTTTGACAAGTATAACCCCATCCCGGTCGCGGCATTGTCCTGGTGCTGTGTCGTGGAAGTGAAGCCTTTGTCAAAAATGCGAGGAAGATCTTTTGCTTCAATCCCTCTGCCGTTGTCGAAGATTTGCAATTGTGACTGGCCGTTTTCTTCCCTGCTTTTGACGATGATTTCAGAGGAAACGTCGCTATATTTAATGGCATTTGTCAACAACTGACGGATGATAAAGGAAAGCCATTTTGCGTCGCTCAAGACTGTGGTAACTGTCAGGTCGACGTCCATTCCAATCCGCTTTTGCATGCACCAGGAGCGCAGGGCGTTTATTTCGCTAAACAGAAGTGGCTCTAGCACAATCTCTTCCATATAGAGGTCGTTTTCAATGAAAGGAATCCGTTTATGGTGAAGCTGTTGATCAAGCAGTAAGTGAATGCGAAGCCACTCGTTTTTCAGTTGTTGTTTTAACTGCTGGTCCTCTATCCGGTCAATGATTAAATGCATGGTCGTCATCGGGGTTTTTACCTCGTGAATCCACGAAAGCAAATCATCTTTTTCCTGTTCCAGCAATTGTTGATTAGTTGAAGCGTCTTTTTTCAATTGTTCGATCGGTTCGATAATGCTGTCGACGACAAGCCTTTCAAATGGAGTAGATGGTTCTGGAAGGCTTGTTACATCGAGATTATAATCCCGTTGCTTAAGCTCTTGGAAAAACCGCGATTCTTGATGATAACGGACGATTAAAAAAACGAGAAAGATAACTAGGGAGAGAAACACAAAATAGACGATAGAAGAAAATCGGATCGTTGTATCAAGGTAACCGATAATCAAGGCAAGCAGCTGTACAAACAAGAACAGGATAATCCAGCTTGCACGTTCTCTTAAGAAGCTTCCAATCATAAGGAGGCCTGCTCTTTTGCCACATAGCCTTGGCCGAATTTTGTTTCAATCAAGTCGCCCATTCCCAGCTCGCCGAGCCGCTTCCGTAATCTGTTCACATTTACGGTTAACGTATTGTCACTGACGAAACGCTGATCATCCCACAAGCGGTTGATCAATTCCTCGCGGCTGACTATTTTGTTTTTCCGCTCGATTAGCAGTTTTAATATAAACATCTCATTCTTGGTCAGTTCTACCATTCCGGAATCATTACTTACCCGGTTTCGCTCCAGGTCGATTGTTGCCCCTGCCCAGGTCTTTAGTTCATTTATATCATTGCTATAGTTATACACCCGGCGTAAAATGGCCTGGATTTTGGCAATCAGTACATCGAAATGGAATGGCTTCTGAACAAAGTCATCAGCCCCAAGATTCATCGACATCACCATGTCTGTCGGATGGTCACGGGAAGACAAGAAAATGATTGGCACGTTGGAATGCTCACGGATCATCCGGCACCAGTGAAACCCGTCAAACTTGGGCAGCTGTATATCGATAATAACTAATTCAGGCTGCACCTCTGTAAATACTTCCATCACCCGTTGAAAGTCTTCGATACCATAAACGTCATAAGACCATTGATGCAGACGGTCTTTGATTTCCTGAAATAAAGATTTGTCATCTTCGATCAGCAGAATTTTGAACAACCTAATCACCACACTTTTTTATACTCTACGAAAAGTATAGCATGCTTTCTTCTCGATTCTCTCTGGAAAATCAATTTCATCTAGGAGTATTGCTGCATTTTTGGAAGGATGAAAGCGAGTCTTTTTACAAGCCTGACAGCAGCTTGTATACTATGGTAACGCAATATGGCGTATAGATTCATTAAGAGAGTAATGTAAAAAAGTATACTGTTGTGTTTTATATAGGAGGTAGGGACTTATCATGGGACATGTTTGCGATAGAGAGTTCAACTGTGAGAAAGAGCTGACACTTTCCGTGATTGGTGGAAAGTGGAAAATGATTATATTGTGGCACCTTGGCAATGAAGGAACGAAGCGATTTAACGAGTTAAAAAGGCTTATCCCGGGAATCACGCAAAGAATGCTGATCACGCAGCTGCGTGAACTGGAGTCGGATTTCATTGTACATAGAGAGGTATATCCGGAAGTACCTCCGAAAGTAGAGTACTCATTGACCGCGCAAGGCGAGTCCCTAATGCCTGTATTGGAAAGAATGTATGACTGGGGAAAAAGATACAAGTCATACCTTGATAAGGAAGTTCCTGGCTCGATTCATATCAAAGAGGCAGCCAAATAACAGCAGACCAAAGTGGTGAAACGTCATTAGTTTCGCCACTTTTTTGTTTGGCAAGAGTAAAAACAAATGTTGCAGCAGAAGATAAGAGGGGTGATACAGTATAGTTTTTATCACTATATGAGGGAAAAGTGCGTACTTATGAGATGCGTGGAAATCCTTTAAACTGAAGGAGAATACATCATTACATGCAAAGGAGCCAGGGTAGATGAAATTACAATTAGCTTTAGACTTAGTAAATATTCCGCAAGCCATTGAATTGATCAAAGAGGTAGAAGAGCATATCGATATCGTGGAAATCGGTACTCCGATTATTAATAGTGAAGGACATCGCGCAGTTCGTGAAGTAAAAGAAGCATTTCCTAATTTGACAGTGCTTGCAGATGTCAAAATCATGGATGCTGCTGCTTATGAAGTGGAACAAGCTTCCAAAGCTGGTGCGGATATCGTGACGATATTAGGTGCAGCAGAAGACAGTTCCATTAAAGGAGCGGTGGAAGCGGCAAGAAAACAAGGGAAAGAAATTCTTGTCGACATGATCGCCGTAAAGGACATTAAAACACGCGCCGAGGAACTAGATACACTTGGTGCTGACTATATTTGTGTGCATACAGGATATGACCTGCAAGCAGAAGGAAAGGATTCATTCGAAGATCTTCGGACCATTAAGCAAGTGGTCAAGAATGCCAAGACGGCTATTGCCGGCGGTATTAAGTTGGAAACACTGCCAGAAGTGATTGAAGCACAGCCTGACCTGATCATTGTCGGCGGTGGTATTACAAGCAAAGTTGATAAAAAAGCGGAAGCTGAAAAAATCAAACTAATGATGGAAAAGGCGTGAACGCGTAAGATGCGCACGGCGGCTTATACAGAAATAATTCTCGATGAACTCAAAACTACATTGCAGTCTGTGAACGATGAACAGGTAGAGCATTTGGTTAATGCCATTTTGAACGCTGATAAGGTATTGGTAGCAGGCGGCGGCCGGTCAGGATTCATGGGTAAATCCTTTGTGATGCGGATGATGCATCTTGGTCTTGATCCATACGTAGTCGGTGAAACGGTAACGCCAAATTTACTTCCGGAGGATCTATTCATTGTCGGCTCCGGCTCAGGCGAGACGAAGAGTCTGGCAGCGATGACAGAGAAAGCAAAGGACATTGGCGCGACCGTTGCAGCGGTAACGACAAACCCTGAATCGACCATTGGAAAAATTGCTGATATTACGATCGAAATCCCGGCACAAGCAAAGGCCGACAGTTCTAGCGGCAAATCGATTCAACCGATGGGATCGTTATTTGAGCAATCACTGCTTGTATTGTTTGATTCTGTTATTTTACGAATCATGGAGAGAAAAGACATGCAATCCAGTAAAATGTACGGAAGGCATGCCAATTTGGAATAGAAAAAGATGCAAGGTGCCAGAGACATACTTTTGGCGCCTTGTTCTTTTATCTCTCTATTTACTGGAGATGGCCTTTTCTATTACAAGTAAACGCATCAGCACCCGCCTTAGGAGTCTGCGCTAAAATGTAAGCCCTTTAGTATACAAAATAATAATTTTTTTCTGAATATTGTATTTACTTTCTCTGTAAAAATGTTAAGATTGTTCATACTCTACTAGAATTTCAACAGGAGGATGGAACATGGTTACGTTTTTCGCAGCACTAATCTTGCTTATTCTTGGCTATATGTTTTATGGAAAGTTTGTGGAACGTGTTTTCGGTATCGATGATCGGACAACCACCCCAGCTTATACGAAACGGGACAATTTAGATTACGTTCCGATGAGTTGGTGGAAGGGGAACTTGATTCAGCTTTTAAATATTGCCGGACTGGGACCGATTTATGGTGCAGTGGCTGGAGCACTGTACGGCCCGGTGGCGTTTATATGGATAGTCGTGGGTAGTATCTTTGCCGGGGCCGTTCATGATTATTTTTCCGGAATGATGTCGCTCAGACACGGGGGTGCCCAATTTCCTTCGTTGGTAGGACGTTATTTAGGTAAGCCTGCAAAAGTATTTATCAACGGACTTTCGCTAGTGTTGATGCTGCTTGTGGCTGCTGCTTTCACTGCAGGGCCTGCACAGCTCATTTCTCAAATTACGCCGCTTAGCTTTATCGTGGCATTGGCAATCATTTTCGGTTATTTCTTTTTAGCTACAATCCTGCCGGTTAACCGGATTATCGGTCGGATTTATCCTTTGTTGGGAGCAATCTTGTTAATAATGGCTGCGGCAGTGGGCATTGCCACCCTGTTATCGGGAAAACCGATGCCGAACCTTACCATGGCCAATCTCCATCCAGGGGACCTGCCAATATGGCCGTTGCTCATGGTCACGATTTCCTGTGGTGCCATTTCCGGGTTTCATTGCACGCAAAGCCCGATCATTGCCTGCACCACCAAAAAGGAATCAGATGGACGTAAAATCTTTTATGGGGCCATGATTATCGAAGGGGTCATTGCTTTGATATGGGCGGCTGCTGGAATGACATTCTTTAACGGTACTCCCGGTCTTTCGGAAGCACTGGCCGCAGGTGGCCCGTCTGGTGTGGTAAATGAAATCTCCACCTCCTTGTTGGGTACCGTCGGTGGGATTCTGGCTATATTAGGTGTGATTATTTTGCCGATTACAACTGGAGACACGGCACTTCGTTCATCGAGAATGATTGCCACGGACATATTGTCCAAGTTCTATCGGATGGACAAGAAGTGGAAAATATTACTCGTAGCGATTCCGATATCTATCCCGGCCTTTTTCATGGCGACGATCGATTACACCTTCTTATGGAGATATGTAGGCTGGACCAATCAAGTCGTAGCCACGGTAATGCTCTGGACGGGTGCGATGTATTTGCTGAAAAATTTCAAGCTGCATTGGATTTGTGGCATTCCGGCCGTGTTTATGACAGGGGTTGTCTGTATGTATATATTCTATGCACCGGAAGGCTTGAACCTTGATTATCAGCTATCCGCTATTATCGGTGCTTCGCTTACCTTTGTAGTCATCCTTTGGTATGCCGGCCAAATCATCAAATATCGCAGTCTCAAGCAGAAAAGCGCCCAATACCATCTTGCCTGATCAAGAGCGTCTTCCAGAAACGGAACTGGAAGGCGCTTTTTTAGCTGCATTGGTTTCCGTTCATGAAATTAGGCCGTTGCCAAACGGATTCTTGATATTTTTGTTAAGACTTTTCCCAAATCGTCATCAGCTTGTTAGCGTGGTTCTAAGGTTTTATTTTTCGGCATACCATAAACCGTCTATCCCTTTGAAGGACATGGAATCGGAGATGTGGGAACAGTTGTTTTTAAACAACGGCTGAAGAAGAAGGGATACAACTTTTATAGATGGCAAGTGCTACCGTAGTGCTGAAGGATGCCTTTTGCTTTAAGAAATGCTACAAAGGATTTATTCAACTTTTGGCGAATCGTAGTAGTAGGAAGCAATAGTGAAATATACATGGTAGGCACACAGGAGGTGGTCGATTGACCCGGTTGAAGCGCGACGGTTTAACCATTCATTACCAGCACTTTGAATCGGAAGACCCCTATGCCAACGAAACGCTGGTTCTCATTCATGGAATCGGATTGGACATGTATTCATGGGATTTCGTCCTTCCTTATTTCCGCCAGCATTATCATATTTTACGCTACGACCTCCGGGGGCATGGTAGTAGTGATGCAGGAAGCGAGAAAAGAACCATCGATTTGCTGACGGAAGATCTTATTTTCCTGATAAAGAAACTTTCAATAGAGACCTATCATTTGATCGGACAGGGTTTTGGAGGATTGATCGGAGTTAACATAGCAGGACAGCGGCCTGCCCGGTTAAAGACATTGATCTTGTTCAGCGTCCCTCTCCATTATCCAAAACAGATGGGGGAAAGGGTCACCGCTCAAAGGCGACAGTTGGTCGAAGGGCATGATTCCATGTTAGCCATGGGCAAGAGGATTGTTGATAAAATTTGCTATAAGCCAACGGAGACCAAGGCTGCCACCCTGTTGAACGCTTATAAAAAGGTGTCCCCACAAGTATATTTTGAATTGTTTCATACCGAATTTGGAAAGGAAGGCGTGAAAAGTCTTCGCAAGGCAAAGGTTCCCATCTTGATTTTATCGGGTTCAGAGGACATTATATTCCCTCCTCAATTGTCCAACGCAATTCTGAACTTTCATCCGAATGCAAGGTGTTATACCGTGCCGGAGGCTGCATTCATGATTCAAATGGATCAGCCGAAATTAGTTACCGACTGGGTTAATGGTTTTATCAAAAGACATCACCAATCCCCTGCTTGTGTCAGTTTGCTGGATTATGATTATCAAAAGCTCCTGACTTCGGAAATGTATTCCGAGATAAGGGGTTTGATGCAAGATTCAAACGAACCCTCCAATCAGGCAAATCGCCTCCTCGTCAATACGATACATGGCTTTTCTGCCTATTTGAACGGAAACCGGATATTTGAAGGCTGGGGAAAGCGTAAAGCAAAGCAGCTTCTTGTTTACTTAAGTATTCAGCAGTCGGCCACTAGAGAAGAACTCTGTGATATATTTTGGCCAGAAGCAGGATTGGACAACGCTAGAAACCGACTTCGCGTGGCGCTGCATCATTTAAAGCAGCTCCTGGAAAAGAGTGAATTTGCCCATGACGGTCCCATTTTGATAACGGACAGGGAGCATGTATTTTTACAGGCAAACGTGAATTCCGACTTACAGAGCCTTATTGATAAAATCCGAATGTCGACTGCCTTGCAAAGGGATGAAGAAAAAGTGGAAGCATTCAAAAAGTTGCTTTCCGATCGAACCCACAATATCATGCCGGGTTTATATGAGGATTGGTTTCTTGATATGAGGAGCTGGATCGAGAAGCAGTGGGCCGATATGTCGCTGTATTTGGCTGACTGGTTTGAGCAAAAAAAGGATGTAAAAGCAGCTGCTTACTATTTAAAAATGTCCTGTGCGTATTATGAAGAAGATGAAGAGTTAAAAGACAGGCTTCGTCAAGCACAGCGTCATTCGTTTAAAAATGAGTACCCATAAGGATTTGTTAGCACTGCCCAGGAATGGCAGCCTTTTTTTGAAAACCGTTCATTAATTGGAATAACAGCAGTTTTGGGCGGGCATTTCTCCATTTTCGCAGCCTATGTAATGAAGGTGTAATGGAGCATCAAGTATAATCATAGTATGAAAATCGGGGTATGGATGCTCATTCATGCTGCTTGCCCGATGAACTCAGATAAGGGCAAACCTATTGAAAGATAGGGACGCAAAGCCACAGGTCTTCTATTGGAAACAATAAAGACGGCTGGGCCGCCTGAAATACGCTTGTATTTTAGGAGGGAGTTATCGTGGAGGGTTATGAAAAGCTTGATCAGGAATGGGTAGACTTGATGGTGGAGGCTAAGGAATTAGGCATTGGATTAAAAGAATTGCAGGAATTTTTACAGAGCGGTTTTTATGAAAAGCAGCATGATGGGAAACACCTGAAGCGGGCAATCCTGATAAGCGATTGGAGAAACATTTCTGAATCGAAGAATGTAAAGATCCGGTTATAGGCACGGTACATAAAAAACGCTTGGATATGAGCTGAACTGACCCAGCAAAACGGGACAAGAAAAAACACCTATGCTGCTATAGTCCTGAATTCTACAGGACTGTGGCAGTTTAATTTTGAAAACGGTCGTATGTAGTTGTAATAATACATGTAAGATTCTACTTTTTCTAGTACAATAGAGTTTGTAAGGAGCACTCTATTTTGAGTGTTGAATTCTTCCGACTTTAGCGAGGAATGGAAGGATTCGATTACGGCATTATCAAAGCAATTTCCTTTTCGGGACATGCTTGTGGTAATGCCTTTTTCTTTAGCCAGTTCCTGAAAAGCATAAGAGGTGTACTGAGCACCCTGGTCACTATGCAGAATAACTTCATGAGTTTCTCTTCCTTTACAAGCAGCTTCTAATGTATCTAACACAAGCTTAACATCTTGGGTGTCACTAACTTTATAGGCCATGATTTCGTTATTATACAAGTCCATTATGGTTGATAAATAAAGCATTTTTTCTCCATAAGGCAAGTAAGTGATATCTGTAACCCATTTTTGATTAGGTCGGTCCGTCTTAAAATCCTGTTTGAGAAGGTTTGGTACCACAAACTTGCTTTCACCAGCAATGTAAACCTTTCTTTTCACTTTCACTTGGCATTGAAGGTTATACTTTTGCATGATTTTTTGTACTGTCTTTCGGTTCACCATCATTTTGTAATCATTTTTGAGAATACCCCTTACGTTTCGATGTCCCACCCTAAATGAAAGACTTTGACAAATACCTATAACTAATTGATGGAGAAGGGGCAACTCAGCTGATATCCTCTCCTTCCAACGATAATAAGTTGACCTTGGAATCTTGAAGCATTCACAAATAGTAGTGATCGTGTATTTCTCTTTATAAGCTTCTACGACTTCAACGAATACTTCTGGAACCACTTCCTTTCGATTTCTTGGTACTTTCCCGACAATTCATCTCGCATTTCATAATACTTCACTTTTTTCCTTAACTGATTTATTTCACTATCATCATCAGGCCCTTTTCCAAAAGCATATTGTTTTCCAATTGGTTGAGCCAACCTGTGCTCCTCTCCATTCCTAAACCATTTCGTCCAGGTTTTGATCTGTGTCTCATTTTTAATGCCAAACTTCTCCATAATCTCCTTGTTCGTGAGTTCTCCAGAAAGCTTTAAGCGTATAACTTCTCTCTTGATTTCTTCAGGATAAACCATCTTCTTTCCCATAACAAAAACACCTCCAAATGTCGATAAATACTTTTATACGACTCTGGGGGTGTTTTTTCCTGTCTCATATTATTGGGTCACTCTAGAGCATATCCAAGCGTTTTTTGTTATTGCGTGAAGCAAAACGGATGCAATCAGGCTGTCTGGGAAAGAATATTTTTTTGCTCTAATTGCGTTTTTGCTGCATCATCGGCAGGTTTGTATCCTTTTTCGATAAGCTCTTTTATGTAGATTTTGTTATAAACAAATGAAAATACTACCCCGCTTATCCAAGCTCCTATTCCCAGGGTAAACGAACCGAGAATAGCTTCAATAATGAACATAATAGCCGCCCATTTTAAATCTCCGCGGAATAATGCCGGGAAAAAACCGAAAAAGAAAGTTGTCCAGCTAAAGCCTAATTTGACTTCTTTTGTTAAACCTGCTTCATTTCGAAGTGTTACTTTCATTTCACCTCATCCTCTCCAATAGTTAAAATAGAGTAAGAATGATAATAAGAAAAAAGAACTATAAATTCGACAATTTTTACTCTATTTTTCTAATAATACTACATTTTACCTATGATGTTAATCATTATTTTTGATTTCTTTCAAGGAAAATAGAGCATATAAGAAAAGCTCCAAATACTTTGGTGATGAGCGGTTTTCCCGAACAAACAGAGCATCCAAAATCTCTTCCAGATTTTCGCTCCATTTGCTCTTCCATTCGATATGATCACTCCCGGATACCTTCTATCTCTAATATGCTAAGGCTATAGGCAAGGGTTTACAGCCTTTTTCGTCCCTGAAGTGCTTGTTGCGCTTGCTCTACCAGTTGGCTGACGATTTCTGCTGCGGGTAAGTCCTGTGCAAGCCGGTACCCTTGGCCAGCCCACAAAGCCATCGCTTCCATGTCGCCAGCTTCCGCAGCTGCTTTTCGTATCGGCTTCGTCATGTAATGGACAAACGGATAAGCTGTCGGGGCCGAATCGCCGTATTGCAAGATAAAATCATTAGTAATCCCCCTGGCACGTCTTCCGGTAAAGGCTCTTGTCACGGTGGTGGAAGAGAAGCGGTTATCTTTAAGTGCCTGCTTGTGAAGTTGTTTTGCGCCACTTTCCGGGCAGCGTAGAAATGCTGTTCCCAATTGGATGGCTTCTGCCCCAGCTGTCAGCAATGCAGCAATATCTTGACCATGCATGATGCCTCCTGCGGCAATCAAGGGGAGATTTACCTGCTGCCGGACGAGACGGAGTAAAGGGAGAAGGGAAAAGTCTTCAGCATCATCGTTGTTTTGAAACGTGCTGCGGTGGCCGCCGGCTTCTATCCCTTGCAGACAGAGGGCATTCGCGCCTGCCTGTGCCGCCTTTACTGCCTCCTGAGGCGAGGTAACGGTGATAATGATGTAACTACCGTTTTTCTTCAATCTGTCCAGCACATTGGAATCCGGGCAGCCGAAGGTGAAACTGACAACTGGGATGTGCTCGTCGATTATTACTTCAAGCTTGTTGTCCCAGTCATCGTCATCGTTCCTGGCTTCTCCTGGGGAAACAGCTAAACGCTTTGCTGTGTTTTCCAGTCTTCCTGCATAATCACCGAGTATTGCTGGTTCTATCGTATCATCGCTCGGAACAAAAAGATTAACCCCAAAAGGACTGCTTGTCAGTTTTCGCGTTTGCTTGATTTCTTCCCGCATTTCTTCAGCCGTTTTGTATCCGGCCACAAGGAAGCCGAGTCCACCTGCATTTGACACGGCAGCACTAAGTTTGGGGTTTGCCGTGCCACCCGCCATGGGCGCCTGGATGATTGGATACGTATAAAAAGTAGCCAAGGTCATAAGAAAACCTCCTGTTTTCAGAACTGGTCATCTATTAATTTCTCTGTCTAACGAGAAATCCCTTTTCTTCAGAGAGAGGTTTAGATGATTTCCTTTTCTAAGTTCAAATTCGCTTCTAAGGAGAGAACAGGCAAGTTCTGAAAACTTATTTATCCATCGATTGTGGTTTTCGCTTTTTTTTCGTCGGTTTTATCAATGACCGACGTGCCGACCAAATCACCTGTCACGTTCAGAGCTGTACAGCCCATGCCGACCAGTGCATCGATAGCTGTCAGTAATCCGACTGCTTCCAAAGGCAGATTCAGTTGGGCAAAAACAGTGGCAATCATGATAATCCCGGCCCCAGGGACGCCTGCTGTACCGATTGAAGCTAGCGTTCCAATCAATACAACCTGAACCATATCCGTTATGCTTAGCGGGTCACCGGCTATATTTGCAGCAAACACGGCGGATACGGCAATACGGATGGCAGCACCATCCATGTTAATGGTCGCCCCGAGGGGAAGACTGAAACCATAAAGGCTGCGGGACAATCCCAAATTTTTGGCTGCATGTAAGGTTAACGGCAAGGTCCCTGAACTGCTTTGCGTGACAAATGCCGTAAGCATCGGCGTACGCGCTTGTGAAAAAAAGCTGCCTGGCGAAACTTTGGCCGCGAGCAGGAAAACGACATAAATGCCGAGGTGGACAAGCAAAGCGGTATAAAGCACGGCTACTACATTGCCTAGTTCCAGGAGCGTGTTCAACCCCTGACTGCCGACCGTGTTTGCGACGATTGCAAAGATACCGATTGGCACGTATTGCAGTATAACGTTCATAATGGCAAGCGTCGCTTCATTCAATCCGCTTATCACCTGATAGACGCTTTCGCCCAATTCCCCATAATTTGTTGAAGAACGGAGAGAAGAAATGGCTATTCCAAAAGCAAAGGCAGTAAAGATAATACCGAGTAAATTGAGTTCCGTGAACGCCGTCACGATGTTTTCCGGAACGATGTTCAACAAAACACTTGCGGCGCCAGGATTATCCGGCACCTCAACTGCTTCGCTGTTTCCTAGTGTCATACCGGTTCCTGGCTGGAATATGCTTGCGACAGTGATACCGATGACGATTGCAAAGGCAGAGGACACCACGTAATAAAGAAACACTTTTCCGCCCATTCTTCCGAGGTTGCCTGGTTTGGTTTGATTTACGCCCACAATTAAGGTAAACAAAACAAGCGGAATGATCAGGAATTTAAGCAGGCGGATTAACAGGTCGCCCAAGGGAGCCAATGTTTCAGCCTGGCTTCCAAAAACGATTCCCACAATCGAGCCAAGGATAAGGGCGGCAGTTATTTTAATAATCAAAGACGTATGAAGATAGCTTTTCCATATTTTTTTCATCAAACGACTCCTTTGTTTCTATTATTATTCACATTAGATTACTAGGAATTCATGTTCATACCATACAGGACATACAGGAGGGAGTCAAAAGCCTTGTTCCTATAAGGAATGGAGATGGGAACAAGCCAAGGAATGAGTAAAATATCGTAGCAAAATCGGTGCAAGATGTGGTACCGGAAGCTTTTCCCTTTCGCATTTATATAAACCCCGCTTGCTACATGGCGCTACATTGAGTAGTATGGTGATAGGGAAAATTATTGAAAGCTATTGAAATGAGGGTAATAAATGAACAAACAATCCATTTATGGATTAACTTTTGATCAACTGACGTCTTGGCTTACCGAGCATGGCCAGCAGAAATTTCGTGCCAAGCAGGTTTGGGATTGGCTATATAAAAAGCGGGTTACTGCTTTTAAAGATATGAAAAATTTGAATCAGGATTGCATTGAATTGCTGGAGGATCATTTCGTCTTGCAAACGTTGAAACAGGCAGTCAAGCAGGAGTCCAAGGACGGGACGATCAAGTTCTTGTTCGAGCTCCAGGATGGCAACTTAATTGAAACGGTATTGATGCGGTTCAATTATGGACTTTCTGTCTGTGTCACTACACAGGTAGGGTGCAATATCGGCTGTACGTTCTGTGCCAGCGGCTTGTTGCGGAAGAACCGCGACCTTTCCAGCGGAGAAATTGTCGAACAGATCATGAATGTCCAGCACCACTTGGATGGTGCGGGGAAGGACGAACGAGTAAGCCATATCGTTGTCATGGGTATCGGTGAACCGTTCGATAACTATAACAATATGATGGACTTCTTCCGGGTGGTCAATGACCAGAAGGGATTATCCATCGGCGCAAGACATATTACCGTTTCCACCAGTGGTCTCGCTCACCGAATCTATGACTTTGCGGATGAAAACATTCAAATCAATTTGGCTGTTTCTCTCCATGCGCCAAATAACGAGTTGCGCACGAAAATCATGAAGATCAACAAGGCATTCCCATTGGAAAAGCTGATGCCTGCTGTCGATTATTACCTTGAAAAAACAAACCGGAGGATCACCTTTGAATACATCCTGTTAAGGGATGTCAATGACCATAAAGAAGAGGCGTTGGAGCTTGCCAAACTGTTGAAGGACAAACGCCATTTGTCCTATGTGAACTTGATTCCGTACAATCCGGTTGATGAGCATAATCAGTATCAACGCAGTACCAAACAAGCGATCCTGGACTTCTATGAAACCTTGATGGACCAAGGTATCAACTGTGGTGTTCGCGTGGAACAGGGCTCCGATATCGATGCCGCTTGCGGACAACTTCGAAGCAAACAAATCAAGAAAGACAAAGCGAAAGCAACCGTGTAAATAGGATGGAAATGATAGAGCCCGTCGGACCCCGGCGGGTTTTTCCTATTCTGAACAGCATAAAAGCACTTTGTCTGGTGGGAAAGCGTCGAAGAGACTTAAACAGCGTTAAACATGTGGCTGATCAATCTGCCTATCCCTCTTACTAACCAAACCACCAGCCTTCCGGTGAGCATGAAAATTTCCGGAATCCATGTTAATAGTTTCAACACATCGGATTTCTCATATTTTCCTTATTTTTTCTTCTCAACCATTAATCCCTCCATGAACTTTTAAATCTGGGTTTACTAAAGAATGCGCCAAGAAGCAACATAAATAAACCCGCCACAATCCCGATAGCGCCCTGGCCAATTACAGTAAAGACGGTACTGCATATGGCTGCTAGGATGAATAAGTATTTCATCTATCCCTCACCTACAAATTCACTTTTCTATAGGATAACATATTTTTCCAACCTTCTGTGTAATGGAATTTATCAAAATTTCAGCTAATGAGACTAATTTAGTGCGACTATCTATTTATAATGATTAAAAAATGATAAAAATTATAAATAATCTGTTTGTTTGCTGGTTTACCCGGGAAGAGAAAACTGTCCAATCTTTACATAAAGGGAGGAGTTTTGGGAATGAGTGACAACAAAAACCGTAAGCAAGAACAACTGGAACAGTTCAAAACGGATGACAAAGGGAAGAAGCTGACAACCAACCAAGGTCTCAAAGTATCAGAAGATGAATTTTCTCTTAAGGCCGGTGAACGCGGACCGACACTGATGGAGGATTTTCATTTTCGGGAGAAGATGACGCACTTTGACCATGAACGGATTCCTGAGCGGATTGTTCATGCACGGGGATTTGCTGCTCATGGTGAATTTCAAGTATATGAGTCAATGAAAGAATTTACCAAAGCAGATTTTTTACAAGACCCTGCGAAGAAAACACCCGTATTCGTCCGGTTTTCTACGGTTGCTGGGTCCAGGGGTTCAGGAGACCTGGCCAGAGATGCACGAGGATTTGCTACCAAATTTTACACGGATGAAGGAAACTATGATTTAGTAGGAAACAATATACCGGTATTTTTTATCCAGGATGCGATTAAATTTCCGGACTTGATCCACGCCGTCAAGCCGGAACCGCATAATGAAATACCGCAAGCGGCCACTGCTCATGATACGTTTTGGGATTTCGTCGCCAATAACCAGGAGTCCGCGCACATGATCATGTGGGCTATGTCTGACAGGGCCATTCCGCGTAGTTACCGGATGATGGAAGGGTTTGGCGTCCATACTTTCCGGTTCGTCAACGCAGAAGGAAAAGCCCATTTTGTCAAATTCCATTGGAAGCCAGTACTTGGTACTCATTCGATGGTTTGGGACGAAGCGCAAAAAATCAACGGAAAGGATCCGGATTTTCATCGTCGCGACCTTTGGGAAGCCATTGAAAATGGTGATTACCCGGAATATGAACTCGGTGTCCAAATGATTCCGGAGGAAGAGGAATTCCGGTTTGATTTTGACATACTGGATCCTACTAAAATCTGGCCGGAGGAAGACGTTCCGGTTAAGCTGATCGGAAAAATGACGCTGACCCGTAATACGGATAATTATTTTGCCGAGACGGAACAGGTTGCTTTCCATCCGGGACATGTTGTGCCTGGTATTGATTTTACCAATGACCCATTGCTGCAGGGACGGTTATTCTCTTATACCGATACCCAGCTGATTCGTCTTGGAGGGCCGAACTTCCATGAGCTGCCGATCAATCGCCCGGTTTGTCCATTTCATAATAATCAACGCGACGGGTATGGCCGGCAAACGATCAACAAAGGGCGAGTCAGTTATCACAATAATTCACTTGCCGCCAACACACCGGAACCGGCAAGCGAAGAAGAAGGCGGGTTTACGCATTATCAGGAAAAAGTGGATGGATATAAAGTCCGGGCGCGCAGCGACAGCTTTAAAGACCACTTCTCCCAAGCGACGTTGTTTTGGAACAGTATGAGTAAAGCGGAAAAGCAACATATGATCCAGGCATTCAGCTTTGAATTAGGAAAAGTGGAAAGTGAATCAGTCAAACAACAAGTCGTCGATATGTTTGGCAATGTCAGTGTCGAGCTGGCGACAGGATTTGCGGAAGCGATCGGGGCCAATCCACCACAAGGAAAAGATACGGGAGTGACGAAAGCTTCTCCAGCGCTTAGTCAGGAAAATACGAATTTCAAGCCGGATACACGGAAAGTAGCCTTGATTATCGGGCAAAACTTCAACGGCAAGGAAGTAAAACCGATTATCGATGAACTGAAGGGACAAGGGCTGCAAATAGAGGTGATCAGCGATAAACAGGGCAATGTAACCGGTGATGATGGTACCGAATTAGACGTCGATCACACTTTCCTGACAGCAGATTCCGTATTGTTCGACGCGGTGTACGCAGCGGGCGGCGAGGAGAACAAAGCCTTTTATAAACAGGCTGCCTACTTCGTTATGGAAGCATTCTCGCATTATAAAACAATTGGAGCTACCCACGAAGGCAGAAAGCTTCTGGAAGCAAATGGAATGGAAGATAGTCCGGGAGTGGTACAACCGGGTTTGCCGAGCGGCTCCGCCAAGCGACCGCAAAACATCGCCATTGGGACAGAGAGATTTTATAAGGCTGACAGCGACCTGGAGGGGAATTCCCCTCCAGGTTAATTAATGTTGGACAGCTTTGTTTCTGTTTTTTCTTTTCGTGGGGCGCCGCTGTTCAAACTGTGCAGCACCATCCCGCCAATGACGAGAAATACCCCCAAAAGGGAGAGCGGACTCGGCATTGCGGCATGAAGGAAGATTATTTCCCCGATCAAGGCAAAAACCACTTCTCCTGACTGGGTAGCCTCGACACCAGCCAATTTTTGCGTATCGTGCTTAACAAGGTTGGTAGCATAGAAGAACAATCCGGTTGCAATCACGCCGGAAGAGACAGCGACAATAAATGTCTGCCCAAGCTGGCTGGAAGAGGGAGCGCCATGTGCGATCGCACCATATACGGACAAAATCAGCCAAAACGGCATACTGGCGATGGTCATGCCGAGAATGCGTTGAAAGGTATGGAGGTCACTTCCTACGATTTGCATCATTTTCCGATTTCCTAAAGGATAACTAAAGGCGGAAATAATTAACGGGATCGTACATAACCAAATACTTGCCAGCGGTACAGATGAAGCATGCTCCATCTGCATGAGGATGACGCCACCTAAAATGATGGCGGAAATAAACACGCTTTTTAAAGGGATTGATTGTTTTAATTCCTGTTCTTTATTAAGGAATGGGACGAGCAGGGAGCCTGCAATGATCGTCAGTTGAAAAGTCGCGGCAACGAGCCAGCCCGGACCGTAAACGGTGGCAAAGGCGATTGGTGCATAAAACAAGCCAAATCCGACAGAGCTCCAAACAACCCAGGAAATGGGATGATTTTTTAAGTGTATCAGCACTGGCTTGATTTTTCTTTGGAAACCAACGATGGCAAGCAGTATGGGCAGCATAAAGAAAAAACGCAAAGAAGCGCTCCACACCCAGCTACCACCTTCCAGCTCCATCGACCGGTTCAGGATAAAGGTAACAGAAAAAAATAAAGCAGCTAAAAGTCCGATCATCAACACCCGCATGTACATAACCTCCAGTATTTCATTGGATATGCGAACCATTTTACTATAGTTTCGGGTATCCATGTTACTTTCTTTTCACCTATATAGAAGGGGAATGAAAATAATCATCGCACTGACGTTTGCACGAGCTTCTGCTTCCGAAAGTCGAAAGGTTTCCTGTAAACAACTGATTTTGTACACTGAGAGAAGACGTGTAAGCAGGAAAGGATGGTATCGTGGAAAAAGGAGTACAGCCAAACTATTTGGAAGTCGTCGAAANTAGACGTCGATCACACTTTCCTGACAGCAGATTCCGTATTGTTCGACGCGGTGTACGCAGCGGGCGGCGAGGAGAACAAAGCCTTTTATAAACAGGCTGCCTACTTCGTTATGGAAGCATTCTCGCATTATAAAACAATTGGAGCTACCCACGAAGGCAGAAAGCTTCTGGAAGCAAATGGAATGGAAGATAGTCCGGGAGTGGTTTCAGGTAAAGATACAACCGGGTTTGCCGAGCGGCTCCGCCAAGCGACCGCAAAACATCGCCATTGGGACAGAGAGATTTTATAAGGTGACAGCGACCTGGAGGGGAATTCCCCTCCAGGTTAATTAATGTTGGACAGCTTTGTTTCTGTTTTTTCTTTTCGTGCGGCGCCGCTGTTCAAACTGTGCAGCACCATCCCGCCAATGACGAGAAATACCCCCAAAAGGGAGAGCGGGCTGGGCATTGCGGCATGAAGAAAGATTATTTCCCCTTCCGAACGACATAAAAGTGCTTCGTCTACATTAGAACTTTGAATAGTCTTAAATAGCCTCAAAAATGTGACCGATCAATCTGCCTATTCCTCTTACTAACCAAACCACCAACCTTCCGGTCAACATGAAAATTTCCGGATCCATGTTAATAATTCCCAGACATCGGATTTCTCAAATTTTCTCCTCAATCATTAACCCCTCCGTGCCCTTTTAAACCTTGGTTAACTAAAGAATGCTCCAAGCATTAAACGTAATAAGGCTATTTAATTCCGATGGTACTTTTGCTCTAAGGACATGAGCAACAGATTCAAATTGGCTGTACGAAAGGTCTTAGGAAACCTGTCATTATGGTCGATCTTAAGAAGAGTTCAATGACAGGCAACGCTTGTATTTAGGAAGATATTTAAAACTATTGGAGGAGCTTCGGATTGCCCGTAAGCTGAATGAGGTATTTCACCGCTAGATTTATGAGAAACGAAAGTTGTGGGACAAACTGGTTACTACGGAGGATCTCCTTCTAATTTCAAAGGGTCTATCGCCTATAAAAGCTCTTCCTTACCACTTTGCTTCACCTGTAACGTTGGTATATTCAATGTTCGCATAGTAAGTTGTTTTGCGCTTGTGTATTGCAATGGATCATTAATAGATTAACAACTAAAGGAAAGTTATCAAACGGATCGCCTCGGGTTCCCTGCGATATTTTGTACCTATTCTCTCGGCCAAGGTCTTACTAGGAAAACCAGATCATCTTCCGAAATGGGAGGCGGTTCGTTTACATTTCCCTATTATTCTTTTATTTGATTCTCTTCTAGTTCATTCAGGCTTCAGCAATAAGCACTGTTTTAGCATGTGAATAATGTCGATAATTAGATTTTTGTGGGTTTTATTGGTAAATATGGTAGAAACCGTTGACACCTATACCTAAACTAAATAGTATTAAGATAAATTTGAGAGAGGAGGAAAATATATGAAAAAAATGAAGTTTTTATTTACTTTTGCTATAGTACTGGTTAGCTTAATGGGATTTAGTACTATAGAAACCAATGCTGCTCCTACTGCTAATGCATCGATTTCCACTTTTGATGCTGGTGGTGATACGGGGGTAAGAGGAAGTGGTGGATTTAATGGAGGAAGAGCAGATGAAGTGGATAAAGTCTATTATAGGTTTCAACTATATAGAAATGGCATAGGTAAAGGTAGCAAATCCGGTTACTCTGATTCCTCTACTTATTCAGCAAGTATAACCAATTATGAATATTCAAACACCGCAGCATTATGGAAAATGGTTTCTTTCGGAACAGCTTATTATAACTATGGTGGAAATGATTCCGATCAAGAAAGTGTTGAAAAGTATGTACGTGCATATCACTAATCACTAACTCTTAAATAAGAAGGTAGCCTAAGGCTACCTTCTTATTTAAGAGTTAAATGACAAGGATATCTTAAGTTCTTAATAAAATCGATATACGAGGTGAATAGATAGATGAAAAAATTAGTGTTCATTTTACTAATACTTTTTTATGTTACGGGTTGTTCCGCCAATTCAATGGAAGTATCAGAAGAAAAAGATGTAGATACCAACGAGATAGATTTTGATATTTATATGTCGATACTAAAAAACGAGGTAAAATCTGATTTTGAATTAACTAATAATATGAGTTTGAAAGGATATAGTACATTTTTGTATGATGAACTAGAATACGATGAGAAAAGTTTTAATATTTTATTTGAAGATGGGGAAGAAGGGGATGTAATACCGGTTGCATTTATCGATGGTAATAAGGGGATTTTGGTAAGAAAAAAGTATTATGGTGATAACCAGGTATATAATATAAACTTTAATATTAAAAATGATAAGTGGGAAATAATAGATGATGAGATTGTAAAAAGTGACTTGGTGATCACAGAAGATTACTTATTAGCACTATATGAAAAGGATTTATAAAAGATAAGTTGCATTTTTAAGCAGATTCCGTATTGTTCGACGCGGTGTACGCAGCGGGCGGCGAGGAGAACAAAGCCTTTTATAAACAGGCTGCCTACTTCGTTATGGAAGCATTCTCGCATTATAAAACAATTGGAGCTACCCACGAAGGCAGAAAGCTTCTCGAAGCAAATGGAATGGAAGATAGTCCGGGAGTGGTTTCAGGTAAAGATACAACCGGGTTTGCCGAGCGGCTCCGCCAAGCGACCGCAAAACATCGCCATTGGGACAGAGAGATTTTATAAGGTGACAGCGACCTGGAGGGGAATTCCCCTCCAGGTTAATTAATGTTGGACAGCTTTGTTTCTGTTTTTTCTTTTCGTGCGGCGCCGCTGTTCAAACTGTGCAGCACCATCCCGCCAATGACGAGAAATACCCCCAAAAGGGAGAGCGGGCTGGGCATTGCGGCATGAAGAAAGATTATTTCCCCTTCCGAACGACATAAAAGTGCTTCGTCTACATTAGAACTTTGAATAGTCTTAAATAGCCTCAAAAATGTGACCGATCAATCTGCCTATTCCTCTTACTAACCAAACCACCAACCTTCCGGTCAACATGAAAATTTCCGGATCCATGTTAATAATTCCCAGACATCGGATTTCTCAAATTTTCTCCTCAATCATTAACCCCTCCGTGCCCTTTTAAACCTTGGTTAACTAAAGAATGCTCCAAGCATTAAACGTAATAAGGCTATTTAATTCCGATGGTACTTTTGCTCTAAGGACATGAGCAACAGATTCAAATTGGCTGTACGAAAGGTCTTAGGAAACCTGTCATTATGGTCGATCTTAAGAAGAGTTCAATGACAGGCAACGCTTGTATTTAGGAAGATATTTAAAACTATTGGAGGAGCTTCGGATTGCCCGTAAGCTGAATGAGGTATTTCACCGCTAGATTTATGAGAAACGAAAGTTGTGGGACAAACTGGTTACTACGGAGGATCTCCTTCTAATTTCAAAGGGTCTATCGCCTATAAAAGCTCTTCCTTACCACTTTGCTTCACCTGTAACGTTGGTATATTCAATGTTCGCATAGTAAGTTGTTTTGCGCTTGTGTATTGCAATGGATCATTAATAGATTAACAACTAAAGGAAAGTTATCAAACGGATCGCCTCGGGTTCCCTGCGATATTTTGTACCTATTCTCTCGGCCAAGGTCTTACTAGGAAAACCAGATCATCTTCCGAAATGGGAGGCGGTTCGTTTACATTTCCCTATTATTCTTTTATTTGATTCTCTTCTAGTTCATTCAGGCTTCAGCAATAAGCACTGTTTTAGCATGTGAATAATGTCGATAATTAGATTTTTGTGGGTTTTATTGGTAAATATGGTAGAAACCGTTGACACCTATACCTAAACTAAATAGTATTAAGATAAATTTGAGAGAGGAGGAAAATATATGAAAAAAATGAAGTTTTTATTTACTTTTGCTATAGTACTGGTTAGCTTAATGGGATTTAGTACTATAGAAACCAATGCTGCTCCTACTGCTAATGCATCGATTTCCACTTTTGATGCTGGTGGTGATACGGGGGTAAGAGGAAGTGGTGGATTTAATGGAGGAAGAGCAGATGAAGTGGATAAAGTCTATTATAGGTTTCAACTATATAGAAATGGCATAGGTAAAGGTAGCAAATCCGGTTACTCTGATTCCTCTACTTATTCAGCAAGTATAACCAATTATGAATATTCAAACACCGCAGCATTATGGAAAATGGTTTCTTTCGGAACAGCTTATTATAACTATGGTGGAAATGATTCCGATCAAGAAAGTGTTGAAAAGTATGTACGTGCATATCACTAATCACTAACTCTTAAATAAGAAGGTAGCCTAAGGCTACCTTCTTATTTAAGAGTTAAATGACAAGGATATCTTAAGTTCTTAATAAAATCGATATACGAGGTGAATAGATAGATGAAAAAATTAGTGTTCATTTTACTAATACTTTTTTATGTTACGGGTTGTTCCGCCAATTCAATGGAAGTATCAGAAGAAAAAGATGTAGATACCAACGAGATAGATTTTGATATTTATATGTCGATACTAAAAAACGAGGTAAAATCTGATTTTGAATTAACTAATAATATGAGTTTGAAAGGATATAGTACATTTTTGTATGATGAACTAGAATACGATGAGAAAAGTTTTAATATTTTATTTGAAGATGGGGAAGAAGGGGATGTAATACCGGTTGCATTTATCGATGGTAATAAGGGGATTTTGGTAAGAAAAAAGTATTATGGTGATAACCAGGTATATAATATAAACTTTAATATTAAAAATGATAAGTGGGAAATAATAGATGATGAGATTGTAAAAAGTGACTTGGTGATCACAGAAGATTACTTATTAGCACTATATGAAAAGGATTTATAAAAGATAAGTTGCATTTTTAAGCAGATTCCGTATTGTTCGACGCGGTGTACGCAGCGGGCGGCGAGGAGAACAAAGCCTTTTATAAACAGGCTGCCTACTTCGTTATGGAAGCATTCTCGCATTATAAAACAATTGGAGCTACCCACGAAGGCAGAAAGCTTCTCGAAGCAAATGGAATGGAAGATAGTCCGGGAGTGGTACAACCGGGTTTGCCGAGCGGCTCCGCCAAGCGACCGCAAAACATCGCCATTGGGACAGAGAGATTTTATAAGGCTGACAGCGACCTGGAGGGGAATTCCCCTCCAGGTTAATTAATGTTGGACAGCTTTGTTTCTGTTTTTTCTTTTCGTGGGGCGCCGCTGTTCAAACTGTGCAGCACCATCCCGCCAATGACGAGAAATACCCCCAAAAGGGAGAGCGGACTCGGCATTGCGGCATGAAGGAAGATTATTTCCCCGATCAAGGCAAAAACCACTTCTCCTGACTGGGTAGCCTCGACACCAGCCAATTTTTGCGTATCGTGCTTAACAAGGTTGGTAGCATAGAAGAACAATCCGGTTGCAATCACGCCGGAAGAGACAGCGACAATAAATGTCTGCCCAAGCTGGCTGGAAGAGGGAGCGCCATGTGCGATCGCACCATATACGGACAAAATCAGCCAAAACGGCATACTGGCGATGGTCATGCCGAGAATGCGTTGAAAGGTATGGAGGTCACTTCCTACGATTTGCATCATTTTCCGATTTCCTAAAGGATAACTAAAGGCGGAAATAATTAACGGGATCGTACATAACCAAATACTTGCCAGCGGTACAGATGAAGCATGCTCCATCTGCATGAGGATGACGCCACCTAAAATGATGGCGGAAATAAACACGCTTTTTAAAGGGATTGATTGTTTTAATTCCTGTTCTTTATTAAGGAATGGGACGAGCAGGGAGCCTGCAATGATCGTCAGTTGAAAAGTCGCGGCAACGAGCCAGCCCGGACCGTAAACGGTGGCAAAGGCGATTGGTGCATAAAACAAGCCAAATCCGACAGAGCTCCAAACAACCCAGGAAATGGGATGATTTTTTAAGTGTATCAGCACTGGCTTGATTTTTCTTTGGAAACCAACGATGGCAAGCAGTATGGGCAGCATAAAGAAAAAACGCAAAGAAGCGCTCCACACCCAGCTACCACCTTCCAGCTCCATCGACCGGTTCAGGATAAAGGTAACAGAAAAAAATAAAGCAGCTAAAAGTCCGATCATCAACACCCGCATGTACATAACCTCCAGTATTTCATTGGATATGCGAACCATTTTACTATAGTTTCGGGTATCCATGTTACTTTCTTTTCACCTATATAGAAGGGGAATGAAAATAATCATCGCACTGACGTTTGCACGAGCTTCTGCTTCCGAAAGTCGAAAGGTTTCCTGTAAACAACTGATTTTGTACACTGAGAGAAGACGTGTAAGCAGGAAAGGATGGTATCGTGGAAAAAGGAGTACAGCCAAACTATTTGGAAGTCGTCGAAATCAAAGAGGTCGGAGAGGGAATGCGAGTATGCATTGATTTTATCGATGCACTAAAGCTGGACGAAGGACTGTACATCGGCAATACTGGTCATGGCTATTTGAAGGTTCTTTCCGAAAACAGGCAGTCGGAAGGGTATCCTCCACGTCCGTTTCGGATCAATGGTGGGGGATTTCATCAGTATGTATACCAGGAAGATGCCAGTAAGTATTTACAGGAAATAGAGTCTGGAGAAGCACTGACTGTTAGCAGCCGTCAAGAGAACCGGGCCATATCGATCGGCCGCGTGAAAATAGAAAAACGTCCGCTTCTGCGTATTACTTGCCAGCGTGATGGAATGATTGTATCTGCTACCTTGCAGTCCTCCACCAGTGTTTATGTGGAGGAAGCCGAAAAAGGTGTGGTTTCGGTTAGGAATCTGAAGACGGGAGACAGAATTGCCGGAAAAATAGATCAGCCGGGAAGACACCTGGGGAAAAAAATCGACGAATTCATAGAGGAACGGTAATATGGGCAATAGAAGAGAAAAGGATAAATAGCTATTCCGTTTAAGGATACGTTATGACATGTGATAGGGTGAACAAAATGAATGATCGACAACACGAGTTATTACGGTTTCTGCTGACACGAAACGATAACTATATTCAGGTAGAAACATTGGCTAAGCATTTCCAATGCTCGGAGAAAACGATACGTAATGATTTAAAGCGGCTGGATCGCTTCCTGGTGGATTATTCCCAGGGACGTCTAGACAAAAAGCCTGGTTTAGGAATTTATATAAAAATCGAGGGACCGGATAAATCCAGGCTTTTCGACCAATTGCAATCGCTGAAGCCAATGGATGAACGTAAGTCCGATGGCGACCGCAGGATGGAAATGGCTTACGAATTGTTGACCAGTACCAAGCCGATTACCACCGGAGCGCTTGCTGATAAATATTTTTTAAACAAAGCTGCGATTCGGAAAGACTTGGATAAAATCCGCGAGTGGCTGAGCAAAATGAATATTACGGTCATTTCCAAACAAAAGGTAGGGCATATCGTTCAAGGTAAAGAGAAAAACATTCGTCTTGCTCTCTCTGAGTTGACAAGGCTCGGCAGCCAGGAGCCAATGCCGATTGCTGAATTTATGAAAACCAAGTTTGCCGATGCTGATATCCGGTTGATAAAAAAGGAACTGGATGAACTACAAGTAAGACATCAGCTTTCCTTTACGGATGATACATTTGATCGGCTGACGATTCATGTTCTCGTTATGATTAAACGTGTAAAAACGAGACAACCGATAGGTATCTCGGCCAAAGAGAAGCAGATGCTGCAGGATAAAGAAGAGCTTCGATGGGCTGTCGAGTTTCTTGAGAAAATTGCCGATGTATTTGCGGTCCGGTTTCCGGAAGATGAGATTTATTATCTCGCTTTTCATATTCTCGGTGCAAAACTGCGTTACCAAATCCTACCCGGCAACCATCCTGATTCTACTTGGATCAGCCAGGTCCCGCTGATGAACGACCTGGTAAATAAGCTGACAGCACGCATGGCGGAAGTGACGATGATTGATTTTACCGATGATGACCAGTTGAAAGAAGGTCTCATCCTTCATTTATCTTCTACTGTAAACCGGATTACTTACGGGTTGCCTGTTAAAAATCCGATGCTGCAGGACATAAAACAGATGTACCCCTATATGTTTGATATGGTGATTTATATTTTAGAGGATATCAACGAACAGTTTGATTTTTCTCTGCCGGAAGAGGAGGCTGCCTATCTGACGATTCATTTTCAAACGTCGATCGAGCGGCTGCGTAACCAGCAGGTAAATAGGCTCCGAGCCATTGTCGTATGCCATATGGGAGTGGGGGTATCCCAGTTGCTGAGGACAAAGCTGGAAGGGAAGTTCCCGGAAGTTGAAGTCATCGATAGTGTTGCGAAGTATAACGTAAAACAGTATCTCGCCGACCATCCGGTTGATTTTATCGTATCCACTGTACCAGTAGAAGAAACGGACATTCCGGCAATTCAAATATCCCCACTGATGGAAGCGCATGAAATGGATAAGCTTGCTTCTTTTATCGGTCAGCTGCAGTCCGGTTCCGGACAAAAGCAAGCGATAACATCATCGGGTTCCCATCTTGCAGAATTGATGGATTACTCTCTGGTGTCTTTGCAACTAGAGCGGGAACACCGTTATGAAGTGATTGAACTGTTGGCCAATCAATTGTTCGAGCAAGGCATTGTCGATAAGAAGTATGCACACAGAGCAATCAACCGGGAACAGCTGTCTGATACGAATATTGGAGCAGGCATTGCCATTCCGCACGGCAGTCCGGATTTGATTAAATCCCCGGCAATTGCTGTGGCCACCTTACAAGAGCCATTGGAATGGGGTGAAGGCAAGGTTTCACTCGTGTTTATGCTGGCAGTGCCGAATGATCATCCTAACGTACGGGAAATTTTTAAAGAATTGTCGGATCTCACGGAGCAGCCAGGAAAAGTGGAACGACTAATTAAGGAAACCGATAAGCAGCAATTTATCAGCCGTTTATAAAACGATTATAAAAACCAATTTTTCCGGAGCAGTGGAAAAAATCGAAACTTTTGGCCCAGGCAATATGGGGTATAGTGAATGTAAGCGATTACGAAGTTAGGAGGAATCAGGATGAAATTGTTAGCGATTACTTCCTGCCCCAATGGGATAGCCCATACTTATATGGCAGCAGAAAATCTGCAAAAAGCAGCCGACGAATTGGGCGTAGAGATAAAAGTTGAAACACAAGGTTCTATTGGAGTGGAAAATGAATTTACCGAACAAGAAATAGAAGAAGCAGACGGCATCATTATCGCTGCTGACAAAACAGTAGAAAAGGATCGGTTCTCCGGTAAAAAGCTGTTGGTAGTTGGTGTCCAGGAAGGGATACGACAACCAAAGCAGCTAATCAATAAAGTGATCAGCGGAGGTGTACCTGTATATCAGGGACAGGGGGAATCTCCAAGTGAAGCGAATCGTCCGAAAAAGAAGGAGAAGGAAAATCCGGTATATCGTCATTTGATGAATGGTGTTTCCTACATGATTCCATTCATTGTAGTCGGCGGTCTTTTGATTGCAATCGCTTTATCGCTGGGCGGACAACAAACACCTGAAGGGATCCAAATACCAGAAGGCTCGTTTTGGAAAACAATTGAAAGCATCGGAGGCGCATCGTTTACCTTTATGGTGCCAATTTTGGCCGGTTTTATCGCCTTCAGTATCGCTGATCGTCCCGGTCTTGCCCCTGGTATTATCGGCGGCTACATTGCTGCTAACGGAAGCTTCTATAATAGTGAAGCGGGGGCTGGTTTTCTAGGTGGTATCATTGCTGGTTTCCTGGCAGGATATGTGGCCTTGTGGATTAAAAAGTTAAAAGTGCCGAAAGCAGTGCAGCCGATTATGCCGATTATCATCATTCCGGTCTTTTCATCACTCATTGTTGGCTTGGCATTCGTATTTTTCATTGGTGGACCGGTAGCACAAGTATTTGAATCCTTGACCACCTGGTTGGCGGGTATGCAGGGAACCAGTTCCATCCTGTTAGCGTTAATTTTAGGAGCAATGATTTCATTCGATATGGGCGGGCCGGTAAATAAAGTAGCATTCTTATTTGGTTCAGCAATGATTGGGGAAGGCAATTATGAAATAATGGGGCCCATTGCGGCAGCGATTGCCATTCCGCCAATCGGACTTGGCCTTGCTACCTTCCTATTTAAACGGAAGTTCCAAAAAAACGAAATCGAAACAGGGAAGGCTTCCTTTACCATGGGCTTGTTTGGCATAACCGAAGGAGCGATTCCGTTTGCCGCCCAAGACCCATTGCGTGTCATTCCAAGTATTATGGTCGGATCCATGACTGGTTCGGTTATCGCGATGTTAGGAAATGTCGGTGACCGGGTGGCACATGGCGGACCGATTGTCGGTGTCCTGGGTGCTGTGGACAATGTCATCATGTTTTTCATTGCGATAATTGTCGGTGCCTTCGTTACGGCATTGATGGTCAAGTTGATAAAGAAAGACGTTCAGGATGGACATGTAACAGATGGCTCGGAGCCCAATGTTTATGAAGAAGATGCTAGCGAACAATTAGCCACGGACAACCTTACACCAGCAGAAACAGCTGGGAAGCAACAGCAAACAGGTTCGTCACAAGAGGAAATCAATAAACTGACGGATATTACGAGTCCCGCGTTGATCGATATTGATTTGCAGGGAAACACGCAGGATGAAGTCTTGGATGAACTAATCAATAAGTTGGATGCCAATGGACTGTTGACGTCCCCGCAAGCTTTTAAACAGAAAATCATCGAGCGGGAACAGGAAAGTACAACCGGAATTGGCATGAATATTGCCATACCGCACGGAAAATCAAATGCCGTAAAGCGTCCAAGTGTCGTATTTGGCAGAAAGCCGGACGGAGTCGACTGGAACAGTATGGATGGCACTGCAGCCAAACTGATTTTCCTGATTGCCGTGCCGGAAGAAGCCGAGGGCAATGCGCATTTGAAAATATTGCAGATGCTATCCCGTAAGTTGATGGATGAAAGTTTCCGGGAACAGCTGTTGCAAGTGCAAACAAAGGAAGAAGCTTATAAGCTGCTTGAGCAAGTACAATGAGGTAATGCTCAAACCGAATACTAAAGCTATTAATTTTTAGTATGATAAAAAACAATACAAACAGAAGGAAACACGCTTGGAAATGAACCCGAGCGTGTTTTTTGCTTACTAAATAAATGCCTACTAACTTTGGATGACTTCCTTCCATCCTTATCGGAGTGCTTTTCTCGCTGTGGAAATACCCTACGCTTTCCACGGGCGGCTGGTGAGCTTCCTCGAGCTAAAGCTCTGCGGGATCTCACCGAGGCAACTCCTCCCGCAGGGGTCTCAGGTATTTCCTCCGCTAAAAGTTTGTGTATTGTATGCAATTAAGCTATCGAAACCTGTTGTTTACGTTTTGATTCCGTTTCAATTGCCCTAGAAAACCAGAGTAATATAATAAGGACCGATGGATCAGCATAGGCAGCATACGGAGATTCCAGCGGGACCAGCACGCGTCCGAAGATCCCGCAAGAAGCGGGGTGTGCTTCTGATGAAGCTGAGGCCGTGCCCGCGGAAAGCGAAGAATGTTGCCGTAACGGTTGATTACCACTTTATTTCAAACCGAGAAAAAAACGTGAAGAAATAGGAATCCTTCACGTTTTTCACTTGTTTATGGGCAATCTCTTTATGCCTTATATTTAGTTGTCTGTTCCTCTAATTCTTCTGCCAGTCTGGACAGCTCACCTGCATTTTCGGAAACTTCCTCCATTGCACTGGTCGATTGCTGAGCAGAGGCTGATGCCTGTTCAATGCCTGCTGCCGATTCCTCTGAGACCGCTGCAATTTCCTGGATCGATTCATTCATGCTGTTGCTGTTTTCGGCAATGTCCCGCAGGTTAGCGGAAATATGCTGAATGCTTTCTACCATCTTTCTCACTGATTGATCAATTTCCTGGAATGTCTCACCGGTCTCCTCGATTTGCCGTGATCCTTCATCGACTTCCTTATAGCCAGCTTCAAGGGAATCTGCCACGCTGCTGGACTCATGCTGGATATTGCCGACAATTTCGGTAATGTCCCCGACAGAGTTGGAAACCTGTTCAGCTAGCTTACGCACTTCGTTGGCCACGACGGCAAAGCCCTTGCCATGCTCTCCGGCGCGAGCTGCTTCAATGGCTGCATTCAATGATAACAAATTCGTTTGTTCTGCTATATCGTTAATCACATTGATCAATTTGGAAATCTGCTGTGATTGAGCATCCAATCCCTGTACTTTTGCTACAGCTTCTTTGACAATCCCTTCAATGTTTTTCATCTGGGTAACCGATTTTTCCATCATGGAGCTTCCATTTTTGGTCATCTGAAGTACGTCATCCGATGTGCCGGCAATTTGCTCCCCACCTTCGTGGGCCTGATTTATTTTTGCCAGGAAGTCCGTCATCATTTCCGACAATTCCGTAGAGCTATTTGCCTGTGTCTCGGCCCCGGAAGTCAGTTCCTGCATCGTAGAAGCAATTTGCCGGCTTCCTTCCTTCACTTCGTCCGCCGCTCTGGTCAACTGTGAGCTTTGGTCGGAAACCGCAGTAGTAGCCCCGGTCACATTGCGGATAATCGAGCGAAGGCTCTCTTTCATTTGATTAATCGATTGGGAAAGCTGTCCGACTTCATTGCTGCTATCGTGCGTTAAGTCAACGGATAAATCTCCCTCTTCCACCGTCTTCATTTTTTCCTGTAACGTTTTAATCGGACGGGTAATCCTTCCGGCGATGATCCAGGTTAGAAGAGCGGACAATACCAAAACAACCAAAATGCTAATAGCAATCGGTATCAGAATCGGCTGGGATTTTTTCGCCAGTTCAGATTTGTCCACGGTGCCGATAATAATCCAGTTCAACCGGTCATTCAAGGTGAACCCAGCTGCTTTTTCGGCTCCTTCCCAGGAATAATCAACTGCTCCGGAAGGGCTGTTTTGATCAATGATCTGTTGATAAAACGATTCTTCTGACACGTCCTCTCCGATATATGCTTCATCTGGATGCACGACGAATGTACCCGATTGGTCCATGATAGCTGCATAACCGGAATCCCCTATTTCTACGGCATTGATCATGTCCAGAACGGTCTGCATATTGATATCAAGCGACAAAACACCAACAGTCCCAGACTCCGCTTCGACCGCTTTTGCCGTACTGACGATTAAATCTCCGGTATCAGCATCAATATATGGCTCTGTCCAAATGACTTCGCCGATGTTTTCTGTCGCATTCTGGTACCAGGGCCGCGTTCTGGGGTCATAGTCATCATCCAGGTTCAATTCAGGGGAGGTCAGCATTTCCCCTTCTTGTTCGGTGCCGAGGTAAGCAACAGATATGGCGTCACTGGAAGAAGAAATATTTGTTAAGGAGTCCATCAGGTCACTGCGCTGCTCATCAAAATGGGTAAATTCATTTTGCTCGGCATAATGGTTAATAATCTGTTCCTGCCCCTGGAAAAAGCTTTCGAAGGATTCATTTAAAACGTTCGTTTGGCTTTCAATACTGTTGGAAAGTTCATTAGTGGTAAGAGAGGCACTGAAGGTGTAGCTTATATAGCCGATACCCGCACCAGCCGCCAATATCAGGGTGATTAGCGGAATCAAGATTTGTCGCTGTAGTGTTTTTGAAAAGAAATTCCCCTTGTTTTTCTGCTTTTTTGTCGATGTTGTCATAAAATTGCCTCCTTTGTCTGCTTGTGTCTGGTTTGCTCCTTTCTCCAAAACATTTCGTCTCGAGTAGGTATAAAGCAGCAGTTCTTGTTTTTATATCGTCAAAATATTCATAATTATTTATACTTAATAGAAAGAATTATTAGATTTTTGATAGAAGGGTTGCTTGATGTTGATGAAAGAGAGGATGCCATTCCTGCTTGTCATAGGAGCAGCGATACTATGGGGGACTACAGGGACAGCCCAGACATTTGCACCTGAAACGGCCCATCCGGTGGCTGTGGGTGCTATCCGACTTGCTGTCGGAGGCGGGACGCTTTTATTGTTACTGCTGGTATTTGGGTGGGAGATCCGTTTATGGAAGGGAATAGCATGGCGGCAGGCTTTGCCGGCCATGATCAGTATGGCTTGTTACCAGCCGCTGTTTTTTTCGGCAGTGACAATGACTGGTGTGGCTGTCGGAACAGTGACAGCGATTGGCAGCGCCCCGGTTTTGGCAGGGCTTCTGGAACTGGTGATTTATCGAAAACGGCAAACAATGCGTTGGGGGATAGCGACGCTGATGGCAGTTGCCGGATGTCTTTTATTGTTTGCCAATACTGGCACGGTGACTGTCCGGCCAGTGGGAGTACTGCTTGCGCTTGGTGCCGGCTTGTCATTTGCCATTTACTCTCTGGCAAGTAAACAGTTAATGGAAACACACTCCGCCTTGTCCATTACGGCGCTTGTCTTTATGGGCAGTGCATTGCTGCTGGCTCCGCTGCTTTTTATCATGGATATGACATGGCTGAAGGAATGGCAGGGTGCTTTAGTAGGGCTTCATCTCGGTGTTGCAGCGACTAGTGCCGCCTACCTTCTGTTTTCTCTCGGTCTCAGGAGGATCCGATCTTCCACTGCCGTTACCTTGTCCCTGGCAGAGCCGTTGACAGCAGCTATGCTTGGTGTATTTTTGGTCGGGGAGACGCTGACCGGTTTATCCTGGCTAGGTATGTTGATTCTTTTAAGCGGCATGGTAGTCTTAACGAGTGAGGGGGAAGCAATTCGACAGAACGGGAAGTTGAAGGAAAACGAATCGTAGAAGCTAATGATGGATGGGCGGCAAGTCGTCAGACGATTCATCCTTCAAGGAAACATGCAGTCGTAATTGATGATCGATGGTCGCGAGAAAAATGGTATCCAATCCATGGATGTTTTGAGCGGATAGCTGGTTCAGCAGCCAGTTCTGGTCGACATGGAATTGTTCCAGAACAGAATGGTAGACGGTTCCTTCGATGACGACAGGATAAGCGATGCTCGCTGCTTGTTTCGGAATGGCCATGTCTTCCCGTGTTACAACACTTTTTTGAGGTTTTTTCAGTAAACTAAGCGAACCGTTCGCCTCGATGACAGCCGTTTCCACTTCAGAAATATCAAAGACATCCTTTTCCCGCAGCATCTGTAAGATATTGTCGATTGAGTAATGTATTTTTTTCATGTTTCCTCGTAAAAGCTTCCCGTTCTGTATGACAACAGTCGGTTCGAAGGTTACAAGTTTGCCGAATTTACGGCTCGATAATTTCCACCTGGCTACGAGACGCTGCAGCAAGGCAATTCCTATAATGGCTACAGCTGTAGGTAAATGGTCGATTCCGGGATCTGCAATATCTGCTCCAACGACTGCACCGATGGTCAATACGATTAAAAAGTCAAAGACCGGAAGCTCACCAATTGCCCGTTTTCCCATAAATAATGTAATAAGTAACAGCAAAGGCAGGATCGTGACAATTCGGAAAAGGACAAGTGCGGCATCTTTCAAAAATTCAGCCATATTCTATTCACACCTTTTTTTAGAGTCCAGGTGGTAGTTACATTTCCTTATTGATGCCGATTTTATGCAGGAAGAGGGCCTTTGACTTTATCGCTGACACAAGGTAATGCAAAATAGAAGAAAAGCAATTCAGCTGAAACTCAGGAGGGACAAGGATGGAGACATATACCCAATATGATGCCGTCGGGCTGGCGGAACTGATTAAACAAAAACAGGTGAAACCGAAGGAACTGCTGGAAGCAGCTTATCAACGACTGGAAGCAGTGAATCCGGAATTGAATGCTGTCATCCGTTCCCGCAAAGAAAAGGCATTTCAAGAAGCAGAGCAGGTTGATATCAATGCCCAGCCATTTGCCGGGGTGCCGATGGCATTGAAGGATATTTCGCAGGCAATCACGGGGGAGCCTTTGACCGCAGGTTCTCGCTTGCTGCAGAACAATATTGCCAAACAAGATTCCCATTTGGTGGCACGCCTTCGAAAAGCCGGTTTTTTATTTATTGGACAAACCAATACCCCGGAATTCGGTCTGAAAAATATTTCCGAACCAGAAATATACGGAGCAACCAAGAATCCGTGGAATAAAAACCATTCCTCTGGCGGTTCCAGCGGTGGATCCGCGGCTGCAGTGGCATCTGGCATTGTGCCGGTTGCCGGTGCCAGTGACGGGGGCGGATCAATCCGGATACCCGCTTCCTTTACTGGCCTTTTCGGTTTGAAGCCAACCAGGGGGAGGACACCGGTCGGTCCGGGCAACGGACGACAATGGCAAGGAGCATCGATCGATTTTGCGCTGACGCGTTCTGTCCGGGATGGAGCAGCGCTGTTGGACCTGTTACAGACCTTTCAGCAGGAAGCGGCATTCCATATCCCCTTGTATGACGGCAATTACCAGAAGGATATGCAGCTGCCGATAAGAAACAGATACCGAATTGCTTATACGACGGCTTCGCCGGTTGGAACTCCTGTGAGTAAGGATGCAGAGACGGCTGTACATAAAGTTGTTCGTTGGCTCGAGGAACAGGGTCATGTCGTAGAAGAAACTGAACCCTCAATTGACGGTGTCAGGCTGATGGAAAATTACTATATCATGAACAGTGGAGAAATTTCCGCTATGATGACCGGGTTGGAAAAAGCGTTCGGCCGGGAAATGACATTCGAAGATATGGAAATCGTCTCATGGGTCTTATACCGGGCTGGTCAAAACGTGACGGCGGCGGAGTATTCCCGGAGCCTGGCAGAATGGGATGCAGCTGCAGCCGCCATGGCTGATTTTCACCAAACGTATGATTTTTATATTACGCCTGCAAATGCCCATCCTGCACCGGAAAATGGAGAACTTACGCATACCGTTAAGGAATTTGAGCAGTTGTTAAAGGTTGATAGTGTCAGTAAACAGCACCAACAGCAAATCGTTTATGAAATGTTTGAGCCGAGCTTAACGTATACACCGCATACCCAACTGGCCAATCTTACCGGACAGCCGGCGATGACCGTGCCGGTTCATTTGGCAGACAGCGGCTTGCCGATGGGCGTCCAATTTATTGCCCCAAAAGGATGGGAAATCCGCTTGCTGCAAATAGCCGGCCAACTGGAGAAAACGGAAATGTGGCTGGATACGAAAGCGACTAAAAATAATCAACGATGATGATCTCTGTTTAGGATCCTCTTAAAAAAGGAAAACTAACAACTAAAACAAAGGAGGATCACTTATGGGGAAATGGATTAAAAGATTGATTAAATGGGGACCGATTATTTATCCGCTCATCCGGAAGTTTAGGAACAATCGCCGTAATGCCGGCCGTTATTAGTAATCTACACCCATTATTAAAAGTGAAAAGCACCGCTTTTCGTGCGGTGCCCAGACTGCCGGGGAACTTCCCAACATTTGTTTAAGTAAGAAGAATTTCCGGTAAAAAACAAAGCCGGATTGTTCTAAAGGATGCAAAAGTCCGTGACTTTTGCCTGCTCTTTTTAATTTGCAGGTCCACTCGGTACAAATACAAACTCAACTTCATCGTATTTCCGTTTATATTTAATGTGGAAATCGTGGCCTTCAAAATACCAGGCATCCGATTCTTCCACATAAAAGGTGATGCCTGATGCCTCGGTGGAAAAAGCGGGGTTATTGGGCTGCTCGATGGACAGGGCAAGGGAAAATCCTCTATGGACTCCGCCGTGTCCTCCATATCTAGCATAAAAACGTACAGCTGCACCTTCGGCCAAATCCAACTCATTTATGTACCATTTTGCTGCGGGTTGTGTAATGGAAATCATGTTGAGCCTCCTTGTCCCTTTTACTATACCAAAAAGCATTCGACTTCACTATATACACGGTATTTGGACAAAAAATAGACAAAGAAAAGCCGGCTTTATCGCCGGCTTTTCACCTTTTATTTATAAATCAATACGTTTCCGACTGTTCCATCGTTGCTCTCACCGATTACACGGAATTTCAGGCCTTGAGTCGGGACGTTTCGGCCTGCATCCAGCAATCCAGGATTGCTGTAATCTGCACTGTCATCAAACAGTGGATTCCGTTTCGTGTGGTTATCTTTCAATGTTACGCCGAGTGTTTCCGTATAATCAAGGAACATTTTGCTCGACTTGTTTAAGCTGAAAGCAGCGTCATTCAATTGATAACGTGTGTCGGCAACCAAACCATCGCTCCAGTAATTCGCATGTTGATCGGCATCGACTACGCCAAGGTAACCTTCGCCTGGATGGTCTCCGGTCCAGTTTTCACTATAGGAGTTATCGACATACCAGACCATGAGTCCTTCGTCATAGCTCATCAGGCTGGCGCCTCGGCGGATGTGGGCAAGTCCTTCATCCACCCCATTATGGGATCTCCACTCTAACAGGTAATAGTTTTCAGAATAAAACTTTCCTTCATCCTTCGCAAAGCCGTCCAACGTAAATGGAGATTCTCCTTCGGCATCATCTTCTACGACAGCAGTTCCATCTACAGTGATAGCAATGTCATCGACATAGAAACCTGGCTGGGCGACAGCAACATCTGTCCAGTAATTGAATTCGAGTTCCACTTCCTGGCCTGCATAGCTGGATAGGTCGAAGCTGGCATCCGTCCAGCCATCAGAATTGCCGGTAATACCGTATCCTGGGTTCTGGTCATACGGATCTTCGGTTGTCGTGATATTCCCTTCGATTGTTTCACCGTTTACTTTTACAGAAGCATAGTCCCAATCAGTCTCGATGTCATACCAAGTTTTGAAGTTCAATTCGGCATTGGAAGCACCGGTTAAATCGACTGTCATTGTCATCGAGTTATCCAGGTTATTGCCGCTTCCGCTGAAGTATTCGTATTGACCGCTAGCCGGCTGGTTAACTTCTGTTTCTTTATCCGGAAGATTGATTCTTACAGCATCGTTGTTCGTACCTTTTGTAACCCCTTCGTCGAGCAAGATGCTCGTCCCATTGCTGTCAATGTCGTGGGCATCTAAAGTGGTTCCGGTCAGCCAATTGCCGCCATGTTCAGCTTGCAAGTATTCCTTCGCATAAGGGCTGAAACCACTAGGTTCAGTACCAGGAATAGCACCTGCCCAGCTTCCGCTCGCCATGATCGACCAGTAAGAAACGGCTTCCCCTGCACCTGTATATTGGGTGTCATATTCATCCGGCAAACCTAAATCATGGCCGTATTCATGGGCGAATACTCCGGCAGCGCCGTCCTCTGGTTCAATTGTATAGTCATAGGCTCCCAAAAGACCTCCAAAGCGAGGGCTGTCCGAGCTTGCGCCGGGGACTGCAACCAATTGGCCCATGTTCCAACGGTGTGACCAGATGGCATCTGCTCCAAGGTTACCGCCACCTGCTTCTTCTCCAACGCCTGCATGGATTACCATCAAGTGGTCGATGATGCCGTCCGGCTCGTCATAAACTCCGTCTCCGTCATAATCATCGCGATCCCATTGATCATATTCAGATAAGTCAATGTTAGGATCTTCCGCAGCCTTGCTCAATGCTTCGAAAACCAATTCACGCGGGCGTGCATCGCTGCCGTCTGGTGTTGGATAATTTCCGCCATAGTAAGCTGCTTCATGGTCAGCAGTGTACCAGCCGGCAACTGTACCATCTACTGTATAACTTCCGCCGGACTGCTGTTCATAGTATTGTTTCATGGATACGAGATTTTCCCCATTTGGTCCTTCGTAACCATTTTCCCCAAAAATCATATCCTGGAAATGATCATGGGTATAATCCTCATAGAACATGTCTGTTTCATCTTCCGTGATCGAGCTTTTTTCATAATCCGGAAAATCGATTGCAAGGACAAGTACTTTGTCTTCCCGGACAGAGCCGTCATACGTCTCTTCTTCGACACTGTCCACTTTATTTTTCTTGGCGTTGCCAAGTTTGTTTCCTTTTCCATTTTTTAGCGAATTATTGTGATTGCCCTCATTTAAGCCATTTTTGTTTTTCACTTCGGGGGCAGAACTTTCATCTTTAGGTGCACCTTTGGCCTTTGCCTTCAAGTAACGGTTAAGTGCTTCCTGGGCTTCTTTAGCCGTAGCATCTTCAGCTATTTTTCCTTCCTCTTTCAACATCTCGATCAACTTCTCATCATTGGCAATTCCCAAATCAACCGGCGACCCAACTTGGGCGGTAGGAACCTGCGGACTTAATGATTCTGCCTGAGCCCGTTGGACTGGTGAAAGCGCACCTATGGTCAAGGTACTCAACCCTAAAGCAACGGCCATAGCAGTAGAAGCAATTTTCCGTTTCTCCAAACATAACTCCCCCTCTAAATTTTCTGAATATTTACAATCTATAAAGTACCATAAAATACTAGTGGATTACTATAAATATCTTATAGATTTCTATAAAATGGTAATATCTACCCGCAGGTTGCTTCATATGCTAGGAAAATAGTTGTGTAATGAAGGGAAAACAACTGTCATGCCCGATTTTTAGGAATGTCGAATTAATGGGCGCAAATTCCTAAATTCGGAGGACTTCGAGGGTTCGTGTACTAGAAAATAATTTCTCCTAAATAGCTTTTCTATAAAATTATCCTTCTTAAGATTTCGGCTTTTTATCTCTCTTGCTTAATAGCTAGTAAAAGCATATAATCCGTATAGACTTATTGACATTAAAGGAAGTGCTTTTACTTGATTTCGCGTTTTTTCTCTTATTATCTACCACACCGGAAATTGTTCATCATTGATTTTTCCTGTGCGGTAATTGTTGCTCTTCTGGAGCTGGCGTTTCCGCTTGCCGTCCAGTGGTTTATCGATAGCCTGCTGCCTACTCATAACTGGCAGGCAATTGTCTGGGTCAGTGTCGGACTGCTTGCTCTGTATGTTTTAAGCACATTTCTTCAGTATATCGTCAACTACTGGGGTCACATGCTCGGCATCAACATCGAAACCGACATGCGCCGGCAGTTGTTTCAGCACGTCCAAAAGCAATCTTTTCGATTTTTCGACAATACCAAAACCGGCCATATCATGAGCCGAATTACGAATGACTTGTTCGATATTGGCGAGCTTGCCCATCATGGACCGGAGGATCTGTTCATCTCTGTCATGACTTTTGCCGGTGCGTTTCTGATCATGTTCACGGTAAATGTCAAGCTGGCGATCATTATTTTGATTGTTGTGCCATTTTTGATCTGGCTCATTTCTTACTGTAACTTAAAAATGAACGATGCTTGGAAAAACATGTACGGGGAAATCGCTGAAGTCAATGCCAGGGTCGAGGACAGCGTTTCCGGCGTGCGAGTCGTCCAGTCGTTTACCAATGAGGACTACGAAATCGGCCGTTTTAATACAGATAATCAGAATTTCCGCAAAGCGAAACTGCGTTCTTACAAAGTAATGTCCTACGGAACATCCGGCATTTATATGATGACGCGTTTCATCACCCTTGTGGTTCTTGTGGTAGGAGCATGGCTCAGTTTTACCGGGGAGCTTTCCTATGGACAGCTGGTCGGTTTCGTACTATATGTAAATGTCCTGTTTAAGCCAATTGATAAGGTAAGTGCGCTGATGGAATTGTATCCGAAAGGAATGGCCGGCTTTAAAAGGTTTATCGATTTAATCGACACGGTACCGGAGGTTCAGGATAAACAGGGGGCCAAAGCAATCAGCGGGCTGAAAGGGGGAATTCGGTTTGAGGATGTTTCGTTTAGCTATGAGCATTCCAAGCAAGTATTGAATCATATTGACCTTGCCATACCGGCTGGGGAAACGGTAGCTTTTGTCGGCCCTTCAGGTGCAGGGAAAACGACAATATGTTCACTGATTCCGCGTTTTTATGATGTGGATGAAGGACGGATTACGGTAGATGGCATGGATCTCCGTGATGTGACCAAACAATCCTTGCGGAACCAGATTGGTATTGTCCAGCAGGATGTGTTTTTGTTTACCGGCACTTTAAAGGAAAATATCGCATACGGCAAGCTGGATGCCACAGACGAAGAGATTGAAGCGGCTGCTCGCAAAGCGCATCTGCAATCATTTGTCGAATCGTTGCCGTTAGGATATGAAACACCTGTCGGGGAACGTGGATTAAAGCTTTCTGGTGGTCAGAAACAACGGATCGCGATTGCCAGGATGTTCTTGAAAAATCCGCCGATCCTTATCTTGGATGAGGCTACATCCGCCCTTGATACGGAGACGGAGAAGATTATTCAGCAGGCACTGAATGAGCTTGCAGAAGACAGGACAACCTTGATTATTGCCCATCGTTTGGCTACCATACGGAATGCCGACCGAATCGTCGTTGTGACGGAGAATGGAATTGAAGAAGAAGGCAGCCATGATGCATTAATGGCAAAAGGCGGCGTTTTTGCCAGCCTCAACAAGCATGGTTAAATGGAAGAAGGCCCTGGAATCTGGGGCCTTTTTTCTTTGCCAATCGAACCTTTAATCTTTTCATATCCATGCTAGGTGTGAGGTTTTATCACACGCTTCATTTAAACTTTGTCAGATTATCTTACATAGACGTAGGAATACCTCCTGCTGCCATGTATAATCGGAAATAAGATGTTGACGAATCTAATTAGCGGCGGTGAGTGAATGGAACAGGACACATCTTATAAAGAAAGAAAAGTGATCACTATCGGTGTGGTCAGTGAATTGACAGGCCTGTCCGAAAGGCAGATTCGCTATTATGAAGAGCGCAAATTGATTTTTCCGGAACGGTCGCACAAAGGGAACAGAAAGTATTCTTTTGCAGATGTGGAGCAATTGATCGATATAGCTAATAAGCGGGAAGAGGGCGTGCAAACATACGAAATCAGGCAGGATATGTTGAAGGAAAAACGCAAGGAAGAGGATAGAAAGATACGCAAAGAAATGATGCGCGGCCAGATAAATGCTCGGTTCGGTGTACAAAAGGATGGGGGAAGGAATTGAATTGCTAGAAGCCCGCCTTCATTATAGAATCAATATTAACAGAATATTTTAATAATACAGTAATCGGTTAATTGATTCTTTGAGGCGGGGTGATGCAATGGGGTTAACGGCATATGACATTGTGAATTTGCCAGTGATGGGAACCTCGGCGGTTAAAACAGGAGAAGATCTGCTTGGCTGGAAGCAGGTAGAATGGATTTCGGTGATTGAAGGTCCGGTAGAGAATTTTGTCCGGAAAAACGAATTCGTTTTAAGTACTGGAATTGGTTGTGAAGAACAACCGGAAAAACTCGAACGGTTTGTCCTGGATGTAATCAAATCCGGTGCTTCCATGTTGGGGATTGCAACGGGCAGGTATGTGTTCAACATCCCGGATCGAATCCTTTCGCTGGCAGCAAACCATCAATTTATCATTTTGGAAATGCCGTGGGAAGTCCGTTTTGGAGATGTCCTGCAAAGTGTGCTGCAGGAAATCAACAAGCAAAAACAAAGACAAAGGCATCAGGCGGAAGAGGTCAGGAAACAATTGATTGGCAGCGTATTGCTTGATGAAGGGTTGGAAGCGATAACCGAAATCGTCTATCAACATATTCAAGTGCCCGTCGCTGTCCTGTATGAAACGGGAAGTGTCCGTTGTCAGTGTGGCTTTGCCGAGGAGGAGGTCCTGTTTGAGCATGCCGAATCCGATCAGCAAAATCGTTTTTCTACACCGATTGGAATTGTCGACGACCATCCTCTGTATCACCATCTGGAACCCGGAGTAATCAACGGACGGCCGTGTTACCGTCTTGCGATACAAAATAATCATAAAGTACAGGGGTATCTACTGTTTCAGCCGGAAATCGGTCAACAGCTGAATTGGTTCCTGATGAATGTGTTGGAACATGCTTTGACGGCATATGCCCTTCATTTTGCCAAAGAGGACGCCGTGGAAATGGCAGAAATCCGGTTGAAGGATAACTATGTTCTCGATTTAGCCAAAAGCGATAATCCTGTTTCGGGGCCGTTGATTGCAAAAGCGGGATTGCTTGGTTATGATTTATCCTTACCATACACTTGCCTTGTCGGAAAAATCTCTTATAAAAATCAGGTCGGTTTTCACAATGACGGACCGAAAAATTCTTCGCTGCAAAGCTTGAATTTTAACCTGCAGAAAGAAATCATCAATGCAGGAACTGTGTTGAAAAAGCGAACGATGGCCACTTTTGAAAATGGGGAAGCGATTATTTACCTCGAAGATGATCAAGCTTTTTATTACAAAGCAGCCAATCAGTTTTTGGATATTATCGAAAGACGGTTGTTTGAGTTTTTACCAATTTCCGGTATCACTTGGGGCATTGCCAAACATGATCAAGGCATTTTCTGTTTCCGGGAAAGCTACCAGGAGGCCAAAACCGCGCTGGAAATCGGACAAAAACAACACGGTCCGGGGGGAAGAACTTTTTTTGAAGATACGAGAATCAACCGGTTATTAATGCGTTTTGCGGATGATGGAGCGATAGCAGATATAGTCGAACAAATTGTCTTCCCGCTAGTCGAATATGATAAAAAAAGAAAGACTGATTTAATCCGGACTTTTCTTGCGTACAATCAGCATAAAGGGAATGTCAGTCAGGCAGCGCGTACTTTGAACTTACACAGGCAATCCTTGCTTCACCGGCTGCGCAATATCGAATCATTGACACAGCTGTCTCTGGTGGATCCGGATGACTTGTTTTTGCTGGAACTGAGTGTGCGGATATGGATGATGAAAAAATAGAAGATTGTACCCGAGCCTTCCACAATGGAAGGTTTTTTCTATGGAAATGGAACGTGCACCATCCCGTTTGATTTGGGCTATATAAGTCCTTGGCATGTGTCAGGTTGTATAATCGGGAGCTTTTCAAAATCATACACCCTGCACATCGCAGCCTGCCACTCGGATGAATTATCATAATAGTATGAAAATAATCATTTTGAGGAGGGGTAGGATTGCTTCCCTTTGATATCCTGGAGTATCAGAAACGGCTGTCAGAAACGAAACGGCAAATGGAAGCACAAGGCATCGAGGTATTGCTCGTCACCGATCCGGCTAACATGAATTATTTATCCGGTTACGATGCCTGGTCTTTTTATGTTCACCAAATGCTCGTAATCATTTTGGACCAGCCCCAACCGTTATGGATAGGAAGGCATATGGATGCAGCTGGCGCCAAATCCGGAACCTGGATTTATGATGAAAATATCATCGATTACCCGGATTACTATGTTCATTCCACAACCCATCATCCGATGAAATTTATCGCAGAGATTCTGAAGCAAATCGGACAGGGGAACCGACGAATCGGTGTAGAAATGGATAACTATTATTTCACGGCCAAGGCTTTTGCCCAGTTGGTCAGCCGCTTGCCGGACGCAGTTTTTCAAGATGCCGATCTGCTGGTCAACCATATTCGGTTAATCAAATCAGAGCAAGAAATCGAATATATGCGGAGAGCTGGAAAAATCGCAGAACAGGCAATGAATAAAGGGATAGACACAATCAAACCAGGCGGAAGGCAGTGCGATACCGCTGCTGAGCTGTACTATCATATGGTTGCAGGTACGGAACAATTCGGCGGGGATTATCCGGCAATAGTGCCTTTTCTTCCGACAGGAGAGAATACGGCCGTTCCTCATCTGACATGGTCGGATGATGCGTTTCAGGAGGGTGAAACGGTCAGTATTGAAATCGCTGGATGTTACAAGCGATACCATGTTCCATTGGCGCGGACCGTAGCGGTAGGAAAACCAAACGACAAAATCCTGACAATGGCGGCATATGTTACAGAAGGGTTGAATGAAGTCCTGCAGAAAACAGCACCCGGCATGACCTGCGAGGAAGTCCATGATATCTGGAAGCAATCGATACAACGGCACGGCATTACCAAGGAAGCCAGACTCGGCTATTCGGTCGGGTTGAATTATCCTCCTGACTGGGGAGAGCATACGGCGAGCCTTCGAAGTGGCGACCGTACCGTTTTACAGCCTAACATGACGTTCCATCTGATACCGGCGTTATGGTTCCATAATTACGGAGTAGAGATTAGCGAGACGATACGAGTGACGGAAAATGGCTGTGAAACGTTTACCAACTATCCAAGGGAAGTAATCATTCGGGATCCTTTGTTTCTGAACCCATCCGATGGAAAAATCAGCTGAAAAGTGGAAAAACCTAAAGGAGGAATTGTGATGACTGAAGCTAGAAAAGGGACACAGGCTATTTGGGCTGGGGAGCGGGATTCGCTGGCCTTTGGGGCAACGCAAGTACCTGTCGTCCACAGTGTATCGTTTGGATACGATGATATGGATGAATGGTATGAAGTGGCAGTGGGCAATAAGCCGGGACACATTTATGGTCGGAACACGAATCCAACGGTGCAGGCTTTCGAGGAAAAAATCCGTTGTTTGGAAAACGCGGAGGCGGCTACCAGCTTTTCGACCGGGATGGCTGCTATCAGCAATACGCTGGGGACCTTCCTTCAGCCCGGTGACAGAGTGGTTTCCATCAAAGATACCTACGGTGGCACCAATAAAATATTCACTGAATTCCTGCCCCGCCAGCAAGTAGAGGTGATTCTCTGCGAAACGGGTAACCACGATGCCATCGAGAACGAGATAGCGAAAGGCTGCAACGTGCTTTACTTGGAAACGCCGACGAATCCGACGGTGAAGATAACCGATATAAAAAGAATGGCAGAGGCGGGGAAAAGAGCCGGTGCACTGGTAATCGTCGATAATACCTTTGCGACGCCTATCAATCAGCAGCCGTTACAGCTTGGAGCTGACTTGGTGATCCATAGTGCGACCAAATTCCTCGGCGGCCATGCGGATGCGCTCGGCGGTGCACTCTGTGGCAGCAAGGAATTGGTCGAACAAGTTTATCACTACCGGGAAATAAACGGCGCTACTTTAGATCCGATGGCGGCCTATCTGCTGCTTCGCGGAATGAAAACATTGAAGCTGCGGGTGGAAAGACAATGTGAAAATGCCCTGGCTGTCGCCAAGTACTTGCAAACAAAGGAGTTGGTTGAGTCTGTTTACTATCCGGGGCTGGATGATCATCCAGGACATGAGATCGCTTCCCGGCAAATGGAAGGATATGGGGGGATGCTCAGTTTCGCGGTGAAAGGCGGTGTGGAAACAGTGCGGCATTTGCTGCCAAAGTTGAAGTACGCCAATCGGGCGGCCAACCTTGGATCGGTGGAAACGATCGTGGGACCTTCCCGAACGACCAGCCATGTCGAGTGTACCCCGGAAGAACGAGCGGCGATGGGTATACCGGAAGGGTTGATCCGCTATTCTGCAGGGATCGAGGATATTGAAGATTTACTGGAAGACTTGGAACAGGCCATTCAATCGTTGCCGAAAGATGTGCTGGTGAACAGCTGAGGGAGAGGTGGAACGATTGTCCGGTAACGAGCAAAACCTGAAAAAGAGAGCGGCAGGGATAAAGGAGAGTCTGATCGGCTGGCGGCGCCACCTCCATCAATTCCCTGAATTAAGTTTCCAGGAGGAAGAGACGAGTGCTTTCATAGCCACGTGTTTGGAACAGCTGCATGGAATCGAGATACAAAAGGGGATTGCTGGTCATGGGATTATAGCCGTTTTAAGGAATGGGGATGGGCCGGTCATCGCCTTGCGTGCAGATATGGATGCATTGCCTATTCAGGAATCAACCGGTCTTCCTTTTGCTTCGAAGCGGGACGGAGTGATGCATGCGTGTGGACACGATGCACACACTGCCATCCTGCTCGGTGTTGCCCGGTTGCTGGCGGAAGACTATCAATCCGGAGTGCTGCCTAACGGAACCATCAAGTTTCTTTTCCAGCCTGCGGAGGAAGATACCGATGAATTTGGGTTGACCGGAGCACCTTATTTTCTGCAAGCGGGCGTGCTCGATGATGTGGAAGCAGCACTTGCCCTGCACATGTGTCCATGGCGAAAAACAGGGGAATTGCAAGTGCATTCCGGTCCGAGCATGGCGAGTGTTGATAATTTTAAATTGACGATTAAGGGGGATGGAGGACACGCCGGTTATCCACACCAGACAATCGATCCGATATGGATAGCTACCCATGTACTGCAAGGGATCTATGGGTTGACAGGCCGAAGAGTAGACCCGCTTGGCGTTGCTGCGTTAAGTGTGGGCGGGATCAATGGTGGAACAGCTTTAAATGTCATTCCCGACCAGGTCACTATCAAAGGGACAGTCAGAGCTTATACAGAAAAGGTACGGCAGCAGCTGATCGAAGAGTTGGAAGCAGTGGCTGCTACAGCCCGTCTGTTTGGCGGCTCTTACCAGCTGACAATCGAGAAAGGGGAACCTGCACTAGTCAATGATCCGGCTTTGGTGGCGTTATATAAGGAAACAGCCCGGTCACTTTTTCCTGCAATGGGCATTTATGAAGCGCCATTTGGGATGGGGGGGGAAGATTTCAGCCACATTGCGGAAAAATTGCCTGCTGCGATGGCGTTCCTTGGTTGTGGGTGGGAGGATCAGGACAGCCACCCGCTCCACAGTCCCCTATTCGAGGTAAATGAAGAGGTACTTCCAATCGGTGTCGCGTTACTAACCGGAGCGGCTCGTAGATTGCTGCAACAGTGACTATTTAAAAATTCGAAAAGAAAACCGAACGAATTCGAATGCTTAGAATTTCGAATCATCGTTCGGTTGTTTCTTTGTGGACAGCCCGTTTCCATCCTTTAGCTGTTCTGAACCCTGCGCAGTAATTCATGGGCTTTTTCTCCGGCAAGTGCCGCTAAGTCTTCCCATGTTTCATCCCGTTGTAAATCAAGTTCGACGATTTTTTTTGCCAAATCTACTGCTTCCTGATTAATCATGGATCGATGCTCCTTTTTGCATGGTTTTTTTCTCAGAGGCTTTCTGAGTCAACCGGAAAACTGCTGCAACGTCCGCGTATTCATCCGCCAATTCACTGATCGTTTTTTGATAGATTTCCCTGTCGTGGATGCTGACAATCCCTTCGACTACCAACTGTTGGATTACTGCCTGTTTCTGCTTGTTGACCGCTTCTCTCAAAAAGGCCATTCCAACGCTCCTCCGTCGTGAATTTATCCCTATTTTAAAAGATGCTTAGCACATTGACAGTAGTTAAGTGAGAAAATCTAACATGGTTTTTGCTCTTGGGCATGTAGGAAGCGATTCTTTCTGGTTGAGGGGGGCAGAAGGCCAAGCCATGCTTCATGATTTTCTGGTTTGCCCGTGATAAGATGAGGAGAAAGATACGATAAGGGAGTCTTACCATTGAGCAGACAACAAGATTTCACGGAAGGTAATATAGTAAAACAGATGCTGGTATTTTCGGCTCCGATTATTTTTACCAATCTGCTGCAGGTTTCGTATCAATTCACGGACAGCTTATGGGTAGGGAATCTGCTGGGTGGAAATGCCCTTGGAGCAGTTGCTGTTTCCAGTACGGTCATCTTTACTATCTTATCTTTTATTATTGGAATAAATAATGCCACGTTGACGATATTGTCGCAACAGAAAGGGAAGGACAATCAGGAAGGATTGAAACGGTACCTGAATGCTTTCGTAGTTGTGCTTACGGCGATGGCAGTAGTTCTTGGAATAGTGGGTTTCAGCTGGGCAGGAGCGATTCTTCGTTTGCTGGGAACCCCGGAAGCCATGATGGAAGATGCCATTACGTATTTGCGGATAAATGCGTTAGGTATCCTGTTTTTACTGGGCTACAACTTTATTGGAACGGTGCTGCGCGCCATTGGGGACAGCCGGACGCCGCTTCGGTTTGTCATGATTGCCGTTGTTCTCAATATCTTTTTGGATCCCTTACTGATCAGCGGATTTGGATTAGGAGTGAATGGGGCTGCTTATGCGACGATTCTTTCCCAGGGTAGCGCCTTTGTATATGGAATTTATTATGTACTGAAGCATCAACTAGTACCGTTCTCCGTCCCCAAGCTGCCAAAACGTGAAGAAGTTTTGTTGATTTTGAACCTTGGTGTACCATCCGGCTTGCAGATGTCTGTCATTTCGGCGGGAGTAGCGGCGATCATGAGTGTCGTTACTTCTCATGGAGAAGCGGTGGTCGCCGGTTTCAGTGCCGCACAGCGGCTGGACAGTGTCATCATGCTTCCTGCCCAGGCTTTGGGAACTGCGGTCAACAGCATGGCCGGTCAAAACATCGGTGTACGCAAATGGGACCGGGTAGGCAAAATCACCAAATATGGGCTGCTTTACAACCTGGCGATCATGCTTGTGCTGGCTTTAATATTGGTGTTGCTGGCTGAAGTTGCTATCAAACTGTTTATTCAGGAGTCGGAGCCGGTCCAATTTGGCAGCGAGTATTTGCGGATCGTTGCATTCTTTTATCCTTTTTTGGGAATCAATTTTATCTTGAACGGAACCGTGCGTGCGGCTGGAGCAATGTACCAGGTGCTGATTTTGAATATTATTTCTTTCTGGGTATTGCGTTACCCATTGACCTACCTTTGTTCAAGTATTTGGGGAGAAACAGGTATTGCCTTAGGTATGGGTATCAGCTTTGTGATCAGCAGTCTCTTTGCGTTCCTTTACTATCGTTATGGGAAATGGCGGGAGAAAAAATTGTTCCAGGACAAGGAAAGTGGCAGCTTGGAAAAGAAACAGGATGAAAATTGAGCAAGCACCACTTCTGGATAGGGACACGGGCAAGCTTGTCAAAGGTGCGGTTTTCGGTACTCGATTGCAAGGGTGTCGTGAATCCGTGACCTTATTCTTTTCAGTTTTTTGGATTGTTGATTCACGTGAAACATGTAAAGAAATGTTGTTTTTTGGATAATAATGGGCAAACCAGACACCACCATGGGTGTCTGGGTTTTTAAACATCACGAATGGTAATTATCCGCGAAAATTGCCATGGCATCCCGCATGAAGCTTGCCAGGCCGGAACCGAATTGGTCAATATTTTTCGTGAACCGCTCATCATCGACATACATTTGTCCAAGCCCCTTGAAGGCTTCTGGGGAATAGCTGCCCATTTTGTTCAACAAACGGAACCATTCCGCAATGGCAGTCTGCACCTCAGTCGAAGCAGGGTCTTTGTGGCGCAAACCGGCAAGGTTACGGTAGATTCGGTTCATTTCTTCCCCTAATGTCTGCTGCTCTTCTTTCGTCATCCTCCCGATTTTTTGATTCGAGTCATCGACAGCCTTATCTCCCCACCTGTCTCTTGCTTCTTGCTCATACGGGTTGCGGCTGAAATCAAACCCGGCAAATTTCTCTTCGTTCGTCATTTCGATCTCTCCTTTTGCCGATTGAATTGTCTGTTCGACCAATGCAATCATATTATCGAGCCGGCGCCTTTTTTCCAGCAGCATGCTATGCTGGGTTTCCAAGGCTTCCTGGCGGTTGAAGGAAGGGTCGTTTATTATTTCGCTGATCCGTTTTAACGGAAATCCGAGTTCCTTGTAAAAGAGAATTTGCTGAAGCCGTTCCAAATCGTTATCAGAATAGATTCTATATCCTCCGGATGATGTGTCTGCAGGAGTCAGCAATCCGATTTCATCATAATGATGGAGTGTGCGCACACTGATACCGACTAAATCGGCGACTTGTTTCACTGTCATTCCCATGATAGGAACCTCCCTTCATTTATAACGATAAGCTATCACGTAACGTGAGAGTCAAATCTTTTTTCATTTTTTATCTTTCAAAAAGATAAACGCTGACTTTACGCTGCGGAAATAAACTACGCTTTCCGCGGGCGGCTGGTAAGCTTCCTCGAGCTTGCGCTCTCCGGGGTCTTACCGAGGCCTTTCCTCCCGCAGGACAAGGAACGCTTCGGCAGCGAGACATCGCACGAAGGAAATCGGTTTGTATTTTCGAGGAGTCTTCGTTTATTTCCTTCGCTGATCGTGAAATCAATTGTAAAATACTATATAGCTTAATGAGTACCTGGGTCTGCAAACAAAAGAAAAAGGAACTCAGTGAGTTGCCTGCTATGGATAAACTGTAGTCCGTTGTCGTTGTTTTTGGGTGGTGTTTGCTCTTATAATACCTATATAAAATGATTACGGAGAAGATGGCTAATGGATGTAAAATCAACACCGCCGAGTATCACCAGTGTTTGCCTGCTGGCGGGAAAAATCATGCTGCAGAGCGGGGCTGAAACACACCGCGTAGAAGATACCATGCAACGGATCGCGGCTTCATTCGGTAAGACAGCTTCCCAAAGCTATGTAACGCCTACGGGGATTATTTTTTCGATAAACGGAACCGATCCAACGAATTTCATGCGAATATCCGAACGCTCGACTGACTTGCATAAGATTGCCGATGTCAACAGTATATCGCGACAGGTGACAAACGGCGAGCTTTCCATGGCTGAAGCCAATGAACAGTTAAAACAAATCGATCAGGACAGTTATAGCTTTTCGCTCTTTTTCCAAATAATTGCCGCTGCACTCGTAAGCGGATGCTTTGCGATTATGTTCGATGGCAGCTGGCTTGATTTCATACCGGCGATGTTGGCGGGTGCAGCCGGTTATCTGGCCATGGAAAGATTTCATGAGTGGGTGGAGATCCGGTTTTTCGCAGAGTTTTTAGCCTCATTAATAATCGGTTTGCTGTCCCTACTGTTTATTCAGCTTCAGCTTGGTGCCGAAATGGATAAGATTATTATCGGTGCGGTAATGCCGCTCGTACCAGGACTGTTGATAACCAATGCTGTCCGCGATTTGATGGCCGGGCATCTCGTAGCTGGTTTATCAAAGGGGGCAGAGGCACTGCTTACAGCATGTGCAATCGGTGCTGGGATCGCTGTCGGGATTTCATTTGTTTGATAGAAAGGTTTGAATCATATGGGAGAACAACTGATCACCAGCTTTATAGCAGCCGCAGGCTTTGGCGTGCTTTTTAATGCACCGCGAAATACATTGATTCAATGCGGAGTAGTCGGGATGCTCGGATGGATACTGTATTATGGCTTGGCTGCAGAGGGGACTGATGCGGTGCCGGCAACGCTCGCAGGCGCTTTTTTGGTCGGAGGATTGAGTCAAGTATGTGCAAAATATTATAAAACACCGGTCATCATTTTTAATGTTTCTGGTATTATCCCTTTAGTGCCGGGTGGTCTGGCTTATGACGCAATGCGCAACTTTGTGGTAAATGATTATAATGCCGCCGTCCAGCTTGCTGCAAAAGCAGGTCTTATTTCCGGTGCGATTGCCATCGGACTCGTTTTTTCCGAAGTAGTCAACCAGGTGATTAAAAAAACAGGTAAGAAGCGGATAATGAAGTAATTAGCAGGAAGGGAAGAGCATAATCCGTTCTAGCATTTCCCGATGTTTTTTAATCTTGATAAGTTAAAATAGGTGCATGGAACATAAATGATTAAGGGATCTCAAGAAGGTCCCTTTTCTTATAGTTAAATATGAAACAAACATGGCATGGAAAGAGGGGGAAATCATGGAATTCATCGGAGTCCTGATCCCGATTTTTGGTGTATTTTTGTTGGGGTTTATCGGACAAAAAGTATGGAGGTTTGAATTAAAGCCCATATCGACTATCGCAATTTATCTAATGTCGCCCTTTTTAGCATTTCGGACGTTCTATCAAAACGACATAACGCTGGACTACGTTTATTTGAGCATCTATTTAGTTGTGTTATGCGCTTTATCCATCGGGTTTTGCTATATCCTTGCTTTCTTCAATCGATGGGACAAAAACATGACAAGCGGCTTCATTCTTGCTTCTGCGTTTATGAATAATGGGAACTACGGCGCCCCGTTGATTTTATTGATTTTCGGGGAGGAAGGCTTTCGGTATGCCGTCATTCTGATGGTCCTGCAGCAGCTGATCATGTGTACGGCTGGTATTTATTATGCTGCCAAAGGAAGCGAGAGCGGGGAACAGGCATTTTCTCCCTTAAAGGAAGTAGTCAAAGTCCCGATTGTGTATGGTGCCGTACTAGGCCTGTTATTCAATTGGATGCAATTAAATATAGGAGACCAAGTGATGTCTGCAGTCAGTATGGTAGCAGATGCGACAATTCCGACGGTCATGATCGTTCTAGGCATGCAGCTTGCCAATATTTCGTTAAAACAATTGGCTTACGGTAAATTGGCAGCATCGCTTTCCATCAAGTTGCTTCTTGCTCCGGTTATTGCTTTCACAATTGCTTTCTTTTTACCTGTCGACGACATGGTCAAAGCCATCATGATTTTGACTGCTGCTACCCCAACAGCCGCAAATACGACGATTTACGCCCTGCAGTTTCAGACAAAGCCTGGATTTGTATCCAGCGCTACATTGCTTAGTACATTGCTTAGCATTGTCACGATTCCGTTGCTGATGCTGCTAGTACTTTGATCCACTTATACAAGCGTTGACTCGGACCTGTTAAAAACTTACAGCCGTTAAAAAGCAGCTTTCTGTTTACACTACGGAGTGACAACGGAGGTGGAATGGTGGTTTATGACTGCATCATTATTGGCGGAGGTATAGCGGGGCTGCAGGCGTCGATTCAATTGGGGCGTTATCGAGACAAGGTGCTGGTAATCGATGCCGAAGATGGACGTTCCAGCCTTTGCCGCTGTTACCACAACATTCTGGGATGGCCGGAAGGGATAAGCGGTGCTACATTGCGCCGGACCGGGAGGCGGCAGGCAGAAGCACTGGGTATTGAATTTGTCGAAGAAACGGTGGAGAAGGCATCAAAACAAGCAGAATCTTTTTGTGTGGCAACCGAAGAAAATGTCTATCAATCACACACCCTCCTGATTGCTACCGGCATCAAGGATCATTTGCCGGCATTTGATGCGTTAATTCCCTGTCTCGGCATAAGCGTTTATATATGCCCTGATTGTGATGGGTTTGAAGTGCTGGATAAGGAAGTGATCGTCATCGGGTCCGGAAAGGCTGGAGCGGGAATGGCACTTGCTTTGACAAATTGGAGCAATCAAATTCACCTGATCAATCATGGCCAACAGCTGATTGATGAAGAAATGCAAAGCAAGCTCAATGAATACGGTATTCAAACGTTCACCGAGCAAATTGCTGAGATTGAGGCGGAAGGAGATCAATTCAGAGGTGTGAAGCTGCTTGACGGAAGTTCTCTGGAGGCGAACCATGCTTTTGTGGCAATGGGTGGAAACGAAGTTCGTTCCCAGCTTGCTGAGCAGCTAGGCGTTGAGCTTTATAAAAACAAGCACATTCTCGTGGACCCACGTACCAAAATGACAAATGTGGAGAATGTGTTTGCTGCCGGTGATATCGTCGCCCATTCGGAACAAGTGACGATTGCGATGGGAGATGGCATGCAGGCAGCCATTTGGATCCATAAAAAAATAAAGCAACAGCACTGAAAAAGGCTGTCCCACAAGTAAAAAGCTTATGGGGCAACCTTTTTTCTATAGACTCTGTTAAAGTTTAATGTTGGTAATGATAGAAAAATGGTACTTTCATAAAATAGGTTGTGATTTTATTAGAAATACGGTCACTTTTGAGGTTTAGGCAAGAAAAATGAGCTGCCACCCATTAAAAGCCCACCCAAAATAGCAAGTATTGTACCGATTACAACCCAATGGGTCATTAAAAGAGTCGATAAATATATTCCTAATAGTAATAAGAATAACCCAGCAAAAAATAATGTTTTTACTTTTTTCATTAATTGTTATCCGCCCTTCAAACCATTTATGCCGCAATGTAATTTCAAATTTAAGTATTTCACCCTATACTTGAATAAGGATAATAAATATATAAAAAAATAAAGCACCGCCTAATATCCATATCATTTCTAAGCGTATAAAAGAATTCGATACACTTCGATTTTTTATTTCAGCAATAATCTTGGCAACATTTAGATTGATCGGCAAAAAATACATAGAAAAAAGGAGTCCCCCTGCAAGAGAAATACTAAAATGAGTAATTGCCGTATTAGATGTTAGTTCTACTATGAAAATCCCAATTATAAAAATAGGAACACCAATCCATAAATAGAAAGTAAGTACTAATAAAACCAACGCCATTAAGATCAACATAAAGTTTCTTTTAAGCACATTTGTATAGGTTTGGAAATACAAACTCATAATAATCTTCCCCTGTTCTTTGTTTAACTATTGCTACCCGTTAGTTTAAATACAATATTTCACAAACATGCTTATTTTTTAAATGTTTTTATCCAATTTCAGCTCCGTTATAACCCATCAGAAATTCTAAAAATAACTCTTTTATCTGGTTGAAAACACTCCGATTTTACTTCGTGAATATATTTTCTTTGATAAACATAAACCACTAACCAAACAACTCTTCACAAACTACCTTAGGGCAAAGAAAATGGATCAAATTTGTTGTAACAAGATATTTTCCTATTATATTAGGTCCCTTATTTTTTCTATTTCATTTTCTAACGTCTTTCTTCTTTTACATAAATCTTCTTCTTCGTTTCGAAGCCTATTTAAATGACCAGTAAGTTGTCCAAACACCTGATTAATCAGTTCTTTGTCACCACAGTTATATGCTTCCTTTAAATTAAATATTATTTGAATTTCCCTTAGTGTTAGACCATATTCCTTTAATTCCTTGACCACTTGAAAATTCAAGACTTCTTTTTCACCATATTCTTTATTATTATTTATCCACTTTGGATTAATAAATTTTAAGTCTTCATAATGACGAACAGTGTCCTTTGTTGTATTGAGTAAATTTACGAACTCTCCAATTTTCAAATCTGACCATCCCTTTCCCAAAAAACATTGACATGGGGTTAACCCCATATATTTTAATAATCTTATAACATTTTTTATTGGAGGTATTTCGATGACTTTTTTGTTTTGGATTAGTACTGCCCTTACAGTTATTTACGGATTTCTTACTTTGGTAAGTGGAGCCTTTCAATTTAAAGCAAGAAAAATACCAAGGTGGTCTGCATTAGTTTTAATAATACTAGGTGGCGTTATCTTGACTTCTACCTTATTCATTCTAAATAATCCAAAAGTTATCATAATTATAATCCTTTGTTTTTTGTTAATGCACACTATTGCAATAGTAAATGGAATTCATTTGCATGGAAAAATTAATATCAAACATCATATTATTCGATTTTCTTTTTCAATTGTTATTATCATCTTATTTATTATCTAATCCAATTTACATCTCCTTTATTTTATTCTTTTTTAACCTGCCTCGTTAGTTGAATAAAGAAATAACCTTCATGCAGTAAACTTAGGTAATCCAAGTGTATCATAGTTTCCTCATTTGGAAGTAAATCCCTTTTTATTTTATTGGACCTCATTACTTGTGATGAATGCTCTCTAATACTCGAACTGGGCAGGTAATTATTTAAGTGCTTTGTTGACCTATCATCCATCCTTCCATTCTTCGTGGGTATTCCGAAGTTCCCCTGCGCTTTCCACTTCACCACCACCAAACCCATAAACAGAAAAATTGTAAGCGCATAATCATTTCCGTTGTGCAACGGAAAAACAATGTGTGTTCATGAAAGCGCTTGTAAAATACAATAAAGGCAGATACAAAATAACCAACATCTTAGGAGGAATTATAGATGAAACGTATATTGCTCGCATGTTCAGCAGGAATGTCCACTAGCTTATTGGTATCGAAAATGAAAGAAGCAGCAGAGGCAAAAGGAATCGAAGCTGAAATTTGGGCTGTTGCACAGGATAAAGCACCGAAAGAAATGGAGCGTGCCGATGTTCTGTTGATCGGGCCGCAAATGCGTTTTATGAAAAAGAAATTTTCGAAAACAGCAGAAGAAGTCGGGATTCCGCTCGATGTCATCGATCCTATGTCCTACGGCAGAGTCGATGGAGAAGCTGTTTTGAATAAAGCATTGGAATTAATGGGTGAATAACAGCTTAATTAGATTAAAGCGGAGCCCGTTTGAATCAGCTAAGCATAAAGCGTTTAGCTGCAGGCAGGCCGCTTTGAAAAAAAGGGGAGAGTAATATGAACAAATTCATGGAGGTTTTAGAAAATATTCTGATGCCGATAGCGGATAAATTAAATAACAACCGTTATCTGACTGCATTGCGAAATGGTTTCATGGTCGCTTTGCCGTTCATCATTTTCGGTTCCATTTTCGTTGTCATTGCCAATTTTCCTTTCCTGGACCGTTGGATAAGTGATAGCGCCTATGAAGCATATCAAGCTGCCTTAGGGCCAGCATCTGCTTCCACCCTAAGTATTATGGGCTTGTTCGTTATTTTGGGGATTGGCTATAAGTTGACGGAACACTATGGGGGCGAGTCGATTTATGGTGGCGCGGTTGCCCTGGCATCCTTTTTGATTCTTACGCCACAGGTCATCGAGTTTGAAGTAAATGAAACAATTGAACAGGTAGGCGGAGTTATTCCGACAGCCAGCTTGGGAGCAGAAGGAATGTTCCTTGGTATCTTCACTGCTTTCATTGCAGCAGAATTGTACCGGTTCTTCGTAGAAAAAGATTGGACAATCAAAATGCCGGCCGGCGTACCGGAAGCGGTATCCCGTTCCTTCAGTGCGCTTATTCCGATTACATTGACCTTGTCCACTTTCCTGGTTGTCAGAATTATTTTCAGTTACACACCATTCGATACGGTGCAAAATTTCATTTATACCTTGATCCAAGAACCGCTGACAGCACTTGGAAGCGGACTACCGGCTACATTAGTGGCGGTACTGTTGATCCAGTTGTTCTGGTTCTTCGGCTTACACGGTCAGATTATCGTAAACTCTGTTTTTGATCCAATTTGGTACGCGTTGAACAACCAAAACCTGGATGCCTTCAATGCCGGCCAGGAACTTCCGAACATTGTCACCAAACAGTTTATCGATACCTTTATTGTTGGAATCGGCGGTTCCGGCATGACCTTGGCAGTTATCCTCGGAATCTTCCTGATCGGTCGAAGCCGACAATTAAAAGAGTTAGGTAAATTGGGAGCTCCAGCAGGAATATTCAATGTAAACGAGCCGGTGATATTCGGGCTTCCAATCATTATGAATCCATTGATTATTATCCCTTGGCTGATCGCACCAGTTATCGTTACGTTCATCACTTATTATGCAATGGCTTCCGGTTTGGTACCTTATCCAAATGGCGTTATTGTACCATGGACAACGCCGACCGTGTTGAGCGGATTCCTGGCGACGGGAAACAGCTGGCAAGGCGGGGCATTGCAGTTGTTCAACATTGCTGTCGTGTTTGTCATTTGGTGGCCGTTCCTGAAAATCATGGATAAACAATATTACGAAAATGAACGTTCTGCTGAAGACCAGCGAAATGAAAGTGTCAACATGTAAATCATTAACTTGAGACTTAAAGGTGGAATAACCGATGGATAACATAACAGAAATCGCATTTCAAATCATCTTGTATGCAGGAAATGGTAAATCGAGTGCCATGGAAGCTATTCAGGAAGCCAAAGAAGGGAATTTTGCCGAAGCCGACCGCCTCATCGAAGAAGCTGGTGAGGAGCTGGGCAAAGCGCACGGTTATCAAACTAAATTGCTTCAAGCGGAAGCAAGTGGGGAGGGGGCTTCTGTGAATGTGATTCTCATCCATTCACAGGACCACCTGATGACTTCCATGACAGTTAGGGATTTAGCCGTAGAAATCATCGAAATCTATCGAAACAAGTAGCAGGAGGTAATCAACATGGCTGTTCAATATAAATTTCCAGAAGGGTTCTGGTGGGGAAGTGCTACATCTGCAACACAGATTGAAGGAGCGGCAAAGGAAGGCGGCAAAGGCAGGAATATATGGGACGAATGGTACGACAAAGAGCCAAACCGTTTTTTTGAAGGGGTAGGACCCCAGACGACTTCTGACTTTTACCACCGATACAAGGAAGATGTCCAGCTGATGAAGCAAATCGGCCATAATACATTCCGCCTATCGATTTCATGGTCCCGTCTTATCCCTGGTGGCCGAGGAGAAGTGAACCAGGAAGCAGTAACTTTTTATAACAACGTAATTGATGAATTGATTGCCAATGATATTGAACCGTTTGTCAATCTGTATCATTTTGACATGCCGTTGGAGCTGCAAAATGAAGGAGGTTGGGAAAGCAGGGATGTAGTAGATGCGTATGAAGCATATGCTAAGCAAGCATTTCGTCTGTTTGGCGACCGCGTCAAGAAGTGGTTTACATTCAATGAACCAATCGTGCCGGTTGAAGGCGGCTATCTATACGACTNCAATCATTATGAATCCATTGATTATTATCCCTTGGCTGATCGCACCAGTTATCGTTACGTTCATCACTTATTATGCAATGGCTTCCGGTTTGGTACCTTATCCAAATGGCGTTATTGTACCATGGACAACGCCGACCGTGTTGAGCGGATTCCTGGCGACGGGAAACAGCTGGCAAGGCGGGGCATTGCAGTTGTTCAACATTGCTGTCGTGTTTGTCATTTGGTGGCCGTTCCTGAAAATCATGGATAAACAATATTACGAAAATGAACGTTCTGCTGAAGACCAGCGAAATGAAAGTGTCAACATGTAAATCATTAACTTGAGACTTAAAGGTGGAATAACCGATGGATAACATAACAGAAATCGCATTTCAAATCATCTTGTATGCAGGAAATGGTAAATCGAGTGCCATGGAAGCTATTCAGGAAGCCAAAGAAGGGAATTTTGCCGAAGCCGACCGCCTCATCGAAGAAGCTGGTGAGGAGCTGGGCAAAGCGCACGGTTATCAAACTAAATTGCTTCAAGCGGAAGCAAGTGGGGAGGGGGCTTCTGTGAATGTGATTCTCATCCATTCACAGGACCACCTGATGACTTCCATGACAGTTAGGGATTTAGCCGTAGAAATCATCGAAATCTATCGAAACAAGTAGCAGGAGGTAATCAACATGGCTGTTCAATATAAATTTCCAGAAGGGTTCTGGTGGGGAAGTGCTACATCTGCAACACAGATTGAAGGAGCGGCAAAGGAAGGCGGCAAAGGCAGGAATATATGGGACGAATGGTACGACAAAGAGCCAAACCGTTTTTTTGAAGGGGTAGGACCCCAGACGACTTCTGACTTTTACCACCGATACAAGGAAGATGTCCAGCTGATGAAGCAAATCGGCCATAATACATTCCGCCTATCGATTTCATGGTCCCGTCTTATCCCTGGTGGCCGAGGAGAAGTGAACCAGGAAGCAGTAACTTTTTATAACAACGTAATTGATGAATTGATTGCCAATGATATTGAACCGTTTGTCAATCTGTATCATTTTGACATGCCGTTGGAGCTGCAAAATGAAGGAGGTTGGGAAAGCAGGGATGTAGTAGATGCGTATGAAGCATATGCTAAGCAAGCATTTCGTCTGTTTGGCGACCGCGTCAAGAAGTGGTTTACATTCAATGAACCAATCGTGCCGGTTGAAGGCGGCTATCTATACGACTTTCATTATCCGAATGTTGTTGATGCCAAAAGGGCTGCACAAGTTGCCTATCATACGGTAGTGGCACATGCGAAGGCAGTGGAAGCGTTCCGTACCTTCGAAATCGAGGATGGGAAGATCGGCATTATTTTGAATTTGACACCTTCTTATCCAAGAAGCCAAAACCCGGCCGATCTAAGAGCTTCCCGCATTGCTGATCTTTTCTTTAACCGGAGCTTCCTCGATCCTTCCGTGTTAGGAGAATATCCGCGGGAATTGATCGATATTTTAGAAGAGCACGGCCAGCTGCCGGTGACAGAGCCAGGCGACAAGCAATTGATCAAAAATAACACGGTAGACTTGCTTGGTGTCAATTACTATCAGCCTCGCCGTGTCAAGGCAAAGGAAACGTTGCCTAACCCGTACAGTCCATTTATGCCAGAATGGTTCTTCGATCATTATGAGATGCCAGGCCGTAAAATGAACAAGTATCGTGGCTGGGAGATTTATGAAAAAGGCATTTACGATATCATGATGAACCTGAAAGAAAATTACGGGAACATTGAATCCTTTATTTCCGAAAATGGTATGGGTGTACAGGATGAAGATCGTTTCTTGGAAGATGGACAGATTCAGGACGATTATCGTATTGAATTTATCAAAGGACACCTGGAATGGCTTCACAAGGCAATAGAAGAAGGTGCCAACGCAAAAGGCTACCATTTATGGTCTTTCATGGACAATTGGTCCTGGATGAATGCTTATAAGAATAGATATGGATTCTTTTCCGTGGACATCGAGACTAAGGAAAGAACACCAAAGAAAAGTGCAGGCTGGATCAAACAAGTTGCAGAAAATAACGGATTTTGATCTCGCTGCGACTGACTAGCGGAGACGCAGCGGAAACAATCAACCCCGCTGCGTCTCTTTTCGAATTTCGCCGGGACTGATGACATGGATCCCGGCAAAGTGTGACGAAAACAATAGAGAGGCGTGAAATAATGGCTGGTATCAAAGTAGTGACAATCGGTGGCGGATCAAGCTATACTCCCGAATTAGTAGAAGGTTTTATCAAGCGTTATAAGGAACTGCCGATCAAAGAATTGTGGCTTGTCGATATTCCGGAAGGAGAAGAAAAATTAGAAACGGTAGGTGCACTTGCTAAACGGATGGTGAAAAAAGCAGGTGTTCCGATGGAAATCAAACTCTCTTATGATCGGAAGGAGGCGCTACCGGGAGCGGATTTTGTAACGACACAACTTCGTGTGGGACTGCTGGAAGCCAGAGCCAAGGATGAAAAAATACCGTTAAAATATGATGTAATCGGACAGGAGACCAATGGCCCCGGTGGGTTATTTAAGGGACTGCGCACCATTCCGGTGATTTTGGATATATGCAAGGACATTGAAGCGCTGTGCCCGGATGCCTGGTTGATAAACTTTTCCAATCCAGCGGGGATGGTGACGGAAGCGGTATTGCGCTACAGTAACATAAAAAAGACGGTCGGCCTATGCAACGTGCCGATCGGTATGCGTATGAGCGTGGCGGAAATGCTCGAGGTCGAGCCAGATCGGATACACATTGATTTTGCAGGTCTGAACCATATGGTGTTCGGTCTTCGTGTCTACCTGGACGGAAAAGAAGTCACCAGCCAGGTGTTGGATAAACTAACAAGCGGAGAAAGCATGACGATGAAAAACATCGTTGACCTTGGGTGGGAGCCGGAATTCATCCAAGCATTGCAAATTCTTCCGTGCCCGTATCATCGCTATTACTATCAGACCGACAAAATGCTTGCCCAGGAGAAGAAGGAAGCAGATGAAGCCGGTTCTCGTGCTGAGGTTGTCCAGCAGCTGGAAAAGGAACTGTTCGAACTGTACAGCAATCCGGAACTGGCGATCAAACCACCACAGTTGGAAGAGCGGGGAGGAGCTTACTACAGTGATGCTGCCTGCAGTCTGATCGACTCGATTTACAATAATAGAGGCGATATCCAACCGGTCAATACGAGGAACAATGGAGCCATTTCTGGAATTCCTGCAGAGTCGGCAGTGGAGGTCAATTGCGTGATTACTAAGGATGGCCCGAAACCGATTCAGGTAGGTGAATTACCTGTGCCGGTACAAGGACTCGTTCAGCAAATCAAATCGTTTGAAAGGGTAGCTGCCGAAGCGGCTGTTACAGGTGATTACCAAAAAGCACTACTGGCAATGACGATCAATCCACTTGTTCCTTCCGACACTGTTGCAAAACAGATACTTGATGAAATGCTAGAAGCTCATAAAGAATTTTTGCCGCGATTTTTTCAAACAGTAGTATAATAGAAGGACAGCACCGAAACTGCCAATATGCATTGCAAAATCCGATCTGTTGGAAAAAGGTTCTGATGTTATCAGAACCTTTTTCCGCGTGAGGGATGGAATAAAGTATTTTTGGGCAAGCATGTAAGAAAGGAGGCATTTGGATGAACTCCCGAAGCACGAAGATACTACGTGAATTGATGGCGGCTCGTTCACCTCTGACCAGTGATTATCTGGCCAACATCAATCAGGTTACCTCCAGGACGACGCGACAGGATGTTAAACAACTCGATGCAATCCTATCTCCAAATGGAGCCTTCGTCGAATCGATTCGTGGAACTGGTTACAACCTTCACATTGAAGATGATCAAAAGTTCCGCCATTTTCTTCACGATGTACTGAATGAACAAACAGGGGAGGCTATGCTCATTCCAGTTCTTCCAGAGGAACGGATTTCTTATTTGATCCGTCGGCTGTTGCTTGCGGACGGCTTCTTGAAGCTGGATGACCTGGCAGATGAAATGCACATCAGCAAATCGACGATACAAAACGATTTAAAAAATGCCAAAAAAATATTAGCCAACTACGATATTCATCTGGAAAGCCGTCCGAATTATGGCTTGAAAGCTACAGGAAGTGAACTGAAGCTTCGTTTTTGCATGGCTGAATACATCTTTGACCGAAGTGAAGAGGCAGGGCAAAGTTTATTGAATGCCCAACTCACCTCTTTGGCAAAGGAAGACTTGACGGTAATTTGGAAAATCATCCTTAACCAGATCAAGGAAAATGGACTTACGTTATCTGACATAGCCATTAACAATCTATTCATCCATTTGGCCATCGCCTATCAGCGAATAAAAAACGGATACCACGTTTCTTTATATAATATAGATTTAGACGATATCATCGACAAGAAAGAGTACCAGGTTGCCAAGAAAATGGTCAATCGGGTCGAGGAAAGCTTTCACGTCGCATTTCCACAGGAAGAGATCGCTTATATTGCCATTCATTTATTAGGGACAAAAATGATTTATCAGACCAGCATGGAGATCGACCAGGTAATGGAGGATGATATTTACCAGGTGGTAATGCGTATCCTCGACCGAATGGAAGAAAAGCTGGCTTTGGGAATCAAACAGGATCAGGAATTGATTATCAGCCTGGGCTTGCACCTGAAGCCTGCCATCAATCGATATAAATATGGCATGAACATAAGGAACCCCATGCTGGAGGATATCAAAGCGAATTATCCGTTGGCGTTTGAAGCTGGCCTGATTGCGGGCCTTGTTCTGGAAGAATATACAGGTGCCAAGATCGATGAAAATGAAATTGGCTATTTGGCGCTCCACATCGGGGCAGCCATAGAAAGGCAAAAGCTGAAAACAGGACCGAAACGATGCCTGGTGGTCTGTGCCTCCGGGATGGGCAGCGCTCAATTGTTGTTTTATAAATTGAAATCACAATTCGGGGAAAAGCTGGATGTGGTAGGCACAACCGAATACTATCGATTGAACCAGGCTTCTTTCGACGAGATTGATTTTATTGTCAGTTCCATACCGATTTCGGAACAGCTGCCGGTACCGGTTATCGAAGTGAACACCATCCTTGGGGAAACGGATTTGGAAAAGATCAAATCGTTTGTTTCCGGTACAGAAAATCGATTCGCTGACTACTTTAAGAAGGATTTGATTTTTCTTCAGCAGGATTTTACTTCCAAACAAGAAGTACTGGAGTTTTTTTCCGAAACATTGACGGAGAGACAACTAGTGGACGAGACTTTCCTGTCTGCGGTTGAGGAAAGAGAGGAAGTAGCACCTACGGCTTTTGGAAATTTGGTGGCGGTTCCCCACCCGATCACACCGCAGTCGAACCAAACCTTTCTCGCGTTTTGTACGTTAAAAAGAGCGATTGACTGGAGCGGGAAGCGTGTCCAATTTGTCTGCCTGCTGAGTGTGGAGAAGAACAGCACAGCAGATTTGCAGTCCATGTATGATTTGCTCGGGAGGGTAATCGATGATCCGAATATCGTACAAAAATTGTTAAAAGCCCAGACATACGAAGCGTTTATGCAGATACTTCCCAAGTAAGCGAAAAAGCATTCAACAAATTGAATGCTTTTTTCTGTGTGCCTGGCATGTGCGCACGCTCTAGGGTTCAAGTCCCGAACGGTGAAGGCCATTGTAACCGTTAGCTGAAGGCAAGGGTGTCCGGGGCGACCCGGAATCTGAAGGAAGCCGGAGGCAAATCTCCGACCCGAGGAACACGAATCTCATAGAAGGCTGACACGCTGGGACGAGGTGGCAGAACACACCAAAATCCTAATGGCCGAAGGGAGTGTCAGTAAATGAGGCGGGTACATGGAGAGGAAGTTTGCGCACTTACCCGGGGAGGTCTGCCGGAAACGCGAAGTGCCCTTCGCAACCTGTTCAGTGATGGACAGCTGAACCGGCAGAAGTCAGCCGAGGTCGTAGTACCTATGTGGCTCGAGACACGTAGGGAAGGACCGAATCTTTAAGGAAGAGCGGTCCTTTCGGATGCATCCTTCTGTAAAGACATAGCCAACTCCGTAGGAGCCTGCTCAAAGGAGGAAGTGGTGAAGTCCGCGGGGACTTTGAGAGGGTGGAACAGAAGATGAAACGAAGAAAGAACACCGCTCGCGTAGGAGAGATATCGAATGATGGAACGCATTTTATCACGGGAAAATCTCATACAAGCATTGAAACGCGTGGAACGCAATAAAGGGAGTCAGGGTGTCGACCACATGCCCGTACAAAACCTGCGAAGCCATGTAATGGAACACTGGTCTACCCTGCGTTCTGAACTCGAGAAAGGGACCTATCAACCTGCTCCCGTACGTCGAGTCGAAATCCCGAAACCAGACGGTGGAGTAAGGCTGTTAGGTATCCCAACCGTGGTGGACCGTTTCATCCAACAAGCCATAGCCCAAGAACTAACCAAGGTTTTTGACCCTATCTTCTCGGAACACAGCTATGGGTTTCGCCCGAAACGAAACGCTCATCAGGCAATACGCAGGGCGAAAAGCTATATCCGGGAAGGCAACCGCTGGGTTGTCGACATGGATTTGGAGAAATTCTTCGATAAGGTCAATCATGACAAGTTAATGGGACTTCTGGCGAAGTCCATCAAAGACAGCAAACTTCTCAGGATTATCAAACGGTATGTGAAATCCGGGATTCTCATGAATGGGGTATGCGTACGTTCAAGTGAAGGGACGCCGCAAGGTGGTCCGTTAAGTCCGCTTCTGGCAAATATCGTTCTTCATGAATTGGATAAAGAACTGGAAAAGAGGGGGCATCGCTTCGTCCGGTACGCGGATGACTTTCATATCTATGTATCCTCTCGGAAAGCAGGCTATCGGGTGATGAACGCCATCACTACTTTCATTGAAAAGAAACTTCACCTAAAAGTGAACCGGAAGAAGTCAGCTGTCGACCGACCATGGAGAAGGAAGTTCCTAGGCTTCAGTTTCACCTCATACGGGACACCGAAGGTGCGCGTACACCAGAGAAGTGTCAAGCGTCTGAAGGAAAAGATCCGGGAGTTAACATCGAGGTCGAAGGGATGGAGTATGGAATACCGTATTCGGAAGCTGAATCAATATCTTATTGGTTGGTGCGGATATTTCGCTCTGGCAGATACGAAAAGTATCTTCTCGAGACTGGATGCCTGGATTCGCCGCCGGCTGAGGATGTGTCTTTGGAAAGAATGGAAACGCCCAAAGACCCGTAAAAGAAAACTGATAGCTCTAGGGGTTCCAGGGTGGAGAGCCCTTGAATGGGCGAATACCCGAAAAGGCTACTGGCGAATTGCGGATAGTCCGATACTACACAAAACCCTAAACAACTCTTACTGGAATCGTTTAGGGTTACGCAGTTTATACCAACGATATATTTTCTTACGTCAATCTTAAGGAAACCGCCGTATACGGGGCCGTATGTACGGTGGTGTGAGAGGACGGAGGTTAATCGCCTCCTCCTACTCGATTTGTTATAATGGAGAAGACAATAATTGCCGAAATCTTTTGAAAGTGGGGAGAGAAGATGAAACTGGTCAGCTATACGTATAAAAATAAGCTAGGGAATGTCCGTATCGGAGCCATCGATGGGGACCGGATTATCGACCTTGAGGAAGGGCACAGACATTTTCTTCTGTCACAGGGCGAGGAAGCAGGTGAAAAGTTGCTGCCATCCGATCCGATGGCTTTTTATAGGATAGGCCAAACCGGCATCCATCAAGCCAAGGCGGCCCTCGCATATGTGGCGGAACATCAGGTGGCGAGTGCTGAAGTGGGTCGGACGGAGGTAAAGCTTGAACTGCCCGTGTCCAACCCAGGAAAAGTCATTTGTGTTGGTACCAATTATGCGGATCACGTGAAAGAAATGAACAGTATTATCCCTGAACACCCAGTGCTGTTTGCTAAATTTACCAACGCGCTAATCGGGCCAGAAGATAAAATCGAAAAATCAACTGCTACGGAAAAACTTGATTATGAAGTGGAGCTTGCAGTAGTAATCGGAAAACGCGCGAAGAAGGTTACCAAAGAGGAGGCCATTCCATATATTGCTGGTTACACGATTGGCAATGATGTTTCAGCGCGTGACTTACAAAAACGAACCCCGCAATGGCTGCAAGGAAAGACGCTGGACAGAAGTACGCCGATCGGTCCGTGGGTTGTAACTGCTGATGAAATTGCAGATCCCGGTAACCTTGAGGTGAAGTCATTTATCAACGGCGAGCAGCGACAGTCTTCCAATACGAGCGAGCTCATTTTCGATGTTCCCTATCTCGTCTCCTTCGTCTCGGATTTAATGACGTTGGAACCCGGCGATATTATTCTGACCGGGACTCCACATGGTGTCGGCTTTGCGATGGATCCTCCACAATTCTTGAAGGCGGGAGACCGTGTGACGATGGAAATTGAAAAAATAGGCCGCATGGAAAACATCGTTATCGACCAGGACGCATAAAAAACCCTGTGCAGCTTATCAAAGCTGCACAGGGTTTCTTCGTGTATCAAATCATTCTTCAATCACGATCGCCTGGCTGCCCATTTGTATCCAGGCCTTTTCAAAATTTTCCCTGTCCACTTGTTTGTTCTTTCCACCGTATGGGTCGTTGATATAAACATAGTCGTCCTCATATCCGGTAACTGCCACGCTGTGGAGGCTGAATGTAACCTCTACCTCTCCATTTGGAGTCTGCCAGGTTTCAAACCCGCCGGCAGGAGCAAAGGAAGAGGTGGTAATGATCCAAACCGGATGGCTATTATCCAATGCTTGATAGATGGCGTCCGGATTGCTGCCAGTTAGATCAACTGCTCGATCACCGACATATTTACGGGCTAAATCCATCATCGGTCCATGATAAACTCCAAGTCCCGGACCGTCTGCCATGTTTCCGACAAACCCTTCATTCGGATCCCCTTTAAGCCCATTTTCATAAGTGAGCGGGACAACATTCACGTTTTCCGCCAATTCGTTTTTCGTTACATCGTATCCATGATAATTCAGGATCATCGCCAGACTTGTTACCTCACATCCGTTATACAGACGGGGTGCCGCCATTTGTTCGATAAGTGGTACATCGAGTGGCAGGTCTGCTTTTTCTTCCGGAATGTCCAGTATGAATAAAGGGTCTGCTGTTTGTTCTTCTACGGTTATCGGAATATCGAGCTGCTTTAAAAAATCGGCAGTGGCATAGAGCTTATGGCCATAAGCAAGCACTTGTTCCTGGTTAACTCCATTCATTTTTAAGGCTTGCAGCTTTTCCTGTTGGCTCTGTTGCTTGGATTGGGGAAAATGAATTTGTTCTTCCTCGACCGTAGCAGTAGCCACCTGTAATAAGGAATCGTAAGCAAGCTTGATCGAAGGGTGATAGGTCAAAATGGGATCCACTGGTAAGTAATATTGCTTTCCTTTCCGCAGTACCGGATTTTCGAGTTGTTTTTCTTTAATCTGTAGCTTCGCTTCAGACTTGGTCACGGGAGTCGTGGCTGGTTTTTTGGCCGTCTCCGCTGAAGCTGTTTTTTCTTCCATCTTAGCAGGCTGCACAGCTGTTTTATAGAATAGATAACTAATAGATGCTATGCATAAAAACGCTACAAGAATAAGCGATTTTTTCAATCCAATCAACTTCCTTTGTACTTCTGAATTAGTGCTTATTATAGTACAAGATTCATAGAAAGAAAATGACCTGGATTGCTCAATTTGTCCAAGAGTGTCGGGAGTTGTCGATCGTCGATCGGCTTGATAGATTGCCCTTTTCGAGCTGCATTACCTGGCTCTTCCGTCAAATCTGCTTGTAACTTGTTTTACGCCTTCTCTGCTATTCTCACAAGCTGCTTACCAATGTTTTCACCGGTGAACAGTCCAAAAAATGCTTCTGGAATTTGTTCGAAGCCTTCTTTTATGGTTTCTTTATAGGAGAGTTTCCCACTTTCGACCCATTCTGCCAGTTTGGAAAAGCCTTCTTTGAATCTGGACTGGTAATCACTAACGATGAAACCTTTTACAAGCGCACGGGATTTGACGATATACATTTGCAATCTCGGTCCCTGGGCATCTGGATCATTATAGGTAGCAATCGATCCGCATTGCGGAATTCTCGCGAAATCATTCAGCAGTGGGTACACAGCATCCGATACTTCTCCTCCTACATTATCAAAATAAACATCGACCCCATTCGGACATGCTTCAGCCAATGCCTCCCGGAAGTGATCGGATTTATAATTAATTGCCTTGTCGACCCCTAGCTCTTCTGTTAAATAACGGTTTTTTTCCTCACTGCCTGCTATTCCCACGACATGAGCACCATAAATTTTGGCAATTTGCACGACAACAGACCCAACTGCTCCTGCTGCAGCAGATACGACGACTGTTTCCCCTTTTTCCGGCCTGCCGATATCGGTAAGACCGAAATAAGCGGTTAAACCAGGCATTCCTAAAACACCCAACGAAGTGGTGACAGGGCCTAGGTCAGGGTCTATTTTTCGAAGTCCGTCGGCTGGTGCTGTGGAATACTTTGCCCATGGCAAGGTCCCTGTAACCACATCGCCGGGTGCTAGCCTGTCTGCATTGGATTCCACTACCTGCGCAATGACTCCGCCGTTGATCGCCTCATGTAAGGCAAAAGGTTCCACATACGATTTGGCATTGCTCATCCGTCCTCTCATATACGGATCGACCGATACATAAAGGGTCTTTAGCAGTACCTCATTTTCCCCGGGCACCGGCATTTCCGTCTCCACGCGTTGAATATGTTCTTCAGTCGGCATTGCTTCTGGCCTTTTTACTAATTGGATTTCCTGATTTTCAGTCATGCTTCTCTCCCTTTCGTATAAAAGTAGTTTCTATTTAAATGGTAACACGCTCGATTTTAATGGGCATCTCATAAGGGTTGAGAGCAGTGCTTATCTGTTTTCAGAGATAAAGAGAATGAAACGCTTATCGTAAATGTTGAAATATCTGAATAAAATAAAAAATACGGTTGTATAAAAATTCATATTAAAGTATAATTATTAACCAATCAATTGTATGGTCAGGAGTGAGGATTTAAGGTGAAGGTAGCGATTATTGGTGGGACCGGCTATGGTGCCATCGAACTGATACGTTTTTTATATAACCATCCATATGCAGAGATTGAAGCAGTTATCTCCCATTCACAAAGCGGTCAGCCGCTTGCAGCAGTGTACCCCCATGTTAACGGAGTACGAGAAATGCCGCTTGAAAAACTTTCCGTACCGGATCTGGCTGATCGTGTCGAGTTGGTGTTTTTCGCCACTCCACCTGCTGTCAGCAAGGATTTGGTGCCACAGTTTCTGGAGTATGGTATCCCATGCATCGATCTCTCAGGAGACTTTCGCCTGAAATCTCCACAAGCTTATCAGGAATGGTACGGTTCTCCTGCCGCTGAAGAACGGTATTTGGAAGCGGCGGTTTATGGGTTAAGTGAAATGAATGGAGCGGAAGTGGCTGCAGCAAACCTGGTAGCCAATCCCGGCTGCTATCCAACCGCTGCCCTGCTCGGGCTGATTCCGGCAATCAAAAGCAACATAATCGAAGACCGATCGATCATCATCGATGCGAAGTCGGGTGTTTCCGGTGCTGGACGGGGAACATCGCTGAACACCCATTATCCTGAAATGAATGAGAATTTAAAGGCTTATAAACTTGGACGGCACAAGCATATACCGGAAATTGAACAAGAGATTAGTAAGATGGCTGGCCATCCTGTGCAAGTAACGTTTTCGACTCATCTTGTCCCGATGACAAGGGGGATAATGAATACGATATATGCAGACCTCCGTCAGCTTGTTTCAACGGATGAAGTGATAGAGATGTATGAAGCATTTTATCGGCTGCAGCCTTTTGTGCGTATTCGCAAAAATGGAGAACTGCCTGCAACGAGAGAAGTATATGGAAGCAATTACTGTGATATTGGGATCCATGCCGATCAGAGAACAGGGAAACTGACCATTGTTTCAGTGATCGACAATTTAGTGAAGGGGGCGTCAGGGCAGGCCATTCAAAATATGAATCTATTGAAAGGCTGGGACGTCTCTACAGGTCTAAACTACTTACCTATTTATCCTTAAGGAGGGCGAAAAAATGTCAGAACATGTAGAACAATTGACCAAAAAGGAAGTGACCCTGTTGCCGGATGGAAACATAGCCACTCCTCAGGGGTACACGGCAGGCGGTGTCCATTGCGGACTTCGAAAAACCAAACTGGATTTTGGCTGGGTATATTCGGAAGTACCGGCAACAACGGCAGGTGTCTATACAACAAATGCTTTTCAGGCGGCACCGCTCCTAGTAACCCAAGAAAGCATCAATAGTAGTCAAAAAATCCAGGCGTTACTTGTCAACTCCGGGATTGCCAATGCTTGCACGGGGGAGCAGGGGCTTAACGATGCGTATCAAATGCGTAAGTGGGGAGCAGAAGCATTTCATGTTATGGAGGAGTACACGGCCGTTGCATCGACGGGGGTCATCGGTGAAACTCTGCCGATGGAAAAAATCAAATACGGCATCGATCAAATCCATCTGCCAGACAATAATCATGTTTCCCGCTTTGAACAAGCAATTTTGACAACCGATACAAAAGAAAAGGCGACTGCCGTTGAACTTGAAATTGATGGTCGAAAGGTATCGATCGGCGGAGCGGCAAAAGGTTCCGGAATGATTCACCCGAACATGGCAACGATGCTGAGCTTTATTACGACGGATGCGGCTGTCGAAGCGTCGTCTTTATCGCAGGCTTTGAAGGAAATTACTAATAAATCTTTCAATATGATTACCGTAGACGGAGACACGAGTACAAACGACATGGTACTGGTGCTTGCGAATGGCAAGGCAGGAAATCAGCAGCTGAAAGCAGATCATCCGGACTGGGAATTGTTTAAACAAGGGCTGACGACAGTTTGCGAACTACTGGCAAAAGAGATCGCCCGGGATGGAGAAGGTGCCACCAAATTAGTAGAAGTCCAAGTGGAAGGGGCGGATTCTGATCAGTCAGCCCGCACCGTCAGCAAGGCAATTATTTCTTCCAATCTGGTAAAAACGGCTATTCACGGAGCAGATGCCAACTGGGGGCGGATTATAACGGCAATTGGTTATAGCGGCCAGCCGGTAGATCCAGGCAAGGTCAGCATTTCGCTCGGCCCTGTTCTGGTAGTGAACAAAGGGATGCCTGTACCGTTTGATGAAGCAGTGGCAAAGGACTATTTACTTCAGGATAAAGTATCGATTCATACCGATTTGGGGAGTGGTACTGGAAAAGCTACGGCCTGGGGCTGCGACTTATCTTATGAATACGTACGGATCAATGCATCCTACCGTACTTAAAGGGAGGAAGTCGGAATGGAATATGTTGTAATCAAGTGCGGTGGCAGTATCTTTTCACAGCTGCCGCCAGCTTTTTATCGAAATATCGCAGAATTGCATAAAGACGGAGTCCAGCCGGTGCTTGTCCACGGTGGAGGACCCTTGATATCCCAAACACTTTCTCAACTACACGTGGAAACCCAGTTTGTTGATGGATTAAGGGTGACGACGGAGGATGTATTGGAAGTAGCAGAAATGGTCCTAAGTGGATCGATGAACAAGCAGCTTGTACGGCAACTACAGCTGCAGGGTGGAAAAGGATTTGGCCTAAGCGGGGTAGACGGTGGGTTGCTACAGGCTGTCCCTGCTGAAAAGCTTTCTCTCGGTTATGTCGGCACGGTTGAAAAAGTAGAGGTCTCGATCCTCGATAACCTTTTCAGCCAGGGTTTTATCCCGGTTATATCCCCGATTGGAATGGACCAATCTGGCCAGAAATACAACATCAACGCTGATGTAGCCGCTGCCGCAATTGCCCAGGCGCTACAGGCGAAATTGTGTTACATCAGTGACATCCCCGGCATTTTAGTCGAAAAGAATGGCAAAACGGTGGTTCTGCATGAAACGACGAGCAGCCAAATCGAACAATTAATCGTCGATGGGACGATTACCGGTGGGATGATTCCCAAAGTACGATCGGCATTGCAGGCGCTGGAAAACGAAGTGCCGGAAACTGTGATTCTGAACGGATTGGAGCCGTACAGCCTGCTGTCTTTCTACCAGGGAAAGGCTGTCGGAACCAAAATCAGTTTACATTCGGAGGTAAAATATGTCTAAACAAACAGTACCTATGGCCACACCAATGCTCATGCCTACTTATAATCGTTTTCCACTTACATTGGTCAAAGGGAAAGGAAGCTGGGTTTGGGATGAAACGGGCGGTAAATACCTTGATTTTACGGCCGGTATTGCCACTTGTAATCTCGGTCATGCTCCCGACCAGGTGAAAGCAAAGCTGGAGCTTCAACTCGATCAATTATGGCATTGCTCGAATTTGTATCATATACCCCCTCAGGAAGAATTGGCCGAAATGCTGGTGAAGAACAGCTTCGGAGACCAGGTGTTTTTTTGCAATAGCGGAGCCGAGGCAAACGAAGCGGCAATTAAATTGGCTAGACGCTATGCACAGGTAGTTAAAGGAACAAATGCTTGTGAAATCGTCACTTTCAGTCAGTCATTTCACGGCCGGACGCTGGCCACCCTGGCGGCTACAGGACAGGAGAAAATCCAACAAGGCTTTGCGCCGCTGGCCGAAGGATTTCGTTATCTTCCTTATAATGACAAGGATGCACTGGAACTTCTGGTAACGGATAAAACATGTGCTGTTTTACTCGAACTCGTCCAAGGAGAGGGAGGAGTCATTCCTGCAGATTATGATTGGGTTCAACAGTTGGCAGCAATTTGTAAGCAAAACGGTATTTTGTTGATGATTGATGAAATTCAAACGGGGATTGGCAGAACAGGAACGTTGTTCGCTTATGAACAATACGGTCTCGAACCGGATGTAATCAGTTTGGCTAAAGGACTGGGGAGCGGCATTCCGATTGGAGCGATTATCGCCAATCAAAAAGCGGCCCAGGCATTTTCACCCGGCTCTCATGGTAGTACTTTTGGCGGCAACCCCTTTTCTACAACAGCTGGACTGGCAACCATTACGCACATCATCGAGCAGGGAATAGTGAAACAGGCAGCAGAATTGGGTGCTTATTTAGAGGAAAAATTGCACGGATTAAAACAGCAGTTTCCGGAAATTAAAGAGATTAGAGGAAAAGGCTTGCTGCAGGGTATCGTCGTAGAAGGCAATGCAATGGATTATGTGACAAAAGCGCGGGAGCGGCAACAGCTTTTATTACTTGTTGCCGGCCCAGACGTCATTCGTGTCCTTCCACCATTGACGACCAGTGAAGCCGAGATTGATCAATTTATTGCTGCGATGGAAAAAGTATTTGCCTCATAAACAGTTGGCAGCTCTCCCATACAATGGCACAACGTATAGTAGAAAAATGTTAAACGTATCATTTGTCCTCTGTTTAACCTGAAGCGATTTGCCTATCGGTACGTTTTCTTTAAATATATAGGACATATCGAGTACAATATAAAGGCAGATATTTAGAAAAAGAGGGATTTATAATGACAGATACATCGCAAGCCAACTGGAGTGCTTTTCAGGAACAACATAAGAACAAAGCAAGATTATTAATTCATTGTCCGGACCAGCCTGGGATTGTCTCGGCTGTTTCTGAATTTTTATATCAGCATGGAGCCAATATTATCGAATCGAACCAATACACGACGGATCCTTCTGGCGGGGAATTTTTTATGCGTCTGGTGTTCGAAGCAGAGGAGCTTTCGGCTAAAAAGGAAAAACTTGAACAAGATTTTCAGTCCATTGCTCAATCCTTTCAAATGGATTGGCGTTTTAGCTATGTCTATCAAATCAAGCGGATGGCCATTTTTGTCAGCAAAGAGCTTCACTGTCTCCGTGAACTGTTGTGGGAATGGCAGAGCGGTGACTTAATAGCAGATATTCCCCTCGTCATCAGTAATCATGAAGATGCAAGGGAGACCGTTGAGTCACTTGGCATTCCGTTTTACCATATTCCAGCTAACAAGGATATTCGAAAGCAAGTTGAGGAGAAACAACTGGAACTGTTACAGGAATACGATATTGATTTAATTGTTCTTGCTCGCTATATGCAGATTCTCACCCCTGAATTTGTGGCGGCAAATAAAAATAAGATCATCAATATACATCATTCCTTCCTGCCTGCTTTTATCGGTGCCAACCCATATGAGCGTGCTTATCAGCGCGGCGTGAAGTTAATCGGGGCGACTTCTCACTTTGTGACCGATGAGCTGGATGAAGGACCGATCATTGAACAAGATATCAGTCGTGTCGACCATCGTGACAACAGTGCGGCTATGAAAAAAATCGGGCAATCGATCGAGCGGAGTGTACTTGCCAGGGCAGTCAAATGGCAGCTGGAAGATCGAATTATCGTCCATCAAAACAAAACAATCGTTTTTTAGTTTAAGCGTGAACCCAGGTCATCCGATGACTTGGGTTTTTGTCTGCAGGAGCAAATACCACGTTATGTCTCGGTTTTCCGTATGCTTGTTTTTCCGGTATACTGAGAACAGTTAATTCGTTGCGAAAGACAGCGGAACGGAACCGGAGGTGATGGAATGACACGATGGCAGGATAAATCAAAAAGCGAGCTTGTTTATGAGGGCTTTATGATCGTGCTGGCCGCCTGCTCGGTTGCTACGATCTGGCAAAGTACCCGTTATAATAGTTACATCGTCTGGGTCACCTGGGGGATATTTTTCGTGGACTTTGTTTACCGGGTTCTACGTAGTGACCATAAGTGGCAATTTATCAAAAGCAACCCTTTTCTTCTCATTGCTGCCATTCCATTAGATGCAGTCTTTCAGCTTGCCCGCTTTGCCCGAATCTTACATTTGCTGCGCCTGAAGACGATCACGAAGTACTATACCAAGCCGTTCCTGCGGTTTCTTCGCCGGCAGCGTTTGGGAACCGTTCTTTCTGTAACCATAGTGCTTGTCTTTCTTTCAATCATTCCATTGCATTATTTTGAACCCGGGGTACAGAGTTACTGGAAAGCGTTGCTCGGCAGCATCAGGACGCTCGTCTTTTTTGGACAGGCATCCTTTGACCCTGCTACGCCAGCTGGTCATGTAACGGTGGTAGTGCTGACGGTTTTTGGGGTCATCCTTCATGGACTGGTAATAAGTACGGCTTTTGATTATTTCTTTCATTCTCGAATTGTCCAAAAAATGGTGCAAAAGAGGAAACAAAAAGCAGGTTAGCTGCACGTTTTTTGTTACCGCTGAATAGTTTAGCTATGGGCGGTGATGAAATTGACCAATCATTTTCAAATAAACCAGGAGTTGGAACGTCTTTTAATCCAACCAAATTTAACCAGGGCAAATGTGGCCCATAGTATTTATATTGATCAGTTGCTGCACATGGTCCAAGTACATGGTGGACGTATTTCTGTGGATACGACCCATCTTCGGGAAGGGACTCACCAGTTACACATTGTTTCTATCGAACTTCCAACAGGAATACCGGTAGCTTCTGCTGAATGGGAATTTCAAATTGGACAGCGACACGCTAGAGTTCGAGATTTTCACCCGGGTGATATTCTTGTGGCAAGTGATAACCTCGACGAGCTAAAAACAGGTTATGTCGGCCATTCTGCACTTGTAGTCGATAAAGAAAATGTTATTGAGTCGCCTGGCTTGCACCCAGCTATTCGCAAAGCATCGATCCAACAGTTCTTGGATAAGCATCCTATTCATGCCCATTTCCGGCCAAAGTCGCCTGAGGCAGGAAAATCTGCCGCTGATTTTGCAAAGGAATACCTCAGTCAGTTCAAAGAAAAAGGGCAGCAAGCGCCAGTTTTTTCCTTCAATCTATCATCTGCTTTAGATGACCCGTGGGAATATATCTATTGTTCAAAACTGATTTGGCTCAGCTACTACTACGGAGCAGACTATAAGATGGAAAACGATTTTCTTTGGTTCTCACCGGAAGACCTGTATAATAAATTGAAGGAGAACGGTGACTTTACGACAGTTTACAAGCATCCTGATGTAAAGTTCATTCTCAACACGTAGCCGATTCTCCGGCTGCGTTTTTGTTTGGTGGAAAGGAAAAAACGTATGGGAAAGTTTTTTAGGAAGTCTTAGCGAGAATACTTAGATGAACAAACGGAAAGGAGCAACAAAATGAATCAATCGTTTCGAGCATACAAAGTGAATCAGACAGAGTCGGGATTTTCGGCCGGTATCGAGTCTCTTCAAAGTGAAGAGCTGCCGAAGGGCGAAGTATTGATAAAGGTTCATTACTCCAGCGTCAATTTTAAGGACGCAATGGCTAACACCCCAGATAACAAAATTGTGGAAGCCTATCCTATGGTGCCAGGAATAGACCTGTCGGGAGAAGTAGTCGAATCGGAAGATGACCAGTTTAAACCTGGCGATAAGGTGATTGCAACCAGTTACCAAATCGGAACCGGGCATTATGGCGGTTACAGTGAATATGCCAGAATCCCATCTGAATGGGTCGTGCCGCTACCGGATGGTTTGTCGCTGAGAGAATCGATGATTCTTGGAACGGCAGGCTTTACTGCTGCCCTGTCCATCCAGCAGCTGGAGGCAGCTGGATTAAACCCCGATAAAGGCAAAGTGTTGGTTACAGGAGCTACTGGAGGAGTAGGCAGTACCGCAATTGCCATGCTGGCCAAACGCGGTTACCATGTCGTGGCAAGTACAGGAAAAGAACATGCCCACGAGTACTTGCGCAACATAGGAGCAGACGAAATTGTATCGCGGGAAGCCGTTTATGATGGGAAAATTAGACCTTTGGATAAGCAGGAGTGGGCCGGTGCTGTCGATCCGGTCGGTGGTGAACAGCTCGCCTCCCTACTTACCAAGCTGCACTATGGAGGGGCGGCAGCTGTCAGCGGCCTGACAGGCGGCACTTCCGTTCCCACGGCTGTATTTCCGTTTATCAGCCGTGGCATCCAGCTGTTGGGCGTTGATTCTGTAAACTGCCCAATGCCTATTCGCAAAAAGGTCTGGGAACGTTTGGCAGATGACTTGAAGCTAGAAAGCCTGACAGAGTACATTGAAAAAGAAATCAGCTTGGATGATCTACCGGATGCCTTGCAGACGATCCTCGAAGGAAAAGCGCAAGGACGGATGGTTGTCAATCTCCAGAAATGATAGAAAACGAAAACCTTCGCTTGCATACCATGCATGCGGAGGTTTTTTGTATAGATTTACAAAAGCCACAAAAAATAACGGTAACGATACATAGATGGGAGGGTAAAAAAATGTACCGATTAAAAAGAAGCTGCTGCATGTTAGCCTTAATGATAGCAATTCTATTCATTGGCGCGGGCACTATTCAAGCTGATGAGGACCAACAGGAGATAGTGGAGAAAAAGCCAGAGCTCACTGAACATCAACAAAAAGAGCTGGCAACTTTGTATCAAGACTTGTTTGACAAGCGCAAAGGGATCATCAACAAATATGTGGAATTCGGTGTAATAGAAAAAGAAAAAGCGGATAAAATCATCAAAAAACTGGATGAGCATTATCGAGTGCTTGAAAAGAACGGTTTTATAATGGATCACAAACATCATAAGGGAAAACATGATCATAAATTTTCCCACTAGCCAAAAAGCCCAGCCAATTTTGGTTGGGCTTTTATACTGTCATGTCCTCTTTCTTTTCCGTCTTTTCTTCCGTATCATCCGCCCGAAATAGCCTGTCTCATTCTTCTCTTTTCCTTATTTTTTGAATAAATTACTCGTTATAGTTGATTGTACGTACAATTTAACTTATTATTAAATTATCCGAAACTTATACGTACAAATGACAACTTGTTTGATAAGGGGGAAGCAATATGCTTGAACAACTAAAGCAGGAAGTGTTGGAAGCGAATCTTGCTTTACCGAAACATGGATTGGTGACTTTTACTTGGGGAAATGTAAGCGGTTACTCTGAAGAGGAACAATTAGTTGTGATTAAACCAAGCGGAGTGGCTTACGATGAATTGACGGCACAGGATATGGTGGTAGTTGATATGCAGGGAGATGTAGTGGAAGGGAGACTGAATCCTTCTTCTGATACCCCTACCCATCTCGTTCTATATCGGCATTTTAAAGGTATTGGCGGTATTGTCCATACGCATTCTCCTTTTGCTACAAGCTGGGCACAGGCGGGAAGGCCAATTCCGGCATTGGGAACCACCCATGGTGATTATTTTTATGGAAGCATCCCATGTACTCGCCGAATGACCGAAATGGAAATTCATCAAAATTACGAACAGGAGACAGGGAAAGTGATTGTAGAAACATTTAAAGATACCGATCATCACCAGGTACCCAGTGTTTTGGTACATAGCCATGCCTCCTTTAATTGGGGGAGGAATGCACAAGAAGCTGTCCATAATGCTGTCGTTCTTGAAGAAGTGGCTAAAATGGCCATGCATACTTACCAATTGAACCCGGCGGTAGAAGAGATGGATCAAGCTTTACTGGATAAACATTACCTAAGAAAACATGGTTCTGACGCTTACTATGGTCAAAAAAATAGGTGAGGGGGAGAAGCGGAAAATGACAGAAAGATATGCAATTGGAATAGATTTTGGGTCCGAATCGGGCAGAGCTGTACTTGTTTCCTTGAAGGATGGAAAAGAGATTGCAGATCATGTAACCCATTACCCGCATGCAGTCATGACAGAACAGCTTCCTACAGGAGAACCGTTAGGACTGGAATGGGCTCTGCAACATCCTGATGACTATTTGGAGGTACTCCGGAAGTCGATTCCTGCTGTGCTCAACATATCAGGAATAAATCCGGTCGATGTCATTGGGGTTGGAATCGACTTTACAGCATGTACCATGCTGCCAATAGATACATTAGGCAACCCGTTATGTTTTGACCAATCGTTAGCCCGTAATCCGCACAGCTGGGTAAAGCTGTGGAAACATCATGCGGCTCAGCCTGAAGCGACAAAACTAAATGAAATTGCCGCACAGCGCGGAGAGAATTTTCTTGCGCGTTATGGAGGGAAAATCTCCTCAGAATGGATGATAGCGAAAATTTGGCAAATCCTTAACGAAGCGCCTGATATTTATGAGCGAACCGATCAGTTTGTGGAAGCGACTGATTGGGTTATTTCCAAATTGACCAACCAGCTTTTACGTAACAGTTGTACTGCTGGCTACAAAGCGATTTGGCATAAGCAGGAAAGTTATCCGTCCAAAGACTTTTTTAGGGCATTGGATCCCCGGCTGGAGAACCTTACGGAGACTAAGCTTCGGGGCGACGTAGTGCCGCTCGGAACAAAAGCCGGAGGGTTGACGGAAGAGATGGCCCACATTACCGGTTTGCAACCCGGCATTGCGGTAGCTGTCGGAAATGTTGATGCACACGCCGCCGTTCCGGCCATGGGCGTGGTATCCCCCGGAAAAATGGTAATGGCAATGGGCACCTCGATTTGCCACATGCTGCTTGGTACAAATGAGCGCGAGGTTGAAGGGATGTGTGGGGTGGTAGAGGATGGCATTATTCCAGGCTATTACGGTTATGAGGCAGGCCAGTCGGCTGTAGGTGACATATTTGCGTGGTTTGTGGATAAGGCTTGTCCGGAAGAAGTGTTCCGTGCTGCTGAAACCAATGGTGTCAGTGTACACCATTGGTTGGAATCAAAGGCAGCAGCTTACAAACCGGGCGAAACAGGTCTACTGGCCCTCGATTGGTGGAATGGCAACAGGTCCGTGCTAGTTGATACAGAACTGAGTGGATTACTGATTGGGGCTACATTGCAAACAAAACCAGAAGAAATCTATCGAACATTGCTAGAATCCACCGCTTTCGGGACAAGAAAAATAGTAGATGCATTTCATGACAATGGCATAGCCGTTCATGAGTTGTATGCTTGCGGCGGACTGCCGCAAAAGAACAAACTGCTGATGCAAATTTACGCGGATGTAACCAACCGGACAATCCGGATTGCAGACTCCAGGCAAACCCCTGCCTTAGGGGCAGCGATGTTCAGTGCCGTTGCAGCCGGAAAAGAGCAGGGCGGATTCAACTCTATCGTGGAGGCGGCTGAAAAAATGGGTCGAGTAAAGGAAGAGGTAGTCACGCCGATTCCAGAGCATGTGAAAGTGTATGAGCAGCTTTACCAAGAATACAGCAGGCTGCACGACTACTTCGGTCGTGGTAAAAATAATGTGATGAAGCGGTTAAAAACCGTTAAAGCTTCAGCCAGAAAGGAAGCTGCAGTAAAAACTACTTAAATTTGAAACTGTTGAACAAGGAGAGGGTCCGAGATGTTAACAATAAAACCTTACGAGTTTTGGTTCGTAACGGGAAGCCAACACTTATATGGGGATGATGCACTAAAGGAAGTGGAGGAGCATTCGATCCAATTAGTAAAAGGGCTAAATGAAGGAGACAGTTTTCCTTTTAAAATTGTATTTAAATCTGTCCTAACCACGGCAGAGGAGATATATCGGTTTATCCAGCAGGCAAATACCGATGAACACTGTGCCGGAATCATTACCTGGATGCATACCTTTTCACCGGCGAAAATGTGGATAGCTGGTCTCGACAGCTTGCAAAAACCGCTTCTCCATTTGCATACCCAGTATAATAGGGACATTCCATGGCAAAAAATAGATATGGATTTCATGAACCTAAATCAATCCGCTCACGGGGACAGGGAGTACGGTTTTATTGGGACTAGGATGGACATCTCACGGAAAGTGATTGTCGGTTATTGGAGAGATCCGAAGGTGCTGGATAAAATAGGAATCTGGATGTTGACAGCCGCTGCTGTGGTTGAAGGCAGGAATATCAAAGTAGCCCGCTTTGGGGATAATATGCGAAATGTAGCAGTTACGGACGGAGATAAAATTGAAGCCCAGATAAAATTCGGATGGTCCGTTGATTACTATGGGATTGGTGACTTGGTAGAAGAAATCGAACGAGTTGAGCAGGACCGTGTCGATGCTTTATTTGAAGAATATAAGCGTGTTTATACAATAAAAGACGAAGAGATTAATAGAGATACAATAAGAGAACAAGCGAGAATAGAAATTGGCCTCAAGCGATTCTTGGACCGTGGAGGTTATACAGCTTTCACTACCAACTTTGAGGATTTACACGGAATGCAGCAGCTGCCAGGATTAGCAGCACAACGCCTCATGGCTGAGGGATATGGATTTGCAGGTGAAGGTGATTGGCGTACTGCGGCATTGCTTCGGCTGATGAAAATCATGGCAAACAACCAGGGTACGTCTTTTATGGAAGATTATACGTACCATTTGGAACCTGGAAATGAGATGATTTTAGGCTCCCATATGCTGGAGATTTGTCCGACGGTTTCTGCTACGAAGCCGGAGATCGCGGTCAATCCCCTTACTATGGGAGGGAAGGCGGATCCAGCCCGGCTCGTATTTGATGGAAGAGGAGGCCATGCTGTCAATGCTTCTCTTGTCGAGATGGGTGGAAGGTTTCGTTTGGTTGTCAACGAAGTGTTGGCCGAGCAGCCATCTATCGAAACCCCGAACCTTCCAGTAGCAAAGGTGCTTTGGAAACCACTTCCGTCTTTAAGTGAGGCTACCGAGGCTTGGATACTCGCCGGGGGTGCCCATCATACGGTCCTGTCGTTTAACGTGGCAACAGACCAGCTGCTGGACTTTGCTGAGATGTGCCGGATTGAATGTGTGGTTATCGACCAGGATACTAATCTACGGCAGTTCAAAAAAGAACTAAAATGGAATGAGAGTGTCTGGAAATAAGGATAATACGTAGAGGGCAGAGATTATGGCAAAGTCTCTGCCCTTTTTATCATCATTACGGAGGAAGCCGAAATAAATCCTATTTGGAAGACATAGCCTTTCGTAGAATGAGGTGTTATACTGACAAGGATAACTTATACGAATAACTTTAGGGATGTATAACAAGCAGAGGTGTTAAGATGCAAACCAAACATAGTATGGTGAAACAGGCGATAAAATCGAAAATACTGGACGGAACGTTTCAACCCAATCAAAAAATAAGTTCTGAAAGTGAATTGATGAAGCAGTTTAATGTCAGTCGGCATACGGTCCGTTTAGCAATCGGGGACCTGGTCAATCAGGGATGGCTATATCGTGAGCAAGGTGCTGGTACGTTTTGTGCAGATCGTTCCAGCTTAGAAGATAAAGACAGGCCATCTCAAAAAAATATTGCCATTATAACGACCTATATTTCTGATTATATCTTCCCCTCTATTATTCGAGGTGCAGAATCGTATTTAAGTGATAAGGGCTATAATGTTTCATTGTTCAGCACTAATAATAACCATGAGAGTGAAAAAGAATTATTGGAAAAAATATTGACTCAACAGTATGACGGAGTGATTGTAGAACCAACCAAAAGTGCATTCAGTAATCCTAATATCAATTTGTACTTGAACTTAGAGCGGATGAACATTCCATACTTGATGATCAATGCGTTCTATGAGGAGTTAGAGCCGCTTTACATCGTGATGGATGATGAAAAAGGCGGGTTTACTCAAACGGAGTATTTAATTAAACAGGGACATAAAAATATAGTTGGATTCTTTAAAACGGATGACTTGCAGGGAATTAAAAGGATGAAGGGATTTATCAAAGCACATAGAGCGAACCGTTTGCAAGTTGATCCGCAGAACATCATCACCTATAGTACCGAAGAGAAACGATCCAAGCCCTCAGAGGAGTTAGCATCTATTCTTGCTTCATCCGGTAATCGTCCTAGTGCACTCGTTTGTTACAACGATGAACTTGCGTTAAATATCCTGGACGTTTTACGAGAACGAATGTTATCAGTCCCGGATGATATCTCGATTGTCGGATACGATGATTCCATACTCGCGCAACTTTCTGAGGTGAAATTGACAACGATAGCACACCCGAAGAGCGAAATGGGCGAAAAGGCAGCACAAGTAATCCTTGAGTTGATTGATGCTAAAAATGGCAGAGGGAAATTGAATGTCGATACGATTTCGTCCGTGGTGTATGAACCAGAATTAATTGAACGAAATTCGACGAAAAACCTTGAGATCGTAAAGGGTTAAATAAAAATCGCTTTTCGTATTTGTATGGTAACGATTTTAGCTGCAGGACAACAGTATGGATACAAGGAAAGGAAGTTTTTACAGGCACCAGGGTGTACATGATCCATATTCTACAGATAATGATTCCAATACAGTTATTAAAGGGATATCCAGTAAAAGTACGTACAACTGGATATTCTTTTTTATTTGGTTTGGACAAGCGATTTCACGCCCTTTATCAAAGGTATCTGGCGATATTCTATATAAGTTTTTCGAAAGTTAAAAAAGTTATTGCATAATGAAAGCGCTTATCTTATAATAAACGTACGTACAACTTGGGCGCTTGATGAAAAGAAGCTGTGTATTCCAATCTCTTCTTTTGAAAGCGTTATCTAAATCTGAGTAAGGAAAACGAGGGGGAGAAGCATGAAAAAATGTTATGCACTATTATTTGTTGTATTTGCGCTTGTTCTTAGTGCTTGTGGAAACAGTGGCCAGGCCGGCAGTCAGGAAGAAGGAGACAAAACAGTAGGGATCGCTATGCCGACAAAGTCGTCCGAACGGTGGGTTCATGATGGAGATAATATGGTAGAGCAGTTTGAAGAGCTGGGTTATAAAACAGATCTGCAATATGCGGAAGATGTAGTGGAAAATCAGGTATCTCAAATTGAGAATATGATTACCAAGGGCGTGGACTTGCTGGTGATCGCTTCGATTGACGGCGAGGCACTTACAGATGTTCTGGAACAAGCTGAACGTTCGGATATTCCGGTAATTGCTTATGACCGCTTGATTATGAACAGTGAGCATGTAAGCTATTATGCTACTTTTGACAACTTTCAAGTCGGTGTTTTACAAGGAGAGTATCTGGAAGAAAAACTAGGTCTTGCAGATGGTGAAGAGGGACCGTTCAATATCGAGTTATTTGGAGGATCTCCAGATGATAACAATGCCTATTTTTTCTGGGATGGGGCAATGTCGATTCTTCAGCCATATATGGATGAAGGGAAGCTTGTAGTACCAAGTGGCCAAACAGATTTCAATCAGGCAGCAACGTTAAGATGGAGTGGATCAGAAGCGCAAGAACGTATGGACAACATCCTAAGTGCCCATTATTCAGATAAAAACCTAGACGCGGTTTATTCCCCGTATGATGGAATCAGTATCGGTGTCATCTCTTCCCTGAAAGCTGTCGGATATGGAACCGATAATCAGCCGCTCCCGGTTATAACGGGACAGGATGCGGAAAGCGCCTCGATCAAATCGATTATTGCTGGTGAGCAAACCCAAACGATTTTCAAGGATACCCGCATACTTGCAGAGAAAGCTGTTTCGATGGCAGATGCAGTGTTAAAGGGTGAGGAGCCAGAAGTGAACGATACAGAAACTTATGATAACGGAAAGAAAGTAGTGCCTTCCTATCTTGTTGAACCGGTTTCAGTGGATGCTTCTAACTATGAGGAAGAACTAATCGAAACAGGATACTACACGGAGGAAGATTTAAAGTAACGCCCGGTACATAGATGATTCGGTTGTAAACTGAGTCATCTATATCCTTTTTTGCAGGAGTGATAAAACAGATGGCAACGATATTGTCGATGAAAGATATTACGAAAACATTTCCTGGTGTAAAAGCACTTGATAACGTGAACTTGGAGGTGGAACAAGGAGAAATTCATGCCCTGGTAGGTGAAAACGGGGCTGGAAAATCCACCTTAATGAAAGTGCTTAGCGGTGTTCATCCTCATAATAGCTACTCTGGCGATATATTCTTTCAAGGAAAAAAGTGTGAGTTCAAAAACATCAATGAAAGTGAAGAATTGGGGATTGTGATTATCCATCAGGAGCTAGCTTTAATTCCTGAGTTATCGATAGCAGAAAATGTTTTTTTGGGGAATGAGCAATCGAACAAAGGAGTCATTAACTGGCACGAAACGGTTGAAAAGACCAAAGCACTGCTTCATAAAGTAGGATTGCCAATCGATCCTCAAGTATTGATCAAGCATATAGGTGTAGGCAAGCAACAGCTTGTTGAAATAGCCAAAGCACTCTCGAAAGAAGTAAAACTACTTATATTGGATGAGCCTACCGCAGCACTGAATGAAGAAGACAGCGAAAATCTTTTGAATCTATTGATTGAATTTAAAAAACAGGGCATTACTTCCATATTAATTTCCCATAAGTTAAAAGAATTAATGGCAGTGGTAGATACCATTACTATCCTTAGGGATGGAAAAACAATTGAGACGCTTTCAATGGAAAAAGACGGCGTTACGGAGCAGCGTATTATCAAAGGGATGGTCGGGCGTGATTTGCGTGATCTTTATCCTGAGCGTATTTCACAACCTGGTGACACAGTTTTGGAAGTGAAAGACTGGAAGGTTTTCGATCCGGAAAATCCACACCAGCAAATCATCCATAATGCTGACTTTTACGTTAGGAAAGGCGAAATAGTTGGTATCGCAGGTTTGATGGGCGCGGGCAGAACCGAGTTGGCGATGAGTGTGTTCGGGAAGTCATATGGAAGAAATATAAGCGGCAAAATCTATAAAGATGGAAAAGAAATTCAAATAGAAAATGTCAATCAGGCTATCGAGAATGGACTGGCATATGTATCAGAAGATCGAAAAAAATATGGTTTGATACTGAACGATAGTGTAAGGAAAAATTTAAGTTTGTCTAACTTATTTAGAATATCACAGAGAGCCATCCTTAATAAACATGAAGAAGTGAAGCAGGCTGAAACCTTAAAAACATCGATGAATATTAAGACGCCTAACATTGAACAAAAAACAATCAATTTAAGTGGTGGCAATCAACAGAAGGTTGTTTTAGGAAAGTGGATTTTTACAGATCCGGACGTATTGATATTGGATGAACCTACCAGAGGGATAGATGTAGGAGCTAAAAACGAGATTTATAAAAAAATAAATGACTTAGCCTTAGAAGGCAAGGGGATCCTGATGATTTCCTCGGAACTGCCGGAATTACTAGGTATGTGTGACCGGATTTATACGCTGGCAGAAGGTGTAATCACAGGGGAGGTCAATAAACAAGAGGCAGACCAAGAGAAATTAATGACATATATGACTCGTAGTAGGAGGTCCTGAGAATGGGAGAGTTGAAAGAGATCATTTCGCAGAACGTTAGACGGTTTGGCATGGTGATAGCATTAATTGGTATTGTTTTATTGTTTCAAATATTGACAGGCGGTATCTTATTAACGCCTTTGAATATAACGAATATCGTTATGCAAAATAGTTATATCATTGTCCTGGCCATTGGAATGACATTGATCATCATTACCGGAGAAATTGATTTATCGGTTGGATCCGTGGCAGCATTTATCGGTGCCATTTCCGCCTATTTTATGATCAATCTTGATATGTCTGTAGCTGTTGCTGTCATTCTTTCACTTATTGTGGGGGCTGTTATCGGGGCATGGCAAGGTTTTTGGGTCGCATTTGTCAATGTGCCAGCTTTTATTGTGACATTGGCAGGGATGCTGATTTTTAGAGGGTTAACCTTAATTGTTCTCGGTGGAAGGACGTTATCCCCTTTTCCAGAAGGTTTCAGTACCATAAGTTCTGATTTTCTTCCTGATTTATTTGGTGGGGGAGATTTGCATTTACTAACCTTACTATTGGGCGGATTGGCCGTTATCATTTATCTAATCAACGAGATGAAATTAAGAAAAGACTATATTAAATACAATTATAATATTGTTAGTTTTCCTATGTTCCTCGTCAAAGTGATAGCTATTTCTATTATTATTCTAGCATTCACCTATATTCTCGCCTTGTACGCAGGTGTTCCTAATGTAATGCTGATTCTTTTATTCCTAATAATCGGTTATAGTTTTTATATGAATAATACGACTACGGGACGTCATATTTATGCGGTGGGCGGTAACAAGCATGCTGCACAGTTATCAGGCATAAAGACAAAAAAGGTAACCTTTTGGGTTTTTGTCAATATGGGTGTGTTATCAGCGTTGGCTGGATTGATATTTGCAGGTCGGTTAAACGCGGCAACTCCCCAGGCTGGTAACTTATTTGAACTGGATGCCATCGCTGCTGCGGTAATTGGCGGTGCTTCACTGGCCGGTGGAATTGGCACAGTAGTTGGAGCGGTTATTGGGGCATTGATAATGGGTGTTCTTAATAACGGGATGTCCATTCTGGGTATAGGAATTGACTGGCAGCAGGCAATTAAAGGACTCGTACTCTTAGCAGCTGTGGCGTTGGATATGATTAGTAAAAACAAGACCAGATAGGTTTATTAAAATGCCCCTTTTATTTACATAGAGACGGCATCAGGTATAAGATAATGCCATACCACCGAAGAAAAGGGGGCATTCTTTTGTTTGCGCTTGTGAAAAAACTAGCAGCCGAAATAGCCCGTGCTGATAAAATCGCAGTACTGACTGGTGCAGGGGTTTCCACGGCAAGCGGAATCCCTGATTTTCGTTCTGCAGGCGGAATCTGGCGGGAAGATCAATCACGCGAATACTACATGTCGCAGGAATACTTTTATCAAAATCCAGAAGATTTTTGGGGGAAATATAAAGAAGTCTTCCGTTTGAAGTTGTTGAAGAATTACGCCCCCAACCATGTGCACCTATTTTTACATCACTTGGAACAGGAGGGAAAGCGGGTTTCTGTAGTGACCCAAAATGTCGATGGTCTGCATGAGGCAGCTGGCAATCAGCATGTGATTGAATACCATGGCAACGTAAACACGGCGACATGCCCCACCTGTGGAACCAAGTACCCGTTGGATTATGTAATGGCCAGGCAAGTACCTCGCTGTTCGGAAACGGGATGTGGGGATATCCTGAAACCCGATATAGTCTTGTTCGGTGACCCGATCACCAAGCATGATGCAGCAGAGGTGGAAGTGGAACAGGCTGATCTATTGCTGGTAATGGGAACTTCCTTGCTTGTATCTCCGTTTAATCTTCTGCCGATTTACGCTTGGGACAACCAAAAACCATCCGGGTTGATTAATCGGGAACCGACCCCGATGGACGATCAGTTTGATGTGGTCATACATGCTGATTTAAGCGAGACAGTCAAAGAGCTGAAAAGCCTGATAAAATAGGGAGCTGCAAACGAAGGCAGCTCCCTGTCATTTATCCCTCTATCATTTTTCCGATGTATCTGCGGCTTCGCGGTCCATCGAATTCACAAAAATATACCCCTTGCCAGGTTCCTAATTCAAGCTTGCCATCGGAAATAATCAACGTCTGGGCATGCCCGACGGTGCTTGTTTTCAAATGGGAGGCAGTATTGCCTTCTGCGTGTCTGTCCTGCGGGTGCTCCCATGGAAAAACTTCATCAAGGCGCATCAAAAAATCTTTTTTGACATCGGGATCAGCATTTTCATTCACCGTAATTCCGGCTGTGGTATGAAGAGAAGAAACAATCAGGATTCCTTCTTTGATATTTTCTTCCCGGATCCATGCTTCCAATTCACTCGTAATATCGATCATCTGCGAATGGTTACTTGTTTTTACATGAAAGGTCTTTTTCATGACCAGTCTCCTTTCTTTTTTGGAGAAATAATCTCCCATTACTAACTTTGGACGACTTCTTTCCATCCTTACCGGAGTGGTCATCCATTGCTGCGGAAATACTCTGCGCTTTCCGCGGGCGGTTGGTGAGCTTCCTCGAGCTAAAGCTCTGCGGGATCTCACCGAGGCCTTTCCACCCGCAGGACAAGGAAGGCTACGGCAGCGACACATCGCAAGAAGGAAATCGGTTTGTATTTTCGAGGAGTCTTCGGATATTTCCTCCGCAATAAATTAGTAAAGCCGGATTACCCGCTTTTCTTTGCTGCTTTTTACTGCTGTTTCAATGATTTGAATGGTGCGCAGGCCATCTTCCGCTGGAACAGGATTGTCAGCCCCGTTCCGGATACACTCGTAAATTCCCTCATAATAAGCAGGATAGTTGCCTGGGATCGTTCTAATCGGCTTTTCCAATTCCTGTCCAGCTTCGTTCACATACAGCTTCCCATAGTTTTCCGGTTCATCGGCTCCCCAGTCATCCTGATTTGGCAATTGACCCGCACTCAAGGCCGCCTCTTGTCCATCGATCCCATACTTAATGAAACTGCCTTTACTGCCATGTACCATGAATTTCGGCCCTTGCTGCTTGACGATCAATCCGCAATGGAGAATTACCCGCATGCGCTGATAGCCAAGGATCAGATGAAAATAGTCATCCACTAGCGAGGCTTCCCGCTGGTTCCAAAGATCACAAAATACTTCCTGTGGTTCCCCGAATAAATGGAGCGCCTGATCGATTAAATGAGAACCTAAATCGTAAAGCATGCCGGCGCCTTTTTGCCGGTGCTCCCGCCATTGTTGATTCGGCTGTGGGTTGAACCGGTCAAAGTGAGCTACATACGTATTGATGGTTCCCAGGTTTTCGTTCTTGATTAATTCTTTGACAGTCAAAAAGTCATTGTCCCAGCGTCTGTTCTGGTAAACACTGAGCATCCGCTCGTTTTGGTTTGCCAATTCGATGAGGTCTTCTGCTTCTTTGCTGGTCAGGACCATCGGTTTTTCCAGAACTACATGTTTGCCAGCTGTTAAACTTCGCTTGGCCATATCAAAATGGAATCGGTTCGGAGTCGTGATGACGACTAATTCTATCGTTTGATCGTTGAGTATCTCTTCCAGTTCATCGACGACTTCTACGGCCCCAAGATCCTTGGCTACCTCGTCGATACGGCTAGTGTGAACCTTGGTAATAGAGAATTGCTCGGAAACCTTAAGCAGCGGAGCGTGAAATACAGCCCCGGACAATCCATAGCCGACAAGGCCGACATTGATTTTTTCCATAACCATTCCTCCTCGGTATTGCCATCTTTTCTCTCATTGTAACATGCAGTCTCTCTAAAGCTTATTAGGAGGACTTGAATATGGTAGACTGGAAATGGAAGATTCAGAATAGTGGGAGGAGATAAGCGATGAGTAGAAAGGAAATCCAAACAGAAGCAGCACCACAGGCTATTGGTCCCTATTCTCAAGCCATCGAGGCAGGAGGATTTGTGTTTGTTTCCGGACAGATTCCAATCGACCCGTCTACAGGTGAAGTGGTTGAAGGGATCAAGCAGCAAACCAATCAGGTAATGAAAAATCTTCAGGCCGTACTGGCGGAAGCAGGTTTAACGTTTGCTGATGTTGCCAAGTTTACGATTTATATTACTTCCATGGATGACTTTGCGACTGTAAATGAAGAATATGCTAACTATTTGAGCAAGCCTTACCCGGCGAGAGCCACGGTGGAAGTTAGCAGACTTCCGAAAGGTGTACAAATTGAAATGGACGTATTGGCAGTACGGGAGTAAAAGGGTGGGGACCGTTTTTGGTTGTCCCCCTTTTTATTTTCAAGCAAGGATAAAGATTCGCTTAATCTCGGCGCAACGGTTTAGAAGAAACACTTGGAAAATACGCCTCAGGACCTATTCTCTTTCCAGATAATGCTGGTAAAGTAAGCAGTGAGTCTGCTTGCGTGACTTCTCAAAAATATCTTCCCATATTGTGAGGAAACCAGCATAATAATAATAATGGGACAACCATTATTACTCGTTTTGAAAAGGAGACGGTAACACGATGAAAAGATGGTTAAAATTATCATTCATTTTGATGTTAGTTATAGGATTTGCCAGTACAACTTCACCGGTATTCGCCAGTGACGGAAATGGGGAAGACAGTGGAGAAGTGATCAATGAAAAATTAGGAGTGCCACGAGTCGTGTATGGCGAAACGCTGACCGAAGCCCAAAAGGATCAGGTCCGCGAGCTTCTTGATGTGGGGGATCCCCAAGCGGTGGATGAATACACCGTAACAGCAGAGGATCTGGTTAATTATATTGATGGCGATCCCAATTCCCGTATGTATTCTTCGGCAAAAATCACTCGTACAGAAGAAGGTAGCGGATTAGTGATCAACGTCGTCAATTCGGAAAATATTACACAAGTTACCAATGAAATGTACGCCAATGCTTTATTGACTGCCGGAGTGGAAAACGCAGTAGTTGATGTCGCTTCCCCGGTAAAAGTTACTGGGCACTCTGCACTCACCGGTATTTACAAAGCGTTTAACGTGGAAGGCGAGTCATTGGATAAAGACCGGATGGAAGTAGCCAATGAAGAATTGGAAGTTGCGACTGATCTTGCAGAAGAGGAAGGGATGGATCAGGAAAAAGTAAGTGATCTGCTCACCCAAATCAAACAGCAAATCGCAGAACAGAACCCTGCCACCAAAGAAGAGGTCGAGCAGATCGTCCAGGAGCAGCTGGATAAAATGAACATTGAGTTGAGCGAAGAGGACAGGCAAATGCTCACCAATCTGTTCGAAAAAATGCGAAACATCAACATTGATTTTGACAATGTGCGCAGCCAGTTAGATGACATCGCAAGCGACATTCGCTCCAAACTGGGTGAAGTGGCCGATAATGAAGGATTCTGGCAGGGAGTAGCCGATTTCTTTAATCGGTTGATCGAAGGAATCAAAGGATTGTTCAAATAAAAACGAAGAAGAAGCCGCTATGTTAGACGATAGCGGCTTCTTCCTATTATGATAGGTAAAAAGATATCATCATGATTACAGGAGCGTAGATCAATATGAATTCTTCCCATTTATCCCTTTCCAAAACGGGACTTGAAACCTTGCAATGGTTTATTTTTTTGTTGGCCAGCTCGGTTGCTTTGCCGATTGTGATCGGCTCTATATATGAAATGAATTTTACGGAAGTCGCCGGTTTGATGCAGCGTACTTTTTTTATTGTCGGGGTCGCCTCCCTGCTGCAAGGCTTGCTTGGTCACCGGCTGCCAATCATGGAAGGGCCGGCAGGGTTATGGATCAGCATTTTTTCCGTGATGGCTGTGACTGGTTCCCAGCAGGGTATGAGCAATGGAGAGACACTGCAATCGGTAGAGACGGCCATGCTGCTTACCGGGGGATTTCTTTTCTTGTTTGGCGTGTTCCACCTGGCTGAAAAGCTGCTTCCCCTGTTTACGCCGCTTGTAACCGGATCGTTCTTGTTCCTGTTGACTATTCAGCTTAGCGGAACTTTTCTGGAAGGGATGCTTGGAATTCAACAGGAAATCGAAGCCATTCATGGTACGGAAGCAATTCTTGCATTCCTCACTTTTTTTATTGTGCTAGGTTTATCGATTTTCGGTAGAGGATGGCTCGGAAACTACGCCGTTTTGATCGGTATTGTGCTTGGTTGGTTATCTTATCGTCTATTTGTCGGCAATGATTCGGCCCAGACAGCAGATGTCGCTGGGTTTGCTTTGCCCGAATGGTTTGCCTGGGGTACACCTAACATGGATTGGAGCGTCATTCCAATTGCCTTCATCACAGCTGTTATTTTGTTATCCAACGTGGTTGCTTCCGTAGTAGCAACAAGCCAATCCGTTTATGGAAAAGCCGCCTACTCAAGCAAACAAATCAATAGGGGAAGCGCAGTACTTGGAGTAAACCATGGGCTGGTCGGAATGTTTTCCGCTATTGCCAATGTGCCACTGGCTACATCGGCTGGATTTATTAAAATGACCGGACAAACAAGGAAACAACCATTTTTGTATGCATCCGGTTTATTGATCCTCGTCGCGTTCTTCCCGCCGTTGGTTGCCTGGATTTCCGGGATCCCTGCCCCGATTGCCAATGCTGCTATCCTGGCTACATTCGTCCAGCTGATGGGCCTGGGACTTAGCAATATTGTCAGTGAGCCTTTGGATTCCAGGAGGCTGACCATTATTGGAGTATCGTACCTGTTTGGAATTGGGTGTATGTTTTTACCAATGGAGGTCTTCGCCGAACTGCCATTGCTGATTCAAAACCTCGCGAGTAACGGCCTGCTGGTCGGCACCATTTTGGTCATCATTCTGGAACAGTGCTGGAGAGAAAGCCGTGAAGAGACATCCGGCGTAAAATAACAAAGTTGGGAGACAATGATAGTAATCGTTTCTTGGCAAAATTGGGGGTGTAAGGAATGGAGAAATTAAAAGATGTCATTGGGATAGGAATCGGTCCTTATAATCTGGGATTGGCGGCATTGCTTGAAAAAGTACCGGAATTGGAAGCCGCTTTTTTTGATGAATCACTGGAGTTTGCATGGCATCCAGGTATGTTGATCGAAGAAATGGATTTACAAGTGCCATTTTTGGCAGATTTAGTCACGTTCGCAGACCCGACAAGCCATTTCGGTTACTTGAATTTCCTGCATGAGCACAACCGAATGTATCAATTTTATTTCTATAAAAAGTTCGAAGTTCCCCGTAATGAATATAACGACTACTTGAGGTGGGCAATACAAAAGCTCGATAACCTGCATTTTCGATCACGGGTAGTCGATGTTCTGGATCATCAGGACACAGAAAATGCCCATTATGAGGTGGTCGTGGAAGATGTCAACAGCGGAGCCCGCACCAGTCACTATGCACGGCATGTCGTGATGGGGACCGGAAGCAAACCTTCCGTACCAAATGCGCTGCAAGGGATGCCTTCCGATGATATCGTCCATACGAGCCGTTATTTGGATGAAAAGGAAAACCTGCTGGAAGCGGAGTGTATTACCGTAGTTGGGTCTGGACAAAGCGCGGCGGAAGTATTTCTTGACCTGTTAAAGGAACAAGAAAGGATCGGCTGTCATTTAGCCCTATTTACTCGATCTCCCGGGTTGTTCCAATTGGAGCAGGCCAAATTGGGACAGGAATTCTTTTCTCCTGATTATGTGGACTATTTCCATGCCCTGGATTTTGAAGACCGAAAAAATACGTTAGGCATGCTTGATAAACTTCGGAAAGGTATCGACCCGGATACCTTGAAAGATATTTACAATAAACTTTACCAGAAGTCCCATGGCGGGCGGAAAATCCCGATTACCATCCAGCCGTTGACGGAGATAAAGGATATTACCAAAAAGGATGGCGTATATCAGTTGACCTGTCATCAATGGCAGCAGGACAGGACGTTCACCTTCAAAACCGATAAAGTAGTGCTCGCCACTGGTTACAAGCCAGCCATTCCTGATTGGTTTTACGACCGGTTTGCCGACCTTATTAAATGGGAAGACGACAAGCGTTTCAAGGTGACGAGGGATTACCAGCTTGCCTTTAAGCAGGATAGACCGCACCAATTCTTTACTTTGACCAATTTGGAACATTCTCATGGAGCCGGGGCGACCAACCTTGGGTTGGCCGTTCAGCGTAATGTGCATATTATCAACCGCCTTGCCGGCCGGGAGGTCTATCCGAACCAGCGAAATACAATATTTCAACAATTCACCATGGACGAGGTTGATTCATAGTCTGACCGAGGACTGGTCTGCCATCTAAATAAGAGCTGTCCCATAAGTTTTACAGTTTTATGGGACAGCTCTTCATGCATTCCATGAGGTCAATGGGAATGGGATTCCCGTTTTGACAAAGCCGGATGGCGATACATGGTGCCGAGCAAAACGAGCCCGCTCAACACAAGCAAACTGCTAGTGACAAAAAATACCGATGCAAATCCGAAGAAACCGGACAGCATGCCTCCAAGTGCTGGCCCGATCATATTGCCGAAGAAGCGGATGCTTGTATTGTAACCAAGTACTTCCCCTTGCATGGCAATAGGTGCTTCCTGTCTGATATAAGCAATTCGTACTGGGATGATGCCGCCAATTGCCACTCCAAGAAAGAAACGCAGTACAACAAGCTGCCATATGTTCGTTACAAAGGCACCCGGGAAGTAAACAATGCCGGCCATGAATAGTAAAATGACGAGAATTTTTATATAACCGAAGCGATCTCCGATTTTCCCCCAATTCCTTGCCATCAATAAGTTGCCGAGACCTGCTGCTGAAAAAGCAATCCCGGAGAAAAGGGCAATATTTGCAGGCCCGTGCAATTCTGCTACATATAACGATAAGATAGGCTGAATGCTGAAATGGGCTATTTGAACAAACATCGAGACTAGCATGACAATCAATAAAACCGGATGCCTGGTGATATGCAGAACGACTTCCTTGCTTGTGTAGGACGTCTTTTTGCCTGCCTCCTCTTCAATCCGCTGTTCTTTAATGCCAAATAAAACGAGCAGTGCAGAAATGAGCAAGGCGACCGATATACTTTTGAAGGTAGTGGCAAATCCGAGGGCATCCGCAACGGCGCCGCCGATCAATGGTCCCATCAGACTGCCAGTGATGCTGCCGGTTTGTAAGGTACCAAGTACCTTGCCGGCTATGTGCTTCGGTGTTTGGGTAGAAATCAGCGCTTGCGACATGGAAATGAATCCAGTAAATATCCCCATAAATAAACGCAATAGGAATAGCTGCCAGACGGATGTGACAAAGCCCATTGCGAAGACAGATACACACAGACCGGCTGCCGAAATAACCAGGATCGGCTTTCGTCCGTACTTGTCGCCGATTTTCCCCCATATTGGTGAAAAGGCAAAAGCGGCAACAAACGTAATGCCAAAGGTCCATCCCGACCAGTTTTGCACAAATGTATCAGAAAAATTGCCAAGCGTTTCAATGTATAAGGAAATAAAAGGTAGGATCATCGTCATACTGCCTCCGATAAAAAAGTTGGCAAACCACATGATGCTCAGGTTACGTTTTGCAATTTTTTCCTGTGTCGTGATAATGGGTCACTTCTTTCGAAATATTTCGTAACACTAAATATATTAGCCGATTATGGCATAAATAAAAAGGATAATGCATGAAATGGACGCATTCACCATGTCTGATGCCGAATAACGTATAATAGTAGTAATACCAAACTTTATCGTTAAACGAAGGGGAAAAATATGAAGGAGATCTTTACATACGCAGCTAAATATAAAGTAGCAGCATTTTTTGCTTTGTTTTTAATGGCAGTCGAGCTTGTCGTAGAGCTGATACAGCCGTTGATCATGGCGGCGATCATCGATCAAGGCATTGTGGAGCAGGATATGGGGAGGGTTGTCCTTTGGGGAGCGGTTTTGCTCGGCATGTCCCTGCTTGCCTTTGCAGCGGGTATTCTTAATTCTTTTTTTGCGTCAAAAGTCAGCCAGGGAACGGCTTATGATTTGCGAAAGGATGTATACGGGCGGATTCAAAGGTTTTCCGTTATGCAAATACAACGATTTGCCACTTCCTCCTTGATTACAAGATTGACCAACGATGTAACGCAAATTCAGTCATTGATTTTTATGGCGATGAGAATCATGCTGCGCGCTCCTTTGTTTATCATCGGTGGTGTCGTGATGGCTTACACGGTCAACGTCCAGCTTGCGCTTGTTTTGACTGCTTTTGTACCTGTTTTACTGCTCGTCATGCTTTTGCTGATGACGAAAGGGGTCAAGTTGTTTGGAATCGTCCAGACCAAAATGGACCGCTTGAATGGAATCATCCAGGAAAATCTGCTCGCCATTCGGCTGGTGAAGGCTTTTTTTCGTGGCTCTTTCGAAACAAACCGGTTCCGCAAAGTAAATCGTTCTTTGATGGAGACCAACAAACGGGCACTCCAGCTAATGGAGGCGGTCATGCCATTAGTGATGCTTGGAATGAATGCTGGCATTATTGCCATTCTGTGGATTGGTTCGGTTCAAATGAACGCAGGCGGTGCACAGCCGGGTGAAATTGTCGCTGTATTAAATTATGCAACGAGAATTCTCGGCTCGTTCGGCGTTTTTTCTTTCCTATTGATGAATATTTCCCGTGGTAAAGCTTCTGCAGCCAGGATTAAGGAAGTGCTTTTGGAACAGCCGGAGGAACAATCAAAAGGAAGGGACGTAGAACCAAAACTTTCAGGAGACGTTACTTTTGACAATGTTTCTTTTTATTATCCCGAAGCGAAGCGCGCGACCTTACAGCATGTATCTTTCACTGCTGAATCTGGAGAGATGGTTGGAATCATCGGAGAAACAGGATCAGGAAAATCGACCTTGGTTCAGTTGATTCCGCGCCTGTTTGCTGTTTCACAAGGAACGGTTTCGGTCGATGGAAAGCAAATTGACTCCTATGATCGTCAGCAGCTTCGCCAGCAAATTGGAATGGTCCCGCAACAGGCTCATTTGTTTTCCGGGACGATTAGGGAAAATCTTTTATGGGGAAACGATCAAGCGAACAATGAAGAAATCATCCAGTCAGCAGAAGATGCTTGTATCCATGAATACATTACCAGCCTGCCGCAAGGGTATGATACGATGATCGGCCAGCGGGGCATCAACCTTTCAGGCGGGCAAAAACAGCGCCTGTCACTGGCTAGAGCGCTGATCCGCAATCCTAAAATCCTGATTCTGGACGATAGTACCAGCGCTTTGGACGCGAACACAGAAGCGAAGGTCTTGCAGGCACTTCGCCGACGGTCCTGTACTGTTTTTATCATTGCCTCGAAAATTAGTTCTTTAAAGGGTGCAGACAAGATTTTACTACTGAAACAGGGGAAACTGGAGGCAGTCGGCCCCCACCGTCAGCTGATGAAGCAAAGCCCTTATTACCGTGCTATCTATCGTTCCCAGTCAGAAACGGAGGTGTTCGAGCATGCAAGGACCGATTCGTAATCCGTCGGGACAACAGTCTGCCAGGATACCTTCCAGACATCATCATGGAGCTCCAAGGCAAAAACCGAAAATTAATAACATGAAGCAAACCCTCAAACGGCTATGGAATTATTTGTTTGCCAAAAAAACATTGTTTTTCCTTGTCCTTATCATGGTGGTGGTTAGTTCTGCTCTTTCCCTTCTTGGCCCGTATCTGTTAGGGGTTACGGTTGACCGTATGATTGTCGATTTTCGAACCAGTGAGCTCGCGCTTATGCTTCTCTTCCTTGGCGGCATTTTTATTGCCGAGTCTGGATCTGTATGGCTTCAAAACTATTGGATGATCACCATTGCCCAGGAGACGGTAAAAACCATGCGAAACGACTTATTTCATCATATCCAGAAGCTGCCTCTGTCATTTTTTCAAAAGCGGCAAAGTGGTGAACTGATGAGCCGTCTGACCAATGATATGGAAAATGTGAGCAGGACCTTGAATTCTTCGGTGATCCAGCTGGCGACGAGCGTGCTTACACTGGCCGGAACCGTAGCGATCATGCTTTGGTTAAGTCCGTTGTTGACCCTGCTCACCCTTACGATCGTACCGCTGATGTTTTGGGGAATGAAATGGATTACAAGCAGGACCGGACGTTATTTTAAAGCACAGCAACAAGATTTAGGGGAAATAAACGGTTTTGTGGAAGAAACGTTGTCCGGCCATCAAATCGTTAAAGCTTTTTCACAGGAGGAGCGGGTGATAGCGGTCTTCCATGAAAAAAACGAACGACTTCGGAACTCCGGGTATTGGGCGCAGACTTACTCGGGTTTCATTCCAAAATTGATGAATTCGCTTAACAACCTTAGTTTTACGATTATTGTAGGGCTCGGTGCAGTGCTGGCTATAAACGAGATGATTTCAATCGGAATTATCGTCACCTTTGTTACGTATGCCAGGCAATTTACCCGGCCGTTGAATGACCTAGCCAACCAGTACAACGTCGTCCTGTCCGCTGTGGCAGGTGCCGAGCGGGTATTCGAAATCATGGATGAAGAACCGGAACGAGATAATCCTGCAGCAAAGGATATGGTCCGATTTCACGGATTGGTGGAGTTCCAAGCAGTTGATTTTGCCTATCAACAGGAAGAACGGACACTATCAGACATTAACTTTCGGGTAGAACCCGGACAGACGATAGCGTTGGTTGGCCCGACTGGAGCCGGTAAAACGACGTTGGTTTCATTGCTTGCCCAGTTTTACCAACCGGGCAATGGAAATATTTTACTGGATGGACAGGACGCTTCTAAGATAACGAAAGCGAGTCTGCGTAGTAACATGGGCATTGTCCTTCAGGATTCATTCTTATTCGAGACGACCGTCCGAGAAAATATCCGTTATGGCAGGCTAAATGCAACGGATGAAGAGGTCGTGCAGGCTGCCAAAGCTGCTAATGCCGATGACTTTATCCGAAAGCTTCCGAAGGGCTATGATACTGTATTGCATGCAGATGGTTCGGGGATCAGCCATGGTCAGCGCCAGCTGCTTTCCATTGCCAGAGTGATGGTTGCTGATCCGTCTATGTTGATCCTCGATGAAGCGACCAGCAGTATCGATACGATTACCGAGATGAAAATAAATGAGGCATTCCGAGAGCTTATCAAGGAAAAGACAAGTTTTATCATTGCTCATCGTCTCAATACGGTACAGAACGCCGATATGATTTTTGTGATTCAGTCGGGCAGCATTACAGAGCGTGGAACACATGAGGAGCTGCTTAAGCAGAACGGCTATTACGCGTCACTCGTTCAAACGGGTAGTATAAAGGAAAACTAAAAACGCCTTTGTGTGCAAGAAATTGGCAAAATACATAATTGCGGATGTACCATATTAAAATAACTACTAGTGTACTAATAACGAACCGCCATGCAAAAGCTGGCTCGTGACGTGTTTAACGCCGGAACGGCTTATGCTCTGTTGAGGAGGATATACGATGATACGATTAAGTGTATTGGATCAATCCCCGATTCCCCGGGGAGGCTCTGCTAAGGAAGCATTGCAAAAAACCGTGAAGCTTGCACAACTGACGGAACAGCTCGGTTACCACCGCTTTTGGGTATCGGAACATCATTTGGAAACGCTGGCCCATTCCAGCCCCGAAGTGTTTCTTCCCCATATTGCTGCGCATACCTCTACGATCCGGTTAGGATCCGGAGGAGTGATGCTCCCGCATTACAGTGCCTACAAAGTGGCGGAGAACTTCCGGTTGCTCGAAGCGCTTTATCCCGGCAGAATCGACTTAGGTGTAGGCCGGGCCCCAGGAGGAATCCCGATGGCCACGGCAGCTTTGCAGCAAAGCAAAGGAACAGGGGAAAGCTATCCTCAACAAATAGAAGATCTTGTTCATTATTTATCCGGTTCTTCCAATGAGACCCACCGCTTTCGAGGGTTGAAGGCCATGCCGGATATTGAGACAGCTCCACAGCTTTGGCTGCTCGGCTCAAGCGGAGGAAGTGCTGGTCTGGCATCAGGCCAGGGGATATCATATGCGTTCGCCCAATTTATCAGCGGACAGCATGGAGGTTCGGTAGTGAAAAGCTATCAGCGCCGGTTCCGTCCATCAGTGTTACAAAGCGAGCCACAAGCGCTGGCTGCGTTTTTCTTTGTTTGTTCCGAAACCGACGAAAAAGCCGAATGGCAGGCGAAAAGCATGGATGTGCAAATGCTGAAGATGGCCAGAGGAGAGGCGAGTGATGGTATCCTTCCTCCGGAAAAAGCGGCGGAGTATGAATTTGCCCCTTATGAACTGCAGCTGGTCCAGGAGAACAGGAAACGAATGCTGGTAGGTTCGCCGGAAACCATTCGGAACAAACTGCTGCAACTAAGTGACGAATATGGTACAGAAGAATTCATGCTAGCATCGATGGACTACTACTTTTCCGATAAACAGAAAGGGTATGAGCTTTTAGCAGAGGCTTTTTTTGATTGATTACCAAACAGGAATGATGATAGGACAATATTTTATAAATGCCGATAGGAGTGTGGCGGCTTGGACGAAAAAGACTGGAAACTAGAAAGAGAACGATTGGACGATGTATTGGATGTCATTGACACAACAGCAGAAAAACTCCAGGAGAGAAAAGGCGGCATCAAAGACCGTGTGCTGGATCTCCGCAAAAACTTTTGGGAAGATGTCACGGTCAATTTGGATGAACCAGATGACGTCATAGAGACACAGGCGAGCCTAAAGCAGCAGGCTGAGCTGTTATCGGAGCGGGAAAGAAGCCATGGGCAGCTAAGTGAACAATTGAAGACTTTGGACAGGTTAAAAGAGTCTCCTTACTTTGGAAGAATCGATTTTAAGGAAGATGGCGAACAGGGGCCGGATAACATTTATTTGGGCATTGCCTCGCTGATGGATGAAAACGAAGACGAGTTTCTTGTCTATGATTGGCGTGCTCCCATCTCAAGCCTTTACTATGACTATCCGCCCGGACCTGCTGAATACGAAACGACCGAAGAGACGGTCAGCGGGGAAATAAAGCTGAAAAGGCAATACATTATCCGGAACAGTCAGTTGAAAGGAATGTTTGATACCGGGTTAACCATCGGCGACCACTTACTGCAATCTGTACTCGGCAACAATGCAAACACTCAGATGAAAAGCATCGTTGCGACGATTCAGAAGGAACAAAACCAGATTATCCGTAATGAAAAAAGTGACCTGCTGATTGTGCAGGGGGTTGCTGGCAGCGGAAAAACGTCTGCTGCCTTACAGCGTGTTGCATATTTGCTGTATCGCTATCGGGAAGTGCTATCCGCTGAAAATATGGTGTTATTTTCACCGAATCCGTTGTTTAACAGTTATGTATCTACTGTTTTGCCGGAGCTTGGCGAAGAAAACATGCAGCAAACGACTTTCCATGAATATTTGGAAAAGCGACTTGGCAGCCGATTTGATATTGAAACACCATTTGCCCAAATGGAATATTACTTAGCTGCCATGGAGGAACCGGCTTATGACGTTCGTGTTTCTGCGATGGCGTTTAAAGCTGGAACACAATATAAGCGGTTGATGGACCAGTTTATCGATGCATTGCAAACAGGCGGAATCGAATTCAGAAATGTTGTCTTCCGCGGCAGCACCATTGTCGACAAGCAAACCATAGCGGAATATTTTTATGGACTCGATTCGGCCATGAACCTTCCTAATAAAATGGAAGAAACAGCCAAGTGGCTGGTGAACCAAGTGGGCAAGTATGCCCAAGAACAGCTGCAGGAGGATTGGGTCCTGGAAGAGGGCCAGCTTCTGGAAAAAGAGGATTTCCTTTCGGTATATCAACAATTACAGGAGGAAGACGCTTCCTCGGATGACCCGTATTATGATTTTGTCCGCGAAGAACAGCTGCTTAGACAAAAAGTGATTGACGATAATTTCGAACCACTGCTTCAAAAGATAAAGCGACGACGCTTCTTTCATGCCGAAAAAACGTATCAAAAGCTTTTTGACGCAAACATTACAGCTGATGGAGTGACGCTGCCGCAAAATTGGCGAGAAATTTGCGATCATTCTCTTCGGTTATTGAACCAAAAGAAATTAACCTGGGAAGAGGCAGCTCCCTATTTATACTTTTATAATCGCTTGGTCGGCTTTCAAGTGAATCGTTCAATTAGACATTTGTTTATTGATGAAGCCCAGGACTATTCATCGTTTCAGTTTGCCTATTTCAAAGAGGTGTTCCCTCATAGCAGGATGACCTTGCTCGGGGATTATAACCAGGCGATCTACGCACATGCACTAACGGAAAAAACGCTGGTTTCTCCAGGCATGGAAGTGAATCACGAGCGGATAACGTTGACAAGAAGCTATCGTTCGACCAGACAGATTGTGGAATTTACCAAATCTTTGATGCCTGGCGGCGATATCATAGAGCCATTCAACCGGGAAGGGGCAAAGCCGATTGTGATGGAAGTAAACGATTTGCAGTCTTTGAAACAACAAATCCTACAGCAAATCCATGCCTATTCTGCTGAAAACCATCAAACGATAGCGGTTATTTGTAAAACGATGGAGGAAAGCAGGCAAGCGTTTCAATTGCTCCAGGAGGAAACGGAAGCAAAGCTGATGGATGAAGAAACATATACCTTCCAGAAAGGATTGCTGGTGATTCCTGCTTATCTTGCAAAAGGCATCGAGTTTGATGCAGCCATTATTTTCGACGCGTCAGCAGACCGTTATAGTCGGGAGTTGGAACGTAACTTGCTTTACACAGCCTGTACGAGAGCGATGCATGAATTGGCTGTGTTTTCGATCGGCCCTATGTCCGACTTTTTAAAAAAGGTGCCGGAGGAATTGTACGAAAGAAGTTAGGCAAGAGCAATGATTGTTCCGGTCGGCGGAGAGAATGCCGGAGCTTTTCCTTAACCTTTATTTGTTGGAGATGCAGGCTCCTCTTCCTGGGATGTCTCCTTGTCAGAACAACCCATCTTTAAGAAGCAGCCAAAACAACATTTGGAAAATCAACTAGTTGCATCATATCCAAGTTGTTTGATAAGATTACTTTAACCGAATAACGATTCTTATAAAGAGAGGCGGAGGGACAGGCCCGATGAAGCCCGGCAACCCACTGATTTTTGATCAGGAAGGTGCCAATTCCTACAGAGTTGATTTGCTCTGAGAGATAAGAAGCCAATTGACGATAAAGCCTTCTTCTTCTCAGGGAGAAGGCTTTTTTATTAGGTTTCTCCCGAGCAATTTATTCGGAAATGCCATCATACAAAAGTCTACCAGTTCACAGGCAGAGGAGAGATAACATGAAGTATGGATTTTGGCTGCCGATTTTCGGCGGATGGTTGAGAAACGTAGAAGATGAAAAGATGCCCCCTACTTTCGACTATGCGAAACAAGTGATTCAGTCAGCAGAAAAATGGGGCTATGATACGACATTGATTGCTGAATTGTATTTAAATGATATAAAAGGGATCGATGCGGATTCTTTGGAAGCATGGTCGACAGCGGCCGGGTTGGCGGCGGTGACGGAAAAAATCGAAATCATGACGGCGGTTCGTCCTGGTTTTCATAATCCGGCAGTAGCGGCCAAAATGGCAGCGAATATCGACCATATCAGTAACGGCCGATTCACTTTGAATGTAGTTTCGGCATGGTGGGAAGAAGAGGCAAGGCAATATGGCGGAGCTTTCACTGCCCACGATGAGCGTTACGATCGCACAGAGGAATTTCTGGAAGTGTTGAAAGGAATGTGGCAGGAAGAAACATTCTCTTACCAAGGAAAGTATTATGAAGTAAACAATGCCAAGCTTGCTCCGAAGCCAGTGCAAAAGCCCTTTCCGAGGCTATATGCCGGAGGTGAAAGCGACCGCGGTAAACAGGCGATTGTTGATTCTTGCGATGCCTACGTCATGCACGGTGGAACGGTCGATGAGATTGCCAGTAAAATAGCGGAAATGAAGGTTAAACGGGAAGAAGCCGGCCAGCCGGCATTCCAATCGTTTGGAATGGCAGCTTATATCATCTGTCGGGACACCGAGGAAGAAGCATTGGAAGAATGGAAACGAATTACCGATGTGAAGGATTCGGCAGGATATGCCGGCTATCAGGACTTCGTCAGCAAGTCGCAGCTGGAGCAGCAGGTCAAACGAAACGACTACTCTGTCTCCAACCGCGGTCTTCGTCCGAACCTAATCGGCACACCGGAGCAAATCGCCGAACGCATTGCCGCCTACGAAGAAGCAGGCTTGGATTTATTGTTACTCCAGTTTTCGCCACAGCTGGAAGAGATGGAGCGCTTTTCAAAACAAGTCATGCCGCTTGTGGAAGAAAAACGTCGTCAATTGCTCAAGTGAATGAATAATAGCATGGAGAGGGGACAGCAAAATGAGCAAAGTGTATGTGATTCATGAAAATAGTGAGTGGACCGAGCACCTTACCAAACGATTGGAAGAGTTGGAGGTACCTTATGAAGAATGGTTTTTAGACCAAGGCGTAGTCGATTTGACCGAAGAGCCGCCGGAAGGGGTATTTTACAGCCGTATCAGTGCCTCTTCTCATACAAGAGACCATCGATATGCCCCGGAACTGACAGAAGCCGTTCTAGCATGGCTGGAGCGTCATGGACGCACGGTGATCAACGGGAGCAGCGCACTCCATCTTGAACTAAGCAAGGTGAACCAATATATGGCTTTGAATAAAGCAGGCGTACGTACTCCGAAAACGCTGGCAGCTGTTGGCAAACAGCAGATAGTTGAAGCGGCTGAAAAACTGAATGTCAGTTCCTTCATTACAAAGCACAACCGGGCAGGAAAAGGACTGGGCGTTCAGTTGTTCCATACCATTGAGGGATTAAAAGACTACCTAGAAGGGCCGGAATTCGAAGAACCAGTTGACGGGATTACACTCGTTCAAGAGTATATAAAAGCTCCGGAGCCTTATATCACCCGTTGTGAATTTATCGATGGGAAATTTGTATATGCTGTCCAGGTAGATACATCGGAAGGGTTTGAATTATGCCCGGCGGATGCCTGCACGATTGACGATTTGTTTTGCCCCGTAGGCGAGCAACCGGAAGAACAATCAAAGTTTCGCATTCTGGAGAACTTCGATCAGCCTATCATAGAAAAGTATGAACAGTTCCTGGCTGATAATGGAATCCAAATCGCCGGAATTGAGTTCATTTACGACCAAAATGGCGAAATCTTCACTTATGATGTCAATACCAATACAAACTATAATTCGGATGCTGAAGCAAAAGCGGACAAGTACGGTATGTTAGAAATGGCAAGGTTTTTGAAGCGGGAGCTGGAAACGTTAAAAAATACTGTTTCTATATAAGAAAGCGGAACGAATCAAAGGCACGCCCTCTTAAGGGTGTGTCTTTTTCATTTCTGTCTGTAGATTCGCGTAACAGATATGGTGAATTCTTCCCCGCCTTTTGGCTGAAACAGCGAACAAGCTGCTAAAAATTTCCCTATCTATGCTTAGGATAATCCTGCGTTTTTCCGGGCAATACTTATTGGTAAGGAAGCATCAGAGGGATTAGTCTTATCGGTGGAAAAGGACCGCCACCCAGGGTTTTTCATTCTCTTTCCGGAGTGGGCTGGGTACTCTCCATTTCATTTACCTATTTATTATATTTGACGTTTGTTTCAAAGAAACCATATAATATTTAATATCTTTTGCAAATTGAGAAAGGACGTGGACCGTTTTCCTTTAGAGTAAAAATCGAATGAATAAAGACACTTTAGACACAGTAAAAAATTCAGAGAGCAAGCCGATGGTTTTCGGACTTGAAAATTATTCGATTTTTAAAGGTATGATACATCCAATTCTATTGAAGAATAATTTCCCATCCAATGGTCTGCAATGATGACAGATAGAGAGAGGGAACGTTGTTGTAGGCACTTGCTCCTTAACATTCAGGAGGAAAAAAGTGCGACAAGAAAAGAAAACAACTTTGAATAATAATAAGACGGATAACTCCGTTTTTATAGTAAGTGGAGGACTACTGCTTTTATTTGTCCTTTTGTCATTGATGGATTTAGACATGGTTGGAGGCTGGATTACGACTTCCTTCAACTTCTCTGCTAAATATTTTGGTTCTTACTGGCAGTTGCTGCTGCTAGCGAATTTGCTTATTGGTCTTGCTGTATCCAAGTATGGGAAGGTCCGGTTAGGAAACAAACCCAAACCGGAAAACAGTAATTTTCGTTGGATTGCCATGATTTTATGTACACTGATGGCCAGCGGAGGTGTATTTTGGGCGGCTTCCGAACCAATGTACCATTTCATCACGAATCCCCCGTTGTTTGAAGACAACTCCTCGACCATGGCTGGTGTAGATCCGGCATTAGCGCAAAGTTTCATGCATTGGGGATTTATGGCGTGGGCGATTTTAGGAACATTGGCTACCATTGTTCTCATGTACACCCATTATCATAAAGGCTATCCGCTGAAACCGAGAGCGATGCTCTACCCACTGTTTGGTGAAAAAATCTTTCAAAAAAGTGTAGTCGGCGCAATGGCCGATATTATTTCGATTATAGCTGTGGCAGCTGGTACCATGGGGCCGATTGGTTTTCTCGGAATGCAGTTGACCTATGGTTTGCATTCTTTATTCGGAGTTCCAAACACCTTAGTGACGAATATCATCGTCATAGCGGTTCTTGTTATTATAGCAGCTATATCGGTAGCAACAGGTGTGGATCGCGGTATTCAATTTTTGAGTCGGATGAACGTCAGTTTGACCGTTGTACTAGCTGTTTTCATGCTGGTTGTGGGTCCTACTATGTTTATCGTCAATAAATTTATTTCGGCGGAAGGTTTCCACCTGCAAAATATGTTGACAATGTCGACCTATCAGGGAGATCAGGCCTGGCTAGGTGGCTGGACGGTATTTTTCTGGGGCTGGTTTTTGGGATACGGCCCAATGATGGCTATCTTTATCAGCAGGATTTCCCGGGGGCGTACCATTAGAGAATTGGTCATCGCGGTTGCTATTGTAGCACCTTTGATCAGTAACTTTTGGTTCACGGTTGTCGGCGGCAGTGGAATAGATGCCGAATTAACCAATCCAGGAGTCATTTCCGATCCATTAAATGCCGGTGGAATGCCGGCAGCGGTCATGGCAATCATGGATCAGATGCCGCTTGGATTGCTATTGTCAATCGGCTTTTTGATTGTCACACTGGTATTTGTGGCAACGACGGTCGATTCCATTTCTTATACAGTCGCAGTAACATTGACTGGTAATGACCATCCACAGAAGTGGATTCGCGTATTCTGGGTAATGCTTTTCGGGGTTCTGTCTATTATTTTATTAGCAATCGATCCTGGAAGTGTTACGGCCATTCAAAATTCGATTGTGGTCACGGCGGTGCCAGTCTCCTTATTGATGCTCCCGACTCTATGGGACGCAATCAGGGTTGCACGTGTTTTAGGGAAAGAACAGCAAATCTTTCCAGCTAAAGCAAGTCAATCTATCCGGGAAGAACGGGCGGCCGAAAAAGATTTAGTCGAAGAGTAATGTGTGAATTGTTTATTTTTGAACCGCCTTTTTAAAGGCGGTTATTTTTTTATAGCAGAGCACCATTAGAGGTAGTGAAGAGGCTGGATTGAAGGTTTTCAGGCTCTATACTGAATGTGGTGGTGTCCCCTGTTGTGATGGGTGTTCCTGCAGTGTGCAAAAGAATACACTCATTCCCTCTCTCTTTGTTACCCTAAAGTTGCTGACACCAAAGGAAAAAGAGAGGGATATGAGTGCAACGTCATTTTATCATGGAATTACTGGGGATTAAAGATAAACAAGTAGATGTATGGAATATAGAGGAAGAAGGAAGCGCCTTAAGAGTAGAGCTTTACACAAGACAAAGGCAACAAAAGTGCCCGTTCTGTAAAGAGAAAACAAACGGGTACATGGGTATAGAAATCAAGCCATCCAAGGCTGCCAACCGGGCTGCGGTGGTAAAAGAATGAAAGGCCGTATAGGTTAATGCCGTTGTTTTCAAGGCACTCGTACACCGTTGATAAAACTCCACCATCTGCAGTCGCTCGTAAAAGGTGCGTCCACAGCTGGTACATAATGACCACCAACCGGTTACTCCGATTGTTTGATCAACAACAGCTAAAAACAAGAAAGGTTCTTCCTCGGGCAATAGCTATTGATGAGTTCAAAGGAGATGCAGGAGGAGAAAGGTTCCAAACCAATGTGGTGGACGTGGAGAATAGAGAGATTATTGACATCCTTCCCGATCGAAAAGTAGAGACAATCGAAAAGTACTTACGTTCCTGTGATACCAGTAAAGTGGAAATCATCGTAATGGATTTATCGAAATCATTTAAGCAGGCAGTCCGCAAGGTAATATGAGATCCATTAATCATTGCCGACCGATTTCATTTCATGCGGCAGATTTATTGGGGATTGGATGAAGTTCGCCGGGAAGTTCAACGAGAGGTAGATAAGCAGACATGTATTCACATGAAGCGAAGTAAGAAGCTGTTGTGGAAGTCGCCTTCCAAACTGTCAGAAGAAGGGCGACAAAAGGTAGAAAAGCTTCTCCAGAACCATCCCCGTTTAAAAGAAGCGTATGGATTAAAGAACAGGTTGGATGAATGGTTAAAGACAAGTAATGCGAAGACAGCCGGAAAAGGGCTCTATAGAGCGAAATAGCGTAGCAGAGGAAATAAGCGAGACTCCTGCGGAAAAACGGGCGGACGAGACCCCACAGCGGGCTTTGCGAGGAGGCTCGGGTGTTCGTCCGCGGAAAGCGAGTTTATTTCCTCTGCGGTCTGAGTAAAATAGCTGTTTTTAGAATGAGCCTTTCGATAAAGAGAGGATGGAAGAAAAATCACACCACCACATTTGACAGAGAACCGGTTTTCATTATATCGAAGCTATGTGGCGTTTAGCTGCCGAAACCGATTAGCAAAAAAAGGCCCGAAAACCGTGGTCTATCCCCGCGTTCCGGAACTTTTCTAAGTAACTTCTTCCATCAAGGCTTGCAGCTCATCTTTGTTAATGATCAGATCGCCAAGGGTATATTGATCAAGTGTTTCCAAAAAGGCATGCAATGCTCTTCCAAGCACTCCTTGCAAACGGCAGGCATCGCTGATCATACAGGTATCCTTCTTCGATGGATCAAAACATTCAACGATAAAGAAATCTTCCTCCGTTTTTCGGACCACTTCCCCTATTGAAATGGTATGGGGTTCTTTTGCGAGCCGCAGCCCACCATTACGTCCTCTAATTGTCTCTATATATCCTAGCTTGCCAAGCTGATAAATGACCTTCATTAAATGGTTATGCGAAATATTGTATACGGCTGAAATTGTCTTTATTTGAACAAGCTGTCCTTCTGGACGGGTAGCCAAAAACATCAACACTCGCAATGAGTAATCGGTGTAGCGTGTCAATTTCATGTTGATCTTCCTCTTTTTTGATAATGGGTTAAGTGTATCATAATTTCCTAAACGGAGAGAATATGCGGTATTCCTCAAAGAATGCTTTTTGCCGGAAATATGAACGATTTGTGAAGGGATTGTGGCAATATTNACGGGTACATGGGTATAGAAATCAAGCCATCCAAGGCTGCCAACCGGGCTGCGGTGGTAAAAGAATGAAAGGCCGTATAGGTTAATGCCGTTGTTTTCAAGGCACTCGTACACCGTTGATAAAACTCCACCATCTGCAGTCGCTCGTAAAAGGTGCGTCCACAGCTGGTACATAATGACCACCAACCGGTTACTCCGATTGTTTGATCAACAACAGCTAAAAACAAGAAAGGTTCTTCCTCGGGCAATAGCTATTGATGAGTTCAAAGGAGATGCAGGAGGAGAAAGGTTCCAAACCAATGTGGTGGACGTGGAGAATAGAGAGATTATTGACATCCTTCCCGATCGAAAAGTAGAGACAATCGAAAAGTACTTACGTTCCTGTGATACCAGTAAAGTGGAAATCATCGTAATGGATTTATCGAAATCATTTAAGCAGGCAGTCCGCAAGGTAATATGAGATCCATTAATCATTGCCGACCGATTTCATTTCATGCGGCAGATTTATTGGGGATTGGATGAAGTTCGCCGGGAAGTTCAACGAGAGGTAGATAAGCAGACATGTATTCACATGAAGCGAAGTAAGAAGCTGTTGTGGAAGTCGCCTTCCAAACTGTCAGAAGAAGGGCGACAAAAGGTAGAAAAGCTTCTCCAGAACCATCCCCGTTTAAAAGAAGCGTATGGATTAAAGAACAGGTTGGATGAATGGTTAAAGACAAGTAATGCGAAGACAGCCGGAAAAGGGCTCTATAGAGCGAAATAGCGTAGCAGAGGAAATAAGCGAGACTCCTGCGGAAAAACGGGCGGACGAGACCCCACAGCGGGCTTTGCGAGGAGGCTCGGGTGTTCGTCCGCGGAAAGCGAGTTTATTTCCTCTGCGGTCTGAGTAAAATAGCTGTTTTTAGAATGAGCCTTTCGATAAAGAGAGGATGGAAGAAAAATCACACCACCACATTTGACAGAGAACCAGATAGGTGCATTCAATGATGACGATTTTCAGGCCAAAGCAGCTGGTTAGCAAACAAACGGAAGGAAATTCCTCCACTTGTCTCGCTGTTTGAAAAGCAGAGTAATACAATTCGTTAACTATTTCGTTACAAAGGTTTGTCACAGAGATAATCGGGGCATATAACAATTACTCACTGCTAGCATAAAAACAGCGATTTGGAGGATATATTATGAACATCTTACTAACATCCGGTGCAAGAAGAATAGATTTTATCGGCTTTTTTCAAGAAGCACTGAAAGAATCAGGAATCCTGGGAAACGTAATCGTTGCAGATCCAGACTATAATGCACCGTCGCTGCAGGTAGCGGATCGCTCCTACGTTATACCGCATCAGACAGAAGACAAATATACAGAAAAGATCCTGGAAATATGCCGGGAAAACGAAATAGAAATGTTGATTCCTTTAAACGATTGGGAAGTACCGAAATTAGCAGAGAATAAAGCTTCCTTTTGTGAGTTAGGGGTTAAATTATTCATTCCCGACTATGAAATAGTGAAAAAGGTAAGGGACAAAGGGAATTATCAACAACTGCTTGGAGAAATCGGATTAAAAGCGCCGAAGACTTATTTTACTATTGAGGAAGTCCAAGCCGGCATTAATAATGGTGAAAGCAATTTCCCATTTATTGTAAAACCGCGGAACGGCTCAGCGTCTATCGGCATTGAAATTGTCAATACGATGGAGGAGCTGAAATCAGCTTACCAATTGGCTGTCCATAAAATTGAGGAATCACCACTACGCTTTGACACAGAAGTTGAACCAGAAGACAATGTGATTGTCCAGGAAGTGATCGAAGGGGAAAAATTCAGCCTCGATATCGTAAATGACCTGGAAGGTAAATTTCTCACTTCGCTGGCCAGGAAACAGTTAGCTATGCGTGGGGGAGATGTCGATCGGACTATTACCAGTCAGGATCATGCCTTAGTGGAAATTGGCAAAAAAATCGGAGATCATTTTAAACACAATGGTTATTTGAACACCGATGTTTTTTATGATGGGAAAGATTATTATATTATCGACATCAACCCGCGTTTTGGTGGCGGCTATGCTTTTTCACACGCAGCTGGAGCCAATATTCCAGCAGCATTTATTGCTCTGGCGGCTGGGAAGCCAATCGATTTTGAATGGCTGACCTCCACGCCTGATATTGAATTGGCACGTTATGATTTGGTCACAAAAATAAATGAGGGAAAACTGAATAATCTAGCAGATTAATCATTTAGGAAAATCCGGCTTTTAAGAAGTCGGATTTTTTATGCTCTTCACCATACGTATGCATAACGGACAAGGGCATAAATCAAAAGATAGACAATTTTTATAAAATAAACAAACAAGAACAATACTTTTCTTGCCAAATCTATGATAAAATAATAGATGGAAACTGAAATGGCTATTAATGCGCAGCAGCTTCTCGCTGCAGCGCATTTTCTGTTTTTCCAATTCTAATGTTTCACGTGAAACATTGGAATGGTGGAGACCTATATAGCCAATGACCGTTTAGTAAAGGTGGTGTGTCTGACTATGTTNGGTTTTCATTATATCGAAGCTATGTGGCGTTTAGCTGCCGAAACCGATTAGCAAAAAAAGGCCCGAAAACCGTGGTCTATCCCCGCGTTCCGGAACTTTTCTAAGTAACTTCTTCCATCAAGGCTTGCAGCTCATCTTTGTTAATGATCAGATCGCCAAGGGTATATTGATCAAGTGTTTCCAAAAAGGCATGCAATGCTCTTCCAAGCACTCCTTGCAAACGGCAGGCATCGCTGATCATACAGGTATCCTTCTTCGATGGATCAAAACATTCAACGATAAAGAAATCTTCCTCCGTTTTTCGGACCACTTCCCCTATTGAAATGGTATGGGGTTCTTTTGCGAGCCGCAGCCCACCATTACGTCCTCTAATTGTCTCTATATATCCTAGCTTGCCAAGCTGATAAATGACCTTCATTAAATGGTTATGCGAAATATTGTATACGGCTGAAATTGTCTTTATTTGAACAAGCTGTCCTTCTGGACGGGTAGCCAAAAACATCAACACTCGCAATGAGTAATCGGTGTAGCGTGTCAATTTCATGTTGATCTTCCTCTTTTTTGATAATGGGTTAAGTGTATCATAATTTCCTAAACGGAGAGAATATGCGGTATTCCTCAAAGAATGCTTTTTGCCGGAAATATGAACGATTTGTGAAGGGATTGTGGCAATATTTAAAAACATGTATTTCAAATATTGCTTTTAAAACCTGAGAGTGAAAAGATGTATATGTAATACATCTTTAAGCGTTAACCATCATAAACCGGAGGTAATCCTATGTTAAGTCAAAAAACGATTGAAATTGTAAAATCTACGGTACCTGTACTAGAGGAACATGGTAAAACGATAACTACTCGTTTCTATCAACTATTATTCGACCATCATCCGGAGTTATTGAATATTTTTAATCATGCCAATCAAAAGAAAGGCCGGCAGCAACAGGCGCTTGCCAATGCTGTTTATGCTGCCGCGGCCCATATCGATCAGCTGGAAACGATTTTGCCGGCAGTAAAGCAAATATCCCACAAGCACCGCAGTCTCGGTGTAAAGCCAGCGCATTATCCGATTGTAGGAGAGAACTTATTGCTTGCCATTAAAGATGTGCTTGGAGAACAGGCTACAGATGAAATCATCGAGGCATGGGGAGAGGCATATGGCGTAATTGCCGATGTTTTTATCCAAGTCGAAGAAGAAATGTATCAGGAAGCAGCTGAAAAAGAGGGTGGATGGAAAGACTTCCGTCCGTTTATCGTGGACAAGAAGGTAAAAGAAAGTGATGTCATTACTTCCTTTTACTTAGTACCTGCAGACGGCGGCAAACTAGCCAATTATTTGCCTGGTCAATACCTTTCCGTGAAAGTGGATATCGAAGGAGAAGCTTATACGCAAATCCGTCAATACAGCCTGTCCGATGCACCGGGTAAACCGTATTACCGGATCACTGTGAAACGGGAAGAAGGACGAAACAATCCAGACGGAAAGATCTCCAACCATCTGCATGACTATCTGAAAGAAGGCGACACCCTGGATGTTAGTGCGCCTGCAGGTGATTTCACACTGGATTTAGATAGCAGCCGGCCAGTCGTGTTACTAAGCGGAGGAGTTGGACTGACGCCGATGATGAGTATGCTACGTACAATTGTTGAAAAACAGCCAGGACGGAAGGTTACCTTTATTCATGCTGCACAAAATGGAAACGTACACGCATTGGACGAACAGGTAAAAGAACTTGCTCGGAAAAATCAGGGTGTCACCAGCTATGTCGTGTACGACCATCCAACCGAAGCTGACAAAGCAGCTAAAAATTACGATAAAGAAGGTTACGTTACATTGCCGTGGCTGAAAGAGGTGCTTGGCACGAATCAGGCAGACTTTTACTTCTGTGGTCCTGTTCCGTTTATGGCGACCATCCATCAATTTTTACAAGAGTGGCAGGTTCCTGAGGATCGTATCCATTTTGAGTTTTTTGGACCGGCTATGAACCTGGAAACGGTTGTTTCGTAATAACGCTATAAAAGGTCCGTGCTAAAGAGGAGGCCACTGAAAATCTCCTTTTTATCACTTGTAGGTGCATGCTTTCCGCGGGGCGTCATCGCCGAACACTCAACTTGGCATCAATAGAGGTAAAACGAAAAGACTGTTTTCACCCGCATCAAGATTCGTGATAATCCGACGCTGCGAAAAAATACTCACTTTCCGTGGGGAACGCTTCACCCTCCTCGCTGGAAAAACGCCAGCTGTGGGGTCTTCAGACTGTTCCTTTTCCACAGGAGTCTCGCATTTTCCCGCAGCTTGGTATGGATTTCTGGACAGAAGGCAAGAAATTCCAAATCCATTCTTTTCGAGAATATTACTATTCCTAAGCTCTTAACAGAGAGGGTAGAACACATAGAAATTAGGAAATATAACCGATTTCCTTCGTGCGATGTCTCGCTGCCGCAGCTTTCCTTTTCCTGCTGAAGGAAAGGCCTCTATTACGCAGAGCTTTAGCTCGAGGAAGCTCACCAGCCGCCCGCGGAAAGCGCAGGGTATTTCCGCAGCGCCGGACTATCATCATCTTAATCTGAATTGGGGGTATCCGCGTATACTGAATTCTCACTCTATCAAAGAGCTTCAGTTTTTCAGCTCTTAACAGCAAGTGTAGAACATATAGAATTCTCGAAAAGACAACCGATTTTCGAACCATTCCTTGAGAGTATTCTCGGTTAGAAACAAAAAGCTGTTCAACACGTAGGGTATTTCCGCGGCGTTGATTAGGAGTTAGTGATATTATCCTGATTCCGGTATAGCATGAAAATGGGATCGGAGTGGGAGTCTAACAGCAACTGACGGCTGGAAAGCAATCCATATCCTTGCAAACGATGGCGAAAGTGTTATTAAATAATAATTGAAGTATTTATCCACTTTCTGCTTAAAGGAGGAATCGCGATGGCTTTCGTTATCACAAGTCCTTGTAAAGACGAAAAAGCGGCAGAATGTGTCACTGTCTGCCCGGTTGATTGTATAGAGGAAGGCCCGGATCAATTTTTTATCGACCCGGATATTTGTATCGACTGTGGCGCTTGTAAAGCCGTTTGCCCGGTTGATGCGATAGAAGAAGAGTACGATTTAACTCCGGAACAAGAAGTCGATCTTGAAAGGGCGGAAGCATTTTTCGCCAATCGTTAGCAATACACACAGAAAGGCAGGTTCTTCATTCAAGAACCTGCCTTTTTACAACGTGAAAAAGGAGGAGAAGCATGGATTACATATCCTATTTGCGCTCGATGGTCGGCCATGAAAAAGTGATCATGGTGGTTGCCGGGGTTTTTGTTTTGGATGAACACGGCCGTCTGCTGTTACATCTGCGTTCTGATAATGAGAGCTGGGGTCTGCCTGGAGGATATATGGAAATGGGAGAAACGGTTTCCGATGCGGCGAGAAGAGAAGTGTTCGAGGAAACAGGCCTGCGGCTTGGTAATTTGGAGCTGTTCGGTATTTATTCTGGTCCGGAAAAAGAAAAAACGCTTGGAAACGGTGACCAGGTAGCCATGGTCCAAATTTGGTTTTCCTGCAGAGAATATAGTGGCAAGTTAGTCAAAAATAATGAGGAAACCCTTGATGCCGATTTCTTTCCGTTGGACGATTTACCTGATCAATTGTTTGCCAGCCATATCCCGATCATCAACGACTATAAAAGTGGTAAAGAGTGGCCCATTGTTAATTGATTCTCGCAAAGCAATCCCGCCTGTATCAAATAGGAGGGATTGCTTCTTTCAATCTATTGATTGACCTGGCTGGTTGTCGAGAAGGGCTGTTTCTGCTTTTCCTCTTTGTCTAGAAAGCGTGCGTATTTTTTCGTCCAGTTTCTCAGAGCCATGAAGTAAAGGGCAATCGTTACTACGGCCAATGCTCCGATTACGTACCAAAAGCTACCGGAAACGACGGCATTCGGGTAAGCGAGACCGATAGGAGAAAATACCACATATACCACACACATAAGGGAGAGCAGTAAAATCGTGACAGGCAATGCATGTTTCCATGGGACTAAGCTGACTTTTGGATCCTTTTTAAAAATATAAGCTTCTTCCCGGGGTTTGATGAACCGAAAAGCAAGGATGATACCGACTTCAATGAGGAATAAGATACCGTAAACGTGGATATAGTTAATGTCCACGGAGAAGCCGAATAAGTGATCCGTTCCCCAAATCATCAAATAATAGGCTATCACGTGAAAAATTATGACCACCTTTGGTGCGATAGCAGGTGTATATTTGGATAAAACTGCTGCCAGCAGGATTGTCACGATCGGGATGTTGAAGAATCCGGTAAACTGCCTGATCAAATCCCATAACCCATTCGGTGCATACATAAGGAGCGGAGAGATGAAAAAGGTTATAAAGGCAATGATTGTCCCGAAGATTTTACTTATCTTGATCAGCTTTTCATCGCTGACGTCTTTTTTTGCCCGTGGCTTGTAAATATCAAAGGCAAACATAGTCGCGGCACTGTTCAATAGCGAATTGTAGGAGCTGAGCACTGCCCCTAACAAGACTGCAAGAAAGAAGCCGGATAAATAAGTCGGAAGCACGTTCGAAATCAATGTAGGGTAAGCCAGATCGACGTTTCGTAAATTTTCCCCGTACAAATGAAAGGCGATGATTCCCGGAATCATCATGAATAAAGGTACCAGCAGTTTGTAAAAACCGGAATACAGCACCCCTTTTTGTCCCTCTTCCAAGCTTTTGGCTCCCAGGGTCCGCTGGATGACGTACTGGTTGGACGCCCAGTAAAACAGGTTGGCGATGACGAGACCGGTGAATATGCTGCCAAAAGGTACCGAATCGTCCGGTCCTCCTATTGCGTTCAATTTCTCGGCATTATTTACGGTGATTTCCTTTATGCCGCTAAGCATGTCCCCGTTCCCCAGGGCAAAGAATCCTAGTACAGGAACAAGGATACCGATGATCAACAAACCGATTCCGTTTAAGGTATCGGATACAGCGACCGCTTTCAGACCTCCAAAAATGGCATAGGCAGCACCGATCAATCCGACGACCCAAACGACCAACCAAACGGATTGTACATAGGAAATACCTAATAAATCGGGAACATTAAACAACCGCAATACCGCTAAAGCCCCGGAATACAACATGGAAGGGATGGTGACGAATACATATCCGAACATGAATAAGACAACAATATATAGTCGAACCGTCTTGTCGAACCGACGGCTTAAGAATTCGGGGAGCGTTGTAACAGACCCCCCTAAGTATTTAGGTAGTAAATAAAGCGCCATGATGACGACGGCTATCGGGGCGGTGACCTCCCATGCCATATTGGATAAGTTGGCCCGGTATGCCTGTCCGTTCAAGCCGACTAGCTGTTCAGCCGACAAATTCGTTAACAGCAGTGACCCGGCTATAAACCCGCCAGTTAGCCCGCGTCCGGCAAGAAAGTATCCTGCTGAATCATTTACCTGATTTTTCGTTTGGCGGTAAGCTATCCAGGCTACCAGTCCCATAAAAAAGATACACGACAATAAGGTAAACCATAGATTGGAATGACTCATGGCAACTCGCTCCCCTTGTAAATTGGTTTTGGTGTGACCTTCCCCTTTTTTACTTGCTTCAAACCAAGCAGTAAAGCAAAACAGGAGGCGGGCGTTTAAGTTGCGGCGGGAAGGATATATAGGAAATAACCCAACTGACTGTTAAAGGAGGATGTATAAATGGAGGATCGCAGTCTCCAAGGTAAAACGGCGATTGTAACTGGTGCCGGTTCTGGAATTGGCAGGGCCTCTGCACTGCGTCTGGCTAAGTCTGGAGCAAAGGTCGGACTAGTAGATCTAAAGGAAGATAATGCTGCCGAAGTGAAACAGGCTATCGGTGATGCAGGTGGTGAAGCAATTATTATCGAGGCCGACGTCTCAGACGCTATTCAAGTAGAAAAGAGTGTCAAAAAAGTGCTCGCTACGTGGGGGCGTTTGGATTTTGTGTTTGCCAACGCAGGCGTCAATGGACATTTGGCTCCGATTGAGGATTTGCCTGTTGACGAGTGGGACCAAACGTTGACCAATAATCTAAAAAGCACCTTTTTAACCGTCAAGTATGCAATACCGGCAATGAAAGATAAGGGCGGAAGTATCGTCATCACCAGTTCCATCAATGGTAACCGGACATTTTCCGGTATCGGAATGTCTGCCTACAGTTCTTCCAAAGCGGGCCAAATGGCGTTTGGAAAAATGGCTGCATTGGAGCTGGCGGAATATCGCATACGGGTCAATATCATTTGTCCGGGAGCAATCGAAACAAATATCGGAGAAAACACTCATCCCGATCAGGAGAACTTGAAAAAGGTGAAAATACCGATAGAATATCCGGAAGGCAACCAGCCATTGGAACATGGTTCGGGAAAACCGGAACAGGTAGCTGACTTAATCAGATTTCTCGCCTCTGATGAGTCCTCCCACATCACGGGAACTGAATTGTATATCGATGGTGCGGAGTCCCTGCTGCGGTAGGCATATTTCCATGGTTTGACATCCACCCTGCTATCGTTTATAATTTATCTTGAAATCGAGATATTTTTTGGAAAACAGCTTAAAAGAGGGATGCATATGGAACTAAAAGGACTCCATCATGTTTCAGCTATAACGGCAAATGCGAAAAACAATTATGATTTTTATACAAAGGTTTTGGGAATGCGCCTGGTCAAAAAATCGGTCAACCAGGATGATACCAGTATGTACCACTTGTTCTATGCAGATGAGGCGGGCAATCCTGGTACGGACCTTACCTTTTTCGAAATTCCGCGGGCAGGGCACACTTACCCCGGTAACAACAGTATTTCGCTTACATCTTTGCGGGTGAAAAATGATGAGGCATTAGCTTTTTGGAAAGACCGTTTCGACGAGTACCAAGTTGTGCATGAAGAGATTATCGAGCAATTCGGAAGAAAAGTATTGTATTTTCGTGATCCGGAAGATCAGCGGCTTGCGTTGATATCAGATGACATCAATCAAGGTGTAGCTGGGGGCACGCCTTGGGAAAAAAGCCCGGTACCGCAGGAGCAGGGCATTATCGGCCTTGGACCTTCCAAGCTGACAGTCCCGCAGGCGGACCGGACCGTGCAGGTGCTGACAGAAATCCTTGGTTTCCGCAAGGTCGGAAATTATACCTCGAAAGGTGGCATTGCGATTCAGGTGTTTGCTACCGGAGAAGGCGGCACAGGCGCGGAGATACACGTCGAGGAACAGGAAGGGCTGCCTAAAGAGCGCCCAGGGCGAGGTAGTATCCATCATGTCGCGTTTCGCGTCGAGGATGAAGAAGAACTGGCTCAATGGGCAGAAAAAATCAAACAAGCGAGATTTCCTAATTCCGGCCTGGTTGATCGTTACTATTTCAAGTCGCTCTATTTCCGAGAGCCGAATGGGGTTTTGTTCGAATTGGCTACCGACGGTCCTGGTTTTGCAACGGACGAGGATATCGAACACCTTGGCGAAACAGTCGCATTGCCGCCGTTCCTCGAAGACAGGCGGGCAGAAATCGAAGCAAGACTGGAACCATTGGATACGACTCAGAATGGATAAAAAACAGCAGGGGAACATCTGCGGCGACTGAAAAACTGAAGGTCTTTGAAAAGTAGAATTTTAAAAAGCGGTCTGTATGGAATTTGATTTCCATACAGACCGCTTTTATCTAATTTCAATGATTTGTGCCCTCTATTTCTTCATGGATTCATCGAGAGAATAAATCATTTTACGGACGTTCTTGGAACGGCTACGCAATACTTCTTGAGGGGATGTTTGTTTGTATCGAGCCTTTGTGTGTGTCGCATCAAGGATGAGAGACTTCGATTGAATCACGCCTTTCCCAAGAGCGACCTCCACGGTTTTTCCAATCAGGAAATCTAAAAGGTTTGGGTCTTTCAGACGTTTACGACGGAAGTAAGCTAATAAGCTGGGATCAATGACGTCATCTTCTGGTGCCATTCAAAGAAAATCACTTCTTTTTCGTTTACCCTCTGTTGATTCCACGATGAGCGTGCGGTGGTGACGCCTGCGGGAACAGCGCGAGCCGAAGATCCACTTGGTTAAGTGATCTTCTTGACCAAGTTAGCTGAGGCCGTGCCCGCGGTAAGCATCCACCGATAAGCGATTGGTGAGAATCAACAACAAACTTTAAAATTTCTTCAAAATTAGAAAGGACTTTTTCAGTGGCCTCGAACATCTCCTGCTGTTTTTGTAGGGAAAATAGGTATTTTCCCTAAATTAAGAAATGCATTTATTATGTTAAAGTGTGGAAATAAGTGGTGATAAAATAGAAAGTGAAGACGATTAAAAAAGGAGGATTTCCGGTGAAAAAATACTTATTTACTTTTAGTATCTTACTTGTTTTGTTTGGTTGTTCTAATGATTCCCCCGAAGAAAGTACCAATCATTCTGAAAACCAAAGCCCTAATAATCAATCTGTGTTGGAAGAGGACATACAAACCATGATGGAGGAGCATGATTATTTGGCGGAAAACATTATAGACTATGAGATAAAAGATGATTTTGTTTATGTGTTTTCGTACATAAGACAAACCGGTCTGAGTGTTGCCGTTTTAAAAACGAATGCTGGATCTTTGGAGTGGATAATGGAAGAGAAGTCTATTGAGACCGTTTCGTTGGGAGACCCGGATGTAAACTCTCCAGTCTTAACAGTAGTACAAAGTGATAATTCTAATGTCAAGAATGTAAAAGTGGAAGGCAACAATGCCAAGTTGATTAAACAAACGGTTGAATTAGCTGATGATTATAATAAAGAAGTGGCATTCTGGATTTACTTTTCAGAAATGAATGAAGACTTTAAGAATCTGAAAAACCTTCCTTCAGAAGATGTGGAGTATATCGACTAATACATTAGGAAAGCTGATTGCACCCTCCCAGAAGGAGGGTGCGGTTGTCCTTAGTAGTTTTGAAAATTGTAACCCTCTAAAGTGTACACGCTAGTATATCTTATACTACCTTCATTTACTTGAACTTTAACTCCCCGGTGGATCCCCCATTTATTCCAATTATTTCCTATTATTGTTCCACGTTGCAGGAAAAGGTTGGAAAGAATTATCTAATTACTAATTCTTTTCAAGGAAACCTTCCTCAAACACTAAATTTAGTAAATATTGTTCAAATAGTTTATACAGTTTAAACTTTACGAATGGTTTAGGGGGTATCCAAATATATCCTTCCATTTGCTCTGGCTTTTTGCCCAACTTCCTATTTGATTATCGGTAATTGTTTAAGATCTTGGCTTAAAATAGGTGAAAGATTCATCATTTGTGCCGAATGGTTTGCTAATGAACAAAAAAACGGTATTCTGGAAAGGACAAGATAAACAGCGGAGGTAAACAGATGGCATTTCAGGCAAAAGCAGTGATTCTCGACATGGATGGAACCATGCTCGATCATGAAAACCGAGTGAGTCAAACATTAACCGATATCATTAAAACAATCCGTCAGAACGGCCGGAAAGTATTTATTGCTACCGGCAGGACGATAAAGGAAGCGAAGGATGCAACTCCTCATGACTTGGAAGTGGACGGAATTGTCTGTGCCAATGGCATGGTCGTGTACATGGACGGGAAGCAGATTGTTAAGCATTCCCTGGACAGCAATTTGGTTACAGAACTGGTCGGCCAGGCGCAGAAGGAGAAAATATATTATGAAGTTCACCCAATAGAGGGAAGCGGAGCAGCCTTGATCCGGGACAAGGCCTTTTTCATGGAAGAGATTCAGGATCCAAAACCTGAATCTGTCAAAGAGGATGAGTGGCTTTCCCGGAAAGCGGCAATTGCAGAAGATATTGAATGGACGGATAACCTACCAACAGAGGATGCTGCCAAGATCTATTTTTTCAGCAAAGATAAGCAGCGGATGACTGCGTGGAAACAGACGTTGGACCAGCTGAAGGAGAAGCATGATTTTAGTGCTTTTGCCTCTTCCGATCACAACGTGGAAGTGATGCAGAAAAATGTTTCTAAAGCTACGGGTATCCAATACCTGTTGGAGCATTACGCCTTGACCAATGAAGACATCATGATGATTGGTGACAGCGAAAATGACCTGCCTTTGATGGAAATAGCCGGTTACGCCGTTGCGATGAAAAATGCAGCGGATGTGGTTAAACAGCAGGTGGATGAAATAACAGCATACAGCCATAAAGAGGATGGGTTATATCACTTTTTATATGAAAAGTTTTCTGATTGAAGAAGGAGCTGTGCAGGCTCCTTTCTTTTTGGGAAAAATGAAAAGGATCGTGATGGGGTATGCTAGAAAGCTCCAGCGCACATTCCTTGCATGTGAAAATTAGGAATGGGGCAAAAGTTAGGTGCTCGTTTTGTAAGCGTTACATTTGTGGTGTGCGGAAGGACGTGCCATAATTAATTTATATTTTGAAAAGTGAAAATAATAGCGTAACTTGGAAGGAGCTGGTCAAATGAATTACCGTCAGTTAGGCAACACGGATTTAAAGGTGAGCGAGTTAAGCTTTGGCACCTGGGCAATCGGTGGTTCCTGGGGCAACACAAACGATGAAGAATCTTTGAAAGCTCTCCAGCAGGCAATGGATGCTGGTGTGAATTTTTTCGATACAGCCGATGTTTACGGCGATGGTCATAGTGAGGAGCTGTTAGCCAAAGCGACAAAAGGGAAAGAGGCTGATATCCATATTGCGACTAAATTCTGTCGGGCAGGGGATATTGAGGATCCGGAAACCTATTCGGAACGGCAGGTTAGGGAATACTGTGAAAACAGCTTGAAACGACTGGATAGGGAAACGATCGACCTGTATCAGATTCATTGTCCGCCGCTTGCCATCCTGAAAGACGGCAGTGTCTTTGAGGTATTGGATAAGCTAAAAGCGGAAGGGAAAATCCGTTATTATGGTGTCAGTGTCGAAACAGTAGAGGAAGGGCTTTATTGTTTGGAAAATACCGATGTTTCTGCATTACAGGTTATTTTCAATATCTTCCGGCAAAAACCATTGCAAGAACTGATTCCACAAGCTTATCAGCAGGGTGTTGGTGTTCTGGCGCGTGTGCCGCTTGCAAGTGGACTTTTAACCGGTAAGTTTAGCGAAAACCATAGCTTCCAGGCAGATGACCACCGTAATTTCAATCAGAACGGGGAAGCATTCAACGTAGGAGAGACCTTTGCGGGGCTGGAATTTAATAAAGGTGTCCAGTTAAGCGAGCAGCTTAGATGGATTGCCAACGACAGGGACAGCATGTCGAAAGCAGCGCTTCGCTGGATTTTGGATCACGAGGAAGTTACTTGCGCTATACCTGGTTTTAAAACGGTCAAGCAGGTTGAAGACAATCTGAAAGTATTGGATGTACCTAGCTTTAGTGCCGATGAGCTGGATAAGCTGCAAAAGTTTTACCAGCATGAAGTCCACGAACATATTCGTGGTGCCTATTAAAAATCAACATATCCAATAAGAATAGTAACAAAAGGGCTTCCATCGATAGGAAGTCCTTTTTAAAAATGGTAAATTAATTTAATTAAGCTATGGTATAATCTAGATATAAAAACAACAGGTGGGAAAAGCAATGCAGCGTGGAAGCTTTCAGTGGATGAAAACATTGAATAAATCAATTATCCTCAACAAAATAAGGACAAGCGGACCGATATCCCGGGCCCAGATAGCCAAGGATATTCAATTGACACCGCCTACAGTTAGCAGCATTGTCAAAGAACTGATCCAGCAGGGAATCGTCCGGGAGAGTGCTCAGGGAACCTCGCAGGGAGGCCGCAAACCGACGATGCTGATCATCAACAGTACTGAATTTTACGTTATCGGTATTGACGCTGGTCCACGTACCGTTAAATTTGTACTGGCAGATTTGTCAGGCGGAATAAAGGACGAACAAATAACCCCGGTAAACAGAGGAATCACTACACAACAATTTATTCATACCTTAAATGAAGGAGTTCAACGCCTGATATCAGCACAAAAACCTTTAGCGGACAAGATTGTCGGAATCGGCGTAGCCATGCATGGAGTAGTGAAAGTGGAAGAAGGTATCTCCGAATTTGCACCGAATTTGGATTTACATGACGTGGCGATCAAGCGAGAATTAGAAAAGGTATTCGACTATGAGGTGAAGGTCGAAAACGATGCGCGGGCGATGGCATTGGGAGAAGCCTGGTTTGGCAGCAGTAGTGGGGTGAAAAGCATGCTGGCATTGAACATCGGCAGCGGCATTGGTGCCGGGTTGATGATTGACGGCAAGCTCTTTCACGGCGAATACGATTTGGCCGGAGAAATCGGGCATATGACTCTCGATCTCCATGGTGAAAGATGTACATGCGGTAACAAGGGATGTTTGCAAACAGTAGCTTCAGGTCCAGCACTCGAAAAGCGTGCCAGACGGTTGGTCAAAGAAGGAAAAGCGGCGGGGCTGGCATCACTGGCAGGAGGTAAACCGGAGCAAATAACCGGTGAACTTATCTATCAGGCGGCAGTCCAAGGAGACGAAGATTCCAAAAGCATCCTGGAGGAAACCGGAACATATATCGGTATCGGCCTCACCAATTTAATCCATATCATTAATCCAAGCAAAATCGTCATTGGTGGAGGTGTCTCCAATGCCGGGGACATGATATTACTGCCAATCAAGCATACGATAGAAGAAAGAGCGCTGACTGCTGAAGCAAAACAGACAGAGATCGCCATTTCTCCATTAAAAGAGAATGCTACGGCTTTAGGCGCTGTAGCCCTGATGCTGACAGAATTGTTTGATCCAATGGCTGCTAATGTGTAAAAGTAGAAAACGCTGCAAATCAAAAAGGATTTGCAGCGTTCTTTGTTTTGGATTTATTTGAAAGAGGGTGCCACCTGCTTTTTTACTCTACCAGTCCAAATTGAAAGACCGTCCGGGAATAATAGTCTTCCCCCGCAGGCAGAAAGCAGGAAGGAAATCCTTCATGATGGATAGAAGCGGGAGAGGACTGCGTTTCAAAGCAAACACCCAAGTACGGTGCTGATTCCCGTTCTTTCAGCTGTAAGCCTTCACCCAAACCATTGGAGGTGTACATCACCATTCCGGGCTGGTCGGTTTCCACAATCATTTTCCGTCCGCTGTTTTTCTCAACGACAGAAACTTTGGCTCCCGGGTTCTTGTCAAAAGTAAAGAAATGATCATAGCCATGACCAGCATAGATGTTTTGCTGGTTATCCGAATGGATGCCATCTTCGATATTTCTTCCTTCTTGGAAATCAAACACCGTGCCATTGACATCAAGCTTGTTTCCGGTTGGAATCAGTGCTTCATCTAGTTCGACAAACTGGCTGCTGTCGAAGGTTACGTTATGTTTCTGGATACCTGTTTTTAAATTACCGCTTAAATTGAAATACGAATGATTAGTCGTTGTCAACACGGTGTCCTTGTCTGCTGATCCCTGATATGTAATCGAAAACTGGTTGTTGTTATCGAGTGTATAAGTAATTTTCATATCCAGGTTGCCAGGATATCCGTTATGTCCGTCTTCCCATTGTTGGGTAAAGACAATGCCGACTGTGTTTTCCTTTTCAAACGTTTCGGTTTGCCAAATGGTTTGATGAAATGCTCCCGGACCACCGTGTAAGTGGTTTTCCCCTTCATTTGGGGGAAGTTGATAGGTTTCACCGTTAAGGGAAAAGGAGGAGCCTTCAATCCTTCCGGCGACACGGCCGATCAAGGCCCCGAAGAAGTTCGGGTTGTCGAGATAATCTTCGTAGTTTTTATATCCGACCACGATGTTCTCCTTTTGCCCATGTTTATCTGGCGCCAGGATTTCCGTGATAATTCCACCAAAATCAAGGCAGCTCAATTCGATGCCGCGGTCGTTGCTCAAGGTGAACCGCTTCCATGTTTTCCAGCTGTTAAGCTTGATTTGTTCCTGTTTGATTTGCATGCCCTACACTCCTTGCTGGTCTTGATTTAACGCAGTGATAAATCGTTGGAAAGCCTTTGTACCCAATTCATCTCTTTTGAAGACACCTGCATCTTCTAATACTTTGGTGAATTTTTTTCCAACTTCATCCTGCAATATTGCTTCGACATTCGTTTCATCAATCCGGTTCTGCTCTTTGATTTGTTCTGCCCATTGCCAGTGGTGGGCAGGTATCTCAGTTGTTTCTCCAAGTAAATAGCTGCTGACCGCTTCCAGTTCGGTTTTTAATCTGGCTGGAAGGACTGCCAATCCCATTACTTCGATCAATCCGATGTTTTCTCTTTTTATATGGTGGACATCGTCATGCGGATGAAAGATCCCCAGCGGGTGCTTTTCAGATGTGCGGTTGTTCCGTAAAACGATGTCCATTTCCCATTTTCCGTTCCGCATCCGGACAATTGGTGTAACGGTGTTATGGGGGATATCTCCGCTATAAGCTTTGATGGACACACTTTCATCCGTATAACTGCGCCATTTTTGCAAAATATGGTCTGCTGCATCGACCAACTCCATCCGATCAGATGAAGACAGGCGAATGACGGATAAAGGCCAGTCGACTATGGCAGCATGTACCTTCGCATAGTTTTTCAGTTGAAAGGATTGCGTTTCGGCAGCAGTTTCCATAGCGAATTGATAACGTCCGCCCTGGTAGTGATCATGGCTGAGAATCGATCCCCCGACAATCGGTAAGTCAGCATTGGAACCTAAAAAGTAATGCGGGAATTTTTCCACAAAAGCAGTCAGGCGCAGGAACGTATTCCGGTCGATTTTCATCTCACGGTGCTCCTCTGCCAGTACGATACTGTGTTCATTGTAATAAACATATGGCGAATATTGGAGGAACCAGTTTTCTCCTTCCAAAGGTACTTTCACTACCCGGTGGTTAGACCGGGCAGGATGGCCGATTCTGCCGACATATCCTTCGTTTTCTCTGCATAACACACACTGTGGATAGCCGATAACCTGTTTTTGTTCTTTTTCCCGCCTGATTTGCTCCGGATCTTTTTCAGGTTTGGAAAGATTGATGGTGATATCCATTTGTCCATAAGCAGTGTCCGCTTTAAAATGGATATTTTTCCTGATTCGTTTCATCTGAATATAATTGCTGTCTTTGCTTAAGGCATAGAAATAATCGGTAGCAAGTTTCGGCGCATCCTGATACTTAGCTTGAAACGTTTCCTGGACGGCAGAAGGCTTGGGCAGGAATATATTCATCAGGTTGGCAGTGAACATTTCCTTTTCATCCAGTACATCCTCCAGGACCTCCCGTTCCACTGCAAAGTCGACAAGTTCCTCGACTAGGTCGGGGATGGATTTCTGCTCATGGTTGGCAGGAGTTTCATTCTGAAAGTCACTAATTTTCAACAGGCCAAGCAGTTGATTCCGTACATAAACGGTATCCTGTTGGTCAATCAGTTCTGCTGCCACGGTTTTATCTATTAAACTGGTAATCGTTTGAAAGACAGACATTACGCTTCAACTCCTCCATCATAGCCATGTGGATGGGTACGATGCCAGTTCCAGGCATCCTCGATAATGGTTTCAATTGAGGTGCGCGACGGCTGCCAGCCCAATATGCGTTTGGCTTTATCTGCAGAGGCGATCAGGACACTCGGATCTCCTGCCCGGCGTTCGCCGGAGATAACCGAGATTTGTTTCCCGGTCACTTTCCGGGCACTGTCGATAATTTGCTTGACAGAGAATCCCTGATTGCTCCCAAGATTGAAAATGTCACTTTCCCCGCCATTATCCAAATAAGACAATGCCAGCAAATGAGCGTCAATAAGGTCTTCGACATGGATGTAGTCCCGTATGCAAGTACCGTCCTCGGTATCATAGTCTTCACCGAAAATCGTGATGTGGTCACGCTGTCCCAAAGCCGTTTGCAATACAATCGGAATCAAATGGGTCTCTGGCCGGTGGTCTTCGCCGATTTCCCCAGTCTTTCTCGCGCCGGCTACATTGAAGTAACGAAGAGAAACGTATTTGATGCCGTAAGCAAGTGCACACCATTTCATCATTTTTTCCATCGTCAATTTTGTTTCGCCGTAAGTGCTTTCCGGTTTCGTTGGCATCTCCTCGGTAATCGGAACCGTTTCTGGTTCCCCGTAGGTTGCTGCTGTGGAAGAAAACACAATTTTATCGACGTTGTGTTCCTTCATTGCTTCGAGAACGGCTTGGGTTCCGTACACATTGTTGTCGAAATATTTGAGAGGCTCCTGCATTGATTCGCCAACTAGCGAATTTGCGGAAAAATGCAGGACCGCATCAATGTCTTCTTTGCTAAATACATCCTTTAAAAACTGTTTATCACGAATATCGCCTTGATAATAGATAGCATCTGGATGAACAGCTTGCTGATGACCGGTCTCCAAACTATCAACCACGACTACCTGGTGTTTTTGATCAATTAATTGATAAACTGCGTGAGAACCAATGTAGCCTGCTCCTCCTAATACCAAAATACTCATCTAGTCCACTCCTTTTAACGTTTTTTCTCATTATCTTTGTTGCTTGTTTTATAACTCGCCGGAATTTGGTACACGCTGTTTTATAGCTTCCTGGCTCCGTCGCTGATCGCTGCCGGATAAAAGGTAGCATCATACCCGACTTGCTCGCGGTAAAGCTTGTTGACATTTTCAGTAAAGCTGTCGACGTTTTCTTCGGGAACAATGGCGATCGCACAGCCGCCGAAACCAGCACCTGTCATTCTTGCACCCAAAACACCTGGTTGTTCCCATGCTGCTTCGACAAGTGCATCAAGTTCTTTCCCTGTGACCTCATAGTCTTGCCGCAAGGAAATGTGCGACTGGTTCATCAATTTTCCGAATTGTTCGAGGTCATTCGCTTTTAAGCTTTGCAGCGCCTTTAACGTCCGTTGATTTTCATATACGGCATGCCGGGCGCGCTTACGGTCGATCCTTTTTTGGATGACGTGCTTGTTTGCTTCAAACTGCTCTTCTGTTAAATCTCCAAGACTCTCAATCGGAGTTGCTTTTTGTAAATCAGCAAGCGCCCTCTCGCATTCGGTCCGGCGCTCGTTGTATTTCGAGCCTGCCAATTCTCTTCGCTTATTGGTGTTGATGATCATCACCACATACCCTTCAAGCTTAAAAGGGGCATAAGCATATTCGAGCGTTTGACAATCAAGTAAAATAGCATGATCTTTTTTGCCCATTCCAATGGCGAATTGGTCCATAATCCCGCTATTGACACCGATATACTCGTTTTCGACCTTCTGGCCGAGCTGAATCATTTTGATGCGATCAATCGATAAATCGTACAGCGACTCTGCAACCACTCCTGTAACCATTTCGATCGAGGCTGACGAGGATAATCCTGCACCATTTGGAATATCGCCAAAAAAGACAATGTCAGCTCCTGATGGAAGGTTATGTCCATCCTTTAGTAAATAGTTTATCATGCCTTTTGGATAATTGGCCCATTGATCTTTCTCCTGATAATTCAGCTGCTTTAGTTGCGTTTCGATGATACCGGTTTCTGGAAAGTTGACTGAATAGAACCTTAAGGTTTGGTCGTTACGTCTGCGGGCAGCCGCATAAGTTCCAAAGGAAATGGAAGCGGGGAAGACGTGTCCGCCGTTATAATCTGTGTGTTCTCCAATCAAATTGATCCGTCCCGGTGCAAAAAAGGTTGTTGGTTTATCTGTTGTCTGAAAAACATCCTGAAACGTCTTTGTTAGCTGTACAGAATCCATGCATTTACTCCTCTCCAATCGGTTATATTGAAACTTAATTAAATTAATTAATTATCTTACATTCAGCTTACTACGCTTTCTTTTCGTTTTCAAGTTCTTTTTTAAACTGTTTTGTAACGTTTCGAGTTTGCTTCAATAGATATAAATGATAAACCTCCTGGAAAGGAGAATTGACACAATTCTAAAATCTGATAAGATGAATTTGATACAAGTGATAATGATTATCACTATTAATAAAATAATGCTCGTTCATTTGATAGATATATTGCATAAAGGAGGAGAGAATTCATGAATCTTTCTGAATTGATGAAAAGCAGACGGTCCATCCAGCTTTACGAAGATCGCCCGGTCCCATTGGAAGAAGTAAAGCAAATGCTGGAAGCAGCCGTATGGGTTCCGAATCATAAAATGACACAGCCTTGGCGTTTTATCTTTGTTCATGGTGAATCGCTTAAAAAGGTGGCAGAAATTAACCGCAAACTGGGCGAGAAAGGTACGGACCCGGAAGAGCGCAAGGCAAATGGAGAAAAAGCGTACCAAAAAATCGCCAATGTACCAGCATTATTGGTTGTCACCATTAAAGAAAACCATAACCCAAAACTCCGGGAAGAAGATTATGCTGCGACAAGTTGTGTGATACAAAACTTCAGTCTGCTTGCCTGGGAAAAAGGAATCGGCATGATTTGGAAGACAGGTGCTATTACGATGGAGGATGCGTTCCGTGAAGCTGTTGGAGTACAGCCTGGAGAACGAGTAGCAGGTATGCTGCAAATCGGTTATCCGGCAAAAATACCAAAACCAAGACCAAGGACAGATGTCCAACAACTGATTACGGAATTAGATTGAAGAGCAGCAGAAATGCTGTTCTTTTTTTTATGTGTAAGGAAAGAAGAAGCCCCCGATTCCGAGGCCACAGAAAAAGTCCTTTCTAATCCAGAAGAGATTTTAAAGTTTGTTGTTGATTCTCACGAATCGCTTATCGGTGGATGCTTGCCGCGGGCACGGCCTCAGCTAACTTGGTCAAGAAAATCACTTAACCAAGTGGATCTTCGGCTCGCGCTGTTCCCGCAGGCGTCACCACCGCACGCTCATCGTGGAATCAACAGAGGGGAAATGGCACCAGAAGATGACGTCATTGATCCCAGCTTATTAGCTTACTTCCGTCGTAAACGTCTGGCAGGGTGGGCAACGGTGCAAGGTCACTGCCATCAGCAAAAAAAGGAAGCCCAGCTGCGGGAGGGCTGGTAGCTTCCATTAACAAAGGGGTATTCAATGTTAGGTTAACCAATAAATGCTAAGGGAGTATGAACCCGCCATGAAGATTTCGTAAAGTAGCGTTATAAGGAATAAACTTTTGAAAAAGGAAAGCTTTTTCCTCAAGGTGGGGAGCAAAAAACAAGACACAATTTCTGTTAAGCGGATTTCCTTAAATGCTGTCTTTTGATAGTTTAATAGCTAGATTTACCAAGAACCGGTTCTGAAGGTGAACCGGTTCTTATTTTTATTCTAACTAGCATTTTTTCTTTGAAAATCAATGGTTGTTTTCTTATTTTAATATGGTATTACCATAGAATCCAGGCAGCAAAAAGGTATCATCTTCCTATTAAACCTATTTTTTTTTACAATTTCATGTATAAAAACCGGGATTATTGCCCCACAATTACAAATATGACAAGTCTATGAAAAAGAGTTACCGTTGTAATTTACTCTTAAATAGGCTGTAACCACAATATGGATTTGTCTATGTTACTATAAGCCTTGTGAGAAATTTTGAGGAGGGAAACACAGATGAAGAAATTCGTAGTATCTCTAGCTACAGGACTTGTTATTGCAGGGACAGCTGCAACATCTGCATCCGCCGAAGACTATCAAGTAGATTCAGGCGATACGCTTTGGGGAATCGCCAATGACTACGACGTATCTGTTGAGACACTGAAAGATCTTAACAAGTTGGATTCAGACATTATCTACCCAGGACAAGATTTAGAAATAGATAAAGCAGAAACGTACAAGGTTAAGAAAGGAGACACGCTATACAGCATCGCTGATGATTATGGCGTAAGCGTCTCTGAATTGAAAGAATGGAACAAACTATCAACTAGCGTGATTCTGCCGGCGCAAGAATTGTTTGTAGAAGAATCCAATAATCTGGATATCATTCCACAAGTAGCAAACGAACCGGTGGATACAGAAACAGCTAAAGAATCTAGTAATGAAAAAACTGCGGAAGCAAAGACTACCCAACCTGAACAAAGCTCTGAAAAAGAAGCAGATGGAAAAGTGGTGACCGTTGAATCTACTGCTTATACAGCAGATTGTGCCGGTTGCTCCGGAATCACTGCGACGGGAGTCGACTTAAATGAAAATCCGAACGCTAAAGTGATTGCTGTTGATCCAAAGGTCATTCCGTTAGGTTCTAAAGTCTATGTAGAAGGGTATGGCGAAGCGATTGCGGCAGATACCGGCGGAGCAATCCAAGG
>NZ_LN611424.1:320731-384857 GCF_000821245.2 Virgibacillus senegalensis
CCCGCCATGAAGATTTCGTAAAGTAGCGTTATAAGGAATAAACTTTTGAAAAAGGAAAGCTTTTTCCTCAAGGTGGGGAGCAAAAAACAAGACACAATTTCTGTTAAGCGGATTTCCTTAAATGCTGTCTTTTGATAGTTTAATAGCTAGATTTACCAAGAACCGGTTCTGAAGGTGAACCGGTTCTTATTTTTATTCTAACTAGCATTTTTTCTTTGAAAATCAATGGTTGTTTTCTTATTTTAATATGGTATTACCATAGAATCCAGGCAGCAAAAAGGTATCATCTTCCTATTAAACCTATTTTTTTTTACAATTTCATGTATAAAAACCGGGATTATTGCCCCACAATTACAAATATGACAAGTCTATGAAAAAGAGTTACCGTTGTAATTTACTCTTAAATAGGCTGTAACCACAATATGGATTTGTCTATGTTACTATAAGCCTTGTGAGAAATTTTGAGGAGGGAAACACAGATGAAGAAATTCGTAGTATCTCTAGCTACAGGACTTGTTATTGCAGGGACAGCTGCAACATCTGCATCCGCCGAAGACTATCAAGTAGATTCAGGCGATACGCTTTGGGGAATCGCCAATGACTACGACGTATCTGTTGAGACACTGAAAGATCTTAACAAGTTGGATTCAGACATTATCTACCCAGGACAAGATTTAGAAATAGATAAAGCAGAAACGTACAAGGTTAAGAAAGGAGACACGCTATACAGCATCGCTGATGATTATGGCGTAAGCGTCTCTGAATTGAAAGAATGGAACAAACTATCAACTAGCGTGATTCTGCCGGCGCAAGAATTGTTTGTAGAAGAATCCAATAATCTGGATATCATTCCACAAGTAGCAAACGAACCGGTGGATACAGAAACAGCTAAAGAATCTAGTAATGAAAAAACTGCGGAAGCAAAGACTACCCAACCTGAACAAAGCTCTGAAAAAGAAGCAGATGGAAAAGTGGTGACCGTTGAATCTACTGCTTATACAGCAGATTGTGCCGGTTGCTCCGGAATCACTGCGACGGGAGTCGACTTAAATGAAAATCCGAACGCTAAAGTGATTGCTGTTGATCCAAAGGTCATTCCGTTAGGTTCTAAAGTCTATGTAGAAGGGTATGGCGAAGCGATTGCGGCAGATACCGGCGGAGCAATCCAAGGTAACCGCGTGGATCTTCACGTACCGACAAAATCTGAAGCATATGATTGGGGCAGAAGAACCGTAGAAGTAACGATACTCGATTAATTCCCAAGGATAATCAAAAAGCAGAAGCGCTACAGTGCTTCTGCTTTTTTTATGTTGGGAAGGGTAACGTTCGGCACTATCTGTCTATAGAGCCCGTCCTCCATTTTCACAATTTATATAGTGAAGCTTTCGCTGCAGGGCATGGTTAGAAGCAAAATCCCGCTTCTAAAGAGCATTAATTGAGTAACTCGGTGCCTTTGTCCGCTTCCATTTCTACTTCGCCTTCCGGACTGACCGTTTGCACATAACCTACAACTCCAAAGCTAATAATTAACATAAGAAACAAAACGATTAACAGTTTCTTCACTACCAATTCTCCCCTTGTTAGATTCTTACTTTTATTGTAAATGATAGAGCCGTTTCATTTCTATAGGAAATTCTAACAATTTTCGATAAAATTCTAACAAGTTTGTAAGATAATATCTATTTGTTACGCCCCAGGTTAAAAGAATGGTATTTTAGGTAAGTAAACAATGTAAACTGTGGTTATACGGCAGAACTACAGGGAACACTATCAAGTAAACCAATAAAAGAGGTGAAACGGTTGGCGACATTTACTTCTCTAGGCATTTCTTCCAGGCTGGAAGAAGTTTTAAAACAGCAAGGTATATATGAACCGACTCCCGTTCAGGAACAAACCATTCCACAACTGCTTGAGGGAGAGGATGTCATTGCTCAGGCACAAACAGGAACCGGTAAAACATTAGCTTTCGTTCTTCCGATACTGGACCAATTACAGGAGGAAGGTGAAGGCCCTCAGGCACTGATTGTAACACCTACCAGGGAACTAGCTTTGCAAATTACGAGTGAGCTGAACAACCTGGCAGAACACCTTTCCGGCGTACATACATTGGCAATTTACGGTGGGCAGGATATTCAAGGTCAATTAAAGAAGTTGAATAAACGGGTGAACATCGTGGTGGCTACGCCAGGCAGATTGCTTGATCATCTCCGCCGAGGCACCATCTCCCTTTCCGACGTATCTATGTTTGTTTTGGATGAAGCGGATCAAATGCTGCAATTTGGCTTTATGCCGGAAATAAAAGAAATCATCAAACAGCTGCCCGTACGGAGGCAAACCATGTTGTTTTCTGCTACCATTCCGGACGAAGTGAGGGCCCTTGCAAACAAGTATATGATCAATCCCCGAAATGTTAAGGTAAAGGGAAGTGATACGACCTTAGCTGGCATTAAACAAATGGTGATTGAAACGACAGACAGGGAAAAACAGGATAAGCTTAAAACAGTGTTGGACCAGTTTCGTCCATTCCTGGCGGTTATCTTTTGCCGAACAAAGCGAAGGGCTGCCAAGCTGAACGCTGCCTTGCAAAGTGATGGCTATCTGTCAGATGAACTCCATGGAGACCTTTCCCAAGCGAGACGGGAAAAGGCAATGAAACGGTTTCGGGAAATGAAGACGCAATTTTTGGTGGCAACAGACGTCGCGGCAAGAGGGTTGGACGTGGAAGGGGTCACCCATGTGATTAATTACGATATACCGGAAGACACCGAAAGTTACATCCATCGGATCGGCCGTACCGGACGTGCAGGAAGCGAAGGTCTGGCAATCACCTTTGTTGCACCGAAAGACCGTAAATATTTACAGGCGATCGAACGGGATTTAAAAGGGAAAATAAAACGTAAGGAACTGTAACGGCAAGAAGGGGATGGTGGAAGTGTTACCATATAACCATACCGCTATCAATCTCGATTATGGCGATCTTGGCCGGATCAATGCAGCGGATGAAAATGTCTACCCCGGTACGAACATTACGATGGAACCGGGAGACATCCTCTATTCTGCCAAAGGAATGTCTACTTTTTTAGTAGGACATGTTGGAATGGTGGGGCATGATCAGCTTATCTATCATTCGCATCCTAAAGGCGGGTTTTATGAGAAATTGCCAGTCTATTTATCACGGCACAAGTTCGGTACTGTATTGACCGTTTTCCGTCCGGTGTACGGCGCGTCAGCTGCAGCACAGTGGGTGACAGACAATGTTGGCAGAATCCAAAGATATATCTTTGACCCTCGGTTAAACACGATTTCTACAAATTATTGTTCCAAATTTCTATGGCAATCGTTCTGGTACACCGGTATTGGGGACATCACCGGCAGACATAGACACGGTAAACAATGGGCCTGGATCTATCCTTTCATGATTAAAAAGGCAGAGAATTTAAAACAAATTGCTGTTATGAGATTGGGCAAGAGCTAATTTTCCTTGAGATGGCTGGAATAAAAACGACAAAGCGGGAATTTTCAAAAAAATCGATAACTTTTTATCGTTTCCTTATTGACAAATGAAAACGACCGTACTATGATTGTAAACAATAATTCAATGAGCTTTGGCGAAGACGAAGAGTAGTAGCACATACTGCGCGTTATAGAGAGCTGGTGGCAGCTGAAAACCAGTACGTCGGCTGTGTGAATGGACTTCCGAGCCCCAAACCGAACTTCCCGGAACAGTAGGCTTTGGCGGATTGCCCAACGTTAAAAGGGCAGGTGCAGACTTTGGTCTGTACTGTCAAAGTGGCTGTTTCTTAAATAGCTAAAAAGGTGGTACCACGGGTTTCCTCGTCCTTTATGGAGAGGAAGCCCGTTTTTTATACGTTCCAGACAATGATATACAAGCTTAAATCGCTGAGTAAGAAGAGTAAGCTTTTTGACTTCTCAAAGAGAGCCGGGGCTGGTGGAATCCTGGCAGAATAGGAAAGCTGAATGGCCTTACGAGAGTTTTTCTGAAAGCAGAGTAGGAAGAACCGTCCTTCCCACGTTATAGGGATAGAGTATCGGATGAGGATTTTATTCCATCCCGTACTCGAAAAGCGGAAGGAGAATATCCTTCAATAGAGGTGGCACCGCGGCAGAAACCGTCCCCTATAAACACAGATGCTTGTGTTTATAGGGGTTTTTTTTATCCATCAAACAACACAAAAACAAAGGAGCGTGTGAAAATGACAGTGACGATACATGAACCGGTATATAAACAAATGCAATTAAATGGAGACACACTGACCCCGATATCGGTTTTTAAACGGATGCAGGGGAAACGTAAATTTCTGTTGGAGAGCCTTTCCGGACAATCCGAAAAAGGACGATATTCATTTCTTGGAGCCAACCCTTATAAAGAAATGATTGGGGAAGGGAATCAAGTATTCAGCAAACAACCGCTCACAGATGAAGCGACAATCGAAACTGGCAGACCGCTCGAGATTGCCCAACGGCATTTAGGAAATCAAGAGCTGCCGCTTCCATTTCCGTTTTACGGAGGTGCAGTGGGTTACATCGGTTACGATGCCATCCGGCAATATGAATTTATCGGTGACATAGAGAACGATGAGATTGCGATGCCTGACATGCATTTATTGTTCTATCAGGATGTCATTGTCTTCGATCACCTTCATGATACGGTTTCGATAGTGGCGATAGATATGACGGGAGATCGTACCGAACAAGAACTGGGTGATAGATTAGATGAGTTAAGAAAGACAATTTTGACTGGGACAGAAGAAGCTGTTCCTGCCCTGGGATCTGTGGATTTCGAGCCTACAATCGATAAGCAGGCATTCATGGAAAGGGTGGAGCAAGCTAAACAGCATATTATTGATGGGGACATCTTCCAAGTGGTCCTTTCCCAGCGAATGAAAGCAAGCTTCGACGCTGATCCATTTACTTTTTACAGACATTTGCGCAGAGCCAATCCATCACCATATATGTTTTATTTGGATTTTGAAGATTACATCGTCCTAGGAGCTTCGCCAGAAAGCCTGATCAAAACCACAGGTGATCAAGTCATCACCAACCCTATTGCTGGAACACGACAGAGAGGGCGGACGGCTGAAGAGGATTACAGGTTAGCGGAAGAATTGCTGGCTGACGAGAAAGAGCTAGCCGAGCATAAAATGCTGGTTGATTTAAGCAGAAACGACCTTGGAAGGGTTTGTCAGATCGGATCGATAGAGATACCCAAATATATGACAATAGAACGATACCAGCATGTCATGCATATCGTTTCCGAAGTGCAGGGCACCCTGCTTACAGGGTACAGCGGGCTGGATATACTGGCTGCAACCCTTCCGGCAGGGACGGTGTCCGGCGCACCAAAGATACGGGCCATGCAAATCATCAATGAACTGGAGAAGGAAAGGCGAGGGGTTTATGCCGGAGCGGTAGGCTACTTGAATATGAACGGAGATGTTGATATGGCGCTTGCCATCCGGACGATGGTCATCAAAGACAAAGCAGCTTACGTCCAGGCTGGGGCAGGGATCGTCTATGACTCGGATCCGGCTGCAGAATACGAGGAAACGCTCAATAAAGCAAAATCGCTATTGGAGGTGAACCAGCATGATTTTATTAATCGATAATTATGATTCCTTTACGTATAACTTATTCCAATACATTTCCGAACTTGGTAAAACCGTACAGGTAGTCCGAAACAATGCGTTGCAAATAGAAGATATCCAGAGGTTGAATCCGGAAGCGATCGTGTTGTCCCCGGGACCTGGTACTCCCCGTGATGCAGGCATCTGTATCGAAACGGTGAAGAGCTTTGCTGGGAAAATACCGATACTTGGCATCTGCCTGGGACATCAGGCGATAGGGGAGGCATTCGGGGGTTCGATTGTTCATGCCGGGACAGTCATGCACGGCAAAACATCTGTCCTTTCTCATACAGGCTCACGGCTATTTACAGGCTCCCCAGACAAGTTGGAAGTGATGCGTTATCATTCACTGGTCGTTGATAAGACATCTTTTCCAGCGTGCCTGGACATAACTGCAACTGCGGAAGATGACGGGGAAATCATGGCCTTCCAGCATCGTTCCTTACCAGTTTACGGACTGCAATTTCATCCTGAATCGATCGGCACAGAATCCGGAAAGGCGATACTTCGGAATTTCTTTTCCATAATACGTAAGGAGGATAAATATGAAACGGTATCTTGATAAATTGATTCAACAGGAAGCGCTGAGCCAGGAGGAAATGGAACAGGCTGCACGGGAAATGTTCCTGGAAAGCACATCCGAGACGGAAATCGGTGCATTTTTGACAGCGTTGAAAATCAAGGGGGAGCAGGCAGGAGAAATAGCCGGACTAGTCACTGTCATTCGTGAAAAATCGATTGCGGTAACCGATGGAATCAATGGCGTGATGGATAATTGCGGAACAGGGGGAGATGGCTCGAGGAGTTTTAATATCAGCACAACTTCCGCCTTTGTCATTGCCGGAGCGGGTATTCCTGTCGCCAAGCATGGGAATCGCAGTGTTTCCAGCAAAACCGGAAGTGCAGATGTGCTCGAGGAGCTGGGAGTCTCGCTTGATTTGAGCAAACAGCAAATGCAGGAGATACTCGAAGAAAATGGCATTGCGTTCTTGTTTGCACCGCATGTGCATCCGTCTTTAAAGAAAATCATGCATGTTCGGAAAAACTTGCGGATACCGACAATTTTCAATTTGATCGGACCTTTGACAAACCCGGTGGCGCTTGAAACCCAGCTTCTCGGTATTTACAGCCGGGAAATGCTCGAAATGATGGCGTCTGCGCTACATCGTCTGGGCAGAAAACGCGCCTTGGTAGTCAACGGAGCGGGTTATATGGATGAAGCTTCACTGGCTGGTGAAAACCATTTGGTCTTAATGGAAAAAGGAGAGCTGATTCCGTTCACTTTACATCCGGAGGAAGTAGGGCTGCCAGTCTATCCCAATGCAGATATTCGGGGAGGAGACGCCAAGGCAAATGCAGATATTCTCTATCGTGTACTAAGAGGAGAACAAGGCGCTTATCGGGACACGGTCGTTTTCAATGCCGGGCTGGCGATCTTGGCCAACGGCAAAGCTTCTACCGTCCAGGAAGGCGTAGCCATGGCTCAGGAAAGTATAGACTCGGGAGCAGCTTTGACCAAGCTGGAGAAGTTGATTGATTACAGTAATAGAGTGAAACAAGAGGTGGTCGGCTGATGACGATTTTAGATAAAATTCTGGCAGAAAAAACAAAAGAAGTTGCCCGGTTAAAACATAACTATAACCCTGCCCCACATGCATCGGTGACAGCGAAACGTTCCTTATATGAACGCTTCATCCATGCAGATACTATCAGCATTATCGCAGAGATCAAACGCGCATCCCCATCCAAAGGGGTCATCAACCCGGACGTCAACCCTGCGGAACAGGCCAGGGATTATGCCGATAATGGAGCAGGAGCCATTTCGATCTTGACCGATCAACCATTTTTCCAGGGCACCATGCTTGATTTGGAAACAGTCCGGAAAACGGTCGATGTACCTATTTTGAATAAGGACTTTATCATTGATGAAATTCAGATCGACCGGGCAAAAGACTATGGAGCTGATGTGGTTTTACTGATTGCTGCGGCTCTTCCGCAAGAGCGCATGCAAGCATTATATCAGTATGCGAAGGCGAAAGATCTTGATGTCCTGCTGGAAGTACATGATGAAGCAGAATTAGAAGCTGCAGTGAACATTGGAGCGGAAATCATTGGTATCAATAATCGGAATTTAAAAACATTCGAAGTTGATTTAGCCGTTACGAAAAAGCTTGCTTCTCAAATAACGGATCCCGAAACGCTGATTATTAGCGAAAGTGGATTTAGGAACAGGAACGATGTAGAAAATGTTCGCCAGTACGGAGTGAGAGGTATTTTGGTTGGGGAAACGATGATGCGTTCCGGGGACTTATCGCAAACGTTTAAAGACTTGCGGGTGCCGCAGTTGTAGGAGGATGAAGACATGCAAGTGAAGATATGCGGTATTACGACAATCAAGACGGCCCAAGCAGCGGTGGATGCAGGTGCCGACTTTATCGGATTTGTTTTTGCTGCTAGTAAGCGGCGGGTTAGTAAGCAGCAGGCACGTGCCATTGCAGAGATAATCCCTCCAAAAGTGAAGAAGGTCGGTGTATTTGTCAATGAAACGACGGAAGTGATCGAAGAGATTGCCGAACACGTTGGCCTTGATTACGTTCAACTTCACGGCGATGAAACGCCGGAACTGGTCGAAAGCTTGAAAATCCCCGTAATCAAGGCATTTCAAATTACCAGTAAAGGTGATTTGACAAAGCTGGACCATTATAAATGTGATTATTTTTTGCTCGACAGTCCTGCCGGAAAATACCGTGGCGGCAACGGGGAGGTATTCGACTGGTCCCTAACCCGGAAACTGCCGGCACTGAACGGAAAGCTGATTCTGGCTGGCGGACTTCATGCAGATAACGTAAGCGAAGCGATAGCAGAGGTCTCCCCGGAAGCGGTAGATGTATCGAGCGGAGTCGAGACAGATGGCAGTAAAGATGAAGCGAAGATTTATGCATTTATTCAGGCGGCAAAAAGTACTAGAGAGGAAGGGTAACATGGAAACTTATCAACAACCCGATGTCCAGGGGCACTTTGGCAATTTTGGCGGACGATTCGTCCCCGAAACGTTGATGCCGGCGGTGTTGGAGCTGGAAAAAGCGTATGAAGAAGCAATGGCCGATCCGGAATTTATCGATCAAGTAGATTATTATTTTAAACAGTATATCGGCAGGGAAACCCCTTTGTATTATGCTGAAAATTTTTCCAACCAGCTTGGAGGACCAAAAATTTATTTGAAACGGGAGGATCTTAATCACACCGGTGCCCACAAGATTAACAATGCGATCGGGCAGGCTCTTTTGACCCAGCGGATGGGCAAGAAAAAAGTGGTAGCAGAAACCGGTGCCGGCCAGCATGGCGTGGCAACTGCAACTGTCTGTGCACTGCTTGGACTAGAATGCGTCATTTTTATGGGGAAAGAGGATATTCGCCGGCAAAAACTGAATGTGTTTCGGATGGAATTGCTTGGAGCGCGTGTGGAAAGCGTCGAGCAGGGCAGCGGTACGTTGAAGGATGCTGTAAACGAAGCGCTGCGTTACTGGGTGACAAACGTAGAAGATACCCATTATATTATCGGTTCTGTCGTCGGTCCGCATCCATTTCCGAAAATCGTCAGGGACTTTCAAAGTGTGATTGGAATTGAGACACGTAAACAAATCATGGAACAGGAAGGCAGGCTCCCAGAAGCGGTAATAGCTTGTATCGGCGGCGGGAGTAACTCGATGGGGATGTTTTATCCGTTTGTCGAGGATGAACAAGTGGCGCTTCATGGCGTGGAAGCAGGCGGTTCAGGTATTGAAACCGGCAAGCATGCCGCTACGCTGACGGACGGGAAAGCCGGTATTCTTCATGGCACACTTAGCTATTTGCTGCAGGATGAAAACGGCCAGGTAACGGAAGCACATTCCATATCAGCGGGACTGGATTATCCGGGAATAGGCCCGGAGCATAGTCACTTAAAAGAAACAGGAAGGGTGCAATACGATTCCATCACTGATGAAGAAGCACTGGATGCACTACAGCTTTTGACGAAGACGGAGGGAATCATGCCAGCATTGGAGAGTGCCCATGCAGTTGCTTACAGCATGAAGCTGGCCAAGACAATGGATGCCTCGCAGACTATCGTGGTTTGTTTATCCGGCCGCGGGGATAAGGATGTAGATACCGTGAGATCAGCGTTTGGAGGGAGTTCATATGAGTAAACAGTACATGCAACAAGCATTCCAGAAGGTTCTCGACCGGGGAGACAAAGCGTTCGTACCTTATATTATGGCCGGGGATGGCGGACTGGATAGTTTGGAAGAGAAGGTTCGCTTTTTAGAAGAAAGCGGGGCAACTGTTTTGGAGCTCGGCGTTCCATTTTCGGATCCTGTAGCAGATGGACCGACCATACAGGAGGCAGGTATTCGGGCGCTTAAGCATGGTGTCAGCCTTCGTGCGATTTTAGAAAAACTGGAACAATTCAAGGAATCCCGTTCGATTCCGATTGTACTTATGACCTATCTGAATCCGATTTATGCCTATGGTGTGGAGGCATTTGCTGAAGCATGCCGGACTTCCGGTGTCAGCGGATTAATCATACCGGATCTGCCGCTTGAAGAGGAAAACATGGTAACACGGCAACTGCAGGCAAACAATATTGCCTTGATCCGGTTGGCTTCTTTAACCAGTCCTCCGGAGCGTTTAAAGGAACTGGCGAAACGGACGGAAGGATTCTTGTATGCGGTAACGGTAACCGGTACAACGGGAGCGAGGTCGGCATTCCAGGATAATTTACAGGAACATTTGGCGTCGTTGAAGAATATTTGCCAAGCCCCGGTACTGGCCGGTTTTGGCGTTTCGACTCCGGATCATGTCAAACAATTGAGTGCCAACTGTGATGGAGTCGTGGTGGGAAGTAAAATCGTCGACGCCTTACATCAAAACAATCGTGAGGAGATTAAAAAGCTGATTGCTGCAGCAAGCTCAAAAGAGCAGGCAACGGCAGAGTAACAGGTAATAGACTCAGGTGGTTCTTCGGCTCGCGCTGTTCCCGCAGGCGTTAACACCGAACGCTCATCGTGGAATCGACTGGGTAAAACGAAATGCTGCGGGCATTCGTGAAAGATACAAACGACAGAGAAAGTACGTACCTTCTGTAAGAAAGAAAGGGATAACCAACCGCTGCGGCAGCATACTTCGCTTTCCGCGGGCACGGCCTCAGCTTCCTCAGAAGCACACTTCGCTTCTTGCGGGATCTTCGGACGCGTGCTGATCCCGCTGGAGTCTGCGTATGTTGCCTGCGCTAGGCGTAGGATAGCTATCCTGGATAAACGGATTACGAAACAAACAGGATGTTTGGATTTCCCTGTTTTTTCTAAAGAAGGAGCTTTCATCGCACCCTCAGAAAGTTGCACGTTTCCTAGCTGAGAATCTGGGAACGGTACATTGCGGAGGAAATACCCGAAGACTCCCGCGGGAGGAAAGGCCTCGGTGAGATCCCGCAGAGCTTTAGCTCGAGGAAGCTCACCAGCCGCCCGCGGAAAGCGCAGGGTATTTCCGGCAGCGATGAACAAATGAAGGAATATAGAGAGCGCAAACTTCTTGAAATGAAACGAAAAGCGGTCTGTATGGAAATGAAATTCCACACGGACCGCTTTTTTTACTATCTACCTATTATAAAGCTTCGATTTTTCAGTGGCCATCTTTTAAGAGACGGCTTTTTGTTGTTTGCCTTGTTTTTCCTCGATTTGTTTCATTGCCTGGATACAGACCTGATTGAGATAATTCCAGGGCTTATTGTAATGCGGCTGGAAGAAGAAATCGGTCATCGCCATTTGTTCAATCGTCATCTTGTTTTGAATGGCTACACTCAAGGTGTTCATCGCTTGGGTGAAATCTGCTTCAGAGATGACTTGGGCACCGACAATCCGGTGGCTGTCAACCTCGTAAACAACCTTCAACCGGAGCACCGCATTTTCCGGCATGAATTCTGGTCGATAGGTATCTTCCAGCAAGGCACTTTCCACTCGGATACCTGCTGCAGCTGCTGCGGTTTCAGTCAAGCCGGTCGCCGAAATATTGTGCTGATGGATTTTCAGACCAGAAGTCCCTTGTGTCCCTTGATGTGCAAGGCGTGGAGCTAATAGATTATATGCAGCGAGTGTCCCCATCCTGACAGCATTTGTAGCAAGGGGGATATAAGCCGTTTTCTTCGTAGGATTATAGGCGACAGCACAACAGTCACCTGCAGCGAACACGTCTTTTTTACTCGTTTGCATATATTCATCTACTATGATGGCTCCATTCTTAAGCATCTCTACTTGCCCTGTAAACAAGGTAGTGTTCGGGCGGAAGCCGATGCACATAATGACTAAATCTGCTTCATAGCTTGATTGACCAGTGATTACTTGCGTGACTTTTCCATCCTTACCTTGGAAGGAGCTGACTGTCTGCTTCAGGGCTAAGGAGACTCCCTTTTCTGTAAGTGTTCTTTCAATCGGGCTGGTAAATTCCTCGTCCAGATAACGATTAAGGATTCGCTTTTCACTATCAATCAAGGTGACGTGCTTGCCAGCCTGTTCGAATGCTTCGACCAGCTCGATACCGATATAGCCGGCACCGACTACAACGATGTTTTTGGCAGATTTTGCGCGTTCTATGATTTCGTTGGCATGGTGGAAGTTTTTGCAAATCTGTACGTTTTCCAGGTCACTCCCTGGAATTGGCGGTGTTACCGGCCAGGAACCAGATGTAATTATCAGTTTGTCATAACTGTATTTTTTTGTTAGATTTGTTTTCAAATTTTTGGCTTCCAAGGTTTTGTTGCTCGTATCGCATTCCGTGACGACGTGCTGCATATGCATGCGCACCCCTTGTTCTTCGAAGCCCTCGACGGATGCATAGAACAGTCCGTCGGAATCTTTTACTACTCCTCCTACATATAAAGCAATACCGCAAGATAAAAAAGATACATTATCGTTTTTTTCAAAGACATCGATTTCTGCTTCAGGGTACATATTCAATATATTGGTGATTGCTGCAGTTCCTGCGTGTGTACATCCGATAACCGCTACCTTCATGGAACATCATCCTCCAATGGAATAATTATATATAAATTGTGATGGAATTCACAAGTGAATGTGAAATCAATCACAATTACTTACAACCAAAGTATAGTCTTTTATAGTCCAGAAAGCAATAAGTTTGTGATAAATTTCACAAAATAGTCATTTAGTACGATGAAATGGAGGAGCCTCGTGCCATTCAACTTCTGGAGGTTGTTAGTAGCAGAGGATATTTCTACACCGCGTATTCCCGCTATTTTTTCAAGTATTCGGATGGCGTGGTTTCTCTCAAATACGCCAATGAAGATAGTATTAAGGAGAGGAAAATAACCTTCTAAACATAATAAAAAACCAGCCGCTTATGCGACTGGTTCAAAGGTTAAACAGCGTACATTTCTGCTACTTGCTGTTGCAATTTCTTATCGGCTACATATTCATCGTAACTCATTTCTTTGTCAATCAAGCCTTTTGGTGTAATTTCAATCAGGCGATTGGCAATACTGTCGACGAATTGATGGTCATGGGAAGTGAATAAAACAGATCCTTTAAAATTGACCAGACCGTTATTTAAAGATGTGATTGATTCCAAGTCTAAGTGGTTTGTCGGTTCATCCAACAGCAAAACATTGGCATTGCTGAGCATCATCTTGGAAAGCATGCAGCGCACTTTTTCTCCTCCAGAAAGAACGTCGGATTTCTTCAACGCTTCCTCACCGGAGAACAGCATTCTTCCCAGGAATCCGCGCAGGAAGGTTTCCGTTTGATCTTCCGGTGAATACTGACGCAGCCAGTCGACCAGGTTTAAATCACCATTCTTGAAATACTCGGTGTTATCTTTCGGGAAGTACGACTGCGAGGTGGTTACTCCCCATTTGTAGGTTCCTTCATCGGGTTCAATTTCGCCCATCAATATCCGGAGAAGGGTGGTTTTGGCAATTTCGTTTTTACCGACCAGTGCAATTTTGTCATCTTTATTCATGGTAAAGCTGACATTATCAAGTACCTTTTCCCCGTCAATCGTTTTGGAAATTCCTTCTACGCGCAACAGGTCGTTTCCAATCTCACGGCCAGGTGTGAACGCTACATACGGATAGCGGCGGGAGGACGGTTTAATGTCATCCAAGGTAATGTTGTCGAGCATTTTCTTTCTGGATGTAGCTTGCTTTGACTTTGAAGCGTTCGCGCTAAATCGTGCAACGAAATTTTGCAGTTCCTTGATTTTTTCTTCTTTTTTCTTGTTGGCTTCCTGGGCCATTTTCAAAGCCAGCTGGCTTGACTCATACCAGAAATCGTAGTTTCCGACATAGATTTCAATTTTGCCATAATCAACGTCAGCGATATGGGTACACACCTTATTCAAGAAGTGTCGGTCGTGGGAAACTACGATGACGGTGTTTTCGAAATTGATCAAGAACTCTTCCAGCCACTGAATTGCCTGGATGTCCAGGTGGTTGGTCGGCTCATCCAGCAGTAAAATATCCGGATTGCCGAACAACGCTTGGGCAAGAAGTACTTTTACCTTTTCCGAACCAGTAAGATCAGCCATTTTTTTGGAGTGGAGATCTTCGCCAATGCCTAATCCCTTCAATAAAACGGCTGCATCGGACTCTGCTTCCCAGCCATTTAATTCAGCAAATTCGCCTTCAAGCTCAGCGGCGCGCATACCATCTTCCTCGGAAAAGTCCGGTTTCATATAAATGGCATCCTTTTCTTGCATGATTTCATACAAGCGTTCGTGGCCCATTACGACTGTTTGCAGTACTTCGTATTCTTCGTACTCAAAATGGTCCTGTTTCAATACTGCCAGCCGTTCATCCGGTCCAAGTGACACATGGCCGGTTTGCGGTTCTACCTCTCCGGAAAGTATCTTCAAGAAAGTGGATTTTCCAGCGCCGTTCGCTCCGATCAAGCCGTAGCAATTACCGGCGGTAAACTTTATATTAACGTCTTCAAACAACTTTTTATCACCATAACGGAGACTTACATTGCTCACATTTATCATAAGTTATAACATTCCTCCAAAAAGTATTCCATCCAATCAAGGATAATGGTTTTACCGCTTTAAGTCAATGTATGGAAAGGGTTACTTGCTATTAATGCGGCTGCTTTTTTCTGCGGGCGGCTGTCAAAACGAGTTTTATCGATTAAAGCCTCTATATAATAAGGAAGAGATTTAACAGAAAAACTACAATCCGCCAAAATCACACTTTTCGGCAATTGTAGTTTTTCTCTAATGGATGACATTGTCAGTCATACTAAACAATCTTTTTACGTAGGTATCCGGAAATGATATCCACGATGGTTACCATCACGATAATCCCCAGTAGGATGATGCCAACACGGCTCCAGTCACGGGATTGCATGGCAAAAATCAATGGAGTTCCTATCCCGCCTGCCCCGATAATACCTAGTACACTGGCAGAACGGAGGTTGATCTCAAACCGATACAGAGTGTAAGAAATAAAGCCTGGCAATACTTGCGGGAATACAGCAAACCACAACGTCTGTAACGGACGGGCACCGGTTGCCTTCAACGCCTCGGAAGGCCCGAAATCAATATTTTCGACTTCTTCAGAGAACAGTTTGCCAAGCATGCCGATGGAATGCAGTCCTAATGCCAGTACCCCTGCAAACGAACCAGGCCCTACCATTTTGATGAATAACAAGGCCATGACCAATTCGGGGAAGGTACGGATAAAGCTGAGAAAGAATTTTCCGATACCTGCATTGGCTTTCCATTTACTCATGTTGTTCGCTGCCCAAAAAGCGAAAGGAATACATAGAAAAGCCGATATAAACGTACCAAGAATAGCAATGGCTAGTGTATCAAGAAGTCCGCGGAGCAAATCTTCTCCTTCCGGCAAGTAAACATAGTCCCAATCCGGTGAAAAGATTCCCGAAACGATGGCTTTCGAAATTTGCCCGGCTGTCTCTTTGAATCCTTCAATCGGAACACCGGATAAAGCCCAGATATACAATAAGGCGAGCGCGATAAAGATAACCCAGCGTCTAACGATTCTCTTTTTTGGTTTAATTGGTCTCGTTGCACTGCTCATAGTAAATTCTCCCGTAATTTAGTACTAATATAATCAATGATTAACACAACCAACAACGTAAATATAATAATCGTGCTGACCTTGTCATACTCCAGGAAGCCGAGGGTCCGGTCATAGTATTCACCGATCCCGCCTGCACCTACGAGCCCTAAAATAGCAGCAGCACGGACATTGATTTCAAAGGAATAAAGAACATAAGACACATAATAAGCGGCAACCTGTGGAACAACGGAAAACATGATCCACTGGATTTTATTAGCTCCTACTGCTGTCATTGACTCCAGCGGTCCTTTGTCGATTCCTTCAATTGCCTCATATGTCAATTTGGCAATGATTCCTGTTGAAAAGATTCCCAGGGCGAAAATACCTGGCAGCGGCCCTAAGCCAAAAATGGCAACGAATATTGCCGCAAGCAATAGCTCCGGAATAGTACGGACCAGGTTTAAAAGAAACCGGACAGGGTAATAAATCCATGTGGACTTTACCATATTACTTGCCGAGAAAATCGCGAAAGGTACGGCAATCAACGCGCCAATGGTCGTTCCCAAAACAGCCATACGAATCGTATCGAGCATAGCGCCGATGATGTTGTCGAAGTAGGCCCAATTGGGTGGAATCATTTGATCAAGAACAGAGAACATGTTGGGAAAGCCTTCAATCAATTCCCTGAATGTGCTGTCCGTTTGATAGGCGCTTCCCCATAGCAATAATAAGATCAGGAAAAAGGTAAAATAGTGCTTCAGATTACTTGGTGCTTTCGGAATCTTTTGCTCATTTACTTGGTTCATCGGCAGACTCTCCTACTTCTTCATCTTCTCTTGTTTCAAGAGGACGGCCATAAATTTCAGAGAACCTTTCGTCAGTCGCTTCTTCGACCGGACCGTCAAATACTACTTCGCCAGCTTGCAGACCGATAATTCTTGTCGCATACTGTCTGGCGATATCAATGAAATGCAGGTTTACAACGGTGGTAATGCCAAGTTCCTGGTTGATTTTTTGCAAGTCATCCATTACTTGTTTGGTAGTAAGAGGATCAAGGGATGCGACTGGTTCATCAGCCAAAATAATTTTTGCTTCCTGTGCCAATGCACGTGCAATCGATACCCTTTGCTGCTGTCCGCCGGAAAGCTGATCGGATCGTGTGTACGCTTTTTCAACGATGTTTACCCGCTCCAAAGCGTTAAGGGCAAGGTTGACGTCCTCTTTAGGAAACAGGCCCAAGACAGTCCGAAGTGTGGAGTGATAACCAACCCGTCCTGACAAAACATTGCGTATGACCGACGATCTTTTGACTAGGTTGAAGTTCTGAAAAATCATTCCGATATCACGGCGGGCAATACGTAAATCCTTTCCTTTTGCTTTCGTGATGGATTTCCCGTCGATGAGTATTTCACCTGCAGAAATCTCATGCAATCTGTTGATCGACCGGAGAAAAGTAGATTTACCAGCTCCGGAAAGGCCGACGATTACGACAAATTCACCTTTTTCAATCTTGATATTGATATCTTTCAGTCCTTGTGTGCCATTAGGATAAACTTTGGATACGTTCTTGAATTCTATCACTCTTCATACCAACCTTTATAAGAATTTAATCGATCTTAGCTGTAGGGATGTATCTCTTTGTTCACATAAAAGAAAAGCCAGTGCGAGATAATATCGACTGGCTGTATGTTCATACTATTGGATAAGTTATATCCCGAAAATGGATGAATCTATTCGGTTTTTACTTTGTCAGAGTATTCTCTTACAATATCAAATTTGCTGTCTTCGGACTCGACATATCCTTCATGAGTATAGATTTCTTTAATGATTTCGTGTCCTTCCTCATCTTGACCGATATCGATGAAAGCATCTGTAATCTTTTTGCTCCATTCCTCGTCCATGTCAGAACGGACAGCAATGGTATCGTTAGGAATCATTTCAGTAAACTCAATAATCTTTGTATCTTCGAATACAGTAGGGTAATCGCCTACTACCGTATTACGGGCATCCTGGAAGACAACTGCGGCGTCTACATCGTCATTCAGTACGGAGATAATACCCTGGTCGTGACCTTTGACCGTAACGCCTTGTACATCTTCAAGCGGGTCGATTCCAGCATCCATCAAAGACGCTGCCGGCCATACATAACCTGCGGAAGAAGTCACATCCTGGAAGGCGATTTTTTTGCCTTTTAAGTCTTCAATACTTTCAATATCGGAATCTGCTTTTACTACAAACTCGGATTTATAACCGTCTACCAGCTCGTCTGTCGGCTGGCCTGTTTCATCTTCTACTCCGTAACGTTGGGCTTGCAGGATTACTTCTGCTGCACCTTTTTCTTTTGCTAACACATAAGCAGTAGGGGGTAAGAATCCTACGTCAACTTTCTTTGAATCCATAGCTTCTATGATGGTGTTGTAGTTGGTGGATACACTAACTTCAACAGGGATGTCCAGACGTTCACTAAGCAATTCTTCCAATGGCTTCGCTTTAGCTTCCAATGTATCCGCGTTCTGGGAAGGGACGAATTGAACGGTCAATTTCTCTGGAACATATGCCTCTGAACCTTCACTACCAGCGCCATTTGCATCATCTGAACCGCCGCACCCACTAATAATACCAGCCGTTAAAGCTAAAGTCGCTCCAACTGTTGCAAGCTTCTTAAACAACATAGGAAAACTACCTCCAATATATTTTAAAATGTGTTACTTCGTTACTATAGCATAATTTTTGTTACAAGTTGTCAATATTTTGTAAAATTTTTTAAAAAATTTTTCCGATTTCGATTATAATAGATTTTGAAATTGTTATGATAATTTAAGAGAAAGTTAAGAGTAATCAAATCAGGAGGGGAACCATGCAAACAGAGATTCACGTGTTAGTCACCAGCGACATCCATGGGTATGTCTATCCAACAACCTATAGGGATCATACGGAAGAGGGGCTGGGACTTGCGAAAATTTCCACCCTGGTAAAACAAAAAAGGGCAGAGGGCAACGTATTGCTTCTTGATAATGGAGACTTGATCCAGGGTAGTCCTTTAACTTATTACCATGCAAAATATAAGCAGGATGAACCGAATCCGATTATCAAGGTCGCCAATCATATTGGTTATCAGTCTTCTGTTTTTGGTAATCATGAATTTAACTATGGACGGGAATATTTGAATAAGGTAGTGGAACAGGCTGATTTCCCCTGGCTTTCGGCGACCGTAGTCGATCAAAACACGGGGAAACCGGCATTTGGAAAGCCGTATATCATAAAGGAGATAGACGGTGCCAAAATAGCCGTTCTCGGAGTGACGACTCAGTTTATCCCTAATTGGGAGGAATCCCGGAATATTCAAGGATTGGATTTCCCGGATGCATTGGAAACGACAAAAAAATGGGTCGCTTCTATCCGGGAATCCGAGAGACCTGATGTGATGATTGTTTCTTATCACGGCGGCTTTGAAAGAGACTTGAAAACCGGTGAACCGACCGAACGGCTGACGGGTGAAAATGAAGGATATCAAATGCTGCAAGAGTTAGAAGGGGTCGATGTTTTGATTACTGGTCATCAGCATCGAACTATAGCAGAAAAGGTAAATGACATAGCGGTCGTACAGCCAAGCAATAACGGACAGGTACTTGGCGAGGTGAAGCTGACACTGGAGCAGACCGTTGAAGGCTGGAAAGTGAAGCAGGTACTTCCGAATATAATTGAGGTAGACGATGGAATCGAGGCCGATAAAGAGGTGTTGGATTTAATTTCCGATTTTGAAGCAGCCACACAACAATGGCTGGACAGCCCGATCGGAAAAATAGAAGGGGATATGACAATCGATGATCCACTGCAAACACGTTTGCAAGACAACCCGTTAATTGAATTTATCAATAAAGTTCAAATGGATGCTGCAGGTGTCGATATTGCCAACACCGCTCTGTTTAATAATGAATCTCCTGGTTTCAGGAAAGATGTCACCATGCGTGATATTGTTTCAAACTACGTTTATCCCAATACATTGAATGTCATCCGCATCAGCGGAAAGGATATCAAAGATGCGTTGGAGCAGAGCGCAAAATATTTTCAGCTGGTAGATGGGGAAATCACCGTCAATCCATCCTTTGTAGAGCCTAAACCACAGCATTATAACTATGATATGTGGGAAGGCATCGATTATCAGTTGAAGATATCCAATCCAGTCGGAGAGCGGGTCATCAAACTGGAATACCATGGAAGCCCGATCGACCCGGATAAACAGTATGATGTAGTAATGAACAATTACCGTGCAGGCGGGGCTGGCGACTATGATATGTATCAAGGCAAACCGTTAATCAAGGATATACCGGTAGATATGACGGAACTTATCGCCGATTACATTGTAAAACGGAAAACAATCAAAGCAACATGTGACCATAATTGGAAGGTCACAATCTAACAAAATGGCCTGGCGGAATTACGCCAGGTTTTTTGGTAACAGAACGCAGTATTACTAGTATGGATGATGGCTTTTTACATATAAATAATATGAACGGTCAGTCATAAGGTTTATCACTCATTGTTGTTTTTTTGCGTGTGATATAATTGATTATAAAGAGGAAGAGAAAAGAAAAAACGGAAAGGATTGGCAGAGTGAAATTATACACAATTTGTCGAAACTGTCGCGGAAAAGGGAGTGTATCGAAGAAGTTTCTGTTTTTTTATATGGAAAATAAGTGTCCGGAATGCAAGGGACTAGGAAAAACCATGAAAAAAGTTTAAGACTCAGTCTTGGCTGGAATCCTTCTTCATCTGAACAGGAATACGAAGGAGGAGACCAGAGCTGTTTTCATATTTTTTGATTGTTGTATATAAGCAAATTATTATATAATTATATAAGAATCAGGAAGGAGAGGCATTTATGGTTAAAACGGAAATTAGCATGGAGAAAGCAGCGCAGGTCCTCAAGCTGCTCGGAGATAAAACCCGCTTGACAATGATGAAGCTGTTGGTTAGCAATGATTGCTGCGTTTGTGAATTCGTTGAAATTTTTCATGCAAGTCAACCATCGATCAGTCAGCATCTTCGCAAGCTGCGCGATGCCGGTTTAGTAAAAGAAGAGCGCAAGGGACAATGGATCTTTTATTCCATAAATCAATCCAGCGATTACTTTCCGTTTGTCCAGCAAGTGCTCATGCAACTACCTGATCAAACAGATAAATTAAAAGAATTGGAAGCGAAAGGTACACGGATTACCTGTTGTTAACTGGAGGGAATAGTCGTTGTCTTTATCTGTCATCTTAGCATTACTAATCTTTTTGGCGACCCTTGTCCTGGTGATTTGGCAGCCAAAAGACTTATCGATTGGATGGTCCGCCTGCGGGGGAGCTGTCCTTGCATTACTGGTGGGAGTGGTCGGTTTCAGCGATGTTTGGGAAGTGATCGACATTGTCTGGAATGCCACGCTTGCTTTTGTCGCCATCATACTTATTTCTTTGATATTAGATGAAATAGGTTTTTTCGAGTGGGCAGCCTTGCACATGGCAAGGGCCGCCCAGGGGAACGGAACCAAAATGTTTGTATACGTCAGCCTGCTGGGGGCTGTTGTAGCTGCACTGTTTGCCAATGACGGAGCTGCGTTGATTTTGACGCCGATTGTGCTGGCGATGGTGCGAAACTTGGATTTTCATGAAAAAATGATTTTTCCCTTTATCATGGCGAGCGGCTTTATTGCCGACACGACATCACTGCCGTTCGTTGTCAGCAACCTGGTGAATATTGTATCCGCAGACTTCTTTGACATCGGGTTTCTGGAATATGCTTCGCGGATGATCATCCCTAACCTGTTCTCACTGGCAGCAACGGTCTTGGTACTGTTCATTTACTTTAGAAAACACATTCCAAAGCAGTATGACTTATCACAGCTTAAAAGGCCGGCTGAAGCAATCAGAGATCCAAAATTATTCCGGATTTCCTGGTATGTGCTTGGTGTGCTGCTCATCGGTTATTTTGTGAGTGAATTTATCTCCTTGCCTGTCTCCATTGTGGCAGGATTAGTGGCGTTATGCTTCCTGTTGCTGGCTCGTGGAAGCAAGGCAGTTAACACGACTGCTGTCGTGAAGGGAGCACCTTGGGAGATAGTTTTCTTCTCGATCGGAATGTACGTAGTCGTGTATGGTTTACGGAATGCCGGACTAACCGAGGTGTTGGCCCGTGCAATCGAGGTAAGTACCGAGCATGGTCTGTTCGCCGGAACAGTGGCAATGGGCTTCATTGCAGCGATTTTATCCTCGATTATGAACAACATGCCGACTGTCATGATTGATGCGCTTGCTATCGCAGAAACCAATACAACGGGTGTCATGAGGGAAGCACTCATTTATGCCAATGTCATCGGTTCTGACTTAGGTCCGAAAATCACACCGATCGGTTCCCTTGCAACGCTGCTATGGCTTCATGTTCTTTCCCAGAAAGGGGTTAAGATCAGCTGGGGCACTTATTTCAAGACGGGGATCATTTTAACGATCCCAATATTGTTCTTTACATTGGTAGGATTATTTCTAACGTTATTACTACTTTAAAAAAGGAGAATCAACATGGCTAAAAAAACACTATATTTCTTATGCACGGGAAACTCTTGCCGCAGTCAGATGGCGGAAGGATGGGGAAAAAAGTATCTTGGCGACGAATGGGAAGTAAAAAGTGCAGGGATTGAAGCGCACGGGCTAAATCCAAAAGCAGTGAATGCGATGAACGAGGCTGGCATCGATATTTCCAGCCAGACATCCGATATCATTGATCCGGAAATTCTTAACAACGCTGATCTGGTTGTTACCTTGTGCGGTGACGCAGCGGATAAATGTCCGATGACGCCGCCTCAGGTGAAAAGAGAGCACTGGGGATTTGATGATCCAGCCAAAGCAGAAGGAACAGAGGAAGAAAAATGGCAAGTGTTCCAGCGTGTACGTGATCAAATCGGTGAACGCATTCAACGGTTTGCCCAGTCAGGGGAATAATATTATTCGGGGACTATAGCATATTGACCAAGCAAAAACCGACCGATTCGATACATTCGGTTGGTTTTTGTATAAGCTACGAATAAACTTAGCAAAAAGTAAACCGTTCTAACCTTCTCTTACGAAAACTGCTATATATTAGGGAAAAACGCCACTAGTTTTAAAGAAGTTGGGGCATAAACATGGCAGACATAGCAAAAACCAACCTGTATTTTCTTTTACGCTGTTATTCGATGAGTGCGCATGCTACAGCAAGATACTACGCTTTCCGCGGGCACGGCTTCAACTTCCTCAGAAAGCACATATCGCTTTCTTGCGGGATTTTCTGCTCGTGCTGTTCCCGTAGGAGTCTCCGTAACTTGCCTTCGCTACATATTCGTCTTCTGATTTCCCCGTAATCAAAACACTTTAAGCCAAGGAACATCTATTCTGCCTAAAGTTAAAATGTGTTAAAGTAAAGAAGAGCATTATCCAGAAAGGATTTGTTTTAATGAGCAAAACTGTAGTACTAGCAGAAAAACCTTCTGTAGGCAGAGATATTGCCAGAGTGCTTGGGTGTCATAAGCAGGGCAACGGCTTCCTGGAAGGTTCTAACTATATCGTAACGTGGGCGCTTGGCCATTTGGTTACCTTGGCCGACCCTGAATTATATGATGATAAGTACAAAACATGGCGGATGGAGGATCTGCCAATGCTGCCGGATCGCCTGAAGCTAGTGGTGATTAAGAAGACTGGCAAGCAGTTCAATACAGTAAAAAACCAGTTAAACCGAAACGATGTCAACCAGATTGTCATCGCTACAGATGCCGGCCGTGAAGGAGAGCTGGTCGCACGCTGGATTATCGAAAAGGCACGGGTCAAAAAGCCAGTCAAAAGGTTGTGGATTTCTTCCGTCACCGATAAAGCGATTAAAGATGGCTTTAAACAGCTGAAGCCGGGCAAGCAATACGAGAACTTGTATGATGCAGCAGTTGCCCGCTCGGAAGCGGACTGGTATGTCGGACTGAATACAACGAGGGCATTGACGACCAAATTTAATGCTCAGCTGTCCAGCGGTCGCGTTCAGACGCCGACATTGGCGATGATTGCTGTCCGGGAACAGGAAATAAAAGACTTTAAACCACAGGAATACTTTGGCGTACAAGCAAAGACGGCTAAAGGTTTCACTTTAACATGGCAGGATGAGCAAAATAACAGCAGGACCTTCTCCAGGCAAAAAGCCGAGCAAATCTTGAACAGTGTTAAGGGTAAGCCGGCGAGAGTAGTCAAAGCCGATAAAAAGCAAAAGAAGAGCTTTGCTCCGCAGCTGTATGACCTGACTGAATTGCAACGGGATGCGAACCGGATTTTTGGTTTTTCCGGTAAGCAGACATTGTCTCTCATGCAGAAGCTGTATGAGCAGCACAAAGTGTTGACTTATCCGCGAACCGACTCCCGCTATCTGTCCAGTGATATTGTTCCGACCTTGAAGGACAGAGTGAAAGCGTGTGGAGTCGACGAATATGCCAAGCTCGCCAACAAGATCAGTAAGCGGGACATCAAGCTAGGGAAATCTGTGGTCGATAATAACAAGGTATCCGATCACCATGCGATTATCCCGACTGAACAGCCGGTTATATTGGAAGAGTTAAATGACAAGGAACGAAAAATTTACGACCTGGTGGTGAAGCGATTCCTCGCGGTCCTTTATCCGCCGCATGAATATGAGCAAACCAAAATCACTGCAGATATTGGGGGTCACACTTTTATAGCGAGCGGCAAACGAATCAGCAAACAAGGCTGGAAAGAAGTCTATGACAATCGCTATCAGGATGAGAATGACCAGGATGACGACCAGCAACTGCCGAACATCGAAACAGGCGACCAATTCACCAACTTGAACGTCTCCTTAACAAACGGAAAGACCAAGCCACCAGAACGATTTACCGAAGGAAACCTGTTGCAGGCGATGGAAAATCCGGTTCGTTACATGGCAAAGGACGACAAACACCTTGCCAAAACGATCAATCAGACAGGTGGATTAGGTACTGTTGCCACACGCGCCGATATCATTGAAAAGCTGTTCAACAGTTTTTACATGGAGAAGAAAGGCAAGCATATCTTCATTACATCGAAAGGGCGGCAGCTGCTTGACCTTGTTCCGGAAGACCTTAAGTCTCCCGCTTTAACGGCTGAATGGGAACAGAAACTTGGTCAAATAGCGGAAGGCAAGTTGAGCAAGGCGGCTTTCATCAAAGAAATGAAGGGGTACGCCAAGCAGGTTGTCCAGGAAATCAAACAAAGTGATGCAACCTTCAAGCATGACAATATGACTGGGACCAAATGTCCGGAGTGCGGCAAGCTGATGCTGGAGGTCAACGGCAAAAAAGGGAAAATGCTTGTTTGCCAGGATCGTTCTTGTGGGCATAAGAAAAATATAGCAAAAAAGACTAACGCAAGATGCCCAAACTGCCACAAACGTTTGGAACTCCGAGGAGAAGGGGAAGGCCAAATGTTCACTTGCAGCTGCGGCCATCGCGAAAAGTTGTCGACATTTAATGAACGAAAGAAAAAAGAGAAGCAGCAAAAAGTGTCGAAAAAAGATGTCAACCAGTATATGAAGAAACAGAACGAATCGTTCACCAACCCTGCACTGGCTGAGGCATTGGCCAAATTAAAAGATAAATAAAATCCAAAGAAGGGGTTATCCCAATAGTCCTCTTTAAAAGGAAAAAACCACGAAGAAATTGCTTTTTCTTCGTGGTTTTTTGTTATGAGCTTTTTTCAGAAAAACGTCGAGCATGGTGACTCGACCAAGCCCTAGACGCATTTTATCCATGCCACAATTAAGCAAAACTTAATTGTAGGACAGCCTCTTTCCTATTGGTAAAACAGATCATGCACGTATTGCAAATCTTCTGAAAGGTATGTTGCCAATCCATCGGTTTTCCCCTATATTAAAAAGTAATACGCCTTTAAAAATAGAAAATCACGGTCGTTGTTGATGGGGGAAAATGCGTGATGCAAACGAAGCAGGTTTTTGTTGTTTTTTCTGATACCGGTACCGTTTTAGGGAGAGTCATCAATCTTTGGACCAAATCGACCATGAACCATGTGTCGATCGCTTTAGATCGGGAGTTAACGGAACTATACAGTTTTGGCAGAAAAAATCCACGCAATCCGTTTATCGGTGGTTTTGTAAAAGAGGATATCCGCACGGCGTTTTTCCATAACAGCAAAGGCGCCGTCTACTGTTTAACCGTCAGCAGCCATGAATATCGGCGAATGCGGCTCAAAATCCAGGCAATGGAAGCGGAAAAAGCGAATTATCGATACAATTTTATTGGATTGTTCCTTGTGCCGTTAAAACGGGAGCTCCAACGCAAAAACGCATTTTTCTGTTCGCAGTTTGTGGCAACATTGCTTGGGGAATGCGGCAGCTATCGCCATGAAAAGCCTGCCTGTTTGACCAAACCGCAGGATATTCGTTCCTGGCACCAGCTACGTTTGATATATCGTGGTAAATTAGTAGATTACCCTGCATTTTTGGAAGATACAAATCAGAAGCAGATAGAACCTGAAAAAACGACAGCCTAAATTGGATCAAACCCAAAAAGGGTTTTTTGTCGTTAGAAGGAAAAAGAAAGTTTGGATAACCTTATCGTAGCTTTTTTGTGTGTCATCACGTTCCACTGACTTTAAAAACCCGATTCAGTCCATAATTTCTCATTCCCATGAAGGAATTCTACTCATCTATCATGAATAATGAAGATAGGACCCATTTATTTACAGGATGAAAAAAGGAGAAATACAATAATGGACTGTACAAACGAGCTTGAAGAGAAAATACGCCATATCGAGGCAGATTTATTGGAAGTGAAAAAGGAACTAAGAAGGTTAAAGCAGGAAGAGCAGGAAGCGGTGCCTGTAAAGAATATCAATACTCCAGTGGAAAAGGCGTCTTCCTCAATGGAAAAACAGCCAATCAGCATGGAAAAAATCATTAGTGACTGGCTGCCGCGGGTATTCATTTTCGTTTTCGTTTTGGGAGTAATCTGGGCCTTTATTGCTGCCGTGGACAGAGGGATTTTGAGCCCGCCGATCCGGGTGCTGGCTGGCTTTGTGGTGTCCGGATTGCTGTATGGATTAGGTCACCGGCAGTATCGCAGGGATGTCGGCGCGCTCAGCATTGTGCTACTTGGCGGCAGTATCGTCGTGTATATTGCCACCGTTTTTGCTGGCAACATCCTGTATCAGCTAATTTCATATTGGATTACCATGTTTTTGCTTGCTGTAGCAATAGGGATAGGAGTTTGGATGTCAAGAAAGTATGCTTCGCAAAGTCTGCTTGCCATCATCGGACTCGGAGCGTACGTTTATCCTTTTTTATTTGCAGGCGACAGAGGGACGGAAAATATCTTTTACGTATATGAAACACTGATTTTTGCCGGCCTGGTATTGGAATCGATTCACAGACGCTATAAAGTGACTTGGAACATTGCCAACTATGCCTTCCTATTCGCCGTGGTGTTTTTTGCTTTTGTGGGGATGGGATCGATAACTTACGTCACGTTGGCTGCACTGGCTTTACAACAGCTGTTGATCATCTATCTTACTTTTCGGTTTGATCACACGAGTAGTAAGGAAATGTATATTCCTGCTATTGCGACAGGTGCCTTTTTTCTGTATTTGATTGGAAGGGACGTTTTCTGGCAGAGTGAGGGCTATCTATACAGCTTTTATTTCGTGACAGCAATTATTTATGGTGGGTTGAGCCTTGTGAAAGGCAAGCCGCATACAGAGTTGAAAAATACCTTTTTCGTTTTTTCGATGTTTTATCTATTTTTGGTGCTCAGTGAATGGCTGGAAGATACAGAATACGTGCAGATGCTCATTTATATTATTCAGGCGGCAATTGTTTATTATCTGTCGCAAAAACGGAACAGTATATTTGGTACGGTGGCAAGCCTCTTGCTGTTGTTCATCGTCTTTAATCAATTAACTGCAAGTCCGGGCAGGGAACTGTTGGTAGTCGAAGTCTTATGCTGGCTGTTATTGGTTAGCTTCTTCCTGGCAATCTATCTATTTAAAGAGAAAGCAGTCGTGTTAACGGAATCGGTGATTACTCTTATTGCTCCCTATATCATTGCTGCATTGCTGTTACTATTCTTCAACGAAGTCGCTGACGCTGCTACGTACGGGAATAATTTGGACTTTAACATCGCCCTCTCGATTTCCTGGATGGTATTCGTTGCTTTGATGTATGCTGGATACAGCTTCTTTAAGGAAAAACAGTGGCAGTATCTCGGCTTAGCATTCTTGTTAATCACGCTCGGTAAGATCATCCTGGTTGATTTAACGACGATTGATATCATCTGGAGGGCAATTTTATTCATTACGCTTGGTGCTATAGGTTTGGTCATTTCGAGATTTTATTACAACCAGCAGAAAAACCAGGGATAAGGCAAGCGCTGCTTTGAGCAGTGCTTGTTTATTCTTCTTTTCCCGAAGATTGGGACCAGGTTGCGACTTGGTCATCTTCGTCGAATTCGATAATAACATCTGTTACGCCTCTTTGTGACTTGATTTGTTTCTCAAGTCTGTCCCGCATATCATCTGCCTCGGCAATGGTCAGTTGGGGATCGACTTCGATTTTCAACTCGACATGGCGTTGATCCCCTTCTTTGATGACATTCAGCCTTTTGATGTCTTTCACCAATTTTTCCTTCATAGCAAGGACACCGACCGTAGTTTCCATTTCGGGCACGGTAATTCCCAGTGCACCAGCTGCATTGTCGAGAAAAATTCTTCCTACCACAATAAATAATAAAAGGGCGATGAGAATGGAAGCATAACCTGTTGCACTATGAAAAGGTGTATAACTGGATAGGGCGATTGCAATCATGGCAATTAACGCACCAATAGTGGCCACTAAATCCTCCAGGAAGACTAACTTTGTTGCTGGGTTAGCTTTCTTAACATGTTTGAAACTTTGCGTGACCAGTCCAAGGCCTTTTTTTTCCTTATCGGGAATATGTTCTGTGATTTCTTTCATTGCCTTTGTAAGGACGAAACCTTCCAAAAGAAAAGATAATCCCAATACACCTATGTTCAGCCAGAACCATCCTTCGTGCCCGGCGGGCTCCAATACATGGTGGATTCCCTCTTTAATCGTTTCATAAGCAAGAATACCGACAATCAAAACAGCACCAAGCAGAACAAGGTTGACTAATCGGCCGAACCCGTTCGGAAAACGCTCGGTTGGCGCTTTTTTACTTAAAGCGGATCCAGTAAAAACGAACAATTGGTTGGCTGCATCTGCGTAACTATGCATCATTTCCGCAAACATCGCCACATTTCCAGTTATCAAATAAGCGATTGTTTTTATAATCCCGACGACGATATTGACAGTCGCCGCCCATAAGGAGGATTTTGTTCCTTGTTTTAAGAGTCTCCATAATTCTCCCATAACTCCTGCCTTCCTTTCCAAAGATGTTTGTCTAAGCCGTTGATTGTAATGAAACGAGATGGATTGCTGCTATTTATAATGCCTCTGTTTGGAGAAAATGAAACCTCTTGTCCGACATTTTATGTAATCAGATGACTGACAATGAAGCCAGAATAAGCCTTCAGGCTTAGTAGAAGTTATAGCTCCAGGTCGTTATATCTTGTTTTGATTCCTTTTATGATAGAAACAAGAAAGGAGGCTATCGACATGAAAACATTTTTGTTGCTATTACTAGGTGTGACAGCAGTCGTCCTCATTTTGGCAAATCTCGGGCCGATGATTTTATTGGCTGTCAGTCTGGTTGTTTCCTATTATGCCGTGAAAAAATTTATTCTAGCAGACACGGTTGGTCAGAAAGTACTTTGGGCCATCGCGGTGCTGGTCGGACTCTCGATTTCGTTGGCCAATCTGCCGGCGTTAATTGGCGTTGCTGCCTTTGTCGTCTTGTACTATACCTATAAAAAGTGGAAAAGAGATAAGCAAGATACCAGTTTTCTGGATGAAGATCTCTTTAATGAAACTGGAAAAGAATCCTGGTTGAACTAAACCTAATAGAGGAGTTGGATGAAAATGAGTAATTTATTTACAAGAATCAAGGATACCATTTCTGCGGACTTTAATGAGATGCTCGATCAAAAGGAGCAAAAAAATCCCATCGCACAGTTAAATCAATATGTCCGCCGCTGTGAGCAGGAAGTGAAGAAAATCAGAGGGCTCGTGGAGAAACAATACGCCCTCAAACAAGAATTCACTAGAGAATACCATCAGGCCGCTGCCATGGCGGACAAGCGTAAACATCAGGCAGAAGTCGCCTTGAAGGCAAATGAACAGGAGCTGTATGACCAAGCTCATAAAGATCAGGTGTATTTCGAGGAACGGGCGGCTAAGCTGGACTCCATCAGGCAAAGTGCCATTAAAGAACTGGAATCGCTGGAAAGTAAATATGTGCAGATGAAGCACAAATTAAAGGACCTTTATGTAAAACGGATGGAATTGAAAGGACGGGAAAACGCTGCTCAAGCCCACCAAGGGATGAATAGAGTACTGCAAGCCGATCGTTTCGCAGAAAAAAGCTATTCAACTTTTGCGGAAATGGAGGATTATATCGAACGGCTGGAAAACCAGGTGAATGCGGAATATCGAAGTTACACGCTTGATGCCCGGATCGCCGAACTAGAAAAAAGAGCGGATTAAGTAGGGGGCTTCTCCTTCTCTTCAGGTTCTGGTAATCTAAAAGGGAAACATTATCAGCATGTTTCAAAGGCGTACTTCTATCGTACGCCTTATTCTACTGTTGATTTCTGACTGCTTATTGGGAAAATTCCTTGTAAACAAACATATGATACATTCGATGAATCCGGGTGTGTTTTTTGCTGGCTCAGTGTTATTCATCCACCGTTATATGTTGATTGATCAGCAGATGCCCAGCGAGGTGCTTTTCCGAAGCGGAATTGGTTCCTAAATATTTGCTTTTAGAAAACAGCTTATTAGAAAAAGAGGAGTAGCCTTATGTTTAATCGTAAAAATACAGACCTCATTGTTATGATTTTGCTGATTACGGTCGTCATCTTTGTGTTTGAATTGCTTTTTGACGGTCCATGGCTTCTCTTCTGTATTATTATGTACATCGCAGCGATCTACTACGGCCGACTGCATATTGACAAGTCTTGGGGAAGGCTCGTTTTTTGGGCTGGGTTGGTCGGCTTGATCATTACAATATTAAACACCACTGCATTTAGATTTTTACTGTTGACCTCTTTGGCATACCTAATGTACAGATGGTATCATTCCAAAAAACAACCAGTATATCATAAACCACAGTTCGAGAAGGACGGTTCCGGAGAAGGGGCGATTCAGCGACCGACAATCTTCACGAATAAATGGTTCGGTCGTCAGAAAACAAGTACAAAACCTTATGAATGGCAGGATATCAATATACAAACAGGAATCGGCGATGCTGTCATTGATATGAACAACACCGTTCTTCCGAAAGGAGAAGCGGTTATATTCATTCGAAATCTTTTTGGCAATATGGAAATTCTTGTCCCTTATGAGGTGGAAGTAAGCATCAGTCATTCTACCTTGTTCGGTTCGGCCGAGATACTTGACTATGCTGAAGACCACATGTGGAATAAGGTCATCCATATCGAATCAGAGAATTATCAACATGCCAAACAAAAGGTGAAGATTGTCACATCCACACTGGCCGGCAAGATAGAGGTGAAGCGCGTATGAGAAACGTCTTACAGCGTTCACTTGTGGTTGGTTTGTTGACATCCTTGATACTCCTGGTTGTTTTTACTGCAGTTTTCTTTTTTGGTTTTCCACTTGATGAGTGGCAAGATCTGTGGCAGCGAAAAATATGGGAATTGCCATTTGTTGTTTTTATCATCACGATTACCCTGGTAGCAGGTGGAAGTTTCGGGGTGGCGGAAGGCTTGTACTGGAAAAAGCAGCTAACTGGGTTGGAAGCTGCACTGAAAAGGAATCGGGACAATCGGAAGCTTCCACAAGATAAAGCTTCATTAGCTGAAGTGCAAGCATTACATGAAAGAGCCGGAAATCTTCAGCGATACATGGACGAACAAACGAAACTGGCTCAAAAAATGGCAACGGAACGGGTAGAGAATCAGGAAAAGGAGATTGAAAGGGTAATATCAGAGGAAAGGAACCGGCTGGCAAGGGAGTTGCATGACTCGGTCAGCCAGGAGTTGTTCGCAGCTTCTATGCTAATTTCCGCGCTTAATGAGCTGAACAAGGATGAAGTTGTATCTGTCCAACTCAAACAAATCGAAGCCATGATTCAGCAATCCCAATTGGAAATGCGGGCGCTCCTCCTGCATTTACGACCTGCTGCTTTGAAAGGAAAATCGCTGCAGCAAGGGATCGAGCAACTGCTGGGAGAACTGAAACAAAAGGTACCGATAACAATTTCCTGGAAAATGGACCATGTACAGCTTGAGAGAGGTATAGAAGACCATCTTTTCAGGATTTTGCAAGAGTCGGTTTCCAATACGCTTCGACACGCAAAAGCCCACTCACTGGATATCCTGTTGATCGAAAGGGAAGGACAGGTTGTTTTACGGGTAATTGATGACGGGATTGGATTCCAGGTAGAAGAAAGCCAGTCGGGATCCTATGGCTTGCAAAACATGAAAGAACGGGCAGCCGAGATAGGGGCTGTCATCAAAATCATTAGCTTACCGGATAAAGGGACAAGATTGGAAGTAAGGGTACCGGTACTAAAATCAGAGGGTGATGTGGATGATTAAGGTATTGTTTGTCGACGATCATGAAATGGTCCGGATTGGAGTAAGTGCTTACTTGGCTACCCAGCTGGATATTGAAGTGGTTGCCGAAGCAGATAATGGCAAAAAGGCAGTTGATTTGGCATTGGAGCTTCGCCCGGACATTATTTTGATGGATTTGGTGATGGAGGAAATGGATGGGATCGAAGCGACGGAGAAGATTGTCCAAAATTGGCCGGAGGCGAAAATCATTGTCGTAACCAGTTTTATCGATGATGAGAAAGTGTACCCGGCATTAGAAGCAGGCGCTTCCAGTTACTTGCTGAAAACATCGAAGGCGAGTGAAATAGCTGAGGCAATACGTGCCACTTTTCAAGGAGAATCGGTTTTTGAACCGGAAGTGACCAATAAGGTCATGTCAAAAATGAGACACAGACGATCATCCCTTCCGCATGAAAGCTTGACTGCAAGGGAGATGGAAGTGTTGTTGCTGGTGGCTCAAGGAAAGACCAATCAGGAAATAGCGGATGAGCTTTTCATAGCCTTGAAAACAGCGAAAGTACACGTCAGCAACATATTGAGCAAGCTCGAGGTGCAGGATCGCACCCAGGCTGCTGTGTATGCCCATCGACAAGGGCTTGTTCAACAGTGAAATAACGGAACAAACCTGACACATGGAACGTTTAATTGTTAAACTTTATACCTCTCCGTAAAAAAGGCAGCCCTTTAAGGCCGCCGCATTGTCTTCAAAGACCTAATGTTTCATTTGGTACTTTTATTCGGAAGGAAATATCGTCATTCTTTAAGTCGAATTTTTCCGCTTTTACTTTGAAGTTGCTCTTTATGTCCATTTGGGTGATGGCGATATATATTTGTTCTTTATCGGGATTGACGACCACCCAGTCTGGAGTTGGGTAACTTTTATTCAAATACTCCAATACTTTCCTGTTAGGAAGGTATAATAATCCGAGTGAAATATCCTTCTGTTTTAGGACAAGGTCTCCGTTTTCCTGCACGATTGGTTCTAAGCGGATGGAAAAAGGAATATCGGTGCTAAATGCCCGTAATGTACCGGTGAATTGCACGTCATCCTCAAGAGACACTTCGTATTTTCCGGTAGTATCCTGGAACATTTGGTCTATATAAGCATTAACCAATTCATTGACGTTTTCTTTACTGGAAGTGACCGTGAATTCGGCCCCAGGTACTTGCTCCAGCTCTTCCCAATCAAGCGACGGATTTGACCAGGAAGGAATGAATATCAGAAACAGCAGGATCAGAATGACAGCTGCATCTATACCTAACAGTACTAGAAACCAACGCTTCCAATTCCTCCGTTTCTGCAGTTTTTCTTCGCTCATTGTTTCATTCCCCTATCTTGGTAAGGCTTACTCTGATCGTTCTATTTCCGGCCTGATATATTCAAGCACCCGTTCAGCCATCAACTTATAGCCGACAGGGTTCGGGTGGAAGTTATCTTCGTATAGTAAGTTCTGTTCCGCATTCGCAAATAAATCTTTGGTCGGAATGTAGTTGACTTGATCATATTCTAAAGCTACGCTACTTCCTGTCCCGTTCCAATCATCAATGATTTGGCCTAATTGTTCGACATCATTGAAATAATTGGCAAAAGGGTTATAAAATCCAATCAAATAAATGGTTGCATCTGGATTTAATTGCAGCATTTCATCAAAGATACTTCGTAAACGTTCCCTGTAATTTGCCTGTTCTTTTACAAATGGTTCGTATTCCAGGTTGGTAAAATTATCTTTTACGACTTTCATGATATCATTTGCTCCAATGGTAATCAGGACGATATCAGCATCCTCGAGGGAATCCTTTATTTCGGTCTGATCCAGGCGCTTTAGCAGCTGATCGGAACGGTTTCCCCGTTTTCCATAGTTGACGATATCCACTTCCTGCTTCCCGTCATCATTCAAGGTATTTTGAAGAATTCCTACATAACCGCCATTATGTGAGGTATCACCAACACCTTGGGTTAACGAGTCCCCAATAGCCACAATATCCAAGTCTTTTTTCACAAACAAACCGAGTGCGCTCTCGATAACCTGGCTGACTCTATCCTTTAGGTCCTCAGCCAAGGGTTGTTCCTCTTCTTCTGTTTCTTCGGCTTTTTGCAGTTCGGTATCCTCTGGTATGTCTTCTGAGACCTCAAGGTCTTTCTCTTGTGTATCCTGACTTATATTTTTTTCTGCATGATCGTTTTCATTGGGCTGCATTGCCTGAAAAGTGACAATCGACAGCAGTAAAATCAACAAAACGGCACCGATGAAAATCGTGGGGTATTTATTTCGCAATCTTATCACACCTACTATGCAATATATTAATTCAATATTAAAAGAATATTCCCCTCATCTTAGTTGTGGAAACGTGCGAAGGACAGTCGATCTCTATCAGTTGTTCGTACCATGTAAAAATATCGGCAAGGCCGATATACGGGTTACTAATAGTATACAATATGATACCATGTCTTGCGCTATCAGCCATAATTATTTTCGGTCAATGAAAAAAGAGATTGGAGAATAAAGAAAAAACCGGACTAGAGAATACTAGTGTCCGGTTTATAAATAAAGGATGTTGTCAGGTCCACCACATTTCTCCGACTTGTTCTTTCAGTATGACAGGTTGAAGATTCTCGACCGCTTTAGTGAATCCTTCATCAATAGACATCAAGCCATCTTCATGTTCAATACTAACCACGTAGTCATATCCAACCAGACGCAAAGCACTGGTGATATCAGCCCACGCTTTTCTTCCATGTCCAAAACCGACCGTCCGGAAATACCAAGCTCTGCTGCGCATCTCGTTATAAGGTGTCATATCCGTCAGTCCTTGCCGATTCATATTTTGCTGGTCGATGATGGTATCTTTCGCATGGAAGTGATGGATGGCATCTGCATCTCCAAGAATTTTAATTGCTTCTACGGGATCAATGCCCTGCCACCACATATGGCTAGGATCCAAGTTAGCTCCGATTGCAGTGCCGCATGCTTCCCGAAGCTTTAACATGGTTGCGGGTGTATGGACAGAAAATCCGCCATGGAGTTCGAGACCTATTTTCACGTGATGAGAAGCTGCGAAATCATTGATATCTTTCCAGTATGGAATGAGCTTTTCCTCCCATTGCCATTTCAGTACTTCCTGATAATCATGCGGCCATGCTGCCACCGGCCAATTTGGATAAAGAGCGCCATCATGGTCTCCTGGACAGCCCGAGAAGGTGTTCACAACCTGTACTCCTAATTGAGATGCCAATTTTATCGTGTTGCGGAGCAGCTTATCTGCGGGATCAGCTACCTTGTTCTGGGGATGCAGCGGATTGGAATGGCAGCTTAAAGCACTGATCATCAGCCCTTTATCAGCCAGTTTTTGAAGCATTTCCTGTTGATTATCAGGATTGTCCAATAGTTCTTCTATCTGGCAATGAGCATTCCCGGGGTATCCTCCAGTTCCCAGTTCAACTGCTTCCAATCCCTTGGAAGAAACATAATCGACCATGTCATCAAACGTTCTATCTGAGCATAAAACAGTAAAAACACCTAATTTCATCTTCCTCTCCCCCTTTGTGATACCTGCATTGTAATCCTTTACATAAAAAGTTACTTAGTTTTACAAAAACAATTGACAGACTCTTTTTCGTCCAGTACTATTTGTATTGTAAACGATTACAAAAAATAACGCAATGTAGAAAGAAGGACTGGGTAAGATGGCAACAATCCACCAGGTCGCAAAGCAAGCAGGGGTATCTGTGGCAACAGTCTCTAGAGTTTTGAATGGGCAAGACTCTGTCACGGCAAAAACAAGAATTAAAGTAGAAGATGCAATCAAGAAACTAAATTATGAACCTAGTCTTCTTGGCCGGAATTTAAGAAACTCTGAAAGCAGGCTCCTGTTAGTCCTACTCCCGAACATATCGAATCCTTTCTACTCAGAAATCATCAATGGAATTGAGACCACAGCAATCGCCTTGAATTATAATATCCTCCTTTGCGAAACCGACACCAATGCGGAAAGAGAGAATATTTACTTTGATTTGGTACGTAAAAAGATGGCCGATGGTATCATTTCTATGGACCCGGCTGTTAATATCGACACTCTCGTGAAACTAGCCGAAAATCACGCTATCATCCAATGCAGTGAATATGCTGTCGACAGTGGGATCCCTTATGTGACAATTGATAATGTTTCCGCTGCTTATCGTGCTGTGAAGCATTTAATAAGAATAGGGCATCAGAAAATTGCATTGATTAACTCGGATGAAAAATACCTGTATGCCCGTCAACGGCAGCTTGGTTACCAAAAAGCATTGGAAGAAAACGATATGGAATTAGAGGACAGCTTGATTATCCACACCCAGGGACTTGATTTTTCCAGTGGCCAACAGGCGATGAAAAAAATTCTGATGCAAGAAGAACGTCCATCCGCCATTTTTGCGGTATCCGACTTGCTTGCCATCGGAGCGCTGAAAGAAATTCACAGTCAAGGGTTAAGAGTACCGGAAGACATAGCGATAGTCGGTTTTGACAAAATTGCTTTTTCGAATATGACACACCCTACGTTGACAACTATTTCGCAGCCGATGTATGAGATGGGGAAGACGGCTGCCGAAATGCTCGTCAAGAAAATTCAGGGAGTAGAAGTGGAAAGTATCATTTTGGATCATGAATTAGTAATCAGGGAGTCTACTTTAGGTTGATCGACAACAAAGACTGGCACTGTGATATCAAGGTATTCTTGATATTAGAGTGCTGGCCTTATATGTAAACGATTACATTAAAGCGAGCTTCCAAAAACAAAAAAGGGGTGGAGAAGTGAAAAAACGACTACTTGTTTTGTTCGTGTCTATGTTGGTTTTATGGGGACTTTCAGCATGTGGAAGCGGAGAGGAAAGCGGTGGAGAGGCATCAGGAGAAGACGGGGATCTTAAAATTGGCATATCTTTGCCATCTGCAACCCATGGGTGGATGGGAGCATTGATCGATAATGCAGAAAAACAAGCCCAGGAGTTGAAAGAAGAGCAAGGAATCGACTATGTCATGACCAACGCAGCTGATCCAAACAAGCAGGCAAATGATGTGGAAGACCTCATTTCCCAAGAAGTAGATGTAATCGTCATGCTGCCGATTGAATCTGCGGCCCTGTCTCCCGTCGGCCAAAAAGTGAAAGATGAAGGGATTCCTTTAGTAATCGTTGACCGTGAGCTTGAAAATGACGCAGCAACTGTTGTTGTTAAAGGGGACAATGAAGGGATTGGAGTCAATGCAGGGAAATACTTTATTGAACAATTGAACGGTACTGGAAAAGTTGTCGAGATTACCGGACCGCCAAGCTCTGTAACGAATCAGAGAGGAAGCGGATTCCAGGAAGCAATGGAAGGAGAAGAAGGAATCGAGGTAATTGCTTCACAAAATGGCGACTTTTCTAAAGAGGCTTCATTAGAAGTAATGCAAAACATTTTGCAAGCGCATTCTCAGATTGATGCAGTGTTTACCCAGGATGACGAAATGGCATTAGGAGTTCTCCAGGCCATTAACGAAGCGGATCGCGAAGATATTCAATTCATCACCGGTGCTGGAGGCAATAAAACCGTTTTTGAAAACATGAAGGAAGATGGATTGATCAAAGCGACGTTTCTTTATTCTCCAACGATGGTCAGGGATGCAGTAACGATAGCGGCAGATCTCGCTAAAGGGGAAGAGCCCGAAGAAGGATTGGTGGTAAAAGAGGCAACCCAGGTAACCAAAGACAACGTAGACCAATACTATAACGAAGATTCCAAGTATTAAGCTGACACCCTGTAAAAGAAGAGGCATAGAAAAAGGAAATACAATCGATAAACGTTGTATTTCCTTTTTCTGATAGGGAGAGATGATAAATGAGTAGTAAGTATGTATTGGAAATGGAAAATATCGACAAATCATTTAATCGCGTTCCTGTGCTTAAACAGGCCGGTATTCGGTTGGAAGAGGGAGAAATACATGCCTTGTTGGGTGAAAATGGTGCTGGTAAATCAACGTTGATGAATATCCTGGGCGGCATTTTTCCTGCTGATAAAGGCACGGTGAAAATAAACGGTGAACTGGCGGATATAGCTGACCCGCGAACATCTCAACAGCTTGGAATCAGTTTTATCCATCAAGAGTTGAATGTAGTCGCTGACTTGAAAGTTTACGAAAATATGTTTTTAGGTGTGGAAAAAAGGAACCGGTTCGGACTGCTGCAAGTGGAAGAGATGTGCCGCAAGACTAGCGAGGTTCTGGCTGAATTAGGTGTTGAGATTGATCCAAAAGCTTATGTCCGCCAATTGGATGCCTCTTACAAGCAAATGATCGAAATCGCCAAAGCTCTGCTTCAGGAATCCAACATTATTATTATGGATGAACCAACTACTGCCTTAACGGAACACGAAGTTTATCGGTTATTCGAATTGATGAGGAGATTGAAGAAAGCCAATGTTTCGATTATCTATATCTCCCATAAATTAAAGGAAATCCAGGAAGTATGTGATAGTTATACAGTTTTGCGGGACGGAAAAGTAGTCGGTTCCGGCCGGATGGCTGAGCAGAGCCTGGAAATGATTACAAAGCTGATGGTCGGTAGGTCTGTATCGGAAGAGTGGTTTGCCCAGCAGCATGATGCTGGAAAGGAAGTACTGAAAGTAGCTGGACTGACTAGCCCGGGGTTATTTCAGAACGTCCACTTCACATTGCATGCTGGGGAGATTCTAGGTTTTACAGGGTTAGCTGGAGATGGTCGGACAGAGTTGTTTGAGAGCATTTTTGGATACAGAAAGAAGTATTCCGGCCAAATTACCGTGAATGGTCAACCGGTTCGTATTAACCATCCGAAAAATGCGTTACAGGCTGGCATCGGTTTTGTACCAAAGGATCGCAAAGAGAATGGAATTATTAAAGATTTGAGTGTCTATCATAACATGAGTTTATCCGCACTATCCCATTTTGAACGGATTGGATTTCTTCACCAGAAAAAAGAAAAGGCACGGTTTGAGTACTTCAAAGAAAAGCTGAATATAAAAGTTCACAATCCAACGGTGACCATCGATAAACTGTCTGGCGGCAACCAGCAAAAAGTGGTGCTGGCTAAATGGCTGGAAATCGATACGCCTATCCTAATATTTGATAATCCCACGCAGGGCATAGATATCGGAGCGAAGAGGGAGATTTACCAATTAATTGTCCAACTTGCTGAGCAAGGCAAGGCAATCATTATCCTATCGTCCGAAGCTCCGGAAATTTTAAAAGTCTGCCACACGATACATGTTATGTTTCAAGGAGAAATCACCGCAAAATTGAGGCGTGACCAAGCCAGTGAGGATGAACTAATGAAATTTGCCACTGGCTCCAAAAAGGAGGTCGAGCAAATTGGCTAGTCCAGCAATCAAACAGGAAAGTGAAAGTACGCAACCGTCAAGCAGAAGTCGATACTTGGCCTTTCTCTGGTCCGAGTATAGTGTAATTCTGGCATTTATCGTGATTTTTGTCCTGGCATCTTTCTTAAATCCACGGTTTCTTGATCTGAATAATCAGTTGAACATTTTCATGCAGGTTTCCATTATTGGAATTGTCGCATTAGGGATGACCATTGTCATGCTTTCCGGTGGGATTGACTTGTCTGTTGGATCGGTGCTGGCACTTGTCGGTGTTGTCTCGATTTTGGCATTGAATGGGACGGGAAGTATCTTGCTAGCGATTTTGACAGCTTTTTTAATCGGAACATTTGCAGGGCTGTTGAATGGACTGATGGTCGCCAAAGGGAGAATCGCATCGTTCATTGCTACATTGGGCATGATGGCTGGTGCAAGATCGATTGCGCTCTATATAGCTGACGGGGGAAGTATTTCCGGAGAGGTATCTAACTTCACTGTGATAGCAAACAGCGAGCTATGGATCATCGATTATCCCATCATCATTTTCCTGGTGATGACCGCTCTTGTTTATTTGTTGATGCAAAAGACGCGGTTTGGAAGATATGTCTATGCGATCGGAAGTAATGAAAAGGCGGCTTTGTTGTCGACCATCCGTGTAGACCGCGTCAAAATCGGTGTTTACAGTTTGGCAGGCCTGCTGGTAAGTATTGCGGCCATTATTGAAACATCAAGGCTTAATTCCATTTCTTCTTCAAGCTCCGGTCAAGCGTATGAACTGGACGCAATTGCCGCAGTAATCATTGGAGGGACAAGAATGACGGGCGGGAGAGGCAAGGTTATAGGTACATTTTTTGGTGTTTTGATTCTCGGTATTTTAAATAACATGATGAATCTGATGAATGTCTCTCCGCATTTACAGGGATTCGTAAAGGGCTTGATCATTATCATAGCGGTTGTTTTCCAGAAACGGGAATAGGAGGAGTGTCAATGAAGTTGAAAGCTGGGATAATCGGCTGTGGTTCCATTACCAAGTTTCGGCATGCCCCGGAATACGCGGCGAATCCGTTTGTCGAAGAAATCGTTTTTTATGATCGAAATCCCGAAAGAGCGGAGCTGCTAGCCAGCCAGTATGCAGGCTCGGTTGCAGCATCTTTGGACGACTTAATAGCAGATCCGACGATCGATATGATTAGCGATTGTTCCTCGAATGAGTTTCATCATATCAATTCCGTAAAAGCGTTGCTAGGCGGGAAGCATGTTCTATGTGAAAAACCAATTTCGTTAACCCTTGAGGGTGCAGAACAAATCGTTCAGGCACAGAAGACTTCGAATAAGAAACTGATGATCGATCATAACCAGCGTTTTACAAAAGCCCATCAAAAAGCCAGACAGTTGATAAAGAGGAAAGAACTAGGGGAGGTCCTTACTTTTAAAACGAGCTTCGGCCATGGGGGGCCGGAACTGTGGGGAATTAACAAAACGAATACCACTTGGTTTTTTTCAAAGGATCGTTCCGGGTTAGGGGTTGCAGGAGATCTGGGAATCCATAAGATTGATTTGCTGCATTACTTGCTGGACGATGAAATTCAACAAGTTAGTGCTTTTCAAGGGACATTAGATAAAACTACGGTTACTGGGGAACCCATTGAGGTTTGTGACAATCTTGTATGCACGTTAAAAACAGCCAAAGGACGAATTGGAACAGGAGCTTTCTCTTGGACTTATTACGGGGAAGAAGATAATAGCACGATTATTTATCTTACTGGCGGAATTTTAAAGATTTACCATGATAGTGAGTATCCGTTGATTGTTGTAGAGAAGGATGGGGCAATGGCGAAGTATCAATTGGAAACGATACAAACCAATGATAACCAAACATCCAGCGGTGTCATTGATTCCTTCGTGAATAGTATCTTACATGAGCACGAACCGCCTGTAACAGGGGAAGATGCGCTTGTTTCTCTAAAAGTGATTTTAGCTATCATGGAAGCGGCAGAAACAGAGTCTATCGTTCATATATCTGGACCGATGAGTAAAGTATGACAAGGTAATAGTGAAAAGAAAGGTTTAGCAGCACAAGGCGGCAAAGGTTTGGGTCGCGTAGCTGTCGGGAATTGTTTTATAAATACAAGTAAAGCAATTCTGAAAGGGAGCGATAAGCATGAAAGATTACAGCGTAGCACCAAACAAAAATGCAGAAGGCTGGTATGTAAAAATCGAAGACGTAGCTCCGACAGATTTATACAGCAATAAGGCGGATGCGATTGCAGAAGCAGAAAAACTTGCTTCTAATGATACACCAAGCCGGCTGATGATCCTGGACGAAAACCACGAAATCGTGGAAGAGAAAAAGTATTAAGCCTAACAAATACCCATATCAAACCAAAAAGAAAGGACAGCTCTGCATGAGCTGTCCTTTCTTTTATAGAAGGGAGGGGACAGTCCCTCTCCGGCTCATTATGGAAGATACTACCCTTAGAGGGGTCAGTCCCCCAAATCGTTGAAATGCTTGGAGTATCAGGATTCTCTTGAGAAAAACACCGGAAATCAGGGGTGAATTTGCTTGATGGGGACTGACCCCACCAAGGGCAATAGAGAGGAAATATTCCCTAGGAGGGACTGACCCCTGTTAGTCCCATCCTATTGCTTTTCCATTTATGGTATTCTTGTAAAAACATAGTCATTGGGGATGGGGAGGAATCGAAACATGGACACGACACAGCAAAACAGCAATGCCTGGGATCAGAAAGTAGAGGAGGGTTCGCGTTATACCCAATCGGTGGGTAGTGAAACGATTGAAAAAGCGAAGGCTGGTGATTGGCAGATCAGCGTGACAACGGAAAAACCTGTACCGAGAAACTGGTTTCCTGAGTCTCTGGTGGGAGTGAAAATCCTCTGCCTTGCTTCAGGCGGTGGCCAGCAGGCCCCAGTATTGGCAGCTGCAGGTGCGGATGTAACCGTCACGGACATATCGAGAAAACAACTGGAGCAAGACCAGTTGGTAGCAGAACGAGACGGTTTGTCATTACGTACTGTGCAAGGAGATATGCGTGATTTAAGTGATTTTGGCGATGAAACCTTTGATATGATTGTTCATCCTGTTTCTAACTTATTCGTGGATAACATCCGTCTGGTATGGAAAGAAGCGGCAAGGGTTTTAAAAAGCAATGGCACATTAATTGCCGGATTTACCAATCCATTATTGTTTATTTTCGATGACGATCAGGAACAAAAAGGAGTGCTCGATGTCAAGCATGCTATTCCTTCTTCAACTTTAGACCACTTGCCGAAAGATGAGGTAGAGGCTTACCTTCAATCCAATCAAACCATCGAATATGCTCATACCCTGGAAGACCAGATGCAGGGTCAAATCGACGCCGGCTTTGGAATAATGGGCTTTTATGAGGACAATTTCGGCGGTACACGGGTTTTGGATCAGTATATCAATACGTTTATTGCGACAAAGGCTGTAAAGCTGGGTGGATAATGGAATGGCTTACTAGATTGGCTTACTAGATTTCTTTCTCTCATTTACAATTGACGCGCAGTCCATATGAACTAAGTCCGTCTCTTCGCGGCGGAGCCTATATTAGATCAAATGGTACGGGAGGGAAGTGTTTTATCAGAAGAACTCCACAATGAGGTTTGAAGAAAATGGATGGGAGCATTAATTCAGGGCAGTCATATAGCATGGGATGACTGGAATAACATCAAGAAAGCTAAATAGTCATGGGGGTGGTTTTATAAAGAACACATATCGTATTACCGTGCATGTTATTAACATAAGATTGTTAGCTGCTTTCAGCATTCTTGGTTTTTTACTATTCATAAATATAAGCGCACTGGGCAGAGTGCCCAACGTCAACCCGTTAAAAATAGGCTATTTAATCGTATTGTTGTTCATGTGGGTGGTTAATTACTAGTACCAACTGTAAGAATAGAAAATGGATCGTACCGATAGCTGGAACTATCCTTTTCGTTGCCATTACTTTGCTGCTTTCGGGTGTGGCAATGCCATTTCTACAACAAGTTTTTTATTTTAGATAAACCCGCATTATCTCGGATTAAATAGAGACGACAAAAGAGAATGAAAAGAATAACGTTTAATGGAATATGTATCAAAAAAATAACCCTCCAGATCCATGAACACGGGGAAGGGCTTTTTTTCTATGCAAATACGATGTTATTATAGAGACCGCTACAAGGCACTTGCTCAGCGGAACAAGAATGTTGGAGCACCTGATAAAAATGTTAAAGGGGAGGGATTTTCTTGGTAGAAATAGGCTTATTGTTTATCATGGCGTTTGCTGGTGGTATCGTGGCCTTGTTCGGTTTTATCGGTATGTTTAACAAAAGAAATAGCGAACCAGAAAGGGAACTCCTGGAAAGAGTCGAACAGCTGGAGGAAGAGATACGTCAACTGAAAAAGTAGCGAGTAATACTTATCGCCTTGCTTAGCTGACAGAAGAAAGTCTTTTTCGTCTGCGTTTGTTTAAAAAAGCAATGATGGTAGTTTTTAACGAGGCATAGGAACCAATAGCTGCATATCCATAGAACCATCCCATGAAAATACCGTCAATCAGGCTGCCGCGATGGCTGATAAAAATAGAGAAGGCCAATCCAATTATCAAAGCGATTGTGGGGACGAATTTCTTCGGCACACGGAAAAACACCTTTATCAGTTGGGTAATGATCATAACTGCAGGGACCGCAATCACGGCATCCCAGAAATTTGTATGAATGGTCGGAAAATCCATCACTATTCCCTCCTTATCAAGAATAGTATGTAGGTTGAAAAGAAGTTTATACGGAAAGCCCAAGTGCCTCGAAAGCAAAACACGGTGGAACAAATGAGGTTGCTGAAAAAGTCCTTTTTAATCTATAGGGGCTGTCAAAGTTTGTTTGTCGTTGATTCCACAAATCGCTTGTCGGTGGATGCTTGCCGCGGGCACAGCCTCAGCTAACTTGGTCCAGAAGATCACTTGACCAAGTGGATCTTCGGCTCGCGCTGTTCCCGCAGGCGTCACCACCGAACGCTCATCGTGAAAATCAACAAAGGTTAAACGAAAAGACTGTTTCGAAAAGGTTGTCTCTTTCGTCCATTGTTGGAGTGGTTACCCAACGCTTTTTGCGTTGGGGGTATCCACATATACGGGAGCTTCACGGAAAATGTGTAAAGAATCGTTAAACGAATAAATGAACAGTGGGCACAAACTTGAATTAAACGAAAAGCGGTCTGGATGGAATTTATATTTCATCCAGACCGCTTTTTTAAAATTCTACCCTGCAATTTACTTAGGCATGCACAGGCTGTTGTTTGGATTCGCCGCTTCTTAGTCTTACCGCTTCTTGATAGGGGCAAAGACTTTCCACAACCGTAATTCCTTGTACACGAGCCTGATCGGTAACATCCAGGCTGGTTTCTTGGGAATCAAGCCACAATATCTTTGCATTCACCTCGTTGCCATTCGCCAGTAGCGCCTCGGCAGCCAATGTATCCTGAGTATAAAGGATGTCAATCTCCTCCTCAATCGCCGATACGCTAGCTACAGGAGTTTCTCCGAGAATTTTTTCGTTTCCATTATAGACCGGAATGATTTTGTAGCCAAGATTTTGCAATTTAGCTGTCGTTTGATGAGCTGGCTTAGATGTATCAGGGTCGATTCCCAATACAGCAATAGTCTTCTGGCGCAGGCCATTTTCACGGTCGAATGGTGAATGGAGTGCCCATTGAATGGCCTGTTCATTTGTTGCCGTAATAGTAGGCTGGCTACCGGTAGCTTTCGCAATAGCCTGATCCAGGTCCTGAATCAAGTCCTCTGCGGTTTCGATGCCGATGGACAGTCGGATTAATTCTTCGGTTACTCCGCTCTCTTTCAAACCATCTGCATCAAGCTGCTGATGGGTGGTGGAAGCAGGATGAATGATCAGTGACTTCGCATCTCCGACATTCGCTACGTGAGACCATAGTGTAATATTATCGATTACCTGGCGTCCGGCATCGCGTCCACCTTTGATGCCAAAGGTGATGATCGAGCCTGCTTTGCCGCTCAAATATTTTTGTGCAAGCTGGTGGGAAGGATGGTTTTCCAATCCCGGGTATGCGACCCATTCGACTGCTGGATGTTCATGAAGATAGTTAGCTACTTGCTTGGCATTCTGGTTATGCTTTTCGATACGAAGATGCAAAGTTTCCAGGCCTTGTAATAGCAAGAATGCGTTTTGCGGGCTCAGGCATGCTCCGATATCGCGCAGCAGCTGTACACGTAACTTTGTAGCAAAGGCAGCTGGTGCGGTATCGACAGCATAGCGGATGCCATGATAACTTTCGTCTGGGTTGATAAATTCAGGGAACTTCGGGTTGTTCCAATTGAACCGTCCGCCATCGACTACAACACCGCCGATTGTCGTTCCATGGCCACCGATCCATTTGGTGGCGGAATGGACCACAACGTCTGCTCCCCATGCGATTGGTTTGGTTAAGTATGGCGTGGCGAAAGTATTATCAATGATTAACGGAATATCGTGTTCATGTGCAATTGCAGAAATGGCTTCTACGTCAAATACGTTTAGGCTAGGGTTTGTGATGATTTCTCCAAAAACCGCTTTTGTTTTGTCCGTAATGGCTGCCCGTACATTTTCCGGATCGGTTGCATCGACAAAGGTGACATTGATTCCATAGCGAGGAAGTGTTTTGACGAATAAATTGTAGGTGCCGCCATACAAATTGCCGTCCGCCACGATTTCATCACCGCTTCCGGCCAGGTTCAAAATCGACAAGGTAATCGCAGCCATGCCGGATGATGTTGCAACTGCAGCAACGCCGTCTTCCAGCAGGGCAATCCGCTGTTCAAATGCATCGACGGTCGGGTTCATGATCCTCGAATAAATATTGCCTTGTTCGGCAAGGGCAAATAGATTTTGGGCATGTTCGGTATCGCGGAATACATAAGACGTTGTTTGATAAATCGGGACTGCGCGGGATCCTGTCGCAGGATCAGGTGTCTGTCCTCCGTGAAGCAGTTGTGTTTCGGTTCCATGCAAATGAAATGGGTTTGTCATCTTAATTCCTCCTAAAAATGAATGTTGTTCTAGGATAAAGCAGTACCTAAGGCCATTGCTGCAACGAAAGGCGTGTGGACTGGAAAAGAGGGGAAAATAGAAAAGCCCTCTTCCTAAGAAGAGGGCATGTAGTCGGAGTCCTCCTCTTATCTTTCAGATCATCGACCTGTAGGAATTGGCACCTTTTCAAGCTTCGTTGCTTGAAGGTTGCCGGGCATCATCGGGCCTAGTCCCTCCGCCGCTCTTGATAAGAGTCTAATTATTCAACTTGTTAGAAATTTCAATCTTTGAAAAAATTATAAACCACTCAATCTCTCTCGTCAACCGCTAGGGAAAATTTTTTATTTCGTCGATAAGGACAGTCCCCAGGCTTAAAAACGGAGGGACTGTCCCCCACTGCTCTACTAGAGTAAAGGATTTATTTAGTTTGTAGTTGGTTGGATGCTTCCACTTCGAACAGATAGGTTCCTTTTCCAAATGTTTTGGTTTGATCGCTGACTTCTTCTTGCCAAACATTTTCTACATGAAGTTGAACATCAGCCTTATCCGTATTAGTTAAGTATATCTGGTCCACTTCCGTCAAAGACCAATCGCTTGTGATAGTAGCCAGGTCTAGGTGTGCTTCGCTCAGCCAGGAACGAACTTCCGTATCAATGTCACCCGGTATCGAAACGGTGGCAGTATATTGACTATCATCATAACCAAAGCGACTGGTTGGAGCTTCCAGCATTTCAATATACAAGGTGTTGCCTATCTGATGGAAGGAGACAATTTCCTCTGGCTTGATGTCTTTTTTATCCATCGTATTGGAATGGTAGGTACCAAATAAATGAACGTCCCCAGTGTTATTTGTCTCCAGTGTGGTTCCAGGGGCTGGTTGCAATACGATTTTTTCCACCTTATCGTCGACGTTTTTTTCGATGGTTGGAAAAGTTGTTTCTACTTCTTCTGCCTCGACAGTGGACCTAATCTTGTCCAGAACTCCAGAGGAAGCCCCAATAAACAGTATGAGCGCAATTCCTCCTAAGCACGTGATAAAAATAATCGATAAGATATCGTACTTGACCACTGGCTGTTCCTGCTTAGCAAAGAAAACGTACAGGATGATTTCAATGCCCAGGATAACCAGGATGAGCGGAAACCACGCTAGCAATATAGTGGCTGAATCCCAGTCGAGAAATTGCGAGAGCATGATAATGAAACCCAACAAAACAAGTGCACTACCCATTGAAATAGATCCTACTCGCCACTTCCTCATTGTTCCTTTCCTCCTTTATTAGGTCCAGCTCCGACAATCAAGCGAATTCCGCCGGCGATCAAAAGCAGACATACGAGCGATACTTGAAAATATTGGTGGTAATAATACCAAATATCAATTTGAAAAACAGTACGTACTTGTTCCGCGATGACCGGCAGGAGAATGGAATCGGTTATATAAAACAGTCCGAGCAGCAGGAGTGCAATGCCAAGCCACTTTTGGTGATTGGCCAAGTATTTGACAATGGGTACGTCCTCGACATCGCCCCGTTCCGCTTTACTTGTGTGCTGCAGGGCATCGAAAAAGCTGAAAAACCAGATAATCGGAATCAAAAACAAAAAGATCGACAGGCGCAGAATATCCAGCACATAAATAGACAGTAGGAAGGCTGCCATTAACTGCAAGCCTCTTCGTTGCAATCCCAAGTACATATGCCCTGCTCCTGGAAAAATCGCTAATATCGTAGCTAGCATTTTGCTCTTTTGGCCTTCGTCTCTATACTGTTCCAGGTCTTCGATAATCGTCCGGTCTTCCAATGTTTCGCCGCTTTGTTTTTTGTTTAGTAACTGAATCGCGTCAAAAAAGCTGTAAATCCAGATGATCGGCATAGCTAGCAGGAAAATTAAAAAACCGTCCTGGTGGCTCACAAAGGCTACAAAGAAAATCATCGAAGCCACTCCGAAAAATCCAGCTAAAAACGTCAGGCCGCGCTGGTTTAATCCGAGCTGGAAATGGCCGACTCCCGGGATGAACGACAATAAAATGGTGGTGAATCGCTCATTTTGAATTTCCGGCTGACCACCCGGATACCCTGTTGCTTCCTGGCTCGAAGATGCTGCTTGGTTCATAGGCTGGATTCTGCTTCGTTTTAAAAGGGTTATGAGCATGTCGATGACATTTACTGCCCAAATCAGAAATGCCAAAAGCAAGGTGAAAGGAATTAACTCACCGACTGCCGATATAATGAACGCAAACGCTCCGAAACCAAGAACGCTAAAGAACAGCACGGGATAGAGCACACCTTTCCGCCTATGGCCGAGATACATATGTCCAAAACCAGGGATAAGCGCCAAAAAGAATGCCAGTATAGAAGATTTATTCATTGATCTTCCCCCTTCAGTAGTTGTGTCAGCCAACTGTCTGTTTTTTGCATGAGACTATCCGTCATGGACGGCCGGCTGTCTAAATTTGTTTGATCGGTTATATGCAAAATATCCTGGAAAATGCCGCTTGCCATCAATAAAAGAGTCAATCCAGCTGCCAATAAATAATGGCGTACTGTTTTCATTTTACTGGTATGGGAGGATGACTTTTGCTGTAAGGATTTTTGCGGAAAAGGTTGTTGGATATTTATTTTGTCAATGGCTGTCTCTGTAAAGGAATCAGATAGACGACCAGGTGCATTCCACTGTTCAAGTAAATCAATATAATAACCAAAACATTGTTCGCAGGTTTCCAAATGTCCCTCGATTTGCTGCCGTTTCTGTTCATCGACTTTTTCCTCGATGTATGGCCACAGATCTTTTTCAATATGTATCACTAAAAATCATCCTCCTTCCAATGGGTTTTCATCCATTTTCTTGCCCGATACAGCCGCACTTCAATTGTTTTTTCGGCTAAACCGAGCTGATTAGCGATTTCCGCATAGGACATGTCCTCTAAATAATAGCAACGGACGGCTAGCTGCAGTTTTTCCGGCAATTGGTCAATCTGATCACGGATACGTTGTCTTCTTTCTCGCAGCAAGACCTGGTCTTCTACGCTGTCAACATGGCCGTGGTGGTATTCATGCCGGGTACCGTTGAAATCCTCCTGCATGCGCTGCTGTTTCCTGCGTGCATCAATTGCTTTATGGAAGGCAATCCGCCCGAGCCAAGTTTTAAAGCCTTGTTGCTGGTAAGAGGGGAGGGCATCTACCATTTTAATAAACGTTTCCTGGGCGACATCCTCAGCTGCCTTTTCATCATGCAATACGCTCATCGTCACTTTGAACACGTGCTGTTTGTGACGCTCGACCAGCAACCGAAGTGCCTGCTGATTGCCGGATTTTATCTTTTTGATTAGCAGTTCATCTTGAATGGATGCTCCCCCCTCTCTTCGACCATTTCACTATATAGACGAACGAGCTAACCATATCCACTACAAAAAATAGTAATATTTTTGGGGACAGTCCCCAAAATCGTATCATGATGGGAGGGACTGTCCCCGGTTCCTGTCCCCGGTTCAACTAAAAAAAGGCTGCCCATTATCGTATTGGTGACGATAATGGGCAGCCCCTGTTTCTGTAAATCTATTTATTTATTATTTACCGATGAACTGTTGCGTCCAAACATTGCCGTTTTCTACATAGCCGACTCCAATATGAGTGAAGTTGCCGTTAAGAATGTTTTTACGGTGGCCATCACTATTCATCCAGGCATTGACTACTTCTTCCGGTGTGCGTTGACCTTTGGCAATGTTTTCACCTGCAGTTTTGTAGGAAATACCAAATTGTTTCATCATGTCAAACGGAGAACCATAAGTCGGGCTGTTATGGTCGAAGTAACCATTTTCAGCCATATCCGCTGATTTTTCACGTGCTACTTTGCTAAGTTCTGTATCGATTTCCAGTGGATCAAGCCCTTGTTTGGCTCTTTCCTGGTTAGTCAATTCTACAACTTGTTGTTCGAATTCGTTAAGCTCTTGTCCTGCTTTTTCAGGCTGTTCCTGCTTAGATTCTTCTGCAGTGGTCTGGTTGTTGTTTTCTTGTGGTGCTGGAGCTTGTTCAGCTTGTTCTTTACTTGGAGCTTCTTCTTTCTTGTCAGCAGGCTGCTCGTTTGTTTGCTCTTGCTGTTTGTTTTCTTCAGCTTTTTCTGGCTGGTCTTGTTCTTGCTTGGCTGGAGTTTGTTGTTGTTTCCAGTTACCGAAGCATTTATCTATAACACTTTGAATATCCTCTTTTGAAAAAGTACCGGCATTGCTATTGACAGAGTAATAGACTTGGTACGAATTTGCTTGTTCTTGGTTCGTGCTATCTGCTTGCGCACTTACTGAGGAAGAAAAAGCTCCTCCAAAAAGCAATGCGGCTGAAATTCCAGTGACAATACCTACTTTTTTGAACATTTCCTTACACTCTCCTCTTTGTTTTTGTATTACTGTTACATCATAGCATGACTTTTTTGTAATATTTGAGGAGCTATTTTCCATTTACAGACAGGCATTCATTCGTTCTATTTTATGTAAAAGTAGTAGACCTTGTTTATTTCCTATGATGATAAGGGGTAAATCGATCAATCCATCTCTCATTTCTTCCTATGAAAAGGAGGGAAAACGTGAAAAAAGCCTGCCAGAATGGATAATTTTACATAGGAAACCATGTTGACAGCCTTAAGAATCGAATTCCAATATTACAAATACCGCTGACCTTGTAAACGTCTTGTTACCTTGTAACAGAAGCGAGATATAAGAAGGGAGGGATTCACCCTTAAGGAACTGCCTGGGAGGGGTGACAAAACTCGCATGCGTGGAGAAAGCCTCAACCCCGGCGTATACTTTCGGTAATGAAAAGGGGACAGTCCCCACGCCTCGAAATCGATGGCGGGGACTGTCCCCGAAACTTGTTTATTCAAAGTTTTGGTTATGGAGCGGAGGTGGAATGAGCCAGCCTTTATCTTTATTGAGCCGGAGCAGTCTGGCACCGAATTGAGCTTTGCTCATATGGATTTGACCATACATCATCGCGATATCTTCCCTGATGCATTGGGCGATGATTTGACTGCAGGCAACTAGTCCTTGAGCAATGTCCCGTGAAATCGCCGCACTGATTTCCGGATCATTGAATCTGGCACCGGAAGGGATTTGCTCCAAGGCAGCTTTAGCTCGTTCCGGTGGTGAAGGCGGAAGAGCGATTCCGTTGTTTTTCAAAAGCTCTTCGATTTCTTCGTTTTCCTGTTTCATCGTTCTTATCAAATCTTCGATTAGTTTCTTTAAATCTCTGTCGCCAGTATGGTTTGCCATGGTCTGGTAACCAGCAATCATGCCTTTACTCCCGGCAAGGCTGCTCCAGATACCGAACACCTCGCCGTAATGCAATGGCTGGTTTTTAGGATTTCCGCTTAAAATACCCATGTTTTCACTCCTTGCTGTGTAGTCGCGCAAGGATATTTTTTGCAAATGTCAGGGAAACTATTCGGGATACACCAATCTTGTTTGCAATGTAACGGAAATGTACCCCTTAAAAAGCTACAAGAATTTCAAGGGGTAAAAGGTAGCCGTTTCGGGAAAAGATTGTAGTGTGTCATCCAATCTGTATTAATAACTTTTGGAGAACCTTGTCTCCAAGTGATGAAACCATTTGGTCCTGGAAATAGTATATATAGCCAGGGCTGCCCAAATACATGTGAACGAAACGAGGTGGGCGTGGGTAAATGTTTCATCATAGAGAAAAACACCGATAAACAGCATTAGAGTAGGAGCGAAATATTGCAAGAATCCAACCATTGAAAGTGGAATCCGCTGCGCCCCGCTGGCAAACAAGAGTAATGGAACGGCCGTAGCTACACCGCTTAAAATTAACAGCCCGGTTGTCGGGCTGACTAAGTCAGGAGAGCTGCCGGCTGCTGTTTGAACACCGACCAAATATACAAGAGCGATCGGCGTGACGATCAGTGTCTCAATTGCCAGTCCGAACATGGCGCTAATGGCAACGGTTTTTTTCAACAAACCATACAGACCGAAGGATAATGCCAGCAGGATGGATACCCATGGGAAAACACCAAAGCTGACGGTCAAATTGACGACACCTGCTGCCGCCAGCAAGAAGGAAACCAACTGCCACTTTGTCAATTTTTCTTTCAATACTACCATCCCCAGAATAATGCTGATTAATGGATTGATATAATAACCGAGACTTGCCTGTACGACATGATCGCTGTTTACCGCCCAAATGAATACCAGCCAGTTGATACTGATTACGACCGATGCGAGCGTAATCCCAATCAGTTTTTGTTTATCACGGATGATCTGCTTGGATTCCAGAATGAATGGCCTCCACTTTTTTAAAAAAGACAGCAACAAGGCCATGAAGACGAAAGACCAAACAATCCGGTGGGCGAGAATTTCGCCGGCGGGGACATCTTGCACCAGCTTCCAGTATATCGGCAGAAACCCCCACAAAATATAAGCGGCGGAAGTGTAAAGCACGCCAGCTTTAAAGTCTTTGTTTTCCATTATGTCCAACCTCTTTTTCTTTAGTATTTTTGCTGGTTCTTTCCTAATATAACTTAGGAAAAGGGAAACAACCGAAGGAAAGTGAATAGAGTAATTTTAGATTCATCAGGTGAAAAAATCAATCATTTAAAATGGAATGCTTGCTTCTTTTGATGGCGGAAAGCTTGAGAAAATAGTTTTGGAAAAAACCGGAGAGAAGAGTATAATAACACTGCTAATGTCTTAACAATGAAATGGAGTTCATGGCATGCTGTCCAGCCGATAGACAGATGAAAAGAAGACAACGAAACTTTTGGCGGAGGGGGGGAGCATTATGTTAACCGATATAATGATAGTATTTCCATATATTTTAGGTTCCATTTTAATTTTCAATATCCTTTTGGCGCTAGCGATTGTTTTTCTGGAAAGAAGGGATGCTTCTTCCACATGGGCATGGCTGATGGTGCTGTTATTTATACCGATTGCCGGATTCATTCTTTATCTAATATTTGGCCGTAAGCTTAGCAACAAGAAAATCTTTACCTGGGACACGAAAAGCAGGCTTGGTGTCAAAACTGCAGTCCAGGCACAAATGCGGGCACTGGAAGAGGGTAGCTTTCAATTCAAGGACGAGAGCTTGATTCCATATAAGGACTTATTTTACTTGCACTTACGGAATGATGATGCCATTCTGACCCAGGATAACCGCGTAGAAATTTTTACGGACGGTCAAAAAAAATTCCATTCGCTTCTCCAGGATCTTGAAGAAGCGGAAGACCATATCCACTTGTTGTATTACATCATGCGGGCAGACCGGCTTGGAGAACTGCTGGCCGATACACTTATCAAAAAGGCTAGACAAGGTGTGAAGGTCCGTATTCTTTATGATGATATGGGATCAAGGGAATTGAGCAGGAAGTACATCCGGAAACTCCGGGCAGCTGGAGCAGAAGTAGAAGCCTTTTTTCCGCCGTTAATTCCCAAGGTCAATTTAAAAATTAATTACCGCAATCACCGGAAGCTGGCAATTATAGATGGCAAAATCGGCTATATTGGCGGATTTAACATCGGGGATGAATACTTGGGGTATAGCAAAAAATTCGGCTACTGGCGGGACACTCACCTTAAAATCGTCGGTGACGCAGTCAGGAATATGCAGACCCGGTTTATCCTGGACTGGAATCAGGCATCCAGGCATGATATCTTATATGAGGAAAGATATTATGCAGCTGAGCCTACCGGAGATGTCGGAATTCAAATTGTATCCAGCGGTCCAGATTCGGACTGGGAACAAATAAAAAACGGCTATATCAAAATGATTATGTCTGCAAAGGAATACATCTATATTCAAACACCTTACTTTATTCCGGATGATAGTCTGGCGGACGCTTTGAAAATTGCGGTGCTGTCGGGCGTGGATGTACGAATCATGATACCGAACAAACCGGATCACCCGTTTGTCTATTGGGCTACTTACTCCAATATTGGCGATTTGTTAAAAGCGGGAGCAGATGTCTATATTTATCAAAATGGTTTTCTCCATGCAAAAACGATCGTAGTGGATGAAAAGATTGCCTCCATAGGAACAGCAAATATTGATGTGCGAAGCTTCAAGCTCAACTTTGAGGTAAATGCATTCCTTTATGATCGCCAGATTGCCGGTGAATTGGCTGAAAAATTCAACGAGGATATTTTGCATTCCAGTCAGTTGTCCTATAAGCTTTACTTAAAGCGATCCATATGGATTCGATTCAAAGAGGCGATTGCTCGTCTGCTCTCGCCGATCCTATAATTTTAATCAGAAAAGTGAGGAATCACGATGGAAGCAAAACCTTGTGTGGCATCTTTGACAGTAAAAAATTCACATGTCCTTCCACCCGACACGAACAGTCACGGCACGTTGTTTGGCGGCCGATTGATGGCGCATATCGATGATGTAGCAGCTATTGCGGCGAGAAGGCACGCCCGTAAGCCTGTTGTCACTGCATCTACCGATTCAGTCGACTTTCTGGCACCAGTAAAAGAAGGGGATACCATCTGTTTGGAAGCCTTCGTTACCTGGACGCATAAAACATCGATGGAAGTATTTATTAAAGCCGTTACCGAGGATTTGAATACCGGTGAGCGGAAGGTATGTACAACCGCGTTTGTAACGATGGTAGCGATTGGCCCGGATAACCGTCCGGTCACAGTGCCGCCGGTTTACCCAGAATCCGAGGAAGAGAAATTTTTACACGAGAAAGCACCGAAACGGGCAGAACTCCGTAAACAACGGAGAAACAATTCCAAAGAAATGGCTCAAACTTTTGGCACACGTTTTCCTTGGAATGAACATACGAGATACGAAGCATAATCGACCGCGTCCATGCAAAAAGAAAAGCTGCTGCATTCCTGATGATCAGGTTTGCGGCAGCTTTTTTCTGTAGCTTTATTCTTTCAGCAAGATTCGTTCAAACAAGGAATCCAGTTTTAGTATGGAGTTTTCGTGCCCCGATTCCGGGTCATGAAGATGGTTTTTTCGAATCTCCTGGTAGATTTTCCGGATTTCTTCTGCTTCTTTATCTGTAATCGCATCAAGGTCGACAGCCATGGTTTGCTTGATATCATTCGGTTCCAATTTTTTCAGTCCATTGCCGTATTGTCGTTGGGATTGTTCTATTACTTCTTGTGAAATGTTGGTCATAAAGTAAGCCATCAACAGGTCCAATTTCTCGCGGTACTGGGGATGGATATACAAACAATGAAAACAGGTCAGGCTCCGGGCTCCGGCTTCATTCCGGATAAATTTTACCTTTCCGCGGCTAAAAGTGGAAATGAAAATATCCGGTGGCAGTCTTGTTTCATTCTTATACCATGGTTTCCTTCGTTTCGTTAAATATCTATCACTACTGCCCGTTTCTTCCCCGTGCTTCAGATAAGCTTGAACATGTTCATTTTGGGGGCTGCTTTCCTCGATATTCAAAAGGAAAACCGGAGATCCTTTTTCGACAAGCGATTGATAATCCTGGGAAAAAAAGAAATGCTTATTTGCTTGGTTGGATTTTGAAAGACAAGGAAGAAAATGATCCCTGTCCAGTTTCCAATTTTTGCGTGTCGATTCTGAAACACAGAAGAATTTATTATCACCTGTTGCAATCCCCCTGGTCACACGGGTAAAATCAGCCAACGGTCTTAAATGGCGGTACGGGCTTTCGTTTGCCGGCTGATAGTAACGCCGCCACTTTGCGTATACATCTAAATCTTTATGGCTAAGTATACGTCCGATTGGGTTCCGCTGTCCGTAGTGCTCCACATATGTTTGCAACTCCGCCAGTTCTTCCTGGCTCTTGATAGGAATGAATTCTATCTCTGAGGTTTGCCGACTATTATCGAAAAAGAAAAGAGCGGAGGTCGTTGCAGCCTGGTCAAACCAGTTCATTGTAAAGTCGGTGACCGCAATGATCGGAAGGTTTTGCTGCTGCAGGATAAACTGTTTGATCACTGCTCCATAATCGGCATTCAAAAAGTCTGAAGGGACAATGAAGGCTGCGCGGCCGTCCTGTTTCAACTGGTAAATTGCCTTAAGCAAAAACAACGCATACATATTGGTGAACCCGGATAATTTAATGCCAAGATGCTCTTCAACTAATCGCAAATATTCCTGTTTTTCCTCATAATGTTTAAAGCGGATATAAGGGGGATTGCATATAATACCCTGATACCTTTCGCTCCATCCGTGTTTTAAAAAATCCTTCTGAATAAGTTCGGCTGTAATACCTTCTATTTGCAGGCGATGCCTGGCAAAGTCAAGTATCTGCCGGTCGATATCATAGCCGAGGACGGACAGTTGCTCCGGAAGACCGGTGATCAATTCGCCAAGCCCTACCGCGGGGTCTACGATTTGCCTGCACGCATGATTTCCAGTTACCCAGGCTTTCATGATTCTGGCAATGCTGTCTGGCGTAAAGTACTGTCCCAGTTTCTTTCGCTTATCGGCTGCCACCTGCCGATAATAGTGATTGATTATTTCCTGACTGTTACTCACCTCTGCGCACACACCTTTACAAGGAATAAAGAACAGCCGCTCCTGTGGAAGCGGCTGTTACCAGCTATTATAAAGTTTCGTTGACTTCTTCTGCAGCCACCCAGTTTTCGGACCAAGTCTTTATTTCTTTGATGACCGGCTCCATGGCTCTGCCTTTTTCTGTGAGTCTATACTCAATCCGAACAGGAAATTCCGAATAAACATTACGTTCCACAATGTTTTCCTGTTCCAGCATTTTTAATCGGTCGGATAACAGTCTACCACTGATTGGCAGTTCCGCTTCCATTTCGGAAAAGCGTTTCTCCCCATCGAGAAGCTCAAACAAGATGAGTCCCACCCAGCGTTTACTGAACAACTGCATGGCCTTTTCAAAACGAGGACATAATTCTTGCATCAATATCACCCCTGCCTTACTTACTAATATATCTTATTATTCACCAGTAGAAAAGGGAGTATAAGAAGTCTGAAAAAACAAACGGTTGGGAAAAAGATTGACGAAAGGATATTACTAATATACACTTACTTACTAAAAGTAACTATTTAAAATATACCATATAAAAAGGAGATAGTAAACATGGACCTGCAAATATTGCGATCCTTCCAATTGCAATCAATTGAATTGACGATTAGTGATCTTACTCGATCGATCGCATTCTATCAAAATATAGTAGGATTTACCGTGCTCGAAAAGCAAGAGGACTCAGCAGTTCTCGGAACTCCCGATCAGACAGCTTTGCTGCGGTTGCATGCAGACAGCAACGCAGCAACCCCATTGAAAAACATGGCAGGGCTCTATCACTTTGCAATCCTTGTTCCGGAACGGAAGGATCTTGCCTCGTTTTTACAGCATATACTGGATAAACGCTATCCACTTGTAGGAGCATCAGACCATGGCTTTAGCGAGGCGATCTATTTAGAAGATCCGGACGGGATCGGGATTGAGGTATATGCAGATCGGGAAAGGAGCAAGTGGCAACGGCTGGACGGCGAACTTCCAGTAACGGCAGACCCATTGCATGTCCGCGATTTGCTCCAGTCAGCTGTAAAATGGGACGGATTTGCAGACGGTACATCGATTGGGCATTTGCATTTTCATGTGTCATCGATAGCAGAGGCACGACAATTTTATGTGGAGCAACTCGGCTTTTCCCCAACAATCACGCTTGGCAACCAAGTGTTATTTGTAGCTGCTGAAGGCTATCATCATCACATTGGTTTAAACACCTGGCATGGAGAAGGAGCTTCTCTTCCGGAACCAGGGATGATCGGATTGCGGGAAGTAACGGCGAACATAGGGCGGAGGGACTTTGAAACGCTTGTCCATCAAGGAACCCTTGGATCAGATGGAAAAACGACCGACCCCTTTGGCGTTACCTACTATTTTCAAGTATGAAAACAAGAAAGTCTGACAAAAAAGAAAAACAGAAGCTGCCAAGGTCCGGCAACCTCCCCGCAATCCGGAGAGGTTTCTATCCGATTCATCAATAGGATGTGTGTACGCTTCCTTTTTCCATCATGTTTAACATTGGACGGAAAATGGAATAGAAAAAATGTACAAAGCCTTACCAAAGGAGGCGTCACACATGGGGAAAAGAGTATTAATGGTCGTTACGTCTTCCCAACGTATGGGAGATCACCAAACGGGATTATGGCTGTCTGAATACGGCGAACCATATAGTATTTTTGAAAAAAATGGATTTGATATTACAGTAGCCAGTCCTAGTGGCGGCAATGTCCCGCTCGATCCCAATAGTTATGAAGAAGAAGCACCCGATGAGTGGGAGAAGCCGGTTAAATTGCTGGAGAACACAGAAAATCTAGCGGCTCAGAATCCGGATGACTTTGACGGGGTCTTTCTTCCTGGAGGTCATGGAACCATGGAAGATTTTCCGAATAACTCCGCCTTACAGGAATTTTTAAGCGACTTTGCCGCGAAAAACAAAGCAATTGGGGCCGTATGCCACGGTCCGGCAGGATTTGTCAACGTCACACTCGACAATGGACGGAAATTAGCCGATGGACGGAGATTGACTGCGTTTACGAATGAAGAGGAACAACAGATGAATTTGATGGACATGCTTCCTTTCAAATTGGAGAGCAGTTTGAGAAATGAAGGAGCAGATTTCAGCCAAGGCGAGCCGTTTTCCGATTATACGGTAACCGACGGCAATATCGTTACCGGACAAAACCCTCAATCCAGTATATCGACTGCAAATGCATTTGTCGATTTGCTAAAATAACCTATCTCAGATAGGATAATATAGAGGCAAACCACACGAACGGGGACATTCTCCCCGTTCGTGTGTTTGTGTAAAAAACGAATACGCCTCTTCCCGTGGGTTTGCACCGCTTGCCTGAGGGGTAAAAATAGATAAACCGTCCACCTGTTTTACTTAGAGTAGCAGATGATAAATGAGTAGGAGGAACGATATGTTTGCTGATATATTATCCACATTGAACGACCTGTTATGGGGATATGTGCTGATCGCGGTCTTAATCGGCCTCGGACTGTATTTCACTATACGCACGAAATTCGTGCAGTTTAAATTGATTCCGGAAATGTTCCGGGTACTATTTGATAAGCGGACGTTAAGTGCAGCAGGAAAAAAGGGCACATCCGCCTTTCAGGCATTTACAATCAGTACCGCCTCCCGTGTCGGTACCGGAAACCTGGCAGGTGTTGCCTCGGCAATTGCTGCGGGAGGACCTGGAGCTGTATTTTGGATGTGGCTCATCGCTTTAATCGGCGGGGCTACCAGTTTCGTAGAAAGCACCTTGGCACAAGTCTATAAAGTACCAGATAAGAACCAGTACCGGGGCGGACCGGCATATTACATGGATAAAGGATTGAATAAGCGTTGGCTCGGGATTGTATTCGCCATCATTATTACGTTTACATATGGGCTTGTCTTCAACTCTGTCCAATCCAATACAATTCGGCTGGCTTTTGAAGAATCCTTTGGAGTCAGTCCCGGTTGGATGGCCGTCATCCTGGTTATTCTGACTGCTGTCGTGATATTTGGCGGTTTGAAAAGCATCGCCAGGGTTACTCAGTTCATCATCCCATTTATGGCGATCATGTACGTAATCCTTGCCATTTACATTCTTCTTGCGAATGTTACCGCTATCCCGGAAATGTTTCAGTTGATATTCGCCAATGCGTTCGGGATTAGGGAAATTGCCGGTGGTGGTTTCGGTGCAGCTATCATGATGGGAATCAAGCGTGGCTTGTTTTCCAACGAAGCAGGTATGGGTAGTGCCCCGAATGCTGCTGCCACAGCTGAGGTCACGCACCCAGTCAAGCAGGGTCTAATCCAGACGCTTGGCGTATTTCTGGATACCTTGGTCATCTGTAGTGCGACTGCATTGATCATATTAACGACAGAGGGCTATGCCGGCAGCTCGCTGCAAGGCATCCAAATTACTCAGAGTGCGTTTGAAGCACAGCTTGGCTCTTGGGCGGCTGTTTTTGTAGCCATTGCTATTTTTCTGTTCGCCTATTCCTCCATTCTTGGTAACTATTACTATGGAGAAACAAACATTGAGTTTATCAGATCAAGCAAACCAGCACTTACTGTTTACAGGGTGGCCGTATTGCTCATGGTTACTTTTGGAGCATTACAGGAATTCGATCTCGTGTGGAACATGGCCGACTTATCGATGGCAATCATGGCATTGATTAACTTATATGCAATCGCCATGCTTTCGAAAGTAGCATACCGGACACTGACCGACTACTTAAACCAGAAGAAACAGGGGAAAGATCCAGTCTTTTACCGGGAAACGCTTGGAGGGGTATCTGGGATTGAATACTGGGGAAAAGACCAAACCTCTCAAAAAGAAAAGGAATAGCATAGAGCACTGGATTATGGTGCTTCAGGCTGTCGGAAACCCTCCGACGGCCTTTTTCTATAGGGTAGAGAACAATTTTGCAGAAACCGTCTGGCGCTTTATTTTTTTCCATCACCAGTAATGTCTCTCTCTGTTTCTCTATACTCTGACGGTGTTGGGAGAGAGGAAAGACTAAATTGTTAACTTCATTCATTATCCTTTATAATTGAAAAGGTATAGCTAAATAATCAAAAGGATGAATAAAATTATGAGTATCCTATCTGTAGAGCAATTATATAAATCATTTGGTGACAAAGTATTGTTTGATCATATTAATTTTACCATCGAACCAAGAGAACGAATTGGGTTGATAGGTGTCAATGGAACCGGGAAGTCTACGTTGCTGAAAGTGATAGCAGGAGTCGAATCCAATGAGGGAGGATCCATCAAGCATGCCAACGACTTCCGGATCGAATATTTAAACCAGGAACCGGATCTAGATGGTCGATTGACTGTATTGGAACAGGTATATCAGGGTGAATCGACAATCATGCGGACGATGCGGCAGTATGAAGAAACGCTTCAGCTGTTGGAAAAAAATCCACAAGATGCGGCATTGCAGGAGAAGCTATTGAAAGCACAGCAATCAATGGATGAACAAGAGGCATGGGATGCCAATACAGCTGCCAAATCGATCCTGACAAAGCTGGGGATCACAGATTATACGAAAAAAACCGCCGAGCTGTCCGGCGGGCAAAAAAAGCGGACAGCTATTGCCCGTGCTTTGATCCAGCCGGCTGATTTACTGATTCTCGACGAGCCAACCAACCATCTCGATAATGAAACGATTGAATGGCTGGAAGGGTATTTACCGCAATATGAAGGTGCCTTGATTCTTGTAACGCATGACCGTTATTTCCTCAATAGGATTACCAACCGTATTTATGAATTGGATAATGGCCATCTATATACGTACGAAGGCAACTATGAAATGTATCTGGAGAAGAAAGCGGAACGGGAAGCCCTGGAGATGCAGAATGAACAAAAACATAAAAATACCCTTCGCCGTGAGTTAGAATGGTTGCGGCGTGGGGCAAAGGCCCGCTCTACCAAGCAAAAGGCCAGGAAGCAGCGTGTGGAGGAAATGAAACAGGCCACTTTTGATACAGGGGCGCAGGAGTTGGATTTTCAGGTTGGTTCCCAGCGCCTGGGAAAAAAAGTAATCGAGTTGGACGCTATCGGCAAATCTTTTACCGGAACATCCTATATTACCGATTTAAGCTATCTCGTTGTACCGGGAGACCGTATTGGTATCATCGGACCAAACGGGAGTGGGAAAACGACGCTTTTAAATATCATGGCCGGAAGAATGGATCCCGATAATGGATCAATAGAAACCGGGCCTACAGTCAAAATCGGGTATTATACGCAGGACCATAGCGAAATGGATGAATCCTTGCGCGTTGTAGAATATATAAAAAAGACTGCCGAGATCGTTCATACTGCCGACGGAGAAGTAATTAGTGCCGAGCAAATGCTCGAACGTTTCCTTTTCCCCCGTTCGCAGCAGTGGAGTTATATCAGCAGACTATCCGGAGGAGAGCGGCGCCGGCTATATTTATTGCGTGTTCTAATGGAAGAACCAAATGTCCTGTTGCTTGATGAACCGACCAATGACTTGGATACCCAAACACTCGGTGTACTCGAGGAGTATCTCGATCAATTTCCGGGCGTCGTAATCACTGTATCACACGATCGCTACTTCCTGGACCGGGTCGTCCATCGTTTGATCGCTTTTGAAGGACGGAATGATATCCATTTCTTTTACGGTAATTACACCGATTATCTGGAGGAAGCGAAATCCCGGCAAAAGCCGAAAGAAATGGCAGAAAAACAAACACAGGCTCCTCGTAAAAAGAAGAAAAAGCTTTCCTATCATGAACAAAAGGAATGGGAAGGAATAGAGGATAAAATCTCCGTTCTGGAGGAAGGTCTGGAAACGGTGAAGGGGGAAATCGAACAGGCGGGAAGCGATTTTGGAAAAGTCCAGGAACTGTACAACCGCCAAGAAGAGCTGGAAGCCGGTTTGGAACAGGCAATGGAACGATGGGAAGAATTGTCGATTTTAGTGGAAGAAATCGATCAGCAATAACCGGTACGCTTTCCGAGGGCAGGGCCGCCTTTGTAGAAGCAAAAAAAACGCTTCTTCAGGTGAGAGGCCACTGAAAAACTGAAGTTGTTTGAAAAGTAGAATTTAAAAAAGCGGTCTGTATGGAATTTAATTTCCATACAGATCGCTTTTATCTAATTTCAATGATTTGTGCCCCAAACGGGCATCAGGATCTTGAGACTCTTGTAATTCCAGTTGGTCATCTGTAATCGTCTCTTTCAGTAAGTTCAGAGGTTCTTTGATTTTGGGGATAAAAACGAGCTTTGGTTCCTTTTCAATGACTTCGACAAGACGTTCTGAATAGTCCAGCTCAGCTTCAAGCGTATCTTCGGTTGGTTTCAGGAAATTTTTTTCTTCATGGATTCATCGAGAGAATAAATCATTTTACGGACGTTCTTGGAACGGCTACGCAATACTTCTTGAGGGGATGTTTGATTGTATCGAGCCTTTGTGTGTGTCGCATCAAGGATGAGAGACTTCGATTGGATCACGCCTTTCTCAAGCGCGACCTCTACGGTTTTTCCAATCAGGAAATCTAAAAGGTTTGGATCTTTCAGACGTTTACGACGGAAGTAAGCTAATAAGCTGGGATCAATGACGTCATCTTCCGGTGCCATTTCCCCTCTGTTGATTCCACGATGAGCGTTCGGTGGTGACGCCTGCGGGAACAGCGCGAGCCGAAGATCCACTTGGTTAAGTGATCTTCTTGACCAAGTTAGCTGAGGCCGTGCCCGCGGCAAGCATCCACCGATAAGCGATT
>NZ_LN611424.1:386543-386792 GCF_000821245.2 Virgibacillus senegalensis
TTTTTCTTCATGGATTCATCGAGAGAATAAATCATTTTACGGACGTTCTTGGAACGGCTACGCAATACTTCTTGAGGGGATGTTTGATTGTATCGAGCCTTTGTGTGTGTCGCATCAAGGATGAGAGACTTCGATTGGATCACGCCTTTCTCAAGCGCGACCTCTACGGTTTTTCCAATCAGGAAATCTAAAAGGTTTGGATCTTTCAGACGTTTACGACGGAAGTAAGCTAATAAGCTGGGATCAATG
>NZ_LN611424.1:388064-514312 GCF_000821245.2 Virgibacillus senegalensis
TCTGGAAACGGTGAAGGGGGAAATCGAACAGGCGGGAAGCGATTTTGGAAAAGTCCAGGAACTGTACAACCGCCAAGAAGAGCTGGAAGCCGGTTTGGAACAGGCAATGGAACGATGGGAAGAATTGTCGATTTTAGTGGAAGAAATCGATCAGCAATAACCGGTACGCTTTCCGAGGGCAGGGCCGCCTTTGTAGAAGCAAAAAAAACGCTTCTTCAGGTGAGAGGCCACTGAAAAACTGAAGTTGTTTGAAAAGTAGAATTTAAAAAAGCGGTCTGTATGGAATTTAATTTCCATACAGATCGCTTTTATCTAATTTCAATGATTTGTGCCCCAAACGGGCATCAGGATCTTGAGACTCTTGTAATTCCAGTTGGTCATCTGTAATCGTCTCTTTCAGTAAGTTCAGAGGTTCTTTGATTTTGGGGATAAAAACGAGCTTTGGTTCCTTTTCAATGACTTCGACAAGACGTTCTGAATAGTCCAGCTCAGCTTCAAGCGTATCTTCGGTTGGTTTCAGGAAATTTTTTTCTTCATGGATTCATCGAGAGAATAAATCATTTTACGGACGTTCTTGGAACGGCTACGCAATACTTCTTGAGGGGATGTTTGATTGTATCGAGCCTTTGTGTGTGTCGCATCAAGGATGAGAGACTTCGATTGGATCACGCCTTTCTCAAGCGCGACCTCTACGGTTTTTCCAATCAGGAAATCTAAAAGGTTTGGATCTTTCAGACGTTTACGACGGAAGTAAGCTAATAAGCTGGGATCAATGACGTCATCTTCCGGTGCCATTTACCCTCTGTTGATTCCACGATGAGCGTGCGGTGGTGACGCCTGCGGGAACAGCGCGAGCCGAAGATCCACTTGCTTAAGTGATCTTCTTGACCAAGTTAGCTGAGGCCGTGCCCGCGGCAAGCATCCACCGATAAGCGGTTGGTGAGAATCAACAACAAACTTTAAAATCTCTTCTGAATTAGAAAGGACTTTTTCTGTGGCCTCCTTCAGGCAGGCTTTGCTTTTTTGTTATCTCTGCAGGACAAAGCATACGTCGAAAGGGAAGAATTAGCTTTTACTATCTGTATCAATCCCAAAGGAACAAGGCCGGGAATAATAAGAAAATTTTGTTAGTTTTCGTATTTTGTGAAATAATAGAGAAGTAAAGAAAACAGACTGACAGGTCGATTTTGGAGGGAAAAGTATGGCAGAGTTAAAAAACTTGGAAAAATATGCCGAGCTGGCATTGAAAACGGGTGTCAACCTGCAAAAAAACCAGACGTTGATGATTAATGCGCCAATAGAAGGAGCAGATTTTACCCGGATCGTCGTCCGGAAGGCTTACGAGCTTGGAGCCAAGAATGTACATATCAATTGGTCGGATGACGAAATCTCTTTGCTTAAATATGAAAATGCACCAGAAGAGGTGTTGACGGATGTTCCTCAATGGCACGTAGATAAGTTTGTGTCATTTGCCAAAGAGGGAGCGGCGGTGTTATCCATCCGTTCGACGAACCCGGATCTTTTAAAGGATATCGATGCCGGCAAAGTAGCAAGAGCTTCCAAAGCAAATGCAGAAGCGATGAAGGAATTCCGTCAGTACACAATGAATGATCGCATTCCTTGGACGATCATTTCGATTCCTACTGGTGATTGGGCCCAAAAAATTTTCCCGGATCAATCGAAAGAGGAAGCGATGGAAAGTCTTTGGGAACAAATCTTCAGCATTGTACGAGTGGACAAGGAAGATCCTGTTGCAGCATGGGATAAACACAATGCAACCTTGCGGAAAGCACGTGAGTTTTTAAACAAAAAACAATACAAGAAATTGGTGTACAAAGCACCAGGTACTGATATCGAGCTGGAGCTTCCGGAAGGACACATTTGGAAGGGTGGTTCCGCCAAAACAGAGGACGGAACAGACTTCAATCCGAATATGCCGACGGAAGAAGTCTTCACTTTGCCTCATAAATATGGGGTGAATGGCAAGGTTTCCAGTACAAAACCACTTAACTATGGTGGCAATCTGATCGACAATTTCAGCTTGACCTTCAAGGATGGGAAAGTGGTTGATTTTCAGGCAGAGCAAGGCTACGAAACGCTGAAGCATCTGCTGGATACTGATGAAGGAGCCCGGCGTTTAGGCGAAATCGCATTAGTACCCCACGAGTCTCCGATTTCTCAATCCGGTCTCATATTCTATAACACGCTTTATGATGAGAATGCATCCTGTCATATTGCCTTGGGAAAAGCCTATCCAACCAGTCTTGAAGGTGGCTCGCAAATGGATGACGATCAACTTGATAAGCACGGGGTCAATGACAGTTTGACCCATGTGGATTTCATGATCGGTTCAGCTGAACTGGATATTGACGGCATAACAGCAGACGGCAATAGCGAACCCGTCTTCCGCAAAGGAAGCTGGGCCCTAGATTTCGATGCTTAATCCGTTTTAGTTTGATGCTCGTCATTCGAGGGTAATATCTTGTTAAGATTCGGTGTTTTTCTATAACAACCGGAAGGAGAGTTTACCATGGTAAGACGAAATGAAGGCGAGCTAATCGGTTTTCAGTCAAATGCAAATGAGTTCCATAAATGCTCGAGCTGCGGCAGGCTCTTGTCAAGCAGGCAAGAGGAAGAAGTTAAGCTATGCAAAGATTGCCAGGAACGGCATAATCAAAATACAAATACCGGGATTTGAAAAGTTCCTAACAGAAAAAAGCACGCGGAGAGATTTTTTTCCGCGTGCTTTTCTGTTTCGTGCAGTTTGTGCGTCTTCTATCTGGTTTCGAGACCCTGCCTTCCTAAAGCAAAAGAAGGCTATCGGTTCAGGAGGATGCCATGTTTGATTAGCACCGCTTTGATAGCCGTATAACTGATATCGGATGCTATTGCTTCTTTAATGGGTTTAAGCTTCGGTTCCTCCATGCCCTCTCTGACGGAAAGCACTTCTTGTTCTTCTGTTTTTGAGAAAAGCCTGTCCCAATCAAGTGGATAAGCTTCTGCGTATGCTTTGAATAGATGATTCGCCACTGTCTGTTCGGTAATCTCCCTGGAAGTTGCAATCTCGGTGAGCGAAGAGCCGTCGGAAAATAGCTGATAGCTTACGAGATGGCTCGGTGTTTGATCATCTTGCTCCCGCTTTTCCAATATAGACTGATTCAAGGAGACAGCAGTTTTTTCCGTACGTTTTTTATCTGCTTTATCCGCCCACGGAGCAATCGTTTGAAGAAAGGGTTCACCATATTGGTCGAACTTTTTCTCACCTACTCCTTTCACGCGGAGCATCTCTTCTCTTGTTTGTGGGAAATGACGTGCCATCTCTTTTAATGTTGCATCAGAAAACAAAACATAAGGCGGCACTTTTTCTTCGATGGCAATATGCTTGCGCAGCTGCCGGAGCTCTTCGAATAATGCTTCATGGTAGTCGGCTTTGTCAGTACTTCTGGCGAACCCGGTTTGTACCCATACTTGTTTACGACCTTGCAGCACTTCTTTTGCCTGTTTGGTCAGCTTTAAAATTGGATAACGGTCATCACCAGTAGATAGAATGTTTTCTGCTACAAGAAAGTGAATGAAGTTAGTTAATTCCTTTTCGGTATATTGGGACATCAGTCCGTAAGTTGAAAGCTGATCGAATTGAAATTCCTTAACCTTTTTATCTCTCGAGCCTTTCAGCACCTTGGCCGTTAACCCGGCACCAAATCTTTCCCCCATCCGTTTGACACAGGATAATACCATCTGGGCTTCACGCGTCATGTCTTCCCTATTTTCGCTGTTAAGACAGTTACTGCATTTACCGCAGTCTTTTGCCGCTGAATAATCATTGAAGTAGTGCAGGATATAGGTTTGCAGACAACTATGGGTATGACAATAATTGACCATTGCCTGCAGTTTTTTATATTCTTTCGTTTTCTTGTCTTCATCCATCAGGGATTGCTCGATTAGGAATTTTTGCAGTTGGATGTCCTGCCCGGAGAAAAGCAGAATACAATCACTTGGTTCCCCATCCCTGCCGGCACGGCCCGCTTCCTGGTAGTAGGACTCGATATTCATTGGCAGCGCGTAGTGAACCACATAGCGGACATTCGATTTATCGATTCCCATGCCGAATGCGTTTGTAGCGACAATGATTGTTTTTTCATCCTGAATAAAAGCGTTCTGTGCCTGTTTCCGCTCCTGTTCTGAAAGGCCTGCATGATACTTGGCTGCCGCATATCCTTTACTTTCGAGCAGCTGATGGATGTTATCGGTTTGCTTCCTTGTTGAAGTATAAATGATACCAGACTCTGTTGGCCGTTCTTTCACATAATCAAGCAAAAAATCTCGTTTATCCCTGCCTTTGATAATATGAAAAGACAGGTTATCTCGAGCAAAACCGGTATTTATGACATGGTCGTCTTCAATATGTAACAACCTGCGGATATCGTAATTCACCTCGTCGGTAGCCGTAGCAGTCAATGCTACAATTACCGGTAGATTGGGTAGTTTTGCCAATGCAGGTACAATCGATCGATAACTTGGCCGGAAGTCGTGCCCCCACTGAGAGATACAGTGGGCTTCATCGAAAGCAATCAAGGAAAGGTTGATTGCTTTGATGGATTCGATGAATGCTGGTGATTCAAAGCGTTCTGGCGCTGCATAAACGAATTTGTAGCGGCCAGCTCGCAGCTGCTGCATTCGTTCCTGGAATTCTTCCGTACTAAGGGTACTGTTTATATAAGTGGCAGCAATACCAAGTGAGGTCAAAGCATCCACTTGATCTTTCATTAACGATATCAACGGCGAAACCACAATGGCGGTTCCCTCGAGTGCAAGCCCGGGAATTTGATAACAAAGTGATTTTCCACCTCCGGTAGGCATAATGGCCAGAGCATTTTTTTGACTGGTTACATACTCGATGACTGCTCGCTGGCCGGGTCGGAAGCTTGGAAAACCAAAGTATTCTTCAAGTATTTGTTGGGCTTTTTCCATGATCATGGTGGGTGTTCATCCTTTTCTTTAGGTTCCAAATTCAAAAAATCAATACTACTATCCTATCACGATTCTGCCGAAACGAGAATTGTATCCATTTAAGAAATTGGAATCCGGTATGTTTAATTTTGCCAATATCAGGGGAGAGTTAGGGAAAACCTTTTGAAAAGGATTGAAAGAATAGAATAATCTTACGAACAGGAAAAATACCAGCAATGCGTCAGGAATATCATTCTGAAGGTGAAATTAGAAGGAATTCAAATCCTGACTAAAGCAGGGGATGGAATACTCACCGTTAAGGATAACAAAGGAAGGGCTGTCCTTTAGATGGGCAGCCCTGCTTACACGATAGATGTAGTGAAAATGTTTTAGGAAGGCTGATGCGAAGCCTATCCTGTATCAAATTACTTGGCATAGCCAAGTTTTCTTATTTTTTCCTGACGATCATTTTTAATCTTTACCGGTGGTCGATAAACCCGCCGATAGATGCTCCGATAACTGCAGGGAGCAGCCATCCAAGCCCGACACCGTAAAGTGGCAGCTGTTCGATTATCGGCTGGAGGGCCGTCATTTGCAGGCCGAATTCTGTCAACCCTTGGTAGACGCTGACAATAGCAGTCAACAATATAGCTCCGCGGTACACGCGTTTCGATCCCTCGAACCATTTGTTAAGGAAGGTGAGCAATACTAACACAATGGCAATGGGATAAATAGCGACCAGTACGGGGACAGAGATAGCAATAATCTGATTTAACCCAAGGTTAGCGATCAAAAAGCTGGCACCACTAACCACAGCGGCGATTTGCTTATACGAATAACGGGTAACTCGGCTAAAATACTGTGCGCAAGCCACTGTTAAACCGATGGATGTCGTGAAACAAGCCAACGCTACAATGAGTCCCAGCAGCAGCAGGCCGAAATTTCCATAGACCAATTGGGTGGCACTGGACAATATCTGACCGCCATTTTCAAAGTCACCCTTCACTGCCATTTTGGCCCCGATCCATCCGAGCGATCCGTAGACAAGGGTCAGTGCAGCTCCAGAAACGAGTCCGGCCTTTAAGGTGGAGGATACAAGTGCTGACTTGCTTTGAATTCCGTTTTCCTTAAAGGCAGATATGACAATGATACCGAAGGCCAGAGCAGCAATGGCATCCATGGTTAAATATCCTTCTATAAAGCCGCTGAAAAACGGGGCTGAATGATATTTTTCGCTTGGTGTACTGGAAGGCGCCTGCAGCATAAAAAAACTGCCGATACAAAGCGCTGCTACAGCGACCAATAAAGCAGGAGTAAGCCATTGACCGATCCGATCGACCAGCTTGGATGGATTCAGGCTGAACCAATAGACCAAACAGAAGAAAACAATCGTATAGAGGAGAAGTAACAAGGTGTGATCTCCCCCTGCAGATACAAAGGGAAGGACACCCATTTCAAAAGCTACGTTTGCTGCTCTTGGAATACCGAAAAATGGCCCGATTGCCAGGTAAATGACTGACGTGAACACCAAACCGAAAAGAGGGTGTACCTTATTTCCCAGTTGCGCCTCCTGATCACTGATTAAGGCAATGGCGACTATGGCGAGGATAGGCAAGCCGACCCCGGTTAAGATAAAACCGATCATTGCCGGCCAAAAGGAAGTACCTGCCTCCAATCCTAAGGTAGGCGGATAGATTAAGTTTCCTGCCCCGAAAAATAGGGCAAATAGCATAAAACCAATTAAAAAAGTCTGTTTTACCAAGCTAATTCCTCCGTACGCAGGCTCTTACCAAATGAAAAAGCTGTATCATTCATAAAAACGTTGCATTTTTTTGAAATATTAAAAAGCAGAACTATACTATCAACGGCATAGTCATTTGTCAATGATAGTCGAAATTTGAAAATAAAAAGTGGGTGTACCCAATAATATTTTGCTTTTTGATCCATACCCAGCAACGGCGTAGAAAAACAAACCGATTTACATGGAAAACAAGCCGCTTTACACTATGTTATATCTTTTTTCCACACACGATTTTAATGCAGAAAGGGGTAAAAGTGAAATGAGCGATTCCCTTTTATTAGAGATAATGATGATCGGCGCGCTAGGTGTCGGTTCGCAATGGTTTTCCTGGCGTTTTCGTCTGCCTGCCATCGTGGTAATGTCGATCGCCGGGTTAATGGTTGGTCCTGTTTTTGGCTGGATCAATCCTAATGAAGATTTTGGAGACCTTTATCGGCCGATAATATCTGTCGCCGTAGCAATTATTTTGTTTGAAGGCAGTTTGAACCTTCGCTTTCAAGATATCAGAGGATTGGGAAGGCCTGTCTTCCGAATTGTCACGTTTGGTGCCTTTTTAGCTTGGATATTGGGTTCTTTGACAGCACACTATGTTGGCGGTTTCTCCTGGGCTGTATCGTTTGTCATCGGTGGAGTGTTCATTGTCACAGGCCCCACCGTCATACTTCCGTTATTGCGGCAGTCAAAACTGAAACCGAGACCTGCTAAAATTTTGAAATGGGAAGGGATTATCGTCGATCCGATCGGTCCGCTTCTGGCGATCTTAGCTTTGGAGGTCATTCTGGTTCTTACTAATACAGGGCATAGTCTGTTATCGTTACTATTTTTCTTCCTGGCATCGCTGTTTGCCGTCATTCTCGGCTGGGCATTCGGTAGAGGAATCGGTTGGATGTTTGAGACGGGACATGTCCCGGAGTACTTAAAATCTCCTCTCGTTTTTGCTGCTGTCATCGCTTGTTTCACGATTGCCGATGATATAGAGCATGAGACAGGATTGCTCGCTGTCACAGCCATGGGGATGACACTGGCTAACATTCGTATTTCGTCCATCCAGGATATGCGACACTTTAAAGAAAACATCTCGATTTTGTTAATTTCAACCATTTTCATCATGTTGACCGCCTCCCTGACAAGAGAGACGCTCTTACAGATTTTTCGACCAGAAATCATTGGCTATGTGTTATTGATGCTGTTTATTGTCCGGCCGCTTTCCATTTTCTTATCGACGGTTAAGACCGATTTATCAAAATCGGAAAAACTGCTTGTCGGCTGGATAGCACCGAGGGGGATCGTCGCGCTTACGGTTTCTGGTTACTTTGCCTCGATTTTATATGACGAAGGATACGAGGATGCCGCAATGGTAACCTCCCTTACGTTTGCGCTGGTGTTTTCCACCGTTGTCGCTCATGGGTTTTCTATTGGGTGGCTGGCTGGAAAACTAAATCTGTCGGCAGAAGGGCGTCCCGGGACATTGATTGTCGGAAGCAACAGTTTTACCGTTGCCTTGTCCAAAATCCTGAAGGAGATGGATATACCGGTCATTGTGTCTGATTCTTCCTGGCAACGACTTGCCAAAGCAAGAAATACCGGAGTCTCTTTCCATCACGGGGAAATCCTTTCCGAGCAGACTGAATACCGGCTTGACATGACCCCATATGATTATTTGATTTCAGCGACGGAATTCGATTCTTATAATGCTTTGGTTGCCACGACGTTTGTTCCGGCTTTCGGCCGCAATAATGTTTTCAAATTGAGCATTCAAACGGCAAGAGGTGATCACGTAGAAGATTTGGATCCAACCATAGCAGGCCGGGTGTTATTTTCGGGTGAAATATCATTGGCAGGGTTGTGCAACAAGGTAGAAGACGGATATGTGATGAGAAAAACGAACATCACCGATCAGTACACCTATCCTGATTATTTGGAGGATCGCGACCAAGGTACCATTTTGTTGTTTGTCCTGCGGGCGACTGGGAATGTGGAGTACTATACGGATGAAATTAAATTAAAAGCAGAATCAGGAGATGTAGTGGTGAGTCTGACACCTCCGAGCAAAGAAGTCAACAAGATCAAAGCCAGACTCGAACAGCAGCAAGAACAAAATAACCAGTGAGAAGGGGCGGCCACTGCACAGAAGGCTACATCTATTGCAGAGGTTTCCATCTTTCCACCCAAAAAAAAACCCACGGCATCTTGTGCAGCATGCCGTGGTTTTTCGTTTGAATAAGGCGCTGATAATTGCTCGTTTTATTCCATCGCATCAAGTTGCTTATTCAAGTCTGCCAGTTCTTGTTCCATATCGGCCAATTGCCGTTCGGCGTTGGCTGTATTGCCTCCGACTGAGTCGAGTTTTTCCAAATCGGCTTGAATACGCATATAATCTGACTTTAGTTCGCGGATCCGGTTTTCGATTTCTTTCTTTGTCATGGTTACCACTCCCTTGATTAAACTGTATGTCAGCAGAGGGGCTTCGTCAATCAGCATGCTTTCAAAATAAATAGTAGTCTGAACAGGGTTAATCAGTTAAACTACTAGAAAAGATAAAAGGGGGAACCAGGGATGGAAGTTTTGCAAATTGAAGACCCTACAGTGTTTTATCAACAGGCGGCATCCTTGTTGTTAGAAAAAGAGGCCTGTAACAACCTTGGTCTGGGGATACTTAACAGGCTTATAAAGAATGGAAGGGTGCAAAAATCTGCCCCGCCATATTTGGGGATGGTAAAAGAGGCAGGGAAACCAGTATACGTTTTTCTGCAAACACCGCCCCACAATTTGATTTTGCCTGATATCGAAACAAGTAGTACGGATGTAGTTGAACGTATCGCCAAACACCTTTACCAGCAGGGCATCCAAATTCCAGGGGTCGTCGGTCCTGTAGAGGAAGTGCAGGTCTTTGCTGAAAAGTGGGAGAGATTGACTGGAAACGAATCCAGGAAAGAAATGGAACAACTTATCTATCGACTTGACGAGGTGGTTGCGACAGGGGAAGTGAGCGGTCATCTCCTTACTGCTAGTGAAGAAGATGATGAGTTGATTAAAGGATGGCTGATTGGCTATGCAAGAGAGGCAAAGGTATCGATGGATGAAGAGCGGGCTGCAGAAATGGCGCGTGATTTTATCGACTCTGGTTCTGTTTATCTATGGATGGTGAATGACCGCCCTGTTTCGATGGCCAATCAATCAAGAAAGACCGAAAATGGCGTCACGGTCAATGCAGTGTACACACCGGACGATTACAAGCGGAATGGCTATGCCACGGCGCTTGTCGCTGCTCTTTCCCAAAAACTCCTTGATGAGGGTAATCTGTTTTGCAGCTTGTACACGGATCAGGAAAACCCAACTTCCAATAGCATTTATAAAAAAATTGGTTATCGGGTTGTCGGAGAGTCTGTTATGTATAGCTTTAGATAGTCCTTGAGGCCACTGGAAAAACGGAAGCGCTATGATAGGCAGTACTTTAAAAAGCGATCTGTATGGAATTAAATTCTTCTACAGATTGCTTTTCGTTTCTTTTCAAAAAGTTTGTGCCCTCTGTTCCTTTATTTGTTCAACGATCATTTGCAATGAAGAGCCGTATTGGGGATATTCCTATGGGGATCAAGTTGCGTGATTGTCCGCCGCTACAGAAATTTCCTACGCTTTCCGCGGGCGGGTTGGTGAGCTTCCTCGAGCTAAAGCTCTGCGGGACCTCACCGAGGCCTTTCCTCCCGCCGGAGTCTTCGGTTATTTCCTCCGCTAAGTACCGTTTCCTAATTATCAGGGAGGAAACTAGCAACGTTCTCTTGTTTCACATCGTATGGTGAAAAAAATATATTTTTAGAAAAAATAGGGAGAAATCCGAACCTCCTGTTTGTTTCGTAATACGTATAGCCAGGTGGAAGGATATCTATTCTATTCCTAGCACAAGCAGCATACAGCGGGATCAGCACGTGTCCGAAGGCCCTGTAAGAAGCGAAGTATGCTACCGCAGCGGTTGGTTAGCACTTTAGTTTATGCAGAAGGAAAGTAGTTTGAGGTTGCTGTCTGTATCTTTCGTAAACAGCCTTTTCGTTTCGTCTTTGGAGGCAGCCGGTACACGGTGCTATGTCTGGAGTCCTATCTTCTCCATGCTCTATGCCATTTTCCTACGTTCTGACTTTTTGCCGCCAGTCTCTCATTTTCTGTAAGTTAGAATATAAAAGCATTTACTATCTTAATCTAGCAAATATAAACATCTTAGAGATATAACCGGGTCATTTAGTTATACGCCACTCGATTCTATTTTTTCAGAATATTCGCTGATTGAAGAACATAAATATTAGGTATAAAGTTATATATATGCCTGTAGGCACTCCAAGCAATTCTCCGAATTTATGCTCCATTTTTCTTTTATCCGCAGTGGAGGTGGTTCTGCTCACGTGGTATTCAGCTGAAGGTAAAAACCGCAGGATAACAGTACTTCATACTTATTAATGAGCATCTGCTTAAGTGCACAGCAAATGCTTTTTTACTCAAGAAACTCAGGGAGGTTTAATTAGTTAATGAAAAAATACTTATCAGGTTTAGTGCTAGGGATCGTATTGATTTTTACACTGGCGGCATGCGGCTCAAGTGATAGCGATGCAAGTGGCGACGGAGGAAAATTGGCCGAGCTTAAGGAAGCAGGGAAAGTGACCATCGGTTTTGCTAATGAAAAACCTTATGCCTATGAGGAAGATGGAGAATTGAAAGGGGAAGCTGTAGCCATTGCTAAAGAGGTATTTAAAAACCTCGGTATCGAAGAAGTAGAAGGACAGCTTGCGGATTTCAGTCAATTGATTCCAGGTTTGCAGGCAGGTAAGTTCGATGTAGCGACTGCAGGGATGGCAATCACGCCAGAGCGTTGCGAAAACGCGGATTTCGGTGAGCCGGAAATCAAATACGGGGAAGGTCTTATCGTTGAAAAAGGCAATCCGCACAATATTAACAGCTACAAAGACATAGCTGACAATCCAGACATCACGGTTTCTGTTATGTCGGGTGCTACGGAAATTGACTTCCTGCAGCAGGAAGGGGTAAGCGAGGATCAGATTTCTGAGGCTCCGGACATCCCGGCAACTTTCTCAGCTGTAGAGTCTGGACGTGCTCAGGCAACAACTGGTACGGAAATGACCATCAAAATGGCGCTGGAATCCTCCGACACGGATGCGCTTGAATTTGTTGAGGGCTTCGAACAGCCTGATATCGAAGGTGTACCTAGCTATGGTGCAGCAGTCTTTCATCCCGACAATGATGATTTAAGAGAAGCTTACAACGAAGAATTACAAAAATTAAAAGATAATGGTGAAATCGCCGGCTTGATTGAACCATTTGGTTTTTCTGAGGAAAGCAATGTCATCACAGAAGACATTACGACCGAAGATCTTTGCCAAGGATAAAAGGGGATAAAATAATGAAAAGCAGGCCCCCTCATGTCAGGGGGCCTGCTTTTCCCGGTAAAGAAAGGGTGAATCCGTATTAGTGATCTTACTGAAATATTTTCCGTCTTAATAAAAGGGATCAACATAACGATAACTGTATTGATCGCTTCGGCGATTCTATCATACTTAATCGCCTTTATTGCTGGATTTGGAAGATTATCAAATAACATCTTTTTAAGGAAATTCACCGGTTTCTATGTAGAAATTTTTCGGGGGACATCCTTGATTGTCCAGTTGTTTTGGTTTTATTATGCCTTGCCAGGATTGTTCGATATTCATCTGGCCACCGACTTTTGGGCGGCAGTGATCGCTATCTCAATGAATTACGGGGCTTACATGTCCGAAATAGTCCGAGGTTCCATTCTTGCTGTTGCGAAAGGGCAGAGAGAAGCTGCTACGGCCTTGAATATGTCCCGGTTTCAGCGGATGCGGCTTGTCATTTTGCCGCAGGCGGTCCGGATGATGCTTCCTGAATTCGGTAACTATTTGATACAGATGTTAAAAGCCACTTCTTTGGTATCTCTGGTTGGGTTGACAGATATTCTTTATCACGGCGATATATTCAGGAGTACGAACCTGTCATTGGCTCCTACAGTATATATCATGATATTGATTTTTTACTTCATTTTAGCGCTTCCTTTGATTTGGCTTACTCGTTGGGCAGAAAAACAATCATCGAAGGGAGTGGCTACTGAATGACTTGGAATTGGGATTATGTAGTGGAATCATTTCCGGCTATCTTTCAGGGGATGTGGATTACGCTTGGATTAACCATTGCCTGTTATCTGTTTGCCATGCTGTTTGGATTTGTTTGGACGTTCGTGCGAAGAATCCCCTTACGGCCGCTCCAGGTGACAATAGCATTTATCATGGAGTTCATTCGTTCAACACCGCCGCTCGTCCAATTATTTTTCCTTTACTATGCGTGGCCGGTGGTTCCGTATGTCGGCTTGACTTTGGACCCGATTACCGTGGCGATCGTCGGTCTAGGTGTTCACTTCAGTACGTATATAGCGGAGATATACCGCTCCGGAATCGAGTCCATCGACAAGGGGCAATGGGAAGCAGCTACGGCGTTAAACTTGTCTTTAAAGGATAAATGGACAAAAATCATTTTACCTCAAGCGATACCGCCAACCATCCCGATGCTTGGTAATTACTTGATCATCATGTTCAAAGAGGTTCCGCTGACTTCAACGATCGGTGTTGCCGGAATGCTTCATATGGCAAACAACTTTGGCTCGAAAAACTTTGCCTATTTAGAACCATTAACCTTAGTGGCGGCATTCTTCCTGTTAATGAGTTATCCGACAGCGGTGCTTTTCCGCAAGCTTGAACAGAGGATGAATCGCCGATTTGATAAGCGGAATCCGACAGGCAAAATAGATAAAGGAGTTGTCACGTGATGGTACAACCCATTGCAGTATACAATGATGTCCACAAATCGTTTGGTGATGTGGAAGTTTTAAAAGGTATTGATTTAGAAATTGCTCCGGCAGAAAAGGTAGCTTTAATCGGACCGAGTGGTTCCGGGAAAACCACCATCATCCGTATGCTGATGACATTGGAACAGCCCACATCTGGCACAATCCTTGTGGATGGTCAGCACTTGTGGCATATGGAAAAGCATGGGGAGCTTGTTCCAGCCAACGAAAAGCATCTACGACAGGTTCGTGGAGATATCGGTATGGTTTTTCAACATTTCAATCTGTTTCCACACATGACCATCCTGGAAAACTGCATGGTCGCTCCAGTAAATGTGAAAGGGATCCCTAAGAAAGAAGCCAGGCAGCGCTCCGTGGAAATGTTGGAAAAAGTAGGACTCGGAGACAAGCTTGATGTTTATCCGAGCCAGCTTTCCGGTGGTCAGAAACAGCGGGTGGCAATGGCACGTGCCTTGGTAATGCGTCCGAAAATCATGCTGTTTGACGAGGTGACATCTGCACTCGATCCGGAGCTTGTAGGCGAAGTACTGGAAGTGATTCGTGATATCGCTGTGGAAGGCGAAATGGCCATGGTACTTGTAACACATGAGATGGACTTTGCGCGTGATATTGCCGACCGGGTTGTGTTTCTGGATGAAGGCAGAATCGCTGAGCAGGGGACACCTGAGCAAGTATTGGAAAATTCGACGAGTGAACGGTTAAATTCTTTTCTCAGTCGTTTCCGCTCCTGATAAAAAAGGCATGGTTCCGATCAACTGTCGGAACCATGCCCTTTTTTGTTGGAATTAATTGTTTACATCTTTGGTTTTCGCTGGTCGTTACAGCAATCCGTGAGATAAAAACCGAAATCATCGATCGTTAAGTCACGGGTTATGTTTAGAGTTTCGATTACCTTCCAAGAAGGGAAGGCGAGTTCCACTTAAAAAATTTTCTGGTCTTCCTCAGGCTGTCTTTTCAGCCACTCATGATAAAAGTGGGAAATGATTGTTTTTACAACCGCATAGGCAGGGATGACGAACAATAGCCCAACGAAGCCGGCAATGCTTCCTGCTGCCAAAATCAACGTAATGATCGTCAACGGATGAAGCGATAGTACTTTGCCCATGACGTTCGGTGAAATCAGGTTACTTTCAATTTGCTGCGCAATCACCATAACTAGTATGGCCCAGACAGCCATCATCGGGTCTTGGAAAAAGGCAACCAGTACGGCAGGGACAGCTGACAGAAACGGACCTACAAACGGAATGAAATTCATAACCAGGCCAAACAACGCCAGTGTCAGCGAATATGGCAGGTTGATGATTAAATATCCGATATAGAGCATGATCCCGACGCAAATACTGACGATGAATTGTCCCTGGATGAAAGAGGCCAGCGTATGGTTGATGTTGTCGGCCAACCTGCGGAAGCTATCAGCTTTGCTTTTGCTTAAAAATTGTGAAATGAACGGTACAAACTTATGACCGTCTTTCAGCATAAAAAACAGGAAAAACGGAATTAGTACAAAAGCGAAAAGAAAACCGAATAACTGCCCGATAAAGTCTATCAGGAATCCTACCACGTTTTGGGCATAATCGTTTAAATTATTGGTGATATTTTCAATCGTACTGTCCATTTGGCTCGGAATCATATCTTGATTATCACGCCAATTATCTATTAACTTCTCACCGCTATCTACCATTTTCGGAATATTGTCAGTCAGTCTGGTAAATTGTTCCTGAACAATCGGCGCAATAAAGTTGGAGGTGAAGTAAATGATGCCGATAATGAGAAGGAAAACAATGATAATCGACAGGATTCTATTGATCCGCATTTGCTCAAGCCTGCGTACTAATGGCATCGTAATGTAGTAAAGCAGACCAGCGCCGATAATCGGCACAGCAATCGAGAGCAAATACGCTCCGACCGGTGCAAAAATAAATTTTGTGATAGAAATCAAGTAGACAAGCATGAAAATCAGGATAGCTACAATTAAACCTTGAACCCATTTCTTCTGAAAAATTGACAAGTGCGACCACAACCTTAACAATAAAGTGTTTTCTCTATTATATAATAAATGGTTGGAAGAAGAGAGGAAACTACAAAACTTTACTAGACTTATTTAAAAAGTCTGCAAGGGAAGATAGATCCTTCCTGCCCATTATTTAACAGGTTTTCCAGAAGAAAGAGTGAATAAACCTCCTGGAAACAGGGTATGTATTTTCCGTAGATAAATAGAGGAATTCTAGGTTTTATGGTAAGCTTTCTTATAGTATAGGAACTATCGAACATTCTGGATGTTGAATGAGGGGATACCATTCCAGGTCCGGTTTTGTTAATTATTTGGTAATGTAACCTTGAAGGAGGATGTTTTATGTCTTGGAAAACTACATATAAGAAATGGTCTGATTTTCCTGAGCTTGATCCGGCTTTGAAAGAACAACTGGAGGAAATGCAGGGTTCAGACAAAGAGCTGGAGGATGCTTTTTATAAGGAGTTAACCTTTGGAACTGGCGGCATGCGTGGAATGCTGGGACCAGGTACGAACCGGATGAATATTTATACGATTCGCAAGGCTGTGGAAGGGCTGGCCAACTATATAAAACACAATGTGAAGGATTATGCGGAACGCGGGGTGGCCGTGGCTTATGATTCACGCTACAAGTCGAAGGATTTTGCGGTCGAATCTGCCAGGGTACTTGGCGCGCATGGCATTAAAGCACACGTATATGAATCATTGCGTCCAACTCCAGTATTATCCTTTGCTGTCCGGCATTTACAGGCAGCAGCTGGTATCATGATTACCGCCAGCCACAATCCGCCAGAATATAACGGCTTTAAAGTGTACAACGAAGACGGAGGACAGATGCCTCCGGCAGAAGCAGCGGAAGTAATCGCCAATGTACAGAAAGTCGACAACGAGCTTGAAATCCCAGTAGCGAGTCAGGAGGAGATCGAGCAGCAGGGATTATTGAACTGGATTGGCGAAGAGGTAGATGCTGCATATCTGAAACAGTTGAAATCTATCTCACGCGTCGAGAAAGAGGAACTTCACGGCGAGGAGCCGTTGAAAATCGTGTTTACGCCGCTTCATGGAACAGCCCATGATATGGTGCTGAACGGCTTCCGACAATTGGGCTTTGATGAGATCCAAGTTGTAGAAAAACAGGCGAAGCCCGATCCGGAATTTTCCACTGTTGATTCGCCAAACCCAGAAGAACACCAGGCGTTCACATTAGCTATTCAGCAAGGGAAACAGTGGGATGCCGACATCCTTGTCGGTACTGATCCGGATGCCGACAGACTTGGCGTAGCCGTCAAAGATGGGAATGGCTCTTATCAAGTGCTCACCGGAAACCAGCTGGGTACCTTGATGCTTGATTACCTGCTTTCCCATACAAGCGAAGCGGACAAGCAAAATGGCAAACTGATTAAAACGATTGTTACCACAGAGCTCGGCAGGACGGTTGCCAAGCATTATGGAGTAGAAACGATCGATACATTGACAGGTTTCAAATATATTGGCGAAAAAATAAAGGAATTCGAATCGACGGATGAATCCTTTTTGTTCGGCTATGAAGAAAGCTATGGCTACTTGATCGGCGATTTCGTTCGCGACAAAGACGCAGTGCAATCGACGATGATGGCCTGCGAGATGGCCAGCTATTGGAAACAACAAGGGAAAACCTTGTTGGAGGCGCTAGAGGGACTGTATGAGCAGCACGGTTTCTATTTTGAGGATATGTCCTCATTGACGCTGAAAGGTAAGGATGGCGCAGAACAAATTGCAAAGATTATGGAAGATATCAGAGAAAACCCGATGTCGGAAATCGGAGGATTGAGCGTCGTAGCGACGGAAGACTATCAAATATCGGAAAGGCGTTATGTCAAAACAGATGAAACCGAACAGATCGACCTGCCGGTTGAGAATGTCGTGAAGTACTTGCTGGATAAAGACGGCTGGGTATGTCTTCGTCCTTCCGGAACCGAACCGAAAATCAAATGCTACTTCGGTGTTTCCAGTTCAAGCAGGGAGGAAAGTGAACAGCTCCTGGAGAAGCTGAAACAGCAAATGAGAGAACGAATCGACTCGGTAATACAGGCTTGATTATATGTATAAGGCCTGCAATTCCAGGCAACGATAAACGTGTGTCCTGGGGATCGTTTCGTCATAGTCTGCCAATTTAGTGATAAATCGGTTGACTTTGTGGGTGGGAATGTTTATGATATAACCATCTAAAGGGGAGTAGCTGCACAATTTAAGTCGTCATTTCGAGAGACAATCTCCGGCTTAATTGGCAACCAACGTTGTTAGCGAGACCTTTACCACCAGGGTAAAGGTCTCTTTTTATGGTCTTTACCGGGACACGGTGGAGGCCGTTTTTTATTTGGCCAATAAGCAAACATAGGAGGAGCTGTTTTAACATTGGATATTCAATTATTGATTGAATATGGTTGGGTACTTATTGTATTAGTAGGATTGGAAGGTATTTTAGCAGCAGATAATGCGCTTGTCCTGGCCATCATGGTCCGGCATTTGCCGGAGGAGCAACGGAAAAAGGCGTTGTTTTACGGTTTGGCCGGCGCTTTCGTCCTTCGCTTTGGTTCACTGTTTATCATTTCGTTCCTGGTAGACGTATGGCAAGTACAAGCGATCGGCGCTGCTTACTTGTTATTTATTTCCATCAAGCATTTATATGATAAGTTATCAAAGCGGGGAAACGAAGAGGAGGAAGTGGAAGCAGAGACCAAAGGAAGCGGTTTTTGGACTACCGTTCTAAAGGTGGAAATCGCCGATCTGGCTTTCGCAGTAGACTCGATTCTGGCAGCGGTGGCATTAGCTGTAGCACTGCCTTCTACCGGACTGCCTAATATCGGAAGTCTGGATGGAGCTCAGTTTGCGGTCGTATTCGCTGGTGGAATGATTGGATTGATTATCATGCGGTTTGCCGCTAATTTATTTGTCAAACTCCTACATGACCGTCCAGGTTTGGAAATCGCCGCATTTGTGATTGTCGGTTGGGTGGGTGTAAAGCTGTTGGTTACTGTGCTTGCGCATGAAGCTATCCACATCCTGCCACATGACTTTGCCCACTCTACAGCCTGGAAATTGATATTTTATGGCGTGCTTGTAGTCATTGCTTTGGCTGGCTGGTTTTTATCCAGCAACAAGAATACTGAAAAGCAGGCATAAACAAGGTAGGAAAGACAGTTGTTTCTTGAAAGGACAGCTGTCTTTTTGATTTGGATTTTTAACCTTTTCCGGGTGGATGCTATGCTATTTCGCAGGCATTTTATTTCCACTCCTTGTGTGCGGCGCATTACAATAAGGAAAGACTTAACGATAGAAAGGAAGATGGTTATGGCAAAGCACTCTTTTCACTTGAAGGCGGACTGGCCGGGAGGAAGAAACACAGTCGGCCGTATTGAAGCGGGGAACCTGAAAACAGAGATATCGATTCCGCCCGAAATGGACGGCCCAGGAGTGGGCACCAACCCGGATGAAATGCTGCTGGGTGCTGCAGCGACTTGTTACATTATTACTCTTGGTGCTATGTTCGAGCGTGCAAGCCTGCCGGTCGAGAGCATGGACTTACATTCAGAAGGAATCGTTGACGTGACAAACGGGGTATTTACTTATCAAAAGATCATCCATCGTCCTACCGTTGTCCTGAAGGAGGGCAGCTCGGAAACTGACTTAGCCAAAGCCAAAAAATTAGTGGAGAAAGCGGAGCAGTCTTGTATGATTTCCCGAGCCGTCATGGGAAACGTGGAACTGTCACTGGAACCGGATGTGTCCATCATTGCTTAATGTTACAAAATAAAAAAGGTTCGTTGAATGGCTGTTCAAGCTTCTATGGGCTTGGACAGTTTTTTGGTCATTTTTTTATACGTGCTACCCATGTCCTGCTTTATTCGTTCCAAATCGGGTCAAAACGACTTTTTTATTTATGGAATGGAATAGCCTGTTGCGATATTTGCAAAAGTTACGGGTTTAAAACGAAATCATTCTTATTTACAAAACGTAATCGTTACGATATAATTCTTCCTGGTATCATTTCACTTTTGGGAGGGGAGTAAGACGATGAAGAAAAAAATCATATACGGCATGTTGTTTTTCGTTCTGCTTCTGACAGGCTGTGGAACTTCTTCTGTTCAGCAGGAGGAAGATGGACAGGATAAACTGACGATTTACACAACGCTATACCCACTGCAGGACTTTACCGAAAAAATTGGCGGGGAATACGTGGAAGTAGAATCTATCCTGCCGCCTGGAGCAGATGCCCACACGTTTGAACCGACATCCAATACATTGGTCGATATTGCCGAGTCTGACGCCTTTATCTACATAGGCGCAGGAATGGAACAATATGCAGACACTATTGCTGAAGCAGTAAAAGAAGAGGATGTAGCCCTGTTCGAAGCAGTAGATGGCGTATCCTTGCTCGGTTCAAATCATGACCATCTCAGGGAAGAAGCCGAGGATGAGCATCATGAGCATGATGGAGAAGAGGAAGCTGCCCATGAACGGGAAGAAGAGAAAGGACAAGAGGAATCCCACCACGAGCATGGGGATTTTGATCCTCATATCTGGCTCGATCCAATTCGCTCGATTGGATTGGCTGAAAATATAAAAAACAACCTGGTGGAACTAATGCCGGAACACCAGCAAGCATTTGAGGATAACTTTGCAGACTTGGAAGAAAGGCTCCGCGATTTAGACCAATCCTTCCATGAGACGGTGGAAAACGGGGAGAAACCGGAGATATTGGTTTCGCACGCTGCTTTTGGTTATTGGGAAGATGCATACGGACTAGAACAGATTGCTGTCTCCGGGTTATCGACTTCTCAGGAGCCGTCTCAAAAACAATTGGAATCCATAATCGAAGAGTCAAAAGAACATGACTTGCATTACATTCTCTTCGAGCAAAATGTAACACCACGAGTAGCGGAAGTCGTCCAAAAGGAAATAGGGGCAGAAGCACTGCGAATCCACAATTTATCTGTGTTGACGGAAGAAGACGTGGAAAATCAAGAAGATTATTTCAGTTTGATGGAAAACAACCTGGAAACGATAAAAACTGCCATACAATAACTTTTTTATCCGTAAAAGCCTGCCATTACTCACGAATGCCAGGCTTTTTCGCTTTTATTGTCCTTTTACCAAAATTTATATATCGTGATACGTACCCATATTGGTTGGGAAAACGCGAACACCGAACAACCTTATCCGGAATGCACAGGGGGAATATACCATCCCTTTTCATTCAGGGATAGTTCTTCTGCATGGTCCGAGCTTGATATTTGTGTATGTACTATCTCCTGCATATGTGAAGGCAAATTACCTCTACAAGCCGCTAGGAACAATCATCTCACCGAAAGCGATTGAATTTTTCCAATTATCTACTATCTTTGCTTCGAGATTTATGAAATAATGGTAGAAAAACCGAAGGGAAGTTTTACGGATGGTGAATCATGCAGACGCAATGAAAAGGTATGCCAAATTGGTGATTGAGACAGGCGTCAATCTGCAGGAAGGACAAGGCTTGATCATCAATTCCCCTGTAGAAGCTGCTGAATTTACAAGGATGGTTGTAAAAGAAGCGTATCAAGCAGGTGCTAAAAATGTCCATATCGAATGGAATGACGAAACACTTACCTACTTGAAAATGAAAAATGCTCCGATGGAAGTGCTGGAAAATTATCCAAAATGGAAAGCCCAGGGGCTGGAGGAAATGGTCAAGGACGGATATGCCCTGCTTACCATGTATGGAGAAAATCCAGATTTGTTAAAAGATATCGACGGGAAACGGATAGCAGCGATTAATAAGGCAGGCGGAGAGGCGCTCAGCACTTATCGCGATTATATTATGAATGATAAGGTATGTTGGTCCCTTGTTGGATACCCGACCGTATCCTGGTCGAAAAAAGTTTTTCCGGAATTACCTGCGGAAGAAGCGCAGGCAACGTTATGGGAGAAGATTTTCAGTATTACCCGGGTGGACCAAGATGATCCGGCCAAGGCTTGGGCCGACCATAATGAAACCTTGCGTCAAGCACGTGAGTATTTGAATGGTAAACAATACAAACAGCTTATCTATCGGGCGGAAGGAACAGATTTGACCATCGACCTTCCCGAAAATCACATTTGGCATGGAGGATCGGGAGTGTCTGCAGGAGGCATTGTATTCAATCCTAACATGCCTACCGAGGAAGTTTTCACCATGCCGCACAAGTACGGGGTGAACGGAACCGTTAAAAGCACCAAACCATTGAGCTACAGCGGCAATTTGATCGAGAATTTCTCTTTGACCTTTGAAGATGGAAAGGTCGTTTCGTTTTCTGCAGAAAAAGGGGAAGAAACCTTGCAACGTTTACTCGATACCGATGAAGGTTCTCGCCGATTGGGAGAAGTGGCATTGGTTCCTCATGAATCGCCGATTTCCCAGTCCAAGATCATTTTTTTCAACACGCTGTTTGATGAAAACGCATCATGCCACTTGGCGCTGGGCAAAGCATATCCAACCAATATTGAAAACGGCCCGGAAATGGATAAGCAGCAACTGGACGAGCATGGGGTCAACGATAGTCTCAATCATGAAGATTTCATGATGGGTTCAGCTGAGCTTGACATTGACGGGGTTAAAAAGGACGGCAGTATCGAACCGATATTCCGTAATGGCAGCTGGGCTATTTCGTTCTCATAACAGGTACTTAATTGCTGTTTTTAATAAATTGTATTAACAGTTCAAGCTTTTGGCTGTCTCGAGCCTGGTCATACCCGGCAAAGGGGCAGCCTTTTGCTTGTACTCGTTCTATCGTGTTTTCCAATGTGAAGTGGGCTGGAGACAGTCGCTCGGTTACTTCCTCCCAAAATAATGGTGCGGATACCGTTGCTAAATCGTTTTTTCGCGGTGAATAAGGAGCAATCAACGTCTTATCTCTTCCATGCTGTACATAATCTACATAAAGCTTGTTACCGCGATTCTTTTTCAGACGTTCGATTGTGAACAAATCACTATGCTGTTTGACCAGAAGCATAGCAAGCGCTTGTGTAAATGTGGCAGTATCCTGATAGGTAAGACTGTTTTCCGGAATAGGGACATAAACTTGAATGCCTTTATTGCCCGAGGTTTTTACAAACGATAATAGCTGGAGCTGATCAAGCATCTTCTTTAACAGCTGTGCTGCAAAGACAGCAAGTCGAAACTCCTTGATCGATGGAGGGTCTAAATCAAAAACAATTTCAATGGGGTCAGTCCCTCTCATATACTGAAATGGTACGTGATATTCCAGTGCGCCGTGGTTTCCCAGCCAAACAAGTCCTTCTTCGGTACCGCAATGGAGCAGGATGTCCTCGCCGCTTTTGGAGCCTGCCAGGAAATCTGGTGCATAATCGGGTAAATGCTTTTGAAAGAAGGATTCGCCATCGACGCCTTCCGGACACCTGATCACCGTCAACGCTTTGTTTTTTAAAAATGGCAGCATATATGGGCTAATTTCCCGCAAGTAATGTACCAAGTCACCTTTCACTAGCTTTTTTTCAGGATAAAATATCTTTTCCTGATTGCTTAAAGAAATAGTCGGAGGCAGCATAGCCAAGCTTTGTTTTGCCTGGCGCCATGTACACTGGTCGGGCTGCAAATCTACACGGAAGCCTCGGAAAACGGGTTCCCGCAGCTCCCCGTCTTGAATGTCAAGGCAATTGATGTCCACACAGATGGCTGGAGGCAGCTTAATATCGCTTTTCTGTTTTTCCCCCTTGGACTGAACCAGTTGTTTTAACATCGCTAATGATTCTCCTTCAAGCCCATGCTTGAATTTTCCGATTGATACAAGTACCCCGTCACGATAAATTCCTAGATTAAAATACCCGTTGGAAGGGGAGTAACCGGTAATAATACAGCTAACTACTCGCCAGTTTTTTACTTTAAGCCAGTCCCGGTGATTCTTTCCCGTGGCATAACGACTGTCCCTTCGTTTTGTGACCATGCCCTCTCCTCTATGTTCTTCGATTTTCTTCCAAAGGACTGTCCAGTCATGATAGCCCTTGATGTAACCAAGCCGTTTATCCCAGTCAATCGGCCGTTTGATTTCCAACTGCGTAAACAAATGAGATAGTTGTTCTTTACGCTCGTAATACTTCCATCCACTTAAATCCTTTCCTGCAAGAGACAGAAGGTCAAAACAAAGCAAGTGGGCCGGTCGGGCTTTTGCTGCTTTTTCTATTTTTTCTACGGTCTTAAAGCGGCCGCGCTGCTGGATTTGCTGGAAATTCGCCTGATACAGCGTGTTGAGAATCACAATTTCTCCGTCCAGAGACAACGGAAGGAGGTCTGCTATTTGCGGCTGCTTCTCCCGGCAAAATGCCAGGATTTCTGGGAAATTACTGCTTAAATCCTTTCCATTTCGGCTGATCAAGTTTATGCTGTCTTTTTTCCAGTGAAGAACCGCCCGAAATCCATCATATTTGGTTTCAAACACCCATTCTTTCCCTTCTGGAATCGAATCGTTGGCAATTGGCTGCATCAGCTTCATCGTTGTAATCTTCCTTTGTCCAGTAATGTTATGGTAAATAGTATTTTCCTTTTCCCTATGTACTTAGTCATAAATACCGCTCGTTTCGACAAAATAAAAGTACGTCTTCAAACTAAAGATGGTGGAAGGAAAGAAAGGAGGAATGAGCATGCATACTATGTGGAAAGGAACGATCAGCTTCGGATTGGTCAATATACCGGTAAAGCTGCATGCCGCTACGGAAAACAAAGATGTCAAATTACGCCAGCTGCATAAGGAGTGCCAGTCACCGATTAGATATCAAAAGGTATGTCCGATATGTGAAAGGGAAGTCGAATCGGAGGAAATCGTCAAAGCCTTCGAATATGCCAAAAACAAATTTGTTGTCCTGACCGACGAGGAAATGGCAGAACTTCAAGACGAGCACACAGATAAAGCGGTTGAAATCGTGGATTTTGTTAAGCTGGAAGAAATCGATCCGATTTATTTTGAAAAAAGCTACTATTTATCGCCGAATGAAGGAGGCGGGAAAGCCTATACGTTATTAAGACAGGCGTTGGCAGATAGTGAAAAAATCGGTGTGGCCAAGATGGTCATCCGTTCCAAGGAACAATTGGCAGCTATTAGGGTTTATGAGAACACACTCGTCGTGGAAACAATCCATTATCCAGATGAAGTAAGAGACGTGAAAGAAGTTCCAAACGTTCCTGAGGCTGCCGAAGCCGATCCAAAAGAACTCGATACAGCAAAAATGCTGATCGATCAGTTGACTACTAAATTCGATCCGGAAAAATACAAAGATAATTACCGGACAGCCTTGCTGGACTTAATCGAAGAAAAGAAAAATGCAGATGAAACTGCAACAGCCAAGGATAAACCGGCCCCTGACAACGTCCATAACTTGATGGAAGCACTCGAAGCCTCACTGGACAGAGCCAAGAACGATAAACCAGCCGCAAAGAAAAAAACCACCACCCCGAAAAAGCCAAAGAAGAAAATGAAGAAAAATGCATAGGAGGGTCAGTCCCCTACCCTGTTACTACTGTAACAGGGTAAAGTTTTTTACTGGAGATGTCGGTTTTTTACAAACTATTTAAGATACATAACAATTTGATAACAACCTATTTAAATTGTTCATTGGGCAGCGAAAGTTTGTTTAGAATGGGTATTAAATAAACAGAAACCATTTCGAAGATGAATTTTCGCGGAGGAATGCGCAATGAAGAGAGAAGCTTTTTTTGACAATGCCAAGTTCCTGCTGATTTTCCTGGTTGTTTTCGGCCACTTGATCCAACCGTTAAAAACCGATTCGGCAGCAATCAATATATTGTATCATTGGATCTATCTATTTCACATGCCGGCATTTATCCTGCTATCAGGCTTTTTTGCCAAAGGTTCGGGAAGTAAAGGTTATATCGCCAAGCTTTCGAAAAAACTGTTGCTTCCCTATATGATTTTCCAAGTTTTCTATACCATTTACTACTTCTTTATCGGAAAAGGCGACTGGATGACAGCTCCTTTTTATCCACACTGGTCGCTGTGGTTCTTATTCAGTTTGTTCTGCTGGCACCTGATGTTGATCGTATTCAGCAAATTGTCGATGTTCAAAGGGCTTACTGCAGCTGTAATGTTAGGACTGCTGGTCGGTTACTTCGATAACATCGGCCATTCATTCAGTTTATCCAGAACATTCGTGTTTTTCCCGTTTTTCCTGCTCGGGTACTGGTTGACGAAGGAGCAAGTAATGTTGGTCAAAACCAAGCTGGTAAAATCAGTGTCACTGGTCATTATGACTGCCGCGGTTTTGGTCATTAGTATTTTCCCTGACTTTTCGACAGACTGGCTACTCGGATCCAAGTCATACGCCGCTATGGATGCGTCCACTTTAGGTGGGTTTTCCAGATTGGCAGTCTATGCTTCTGCGCTGATAATGACATTCAGCGTATTGGCTTGGGTACCGCGAGCCGCCGGAATTTGGACAGAATTCGGAAAGCGGACATTGTATGTTTATTTGCTGCACGGATTTTTCATTCAATATATCCGCCAGGAAGACTTGCTGTTTTACAACCATCCGGTCGATATTATCGGCTTTGCAGCTGTTACGATGGCGATTGTTTTGTTACTGTCCAATAAAACCATGCTTACCATATGGCAGCCGTTCATTGAAGGGAATGCATCCCTAATGAAGGAAAAATGGTTTACCAACCGAAAACATCGGTGATGAAATAGATAAATGGGGACAAAAGCATGTTCACCAAAGCAAAAACGAACGAATCCTAGACGCCAATGGATTCGTTCGTTTTTTATTTGTATGTTACTTAGATAGATTTCTTTTTATCCTGTTTTTTGATACGTGCTTCAAATCGCTACGACAAGATACTACGCTTTCCTCGGGCACGGCTTCAACTTCCTCAGTAAGCAAAAGACGCTTACTTGTGGGATTTTCAGCTCGTGCTGTTCCCGTAGGAGTCTCCGTATCTTGCCTTCGCTACGTTTTCGTGTTCTAATTTCTGCAGAGCAAGACTAGATGAATAGAACCGTATTCTTTTCTTCCATTGTCTGAGAGGTATCTAAACAATGACGAAGACGAAAAATCAACATATTGGCCCCTTTATTTTTCGGAATTTGGAGGGGGACCAACAGCACAAAAGGAAAAATAAGGACTCCTGGTTTGCTTGCAGATTGGCTTTCTACCATAACGGCAACAGATAGGGAAAACGGAATCCCATGAAAATTGAAAGTAGCTGCATTTAACGGAGGCAAGGTGCGCAGACTCCAGCGGGATGAGCGCGAGCTGAAGATCCACTTGGGAAAGCGGTATTCTTTGCCAAGTTAGCTAAAGCCGTGCCCGCGGAAAGCGAAGTACCTTGCAGGAGTGGAACGCTGCTCTTTTTAAAAGCAAATGTTAGAACGCGGTTTTTTTTTTTAAGCAAAAATCCGAACGAATTGGATTCGTTCGGATTTTATATTGGTCACAATGCTTTTGTTCCAGTCCATTTTCAGTATTAAAAAATGATATGAGCGACGAGGACGATGATCGGCAAGGTGATAAGCGTCCGCTCGAGAAAAATCAGTACTAATTCATAGAATTTTACTGGTACCTTCGATCCCAGTAGAAGACCACCGACTTCTGACATATAAACCAACTGGGTAACCGAAAGGGCAGCAATCACAAATCTGGTAAGCTCACTCTCGATAGAGCTTCCGATAATAGCCGGAAGGAACATGTCTGCAAAACCGACTAAAATCGTTTGAGATGCTTCTGTTGCGTTTGGAAGCTGCATCAATTCCAACAACGGAATAAACGGAACACCAAGCCATTGGAAAATCGGTGTGTACTCTGCAAGAATCAAGGCAATCAAACCGAACGCCATGACTACAGGAGCAACACCCATCCACATATCAAGGGTATTCTGGGCTCCTTGTTTGAAAAATTTCAGCACACTTGTTTCCTGGCCGCCCCGGTTAATAGCCTGCTTGTATCCCCAACTAAAGACATTCTGGTTTTCCGGAATGCTTTCGTCCTTTGGTGTACTGGTATCATCCACAAACGTGTCAGCTTTGCGCGAAAGCGGTGGAATCCGCGGCATGATCAGAGCAGCCACAAAGCCTGCTAACAGAACCGTCGTATAGAAAGGCAGGAACATATCCATCAAGCCTACTTCTGAAATAACTACGAGCGTAAAGGTAATCGAGACAATTGAGAAAGTCGTACCGATAACGGCAGCTTCCCGTTTCGTATAATAACCTTCTTCGTACTGTTTACTGGTAAGCAAGACACCAATCGTCCCGTCACCAAGCCACGAGGCAAGCGAGTCAATGGATGCCCGGCCAGGCAGCTTGAACAAAGGACGCATTACTTTTGAAAGAAGGGTGCCGAATAATTCCAGCAGTCCATAATTCAATAACAGTGGAAGGAACAAACCGGCAAACAGAAACACACTGAATAAAACGTGCAGCAAGTCCCCAAGGATAAAGGCGCCGGTATCGGCCGAGTAAATAGCCTCATGGCCTAATTCAAAATAAACCATGATGGCGAAAACCATCGCAGCGACTCGGGTTATCAGCCAGAACCAGCTGACATCGAATAGTTGTTGAAAAAAAGGATACCGGTCAAGCACTTGCTTTCCGGCAAACTTGACTAGCAAACTGGCAATAGCCGTGATGGAAATAATAATCGTCATAATGATGGAAAGCTGATTGGCTAATACATCCTGCAGCCAGTTGGACAAGATGGCAATTGTTATGGTCACTTCCCCATTGACAGAAATGGGAATCATAAACAAAAAGATCCCGATTAACGATGGTATGATAAATTTAAGGTGATCAGACAATGTATATTTTTTGTTTTCCATTGGGTCCTCCCCCTGAAGAGACGATATAGGACTCTTCAATGTTCTATTAATAGTATAAAAATACAGCAATATTCATTTTAATGCATAAACAAAAATTAGCCAACCGTTTTTTGAAAAAAACTTTATACAACTTTTTACATTATCCTATATATTTGCTTAAAATGCGGTCTACAGAGTGTCCGTATGCTTCCCCAAACATGTTGAGATGAACCAATAAGTAATAGAGCTGGTACAAAGGTTTTACTTCTGGATAGTAATCAGGCAGCGGGGATAGCTCTTCGTAAGCATTGTAAAAATCATCCGGGAATCCGCCGAATACTTCGGTGAAAGCCAGTTCAAAAAGCCGGTCGCCATATAATACTGATGGGTCGATTAAAAAAGGTTCTCCTTCAGGACCGGGCAGCCAATTTCCGCCCCATAAGTCGCCGTGCAAAAGGGAAGCAGGGATAGTCGATGGAATCCAGTCATCCAGCCGGTCGAGGAGAGCTGCCATTTGTTTTCGTCGAGTTTCCGGCATCCTTCCATTTGTAACGGCCGTATGAAACTGTGGCTGAAGCCGATGCTCCCTGTAGTAAGTCAGCCAACTGTCAAATAGTCCATTCGGCTGTGGCAGTGCCCCGATAAACGTTTCGTCTTCAAAACCGTGCTGGGTGTTTTGATGGCCATGCATCGCTGCAACTTTTCTGCCAAGCTGTTCAGTCGTCGTTTGAGATGGACTTCCTGAAATCCAGTCCATGACAAGCAGCCCCACTTCACCGTTTTCCGGCTCATCATAATCAAGCACATCCGGAACGGGGACTGTCTTTGTTTCTTTTATGTACAGCAGTCCTTTTGCCTCGACTCGGAAAAAGTGTGGGGGAACGTTTTGATTTCCTTTAATAAAATATTCCCGCTCTTCCGTACGTACATAGTAAGTCTTGTTAATATCACCTCCGCTTACCTGACGTAAAGCTTGAACATTCGATGAGTCTCCGATGAGCTCTAGCTTCTTTCTAATCTGTTGTTCCACAACAATCTCCTTTCTTTCGATTTTGACGATGAAAAGCGTTATGGTAATTTATATCCTAAATAAATTGCTGTATAACCTCAGATTTGCTTTACATGCCGATCACGGAACTCGCGGGGGGTAACGCCTTCGTATAGTTTAAACTGGGCAGAGAAATAACTTTGGTTGCAGAATTTGAATAGCAAGGCAATTTCCGAGATCGAATTGGTTGTATGGAGAAGGTAATACTTCGCTTCGGTAATTCGTTTTTTATTGATGTATTTGACAATCGATATGCCGACTTCTTTTTTGAACAAATGAGACAAGTAGCTGGGATGGACAAAGCAGAATTTGCTGATGATATCTAAGTTTAAATCTTGGAGAATGTGGTATTGGATATAAGTGATCGCCCGGTTGACAACCTTCCCATACGGCTGTTTTTTTTCTTCGTTTACAATTTGAATGAAGTGCGACAGCATTACATATTCCAGTTGGTCGAGTGCTTCGAGCTGATCCAGTCGTTCGATTTCCAGAATATATACATCGCTGAGTGTGAAGGCGGTTTCCGGATCCACACCGCCATTGATGACTGCTCTGGTTAGTAAGGTACAGGAACAGATCAACGAATTTTTCATGGAACGCAGAGTGGTATGGGCAAGTTTTGGGCGCTGATCTTTATTGATGCTTTGCATTATGCTGGTGGCTTTTTCGATATCTCCCTGGGCGACAGCTGTAAGCAGCTGACCCTCCAGTAGAAAGGAAGGGTGATAGTATTCATTGTTCCGGTTTTCCAGTTTCATCGTCAGGAAACTGGAAACGACGGGGTTATGGGCCGATTGATCCATGTCCTTCTCTCCATTTCTATCAAAAAAATTAATAACAATATAAAAAATTTAGTATTCAATGAAAGCGTTCTCGTTATACAATCAATTATAGTTAAATATATAAAAATAACAAGGAGGTCAATCAACATGAAAAAGTGGCTGTCATTATTATTTGCTATTGCTTTCATGACGTTTGTTCTGGCTGCATGTGGGGGAGATGAAGAATCCAGTCAGGAAAGCGGAGAGGAAACAACCGGTGAAACAGAGGGTTCCGATAGCGAACCAAGCGGAGACGTGACAACGATCACGTTTGCTGCACAAAGTGATGATACACCGGCGACCAAAGCCGCTATTGAAGAATTTAACAATAGTCAGGATCAATATAAAGTGGAATGGACGCAGATGACCAATGATTCTGCGCAAATGCACGATCAGTTGCTGACTTCTTTGTCCAGTCAGGCAGGAGAATATGACATCCTCTCGCTCGATGTGGTTTGGGCTGGAGAATTTGCCGGGGCTGGATACTTGGAGCCAATCGATATGATGATGGATGAGGCTGGAGTGAATCCGGATGATTATAACGCCGGGTCGATGACATCCGGTAATTACAAAGGGAAACAATATACGCTTCCATACTTCCCGGATGTTGGGTTATTGTTTTTCCGGAGTGATATTGTTTCGGACGATGACGCTCAGAGATTGATTTCGGGCGATTATACGTATGAAGAACTTGGGGAGATGGCTGAGCGTTATCAATCGGAGAGTGACATCAAAAACGGATTTGTTTATCAGTCAAAGCAATATGAAGGACTGACTGTAAATGCCAACGAATTTACCAACCAATTCGAAGATGTTGAATCAGGATTGCAAACGATGTATGACTTCACCACGTCCAATTGGACGCCGGATGATATTCTTAATTATACCGAAGGGGAAGCGGCAACTGCTTTTGAAAACGGCAATGCCGTATTTGAACGAAATTGGCCGTATATCTATGGCCGCCTGAAAAATCCGGAAGAAAGTGGAGCAACGGTTGATGTGGAAAACGTCGAGGCAGCACCACTTCCGAATGGCGGATCAGTTGGCGGATGGCTTCTTGGTATCAATGCGAACTCTGATGTGAAGGAAGGAGCCTGGGAGTTCATTCAATTCCTGGCTGGTCCGGAAGGTCAGAAAATCCTGTCTACAGAAGGAAGCTATTTGCCAGGATATAATCCATTGCTTGAAGATCAGGAAGTGCTTGATTCCAATGAGTTGCTGAACATGGAAGGATTCCAAAATGCACTTCAGAGCACCATTGCGCGACCGGTATCAGCGGATTACTCCGAAATTTCGAACGAGATTCAGGTTGCTGTTCACAAGTATCTGAGCTCCGGAGAAGGCTTGGACAATGCCGTACAAACAATCGAGGATGCCACTAGCGAAGAAGAATGAGGAGCATAAGAATACAGGTGGAATAAAAGGGCTCTTTCGCAAGGGCCCTTTTCCACTTTCATTGCTACAACCAGAAATGACCGCTTTATCACAAGAGTCGGGAGGGACACAGCCTTATGAGAAAAATGGGTTTTCGTGAATTTTTATTTATTGTTCCTATTCTATTGCTAATCGGTATCTTTTCCTTGTGGCCAGTAGTCCAGTCCTTTACGTACAGTTTCTTCGACTATCAGTTGAATGACCGTACCAAATCAGGACTTTACTTAAATGAACGGTTTAATGTCGATTTATATAAGGAAACATCCTTATATGTCGATCGCTTTATTTCTCAGGATATGGATGCCATCACAGATGAAGAAGATAAGGCTAGCGCACAGGGAGTTATCGACCAATTGAATAGTCTTGATGAGGAATTCGATAACGAAGAAGGCGTCATAACCATTAGCGGTGAGCAGAAGGAACAAATAGAGGCTGCTTATGAAAATGCCGATGCAACTGTCCAGACATTGAGCGATAATTATGAGCTGCAGCAGGAGGAGAATTTGCCACTGCTCGTAGAAGATATCAAGAACAGTATGATTGAATCCAATTTTATCGGCCTTCAGGGTTATAAGCGGGCCTTACAGGATCATTTTGTATTAGACGCGCTCTGGCATACGCTTGTTTTCACTTTTGTCAGTGTAGCATTGGAATTGGTTCTTGGACTCGGGATGGCCATGGTGATGAATCAGGGGATTCGTGGAAAAGGGTTCATCCGGACAACTTCCCTGATTCCTTGGGCAATTCCGACTGCGGTTGCTGCCTTGATGTGGAGCTATCTCTATGATGGCAGTGCAGGTGTGGTGGCCGAAATTTTTTCCAACATCGGGTTGCTTGATGAACCGACGGATTTAATGCAGACAGGAGCAGGAGCAATGACTGCAGCAATCTTGGCCGATGTATGGAAAACCACTCCTTATATGGCGATATTGCTTTTAGCTGGCCTGCAAAATATCCCGAATTCTTTGTATGAAGCATCATCGATCGACGGAGCGGGCAGAGTCCAAAATTTTTTCCGTATCACTTTGCCGTTACTGAAGCCATCAATTCTCGTCGCTTTATTATTCCGGACGCTGGATGCATTCCGTATTTTCGATTTGATTTACGTGTTGACCGGTGGCGGTCCGGGCGGGTCTACCGAAACCTTGTCGGTGTACTCGTATAAAGTGATGTTCGGCCAGACCAATTTTGGATATGGATCTGTCGTCGTCATGATTATGTTTGTGTGCGTCGCAATCATTTCCACTATTTATGTCAAATTTCTTGGTGCGAACATCATGGATAGAAATTAAAGGAGGGAAGCTTGATGGCAAATAATGCAGGTGCAAAGAATAAAGGCTTTGGCTGGCCGTTTTGGATTATGCTTATTTTTTACTTAGTAATTATCGTTTTCCCGTTTATTTGGATATTGATCACCTCCTTTAAACAGACGGGTGAGATTTATGGAAACAATCCGTTTTCCATCATTCCGGAAAATCCGACCATGCAACATTATGCGAATGTCATTATGGAAAAGGGGATTTTGCGGGCAATCGGAAACAGTTTGATTGTATCCGGGGTTACAACCATTTATATCGTGATTGTGGCAACTTTTGCCGCGTATGCGATATCCCGCTTTGATTTTAGGGGGAAAAATCTGTTGTTGGGTATCGTACTGGCCGTTTCGATGTTTCCGCAAATGATTGTAATCGGACCGATTTATAATTTATTCATCGATTTGGGATGGACGAATAGTTACTGGATCACACTGCCATACTCTTCGATCACGTTACCGATGGCTGTCTGGATCCTGGTCACCCATTTCAATCAAATACCGCTGGCACTCGAAGAGTCTGCACGGATTGATGGGGCCACGGCCTTCCAGACACTCTATAAGATCGTTTTTCCGCTGGCAGCTCCAGGAGTATTTACAGTAGCTATCATTACGTTTATCACTGCTTGGAATGAATTTGTTCTGGCGATTACCATCAACTCGAATTCTGAATATCACACGGTTCCGGTAGCCATTTCATTCTTACGTACCCAGTTTGAAATCTTGTGGGGACAAGTGGCTGCAGCGACAATATTAGTTACCATACCGACTTTGGTAATTGTGCTCTTGTTCCAGCGGCAAATTGTCAATGGATTGACACAGGGCGGGGTCAAAGAATAAACAAGTAGCTATCGAGCGGCGATTTCTAATCTTGATCACTAATAAACAATTCGACTGAATTTTAAAAGGAGGAATAGGCCAACTATGACATGGAAAATATACAGTCACTCCTTGCGTGACACCGATCTTTTAAACGAGGAAAGCCTATTCTTTTTGGGAAATGGCTATCTGGGTGTAAGAGGTAGTTTCGAAGAAGGCTATGGCCCATCATTCGAGTCGATACGTGGCACTTATTTGAATGCTTTTCATGATACGATCAACATTTCGTACGGTGAAAAGCTTTATGGTTTTCCTGCTACACAACAAAAGATGCTTAATGTAATAGATGCTCAAACCATTGATATCTATATTGGAGATGATAAAGAAAAATTCGCGATAACCGAAGGGGAAATTATTGATTATACGCGGACCCTGCATATGGATAAAGGGTATTCTGAAAGAAGCATCCACTGGTTATCCCCGAGCGGTAAGGAAGTCAAGCTCACGTTTCAGCGCATGGTCTCGTTTATTCACCGGGAATTATTCATTAGCAAGGTAATAATCGATCCAGTCAATTTCAATGATAAAGTAACGGTGGTATCAACCGTCGATGGGGATATTTCCAACTATATCAGTATGGATGATCCCCGGCTTGCGGCTGGTCACTCCAAGAGCCTGAATGTAAAGGAAATCGATGTCCATAATGAAACGGGCTATATTATGTGTCAAACGGAAACTTCGGGTCTGCAGGTCGGCTGTCATACAAGCCACATCCTGCCTAATAACAGCGACATTGAACCTAATATTGAACATGATGAACAAAAAATCTATTTTTCTTATACATTTGATAAAAAGAAAACCGATGCGGTAGAAATCATCAAGCAAAATATTTATGTAGATACATTGCGGCATGGCGAAGATTTAAAAGAAAGGGCGAAAAGTATCTATTATCGGCTGCTTGATGTTGAATTCGACACACTTCTGCGATCACAGCAGGATTATTTGAAGCTCTTCTGGGATAGAAGTGATGTAGAAATTCAAGGGGAGGCGAAATTGCAGGAAGGAATCAGGTTTAATCTGTTCCATCTGCTACAATCCTCCGGACGGGATAAATTCAGTAACATTTCGGCCAAAGGACTGTCCGGTGAGGGATATGAAGGCCATTATTTCTGGGACACGGAAATATACCTATTTCCCGTGTTCCTGATGACTAATCCGGAATTGGCCAAACAGTTGTTGATCTATCGATATTCTATTCTGGAACAGGCAAAAAAATGGGCACGTACACTTGGACATAAGCAGGGCGCTCTGTTTCCGTGGCGGACGATAACGGGGGAAGAATGCTCTTCTTACTTTCCTTCGGGGTCAGCCCAATATCACATCAGTGCAGATATAGCTTATAGTTATATACAGTATTACTTTGCTACCCACGATGAGCAGTTCATGCTTGATTATGGAGCAGAATTATTGATTGAAACGGCGAGGTTATGGATGGATACCGGTCACTTTAGAAGAGATGGTAGCTTTGCAATTGATGAGGTAACCGGACCGGACGAATATACTTGTCTCGTAAACAATAACTATTACACCAATGTGATGGCGAAGCACAATTTGCTATGGGCTGCCAAGATTGTGGAACGACTGCCTAAATGGGATGAGCGAATTGCGGATCAATTGTTTGATCATATAGGGTTTGAAACACATGAAATTGAGGACTGGAAACGGGCAGCCGAGAATATGTATCTCCCTTATGATCCTGAAATGGACATCAACCCGCAAGATGACTCGTTCCTTCATAAAAAGAAGTGGAATCTTGCTGAAACACCGGATGAAGAAAAACCGCTGCTGCTGCATTATCATCCATTGACCCTATACAGATACCAGGTATGCAAACAGGCGGATACGATTCTGGCCCACTTTTTGCTGGAGGATGAACAGCAGTATAGTACGTTAGTGAACACGTATGATTATTATGAAGACATCACGACCCATGATTCTTCGCTGTCTTCCTGTGTTTTCAGTATCATGGCTTCCAAGCTGGGATACAAGGAAAAGGCTTATAATTATTTTATTGAAACAGCACGTCTTGATTTGGATAATACGAAAGGAAACACAAAGGATGGCCTCCACATGGCCAACATGGGAGGTACATGGATGGCAATCGTGTTTGGATTTGCCGGATTGCGGATCAAAGAAGACGGTTTGCATATGGAGCCACGGCTGCCGGATGAATGGGAACGCTATTCCTTTCACGTACAGTATAATCATCAAGTAATAAAAGTGGATAGAGAAGTAAATAAACTCGTCCTTCACTTACTAGAAGGACCCGATCTGCCAATATGCGCTTACGGTGAAAAGTACACCCTAAGAGCCGAAAAAGACCTCGTCCTCGATCCTAACCCAAAAGCGGAAGCGACCGAATAGCGACGAAAAAAGCGTGCCCCCGCATCGGGGGTGGTTCGACGTTGCCGTGCAACACGGCGGGTTTAGTTCGAACATCCGATATTCCCGCAGGAGATGTAGAAAATGAGAGAGATGGTAATCCGACGCTGCGGAAAAACACTCCCTTTCCGCGGCCACCGCCTCAGCTTCCTCACAAGCAAACATCGCTTGCTGCGGGATCTTCAGCTGGTGCTGTTCCCGCAGGAGTGTCGCATTTTTCCGCAGCTGGGATTTGCGTCCAAGCAACTTGTTAATGATTCTCCTGGGGAGATAGCACAGAGCAGCCCGAATACACGGAGACTCCTGCGGGAACAGTGGCCTATGTAAGATCCCGCAGAACGGAGTTCGAGGAGGCTTACGGGTCACCCGCGGAAAGCGAAGTGTATTCGAGCTGCTGACTACATAAAAGCCGCTATTTTTGAGGAATTCCTGTTATACCCTATATGAGCATATTTCTACCCCTGGAAACAGGAAAAAAGCAGAACCGTTCTTGGCTAAGCCAAGGGCGGTTCTGCTTTATGGTAGAGGGGAGCACACTACATACATTGTTTAAAAGGCTTACCTTTACTTTTTTGGACCTTTATCTTTTAACTCAATACTATATTCAAATGGAACTGGTTCGTTACTACCTTCTGGTGCAGCATACCAAGTAGTCATGTAGTTGGTTCCTTTCTTGAACAAATTACGCAGGTTGAGAGCATCTTCCTCGGTAACATTGAAAGGATCTACATGATATACCTTGAATTTACCGTGCTTATCTTCGTTAACAAAGGTAACAGAATACTGGACGTATTGCTTTAGCAATTCCTCTTTTGATTGCAGTCCATCAAGGGAGGACCCGTCATACGCCAAGCCGATTTCCGGAATGGTAATGTTATCGACAAACCAACCTGAATCGGTTGTACCCCAGTCCGTCAAGTAACGGAAGGAGACATGCACCTTTTGTCCGGCATAATCAGATAAATCAAAAGTTTCATGCTGCCAGTCATCGGAGTAGCCGGTAAATCCAGGAACGTTTTCTTTGATTTTTGGATATCCTTCGTCGACGACATCCGATCTCGTGTTTTCATTTTCCAGGCTGGTCCAAGTCTTGCCTTCATCTGTAGAAACCTGGACGACGCCGAAGTCCCACTGCTCCTCAATATCGACATAATGATCGAATTGAAGGGAAGCTTCTGATACATCTGTCAAATCGGCCTCGAAGATAAGGCTATTATCTGCTTCATCTCCATCATTACCCCAATAAACCTGATCGCCAGACCCTAATGGATCAGCAACGGTTTGCCATGGGCTTGATAGAAAGTCAACGCCGTCAAAGCTGATGTTATCGATTTTTCCATCAAAGTCCAGTAGCTTGTAATCTGCTCCCCAAGCAGGTACACCGTCTTTTTCATACAAGGAGGCCTCTTCAAAATTAACCGTAGTGCCTCTCACTTTTCCATCTTCTACCGGGATTTCGCGCAGGTCGATTGAATCAAAACCGTAGATTCCTTTTTCGCCCTTCACATTTTTGTTTTCATCGATTAACAAAGCTGTGACGAATTTTTCGAAGACGCTTTGAAAATCTTCTTGAATTCCAAAGTCTTTGTACGCTTGGTTATAGCTTTCAATGCCATGGAGCGGACTAGTGGCAACTTCACGGATAAACTCCTGTCCGAATTGTTCGTAGTTGTACAAGGTGAACAAATAAACAAGTCCATAATCTGCAATCGTTTCTGGTCCTGTATCCGCTCGGACATGCTCATCCCAATTCACTAGTGAATTTTCCGGATGATCTAGCAGGAAGTTGATCGAACCATAATCGTGGCCGTAACCCCCAAGATATTCGGAGAATGTAGACATTCCTTCGTTTAGCCAGGTAGTTTCTGCACTGTCGTTATCGTTATGGATCAAATGCTGGAACTCGTGCATTGTAGTGGCAAAGAAAGTATTCTCCAGACGCTCCTCCCAGTTGTTTGTATCAATCGTGATAATGTTACGGTCGATATAGCTTTCCAAAGTCCCCCAGAAAAATCCTGCCACAAAGAATGGATAATCCGGGTTATAGTAGTTATCATCTTTAATATTGTCGACGAGCATGATTGTTTTGTCACTGCCATCCTCTGACTGGTAGTATCCTTCTGGAAGCCCGACCATGCCTGGAAGCGGTGAGTTGCTTCCGTCGAGAGAATCAGGAGTTCCAAAGAAGGCTGTTGTTTTAGGGTAAATATTCGTATCGAATTCATCGGCTAGCTTGTCCACTTGTTCCTGGGTTACTACCTGTGGATCCCTAGGATCCCCCTCAGGGAAGCTAAGATCTTCAGCCACCCAGATCTCTACATTTTCCCCAACACTACGCAGGGTGAATTCTTTAAAGGCTAAGTCACGATCAAGGAACAGCTTGGTCCCGCCGTCATAGGTGAATCCATCGTCTTGCGTTTCATTGTCAGACGCCTCAACTTCATTAAAGTTCACTTTTGCCGCTGACTCTTTGATCAGCTTTTTTGCTTCTTTCTGAAACTCCTCATCTTTCGACTTTTCGTTTAACTCTGCGGTGATGTCGAGTTCATCCCCATATCGTTCAGTGTTCCATGCTTCGCTGCTCTCTGCTGCCTCTGTCTGATAGGAAGCAGAAGGAGCAAATAAAGAAAAAGACAATACACTAGTAGAAATGATTGCGGTCAGTTTTTTCTTCAAATAACATTCCCTCCCCGTAATTATAAATGAATAGATGTGCCCCGCCACTTACCATTATAGTTAATTTTTCACAATATTATGAATAGTAGAAAAGTATGATTTCTGCGACAGCATTCTCTAGTCGGTTAGGTGAAAAGAACTGGTTTAACGGTTGAATTGATAAATGCTGACAAGCTTCCCGCCATTTAGCTCGTTTTTTCTGTAATGGATAAGGGTATCTATTACTAATAATCAGGCGCGGCATTGAATAAGCGTTGTAAAAATGGATGGTGGTTTTAAATGAAATACAATACGTTCTATCGCATATTCAGCATCGTTTTCATGACAATCAAATTTCTCCTTCAAATTTACAGCTTCCATTTTATCCACCGTGTCTGGGACAGGGAAACAAGTAAGAAGTGGGAGAGGCTGCTTGCTGGACAAGCGAGGGAGTACCGTAAAAAGGCACTGGAGTTAGGCGGTCTGTTAATCAAATTCGGTCAATTTTTAAGCACACGTGCAGATTTGCTTCCTGCTGCTTTCATAAAAGAACTACAAGGCCTGACAGACCAAGTTAAGTCGGTTCCATTTAGATATTCCCGGGAGATAATGGAGGAGGAGTGGCAGACTGACCTTGAGGATCACCTTGCCGATATTGATCGTCAACCAATCGCTTCTGCTTCCATAGGAGAGGTGTACAAGGCAAGGCTGCATGATGGCACAACTGTAGCGGTGAAAGTAAGAAGACACCGGGTGGAAGAGGTATTTCACAAGGATTTTCGCGCACTTCGGATTGTATTTTGGCTGTTGTCCCGATTCACGGTTTACGGGGAAAAAGCTGATTTGCAAAAACTATACAAAGAAATTGTCTCGGTCATGAGTCAAGAACTCGACTTTGAGCAGGAATTAAAATATGCCAATTATTTCAAAAGTCGTTATAAGGATAATGAATACATTCATATTCCGGAATACTTCGATGAATTATGTACTGCAAGGGTTTTGGTCATGGAGTGGGCCGAAGGGGTAAAAATCGATAATCTTTCGTTTATGCAGGAAAATGGAATCGAACGAAAACAAGTTGCCAAGCGGTTGTTTGATTTTTATGTCGATCAATTCATCAATCCCGGCTTCTTCCATGCCGACCCGCATGTAGGCAATATCCTTATACGGCGGGATGGAACACTTGTCATCCTTGACTATGGCATGGCAGGAGAAATTCGAAAAGAAGACACGAAGCAACTGCGTAATATCGTTCAAGGGGTTATTCTGGATGACTATGATCGGGTCATTCGTGCTCTGCTGGAAATGGACTTTTTGCTGGAAAACTACGATACGGAAAAAATCAAAAAATTATTAAAGAAAACCATGGACCTTTACCAAGAGGAAGCTGGGCAACGGATGCAGAGCGAATTGATGGAACAAGTAATGGAGGACCTCCAAGTATTTGTCAAAGAGCAACCGATCCAACTGCCGGCGGATTATGCGTTTCTTGGAAGAGCCGCTTCCATTTTGCTTGGTGTATTGCTATCGATTTATCCAGAAATGGACGTCGTTAAATGGGCGCGACCAGTCGTAAAACAATGGGCATCCGGGGAAAATGGCAAAGGATCCATTTATACAGAAGTCTTGAAAGAGTCGACCCGACCGCTCTTGTCGTTGCCACGGGAACTGATTGATTGGATGAATGATGGGGAAAGGGACCGTGAGTGGGAAAAAAACAAGCAGCGTTATAAATTCATGCATCAATATTACCTGTTTTATGCAATTATCTGTTTTTTCTTGCTTACTGTAGGAGCTGCTGTCTTAACTGCCGGCTGGTTTTTGGACTCCCAGCTGCTTTTGAAAAGCGGTGCCTTTTCGGGTGGACTGTTTCTGATATTGCTTGCTGCTTTGGCTAGAAAGCATTATAAAATGATTCATTCCTTAAAACATAAGAGGAGGTTTTGGTAAATGAGTGATTTATTGAAAAAAGGATTTTTGCTGGGTTTGGGAGCTGCGGTTCTGGGAAAGGAAAGTATGAAAAGAAAATTGGATGAAATGGTGGCCAACGATGAATTGACGGTGAAACAAGCGAGAGAGATGCTGCGAAAATTTACCGAAAAAGGAGAATCCAAAGCCGCTGAATGGAATGAGCAGCAGACGGAACAGAAAAATAAAATCATCGATGAGCTTGGAATTGCAACGAAGCAGGAGCTTAAGGAACTGGAAGTAAGACTTCAACGACTGGAAAACATTCATTCCGATAGTGTGGAATAATAGACGAGCCAGGCTTTCCCGTTAGCGTTTTCCTTTTATACGGGAAAGCCGTCATGATCGAAATATGTAACTGGATGGACAGAATTAGTTCTGCTGACGATGAAGCATTTCAACTGCCTGCTTCAAATGGGATTTGGCAATGACCCCTTTATCCTTGAACATCCCTAATTTCATTGCCCTTATACTCATTTCCGGTTGAATACCGGTGAGAATCGGTGAAATTCCCAGAAGACTTAACAGATCGAGGAGTTTATATAAATAACTGACAAACAAATCGTTTACTGTGACAACACCAGAAAGATCAATAACCAGCCAGTCGATTGACAGTTTGCTCGCTTTTTGGATTGTTTCCTCCAACAGGATTTCTGCCCGCTTTTCATCGATTTCTCCAATAATGGGCAGGATTGCCACATGCTCCATAATCGGAACAATCGGCGTAGAGGTTTTTAAATATTTTTCTTCGAAGCTGCTGATCTTTCGTTCTTCTTCTTCCTTGAGGGTAATGCTCACCCCATGGATAATATGATTATATAATTCGTCGATTCTTGTCATCGTTTCAATAGCTTCATGTGATTGGTCCTCGGCTGCGACTTGTTCGACGAAAGACCAGAGAACGCGTTTATGTACAGTCAATTTTGCCAGCGAATCGGATAAATTATTGTTTCGCTCTACTAACAACCGGCCGACTTTTCGGCCCCATTTCACCGCTTCCTGGTTAGAAGCTTCCTGTTCCGGTAACAGGCTTGCGAGTGTGGAAATTAATTCACGGACTAATCCGTGAGATGTCTCATAGTCCTGCTCCGAGTGATTCTCGTATGCTTCAGGAAAGCTTTCAAACAACTTTTGGAGCAGTGTATCGGTTAGTTGCTGAACATTTTTCTCCAGGTGATTCTGAAAAAAGGCAAGCTGTCGGGTTTGTTCCATCGTTCCACCTCTCCATATGATTGTTTGTTTACATTATAACGGGAAACCATGGTTTTTGCTATAAAGATACTCTACTTAGTTGAACCATCATAGCTGAGATTGGGCTACTTTAACAAGAGATCCATACTAAATCCTATTCCAATCACAACCAATATACAACAGGAGATACATGCAAACAGAAAAGCTTTTCTTTTAGGATATTGCGGCTTATGTGGTTGTATAACTTGTCATTTTCACAAGTTAAGTTTATAATGTAAGCGCATACACAATTGGTATTACGATGTTCTAATGTTTTTTTGATATGTGAGACATAAAAGACGATGAATTTCAATTAATTTGTCTAAAAATTTCAAAAAAACTTTAAAATAATATTGAATATTTATTGTATTAAAAGTACAATAAACTGTAAACAATTAGCGTTCAGGCACCTGTGGGGGGATGCCAACTTTTTCGGATGGGGAGGATAAACTCTGAATGATTGACTACACTGTCTTTGTGAGCAATATTGAAAAAGAGTTAAAACGAGAGCTCTATAGCGAAGAATTGGAATTCGTCCTGTGGATGTATGAAAGGTATATAGAGGATCAGGAGCAAATGAACTTTGTCATTTAAAAATAAATAGAAGAGACAAAAGCCTTGGAGCGGAGTAAATAGCTTCAAGGCTTTTTAATTATGGTGGAATGGGAACGGGTACACGAATTTTCCTAACCTAGTTTTGTTTGTTTTTTTCGCCAGGAAATAGTTTTGCTAATCCGTACAATAGACTGAAGGCGAGAAAGGCTGTCATCACTAGCTGGATATAATATTGAATCCCGCTCCCAAAATGGCCGAGCAAGGTATCAGCTGCAGGTCTTGTAAGATACAAGTAGTTAGCGCCTGACATTGGGTTGATTAGCAGTCCGACTATTAATGCATAGATTACCAGAAACAAAAATGCCTGCAACATGGATGAACGTGTGATGCGGGTGTTGGTAGAAAGAACGACAAAAATTCCGGACCAGGAAATGACTATATGGTGGAGGAAAAATTTCCAAAACCGGAAGTGTTCGGGACCATAGGGTAAATCTGGTGTAATCAAAGCAAGCATGGCAGGAACGACAGCAAAAAAGTACGCAAACCTTATAAATGATTTTCGCTGAAAAATCAAAGCAAGCATTGCAACGATTGATGCGATGCCGCAAAGGTGAAGGGGAAGGTGAACCTGAGAACTCCAAATTCCGTGGGAAACGGCCCACCATTGATACGATAATTCGAATGAAAACAGCAGAAGGAATAACAACCACCGAATGACTGTGCGAACCTGCTCCTTCTGCAGCTTTCGTTGAAGTAAAAACAATCCCGCAACTCCGACGACATAAATAACCAGCATTAGTAAATGACTGGTTGAAAATGGGTGAAACAAATCGGTTGATGACACTCCGAACCATTCCCTCATCTGGAATCTCCTTCCTGCTACAGTGCGACGCGTTATCAAACTAGCATCATTTACCAATATCAGCCTAGGATAATCCTGTTGAAAAACTAGTTTTCCCCGCGTTATTGTATTAAGAAACATTTTTTATTATGATAGGAAAGTATGTTTTCAAAAACGTAATTACTCGGCGTAAAAAACGCCTGCTAGGGTCGATGATCCAGCTTGTAATAAATCAAGATTTGGAAAGGAGTTGGAGTATGAATTCCACAAGAGAAAGGTGGGCATCGAAACTCGGTTTCATGCTTGCAGCAATGGGTTCTGCTGTCGGACTGGGCAATATTTGGAGGTTCTCTTATGTAGCCGGCGAAAATGGCGGTGGAGCCTTTTTGATTTTGTATCTAGCAAGCATTCTGATTGTCGGGATCCCATTATTGCTTGTTGAAGTAAGTATCGGCAGGAAGGCGAAAAGTGATGTGGTAGGATCCTTTCAGACACTCGCACCCAAAAAGCCCTGGTATTTAGCAGGCTTTCTTGGGGTCTTTGGGGCTTTATTGATATTAGGGTTTTACAGTGTAATAGCGGGTTGGTCTATGTACTATTTTTGGAATTATCTAACAGGTCAATTTTTCACTGTACCCGAGCAAGGGTATGGCGCTGCCTTTGAGATTTTCACCACTTCCACTGCGCAGCCGCTGATGTGGCATGCCATATTTATGGTGCTGACCATTACGATTGTATTGACTGGGGTTAAAAAAGGCATCGAACTGGCAAACAAAATATTTATGCCTGCTTTGGCCGTGCTGTTAATAATCCTGACCGTCTTCAGTCTGTCGCTGGATGGCGCAATGGAAGGGATGCGTTTTTTGTTCCAGCCTGACTGGAGCGTGCTTGGCAATCCTTCTGTTTACATTGCTGCCCTGGGACAGGCGTTTTTCTCCTTAAGTCTGGGGGTGGGAGCCATGATGACATATGGAAGCTATCTTTCCGATCACCACAAACTGCCGGGAGCAACAGTCGGCATCGGATTGATGGACACCTTTTTTGCTGTCATTTCCGGAATTGTCATTTTTCCAGCGGTGTTTGCATTTGGAATCGAACCGGATTCCGGCCCTGTCCTTGTATTTATTACACTTCCGGATATATTCAGCCAAATGCCATTTGGCGGGTTTGTAGGAATACTGTTCTTCTTATCGCTAACCCTTGCAGCTGTTTCTTCGTCGGTCTCCTTGTTGGAGGTGCCGGTAGCCTACTTGATGCGTGTCGCAAAGTGGAGCCGGAAACGGGCTTCGATCTTTACAGGCATGGTTATTTTTATCCTGGGAATTGGCGCTTCCCTTGGAATGGGAGCGTGGGCTGGTTTCACACCGATTGGCCAGCATAATATCATGGATTCGATGGATTATATCGCTTCCAATGTTTTTCTTCCACTCGTCGGTCTTGTAATGGCTTTGTTCGCCGGTTGGCATTTTAGCAAAAAAGAAGCGCTGACTGCCGCTGATCTTGGACATCATCCGGTGGGCAATTGGTGGTATATCTTAGTGAAATATTTTGCGCCGGTCATTATTGTGATAATTTTCCTGAATACACTTGGGATTTTATAGTTTTTCACACGGAAGGAGGAAAGTGAGCCATTGCCTCCTTCCGTGTTATACTTAGAAGGATAATCATTCCATGAAGAAGGGATGCAGTCATTTCTTAAATGGCTGTCCAGTTTGGAAAAATAGAAGGAGGGATTCCATGGCAATTTCCAATCAAACCGTTTTGGCTAAAATGATGAGTGAATTGCAGGAAGCTCTGGTGAAGAAGGATAAAACTGCCGCTGTAAGGGAGCATGTCCGGGCTGTTCGCCTGCTGTGCGACTTGGTGCTTGAGGAAGATAGCGCTTCGGCATCGGACCAGGAAATGGCAAAAATGATGGGCGATATGGCTACAGGCAGGACTGCCGGTAAACCGGAAGTTAAATCCGTCGGTAAGCAAGCAGTTGATCATGAAGAAGCAAATGGCAATTCGATTTTTGACTTTTAATAGAGGTGAATACGAATGAAAGTGTTTCTCGTTCTAGGTATTATCAATGGGTTTCTCGCTGTTGCACTAGGAGCCTTTGGAGCTCACGGACTAGAGGGAAAGATATCGGAAAAAGCATTGGCCACTTGGGAAAAGGCGGTAAATTATCAAATGTTTCATACGATGGCACTACTAGTGACCGGGCTTCTGGCCAGCCGTTTTCAGGCCGCAAGTCTGACAACAGCCGGATGGTTGTTCTTTGTCGGAATCCTCCTGTTCTCCGGGAGCCTGTATATATATGCTACGACAAGCATCAAGTTTTTTGCGATGGTAACACCGCTGGGAGGATTGGCCTTTCTGGCAGGATGGATTGCCCTCGGATATGCAACCATTAAATTAGTATGATAGCCAAATAAGTGATGAGTACGATGATGAAAAATGCTCTGGCTGTTTGTTGAGCGAACGGCAATTTATGCTGTTTTTTGTACTCGGACAGTCCTTCGAAGATGAAACTGAAAGCCAGAAAGTAAAACGCAGCTACAATCATGACCAGGCTTGCTTTGAGCAATGCGATGACACCTAGAAGCAAAGCAAGCCCCATCATAAGCAATTGGATTTGGAAAAATTTTTTATAGGGATGTTTCATCGATTCCTACCTTCCTTTCTTTGCGCTATCCAACCGACTAACGATTTGCTGGCTTTTCTGTCAGTAGAAGAAACCCTTGCATGCTTGTAACCTGCAAGGGTTTTATAATAGAGGAAAAAGAATAACCGCGATTTCCGATACTCATTAGCAAGCAAGGCAATTGGTTGCACTTCGTTTATCGGCGCGGGGGATACGTAACTGTCTGGCCGGCTCCTCCTCCGATAGGATACGAATAATTGATTTCTTCCGGGAACGTAATATAATCCAGATACACCATCAGCAGCAAATAGCGACGGTTTGTTTCAGGATCGCTGAGAATAAGGTGATCCCTGCCGGCAGCTTCGATAATTCCTTTAAATATCATGGCGTTCCAGCGTTCATTATTCTCGAAGGTCATATAAACAGTCGCCCGTTTCCCCCGGTTTAGGCGCAATATATTTTCTATATAGGATTGTTCGGTTGGCAGCATGCCTGGAATATCGCTTGCTCCGGCTGTTTGCTGTTGGGAAGGCGCCGGCTGTTGCATTTGCTGCTGAGGCATTCCCTGCATTCCTTGCATACCTGGATAATATCCTTGCTGTGCACCCTGCATCATCTGCTGTGGGTAATAGTAGCCGGGTGTCTGTCCGTATCCATAAGCTTGCTGTCCTTGTGATGGAATACCGGAACTACTGCTTCCTTGTGGTGCGGAAGGCATCTGTCTTTTATCTTTACTCATCTTGCTACCCTCTCCCTTCATGATCCACTCGATATTTATTCAGGCATATGCCTGTAGAAAACATTCGAACCCTCTTTGGCGAACTGCCAAAATACCTGCCTCCAGCCCGACACAGTCGAGCAGGATTATAAAGCTGTGTTTCTTCTATCTCCCTGTATCCCTTGGACACCACTAGGAGAAGGAGCTGCTTTATTCCAGTTGCAACAGCACTACCAGCGGGGTTCATCCCTGCATAAATCGTGCAAATGAGTCTGCGTCTTTCTCGTTAAACGGTATGATGGCTATAGGATGTCACCTCTTTCTTGATGCAAGCGAGAGAATCTCTGTTTTGCCAACGCTCTCTAATAGTTATACGTATGCGGGCCGCATAGGCTCTATGACCAAAAAAGAAAGGAAAGATAAATAGGAGGGGGAGGAGAGGCATTCTTAGCTGTCCAATAAAAAACCGCCCAATGGACGGTTTTTCGATTTCTTCTTATATTTGCAGAAAAGATGGGACTTGTTCAGGAGTTAAAATGCTGCCGACGTAGAAGGCGCCGAATTCGCCATAGCGGGCACTTACTTCGTCAAAACGCATTTCATAGACGAGCTTTTTGATTTCCAGGGAATCGTGCGCGAACAAGGTAACGCCCCACTCCCAGTCATCCAATCCCATGGAACCGGTGATGATCTGCCGGATTTTTCCTGCATATTTTCTGCCTGTTTTACTGTGCTCGTACATCAGCTTGCCTCGGTCTTCGAACGGTAGCATGTACCAGTTGTCGTCACCTTGGCGACGCTTGTCCATTGGATAGAAGCAAATATATTGCCATTTCGGAAGCGTCGGCTTTAGACGTGCTTGTGTTTCCGGTTTTTGCTCCGGATCCTCTCCGTCTTTGCTTGGTCTGTATTTTGAAAGCTCGACAACCGATACATAAGAATAAGCAGGCTTCGTAAATTCAGCGAGCTTGCTTTTATTGAATTCCGTCTCGATTTGGTTCAACTCTTCCAAGGTCGGGCGTAATAGCATCAGCAAAAAATCCGCTTTTTGGCCGACAATGGTATATAAGGCATGGCTGCCATTGCGATCTTGTTCGACTTGCTCCCACTTTTCTAGGAGCTGCTGAAATTCATCTATAGCAGCTTGCCGTTCTTCGCTAGTAGCAAGTTTCCAGGAAGTCCAGTCGATGGTGCGTAAGTCATGTAAACAATACCAGCCATCCATTGTTTCAACTGCTTCTGGCATAGTAGGTCACTCCTTCAAGGTTAAGTATGTTTTTAATATAACATAATTAGGGAAAGATAATCATTAACGGAAACTGGGCATCTGTAGGCCGCTTCCATCAGAGGAACGCTGGTTTATCAATGGTTCAGCTGTTCGATGGGGAAAAATGGAAGGGATGACAGGAAGTAAGTGTCATCATTTGGACAAAAACGGAAACATGATAAGGCTTCCAGTACAAATTTCCAAACAGAGGACTTTCATTTATACAGGAAAAAGCGTATCATGTATAACAGAATGAATGTTGGAGGGTTTCTAATGAGTGATTTATTCGTAGGATTAAAGGATAAAGTGAAAACAGACAGTAAGCGAATTGTATTCCCTGAAGGGTTAGATGAGCGTATCCTGACTGCTGCCAGCCAGCTGGGAGCTGAAGGGATTTTAACACCTGTATTAATCGGTAGTGAAGAAAAAATAGTACAGAAAGCGCAGGAGCTTCAAGTCGATGTTTCGGCTTCTGATATAATCGACCCGCAAAAATATGCAGGTTTTGATGACATGGTGGCTAGCTTTGTGGAACGACGCAAAGGAAAAAACACCGAAGAACAAGCGAGAAAAATGCTGCTTGATGAAAACTATTTCGGTACCATGCTCGTATATATGGGAAAAGCTGATGGATTGGTAAGCGGAGCTGCTCATTCAACTGCGGACACTGTTCGTCCTGCTCTGCAGATCATCAAAACGAAGCCTGGGATCAAGAAAACCTCTGGTGTGTTTATCATGGTAAAAGAAGAAGAAAAGTATATTTTTGCCGACTGTGCCATCAATATTGCACCGGACAGCCAGGACTTGGCGGAAGTCGCAGCAGCCAGCGCGGAAACCGCTAAGCTGTTCGATATCGATCCGAAAGTTGCGATGCTTAGCTTTTCTACAAAAGGTTCAGCTAAATCGGAAGAGACCGAAAAGGTGGCAGAGGCTGTCAAAATCGCGAAGGAACAAAACCCTGGTTTGCCATTGGATGGTGAATTTCAGTTTGATGCAGCCTTTGTTCCGGCGGTAGCCGAGAAGAAGGCCCCTGATTCAGAGCTGAAAGGGGACGCAAACGTATTTGTTTTCCCTGGATTGGAAGCCGGTAACATTGGTTACAAAATTGCACAGCGCTTAGGGAATTTCGATGCTGTCGGACCGATTTTGCAAGGTTTGAATCAGCCGGTTAACGACTTGTCACGCGGTTGTGTAGCAGACGATGTTTACAAACTTGCAATCATTACAGCTGCCCAAGCTTTATAAAGGGATAAATTAAAAGCAAAGAAGGAGCTTGCAGAGAAACCACAGGTTTTTCTGCAAGCTTTTCTTATACAGCCAAGCGAAACAAATCCGGCCACTCATCGGGGTGAATAGTTCTACGGGGAATACGTCGTTAGACAAAGCGGCTGCAAAGTATTACGATAAATTCCACCAGGTAAATATCCAACGCTTTTCAGGGAAGAGGAGGAATTTGAATGGGAATGACCCCTTTTTATATAGAAAAAGTTATTTTGCACCGTCTCGTCATGGACTTGAAAAATCCTTTCGAAACCAGTTTCGGCACCTTTAAGAAAAAGGATTTTTTTATTATAGAAGCCGTCGACGGTGACGGAAATCACGGTTTTGGCGAATCGGTTGCTTTTCCAATTCCGTGGTACACAGAGGAAACCGTAGCAACTACAGAGCATGTAATCAAAGACTTTTTACTGCCTTTGCTGTTTGAAAAAGCTATCCAGCATCCAGATGAGATAAGCAAACGGTTTGCGGTGGTTCGCCGAAATAATATGGCAAAAGCTGCAGTGGAAGGGGCGGTTTGGGATTTATACGCTAAAAGGCAAGGAGTACCCCTTGCCGTGGCATTGGGCGGGGAGCGGGATCGGATAGAATCCGGTGTCAGTATCGGAATTCAATCGTCTGTATCGGATTTGCTCAAGATTATGGAAGGGCATCTTGAAGAAGGGTACAAGCGGATAAAACTGAAGATAAAACCTGGAATGGATGTGGATGTTATTCGCGAAGTGCGGCATCATTTTCCAGAGATACAGCTCATGGCCGATGCGAATTCTGCCTATACGCTTAAAGATACCGATACATTGAAACAGTTGGATGCGTTTGGCTTGATGATGATCGAACAGCCGCTCGGCCATGATGATATTTACGAGCATTCTTTACTACAAAGCAAATTGGATACCCCGATATGTCTGGATGAAAGCATCAATTCACTGACTGATGCTCGGGCTGCAGTCGAGCTTGGCAGTTGCAGAGTCATTAACCTTAAAATCGGCCGGGTCGGGGGTATCAGTGAAACGAAGAGAATCCATGATTTTTGCCGGGGAAAGGGCGTGCCGGTTTGGTGTGGCGGTATGCTGGAGTCTGGCGTCGGCCGAGCCCATAACATTGCTGTCGCAAGTCTGCCACAGTTTGTGTATCCTGGTGATATTTCCGCTTCCGATCGGTATTGGGAGCGGGATATTATCAAACCGCCGGTTACGTTGCAAAATGGAGAAATAATTGTGAAAAGCACACCCGGAATAGGATATGACATCGATTGGCAGGCTCTGGAAGCCAACAGGGTAGAGTGTCACGTTCATCACAGGTAAAAGAAAGCACTGGAAATTATTTTCCCAGTGCTTTGATATTTCGATCCTTCATTTGCTCCAACCTTTTTTTGAACCCTTGCTGTTCTGAGGTGTCAAGCGAATGTTCCGTAATGGACATGCTCACACCCTCTAGTGCTTGATAGATACGATTGCATACATCATCTACTGTTAACGGCATGGAGAGCAGTTCATTTAGTGAGGCCATTGTCTCTGGCTTTACCACTGGATATTCAAATTTGTTCGGCTCCCCTTGCATACCAATTCGATAAAATTCACGAACCAACTCGGCCCGTTCACGGCCGCTTCCTTCCACGCAAAGATAAATTTGAACAGCAGATCCGTTTTTAACACGACGCTGGGAAATTCCGGCGAATTTTCTGCCTCCAATACTCAGATCATATTCCCCGGGGCAATAGGAGCCTGTTACTTCAAAGGCTTTTATGTCAGAGGTGACATCCTGGAATAAATCCTGGATAAATGAAACCATCAATTGATACCCCTCGTGAATACTGGTTTGTTTGGCATTGGGTAAAATAAATGACAGGTTCAAAACACCTGAATCAAGTACAACGGCGAGTCCTCCGGAATTCCGGACGACCGTTTGATATCCTTGCTCTTCTAACCATTGGATGCCTTCATTCACATTTGGCAGTTTTGCATCGGGAATGCCAAGAATAATCGTTTTTTCGTGAACCCAAAGTCTTGCTGTCGGAGGAGAATCCTCATTTCCGACAGAAATGGCCAATGCGTCATCATAAGCAAAGGAAGCGATCGCGTCATCTCTGGCCGACTTACCTCGCTGGTCGATATAGCGTACTGTTTCACTAAACAGTTGTTTCCAATCTTTCATAAAAATTTCTCCTTTAATGTCCGCCAGTTGTCTGGTCGGGCCGCCGCAGTTTATCTAACTGCCGCCAATACATTATAGCAAATTACAAGATCTGCTGATAATCACAAAAAATCCATTTCGTGCAAAAAAACCATTTTTGTGTCGGCTTTTCTATTATATAATGATATTAAATTGTCTATTAGTCGACATGCAATATAATAGGAGAAAAGGGTGGATCGAAAAAATCGACGACAGCTGCTGCTCAGCACTGACGTCACTGTCCACGCCTTTTTATTTCACATGGAATATTCCGCGTGGAAGCAGGGTACAGGGAAGATGGAAAGACAAGGTGAACCGGATAGAAAACAGTCGGTTCCCGTTATGGCCAACTTCAAATGAAAAAAGAACGGAATATCATTCTAATTTGATCGTTCACCGTTTAATGGATGATACAAAGCGGCAATCTATGAAGAAACTGCCTTGATATTAATGGAAGGGATCTGGACATGGCATATAAAGATGAGCAGTTAAATGAGGAAAAGGTGTTTAAAGACCCGGTACATAGGTATATCCACGTCAAAGATCAAGTGATTTGGGATTTGATCGGCACAAGGGAATTTCAAAGGCTGCGAAGGATCAAACAACTTGGAACCTCGTTTTTGACATTCCACGGCGCGGAACACAGCAGGTTTAATCATTCGCTTGGCGTGTACGAAATCGTCCGCCGGATATTATTCAATTTTGAGAACCGTCCGAACTGGAATAACGATGAGCGACTGTTGTGCCTGTGCGCTGCCTTGCTGCATGATTTGGGACATGGTCCATTTTCCCATTCCTTCGAAAAGGTTTTTAAGCTGGATCACGAGGATTTCACCAAAAAAATCATTCTTGGAGATACAGAAATCAATAAAATTCTGAAACGTGTGGGCGAAGGGTTTGCACAGAATGTGGCGGATGTTATTAATAAAACATATGAAAACAAGCTGGTCGTCAGTCTGATATCCAGTCAAATCGATGCTGATCGAATGGACTATCTTCAGCGCGACGCTTATTTCACCGGTGTGAGCTACGGACATTTCGATATGGAAAGAATTTTGCGGGTCATGCGTCCGATGGAAGATCAAGTCGTTATTAAGCAGACCGGAATGCATGCAGTAGAAGATTACATTATGAGCCGTTATCAAATGTATTGGCAGGTTTATTTTCATCCTGTGACCAGAAGTGCAGAAGTGATTTTGTCGAAGATCCTTCACCGGGCCAAATATTTATACGAGCAGAATTACCAATTTAAGCTGAAGCCGATACACTTTTTATCGTTTTTTGCCGAAGATGTCGATTTGGAGGATTATCTGCGACTGGATGAATCGATTGTCTTGTACTACTTTCAAGCATGGATCGAGGAAAAAGATGCTGTATTGAGTGATCTGTGCGAGCGGTTTATCAACAGGCGTCTGTTTAAATATATCGAGTTCAATCCGAACCAGCAAATGACGGAATGGATGGAATTGTACAAGTTGTTCCAAGCCATCGACATTGACCCGGAATACTATTTGGTTGTCGATTCCTCCTCCGATTTACCGTATGACTTTTATCGTCCAGGAGAGGAAGAAGAACGACTGCCGATCCATTTATTACAACCGAAAAAGGATGAACTGAAGGAGCTGTCGCGTCAGTCGGACATTGTCGAAGCAATTTCCGGCAAAAAACGCACAGACCACAAACTGTATTTCCCATTGGATGTGCTGGAACAGCTCCCGGCAGACAAACCCGAAAAAACGCGGATTTTTGAGATATTGTTCGGATAAGTAAAATTCAGATTGGCCGATCGGCCGGAATAGGAGTTGGTGAGTATGTTAGAAAATCACGCCAGGATCATGAAGTTTTTCTCGACCGCAGAGGAAGTTGTCGGCAGAAAAAAACTGCAAAAAATGATTTACATACTAAAAAAGTGCGATATTCCATTCGAGGAAAAATACGAGTTTCACTTCTACGGGCCATATTCAGAGGAGCTGACGCTTCGAGTTGAAGAGCTATGCAATCTTGGATTCATTTCCGAGGTAAAGGAAGATAAGAGCAATTATTATCAATATCGTTATCGTGTCACAGAACAAGGGGAAGCGTTTTTGAACCATTCAAAGGTCGACCTGCCGCCGCTTGAGATAATGATTAACAGCATGAAAGAAAAAAGCTCTCGATTTCTGGAACTCGTCTCTACCATGCTATATTTCGACGACTTATCCAAACAGGAAGTAGAAGAAAAGGTCCTTACCGTCAAAAAAACGCAAAACTACCAAACTGCGGAGATTGCAGAAGCCTGGGAGTTCATCGACAATCTTCGCCAGCAACCATCCCACTGAAATGTCGTAGCCTGTGGAATCAACAGTCGCCTATTTAAAAAGAGTGCCTTTCTTTGATTTTATAAAAAGAAAGGCACTCTTTTTGCGGCGGCTCTATACTGAATGTGGTGGTGTCCCTGCAGTGTGCAAAAAAAATACACTCATTCCCTCTCTCTTTGTTACCCTAAAGTTGCTGACACCAGCTGGAAGAATGTTTGCTTCAAACATAGAGGCATTTCGCCATGTAAGAAAAACGTTCATGCGTTGGAACAAGAGATTTTACAGTCCATGTATCCATTTCATAATGGGTATATCAAGGGAATAAACAATACGATAAAGGTTTTAAAACGAGATTCCTTTGGAATCAAAGACGTTGAACGATTAAAGCATAAAATTTTATGGCAGCAAGCGGTTAAAAAGGCTCTGTAGAGCGAAATAGCGTAGCAGAGGAAATAAGCGAGACTCCTGCGGAAAAACGGGCGGCCGAGACCCCACAGCGGGCCTTGCGAGGAGGCTCGGGCGTTCGTCCGCGGAAAGCGAGTTTATTTCCTCTGCGGTCTGAGTAAAATAGCTGTTTTAGAATGAGCCTTTCGATAAAGAGAGGATGGAAGAAAAATCGCACCACCACATTTGACAGAGAACTCTTTTTGCTCGATAGAGCGAAATAGCGTAACAGAGGAGATAAGCGAGAATCCTGGAGAAAAATGGGCAGTAGCGGGCTCTGCGCCTATGAAGGCTTTGATCAGGAATTCCAAAAAGCTAATAGTCGTTAACCCCGTTTCATGTACCCGTTCCCTTTCAACGTGCATTGTGAATTTTTAGAAAATTGATTACAATAGAGGATGTAGATGTAAAAAAGTGGGGATGGGGGAAGTTGCATGTGAAATTTATAAAATTCTTTGGGTATTATGTACTTGGCCTTCTCGGCATCGTTGCATTAAGCTCTGCTCCAAGTCTGTTACAAGGTGAGGGCATTGTCGATATCGGCCTCTATTTTGAGAACACATGGAATCTTGCCAAAGAACTGGTGCAGCCAGACAAGTGGGTTTATCAGTTCAGGCAGGAACAACTAAATGTGTTTTCCTTTTTATGGGATCCTTACTTTTATTCCATGCGCATCCTGGGGGCTGCCCTGTTGCTTGGCTTTGGTCTGGCATTTATCCTGGCGCTGCTTACCCAGCTGCTGCCTAAAGGGATTATCCGCATAGTGAAACGGATACTGGTTCTTATGGAGGCAATCCCGGACCTGCTGGTTGCATTCTTTTTTCAGATGTTCATCGTATTTATCTACAAGCAGTCAGGTCTTCAATTGATGAAGTTTGTGACACTTGGAGATGAACGAATCTTCATAGCACCGATATCTGTCCTGGCCATTTTGCCGATGATTTCTCTTTTTCGTGTGATTTTACTACTGATGGAGGAAGAATTGACAAAGGATTATGTGGATTTCGCTCTTAGTAAAGGGATCAAGGATAATGCAATTATCGCTGTCCACGTTTTGCGCAATATTCTCAAAAGCACTTTCTACCATTCCAAAATCATATTATGGGGAACGCTTTCGAGTTTGTTTGTGATCGAGTACATTTTCAACATTCGCGGTCTTTTCAGCTTCATGATGGAGGATTTTCGCCCGATGGTGATTGCCGCTGCATTGATGATGGTGTTTACGCCGTTTTACATCCTTTATCAGGGTGTCGAAATCTTCATGGAAAAAGAAGCCTTGCAGCTGAGCGACAAAAGATTTATCCATTCCTTCTCCGCGACTCCTAGCATGCCTTGGAAACAGCGATTAGGTGATTATGCCAAAGGCCTGGCTGCCCATTTCAAACATCCTAAGTTCCTTGTGGGCTTTGCAATAATCTTCACTGTATTGACTATCAGCGTGGTTCATACTGTGATACATGAAGAGCCGGTCAAAAACTTCACCTTGATTTATGATGATGAAGGCAATCTGGTTAGCAGCAAGCCACACCCTCCTTCGGAATATGTGTTGCTGGGAACAGACCGGAACGGTTACAGCATACTTGATCAGTTATTGACCGGTGCCAAGTATACGATTCTTTTTGCCGGTGCCATTGCCTTGATGCGGATGCTGTTTGGTTTTTTGCTGGCGGTTCCTTATGCGTTGTTTATCAAGGAGAGATGGAAGCGCAGAATAGAGCGATTTATCGATAGCTTTCATTTTTTGCCTTTAAGTGTTATAGCTGTGATTCTTCTTTCCCCTGTCTTGCTGGGAACGACATCTGGTTTTGCTTATTCTTTTACCGAACGGATATTGATCGAAGCTGGTGTGTTGATTTTGCTTATCGTACCGTTGACCACCGTGTTGATCGGCAATGAAATCAGGCTCATAATCAAGAATGAATACATAGACGGAGCCCGTGTGTTGGGTGGGAATTCCCGCCATATATTGTTTCGTCATATTATGCCGCATCTCCATTCAAAATTGGGTATCATTTTTGGACAGCAATTTATTCAAGTATTGCTGATCCTGATACACCTTGGCTTGTTCAATATATTCTTAGGCGGAACCAGTATCATGCTGAATGAATCCTATAAAGCCTGGCCGTATTCGGTCACCTTTGAATGGTCGGGGTTGATCAGCGGTTCGCGAAATGCCTTTATGAGCGGACAGTATTGGATTGTCGTCCCTGTATTTGCGGCCTTTGTTTTATTGATTCTGGCCATGCAGTTAATTATCGAAGGCATTCAGGAAGTTCAGCAGAGACGGGTGGGGGTACGAACGGAGAAACAGCGCTGGAACGGTGTGCGTAAAATGAAGCCAGCAGAGCAAGCAATCGAAAGAGATCCTTCGCCAGGTCAGTTTGTATTTATCGGCGAAGAAGAGGTTCCGAGAAGGGAAAAACAAGGATAAAAGAGGCAGCGGAACTCCACAGGAATTCCGCTGCCTATCTTATAAGTCCTTTTATTCGTCGCTAAGCCGTTTACCGGCAACTGCATAATCGCTTTTGCTCATTTCCTCAATAAATACGACGACCTTGTCCTTGGAAGCACCAGTCGTATCGACGACTGCATCCGTCACTTTTTCTACAAGTGCTTTCTTTTGTTCGTCACTTCGGCCTTCCAGCATTTTCACTGTTACATATGGCATGTTTGTCTACCTCCTCTGTTAATATTCATTCACCATTTCGATACAACCGAACGAAAATCCTTGTTGGAGTAAATACTTGATAGATGAAATCCATTTTTCCCCTATGCTACAATAAAAAAAGCATATCATACTAACATAAAGACTGCGAATCTAAGCAGTTCTAATAGAAGAAGGAGGAGCTACAGTTGAGTGAAGAGCAACCTTCCAAAAAGAAAAAGAATCAATTCACGATCATGAAGGATGATTCTACAGACGGGCACGGGGGCTATGGTGTAGGCTCAATCAGTTTAGAAAATATTTCTCCTGTTATCATCGATCCTGCCGAAAACAGGGCGTTTGTCGATATGGGAGCCATGCATGCCCGTAGTGAAGTGGAGCGGAGAGTCAAATTTTTACCTGATAAAGATGCGGTTCCAAATGGCAAATTGTACTGGATTGTCTGGGTGACAGTCGATAAAAAAGAATCGGGCTCTTTTTATCATGGTGTGGCAGGCAGTGAGATACGTGTAGATCGTTCCATTAAGCGAGCTTATAAGTCGATGCCGGAACATGTCAATCATATGGATAAATCGTTAAAAGGCAAGGTAATAGTTGAACATATGGATGAGCACTCAAAAAAACTTCTGGGCGATTTTCTTCGCGAATTCAACAAAGAAATGTGGGAAAACTCCTCGGAGGAATTAAAGCAAGCACTACCGGAATGAGACAATCCTGAGAATGAGAAATTGAACATTTTGTGACTGAATTGTGAATAATGATTGAATATCTTGAGGTTTTGCGAATAAGTTTGTAAAATATGTATCACATGGTAAAACTGTGTACTAGGACAAAGAAAAAGGCCGGAATTCGTTCCGGCCTTTTTCTTATGCATAAGAAGACTGTCTTTTACCTTCCAGACAGCCATTTAAACCAACGCTTCCAGCCGCTCTCCTGCTCACCATCCTCTCTTTCAGACTGCTCATCCTTTTCTAACTCTTTTTCCGTATCAAGGTGAAGGGAACAGTAACTGGTTGGCTCGCTTCCTTCGGAAAAATACATTAAGCGATGCTGTTTGCAATAAGGTGTAGCCAGTTCCCCAGAGACAGGGTCAACATAAGCGCCGACCACGCCGTCCGGAACCCGGAAAGTATGAAAAGGAAGGCCGGCATGGGCTTTTTCCATAAATCCGGCCCAAATATCTTTGGCTGCCTGGAGGTCATCTGTATTTTCCACTGGTTTGTTTTCGTCGAAGCCTGTCCACACACTTGTGACAAGATTAGGACTGAATCCAACCATCCAATTATCCGTCTTGGTTGTCCCTGACTTGCCCGCATATGGCCTGGTCAGTTCGTCGGCGATGGATGCGCCGGTTACCCGCATATAGCCGTTAAGTGATTCATCGAACATGCCTGTCATTAAATCGGTTAGGATGAAGGTACTGACAGGGTTAAGCACGGTAGGTGGTTCTTTTTTCTCACGCTCATAAAGAATCTTGCCATGCTGGTCTGCCACTTTTTGGATGGTGAACGGGTCAACTTGTTTTCCGCCGTTGGCAAGCATGCTGTAGGCAGCTGCCATTTCATTGACAGTTACCGCTCCCGTCCCGAGTGCTAAAGATGGTACGGCATCAAAATCTTCTTTGATACCGAATTTCTTTGTTGTTTTCACCAGTTCAGCAGGGCCTAAGAATAGATTTGTTTTTACTGCGTAGATATTATCCGATAAAGCCAATGCCTGTGCCAATGTAATCGGCTCATTGGCATAGTAGCCATTGTAGTTGCTAGGCTGATAGACAGTACCGTCCTCTAGCTCGAAAGCCGTCGGTTTACTGAGCAGGGAAGTTGCAGCAGTATAACCGTTTTCCAGGGCTGCGTAATACAAAAAAGGTTTAAATGAGGAGCCAGGCATCCGCTTTGCCTGTGTGACACGGTTATATTGACTTTCTGCATAATCACGGCCACCTACCATTGCTGTAATTGCGCCGTCTCGCGGATCATGTGCGACAGCTCCGACTTGCAGATCAGAGGAACTGCTGATCGCCCCTTTGACCGTATCTTCTAATTGTTGTTGCTGTTCAAGGTTGAGAGTAGTGTAGACTTGATAGCCGCCTGATCGGATCGCTTCCGTGTCTATATCGAGTATGTCCTGCAACTCTGACAGTACGGAATCCAGGAAATAGGGTGCCGTTTTGTTCTTCGCCACATCTGTTTGTTCGGTCAATAGTATGTCTTTACGGGTTGCAAGGAACTTTTCCTCCTCCGAAATATGCCCGGCCCGCTCCAAAGCAGCCAGAATTCGTTCTTGGCGAGCTTTTGCATGATCTAAATGCTGATATGGAGAATAATAGGATGGCCCCTTCGGAATTCCTGTCAGTAATGCAGCTTCTGCTAAATCGAGCTGTTTAGCGGATTTATCGAAAAAATACCTGCTGGCTGCTTCGACTCCATAAACCCCGTGCCCATAATAAATGGTGTTGAGATATCCTTCGAGAATTTCCTTCTTTCCGTAGAACATTTCCAGGCGGATGGCATAAAAAGCTTCCTTCGCCTTCCGAATCCAGGTTTTCTCATGGGATAAATAAAGATTTCGCGCCAACTGCTGGGTAATCGTGCTTGCCCCTTGTACTTTCGACATTGCTTTTATATCGTTCCAGGCCGCTGAGAGGATCCGCTTGATATCCAGTCCGTGGTGGGAGTAAAACCGTTTATCTTCTATCGCCAAAGCAGATTGTATCAGCATGGGAGACATATCCTCCAGACCGACCCAATATCTGTTTTCCGGACCATGTTCTTCCCCGATGACCTTTTCATCCGCACTATAATAGATGGTATTCCCGCCTTTGCTCATAGGCGGTGGACCGAGGATTAGAGCAGCTGCATACAGAATCGTGACGGCCGCTATGGTGGCAGTCGTCATTAGTAGGAGGGAGATAATTCCCCTGCGCAGCAGTTTGTTTTCAATTTTGGCTATTTGTTTTTTTATAAAAGAAATCATGGCATCCACCTGATTTTATGAATATGTAGACAAGGAGAAAATAAGTAACCTTACCAGTATAGGTTGGAAAACGAAGAAATAAACCTGCCAAAAGAGTTGATTTTTCCTTGTGCTTAAGTATAAGATTTTTAATATTGTTGAGTTTATGGTGTGAAGTCCTGTTGTGTCGATTTTACATAGATAACGTAAGGGCCGTGTGCCAACTCATCAAATACTGAACTTGCGTTTCAAGCAGTCTATTCAGGTAAATAACAGTAGTAATACTTGTTGATATCAACGTTAACGGAAGGAAAGCAAAATGGACAAAGCCCTTCCGGAGTTTTTGGATGCTATCTGCATGAGGCAAAAAACAGGATAGACGGCCGGACAGCTTAAGGATAAGCACGGACGCTTGTGAAAGGGAAAAGATTTAATCAAGAAACTTAAGAAACTCTTCTAAGAAAAGGAGAATGAACATGGAATTATGGTACACGGAAAAACAAACAAAAGATTTTGGGATTACTGCAAAAATCAAGCAATCTTTACATTCTGAGCAAACGGAATTTCAAAAGCTGGACATGCTGGAAACAGAAGAGTGGGGGAATATGCTCGTACTGGACGGTATGGTAATGACCACACAGAAGGATGAGTTTGTCTATCACGAGATGGTTGCCCATGTTCCGTTATTCACCCATCCTAATCCGAAACATGTTTTGGTTGTCGGAGGAGGAGATGGCGGGGTAATCCGCGAAGTACTAAAACATAAGCAGGTAGAATCTGCAACGCTTGTGGAAATAGATGGCAAAGTAATTGAATACTCCAAGCAATATTTGCCTGAAATAGCCGGTGAATTGGATGATCCCCGTGTCGAAGTGAAGGTTGCGGATGGATTTATGCATATCGCTGAAAGCGAGAAGGCATATGATGTCATTATGGTCGATTCCACAGAACCTGTAGGACCGGCAGTAAACTTGTTTACAAAGGGCTTTTATGACGGGATTGCCAAAGCGCTGAAGGATGATGGTATCTTTGTTGCTCAGACCGACAATCCATGGTTTAAAGCAGACTTGATCAAACAGGTTTATCAAGATGTAAAAGAAATTTTTCCTGTCACACGAATTTATACAGCAAACATTCCGACGTATCCTAGCGGGCTTTGGACCTTCACCATCGGCAGCAAAATACATGATCCGCTTAAAGCAAAGGATGAACGCTTTACGGACATAGAGACGAAATACTATACCAAAGAACTCCATTTTGCCTCATTTGCCCTGCCGAAATTTGTTAAGGATTTAACCGAGTAAGGAGGTGGATCTGATGCGATTTGATGAAGCTTATTCAGGTAAAGTATTTATCATGTCACGGCCGGATGTAGAAGAAGCCGAGGCGATTATTTACGGCATGCCGATGGATTGGACCGTCAGTTTCCGTCCGGGCTCACGCTTCGGTCCAAACCGGATACGGGAAGCCTCTCTAGGCTTGGAAGAATACAGTCCGTACATGGACAAGCATTTGGAGGAAGTGAATTTTTTTGATGCTGGAGACATACCGCTGCCATTCGGAAACCCGCAGCGCAGCCTTGATATGATTTACGATTATGCCCAAAAGGTGCTGGAAAAAGAAAAATTCCCCTTAGGATTAGGCGGAGAACATCTGGTATCCTGGCCGATCATTCAGGCGGTCTATGAAAAGCATACAGACATTGCAGTCCTCCACATCGATGCCCATGCGGATTTGCGCGAGGAATACGAAGGAGAGCCACTGTCCCACTCGACCCCGATCAGGAAGACATGTGAGTTGATAGGACCGGAAAATGTTTACTCATTCGGTATCCGCTCTGGCATGCGGGAAGAATTTCAGTATGCTGAAACTAGCGGCATGCACATGTCCAAATTTTCGGTCGCAGAACCGTTAAAACGTGTACTGCCAAAGCTTGCCGGGAGAAAAGTGTATGTCACCATCGATATTGACGTTCTTGACCCTGCATTTGCTCCGGGAACAGGCACAGCAGAAGCGGGCGGTATTTCCTCCAAAGAGCTTTTGGAGGCGATTCAATTAATTGCCAAGGCCGATTTAGAAGTGGTCGGTGCCGATCTTGTCGAAGTTGCTCCGGTTTATGATCCGACCGAACAGACTGCTATCGCGGCTAGCAAATTTATTAGAGAAATATTGTTAGGCTGGGTTCAAAAATAACGTCCAGGTTTAAGATAGGAACGATTCGACAACGTTCTGTTTGAAAATTCTAAGAACTAGAGGATAAATAGTAGAATATATGGTATAATCAAGGTAGATTGCCACTATATGTAGGTTTAGGGGTGGAAAGGGGTAACTATGAAAAACATTGAAGAAAAAAAGATGAAGCCTGTTGGAACTGATGCCGGTTCAATCCGGGCAAGAAATCAGTTTTTTTTAAAGGAAGGGGAGCTTTCCCTTTTTCATGTTTTTCAATCATTCTCTGTTTCTGATGACATCAACACAGCGATCGATGTAACCCGCAGCTATTGTTTAAAGGCGAGGGCAAGTGTCAATCAGCGAGTCGGCATGGAATTTTTATATGCCTATGGCTTCCTGGATGATCTTGATTGCCTCATCGAAAAAAACCTGGCATCCAAGAACCCGAAAAATCGTCAATGGGGACAGTTGTACAAGCTTATCAATCTTCGCAGAAAAAGAAAGCTAAAGACGGATGAGTATTTGGAACGATTGAATACATTAGAGGCAGATAGTGTCGAACTCGAATGCTTGCATATGTTTTTGCGTGTGTACGCTCATTTTGAACGAAAAGAATATGGTAAACTGAGCAGTTATTTGGACGGCTTGCTGCTAAACATCCATGAGATAAAGGATCCGCTGCTGCGCGAATTGTTTTCCGTAAGGCTTGATGAAATGCTCCTTACCTTCCATTGGAAACGTAATGAAATGATCATTGCCCGGAAGCATGGTTTTCGTATTTTGCAAACCACCCACTGCCCGAGGAAAAAGGTGGACATTCACAATACCATGGCTCTTGGATATTTGTTTGACAGCTATCATCAGGCCATGCAACATGCTATAGAGGCGAAGCGTCTGGCAAATATGATTGAAGATTTAACGGCAATCCAGGGAATCAACAATTATACCATTCCTTTTATTGCCGCTTTCCACGGAAGAACGGAGGGTATTACCACACCGGTTGAATCCGAAGCGGCTCATCTTGCGCTTGCCCGTGGTGATGTGACGACTTGTGTAAACATCTTGAGCAACTTCACCAGTTTGACCCCTTTCCAGCAGTACTACTTAGGAAAAGCTACCCGCGATGTCGAAATGCTGGAAATCTCTTACCGGCGCTTTGTAAAGGAACGAAGTGACCACTTCTTTGCCAAACTGCCGTTGTTGGAAATGAATAAACTGAATGCTGTACATTGACGCTGCCAAATGGCAGCGTTTTTTATCGAGGAAAAAATTTCCTGCAACGATCAGGTGAAGTAAGACTGTGGCGCTAGCTTGATAGGACACGCTAGCCGACTGGAGCAAATTGTTAATTGAGCTTGACTATCCATCTACCAAGGGGCTTGAGTTTTTCCTGATTCATTCTTATAATTAGTTATTTAGGAACGTCTATCGAAAAACCCGCTTAAGGGGGTGTCTAAAAGTGACATCAGGCAAAACAGCAGTAGATATCAAGTTAACGACCGAAATTTTTGATTTAGGTCAAAAAGATGTAACCGTTGTGGAAGAAACGGGCAGTTATATACAAAAAGGGGATACCGCTGTCCTAACCTTTACCGAGCATCAGGAACAGGGGGAGGATGTCCAGGCTCTGATCACCATTCATCCGGAAAAAGTCAGTGTGAAGCGGACAGGCGCCGTAAGAATGCATCAAGTGTTTCGAAAAAAACAGACGACCGAAAATGTTTATCGACATGAATTCGGCACCATGCATATGGAAACACATACTGACCAAATTATTTTTAAACAATTAAAAGAGCAGAAAAACGGTGAATTGTTTATTAGTTATACGACGAAGATGAATGGAGAAGGGAAACGCAGACACCGGTTGACCTTAGGGTTCCAACACGCACAGTGACTAATCCAGGATACTGGAGAGCACATGCTGCCACGGTCAACGTATCGGCAAAATACCCAGGAAAAGTCCGATGGACAGATCCGAAGGAACATATACATTGCAGAGGATAAAGGTCAGGCTCGGCTGCTTTTGAGAGCGGGTGCCTGTCTTATCCAATTAGGAGGAGGCGTCTCGATGAATATTATGCAGCAAACAGAAGAAAAGCTTAAAGAAGAAATCGGCCGGGCGGTTGTAGAGGCAGGTCTGGCGGCACCGGAGGAAGTACCGGCCGTTGTCCTGGAGCAGCCGAAGGACAAAAATCATGGCGATTATGCAACCAATATTGCCATGCAGCTGGCTAGGATCGCCAAAATGGCCCCAAGGCAAATCGCCGAGAAAATCATTGATCAGTTTGACCATACCAAGGCTTCCATCAAGCAAATGGAAATAGCCGGTCCCGGATTCATCAACTTTTTTATGGACAATCAATATTTGACGGAGCTTGTACCTTCGATTTTGGATGCAGGCGAAGGCTATGGAAATTCGAAGATCGGCGCAGGACAGAAAATCCAGATTGAGTTTGTGTCGGCCAATCCGACAGGCGACCTGCATCTTGGTCATGCCCGGGGTGCGGCAGTTGGTGACTCACTGGCAAACCTTTTGGAAAAAGCCGGTTACGAAGTGGAAAGGGAATATTACATTAATGATGCCGGCAACCAGATTAATAACTTGGCTATCTCGGTCGAAGCTCGTTATATGCAGGCGCTGGGCAAACAGTGGGACATGCCGGAAGATGGCTATCACGGAAAAGACATTATCGAATTGGGCCGGCAGCTTGCAGAGGACTACGGCGACAAATGGAGCGATGCACCTGCTGAAGAACGACTTCAGTTTTTCCGTGAGTACGGACTTAAATATGAGCTGCAAAAATTGGAAGGTGACTTGTCCCAATTCCGTGTCCCGTTTGATAACTGGTTTTCCGAAACGTCCCTGTATCAAGATGGTCAAATCGACCATGCGTTGAATGCGTTGAACGATAAAGGGCATACCTATGAACAAGACGGTGCCACCTGGTTCCGTACCACCGATTTCGGGGACGACAAGGACCGTGTACTTATTAAACAAGATGGCAGTTATACGTATCTGACTCCGGATATTGCCTATCATAAAAATAAACTGGACCGTGGCTTTGATACATTGATCAATATTTGGGGGGCAGATCATCATGGCTATATCCCTCGTATGAAGGCTGCAATCCAGGCGCTTGGTTATGAAAAAGGCAAGCTCGAAGTAGAGATCATTCAAATGGTCAACCTGTTCCAAAATGGAGAACGGGTCAAGATGAGTAAACGTACAGGTAAAGCAGTGACATTGAGAGAGCTGATGGAAGAAGTGGGCATTGACGCGATGCGGTATTTCTTCGTTATGCGTTCCAGTGACTCGCACCTGGATTTTGACATGGATTTGGCCCGCTCTGAGTCCAACGAAAACCCGGTATTTTACGTGCAGTATGCCCATGCCCGGATTTGTACAATGCTCAAACAGGCAGAAGAGAAAGGCTTTACAGTCAGCAAAGATATCGATGCTTCCTTGCTGGCATCGGAAAAAGAGGAAGAGCTGCTGAAGCGACTGGGTGAATTCACTTCTGCCATTGAAGAGGCAGCAGTAAAGCGAACACCACATCGCGTGACACAATACATCTTTGATTTAGCTTCGACGCTGCACAGCTTTTACAATGCGGAGAAGGTGCTGGACACGGAAAATCCAGAGCGGACCAAAGCACGCCTGGCATTGATGGAAGCAGTCCGCATTACGATCGCAAACGGTCTTGCCTTGATTGGTGTAACTGCTCCTGAACGGATGTAACGAGTGAACCTAACATTCTCTATAACACAAAAGAAGGGAATATCTCAATAGCCCTCTATTAACAGGAAAAACCACGAAGAAATTAATTTCTTCGTGGTTTTTTTGTTGTGAGCAGTTTTTATTATGGAGAATGGAGCAGGACAGATGGATTCGTGATTCAAGGATACGATGATAAATAACATAGAAATGTGGAAATAGATGCAAAGGAGCAACGATGGAAATATATTGTGTAAACGATAGGGAAAAGACAAAAATCTATTGGAAAAATGTTAAAAAGACTGGCGTGCATGTCACAGCCAGTCTTTTAGGAATCGTCCTGGTGATGGGGAGGAGTACGTTTTAAGTAAAAGGCATGGATGATTTTTAACAACGGCCGGATCAGCAGTTGTGCACTTCCCAGTATGAACAAGACAGTCCCGATCGTTTGTGTTTCCTTCCAAAGAAAGAAAATACTCCCGATAAAGAACCAAAGCCCCAATGCGATATCATTTGTCAGAGAAATCAACCGGTACTTTTTGTTAAAGAACAATTGGAACTTGCCCAACTGAATGTCTATATAGTTGTCCTCATCCTTAATCTTAGGCATGTTGTTTCACCCCTCTTTATACGAATAATTATCTTTACCCTTAAAACATTAGGATTAAAAACATGTAGATATTTTTATACTTCTAAATAAAAATTCCGCTAAAGAGGTTTAATAGCCTATCTACTCGTGGAACTAGTAGTAATGTAAGAGATAATAATTAAATTTCAGGAAAGGAGTTTTACAGAATGGCTAAGAATGATAACAACAATAGAAAGATGTCAGTAGAGGAAGCAGGTAAAAAAGGCGGACAAACTACTTCCCAAAACCATGACCGTGAATTCTATGAAGAAATTGGTCAAAAAGGCGGCGAAACTACTTCGCAAAATCATGACCGTGAATTCTATGAAGAAATTGGTCAAAAAGGTGGAGAAACTACTTCCAAAACACATGATCGTGAATTCTATGAAGAAATAGGCCAAAAAGGCGGCGAAACTACTTCGCAAAATCACGATCAAGAATTCTATGAAGAGATTGGTCAAAAAGGCGGTAATACAACTTCGAAAAACCATGACCAGGAATTCTATGAAGAAATTGGTCAAAAAGGCGGCGAACGCCGTAGCCAACAGCGAAATAACAACAATTCTTAATAGGCGGTTAAGGATTTAACTTTCGCGTAAAGGAGAGGAAGAAATACGTTTCTTCCTCTCTTTTTGTGTGCAATAAACTGGCTCTCGGTAACAATGATAATTTGTAGAGGAAGCTTTGTTAAATATTTCTCATTGAAGGAGCGACCGGTTTCCAGCCATTCGAATAAATAATAGGAAGTTAATCTCCATATCCAAACCTAAGTAAACAGCTTATGAACCCACGGCTCGACATATTGAAAAAATTTAAAACCACAATAGATTCCGACGATCCCTATAATTCCTGCAAGAGCCGGTGGAGCGGGGATAGGCAGCTTTCCCCATGCGAATATGAATCCGACAACAAAGCCGGTTAACAGCGATAAAATAATTTCTTTCATTTCAAAGGACTCCTTTTTGTTTTCTCTCTTTCTTGGTTATTGTTAGTTTTCAACGGGAGGATGGAAGTATGTATGTTGGTCCATCTTCTTTTCATGCTTAAATGTAAAAAAATTCTTACAATCTTGTTGACTGAATGTTCATTCATAATATAAAGTAGAGGTATAACCATTTTGTACAGAGGGGGATTCAGCACCTGTTTAAACAAAATAGTACGATCCGCAACAATGGTTGCAACAAGGGACAATAACTACAAGGTGGGGGGATGGCAATGGACGGTCTATTGCTGCTTAATTGGATTTTATTTCTAGCTGTTACCGGTTATGGCATATACTTATTCGTTCGTGTAGTCAGAACAAGGATCGCTTACATCAAAATGGGGAAAAAATTTGAATTCGATGGAGAAATCAAAGAGCGGTTGAACCGTGTCTGGGTCAATGTCTTTGGCCAGAAAAAACTTTTAAAGGATAAAAAATCAGGCGCAATCCATGTAATGATGTTTTACGGGTTCCTTCTCGTCCAATTCGGGGCCATCGATTTCATTGTCAAAGGGCTGGCTCCAGGTTCACATCTACCCTTTGGGGTGCTTTATCCAGGGTTTACTTTTTTTCAAGAACTTGTCACCCTGATGATTCTCGTTGCCGTTGTTTGGGCTTTTTACAGGCGTTATATCGAAAAACTTGTTCGTTTGAAACGCGGTTTTAAGGCAGGTTTGGTGCTTTTGTTTATCGGCACGCTCATGCTGTCCGTACTGCTAGGCAACGGGATGGGCATGATTTGGCACGGCCATGACGCGACCTGGACAGAGCCGATTGCATCCATTATTGCAAGCGCTTTCTCGTGGTTTTCTCCATCTGCTGCCGCTGCCGTATTTTTTGTTGCATGGTGGATCCATCTATTGGCATTGCTAAGCTTTCTCGTTTACGTGCCGCAGTCGAAGCATGCTCACCTGCTGGCTGCTCCGGCCAATGTGTTTTTGAGCAGGCAGACACCTCCAGGGAAGCTGAAAAAGCTGGACTTCGAAGTAGATGAGGAGATGGATGAGGAAGAAGTATCCTTCGGTGTCAGCAAAATAGAAGATTTCAATCAGCTTCAGCTGATTGACTTGTATGCCTGTGTGGAATGCGGCCGCTGTACCAATGTCTGTCCAGCGACAGGGACAGGTAAGATGCTCTCTCCGATGGATTTAATTGTAAAACTTCGCGACCACCTGACAGAAAAAGGCGCTGCTGTGACCGGCCAATCGCCATGGGTTCCAAGTTATGCGTTTGCCAATACGCAAGGCAATCAGCTTGCCCAGATGGCGAGAAACGCTGGAGGTGCTAAAAACGAAGTTGCTGCAGGCTTGGAGTCTGTCAGCAATACAAGCCTGATTGGCGATGTGATTACGGAAGAGGAGCTTTGGGCTTGTACTACATGCAGGAACTGTGAGGATCAGTGTCCGGTCATGAATGAACATGTTGATAAGATTATCGATTTGCGTCGGTACCTTGTTTTGACAGAGGGCAGGATGGACCAGGATGCACAGCGAGCGATGATGAATATTGAACGCCAGGGGAATCCTTGGGGACTGTCGAAAAAAGAACGTGATAATTGGCGTGACCTTGAGCCGGATGTATCGATCCCGACAGTCAAAGAGATGAAAAAAGCCGGTGAAGAATTTGAATATCTATTTTGGGTTAGTTCCATGGGCTCTTACGACAATCGCAGCCAAAAAATTGCCATGGCATTTGCCAAGCTGATGAATGAAGCCGGCGTTAAATTTGCAATTTTAGGAAACAAAGAGGCAAACTCCGGTGATACAGCCAGACGTATAGGCAATGAGTTTCTCTTCCAGGAGCTTGCCGAGAAAAATATCAAAGAATTTCAAAAGCATAACGTGCAAAAAATCGTCACCATCGACCCGCATGCGTACAACATCTTTAAAAATGAATATCCTGATTTCGGTTTCGAAGCGGAGGTCTACCATCATACGCAATTGCTATATGATCTCTTGAATGAAGGAAGATTGAAGCCGAGCAGAGAAATAAATGAAACGTTGACGTATCATGACTCCTGTTACTTAGGCAGATACAACGGCGTTTATGATCCGCCGCGTGAAATATTGAATAGGATACCCGGCTTGAAGCTGGTCGAAATGGATCGGAATCGGGAGAACGGAATGTGCTGTGGAGCAGGAGGCGGTCTCATGTGGACAGAGGATAAGACGGGCAACCGGATAAACGTAGCCAGAACGGAACAGGCGCTCCGTGTCAATCCGACGATGATTTCGAGCGCATGCCCATTTTGTTTGACGATGTTGAGCGATGGGACCAAAGCCAAGGAAGTCGACGAAGACATTAGTACGATGGATGTAGCAGAGATATTGGCAATCTCGGTTTTTGAAAAGAAAGAGGAGAAAACGGCATAAACGGCGAAGCGTGTTACTATATATAACTCGTGTGAAAAAGACTTTAATCTGTTATGCAAATAGGTACAGGAACTGCTCTGGTCGGACAGTTCCTTGCCTTTTGCCGTGATGGTGAGCGAACGTTCAATCATAATTATGTAAGCGTTAACAAATAAAAGGAGGAATGAATGTGACGAAATCGGTGATTGTGGCGGGAGCAAGAACTCCCTTTGGCAAACTAGGAGGAGCGTTGAGCCCACTGACAGCTGCGCAATTAGGAGGAAGAGCAATAGCGGCAGCCCTCGAGCAAGTCGGTCTTCCGGCAGAAAAGATAGATGAGGTGATCATGGGTACGGTGCTGCAAGGTGGGCAGGGACAGCTTCCTTCCAGGCAAGCTGCGAGAGAGGCAGGAATACCTTGGGAAGTCAAAACAGAGACGATTAATAAAGTATGTGCCTCCGGGATGCGAAGTGTGACGCTTGCCGATCAGTTAATCCAGCTCGGGGAAGAAGAGATCATCGTAGCCGGCGGCATGGAGAGCATGAGCAACGCTCCGTATTTTCTGCCAAACGCAAGGAATGGCTACCGAATGGGAGACCAACAAGTAAAGGACATGATGATTCATGATGGACTTACTTGCTCATTTACCGGTGTTCATATGGGGAGCTACGGCAACAAGACAGCCGAGGAGTTTGGCATCACCAGGGAGGAACAAGACAAATGGGCGCTGCGCAGCCAACAACGGGCTGTCAAAGCAATCGAAGCAGGGATTTTCTCGGATGAAATTGTACCAGTGGAAGTGCCGCGGCGTAAGGGGACTCCCCTGACTGTGGATCAGGACGAAGCCCCAAGAAAAGATACCACATTGGAAACGCTGGCTTCTTTACGTCCGGCTTTTGATAAGGATGGGACCATTACCGCGGGAAATGCACCGGGAGTGAACGATGGTGCATGCGCCATGGTGCTAATGTCGGAAGAAAGGGCTGAAGCAGAAGGACTGGAGCCTTTAGCTCATGTACTTGCCCATCAGGAAATTGCTGTCGAGGCGGAAAACTTTCCGCAGACACCTGGACTCGTGATCAATGCCCTATTAGAGAAGACGGGTAAGACGTTGAACGATATTGACTTGTTTGAAGTGAACGAGGCTTTTGCCGCCGTTTCGCTGGCCAGCAGCGCGATTGCTAATCTGGATTTGGAAAAAGTGAACATCCATGGCGGTGCGGTAGCTTTAGGCCATCCAATCGGAGCAAGTGGCGCCAGAATCATTTGGACACTCATTCATTCGCTAAGACGACAGGGCGGCGGGCTCGGGATTGCTGCTATTTGCAGTGGCGGCGGGCAGGGAGATGCCGTACTGCTCGAAGTCCGATAATGGCAAAACAAGATGAGATCCATTCGAGAGGAGAAAATGTCATGCAACTAAACAAAATAATGGTCGTCGGTGCAGGTCAGATGGGAGCAGGTATTGCCCAAGTATGTGCGACTGCCGGTCTTCATGTGCTGCTCTATGATGTTTCGGAAGCTTCTTTGAAAAAAGGGATTGCCGGCATCCAAAAGCGGCTGCAGCGGGCTCTGGAAAAAGGAAAACTTACTGGAGAAGCCCGTCAGGCTGCGGTCAACCGGCTTGCCTCCAGTACCACCTTAGAAGATGCCCAATCATGCGATTTGGTGATTGAGGCGGCAGTGGAAAACATGGAGATCAAAATGGATATCTTCCGTCAATTGGATGAATATGCACCTGGCCACGCCATATTAGCATCCAATACATCATCGTTACCAATCACGGAAATTGCCGCTGCTACCAAACGTCCTAATCAGGTGATCGGCATGCATTTTATGAATCCCGTCCCGGTGATGAAACTAGTCGAAGTCATTCGCGGACTGCAGACGAGCAATGAAACGTTTGAGACGGTCAAGCAGCTGGCGGTCAGGCTGGAGAAGACTCCGGTGGAAGTCAATGATTATCCCGGATTTGCCGCCAACCGTATTTTAATGCCGATGATCAATGAAGCAATTTACGCGGTTTATGAAGGGGTTTCTTCCCCGGAAGACATCGATACCGTCATGAAGCTGGGAATGAATCATCCGATGGGACCGCTGCAATTGGCTGATTTCATCGGCCTTGATACGTGCCTCTATATCATGGAAGTGTTACACGAAGGATTCGGTGACAGTAAATATCGCCCATGTCCGCTACTGCGTAAGTATGTGAAGGCAGGGTGGCTCGGCAAGAAAACCGGTCAGGGATTTTATAGCTACCAGGGATAATCAAAATGGGGAGGAGGCGTGGAGGATGGATGTCGCTTTTACCAACGAACAGCAAATGATGCGAAAAATGGTTCGGGATTTCGCCGAAAAGGAAGTCGCTCCGGAGATACCCAGGATGGAAGCAGATGATCGTTTTCCGCTTGAAATTGTCCGGAGGATGGGAGAACTCGGGCTCATGGGTATTCCGATTCCGGAAGAATTCGGAGGCAGTGGGATGGATTACACCTCCTATATCATCGCCCTTCATGAATTATCGAAAGTGAGTGCGACAGTAGGGGTCATTTTGTCGGTACATACCTCAGTCGGTACAAATCCGGTTTTGTATTTTGGCAACGATGCGCAGAAGCAAAAGTATTTACCAAAACTGGCAAGCGGACAGTTTTTGGGGGCATTTGCCCTTACTGAACCTGGGGCCGGGTCTGACGCCTCCAATTTAAAGATGACAGCAAAGCCTGCAGGGGATGGCTACCTGTTGCACGGGACGAAAATGTTTATCACCAACGGAGGCTATGCTGATACGTATATCGTTTTTGCCCGTACCAGCCAGGAAGGAGGCTATAAAGGGGTAAGTGCTTTTATCGTAGAAAAGGATACCCCCGGCCTGAGTGTCGGGAAAACGGAAAAAAAGATGGGGCTCCACGGCTCCAGCACCGTACAGCTTCATTTTGAAAATTGCTATTTGCCCAAAGAACAACTCCTTGGAAATGAAGGAGACGGTTTTAAGATCGCCATGGCCAATTTAAATGCCGGGCGAATAGGAATCGCCGCGCAATCACTTGGGATTGCCGATGCAGCCTTAGCCTATTCAATCGCTTATGCAAAGCAGCGGGAACAATTTGGTACACCGATCGCCAATCAACAAGGTATTTCGTTTAAGCTGGCAAATATGGCAACGGACGTGGAAGCAGCTAAATTGTTGACGTACCAGGCAGCTTCCTTGCGAACACAAGGAAAACCATGCGGCAAAGAGGCTTCCATGGCGAAGCTTTTTGCATCCAAAACGGCAGTCAAGGCAGCGATCGAATCCGTTCAAATATTCGGTGGCTACGGGTACACGAAAGATTATCCTGTCGAACGCCTTTTCCGAGATGCCAAGATTTGCGAAATATATGAAGGTACCAGTGAAATTCAACACATTGTAATCAGCAAGCACTTGCTGCGTGATTGATCAGTTTGAAAAAGGGGGAGCATTAATGGATTTTCAATTAACCGATGAACAAGAAATGTTAAGAAAAATGGTGCGTGATTTCGCCAAAAATGAGGTGGAACCGTCAGCAGCCGAACGAGACGAACAAGAAAGGTTTGACCGGGAGATTTTTGACAAAATGGCCGAGCTGGGCCTTACGGGTATTCCATGGCCGGAAAAATACGGTGGAATCGGTGCAGATTTTGTCAGTTATGTCATCGCGGTGGAGGAGCTGTCCCGTGTCTGCGCCTCGACGGGTGTAACGCTGTCAGCCCACATCTCGCTGGCTAGCTGGCCGTTATACAAATACGGATCAGAAAATCAGAAACAGACCTATCTTGCGGAATTGGCGAGAGGAGAAAAGCTTGGCGCGTATGCATTGTCCGAACCCGGTGCCGGGAGTGATGTGGCTTCGATGAAGACGACTGCGCGACTGGATGGGGACAGCTATTTGTTAAATGGCAACAAGGTTTGGATCACCAATGGGGGTGTAGCCGATACGTACATCGTTTTTGCCAAAACCGATCCGGATGCCAAACATCGCGGCATCAGTGCTTTTATCGTTGAAAAAGGAACTCCCGGTTTTTCTTTCGGCAAAAAGGAAAAAAAGCTTGGGATTCGCTCCTCGCCGACTACCGAATTGATTTTTGAAAATTGTCGTGTCCCTAAAGAAAATCTTCTTGGGGCTGAAGGACAAGGATTCAAGATAGCGATGACTACTCTGGATGGCGGTCGTAACGGAATCGCGGCCCAGGCACTTGGAATTGCACAAGGAGCACTAGATGCGTCTGTAGGTTATGCCAAAGAGAGGGAGCAGTTCGGCAAACCGATTGCTCAAAATCAGGGGATATCGTTCAAACTTGCCGATATGGCGACGGAAATCGAAGCAGCCCGCTTATTGACTTACCAGGCAGCATGGTTGGAGTCGAACGGGCTACCATACGGTAAGGCATCTGCCATGTCCAAATTGTTTGCCGGCGATGCTGCGATGCGGATCACTACAGAGGCAGTCCAGGTTTATGGCGGCTATGGTTATACGAAGGACTATCCGGTCGAGCGGTATATGAGGGACGCCAAGATCACCCAGATTTATGAAGGAACCAATGAAATCCAGCGTTTGGTGATAGGCCGCATGCTGACGAAGGAATAAACGGAAAGGAAGGAGTTTCTGAAGAGACATTGCGATCCGTATTGTTCCTGGATGGCAGGCGAATTGCAAGTAGTGTAAAAAAATTGGAGTAACTGGAAAGGGATCGATTCGATGCACGAGTTGGCGGAGAACATTGCAAAACAGGATATCAGAGCCTTGGCCAAGGCGATTACGATGGTGGAAAACGATCATCCGGAAAAGCTGTCATTGCTACAGGATATCTTTTCCCTGCGTAACAACGCGCATTTTATAGGGATCACGGGGGCGCCTGGAGCGGGAAAAAGCTCTCTGGTCAATCGGCTGATCCACCATGTCAGAAGCCAGGGATGGACCATTGCCGTTATTGCAGTTGATCCGACCAGCCCGTTTAGCGGAGGAGCATTGCTCGGGGATCGAATACGAATGAACCAGCATTTTACCGATCCAGGGGTCTTTATCCGCAGCATGGCAACCAGGGGCAGCTTGGGCGGGCTGGCGAGGGCGACGAAGGATACGCTTCGGATTTGTGATGCGTTTGGATTTGATATCGTACTTGTCGAGACAGTCGGGGTAGGGCAGTCTGAACTGGATATCATGAAAGTGGCCGACACGACCGCTCTTGTTTTGACTCCGAATAGTGGAGATGTACTGCAGGTTTTCAAAGCGGGGATCATGGAAATCGCTGATTTATTCGTCATCAATAAGGCGGATTTACCAGGTGTAGAAAAGCTGAGAATCTTATTGCGTGATTTTATCATGATGACAAATAAAGAACGCTTTGTGCCTCCTATTATTACCACGGTATCGACCGAGAACAAGGGTATCGACGATTTGTGGAAGCAAATGGAAAATCATAAAACGTATCTGGCGGAAACAAATCAGGGGAAAGAACAGCGGATCCGCAAACTGGAACTAGAGGTCAAGGAGCTTATCCGTGAAGAAATATGGCGTGATGTCGATACCTATTTGACAGATTCGCCGGTCTTTCTTGAGCAGGTAGATAAGCCGGATGCCGACCCATATCAGCTTGCCCGGAACTGGTACAAAGATTGGAAGCAGGAGGTGATGGAAAATGGACGGAAGTAAAGTCACTTCTACGATCAAAGATGAACAACTGATTGAACGAAGAAGAAACCAGATGATTAAGGGCGCGGTCAGCTTGTTTAAAGAAAAGGGATTCCATCGGACAACGACAAGGGAGATTGCCAAGGCTTCGGGATTCAGTATTGGTACCCTTTACGAATATATCCGTACCAAGGAAGATGTACTGTTTTTGGTTTGTGATTCGATTTACGAAAAGGTCAAGCTGCGTATGGAAGCTGCCTTTGTGAAAGAAAGTGCCAGCCTGGGTCATTTAGTGCAGGCTGTCCGTGCCTATTTTTTGCTGATGGATGAGATGCAGGATGAAGTGGTCATCATGTACCAGGAATTGAAATCGCTTTCTAAAGAAGCGCAGGAATATGTGATTCAGAAGGAAAAAGCGATGGTGGCCATGCTGGAGCAGCTTCTCCAGGACAGCACTCCATACAAGCTGAAACAGAGAGACGTATCGCTGATCGCCAATAACATTTTTATTCAAGGGCAAATGTGGGGATTCCGTCGTTGGATGTTGCAGAAGGAGTTTACTATTGCCTCCTACACAGAGCGTCAGGTTGCTTTCTTATTGGCGGGGCTTGGACTGGAGGACGATTTAAGTCGCTTACGCTTTTCTAATAATTTGGAAGGGGAGGATTTATAGATGGAAAAGGTTGAAGTATATCAGCCGGTTCATCCGGTCAGGTTTGTGACCTCTTCAAGCTTGTTTGATGGACATGACGCATCCATTAATATCATGCGCAGGATTTTACAGGCAAGCGGTGCGGAAGTCATTCACCTTGGTCATAACCGGTCTGTCGAAGAAATCGTCAATGCTGCCATCCAGGAGGATGTTCAAGGGATAGCGATCTCCTCTTATCAGGGCGGACATGTGGAATATTTTAAGTATATGGTCGATTTACTGAAAGAAAAGGGTGCCGGACACATTCGGGTGTATGGAGGAGGCGGGGGTGTGATCATCCCGCGGGAAATAAAAGAACTGCATGATTACGGGGTCGCGCGGATTTTTTCTCCAGAAGACGGGCGTACCTTCGGTTTACAGGGAATGATCAACCAAATGCTGGAGGAATGTGATTTTATTCCGCCGGTTAATCTGGCGGATGAAGTTGAAAAGCTTTCAGCAGATAACCATAAGGCGCTGGCAAAGCTGATCAGTGTCGTGGAAAACAACCCTCCATCGGAGCAGGCTGCTGCAATAGAAGCCGTCCGCAGCAGCGGGAAAACAAAAACCATCCCGGTACTAGGTATAACTGGAACAGGAGGAGCGGGAAAAAGTTCCCTGACAGATGAATTGATCAGACGTTTCCTAAACGAAATTCCCGATAAAAGGGTGGCAGTTTTTTCGATTGATCCGACCAAAAAGAAAACAGGCGGAGCGCTTTTAGGTGACCGTATCCGGATGAACGCCATTTTTTCCGACCGCGTGTTCATGCGCTCATTAGCGACGCGTAATTCCAGCAGTGAATTGTCCCGATCGATTACAGATGTGATAGAAATTGCCAAGGCGGCAGGAATAGACTTGATCATCGTGGAAACAAGCGGCATTGGACAGGGAAATGCTGCAATCACCGACGTTTGTGACCTGTCGATGTATGTCATGACGGCAGAATTCGGTGCACCCTCTCAATTAGAAAAGATCGATATGATTGATTATGCTGATTTCCTGGTTATCAACAAGTTTGAACAAAAGGGCTCGGAAGATGCACTTAATCAGGTCCGGAAGCAGTATGAACGGAGCCGGATGCTTTTCCATCAGGATAAGGAGACCTTTCCGGTATTCGGTACGATTGCCAGTCAATTTAATGATGCTGGTACGAATACATTGTTTGCGGCGCTTGTCGAAAAATTGAATGAGGAATTCGGTTGGGAAATTACGACATCATTCTCCAAAGGGAATAACATCGAAAAACAGAATGTCATCATACCTAATGACCGCCGACACTATTTGCGGGACATTGCTTCCATCGTCAAAAATTATCATAAAAAGGCAGAGGAACAAGCCACTGTCGCCAGGAAAATGGAACATCTGCAAGCGGTGGTCGAACTTGTCGAAAACGAGGAAATGAAAAAGCCGCTTATCGAGCAGTTCAAGCAACAGGAGTCATTGCTTGATGGCAGCAGCAAGCAGCTGCTGGACAGCTGGGACGATACAAAACAGCGTTATCAGGAAGATGAAATGACTTTCCGTGTCCGGGGAAAAGACGTGACCATGGAAATCAGTACCGAAAGTCTGTCCGGGCTGCGAATTCCTAAAGTTGCTTTTCCGAGCTTTACCAATTGGGGAGATCGTTTGATTTGGTTGTTAAAGGAAAATGTCCCGGGAGCTTTTCCATTTACTTCCGGTGTCTTCCCGTTTAAACGGAAAGGTGAGGATCCGAAGCGGCAGTTCGCCGGGGAAGGCACACCTGAGCGAACCAACCGCAGGTTCCATTACTTGTCCAAAGATGATGAGGCGAAACGGCTTAGTACGGCGTTTGACTCTGTAACCTTGTATGGTGAAAACCCTGATCGACGTCCCGATATTTACGGTAAGGTCGGTGAAAGTGGAGTAAGTGTTTGTACGCTGGACGATATGAAAAAATTATACGACGGTTTTGACTTGATTGACCCGAAAACCTCGGTGTCCATGACGATAAACGGTCCTGCTCCGATTATCCTGGCCATGTTTTTCAATACAGCCATTGATCAGCAGCTTGAAAAGTTCACTAGCGAAAACGGGCGCGAGCCAACAAGCTCGGAAGCAGAGGAAATCAGGGCTAGGACGCTTGCAACGGTCCGGGGTACAGTACAGGCTGATATTCTCAAGGAAGATCAAGGGCAAAACACCTGTATTTTTTCCACCGAATTCGCTTTAAGGATGATGGGCGATATTCAGCAATATTTCATCGACCACCAGGTGCGTAACTACTATTCTGTTTCGATTTCCGGCTATCATATTGCCGAAGCGGGAGCGAACCCAATCACCCAGCTGGCTTTCACCCTGGCGAATGGCTTCACGTATGTGGAGTACTATTTGAGCAGGGGAATGGATATCGATAAATTTGCACCGAACCTGTCGTTCTTTTTCTCCAACGGTCTCGATCCGGAATATACGGTCATCGGCCGCGTTGCCAGGAGAATCTGGGCCATCGTGATGCGGGATAAATATGGAGCTGGAGAACGAAGCCAAAAACTGAAGTACCACATCCAAACTTCCGGTCGTTCCCTCCATGCGCAGGAAATTGATTTTAACGATATCCGAACGACCCTGCAGGCTTTGATCGCTATACAGGATAACTGTAATTCGCTGCATACCAATTCTTATGACGAAGCGATCACCACGCCTACAGAATCCTCTGTCCGCAGGGCGATGGCAATCCAAATGATCGTAAACAAAGAGTTCGGGTTGACCAAAAACGAAAATTCTTTGCAAGGCTCTTTTATCATCGATCAGCTTACTGATTTGGTAGAAGAAGCGGTTTTACAGGAGTTTGAACGGATCAATGATCGCGGCGGTGTCCTTGGTGCAATGGAAAGGCAGTACCAGCGTGGGAAAATCCAGGAGGAATCCTTGTACTATGAAGCGAAAAAGCATTCCGGAGAACTGCCGATCATCGGTGTCAACACGTATTTAAATCCGAATCCGCCTGCTGCTGATCAGATGGACAGCATGGAGCTCGCCCGGGCTTCTGAGGAGGAAAAGCAGCATCAAATCAAAGAGTTGGAACGGTTCCATCAGGAGCATCAACAGGAAGCGCAAGCGGCTCTCGGTCGATTGAAGCAAACCGCAGCTTCAGGGGGGAATATTTTTGCTGAATTGATGGAAACGGTCAAAGTAGCCAGCCTGGGGCAAATTACAAGCGCCCTATATCAAGTTGGCGGCCAATATCGACGCAATATGTAGCAGAATCATTTTCAAGCGTAACCGCATTGGAAAGGATGCCTTCGTTTCGTTGGGGCATCCTTTTCGCGAACAAGCAGGTAATGAACCTTGAAGATCAATTGATTTTTTTTGGTTTTTCGGGTTTATTTCCTGCTGAAAATGTAAAAAGTAATTGGATATGAAAGGTAATGGAACTCTCTCGCCCACACCTTAAGCAGGACAGGATATACTATGCTTCGAGGTCTGCGGTTGGATAGATAGGCTATTATTGCAATTTGATTTTTATAACCATATAATGTATGAGAGGATTTATTATCAGCATGGCTTGCTGGCAATTTGCAGGCGGCCAAACCTGAAGATCGACCGAACTGAATGATCGAATATCTACCAGAAACAGGAAACAGCTCCGGCTGAGTACCTGTCTGGAAGTTTAATAAACTGACGTAAAGGGAGTGCTTGACCGTGAGCTTGACAAATTACAGCCACGAGGAGATTGCGGATTTATCGATGATCGAACTGGCAAGTGTCATTTTAGCCGAGGAGAAAAAGGCAAAGGATTTTAGAGAAGTATATGATCGTATTACCGAACTGAAAGGATTCACAGCCGCACAAAAGGATGAATATATCGCCCAGTTTTATACGGACTTGAACACGGACGGTCGTTTTTTGACAATTGGGTCAAACCTTTGGGGACTGAAAGAATGGTATCCAGTCGAGCAGATCGAAGAAGAAATCACGGAAGTGCCGAAAAAGAAAAAGAAAAAAGCAAAAGCCAAAACAAGTAAACGGAAAAAAGAAGATATTTACGTGGAAGAGGAAGTCGATGAAGATCTTGATGAATTGGAAGAGGATCTTGATTTCGATGACATCGATACCACGGATGAATTCGTCGATGAAAGTGACGATGATTTCGACGATGAAGAGGATACAGATGATACAGATGATACAAATGCGGATAACGATGATGATTACGATGGTGACTTCCGCAGTGGTAACCTCGATGATGAAGACCAGAAGGTTGTTGAAGAAGACGTCTCTTACATTGGCGATGAAGATGACGACGATGCGAACGATGACAATTACAATTAAGTGAAACGGCGCTTGACTTTCTATAGGCAAGTTAGTAAAATTTTATTTGGGCTCTTTAAATTATTGTACGTTAATAAAAGCGTTCCCCTGAACAGGGGAGCGCTTTTGCTATTTTATAAGAAATTTTCATCGCTCGCATACAAGTGTCTGACCGAACGCGTTTATTTTGGACAACTTGCTTGAGAAGGGAACCCTGCGTTCATAAGGAAAGCTCTTTTCGCGGGCATGGTCACAGCGTCCAGCGGAAAGCGTAGTAGAGCGCGCTCAGCACGCTTTAGTTGGAGTGCCATGACGGCGATCTTTTAGAAAACAGCCTTCATAAAAAACAGCTGTTTGGAAAAGTCTAACCGATAAGCAAATACTTGCTATTGGCAGACGGCTGTTATATGATGATTATTTTTAACAGGACTGGAAGCAATCATGAATCATGAACATAGAAAGAGGGATGTAGGGTGACAAAGTATATTTTTGTAACAGGAGGAGTTGTCTCCTCGCTTGGTAAAGGCATTACAGCAGCTTCATTGGGACGCCTGCTGAAAAATCGGGGATTGAATGTAACCATTCAGAAATTTGATCCATACATCAATGTGGATCCGGGAACGATGAGCCCGTATCAGCATGGGGAAGTATTCGTCACAGAAGACGGAGCGGAAACAGATCTTGACTTGGGACACTACGAGCGTTTCATCGACATTAATCTAAATCAGTACAGCAATGTAACCACCGGTAAAATATATTCAACGGTCATCAAAAAAGAACGGAGGGGCGATTATCTTGGTGGAACGGTCCAGGTAATCCCTCACATTACCAATGAAATCAAAGACAAAGTATTCCGTGCCGGACAACAGACCAATGCCGATGTGGTTATTACCGAAATCGGCGGGACAGTCGGCGATATAGAATCGCTTCCTTTCCTGGAAGCAATCAGGCAGATTAAGAGTGATATTGGAAAAGACAATGTCATGTATCTGCATTGTACGCTTGTCCCATACTTGAAAGCGGCTGGTGAAATGAAGACAAAGCCGACACAACACAGTGTGAAAGAATTGCGTTCGCTTGGAATTCAGCCGGATGTCATCGTCCTTCGTACGGAAATGGAAATCAGCCAGGACATGAAGGACAAGATCGCGTTGTTCTGCGATATTGATCCAAAAGCAGTGGTGGAAGCGGGAGATGCCGATACCCTTTACCATGTACCGATTTCCCTGCAGGCTCAACAGCTGGATCAATTGACTTGTGACCACTTTGGGCTTGATTGCGAACCTGCCGACATGACGGAGTGGAATGAACTCGTCCGTAAAGTCACCAGTCTTACCAAGCAAGTAACAATTGGTTTGGTCGGAAAATACGTCGAACTTCCGGATGCTTACATTTCAGTTGTGGAAGCGTTGAAGCATGCCGGTTACCATTACGACTCGGATATTAATATCCGCTGGATCAATTCTGAACATGTAACTGCTGACAACGTGGCAACAAAACTTGATGGCGTTGATGGGATTCTAGTCCCGGGCGGTTTTGGTGACAGAGGGATTGAAGGAAAGATCGATGCCATCCGCTATGCACGTGAAAACAAGGTTCCGTTTTTGGGAATTTGCCTGGGTATGCAGCTGGCAACTGTCGAATTCGCACGTAATGTACTCGGTTTGGAAGGAGCGCATTCGGCGGAAATCAATCCGGATACACCGCACCCGATCATCGATCTCCTTCCTGAACAGAAGGATGTATCCGATTTGGGGGGTACCTTACGACTGGGCGTTTATCCTTGCCGTTTGAAGCCAGGTACCAGAACCCGTGCAGCATATGGAGAGGAAGATGTCGTTTATGAACGCCACCGTCATCGCTTTGAGTTCAACAACACCTACCGGGAACAAATGGAGGCGGAAGGATTTGTTTTCTCCGGGACAAGTCCTGACGGTCGGTTAATTGAGACGATTGAATTGGCAGACCACCCTTGGTTTGTCGCTTCCCAGTTCCACCCGGAATTCAAGTCAAGGCCGAATCGCCCGCAGCAGCTGTTTGACGGTTTTATCGGAGCATCTGCAGCATTCAGGGATAATCAATAAGTACTAGTTGAAAAAAGCGCAGCCGTTGAGTCCAGATCAAAGCGGCGCGCTTTTTTGTGCCCTTTGAAAAGATGAATCAAATACATAATTCTTCAAATTCAGCAGGAAATTGTACCTTAATATCGAACAAATAATAGACCTGGCAACTTTACATTTTGGCATCCGTATGAAAATATGGGCTATAGGTAAAAAGTATCATCCGAATCAGAGGTGATGAATAGCGAAAGAAAGCTCCAGGGACAAGTCCTGAGGAAAAGCAGTAGGGGGATCGGGAAAGAGAAAGAAAGATGCTTACATAGTCTCGAATCGGGAAGGGTTGAAAAACAAATGAAAAAAACCGTAATGATTGTTGATGACCAGCCAGGAATTCGCTTATTGCTGGAAGAAATTTTGAAAATGGAAGGGTATGACATCAAGACAGCTGAAAATGGCAAAGAGGCGCTTGATAAAATCATAGATGATCCGCCTGATTTGTTGCTGCTCGATTATAAGCTGCCGATCATGGATGCAAGCGCTCTTCTCCACCAGTTGGAAGATAAAGGGATAAAAGTGCCAGCGATATTGATGAGCGGATTAGCAGAACAAATTGAAGGGAAAAAGAAAGAGTTTACGATGGTGGAAGAAATTTTCGCAAAACCATTCAATATCGATGATGCCAGAGAGAGGGTCAACAGAATATTGGCAGAAAATAACGGAAACTGATTACATAATAATCTGAAAAAAACAGGGAAAGCGGTATCTTTTGACTGTTTTGTTGCACCTCTTGGTGGTAGTTGGTATTCTTATACTGTACCCAATCAAAAATACTTATTGACTGGATATTGCATACTAAGCACGACAACATACCCTAAGGAGGAAAACAGCATGCCGTTAGTTTCAATGAAAGAAATGCTTGAAGAAGCTAAACAGAATAACTATGGTGTCGGCCAATTCAATCTGAACAACCTTGAATATGCCCAAGCCGTTCTTCAAGCAGCAGAGGAAGAAAAATCCCCAGTGATTCTCGGTGTTTCTGAAGGCGCCGCAAAATATATGGGTGGTTTCAAAGTGGTTGTATCGATGGTTAAAGCATTGATGGAGGAATATGGTACAACGGTGCCAGTAGCAATTCACTTAGACCACGGCTCGAGCTTTGAAAAATGTGTCCAGGCCATTCATGCCGGATTCACTTCGGTAATGATTGACGGTTCTCATTTCCCGCTTGAGGAAAACATTGCATTGACCAAGAAAGTAGTGGAGGTTGCCCACATCAACGGGGTTTCAGTAGAAGCTGAGCTTGGCCGAATCGGTGGCCAGGAAGACGATCTGATTGTTGATGATGCAGAAGCAGCTTATGCGATCCCTGCTGAATGTGAACGACTAGTCAATGAGACTGGCGTTGACTGCTTTGCACCTGCACTTGGTTCTGTACACGGACCGTATAAAGGCGAGCCGAACCTAGGCTTCGACCGCATGGAAGAAGTATTCAATCTGGTAAACGTGCCATTGGTATTGCACGGTGGAACAGGTATTCCAACAAAAGATATCAAACGTGCACTTTCACTTGGAACTTCCAAAATCAACGTGAACACAGAAAACCAAATCGCTCAGGCACAAAAAGTACGTGAAGTACTAGCTGAACAGCCTGAACAATACGACCCTCGTAAATATTTGGGGCCTGGCCGCGAAGCGATTAAGCAAACTGTCATTGGCAAAATGCGCGAATTCGGTTCTTCCAACCGTGCATAATGCCGCTTGAAAGTGGTGAAAAAGGGGAACTGTCTATATGGACAGTTTCCTTTTCATACCATTCTACTCTACATCCAACATTCCTACATACCAATTATCTTACCTAACACCATTACTCACATGAATTACACCCTAGACTATCCTTGCGTTGCAAAAGGCAGTCGGGCCGTATAGTTGGTGCGCCTGCTTTTCATTTCTTGATAAGATTTGGAGAGGAGCTGATAGTATGAAGTTTTTCATTGATACTGCGAATATTGAGGATATCAGACAGGCTCATGCACTGGGAATCCTGTCTGGAGTAACTACCAACCCCAGTTTGGTTGCCAAAGAAGGGGTGTCCTTTCATCAGCGGTTGAAGGACATTACCGATGAAGTCTCTGGCTCTGTCAGTGCAGAAGTAGTTTCCGAGGATGCAGAAGGCATGATTGAAGAAGGAAAGGAACTTGCTGCCATTGCCCCTAATATTACGGTAAAAATACCAATGACACTGGAAGGGCTCAAGGCGGTTAAAGCATTGGATGACTTGAATATCAAGACCAATGTTACCCTTATATTCAATGCCAATCAGGCTTTGCTGGCTGCCCGTGCCGGGGCAAGTTACGTTTCTCCGTTCCTTGGACGATTGGATGATATCGGCCATAATGGGATGGAACTGATCGCCCAGATTGCAGAAATTTTTGACCGGCATGGAATTGACACGGAAATCATTGCCGCTTCTATCCGCCATCCGCTTCATGTGACCGAGGCTGCTTTACACGGGGCCCATATAGCTACTGTTCCGTTCCAGGTCTTGACCAAGCTGGTTCAGCATCCACTGACTGACCAGGGAATTGAAAAATTTTTAGCCGATTGGAAGAAGCAAAATTAGTATTGTTTGGCAAAAATTGTGTAGAATATGGTTGACCAACTAGAATGCTGCAGGTTGTTCGGATTGCTCCATTTTGGAATTATAAAAGCGAAAGCCGAGTACCCGAAGTGCAAAGGATAGTGGACAGCCGCTGTCTGAACCACTGTTTCGAACAATCTCAGGGAGTGAGGAGTTCCAAATGCAAAAAATACTTGTAGAAGGTGGCAGACCTTTAAACGGCAAAGTGAGAATCAGCGGAGCGAAAAACAGTGCGGTTGCGTTGCTGCCGGCAGCAATTCTCGCAGAATCAAAGGTTATCATCGAGGGCCTGCCGAAAATATCTGACGTAGACGTTTTGGGAGATTTACTGGAGGAAATTGGCGGTACTGTTTCCTGGAAGGGGCAGACGATTCATATTGATCCAAGCAACATGATCAACATGCCTCTGCCGAGTGGAAAAGTGAAAAAACTGCGTGCTTCCTATTATTTCATGGGAGCGATGCTGGGCCGGTTTAAAGAAGCGGTGATAGGATTGCCGGGTGGCTGCCATCTAGGACCCCGGCCGATTGATCAGCACATTAAAGGATTTGAAGCACTTGGGGCAAAAGTCACCAATGAACAAGGTGCGATTTACCTGCGTGCGGATGAATTGCGCGGTGCGCGGATATATCTCGATGTAGTAAGTGTCGGGGCGACGATTAATATTATGCTTGCTGCAGTAAAAGCAAAGGGCAGAACGGTTATCGAAAATGCTGCCAAGGAACCGGAAATTATCGATGTAGCCACCCTGCTTACCAGTATGGGGGCGAAAATTAAAGGAGCCGGGACGGATGTCATCCGGATTGAAGGCTGTGATACACTGACGGGATGCATGCACACCATCATACCAGATCGGATCGAAGCCGGTACTTATACGATCATGGCAGCAGCCCAGGGAGAAAAAGTTTTGATCGACAATGTCATCCCGCAGCACCTTGAATCGTTGCTGGCCAAATTGCGGGAAATGGGTGTTTCCATTAAAGAAGGGGATGAACAGCTGCTCATCCAGCCAGGTCAAAACTTGAAAAGTGTAGATATTAAGACCCTGGTCCATCCCGGATTTCCGACCGATTTACAACAGCCGTTCACTTCTTTGCTGACCAAAGCAAAAGGAACAGGTGTTGTAACCGATACGATATACCAGGCTAGATTGAAACATATCGATGAGCTGCGCAGAATGAATGCATTGATCAAAGTAGAAGGCGGATCAGCGATTGTTTCCGGTCCAGTCCAGCTGGAAGGCGCAAAGGTGAAGGCGAGCGACCTTCGTGCAGGGGCGGCTTTGATTGCAGCTGGCCTGATGGCTGACGGTATCACAGAAATAACCGGTCTGGAACACATTGACCGGGGCTATGAACAAATTACCGAAAAGCTTTCCAACCTTGGAGCGAAAATTTGGCGTGAAGAAATGACTGCTGAGGAAGTCGAACAGTTTCAGAATTCCTGATTGCATGGATTCTCGGTGGAACTAGAAAAAGGCAGGAGCAGTCCCTTGCTTCTTTCGGCGGGACATGTTTTTGCCTTCTGTTCCTTATCTAAGTTTTTCCCCACGGAATGGAATCAGTGATGAAACATTCCCATCTGCATCCTGTGTTCCCCTTGAGGCTTGTGTGTATCCTCTATGTAGCAAAGAGCCTGGTTCTGGGCTACATTTTAGTGAGGTGTTAGTGCCCTTCGTTATTTCCCGCATTAATAGAACTTAACAGGGTTAGGAATTGACAGAAACGTTCAGCTATCTGCCTCGCCTGAAAACAGCCGATCGGTGTCTATCCATTACATTTGTTTTATTGTAAAGGAATGAACTGTATGTGTGACATACGATGGCTGGGTGGGATATAGGGGCCGGGATGGCTAGTCAATAAATTTTTGTTGAATAATCAAGAAAGAAACGGTACTATGGAAGAAGTTTAATAAGTGTTTAGTTAGGTTATAATGATTGATGTAAACTTATGAAAACTTCTATTCTAGTTTTATGCTTTCCTTCAACTTCTTCTTGGATTGGCTTTTATGCTATCAGAGCGATTTGTTGCACGGTTGATAGTGTAAGGAAACGGAGGCTTTCGTCATTCCGGCTTGGCAGCAAGCCAAGTTTTTTATTGTTGAAAAGAAAAGCCTTTAGTAAACAAACCAACGGCTTTCCTACAAGGTTTTCCTCCATCAGCTAAATCTATCAAAGCTATCCAACGAGGCTCCAACCAGGAAGTGCATTACTACCCAATTCATTTATTACGATGGAAAATAACCCCTTTTGCATGCTGTGTCTAATCAGTGTGCTGAAATCGTATGCACAAAGGTAGCTATCGGTAGGGTTATTCTCGAAAAAATACCAAAAATTTAATAGGTGTGGTGATTTTGTGGCTGAATTGACCATTTCTCATTTAGAATCGTTAACATTGAAAGAATTATATGAAAAAGCGAAAGAATATAAAGTATCCTATTACGCAAAGCTTACCAAGCGCGAACTCGTTTTTTCCATTTTGAAGGCCCAGGCCGAAAAAGACGGCTTTTTGTTCATGGATGGAATTTTGGAAATCATTCCTTCTGAAGGTTTCGGTTTTCTGCGTCCGATCAATTATTCGCCAAGTTCAGAAGATATTTATATTTCCGCATCACAAATCAGGCGTTTTGACCTTCGAAATGGGGATAAAGTGTCTGGTAAAGTGCGTCCTCCAAAAGAAAATGAACGATATTACGGCTTGCTCCATGTCGACGCCGTAAACGGTCAAAACCCGGAAACTGCCAAGGAACGCGTCCATTTTCCTGCATTGACGCCATTGTACCCAAATCGTTTAATGCGTTTAGAGACCGAAACAAGAAAGCTGTCCACAAGGATTATCGATTTGATGACACCGGTTGGCTTCGGACAGCGCGGATTGATCGTCGCCCCTCCAAAAGCGGGGAAAACCATGCTGTTGAAACAGATAGCCAATAGCATTTCCAAGAATCATCCAAACGCAAAACTGATTATCCTGCTGGTCGATGAGCGTCCGGAAGAGGTAACCGATATCGAGCGTTCTGTCCATCCGGATGTCGACGTTGTCAGCTCCACTTTTGACGAGGTTCCGGAAAACCATATTAAGGTATCCGAGCTTGTGCTGGAGCGTGCCATGCGTCTTGTCGAGCACAAAAAAGATGTCATTGTACTAATGGACAGCATTACAAGGCTAGCCCGTGCATACAACCTGGTCATTCCGCCAAGCGGTCGTACGTTGTCCGGTGGTATCGACCCGGCAGCCTTCCATCGTCCGAAGCGATTCTTCGGAGCGGCACGGAATATCGAAGAGGGTGGAAGCTTTACAATCCTGGCTACTGCTCTGGTCGATACTGGTTCTCGGATGGATGACGTCATTTATGAAGAATTCAAAGGAACCGGAAACATGGAACTCCATTTGGATCGCAGTCTTGCCGAGCGCCGTATCTATCCGGCAATCGATATTTTGCGTTCCGGGACAAGAAAAGAAGAATTGCTTGTCTCGAAAGATCATCTGGATAAAATCTGGGCGATCCGTAAAACGATGCAGGACTCCAACGACTTTGTCGAGCGCTTCTTACGCCGGATGAGATCGTCGAAAAACAATGAAGAGTTCTTCCAGTCCATGGAGGAAGATATGAAGCGGAAAGGGACAGCCAGAAGGGCATAACCAGTTCACTGGTAAATGACGGAAGCATTTCTGGCTGAGAGTAGCGTTGCCCCGGCAGCCTCGCAAGATAGGGGGCTTGCACGGACGTACGTTTTTTCAAACTGCTGCTTGCAATGGCAATTTTACACTGTTATAATCATTTTATGTGAGCTTAGAATAGATTGCTGTCCTAAAGGACAGATATTCTGATGCCTCTTTCCGGATCGCATTCGGATTGCGGGCTTACAATAACTCTGTTTCCAAAGGATTCAGGGCAAAAGGAGTGGAAAGAACATGAAAGAACAAATTCATCCGGAATACAGAAAAGTAGTATTTCTTGATACTAGCTCTGACTACAAATTCCTAAGCGGCTCTACAAAGTCTTCTGATGAAACAATCGAATGGGAAGACGGTAACACTTACCCGTTGATTCGCGTGGAAATCAGCTCAGCTTCTCACCCGTTCTACACTGGTAAGCAAAAAGCGGACAAAGCTGGCGGACGTGTCGATCGATTCAAGAAAAAATATAACCTTGGTTAATGCTCAGAGATCTTTCTCTGGTGAAAAAACCAAAGATATTGATGAAAAACAGGCAAATCGTCTAACTTTTTGCCTGTTTTTTTACTTTGTAAAGTGAAGTGGTTCTTTAGATGCGAAATTTGTGGAATTAAAACGAAAACGAACGTTTTTTAATAGATGAACAAGGCAATAACTATGTAAATAAGGCATAACTGCGGCGGAGAGTTAATGGTCTTCGTAAACTTGAAGGGAGTGTCCCGTGGATGTATGTAATGAAACAAAGTGGATGGGTAGAGCTGATTTGCGGCAGCATGTTTTCGGGTAAGTCAGAGGAATTGATTCGAAGGGTACGACGAGCTACATACGGAAATTTATCTGTCCGGGTATTTAAACCTGCCATTGACAGTCGTTATTCCGAGGAATCGGTCGTGTCGCACAATGGAACGACCATTTTGGCACGTCCAGTCGAGAGAGCAGCCGACATTCCTGCCTATATCGATGCCGAGGTAGATGTGATTGGAATTGACGAGGTACAGTTTTTCGACGAAGAGATTGTAGGCATTGTCGATGAATTGGCGGATCATGGCCACCGGGTTATTGTGGCTGGTCTTGATACTGATTTCAGGGGCGAACCGTTCGGGCCAGTCCCGAAACTGATGGCGTTGAGCGAGTCGGTGACAAAGCTTAATGCGATTTGTCCAGTTTGCGGGTCTCCGGCCAGCAGAACACAGCGTTTGATCAACGACAAACCTGCTTCGTATGATGATCCAATCATTTTAGTAGGAGCTTCTGAATCTTATGAGCCTCGTTGCCGCCACCATCACGAAGTTCCGAATCGTCCCAGGCAAGCGCTAAACCTCAATGCGATTCCGACATCGAAGTAATGACTTTTGACGGGATGCCTTATCGGTATCCTGTTTTTTGTTGTGCTTAGAAGCATACGTGCTGACGTACTGCCTGCGTATCTATCGTTTCTGTGGTAATTATCAGTGGAATGATGAGTAGAGGAAATACCCGAAGGCTCAAGCGGGAGAACAGGTTCAATGAGATTCTGCGGAAAACGCCGAGTTATCTTTGATTTTATAAGAATCGGATTAAAGCCGTGTCTGGGTTCTTTGTTGGTGGTAGTCGATTGGCCAGGAGCATAAATATCCTGCGGCAGAAGCATGCTAAGAGAAAAAGCATGGAGGTTACATATGTACAAAGTGCTGACAGCCGTCTTCTGTTTTGCGTTACTGAGCGCTTGTGGAAATAGGAACACTTTACAAGAACAAGGAAGTGTCCCGCAGGGTGGGGACGAAGTGGAGACTACGGAAGAAGGTTATATCCAATTACGAGGCACACAGCCGCGAATTTTCGACGAATATGGCGACCGTGAGCTCATGGAAGACACGAGCAGATCTTCAATCATACGGGCAGCTGAATCGGTCGGCGATGTTACGGTGGAAAATCTCGAAATAATGGATGAAGAGATCAGAATCGATGCTGTATTGCAGGGAGACTTTAATTCTGGAGAGAGAATGGCAAAAGTCAACCAAATTCGGCGATCGGTCGATAATCAGGTGAACGGTGGATATTATGTGCGTGTGTTTGTTCGCTGAGTGAATAGGGAAGGCGCGGGTTCCAGGATGGGAATCCGCGTATTTTTCTTTTTAAGGGTACTAGAAGTATTTAAACTGAAGGCAGGCGAGGTAACTAGCGTTTTTGCGATAAATTGCATAGCAGGAAATCCAGGCAGTCAGGTGATTCTGCCATGTTACATAAAATTCGTCTGTTACTGCCAAGCTTTTTTTGACGGGGTTTTTCTCCTGTACTATAATTAGAATGTTAAGGAGAAAGAGGTGGATGAAGTGTTAGACAGACTGCAATCCTTGGAAGACCGTTATGATAAATTGAATGAATTGCTCAGTGACCCTGAAGTAATCAGTGATACAAAAAAATTACGTGAATATTCAAAAGAACAAGCCGGCCTGGAGGATGTCATCCAGGCATACCGTGAATATAAAGATGTGACCATCCAGCTGGATGATGCCAAAGCCATGCTGGAGGATGAAAAGGACGCTGAGATGCAGGATATGGTCAAGTCGGAAATCAACGAGTTGTCCAAGCGGAAGGAAGAGCTGGAAGAAGAGCTGCGCATCTTGCTTCTTCCTAAGGACCCTAATGATGACAAAAACGTTATCATGGAAATTCGCGGTGCTGCCGGCGGCGACGAGGCTGCTTTGTTTGCAGGAGATCTGTATCGTATGTATTCCCGGTTTGCTGAATCGGAAGGCTGGAAAATTGATGTCATGGAAGCCAACACGACAGGTGTCGGTGGCTACAAGGAAATCATTTTCATGATCAATGGGGAAGGGGCTTATTCCAAGCTGAAGTTTGAAAATGGCGCCCACCGCGTGCAGCGTGTTCCGGAAACGGAGTCAGGCGGCAGGATTCATACATCTACCGCGACCGTAGTCGTTATGCCGGAAGCGGAAGAAGTGGAAGTTGACGTTCATGATAAGGACATCCGTGTCGATACGTTTGCATCCAGCGGGCCCGGCGGACAGAGTGTTAACACAACGATGTCTGCGGTACGTCTGACGCATATGCCGACAGGAATTGTTGTATCGATTCAGGACGAGAAATCGCAGATCAAAAACAAGGAAAAAGCCATGAAAGTCTTGCGGGCTAGAATTTATGATAAATTCCAACAGGAAGCACAAGCAGAATATGACGAAACAAGAAAGTCTGCAGTTGGATCAGGAGACCGTTCGGAACGGATCCGCACCTACAATTTCCCGCAAAACCGGGTGACAGATCATCGCATCGGTTTGACTATCCAAAAGCTGGATCAGATTTTGGAAGGAAAAGTCGGCGAAATCATCGATGCTTTGCTGATGGAAGAGCAAGCCAAAAAATTGGAACAGATCGGTGAATGATATGACAGCACAACGACGTACAATTAATGAAGCCCTACGCTGGGCTTCTCTTTTTTTAGAGCAGCATCGCCGGGAGCCTCGTGTTGCAGAAATTTTGCTTCAACACCATACAGGATTAGAGCGGTCGGGGTTTTTAGCCGCTCAGCGTGAAGTATTGGAAAAGGAAACCGATGAACGGTTTAAGGCCGACATCGAAGCACATGCTGCCACAGGTATCCCTGTCCAGCATTTAACCGGGAAGGAGTCTTTCTACGGAAGGGATTTTATGGTGGATCCACACGTTTTGATTCCTCGCCCGGAAACCGAAGAGTTGGTCCTCGGCGTCATGGAATATGCAGAAAAACTGGGAACAAACCAGCCGCTTCGAGTGGTAGATGCAGGAACGGGAAGTGGAATCATCGCCATCACCTTAAAGCTGGAAAAGCCGACATGGCAAGTAGCTGCCACAGATATTTCTGCAGAAGCTTTACAGGTGGCTCGGCAAAACGCAGACAGGTTAGGAGCCAATGTCACTTTTAGGCAGGGAGATTTTTTACAGCCCATCCTGGAAGAGCGGCAGGCTGTGGACATCATTGTTTCCAATCCTCCTTACATTGCCCGTGCGGAAGCGGCGTTTCTCGATGATACGGTCAAAAATTTCGACCCGTCATTGGCATTGTTTGCTGATGGAGATGGCTTGGCTGCCTACAGGCAAATAGTCGAACAGGCTGGTTCTATTTTATCCGATCGGGGACTGCTTGCTTTTGAAATCGGCCATCAGCAGGGAGACCAGGTTGCCTGCCTGATACGGAGCAAATTTCCCGGATCCTTAGTCGAAGTACGAAAAGATATCAACGGCAAGAACCGCATGGTATTCGCCCAGGTTACCGGCGGAATAGAGCAAAAATAATAGATTGTTAGTTTAAAAGCTTCCTCCCCTGCCCATACTGGAGCTATACAGTTAGTGAAAGGGGCAGGAACAGTGCGCAATTATTTTATCTATTTGATTATATTTTTAGCATTACTAGGTATTTTTCCTACAAAGGGTCTTGGGGAACTGGGACAAACGGATGCTTCCGGCTATCAAGTTATCCCGGACGAAGCAATCCGACTAAGGATTTTGGCGAATAGTGACAGTGACAAGGATCAAGACTTAAAACATTTGATCCGCGATCGGGTCAATGCGGATATCACGGAATGGGTCGGCGATATAGCAGATATAGGAGAAGCAAGGAAAGTGATTCAAAACAAGCTTCCGGAAATCGAATCAACCGTTCAGCAGGTTTTGGAGGAAGAAGGAGCGGAGCAAACCTATCAAGTAGAGTATGGAAAAAAGGTGAAGTTTCCGGATAAAGTATATGGTTCATATATTTACCCGGCTGGTGAATACGAAGCCATCCTGATCACGCTCGGAGCTGGTAAGGGCGCTAACTGGTGGTGTGTTTTGTTTCCACCTCTATGCTTTCTCGATTTTTCAAATGGCTCTACTGTTGCAGAAGAGCAAGAACCTGAAGAAGATGTGGACGAAACGGAACAAAAGGAAGAAAAAGAAGTAAAAGTGAAGTTTTTCTTATTAGAATGGTTCACATAAATCTATCATATCACTCCTCTATCATTCATAGACTAGAGCAAACAGCGGTTCCGCAAGAAGGAGAGCCGGCTAGGAAAATCGGAATATAGGGAGTGGCTAGATGAAACTGATTCAAACAAACCGGTTGGATGACCAGGTACTGCAGCGTTTTTTTGGTGGATCGTGGGACATTTTTCGAGGAAAACAAAAGTTGAAGGAGAATGGTTTCTTGTTAGAAGTCCAGGGGGAGTGCAAAGCGTTTTTTTCGTTGCTTCCTGTGGAAGGACAGACCTTTTGGCTAAAAAGCCTTTATATTAAAGAAGGAGTCCCTTCCTCTTTTCCTTGGACGGTTTTGGAGGCATCGATGACACTAGCTGCAGAAAGAGAGGCAGACTGTATTTATATATTCAGCCATCAGTCTGCCCTGGATACTTTGCTTGAACTAGTACAGTTTGAACGCGCTGATTTTCCTTCATTTGCTGAAGGGCATGAGCTGCCAAAAGGACAATGGTGGAAGCGTAGGTTGGGGAAAGAAGTTACTCGGGCGGAGGGGCGTTGAAGCCTTCTGTCGTTCTTCCGTTGAGTTGGGGATAAATCGGAGAATTATGCACAATCGCTGTGCTATAACAGAGGTTATTCACAATTGTTGATAGAAACTGTTGATAAATTGTGGAGATTGGTGGATAACTAGAAAAATAGGCCATTCGTTTGAGTTGTTTCTTCGTGTATGCTTTGTTAATAGGTAAAATATCCCTGTTTTATCGATAGAAAATCAAATTTGCAATCCCTTTACAGCCATACTCCGGCAGGGATTGTATTGTTTTTTGCCGCGATTGGGAAAGTTATGCACAACAACTTGCGGAATTGCCAGAAAAATTTCATAATGTGGATAAGTTGTTGATAAAGAATCGGGCAGCGAATAATACGGTTAAACAAACGTTTGATTAATTAAAGGAGTTAGTAATCGTGACGGATACAAAGGTATGGAAAATAGACCAAATTACTAGCGAGACAGAGCGATCTATCAAGGAAGCGGCGGCATTGCTGGTGCAAAACCAGGTCGTTGCTTTTCCGACAGAAACAGTATATGGATTAGGAGCTAATGCTAAAGAAGCAGACGCCGTGGCTCGAATATTTGAGGCGAAGGGACGCCCGGCTGACAATCCATTAATCGTCCATTTAGCGGAGCGGAATCAAATCGATGCGTATGTTGCCGAAGTACCGGAAATGGCTAAAAAACTGTTAGCAGCCTTTACTCCTGGTCCGTTGACAGTAATTTTGAAAAGCAATGGTACGATTGCTGAAAATGTAACAGCTGGATTGTCTTCGGTAGGCGTGCGAATTCCTGATCATCCGGTAGCTCAAGCGCTTCTTCGTGCTTGTCGGCTACCCTTGGCTGCGCCAAGTGCCAATAAGTCAGGACGGCCGAGTCCAACTACAGCGGCACATGTCTACGAGGATTTGCAAGGCAGGATTGCCGGACTGCTGGATGGAGGGCCGACTGGGGTTGGGGTTGAATCAACCGTGGTAGATTGTACCGGAGAAGTTCCGATTATTTTGCGTCCTGGCGGCGTGACCAGAGAGCAGCTGGAAGAAGTGGTTGGAAGTGTCATGGTCGATCCGGCACTGGCCGTTCAGGGAGAAGAACTTCCAGAGAACAAGGCAGTGGAGAAACCACGGGCGCCGGGGATGAAATATACCCACTATGCACCGGAAGCTCCGATGTGGCTGGTCAACGGCGACCAGGCTTTTATGCAGGCACAGATAGATACCTTGCAACAAGCCGGAAACAAAGTCGGGGTAATTGCCAGTGAAGAACTGGCAGATCAATTGGAAATAGGCGCAATAAATAGATGTGGATCAAGGGATAATTTGCATGAGGTGGCGGCTCACTTGTACGATGCCCTGCGCTCGTTCAAAAAATCGGATGTAGATATCATCCTGTGCGAAACCTTCCCGGAAACAGGTGTCGGCCAGGCAATCATGAACCGCCTCCATAAAGCGGCAACCAAAAAAATCAACCAGTTCTAAAAAACAGAAAGACCGGGGACAGTCCCTTACACCCCAGGAGGGCATTCCACCACGGCGTGAGGGGACAGTCCCCGAAATCGGTTCACTCTGCGCGTTTTACTCGTAAAACCCCGTCATCAAAAGGTTTGACCCTTGAAGGGACAGTCCCCTGACCAAGGTCAGCAGGGAAAAACAGCGCTTTTGGGGTCAGTCCCCAGAACCGTTTCCAGCGGTCTTTATGGTTCGTTTGGGGACTGTCCCCTCTGTGGTGTCCCCTCTGTGGTGTCCCCTCTGTGGTCCACCCCCGAATCCAGTTCCTGGTTATATAACTTGTCTCCTTGGCATATAGTGAAATAGCATGTCCGGAGAGGGGTTGGCAGGATGGGTGGGGTGAATATTGGCGAGTATATTTCATTGATTTTTATGGCTGCGGCTTTGGGGATGGATGCATTCTCTGTTGGTCTGGGGATGGGGATGCAGGCACTGAGGCTGAAGCGCATTTTTATTGTTGGTGTGTCAGTCGGCTTGTTTCATATGCTGATGCCGTTTCTGGGAATTGCATTAGGCAGATTCATTTCTACTAAAATCGAGGGATTTGCGATTTTGGGAAGCGGACTGCTGTTATTTGCGCTCGGTGTGCAAATGCTGTTAGCTTCTTTTAACCGGGATGATAAAAAATTGATCAGGCCGATTGGTTTGGGACTTATCTTATTTTCAATAAGCGTCAGTCTGGATAGTTTTTCCGTGGGGTTGAGCCTGGGAATGTCCGGAGTCCGTACGGTTCTGGCCATTGTCCTGTTTGGATGGTTCAGTGCCGTTCTGACATGGTCGGGCTTACTGCTTGGCAGGAAAGCAAGAGGATTGATCGGCGTTTACAGTGAATTGCTGGGTGGAAGCATCTTGTGTGCCTTCGGATTGAGAATTATTTTTGGCTAGCGGAACGAAGCGGGCTGTCTGTCGATAAAATGGCAGGCAGTTTTTTATTTCTATTTATGAAAATCACGTCCCCTGTGAAGCTGCAGGTGGAAATGGCTATTTGTAGTGGTGGCTGTAATAAGCCCCGGAGCACGAAATCATCGGAATCGTGGAAAACATGGCCTCTTTTGACAATTCCTGTAGGTTTTTTGTCAATCCATCCAAAATGGCGTTTTATGCACAGGAAGTTTTTCATAAGGATTGGCGTGCTAAATGATATAATGGAGCCATATAAAGTATGAAATTATTAGTGAAAAGGAAAGGACGGCTGTCGGAAGCGCCTGGTCCTTAAAATTTGGAGGGTAAATATAATGAAGATATTGTTTGTTTGTACGGGGAATACTTGCAGAAGTCCGATGGCAGAAGCTTTGCTTCGGGACAAGCTACCCGGCTCTGAGGTTCAGTCTGCTGGGATTTTTGCCGGACCTGGACAGCAGGCATCCAGAAGCACGCTGGAGGTATTGGGAAAAAAGAACCTCCATCTCGATCACAAGTCACAACCAGTTACCGTTCAACTGTTAAACTGGGCGGACTTGGTATTGACGATGACATCCCAGCACAAACAATCCCTTGCCATGCAATATCCATCGTTCAGTGAAAAACTATATACCTTGAAGGAGTACGTTCTGGAAGGGGATGAGGATACATGGAACCAGCTTAAAAAAGCTTATGCCGATCTGGAGGAAAAACGGGCAAAGTTTATGAAAGAGAAGGGAAAAACCATGGATCCGCACAAACTTGATGCAGAGCTCCATCACCATTTAAGACAAGAAATTATGCAAATACAGCAGTTGGAAGCGAATCTGCCGGACTTCGACATTTCCGACCCTTTTGGCGGGAATTTGGACACCTATCAAGAAACTTTGCAGGAAATCGAAAAGTATGTTGAACTGCTCGCCAAAAAGATAGACAATAGATAAAGAAGCGTAAATATGGTGCTGTAACGGGAAGCCGGATTGCGGAAATCCGGCTGCTCCCCTTGCCGAATCAAGTGATGCCTCTATTCCTTTGGCTCAGCAGTCAAGGATAAAGCCAGCCAATCCCGGAAAAATTCACAGGACTTGATCGCCAAGCTTAGTGAAAGTAAAACCTCATACATAACCTTGTATCAGGAATTCAATCATTGGCTGAGGAACAGGAAAATTCCTTGGAAAACGTGACCGGGCTTGAAAAACGCCCGGGAAGGAAGAAAAAGTGAGAAATCTTGCTGCATCTTAGGAAATCAAGTTCAAGTATTGAAAAAAGAATTCTATCAGTTCAAAATAAAAGAAGAAGAAGTTGTCCCTCTCGAGCAACCGGAACAATTGAATACTAAATTGGAAAAGGGAGCGTAAAAGATGAAAGTGATTTTAGCCTCTGATCACGGGGGAGTAAGTCTGCGTAAGGAAATCGGCTCACTTCTAGAAGAAATGCAAATAGAATACGAAGATATCGGCTGCGACTGCGAAGGCTCTGTCGATTACCCGGATTATGGGATCCCTGCTGCTGAACGGGTTGCCAGCGGGGAATTCGACAAAGGTATCCTCATTTGCGGCACTGGAATCGGCATGTCCATCTCGGCTAATAAAGTAAAGGGCATCCGTGCAGCGCTTGTTCACGATGTGTTCAGTGCCAAGGCAACAAGGGAACACAATGATTCGAATATGATTGCAATGGGAGAGCGGGTGATCGGCCCCGGACTGGCAAGGGAAATCGTCAAAACCTGGCTGGGGACAGATTTTCAGGCGGGACGTCATGCTGACAGAATTGGAAAAATCAGTGGATATGAAACAAATGGAGAGCTTTAAGTTAATAGGATACTAAAACAGCAGGGACATACCCTGACTGCTTATTCAGACAGGAGGCTTGAAGCGAGATGTTGGAGCAGTTGAAACAGGAAATGGGTGCTATAGTTGACGAGTGGCTGGCCTCTGGTTATTTGCGCAGCGGACAGTTATTTGTGGTCGGCTGTTCCACGAGCGAGGTTGCCGGAGAGCGGATTGGCACCGCCGGGAGTGAAGAGGTGGCCGCGGTCATATTTAAAGAGCTTCAGCGGCTGCAGCAGGGCTCCGGTGTGCAGTTGGCCATTCAATGCTGCGAGCATTTGAATCGTTCCCTTGTCATGGAACAGTCCACACTTATTCAGCGTGGCTACCAGCAAGTGACGGCGGTACCCGTCCCTAAAGCGGGAGGATCCATGGCAGCTTATGCATACAAGCGAATGGAACAGCCCGTACTTGCCGAAACGGTTTCTGCCGATGCAGGCCTCGATATCGGAGAAACGATGATAGGCATGCATTTACGCAGGGTAGCGGTTCCCTTGCGATTCAAGCAAAGAACTGCCGGCAATGCAAGGGTGAATATGGCGCGGACCCGACCGAAATTAATCGGCGGAGAGCGGGCAGTTTATCCGCAAGATGATTCAGGTGTATTCTGCGACTGATTAATGTTACTATTTGATAGATTGTAGTGATCGGCTGGCGGTCGGATTGACATGGCAAACGGATCAGTGCATTTCAGCATTTGCTGAAGAGGGTAAGGACAGAAGGGGTTTTTTAGCTTTCCTGATGCCTGATTGGTTCAGCATTCTGGCCCTGGCTTTTATTCAATATTCAACAAATTTTTATAAATCAAGGGGGAATACGGCAATGGAACATGTGAAGCAAAATGACCAAGAGCTTTTTCAGGCAATTGAAAAGGAAAGAAATAGGCAGAACGACAAGATTGAATTAATTGCATCCGAAAACTTTGTTTCCGAAGCAGTGATGGAAGCACAAGGATCTGTTCTGACCAATAAATATGCGGAAGGATACCCGGGCCGTCGCTATTATGGCGGTTGTGAATATGTCGACGTGGCAGAAAACCTGGCAAGGGACCGCGCCAAGCAGCTATTTGGTGCCGACCATGTGAATGTTCAGCCCCATTCCGGAGCACAGGCCAATATGGCGGTTTACTTCTCCGTTTTGGAAATCGGAGACACGGTACTGGGAATGAATCTTAGCCATGGCGGACACCTCACACACGGCAGCCCTGTCAATTTCAGCGGGAAGCTTTATAACTTCGAAGAATACGGTGTGGACAAAGAAACAGAACAGATTGATTACGAAAGTGTCCTGGCTCAAGCGAAAGAATTACAGCCGAAATTAATCGTGGCAGGTGCAAGTGCTTATTCCAGAACGATCGATTTTAAGAAGTTCCGTGAAATTGCGGATGAAGTAGGCGCTTATTTAATGGTCGATATGGCGCACATTGCGGGACTAGTTGCTACCGGACTTCACCCTAATCCTGTTCCGTATGCTGATTTTGTAACTACAACCACCCATAAAACCTTGCGCGGTCCACGCGGAGGCATGATTCTTTGCAAGGAAGAATACGCCAAAAAAATCGATAAATCCGTATTCCCGGGAATGCAAGGCGGTCCATTGATGCATGTTATTGCGGCAAAAGCGATGGCATTCAAAGAAGCGCTACAGGATGATTTCAAAACGTATTCTCAGCAGATTATCGATAACGCCAAGAGGCTGGGTGAAGCATTGGTAAAGGAAGGAATCCGCATTGTTTCCGGAGGTACGGACAATCATTTGTTGTTATTGGATGTCCGCGGACTGGAATTGACCGGAAAAGTTGCAGAGGAAGCACTGGATAACGTTGGATTGACGACTAATAAGAATACCATTCCTTTCGATCCGGAAAGTCCGTTTGTGACTTCTGGAATCCGGATTGGTACAGCTGCTGTGACAACCCGCGGCTTCGGGCTAGAAGAAATGGATGAACTAGCTTCCATCATTGCTTTCACGCTGAAGCATCATGACGATGAAGCGAAACTACAAGAAGCCAAGGATCGAGTAAAAGCATTGACTGGAAAGTTTCCGTTATATCAATAATGTTAGCGAGCACCCCCTGCCCGGCGGCAAGGGGGTTTGCTGTATTACTGCTTACCGGCATTTCCCTTGCCCATACCGGTAAAAGTTAAAAAAAATCATTCTTCATGGAGCTCTTCTCGAATGGGATTGTAACAACGTACTTATCGTTCTACTGCCCAATAATCTCTTGAGAAAATTACTTTTAGAAAGGGACGATTTTGGGTATACCCGTTTTAGGAGGGTTCCGCATGAATAACAAAAACATTGTATCGATAGGTGGAGTAATCGAAACAGCTGAAGGATACAATTTACACATTAAAGGGTATGACGCTGAACAAAATCGGGAATTTAATGACTTGTTTTCGTATGACGGATTTTTGGTACGCGGACGTCATATTGATCCAAGACAGGATCCGCTGTCAGCTGACTGCAGACTTGAAATCAAACGGAAAATATTAGAAGTTGTTCATGAAAAAGATGCGCAACAATAAGGAAACCATCACCCCTTTTATGGTGATGGTTTTTGCTTAGCATCGGGAAGGATGAAGGTTGAAACATACTCTGCAGGTCTGAATTCCATTGGCGGGTTTTGTTAAGAATTCGGAAAAACTTCGACACTGTTTGACATGTTCCCTTGAAAGCAGGCTTTTTTTTCAGTACAATTTTAAGGATGTAAAAATACAAAAGGAGTGATCGGAACGTGGGAAATGTTTATGTACTGGATCATCCATTGATTCAACACAAATTAACTTACATACGTAAGAAGAGCACAGGGACAAAGGAATTTCGCGAGTTGGTAGATGAAGTTGCCGGGTTGATGGCATTTGAAATCACTCGAGATCTGCCTGTAGAAGAAATTACGATTGATACTCCTGTAACCAAGGCAAAGGCAAAAACATTGAGCGGAAAGAAAATTGGCCTTGTTCCAATCCTGCGTGCTGGACTGGGAATGGTTGACGGGATTCTACGTTTGATTCCCGCAGCAAAAGTCGGTCACGTCGGACTTTATCGGGATCCGGAAACATTAAAGCCAGTAGAATATTATATCAAGCTGCCATCCGATATTGAAGAGCGTGAACTGATTGTCATCGATCCGATGCTAGCCACCGGTGGTTCCGCTAACGATGCGATTCACTCCTTGAAAAAGCGCGGTGCAAAGAATATCAAATTGATGTGCTTGATTGCTGCTCCAGAAGGTGTGGAAGTCATCAAAAACGAACACCCTGACGTCGATGTTTATTTGGCTTCATTGGATGAAAAGTTAGATGAAAAAGGCTACATTGTCCCAGGACTCGGGGATGCCGGCGATCGTTTGTTTGGAACAAAATAAAACGCAAAAGGTAAGGGGGACGACCATGAGGAAACCGATCAAGGTAATGACGATTTTCGGAACCCGGCCGGAAGCGATTAAAATGGCGCCGTTAGTTCTGGAACTGAACAAACGTCCTGAACAATTCGAAACCATTGTCACAGTGACAGCCCAGCATAGGGAGATGCTTGACCAGGTTCTTGATATTTTCGGTATTACTCCGGATTTCGATTTGAACATCATGAAATCAAGACAGACGCTTGCTCAAATTACTACCAGAGCGCTTGAAGGACTGGATGATGTGATCAAGCAGGCCAACCCTGATATTGTCTTAGTCCATGGCGATACGACCACAACTTTCGCAGCTTCTTTGGCAGCTTATTATAATCAAACGGCTGTGGGTCATGTGGAGGCAGGTCTGCGGACGTGGAATAAATACTCCCCATATCCGGAGGAAATCAACAGGCAGCTGACAGGTGTCATGGCTGACTTGCATTTTTCTCCGACAGATCAGGCGAAACAAAACCTGTTGGACGAAAACAAACCGACAGATAAGGTTTTCGTCACTGGTAATACAGCGATCGATGCGTTGAAAACGACGGTAGCAGCTGATTATACGAGCCCGACACTTGATGAGCTTGATGGTAAAAGGTTAGTCCTGTTGACTGCACATCGGAGGGAAAACCTGGGGAACAATATGCAGCAAATGTTTCGGGCAATAAAGCGACTTGTCGAAGAGCATGATGACATTCAGGTCGTTTACCCGGTTCATTTAAATCCGGTTGTCCGGGAAACTGCTGTAGAGATTCTCGGTAATGACGAACGGGTGAAGCTGATTGAACCTCTCGGAGTAGTTGATTTTCATAATTTTGCGGCTAATGCTCACTTGATTTTGACCGATTCCGGTGGTGTTCAGGAAGAAGCCCCTTCTTTGGGTGTTCCAGTACTTGTCCTGCGTGATACCACAGAGCGCCCGGAAGGTATCGATGCAGGTACGTTGAAGCTCGCAGGAACGGACGAGGATAACATCTTCCGCCTGGCTAATGAACTGTTATCAGACGAAAATGCCCATGCGGCAATGGCTAAAGCTTCGAATCCGTATGGAGACGGACAGGCTTCAGCCAGAATAGCGGAAGCAATCCGTTATTATTTTGGCCAGACAAACGAACGGCCAGCTTCTTTCCGAGTTTAAACATGGGGTTCATAATGTGAAGGAACCTAGAAGAAAACATCAGTATCGATTCGATGATGCTGATGTTTTTTTGTTTTTTATCCGTCAGCGGGAAATGCCAATAAATAGAGCGTGAACAGCTGGCAGATACGATTCTGGAGCAGCTGCCCGTCTGTTTCGGAGCAAAGTTCTTTATGCATGATTCTCCCGTTACCAACCCATACTATCGGGAAAAGAGGAGGGTTAGTCATGGTTAAACATTTCACATATTTGCTCATCCTCAGTATATTCCTCACATTCATCTCCTCTTCTAAACCCTTGGCGGCAACAGAAGAAGCCGAGTCCCTAATCGTCGAGGTGGAAGGCGACCCACATCAATACAAGGAATACATAGAAAAATATCATCCATTTATCGAAGTGCTGCAAGTGTACGATACCCTTTTTACAGGCTTGGCTGTTCGTGGAAAAACACACCAGCTGCAAAAAGTCGAGACCGAAAAATTCGTCCGAAAAAGCTATCCGGTGCAAACCTATCAAGTCACTGCGGAAAGTAGTGTCGATTTTTTAAAAAAAGGTTCTTTCTTTGATTCGGAAGCAGGCAGCAAGTATACCGGAAAAGGCATAAAGATAGGAGTGATCGATACAGGCATCGATTATACACATCCTGACCTGGCTGCAAGCTATAAAGGCGGATTTGATGTTGTCGACTTGGATGATGACCCGATGGAAACAAAAGAGGAACAAGGAATGCCGACGCTGCATGGCAGCCATGTGGCAGGTATTATTGCCGCGAATGGTCAAATGTCTGGAGTAGCACCGGATGCGGAACTATATGGATATCGTGCCCTTGGACCGGGCGGCATGGGGACCTCTGTCCAGGTGATAGCCGCATTGGAAAGAGCCGTGAAGGACGGAATGGATGTAATTAATATGTCGCTTGGCAGCTCGGTGAACGGGCCGGACTGGCCGACAAGTGCTGCGGTGAATCGCGCTATTGAAAAAGGCGTATCGGTCGTCGTGGCAAATGGAAACGAAGGGCCTGAGAACTGGACAGTGGGATCGCCTGCCACTGCAGACAAAGCTATTTCGGTCGGTGCATCCACTCCGCCTATGACCTCCCCCTCCCTTTATGACCAGCTCCATGATAAGAAAATCGATTTGGGATTATTAATGGGGTCAGTCCCCTGGGAACTGGATAAGAAATATCCAATTGTGCACAGACGCATGGAGAGTGGGGATATTGAGGATGCCAGGGGAAGCATCGTGCTCACCGAGCGGGGGACAGTCCCTTTCGCCGAAAAGGCTCGTGCTGCGGAAAAAGCAGGGGCTGAAGCAGTTGTGATTTATAACAATGAAAAAGGAAGCTTTCAAGGCTCGATTGATGATGGAAGGGAACCAATCCACATTCCGGTGGCGGCCGTTTCCAAAGCGGATGGACAGTGGCTCCTCCGCAATGCAGCCTCACGGGAATCCTGGCTGGAAACAAATTATGAAAAACAGCAGGATTTGATGGCGGCCTTCAGTTCGAGGGGGCCAGTTACGGTTAACTGGGAAATCAAACCGGAAATCGTAGCGCCCGGTGCGGCAATTAAGAGTACGGTGCCAGGGGGTTACCAGGAACTTCAAGGAACGAGTATGGCTGCCCCTCATGTCGCTGGTGGCCTTGCTTTAGTAAAACAGGCCCATCCTGATTGGAGTCCTGAACAACTGAAAGGAGCGCTGTTGACGACAGCTTTGCCTGTTAGCGATGAGAGGGGCAACCGGTACGAGCCAATTGAACAGGGCATGGGTCGAATGAGGATCGATGCTGCAATTAATACGGATATCCTGTTATACAATCCCCTGCTGTCATACGGTAAAATCACCGATCGGAAGCAAACAGCCACCTATGATTTAGAAGTGGAAAACATCTCCGATAAGCCGCAGGAATTCCGATTCGATCTTCCTAAGCAACAACGTGGCTTAAGGTGGGAACTGCCAGCCCCTGTAAAAGTCGGACCAGGAGAAAAGAAAATAATCCCGATCAAATTAACCGTAACCAGTTCACTGCTTGAGGACGGAATCCATCAAGGATGGCTGAAGCTACACCGGGAAAAAGAAACCTATTCATTACCATATTTGTTTCTTATAAAGGAAGCAGCATATCCGAAGGCGATGGGGATAGAATTTGCTTTAAAAGCATTTTCCGATGATCAATACCAGTACCGCATGTATCTTCCGGAAGGAGCCGAAGAATTGACCATCGATTTATATAACCCGGCAACGCTCCGGTTTGACCGGACTATATTGGAATTGAAGGATCAGCCCTCCGGATTGGTGGAAGGGGTAATGGATAAACGGAAAATCGGAAAACAAGGCCAATACCTTGCCAACATTATCATCCGAACCGACAAAGACCACCAATACAATTATCCAACCACCCTCCAAATCGAATAAATGGAAAACACCAGAACAATACCGGGGACAGTCCCCCGAGCGGTCATCAGCCATCTCCCACCCGGGGTGGGGGACTGTCCCCGAAACAGCAGAAATACACACCTTGAATGATAAGAAGCCCGCTATAATAAGCTTTTTATCTTTCAAGGTGTGTCCCTAATCTTGCCATAAACCAGCCAAGCTGCCGTTTTGGGGTCAGTCCCCAACTACAGTCCAACTAAGGGATTTTATGCTACATGGGGACTGTCCCCAACATCCCGCAAAGTGCTCCTGAGGACCGCCCCGTTAATCCCGGTCCAACTAGTTGGCTTTCGAAACTTTCGGGTTGCTAATGAATTGTCACAGATTTGTCGCTTTTTCGCCTGTTTTCTTTCTTATATAATAGAGGGGAGTGTACAGTTAAGAAGTTTTTTCGTGGAAGGTTTTCCAAATTCTACTTTCTCTTTGAAACCGATTGACATTGTACTACCCCTATTGTATGCTAATCAAGTGTGGAATGGTAAGGGTTTCATAAGCTTGGTATCAAGACAAGCTTTTTCCTTGTTTTAAACACATACAGCTTGTAAGATTAGTAACAAATCCTGCCAAAGTCTGGTGGGAGGAAAAAGGTTTTGCTGTTATCGACAAAATTTTTTTGCACTTTAATCGGTTGCTATGCTCAGCTTGCTGAGTAGAAGGGCAAAACCAAGCTGATTTCCACAAGTTCCGACAATTGTTCAATAGGTTGAATTGGCCTTGAATGGAGCCGGTACATAAAGAAGTATCCATTTCTCTTATCTTAAGCTACACCATTACGGGGGAACGAAGCATGCAACAATACGAATATATGATAACCCGTCAGCGCAAATGGATGCTTTACCTTCTCGCGCTATTGGTACTTGGGTCGGCTTTCACTCCGTATCCACGTATCTTCCTCGGACTTCTCCTTGGAACAGTGATAGGCTTTCACAACCTATGGCTTATGCAAAGAAAGATCCAGCAGCTCGGCAAATCCGCAGCTGAACAACGTTCTACCAAAGGTATTGGCACCTTTTCCCGATTGGCAGCAGCCGCAGCGGCTGTGCTTATCGCCCTTCAGTTTGAAGAATATTTCCATCTTATTAGTGTGTTAATTGGATTAATGACAGTTTACCTTGTCATTATGATAGATTTTGCAATATTTAGACTCAAAGACTAGCGCTGGGAAGAGAGGTGAAGAAATTTGGATCATGAAAAACCCTTACTCGAGGACGTATTTGGAATCGCATGGCTTGATTTTAATATGTCCAACGTTTTGATGATCGCGATCGCATCCGCCCTTGTTTTCATCCTGGGGGTCGCTGCATCAAGAAAACTGCAAATGAAGCCAACTGGTCTGCAAAATTTCATGGAGTGGGTTATTGATTTCGTGAAAGGTATTGTTGGAGATACCATGGACTGGAAGACAGGAAAGACATTTTTGCCGTTAGGCCTAACACTAATCACTTACATTTTTGTCAGTAACCTTCTAGGTGTAGCTTTCATGGCAGTTGATTCAGAACACCATTTATGGTGGAAGTCTCCAACATCGGATGCTGGCATTACACTGACATTGTCTACCATGGTAATCGTGCTTACACACTACTATGGAATCAAGATGAGAGGTGTAAAAGAATACGGAAAAGATTATTTCCGTCCTTTGCCGTTCTTATTCCCGATTAAACTGCTTGAAGAATTTTCAAATACGTTGACACTTGGTCTCCGTCTTTTCGGTAACATTTATGCAGGGGAAATCTTGCTTGGATTACTGGCGGGACTCACCGCTTCTGGTGCATTAGGATTTTTTGGCGGAGCAATTCCGATGCTGGCTTGGCAAGGATTCAGTTTATTTATCGGAGCCATCCAGGCGTTTATTTTCACTATGTTGACAATGGTCTACATGTCTCACAAAGTGAGCTCGGACCATTAAAAATTATATAAAGGGTATTCCCGCTGCTTCACTTTTTAAAACAGGCAGAGAGGTGCCCGCCTCAGTTTTTATAATCAGGAACTTTGTCCACCCGGACGGCTGCTTATGAATTACTGAAAAATCAAGGAATTAACTAAATTCATATATTTTTAGAGGAGGATTTTTATTATGGGAGCTTTAGCAGCTGCAATCGCAGTAGGACTAGCCGCACTAGGCGCAGGTATTGGTAACGGTTTGATTGTAAGTCGTACAGTAGAAGGGATCGCTCGTCAGCCAGAATTGCGCAGCGCCCTGCAGACAACCATGTTCATTGGTGTAGGTCTAGTTGAGGCAATGCCGATCATCGCGGTAGTAATCGCGCTTATCGTCATGTAACAAAACATTGAGATAAAACTTAAATACATTGGCGAAGTTCATTCAGTTGAACTTTCGCCTTTCCTTTACGTTTGAAGATACTTGAAACGAGTGACGAATAAACCGGTTACCGACGATGAAAGGAGTGAATGCTGTGCAATACACAGGTTGGCTGATCATTAACGCTGGGCCGGGCGGTCTCCTAGTTGGGGACATGATAACCCAGTTGTTTTTCTTTATTGTATTATTGCTCCTCTTGCGGAAGTTCGCATGGGGCCCGTTGATGAATGTCATGAAGCAAAGGGAAGACCATATAGCAAGTGAAATCGAAACGGCAGAAAAGAACCGAGCCGAAGCAGAGCGCGCGTCACGCGAAGCTGCTGAGGAACTGAAAAACACCCGTCAGGAAGCGCAGGCTATTATCGAAGATGCCAAAAAAGCCGGGCAAAAGCAGGAACAGCAAATCATCGAGGCGGCTCGCGAAACGGCGGAACGCATCAAAATTTCTGCTCAGGAAGACATCGAGCAGGAAAAAGAAAAAGCGATCAAAGCCTTGCAGGATCAAGTTGCTACCTTGTCCGTGCAAATCGCCAGTAAGGTAATTGAAAAAGAAATCAATGCCCAGGACCAAGAGGAATTGATCAATGAATATCTCAAAGAGGTAGGAGAAGAGCGATGAGTGAAGCAATAGTTGCCAAACGATATGCAGATGCTCTTTTTCAACTGGCGGAAGAAAAAGCTGCCGTCGATCAACTCGAACAACAGTTTTACATTTTGCAAGAAGTGTTTGAAAACAATAAAGAATTACTACCTTTCCTGAAGCATCCAAGAGTTAATAATGATAAAAAGAAACAGCTCATCCGTGAGACGTTTCACGACTTTTCTTCCGATGTGGTCAATACTCTTTCACTGCTCGTTGACCGCCACCGTGAAGAACTCATTCCATCCATAATTAGTCACTTTATCGAATTAGTACATGATGCGAAAGGGATAGCGGAAGCAAGCGTTTATTCTGTTCGTGAACTGACCGAACCGGAAAAAGAACAGCTTTCTCAAGTTTTTGCCAGAAAACTTGGTAAGACCGAGTTGAAGATCACCAATATCGTCGATCCGTCGATTCTCGGCGGCATCAGACTGAAGATTGGCAACACGATCTATGATGGAACGATCAGTGGCAAACTCGAACGAATCGAACGGAATATCGTATCCGCGAAATAATTGATGATAGGGGTGAAATGGCATGAGCATTAAAGCTGAAGAAATCAGTGCGCTGATCAAACAGCAAATTGAGAATTATCAATCTGATATAGAAGTCAACGATGTAGGGACAGTAATTGAAATCGGGGACGGGATTGCCCGTGCTCATGGTCTTGATGATGTAATGGCTGGTGAACTTGTCGAGTTCTCCAACGGTGTCATGGGAATGGCGCAAAACCTGGAAGAAAGCAATGTGGGTATCGTCATTTTGGGGCCATATCAAGAAATCCGCGAGGGAGACGAAGTTCGTCGAACCGGACGTATCATGCAGGTTCCTGTAGGGGATGAACTGCTAGGACGCGTCGTCAACCCGTTAGGCCAGCCGGTTGACGGGAAAGGACCAATCGAAACCGGCAAGACTCGCCCGATTGAATCTCCGGCACCAGGCGTCATGGATCGTAAATCCGTTCATGAACCACTTCAAACCGGTATCAAAGCAATCGACGCATTGGTACCGATTGGTCGCGGACAGCGTGAGCTAATCATCGGAGACCGTCAAACGGGTAAAACAACCGTTGCAATTGATGCGATCCTGAACCAGAAAGATCAAGACATGATTTGTATTTATGTAGCAATCGGCCAAAAGGATTCAACCGTACGTGGTACAGTCGAAACACTTCGCCGTTATGGTGCATTGGATTATACGATCGTCGTGTCTGCAGGGGCATCAGAACCAGCACCACTTCTATACCTGGCTCCATATGCAGGTGTTACCATGGGTGAGGAATTCATGTACAACGGCAAGCATGTTCTCGTCGTTTATGACGACTTATCAAAACAGGCGGCTGCATACCGTGAACTCTCTCTCTTGCTTCGTCGTCCGCCAGGCCGTGAAGCATTCCCTGGGGATGTTTTCTACTTGCACTCCCGTCTGTTGGAACGTGCCGCCAAGCTTAGTGACGATAAAGGCGCCGGCTCTTTGACCGCACTGCCTTTCGTTGAAACGCAAGCCGGGGATATTTCGGCATATATTCCGACAAACGTTATCTCTATTACTGACGGCCAAATTTTCTTGCAATCGGATTTGTTCTTCTCCGGTGTGCGTCCGGCGATCAACCCGGGTCTGTCTGTATCCCGAGTCGGTGGTTCTGCACAGATCAAAGCGATGAAAAAAGTAGCCGGTACGTTGCGCCTTGACTTAGCGTCTTACCGTGAGCTTGAATCTTTTGCACAATTTGGCTCTGATTTGGATAAAGCGACTCAGGCAAAACTGAATCGTGGTGCACGTACAGTTGAAGTGTTGAAGCAGGGCTTGCATAAGCCGTTGAAAGTAGAGAACCAGGTTATGATCATTTACGCTTTGACCCAAGGATATCTCGATGATATTCCGGTTGAAGATATTACACGCTTTGAAGATGAATTCCATGAATGGCTGCGCAGCAACAAAGCTGAACTGCTGAAGACAATCCGCGAAACAGGAAAACTTGCGGAAACAGAAGACATGAATAATGCTGTCGAAGAATTCAAAAAGAGCTTCGTAATATCTGCATAACCTTAGGGTACAGAAGGCAAGAGGACGCCCGGAACGAGCGAATTCTATTCGGGCGTGAACCTTGGAAGAAAGGGTGGTGAGACAGCGTGGCTTCACTTAGAGATATCCAAAACCGGATTAACTCGACAAAGAAAACGAAGCAAATCACCAACGCGATGCAAATGGTATCTGCTTCGAAACTGAATAAAGCAGAGCAAAACGCAAAATCATTTGTTCCATATAGCGAAAAAATCCAGGAAGTGGTCGCCAGTATTGCAAATGGCGGCGATGTTGCCAGCCATCCAATGCTGCAGGCGCGGGAAGTGAAAAAAACTGCTTATTTTGTCATTACGTCGGATCGTGGTCTGGCGGGGGCATACAATAGCAGCATCCTGCGGGCGGTCTATCGTGATATCCAGCAAAGGCATCAATCGAAAGATGAGTATGTGGTGATAGCCGTCGGTCGTGTAGGAAGAGATTTCTTTGCGAAACGGAATATGCCGATTGCCAGGGAAATCACTGGCTTGGCTGATCAGCCGAACTTTGCAGATATAAAGGATTTAACTTCAGAGACTGTACAAATGTACATTGACGAAGAAATAGACGAATTGAACATTTATTATAATCATTATGTAAGTGCGATTTCGCAAGAGGTATCCACAACCAAACTGCTTCCTTTGACGAACATCAATCCGGAAGGCAAGCAGCTTAGCAGCTATGAGTATGAGCCTAATCAGGAAGAGATCCTTGAGGTTCTGCTTCCGCAATATGCGGAAAGTGTGCTTTACGGTGCCTTGCTGGACGGAAAAGCAAGTGAACATGCTGCTCGTATGACGGCGATGCAAAGTGCTACAGACAATGCCAATGATCTTATCGATGAACTTTCGTTGTCTTACAACCGGGCACGCCAGGCAGCAATCACACAGGAAATTACAGAAATCGTTGGTGGAGCAGCGGCACAGGAATAGCTCCATTATAGTAAGTTAGGAGGGAAATCGATGAGCAAAGGACGCGTTACCCAAATCATGGGACCTGTCGTGGACGTAAAATTCGAAAGCGGACAGCTTCCAGAAATCTATAACGCATTACGCGTGCAATATGCCTCACAAGAGGAAAATGAATCCGGCAGAGAACTCATTTTAGAAGTAGCTCTGCATCTGGGCGATGATAGTGTTCGTACGATTGCTATGTCATCGACAGAGGGGGTTCAACGCGGTACAGAAGTAATAGATACAGGTGCACCGATTTCGGTACCTGTAGGCGACGTCACCCTCGGCCGGGTTTTCAACGTCCTGGGTGGAAACATTGACTTAGATGAACCATTGGCTGAAGACGTACGACGCGACCCGATCCACCGTCAGTCGCCTAAATTTGAAAACCTTGCGACTGAAACGGAGATCCTGGAAACAGGCATTAAGGTTGTTGACTTACTTGCTCCATATATTAAAGGTGGTAAAATCGGTTTGTTCGGTGGTGCGGGTGTTGGTAAAACCGTACTGATTCAGGAACTGATTAACAACATCGCCCAAGAGCACGGCGGTATTTCTGTATTCGCTGGTGTAGGGGAACGAACTCGTGAAGGAAACGACTTGTATTTTGAAATGAAAGATTCAGGTGTTATCAGCAAGACAGCAATGGTTTTCGGCCAGATGAACGAGCCGCCGGGAGCACGTATGCGCGTTGCTCTTACTGGTTTGACCATGGCGGAATACTTCCGTGACGAGCAAGGACAGGATGTATTGCTGTTTATCGATAATATCTTCCGGTTTACCCAGGCAGGTTCCGAAGTATCAGCATTGCTCGGCCGTATGCCTTCTGCGGTTGGTTATCAGCCGACGCTGGCAACAGAGATGGGTCAGCTGCAAGAGCGGATTACTTCCACGGATAAAGGATCGGTTACATCGATTCAGGCTATTTACGTGCCTGCCGATGACTATACTGACCCGGCTCCGGCAACGACGTTTGCCCACTTGGATGCGACGACCAACCTCGACCGGAAATTATCTGAGCAAGGTATCTATCCTGCCGTGGATCCATTGGCTTCCACTTCCCGTGCCCTAGACCCGGAAGTAGTCGGTCAAGAACACTATGAAGTGGCACGTGAGGTTCAACGCACGTTACAGCGTTACAAAGAATTACAGGATATCATCGCTATCCTTGGTATGGATGAACTGACGGACGAGGACAAGCTAACGGTTGCCCGTGCCCGCCGCATTCAATTCTTCCTATCGCAAAACTTCCACGTAGCCGAACAGTTTACTGGCCAAAAAGGTTCCTATGTACCTGTCCAGGAAACAGTAAAAGGCTTCCGGGAAATTTTGGACGGCAAACATGATGATGTACCGGAAGATGCATTCCGTTTGGTTGGCCGTATCGAGGAAGTAGTAGAGAAAGCCCAACAAATGGCATAAATCATAAGGCCGGTTGAGGCTGGATGAAGCGCATAGCAGCTTTCCCGGCCTTCCGGCATTTTTAAAGAAACGGCTGTCGAATTTAGCCATATTCCAGCCTGAGGAGGGGTTTCATTGAAAACACTAATGGTGAGTGTTGTCACTCCTGATGGCCCTGTAATGGAAGATGCTTTTGAAATGGTTAGTTTGAAGGCGGAAAACGGTGAACTCGGTATTTTGCATGGACACATTCCATTGGTTGCTCCGTTATCGATCGGTGCTGTCCGATTAAAAGGACAGGACGAAACAAAAAAGCTGGCGGTAAATGGCGGATTTGTCGAGGTGCGTCCTGACAAGGTGACCATTTTGGCACAATCAGCAGAAAAACCGTCCGATATTGATGTGGAACGTGCACGCAAAGCAAAAGAACGGGCCGAAAGACGCCTGCAGACTAAGCAGGACAATATCGACTTCAAAAGGGCTGAAAATGCGCTTAGACGTGCAATCAATCGTCTGGACGTAGTGGAAAACCGATAATCACATAAGAACGAACCATCAAAGACTTTAATTGCTATTTTGGCATTAAAGTCTTTTTTGCTTGTTAAGAAGCCCAAGTGGCTTCTTAAACCATCCTCCTGCCAATAAGGCGGAAGACTTTTTTCAACAAAACTGTCCTAGCACAGCATATGTTCAAGCATAATACGTGCTTTCACCATTTGATGGAAGGGCGGGATTTCCTTCTGAAAAAGCATGGCAGAGGACACCTCTTCCCATTCTCCACTGTCTTTCTCCAATTTAAAACAAAAATGCCAGTTTGCTGTCTTATCAACCAAAAGTTACTACTCGCTTAGGGGAATAAATACTCCTGTGTCGATATTCCCCGGGAAATATCACATACAGAGAGTGTTCCGTCGATAAAAGTACCGCTAATTTCCCATTATCCACGACGAATAGTCCTTATTCCGGAGTTATTTCATTTTCATGTTTAGGTAATTTGAAATAAAGGTATTACACTATCAGAACCAAACAATCACCCGTTGACATTTCTTTTTGTCCGTGGCAATGTTTTACTAGTAAACAAGCGAAACACGAACAAAAAGAAAAGGTGTGATCCAAATGATGCAATCACTTGGCCAAGAAGCGCTTATCAGCATGATTTCTCACTTGGTTTTTATCATTATTACTTGGAGAGTATTGCAAGGCATAAATCTCGATCCTCTCCTTAAAAAAGGACGCGTATTTGAAGGGACGATACTATTGATTTTCGTCACCATTGCAATCGGTACTACTGTCAGCAGGTTCTTTTTGGACTTCTTGCAATGGTCCCAGCAGCTGATTTTCTTGTTTTGATGTGAGCTTCACCTAAATGTGAACCTGGATGTCAAATCGTGACGATAAAAGAACCGTATTTTTTTTACTCTCCCGTCAATACTTATGAAAGAGTCCAAGCACTCATTCATAAGCTGAGGGAGAGAATATAAATGAAAATCCGGTTCATGCTCGTCATCTTATTAGGTATTATCGTTTTATTGCAATCATACGTTCATGCATCCACTCAAACGGAGCCAATCGAGCAATTGATCCAGTTGGCGGAACAAGAACAAATTCCGTTGGAAAAGTGGCAGGTTGTCATGAAAGATGAGCTCGACAGGAACCGCGCCTCTAAGATTGCTAAAAACCTAGCAAACTATTTCCCTGCGTCCTATATTAATAGAGAGGAAACGAGTCAGGCAGTAAAATGGGTTGCCAGCAACCTCCATAAACAAACACAGCTATCCGAAACCTTTATCATGATTGTCCCTAAAAAGGAGCATGGTAAGGTCCAAATAAGTTACGCTCTCGCGGGTGAAAATTGGAGTGAACAGACGAGGTCTATTTACTTGGCCAAAACGATGGATGTGACTAAAGTATTATTTACTCCTGATGTAAAAAAATTTGCTTGTCTGTCTATGCTTTCTAATGATAAAATGAATAAGGTTTATTTTTTTGAAAAATTTGTAGAAAAATTGAATGTTCAAGCACTAGATAGCATACAGGAAAAAGATTTCACCGTTCTGTCGGGTTATACACCTTACTGGGAACAAACCATACCCGGCAAGGACAGCCTAATGAATATACAGCTGGCTGCTCGCGAAGATGCGGGCGGCAATACTACCATGACCATAGGAACACCTATCATAATTACTGAATATTAATATAGTGAAATTGGACGCAGAGGAGAATGAGCAGTGGAAAAAATCATCGTCCGTGGTGGGAGGCAGCTTAATGGTACCGTTAAAGTAGAAGGTGCCAAGAATGCCGTACTGCCTGTCATCGCAGCAAGTATAATTGCAAGTGAAGGAAAAAGCACGATTCACGAAGTTCCCGCACTAGCAGATGTAACTACCATTAAAGAAGTCCTAAGCAATATGAATGCAGATATCAGCATTTCAAATAATACCGTAACAGTAGACGCCACGAAACCACTTAAGACGGAAGCTCCTTTCGAATTTGTCAGGAAAATGAGAGCATCTGTTCTCGTATTAGGTCCGCTTTTGGCCAGATATGGCCATGCCAAAGTAGCAATGCCGGGGGGATGTGCCATTGGATCCCGGCCGATTGACTTGCACTTAAAAGGTTTTGAAGCAATGGGGGCAAAAGTACATGTCGGGAATGGCTTCGTTGAAGTTCATTCTGAAGGCAGGTTACAAGGTGCAAAAATTTATTTGGATGTGCCGAGTGTCGGAGCTACAGAAAATATCATGATGGCTGCAGCGCTTGCTGAAGGAAGAACCACCCTGGAAAACTGTGCCAAGGAACCGGAAATTGTTGATCTTGCCAATTACCTCAATAAAATGGGGGCAAAAGTAATTGGAGCCGGAACCGAAACAATCCGCATCGACGGGGTTTCCACCCTTCACGGTGTCGAGCATACCATTATTCCTGACCGAATCGAAGCAGGAACTTTCATGGTAGGCGCAGCCATTACTGGCGGCAATGTGTTAGTCAAAGGTGCAGAAGCAGAGCATTTACGCTCCCTGGTTTCTAAAATGGAAGAAATGGGCGTATCGATTAAAGAAGAGGAAGACGGTCTGCGTGTCATCGGTCCTAAAAAGCTGAAGGCTACCGATATCAAGACACTTCCGCATCCTGGTTTTCCGACAGATATGCAATCTCAAATGATGGCTCTGATGCTAAGGGCGGAAGGTACCAGTGTCATTACAGAAACGGTTTTTGAAAATCGTTTCATGCATGTAGAAGAATTCCGCCGCATGAATGCGAAGTTGAAAATCGAAGGCAGAAGTGTCATCGTGGAAGGCCCTGTAGAACTGCAGGGAGCTGAAGTTGCTGCTACCGATTTACGAGCAGGTGCAGCACTCATTTTGGCTGGTCTGACTGCAGAAGGTTATACACGTGTAACAGAATTGAAGCATATTGATCGCGGATACGTCCGTCTAGCAGAAAAATTCGCTTCACTGGGGGCGGATATCGAGCGTGTCAATGATGATGGCGAAGTGGTTGTGAGTGCAACCCAACAACATCAAACCTCTGTATCATCCTAATGAATAAAACAAAAAGAGAGTTGTCCTGAAAGGAACTGCTGTGTTGTTCGGCGAACAGTAAGCAGCGGGTCATCCTGACAGGATGGCTCTTTTTTTTACCCAAAAAACGGTAAGAAGCGTGACGGAGAGTTATTACCACGGAAATAAACAATTTTCACCTCGCTATGTGCATTATACTGATCTCACCTGCATCCTGGAAAGCTGTGTAAGTCGTCTTAGCACTCCGGCTGATTTTACGACAAAAACCGACCCTCTCCCAAGAAAGTTTCCCCCAGATAAAACAAACAAATCAGACGAGCGGGCAAAAGAATTGTTTAAATTTTTTCAAAATTGTGTTAAAATTATGTCTATGTAAGCATTACCATTTCTATGCTTTTACACCAAAAGAAGGAGCAGGGATATATGAAACTTTTCTTATCAGTCGATATGGAGGGAATAACCGGACTGCCGGATTATACTTTTGTCGACTCAGACAAGCATAATTACGAACGTGCACGCAAAATCATGACAGAGGAAGCAAACCATGTAATAGAAGCTGCAAGTACATTTGGCTGTGATGAAATTTTGGTCAACGACAGCCACTCCAAAATGAACAACCTCTTAATCGACGCAATCCATCCAGAAGCTTCTCTCATCACTGGCGATGTCAAACCTTTCTCAATGGTACAGAATTTAGATGACAGTTACATAGGTGCAATGTTTTTAGGCTATCATGCCCGTGCTGGGCAAAGAGGGGTAATGTCTCATTCCATGATTTTCGGGGTCCGCAACTTTTACATCAATGATCAGGTTGTCGGAGAGCTCGGTTTCAATGCTTATGTCGCTGGTTATTTTGGTGTCCCGGTCCTGATGGTGGCGGGAGATGATTGTGCATGCCAGGAAGCCATGGAGCTGATTCCAAACGTTGTCACCGCTCCGGTGAAGACCACGATTTCCAGGTCCGCAGTCAAAACCCTGTCTCCTAAAAAAGCAGGAGAATTGTTGCAGAAACAAGCAAAAGCTGCATTGGAAAACCGGGAGAACGTACAGCCGCTAATACCACCGGATAAGCCGGTACTGCGGATTGAATTCACAAATTACGGTCAGGCGGAATGGGCTAATTTAATGCCTGGAACGGAAATCGAACCAGGGACTACCACGGTTAAATTTCCAGCTAAAAACATCTTAGAAGCGTATCAAGCCATGTTGGTAATGACGGAGCTGGCAATGCGCACGACGTTCAGTTAGGAGGGTAGCCATGCTGCGATACATAGCGAAACGATTACTGATCATGCTGGTCACCATTTTAATCATCGTCACCCTAACATTTATTTTAATGCATACGATTCCGGGTTCTCCGTTTAATCAGGAACGCGGTACAAGTGAGGCTGTACAGGCCAATCTGATGGCGCACTACCATTTAGATGAACCGCTGTATATTCAATACTTATTGTATTTAAAGTCGATAGTCACGTTTGATTTCGGCCCGTCGATTAAACAACCAACCTCGACGGTTAACGATTTGCTCGGCCGCGGATTTCCGATTTCTCTTGAACTGGGCCTGGTATCGGTGATCGTGGCGATTATATCCGGTATTTTACTCGGTATCATCGCGGCGCTCCGCCACAATGGCATCATCGATTATGCGGCTATGGCAATAGCGGTGCTTGGCATTTCCATTCCTAACTTTATTTTGGCAACACAACTCATTCAAACATTTGCCGTTACGTGGAATATCCTTCCGGCAGCTACATGGAGCAGCCCAAAGCATATGATTCTTCCGGTCATTGCTTTGGCGACAGGACCGATGGCAATCATTGCGCGTTTGACACGTTCGAGCATGCTCGAGGTGCTCACACAGGATTACATTAAAATGGCCAGGGCGAAAGGCTTGTCACCATATAAAATTATCTTTAAGCACGCCTTGAAAAATGCGTTGATGCCCGTGGTGACGATTCTGGGTACGCTGTTAGCGGGAATCTTGACCGGAACCTTTGTATTGGAAAAAATCTTCGCCATTCCGGGAATGGGTAAATATTTTGTCGAAAGCATCAACAATCGGGATTACCCGGTGATTATGGGAACGACCGTATTTTACAGTGCCTTCCTGATTGTGATGCTCTTCCTTGTTGACATTGCTTACGGAATTTTGGACCCAAGAATCAAACTGCATAAAAAGGAGGCGGAATGATATGAGCCTAGCGGAAAAACAACGAGAGCCGCAATCTTCGGCCGTACCGGATGAATGGTTCCGTCCTCTCCATAAAGATGAACAGGAGGCAGAGAAGGTTTCGAGACCGTCGCTCTCCTACTGGAGTGATGCATGGCAACGGCTCGTGAAAAACAAGCTTGCCATGGGCGGATTGATCTTTTTGATCCTTCTTGCTTTGCTGGCAATTTTCGGACCGATCTTTTCCCCTCATTCTGTGAGGGAAATCAATTTGCCTAATCAAAACATGCCGCCTTCTGCAGAGCATTGGTTCGGAACCGATGAATTGGGACGGGATGTTTTTACAAGAACGTGGTATGGAGCACGTATTTCCTTGTTTGTCGGACTGATGGCAGCGCTGATTGATTTTTTTATCGGTGTTGTCTATGGCGGGATATCCGGTTATAAGGGCGGGCGCACAGACAATGTGATGATGCGAATCATTGAAGTTCTTTATGGTCTGCCGTATTTGCTCGTCGTTATATTACTGCTTGTCGTGATGGGACCTAGTCTGACGACAATTATTGTCGCCTTGAGTGTTACGGGATGGGTCGGCATGGCGCGGATCGTCCGGGGGCAGGTACTGCAATTGAAAAATTTCGAGTTTGTACTAGCCTCGCAGTCGTTCGGAGCCAGGACATGGCGGATCATCCGCAAAAACCTTCTGCCTAATACCATGGGACCGATTATTGTTCAGATGACATTGACTGTACCTACTGCGATATTCGCAGAAGCGTTCTTAAGCTTTTTAGGGCTCGGAATCCAGGCGCCATATGCAAGCTGGGGCGTGATGGCAAATGATGCTCTGCCTACGATTTTGTCGGGTGACTGGTGGCGTTTGTTTTTCCCGGCGTTATTTATCTCATTGACGATGTTTGCTTTTAATGTGTTAGGCGACGGACTTCAGGATGCCCTGGATCCGAAACTCAGGGAGTGACAACAATGGAAAAAATACTAGAAGTAAGAGACTTGCACGTAACCTTTAAAACATACGGTGGGGAAGTAAATGCGGTCCGGGGTGTCAATTTTGACCTGCATAAGGGGGAAACATTGGCCATCGTCGGTGAATCCGGCTGTGGGAAGAGTGTTACCTCGAACAGTATCATGCGGTTGATTCCGACACCCCCAGGCAAGATTGCCAATGGATCGATTACTTACCGCGGACGCGATTTGACGAAGGTTTCTGAAAAAGAAATGCGAAAAATACGCGGTGTCGATATTTCCATGATTTTTCAAGATCCAATGACAGCACTGAATCCGACGTTAACTATCGGTGACCAGCTCACAGAAGGACTGAAGCAGCATAAGGATATTTCCAGTCGGGATGCCAGGAAAAAAGCACTGGAAATGATGAAACTGGTCGGGATTCCAAGCCCGGAGGAGCGACTGAAGCAATATCCCCACCAGTTCAGTGGAGGCATGCGCCAGCGGATAGTGATTGCCATGGCCTTGATATGCGATCCGGATTTATTGATAGCCGATGAACCGACTACAGCACTCGATGTCACAATTCAGGCGCAGATTTTGGAGTTGTTCGGAGAGATTCAGGAACGTACGGGTGTATCGATTATTCTGATTACCCATGACTTAGGGGTTGTGGCCAAAATTGCTGATCGGATTGCGGTCATGTATGCAGGAAAAATCATCGAAGTCGGAACAAAACGAGAAATATTTTACGAGCCCCAGCATCCTTATACGAAGGGGTTATTAAATTCGGTTCCACGATTGGATGTGGAGGAGGATGACTTGATTCCGATTGACGGAACACCACCTGATTTATTCTCACCTCCGCAAGGATGCCCGTTTACAGCGAGGTGTCCGTTTGCGATGGAGGTGTGTGATAAAGTGTATCCCGATTCAGCAGCTCTAAGCCAGACACATCAAGTGGACTGCTGGCTGCAGGATCAGAGGGCACAGTTAGTCTCTCACATGGCAGAGACAAGAAAGTAACCAACATAAAAGGGGGATTCACATGAAGAAGGGCTTGTCGTTTTTATTTATTTTGTTGGCGGTATTCGTTTTGGCTGCTTGTACGGCCAATGAAAGCGCCGGAGAAGAGGAGCAGGATACGGGAGATCAGACAGAAACGACGGATGAAGGGTCCAGTGATGAAGCAGAAGACAGTGGGGATAAGGTTCTTCGTTTAAACAACGGAGTGGAGCCAACCTCCTTCGATCCACCGGAAGGATTCGATGCAGCATCATGGCAGTCCTTGAACAACTTGATGGAAGGACTTACCCGGCTGGGGCAGGACCACCAACCAGAAGAGGCAACGGCCGAAAAGTGGGATATCTCTGATGATGGGTTGGAATATACCTTCCACATCCGCAAAGATGCCAAATGGTCAAATGGGGATGACGTGACCGCGGAAGATTTCGTCTATGCATGGACGCGGCTGCTTGATCCGGAGGAAGGATTTTCTTCCGCATTTCTCGGATACTTCATTAAAGGCGGCGAAGCCTTCAACAGCGGAGATGGCAGTGCAGAGGATTTAGGATTGGAAGCTGTAGATGAGAAAACGTTCAAGGTGACATTGGAAGCACCGACAGGATTCTTCCTGAATGTCATATCGAATCCGGCATTCTTCCCGGTCAATAAGGCTGTAGCGGAAGAAAATCCAGAATGGTATGCAGAAGCTGATACATTTGTTGCCAATGGTCCTTTCAAATTGAGTGAATGGAACCATGACAGCGACTTTACTATGGTGAAAAACGATCAATATTGGGATAAAGACACTGTCAAATTGGATGAAGTCCATTGGGCCATGGTAAATGAAACAAACACAGAATACCAAATGTTCGAGAGCGGAGACTTGGATACTTCCGAAATACCGGCAGATTTAGCAGATGAGCTGCTAGACAGCGATCAAGTAGTCATCGACCCACAGGCTGGTACACAGTTTTACCGGTTCAATGTCAACGAAGAACCGTTCCAAAACGTGAAAATCCGCAAAGCATTGGCCATGGCGGTCAATCAGGATGAAATCGTTGACTATGTTACAAAAAAAGGCGAAGAGCCTGCCCGAGGTTTCGTTTCCTACGGATTTGAAGACCCTTCCGGGAATGACTTCCGTGATGCAAACGGAGATTTAGTAACATATGATCCAGAACAAGCCAAACAGCTTTTGGAAGAAGGAATGGAAGAAGAAGGATACGATGAACTTCCTCCAATCACGCTGACCTACAACACGAGCGATGACAACAAAAAAATAGCAGAAACCGTCCAACAGCGCTTCCAACAGGATTTGGGCATTGAAATCACCTTGGAAAATGCTGAATGGAACGTGTTCCTCCAGGATCAGAAGGATTTGAAGCATCAGTTATCCCGCAGCTCCTTCCTGGCTGACTATGGCGATCCAATCAACTTCCTGGAAAGCTTCGTGACGGATTCTTCGATGAACCGTACTGGGTGGTCCAATGAAGAATACGATGATTTGATTGCCCAGGCCAAAGAAGAAGCAGATGAAGAAAAACGCTGGGAATTAATGTACGAGGCGGAAAAAGTACTATTTGAAGAGATGCCGATCGTTCCGGTCAATTTCTACAACCAAGTGTTCTTGCATAAAGATAATGTATCCGGCATTGTACGTCACCCAGTCGGTTATATGGAATTGAAGTGGGCTGACAAAAACTAACGGATAACCTAATAGGCAAGTCAAGATTTGGCTCTATACTGCCCGGCCTGGGAGGATGGTTTCAGTTATCCGCCAGGCCGGCCGGTATGAGCCTTTTCTTACAAAATAGAAGGCTAAAAAGGTATCATGCAGTCTTGCCGCTATTTAAAGAAAGCTGCCAGACACATCAAGCACAAAGGAGGAAGTCATGAATCTACCCAATCGTTTAAAAACAGGGGATACTGTGGGTCTTATCGCTCCAGCGGGTCCGCCTAATCCTGACAATATGGAAAAAGGCGTAGCCTTTATCGAGTCCCTTGGATTAAAAGTGAAAAAAGGAAAACATAGTACAGATACATACGGCTATTTGGCAGGGAAGGATGCCGATCGGCTGTCCGATTTACATGATATGTTCCGAGACCCAAACATTGCCGGTATTATTTGCTTATGTGGAGGTTATGGGTCTGGGAGAATAGCAGATCAAATAGATTATCAATTGATCGCCGACAATCCAAAAGTGTTTTGGGGATATAGCGACATTACTTTTTTACATACGGCATTCCGGCAAAAGGCCAACCTGATTACGTTCCATGGACCAATGGTCAGCTCGGATATTGGGGAGAAGGATTTCGCCCCTTTGTCCGAGAAGATGTTTAATCAGCTATTTGAGCCCACCAAGATTACTTTTTTGGAGGAAATCTCTCCGCTTACGGTCCTTGCAGAAGGAGAAGCACAAGGTGAACTGACAGGTGGAAATCTCAGCTTGATTTGCAGTACGCTTGGTACCCCTTATGAGATCGATACAAAGGGTAAATTGCTGCTCATAGAGGATATCGGTGAGGAACCGTACCGGATAGACGCCATGCTTAATCAATTGCGACTGGCTGGGAAGTTGGAACAGGCAGCGGGCATCGTGGTCGGTGACTTCAATATGCCCGAGCAGCAAAAGAAAAGATCCTTGACACTGGATCAAGTGTTACAGGATCATTTAGCTGATTTGCCGAAGCCGGTGTTAAAAGACTTCCCTATTGGCCATTGCCAGCCTCATGTGGCGGTTCCGCTTGGTACGCAGGCCAGCTTATCCAGCATGAAAAAAACGATGGTAATCGAGCCGGGAGTCAGCTGAATAAGGGAGGGAGAAATACATTATATGAAGATACAGACAATCGAGACGGCGAGTGTCGCAGTTCCACTGAGAAAACCCTTTAAAACAGCGCTTAGAACCGTTACAGTAGCCGAATCAATCTATGTGAAAGTGACCTGTTCGGATGGAACGACAGGCTGGGGAGAGGCACCGCCGACCCATGTGATTACGGGAGACAGCCTGGCAGGAATCGAGTATGCAATCGAAAAAATCATCGCTCCGGCTCTTATCGGCAAATCACTGCTCGCTATGGAGGACATTTTTCAAACGCTTGATCAATGTATGGTAGGCAATACAAGTGCCAAAGCGTCAGTTGATATGGCGGTTTATGACTGTTTTTCCCAATTATGCGGTATGCCGCTATATCAATTGTTGGGGGGATACCGCAGCCAATTGGAAACGGATTTTACGGTCAGTGTCAATACAGCAGAAGAAATGGCAGAAGACGCTGTCCATTATATAGAGCAGGGATTTACTTGTTTGAAAGTGAAGGTAGGGAAGGACAACATTCAGACAGATATCAACCGTATTCGAGCCATACGGGATAGAATCGGAACCGACATACAGATCCGGCTCGATGCCAATCAAGGATGGGGCGCAAAGGAAGCGGTCAAAGCTATCCGGAAAATGGAAGATGGCGGACTAGATATTGAACTGGTCGAACAGCCCGTGAATGCGGGAGATATCGCTGGATTGAAATTTGTCACGGACCATGTAGAAACGCCGATTATGGCTGATGAAAGTGTTTTTTCTCCTGAAGATGCAAGGAAGATTCTCGAAACCCGCAGTGCTGACCTGGTCAACATTAAGCTGATGAAGGCAGGTGGTGTACACAACGGTCTGCACATTGCCAAGCTGGCAGCGGCTAATGGGGTGGAGTGCATGGTCGGCAGTATGATCGAAACGAAGTTGGGAATAACGGCTGCAGCTCACTTGGCGGCAAGTCAGCCGAATATTACCCGATTCGACTTTGATGCGCCACTAATGCTTACCAAAGATCCGGTTGACGGAGGGATATCCTATCATGGAAGCATTATTCGACTGCCGGAGGAGATTGGTTTGGGCATTAAACAGGTGAACATTGCAGCGGAGAGCGAGGGGATTCGATGAGCAGGCAACACAATAGATGGTTAGTCAATGTGCCGGTTGCTACTTTATGGACTAATCCGGAATCACCGCGAGACATTGATCGGCCAAGCATCACCAATCCAGTCGATTTACCAGCCTGGCTGGAAAAATTGAACTACCAGAAGCGGCTTGATTTATGTGATCAGAATTTAGTGCAATCCCAGTTGTTGTACGGGGAGGAAGTACTGGTGTTGGAGGAGAGGCAGGATTGGCTGCATGTCATTGTCCCCTCCCAACCTTCCAAAAAAGATCCACGCGGCTATCCAGGCTGGATTCCGGCTTGTCAGGCCGTTCCGAGGCCTGATACGAAAGAGGTGATCGGAAGGGCGACAGTTTCAGGTAAGCGTGCTTCCTTGTATGACGAGAAAAGGGAATTCCTTTTTTCCTTAAGTTATTTAACGGTGTTGCCGCTTCTTGCCGTGACAGATTCAGATGTGAAAGTAAGGTTGCCAGATGGAACAGCAGGCTACCTTGCACGTTCCGGGGTGGAGGTTGACTACCAAGGAGATACGGTTGTAAAAGGAAGCGGCACAGACATTATCAAAACAGGAGAAGCATTTCTTGGATTGGAATATTTATGGGGTGGGATGAGTTCCTACGGTTACGATTGTTCCGGATTCAGTTACAATATGCACAAAGCCAATGGTTATCAAATTCCGCGTGATGCTTCTGATCAGGCTGCGCTGGCAGGAGAAGAAATAGCGATGGATAAGCTTTTGCCGGGCGATCTGTTATTTTTCGCATATGAGGAAGGCAAAGGTTCCTTGCATCATGTCGGGATTTATTATGGAGATGGGAAAATGATTCACTCTCCCACTACCGGAAAGTCCGTGGAAATTACTACACTGGCCGGAACCGTTTACGAAAAAGAGTTGTGCGGGGCGAGACGGTATTGGCAGCAGACGGAGGTAACACAATGACAAAACAAAATAAAAAGCTGCAAGTGAACCACTTAAAAAAATATTTTCACGTCGGTAAAGATGAAACTTTGAAGGCGGTCGACGATGTCAGCTTCGACGTTTACGAAGGGGAGACTTTCGGTCTGGTCGGGGAGTCAGGCTGCGGTAAATCAACAATCGGCCGGACCATCATGGGGTTGTATGAGAGAACGGATGGGGACGTGATATTTGATGAGAAGAATGTGCACGAACTGAAGGAAACAGAAACCTTTGCTTTTCACAGAAGCATGCAAATGATTTTCCAAGACCCATACGCCTCGTTGAACCCACGGTCCACGGTCAAGGAAATCATTTCTGAGCCGATGGAAATACACGGGTTATATCCTGACAAAAAAGAAAGACTGGAGCGTGTGTACCAACTGCTGGAGGAAGTCGGACTCAGCCGGGACCATGCCAACCGTTATCCGCATGAATTCAGCGGCGGGCAAAGACAACGGATCGGAATCGCCAGAGCGCTTGCGCTTGATCCTGATTTTATTATTGCTGACGAGCCGATATCTGCACTCGATGTTTCCGTCCAGGCCCAGGTCGTCAATTTACTCCGAAAGCTGCAAAAGGAAAAGGGTCTGACCTATTTGTTTATCGCCCATGACCTATCCATGGTAAAGCATATTTCCGATAGAATCGGTGTCATGTATTTGGGCAACATGGTCGAACTGACCAAAGCAGGTGACTTGTATAAACGTCCGCTTCATCCATATACGCAAGCTCTTCTCTCTGCCATTCCGATTCCGGATCCGGATGTAGAGGAAGGACG
>NZ_LN611424.1:514617-618292 GCF_000821245.2 Virgibacillus senegalensis
GAGCCGATATCTGCACTCGATGTTTCCGTCCAGGCCCAGGTCGTCAATTTACTCCGAAAGCTGCAAAAGGAAAAGGGTCTGACCTATTTGTTTATCGCCCATGACCTATCCATGGTAAAGCATATTTCCGATAGAATCGGTGTCATGTATTTGGGCAACATGGTCGAACTGACCAAAGCAGGTGACTTGTATAAACGTCCGCTTCATCCATATACGCAAGCTCTTCTCTCTGCCATTCCGATTCCGGATCCGGATGTAGAGGAAGGACGCGAACGAATGATTTTGGAAGGAGAGCTCCCAAGTCCCATTAATCCCCCAAGCGGTTGTGTCTTCCGGACACGCTGCCCGTTTGCCATGGAAGCTTGCGCCAACATCAATCCAGTATGGCAGGAAGTCGAGCAAGATCATTATGTTGCCTGCCATTTATACAACGACGAAATCAAGGATAAAACACCGCTAAAAGAAACGGTGCCACAATAGAAAGACAACCCCCGTCTCAAGAGAGAGGCGGGGTTTTGTCGTGTCTTTAGGACAATCTATCAGCTTGCCGGAAAGGTGAAAAAACTAGTTCTATTGTTTTTCTTTCCTGTATAGATTAGTTAGTAGACAAACTAGAAAAGGAGGCCGCCGATGAAGAAATTAAAGCAAGCATCGCTCACCAGATGGAGAGGTCCTACTCTGATTACAGCTACCAGTCTGATTATCATCATATTAGTGGTACCAACGTTGATTGTTGCCCCTTTTATCCAGGCTGGGGGAACAGCGAAAGAATCCGTCAACAAACAACAAGAAACGGAGCAGGTAACCCTCCAGCAAGAGGATTCCCTGTTTGCGGTGAAGGTGTATCGCACCAACTCAGAAGAGGTGGAAACCGTTCCGCTTGAAGATTATGTCACCCGCGTAGTGGCTTCAGAAATGCCGGCTGAATTCGAACTGGAGGCGCTGAAGGCGCAGGCATTGGCCGCAAGAACGTATATCGTGAATCATTTGACCGTGGAGCCTGACGAAAATCCGAAAGGCGCCGATGTAACAGATACTGTACAGCATCAAGTGTACAAAAGTGAAGAGGAACTGCACGACATTTGGAAGTCAGATTATAATTGGAAAATGAATAAAATCGTCGAAGCAGTTGCAGAAACAAAAGGAGAGATCGTTACTTATAACGAACAGCCGATTACACCTGCTTTCTTTTCGACTAGCAACGGTTTCACCGAAGACTCGGAGAATTACTGGGAAGGAGAATTGCCGTACTTGCGAAGTGTCGCCAGCCCTTGGGATAAAGAATCTCCCAAGTATTTAGACCAGCAAATCTTCACCACTGCTGAGGTGGAACAGGCACTTGGTATTACCATAGATAATAGTGCGGCAGTGGCTGCTGAAATCGAACGTACCGAGAGCCAGCGGGTTGCAACGATTACTATCGGTGGGGAATCCTTTTCAGGAAGAGAAGTTCGCGAAAAGCTAGGACTCCGCTCAAGCGACTTCGAGGTTGAACAAAAGAAGGACCACGTGATCTTCACTACCAAAGGCTATGGCCATGGAATCGGCATGAGCCAGTACGGAGCCAACGGTATGGCCAAAGAAGGAAAAAATTATAAACAGATCCTCCAATACTATTACAAAGGAGCAGACATCAACAACATCGACCAAGCCGCCCCCCAACTCGCTTCCAACTCCTAAAAAAGAAGTGGGGAAGGGGGGACAGCATAGAGGGGTCAGGCATAGAGGGGTCAGTCCCCAAAACCGCAAAATCCGGGTAGAACATACAAACCGGGGACAGTCCCTACCAAGTACTATCCAAAAGCAACAACCACTTACGGGGGTCAGTCCCCAAAATGACAAAAAAGCTGTCAATCCGGCCTTTAGAAGTGATTCCGAGGAGAATATCCTGCTCAAACCCTTTTTAGAGGGACTGACCCCAAACCGATACTCTCTTGGTAGAAACCGTATGTCGGGGTCAGTCCCCGTTTTTTTGCTTATGATGAATAATATTTGAGTTTTGTCGAACATTAATTACTAAAAAATTTTTTTAATAGGTATATATCTCTCATTTTCTGCTCAGAATGATTGCTGAGGTGATGATCATGAGAGAGGAAAACAAGAACGTTTCAAAAAATGGATGGAAACGTATCTTTCGTAAGAAATGGTTTTTCCCGGCACTTTACTTGACGATGGCTGCATTGCTTTTAACAGGAGTCCTATGGTATCAAAGTTTGGATACTCCTGAGCAGGCGGAAAATGAAGGTTCCCAAGTGGATAACATTTCCGAGAATCCATTTGACATGGGTGAAGAAGCCGAACCAGTGTTGGAGCAGCAGGAAGTAATCAAAATGCCGGTGCAGGAAGAGGATCAGTCCGAGATTGTAACGAAATTCTACGACTATAGTGCAGATAGTGAAGATCAAGAAAAAGCACTTGTACTATACAACAATAAGTACTATCAAAGCACCGGTGTCGATATTGCTTCTGCAGAAGGAGAAAGCTTCGATGTTACAGCTTCCTTGAGTGGCGAGGTAGTCGAAGTAAAAGAGGATCCGCTTTTAGGTAACGTCGTAAAACTTTCACACGAGAACGATGTAACAACTTACTATGCTAGTTTGGAAGAAGTAGCGGTAGAAGCAGGAGCCAAAGTGCAGCAAGGTGATGTAATCGGAACTGCTGGTAAAAATCTTTTTGGACAGGCAAGCGGTACACACGTACACTTTGAACTGCGACAAGGCGATACTCCGGTCAACCCGGAATCGTATTTTAACCGCCAGTTGAATGAAGTTAAGGCAGAGTCCTCTGAGCAAGAATCTGCTGAAGATGAAAATGCTGCAGCAGGGGAAGAAACAAGCACAGAACAAGATGATGCAACAGATGAAGAAACTGGTGCCGAACAAGAAGATACCGATTCGGAAACAGACCAGGAAGATGTCGATAGCTCAACGGAAGAATCTTCAGCTGGAGCTCGGGAATCTTCTGCAGCAATGGCCAACGCATAAGCCTAAAGCCCCGGACAATAATCCGGGGTTTTTCTTTTTGTACATAGAAATGCGAAGTGAAATATTAGGAAAAGTCAGAAATTTGTAATATTTTGTAATAAATTGTCGAACGAATGTTCGTATTTTCCTGTTGAAAAACATAATTTTTGTGCGATAATTAAATAAAGCTGACAAGATACCTCACATATTGGAAGGAAAAAGGAGGCATGCCATGAGGGGAAGCCCATCCCGAAGTGAATTTATTGAAAAGGTCGTTGAGGAGCCCATGTTAAATAAACACATGACCATAGAAGATTATATAAATAGCATCCATAATGATTACACAGAAGATGAGGTTGTTCATTTGACGAAAGTTTTTTGTCTGAACTCTACCTCTGATTATGTGAAAAGGACCGGTATGGAATTTCTTTACATGAATGGTTTCTTTCAAGAATTGGACTTCCTGCTTCTGCAAAACAAACAAAGTGTAAATCCTATCAATCGTAAATGGGCAAACCTCTATGAACTCTTGGTCCTTCGCAAACGGGGAACCAAGCCGCAACATGAGTTGCTAGATGAGGTTCATCAGATTAAAACAAACATCGCCGAACTGAATTGCTTAGTAGGCTTCATGAAAATCTATCTCTACTACGATTTAAACGAATTCGAAAAGCTCGGTGATTACCTGGATCACCAGTCTGAACTAATCAATGATATTGAAGATCCCTTTTTAACCTCGCTCTTTTTCGTCCGCCTCAATGAGACCTTATTTACATACTACTGGAAAAGAAACGAGTTAATCTTGGCCAGAAAATATGCTTTCCAAGTACTAACCTATCCCTATTGCCAGGAAAGAAAAGCGAATATCCATATGCACCTCGGCTTGAGTTACTTATATGAAAACTATCTCCAATGCATCTATCACTTGGAGGAAGCCAAGCGAATTGCCACTCTTTATAATAAAACAACCCTAATCAGGGCAATAGAACAACAAAACTTCCCCTTCATTTCGGCTCATTTCGGAGTCGTAGATGGAATTACCACCACTGATCCAAGCGAACAAGCTCATTTGGCAATTGCCAGAGGAGAGATGGAAGAAGCGAAAAGAATCCTTAAACGTATTTCATTGGACTCTCCATTTCGAAAATACTACCTGGGGTTGGCAGAACAGGATAAAGGAATGCTTCTGCGATCTTACAATGACTTTATTGTGAAAAGAAGCGATTACTTTTTTTCTCGCCTACCATTGTTGGCGATAAATGACAGACGGTTTCAAAACGATGCGTGAAATTCCGTGTTTAAGAGGACGATGGGTCTGCCTCATAAGCTTCGCTAATTGCGAATGGTTGCTAAAAGCGGAGAAATGATCTTTTATCCTCTAACAATAGAAAAAACATTTAAGATCTGCACAACCTGTTTATTTTGGTAAAAGGATTGCTTTTTCCAGAATAACTTCCTTGGAAAGATACATAATATCCTTTTCTGGACCAATCAATCTTTTTATAAATAAAATTTTTAGGAGGGTTTTATTTATGGTAAAAAGATTAGTTGCGTTGCTAACATTGGTGGTAGGATTTGCCTTGGTACAACCGGGAGCTGCTTTGCTGGCAGACGGCAAGGATACGGCACCGGCAGAGGATGAAGCAATTGTTCTTCACTATGATCCAGATTATGGTGAAATCGGCTAATATCAATTCAGCTTATTGCTCTTTACTGCAGGGAACATGCAGATTAAAGATAAACAAAAAATAGCATCCCAGATGCTTCCCTCTTAACTTAATGAATGAAAACTGTTCTAAATAGATAAAGCATCCATTTTTAAATGGATGCTTTTTTGCTGTTTTAAAAAATGGGGGACAGTCCCCCAACTCACTAATACTGCGTCTCGCTAAAGCGACAGCGAGGTGGGGGACTGTCCCTTCATTTTGCAAATTTAATCATAATTGCAGGGCGATTTTAATAAAATGTAAAAAACCTAGCATTCAAGCAGGGTCTGAGGTGAGCGAACTGTGGGGCTTTTCCACTAGACATCGAAGATAACAACAGCGCCGCTTAGTATCTTTTTACATAGAATATTCCAGTCATTACTTTCTCAGCACCTATGTCTCATTTCACACCTTGGACTTACAACTCAGGGAGGCGAGTGGTGTGCATGACTACATCAAAGAGAGAACTATCAGGATTGGGAAGTACATTGTAGAAACAAGGAAGACGGTAAGAGTAATTGCAAAAGAGTTTGGCGTTTCAAAAAGCACGGTTCATAAAGATTTAACCGAGCGGCTGCCCGAAATCAACCCGGAACTGGCCGCAGAAGTAAAAACGATTTTGGATCATCATAAAGCAATCCGCCACCTACGCGGCGGCCAAGCTACAAAATTAAAATACAGCGTCAACACCCCAGAAGCAGACACCCCAGCAGAACCAGTAAGTTAATCGATAGGAGATGTTAGTAAAACTTGGCTTGCCGCCCAAAATGGCGGAAGCCTTAGTTTTACTTATACTTTTTTCCGATAAAAGAAGATAGTCGGGAAAAGTGATAAAAACTTGGCTTGCCGCCCAAAATGGCGGAAGCCTTAGTTTTACTTATACTTTTTTCCGATAAAAGAAGATAGTCGGAAAAGTGATAAAAACTTGGCTTGCCGCCCAAAATGGCGGAAGCCTTCGTTTTACTTATACTTTTTTCCGATAAAAGAAGATAGTCGGGAAAAGTGATAAAAACTTGGCTTGCCGCCCAAAATGGCGGAAGCCTTCGTTTTACTTATACTTTTTTCCAATAAAAGAAGATGGCCGGGAAAAGTGGTAAAAACTTGGCTTGCCGCCCAAAAAATGGCGGAAGCCTTCTTTTATAACGAAAAATATTCAGTATCTCCTGCTTCCNTTTCTCGCCTACCATTGTTGGCGATAAATGACAGACGGTTTCAAAACGATGCGTGAAATTCCGTGTTTAAGAGGACGATGGGTCTGCCTCATAAGCTTCGCTAATTGCGAATGGTTGCTAAAAGCGGAGAAATGATCTTTTATCCTCTAACAATAGAAAAAACATTTAAGATCTGCACAACCTGTTTATTTTGGTAAAAGGATTGCTTTTTCCAGAATAACTTCCTTGGAAAGATACATAATATCCTTTTCTGGACCAATCAATCTTTTTATAAATAAAATTTTTAGGAGGGTTTTATTTATGGTAAAAAGATTAGTTGCGTTGCTAACATTGGTGGTAGGATTTGCCTTGGTACAACCGGGAGCTGCTTTGCTGGCAGACGGCAAGGATACGGCACCGGCAGAGGATGAAGCAATTGTTCTTCACTATGATCCAGATTATGGTGAAATCGGCTAATATCAATTCAGCTTATTGCTCTTTACTGCAGGGAACATGCAGATTAAAGATAAACAAAAAATAGCATCCCAGATGCTTCCCTCTTAACTTAATGAATGAAAACTGTTCTAAATAGATAAAGCATCCATTTTTAAATGGATGCTTTTTTGCTGTTTTAAAAAATGGGGGACAGTCCCCCAACTCACTAATACTGCGTCTCGCTAAAGCGACAGCGAGGTGGGGGACTGTCCCTTCATTTTGCAAATTTAATCATAATTGCAGGGCGATTTTAATAAAATGTAAAAAACCTAGCATTCAAGCAGGGTCTGAGGTGAGCGAACTGTGGGGCTTTTCCACTAGACATCGAAGATAACAACAGCGCCGCTTAGTATCTTTTTACATAGAATATTCCAGTCATTACTTTCTCAGCACCTATGTCTCATTTCACACCTTGGACTTACAACTCAGGGAGGCGAGTGGTGTGCATGACTACATCAAAGAGAGAACTATCAGGATTGGGAAGTACATTGTAGAAACAAGGAAGACGGTAAGAGTAATTGCAAAAGAGTTTGGCGTTTCAAAAAGCACGGTTCATAAAGATTTAACCGAGCGGCTGCCCGAAATCAACCCGGAACTGGCCGCAGAAGTAAAAACGATTTTGGATCATCATAAAGCAATCCGCCACCTACGCGGCGGCCAAGCTACAAAATTAAAATACAGCGTCAACACCCCAGAAGCAGACACCCCAGCAGAACCAGTAAGTTAATCGATAGGAGATGTTAGTAAAACTTGGCTTGCCGCCCAAAATGGCGGAAGCCTTCGTTTTACTTATACTTTTTTCCGATAAAAGAAGATAGTCGGGAAAAGTGATAAAAACTTGGCTTGCCGCCCAAAATGGCGGAAGCCTTCGTTTTACTTATACTTTTTTCCAATAAAAGAAGATGGCCGGGAAAAGTGGTAAAAACTTGGCTTGCCGCCCAAAAAATGGCGGAAGCCTTCTTTTATAACGAAAAATATTCAGTATCTCCTGCTTCCAATCTAAAGTCATCATGAATAACGGATCCGGCCCACATCCTAACTTTTGCGGGTTACGTAAAAATCAATGAGAAGCAAAGCACATGATTTTTCCCTTTGATTTGCAGGTGTCTAAGCAATCTTCAACAAAATTTGGAAATTATCGAGATTTTTTTTCAATCCTGCTAACTAATTGAAAAGAATTGTGATAAAATATATGATTAGTAGCATTGTGTTCAGGGACGGATACGACGCATCAATATTATGCAGGGAGGATCAAGATTCATGTTTTCTAGGGACATTGGAATAGATCTTGGGACAGCGAACGTGTTAATTCATGTTAAAGGAAAAGGAATCGTACTAAATGAACCTTCGGTAGTTGCCATGGACCGCAACTCGGGAAAAGTTTTGGAAGTGGGAGATGCTGCACGGCGCATGGTTGGACGTACCCCGGGCAATATTGAAGCTATTCGACCACTGAAAGACGGGGTCATTGCCGATTTTGATGTAACAGAAGCGATGTTAAGACACTTTATTAATAAAATAAATGCACGCGGCTTCTTATCAAAGCCCCGCATGTTGATTTGCTGTCCGACCAACATAACGAAGGTAGAACAGAAAGCAATCAAAGAAGCCGCCGAAAAGTCAGGTGGCAAGAAAATTTACTTAGAAGAAGAACCGAAAGTGGCAGCCATCGGAGCGGGAATGGATATTTTCCAGCCGAGCGGTAACATGGTTGTGGACATCGGTGGCGGTACGACAGATGTAGCTGTCCTTTCCATGGGCGACATTGTAACTGCTCAGTCAATCAAAATGGCTGGTGACAAGTTTGATTATGAAATTCTAAATTATGTAAAGAAAAAATATAAATTGTTGATCGGCGAGCGTACGGCAGAGGATATCAAGATTAATGTAGCGACGGTATTCCCGGGTGCACGTGATGAAAGCATCGACATTCGCGGCCGTGACATGGTGACCGGACTTCCACGTACAATTACGATCCGTTCAGGCGAAATTGAAGAAGCACTTCGCGAATCGGTTGCTTTGATTGTGCAGGCAGCGAAAACGGTATTGGAGCATACTCCGCCTGAGCTTTCGGCAGATATTATCGACCGGGGAGTCATTCTGACCGGTGGAGGTGCATTGCTGCACGGATTCGATCAATTGCTGGCTGACCAGCTGAAAGTACCAGTGTTGTTGGCGGATGAGCCGATGAACTGTGTGGCCAGAGGTACAGGCATCATGCTGGAAAACATCGACAAGGTCGAAAAGAAAAGCATCGTTTAATCGACAGTTTCTGACTGACGATAATGCGAAAAATGTCTGGAAATACAGATTATCGTTTGATTTTGGAAGCGGCTTTGAAAGAGCCGTAACGAATACATTGCAGATGGCCGAATGGCTGTTTGCGGAAAAAAGGGGCAGGAATCTTGTTAAGAGGATATTATACCGCAGCTTCCGGAATGCTAGCACAGCAGCGAAGACAAGAGGCTTTATCGAACAATATCGCCAACGCACAGACGCCTGGATACAAGCAGGACCAGGCCACACTGAAAGCATTTCCTGAGATGCTTCTGCAACGAATGGAGACGCAAAACGTACCAACAGGCCGAAACCTGAATAAAGCAATGCCGGCAACAATTGGCTCCATCAATTCAGGGGTATATGTACAGGAAACCATTCCGGATTTTAGCCAAGGCGACTTGCAAGAGACTGGGATCACGACAGACGTTGCGCTTATAAATGGAAACATGCCAGACGAAAACGGCGGACTTTTCTTTACGTTGCAAAATGCAGACGGGGAAGAACGCATGACCCGAAATGGTAACTTCACAGTTGATGGCCAAGGTTTTCTTGTATCCAATCAAGGCTATTATGTATTGGATCAAACGGGAAATCCGATTCAGACAAATGGCATGGAATTTAATGTAACGGAAGAAGGGACCCTTCAAATCGACGGGCAGAATATCCCGCTTGGTATAGCATACGCACAGGATGCGAATGCCTTGATCAAGGAAGGCGAAAATTTATTTCGCATCGATGAAGATGCAGATCCGGTGATGGATGCTAGAGCTGCTGCGGGCGTTACCTTTTCGATTCAGCAGGGATCATTGGAAGGCTCCAATGTCGATTCCATGCGTGCAATGACCGAGATGATGGAAGCATACCGTTCGTTTGAAACCAACCAGAAGGTTTTAAAAGCATATGATATCAGTATGGAAAAAGCCGTCAATGAAATCGGCCGAGTGAGATAAGGAGAGTTACGTCATGAGCAGAATCGGAATACAAGCAGCTGTTACGATGGGCCAATTGCAAAATAAATTAGATTTAATCGGCAATAATCTGGCGAATACGAATACAAATGGTTATAAAAGCCGGGAGGCAAACTTTTCTTCTTTGTTATTTCAGCAAATTGACAATCTGTCGGATCCAGCTAACGCTGAGGGCAGACTGACACCAGATGGATTGCGGATAGGATCCGGGGCAAGACTAGGTCATACCAATGCAGACTTGTCTGCCGGTTCTCTTCAGGAAACAGGAAGAGGATTGGACGTAGCGCTGCTTGATGAAAATCAGCTTTTTCAAGTACAAGTTACGGAAAATGGCGTCACGGAAACAAGATTCACCCGTGCCGGTTCTTTTTATTTGAACCCGCTTGAAAATGGTCAGGTAATGCTCACTAATCAGGACGGAAATCCGATTATGGGAGAAAATGGACCACTTTCTTTTGTAGAAGGGTTTGAAGACATACAGATAACGGGTAATGGAATAGTTGAAGTAACTCGGAACGGACAGACGCAACAAGAAGGAAGGCTTGCGGTGGTAGAAGCGGTGCGCCCTCGTATATTGGAGTCTGCAGGAAATAACAGTTTCCGCCTTCCAGATTTAGATGCATTGAACTACCAGGAAGGTGAAATCATTCAGCAAGTTGCTGAAAACGATTTGCGGGTGAAAAGCGGTTCGCTCGAAAGTTCCAATGTAGATATCTCCAAGCAGATGAGCGATATGCTGCTGACACAGCGTTCTTATCAATTCAATGCCCGGTCTATTTCGATGAGCGACCAGATGGCAGGATTGGTAAACCAACTGCGGTAACAACAGGATGAGATGAATATCCACTTTGGTTAAAAATCGCAGAAGTTGAAATAGTAAGGAGTCATCAGAGCCATGCAATCGAACAATCCAACTAAAGAAGTGAATCAAGGTCCAGCCAAGCGCAAGGAAATCAAGCAGCAGAAGCAGCAGCAAAAAACGGCAGCTGCTAAATCTGCAGAGAAGGCAAATGAAAACTCGGACCAAAAAAAGGAAAAAAGAATATGGAAGTTGCCTAGTGGAAGGCGCAGGATTTTCCCGATTTGGTTGAGACTGGTTGTAGTGCTTGTTTTGTGTGCATTGGCATTGATATGCGGATTGATGTTCGGGTATGGTGTTTTAGGTGACGGCAAACCGACTGATGCACTGGAAGTATCAACCTGGGAGCATATTATCAACATCGTGACAGGCAAACAAGAATAAGTATCTACCCAGACTGGAAAAGAATGAAAAAGGGTGCTCACAGTATTTCTGTGAACACCCTTTTTTTGTGTCGATAAGAGTCCGGGGACTGACCCCATGTCCCCCAAAACAACTAATTTTCCCGTTTTTAAGTGGTTTCGGGGTCAGTCCCTGGTTACGATTCTGGCTAAGAACCGGCTCGTCCACGGATGAATTTCACTACGAGTACAATGACTGCAATCACCAACAAGATATGGATAATACCGCCGACTACGTCAAAGATAAAGCCGAGCAGCCATATCGCCAGGATGATTCCTAGTATCGTCCAAAGCATTTAGCGTTCCCTCCTCCTCATTTATCCAGCTATAAAGACTATTCCCTTCTTGCTATTTGCTTGAAACATCAGGATATAAGTCAGGGAATGGAAGAAAAACTTCTCTTTAGGATTCACCAATTAGCTGAAAACATACTGGTTGATGCTTGGCGGAAAAGCTTGTTTTCTTTATACTTTAGAAGTAGGCAAGCATTTGGCAGAAAAGGTAGCTGGATAAACAGCGGATATAAAGCTGTCTGATGAATGAAAGGAGAAATGAATGTTGGATATTAATGAAATCAAGGACATCATTCCACATCGGTACCCATTTTTATTGGTGGATGAAGTAACAGAGATCGAGGAAGGTAAACGAGTGGTTGGCAAAAAAAACGTGACGATCAATGAGCCGTTCTTCCAAGGCCATTTTCCTAATTACCCTGTAATGCCGGGTGTGTTGATTGTAGAAGCATTGGCACAAGTCGGAGCAGTGGTAATCCTTAACAAAGAAGAGAACAAAGGCAAGATTGGCTTCTTAGCTGGTCTCGATAAATGCCGATTCAAACGGCAAGTAAAGCCAGGGGATCAGTTACGGCTGGAAGTCGAAATTATTAAATTGAAAGGACCAATCGGTAAAGGAAAAGCGATCGCGACCGTCGATGGCGAAACAGCCTGTGAAGCAGAAATAATGTTTGCCATTAAATAAAGTCATGCTAATTATTCGGGGACAGTCCCTCCCAAGTACAGATGAATTCATCTCTGCTTCAGGAGGGACTGTCCCCATTTCTGTTCCTGGTTGGTTTAACTAGCGGGGCATGGGGTTATAGTGTAATCATAGTGGAATTATCAAGGCGGCCCGTCAGGCGGTTATAAAAAGCGAGACAACAAGGAGGAGTCCGAAACATGAACAGTCGTTTACTATTCAAACTAGGTGCACCAGCTTTGGCACTTTCAATCGTATCTGCGTGTGGAAGCGGAGAGGAAGATCAGCCTCCGCCGGAAGATGAACAGTCTCCTGTAGAAGAAGACGGCGAACAGCAGACGGGTGAAATCGAGCAAGACGACGGCAATTCTGGAGACACAGACAGCCAGGATGATCAAGGGACCAATGACAATGGAACCGAGGGCGGAACGGGCGATCCGAACCGTGATGGCAGTGATGCTTCCGAAAATGATGTAGAAAATGAAGACGACAGTTCTGATGATTCATCCACGGAAGAAGATTCTATGGATGAAGATACAGAACAAGATGACGAAGAGCAATAATGAAAAGACGAGGGACAGTCCCCCAACACTTTAGAGTGGTAGCGCGATTGTGTGTTACTTTGGTGGGGGACTGTCCCCGATTTTCACCTCAATGTTTACCCCTATTTGCCCGCCTATGGTTTTACTCCTTTTCCTCTTATGTATAATTCTTCTAATTGTATGGAATTCTAGGGATGTTCTTTCGTTTAATTTCTTCCCGCAGGAAACTGCTGAGGAGAAAGATAGCTGCTCTCATTTGATAAGAGGTTTCTGATTTTCCAGTTCCCTGAAATAAGGGAGGTTTGTTCCAAAACATAAAAAATTTATTGTACATCCTTACAAAACGCAGGAAACTTTTTTGAAAAAATGGGAAGGCTATAAATTGAAGACATCATCTTAAGGAGGTTTTTACAAATGAAGAAGCATTTGCTATTAAAGTTGGGAGCGTCCATGCTGGCCATTCTGTTTATCACTGCTTGCGGAAACAATGACAATGACAATCCGCCACCAGAAGATAACGATGCCCCGGTAGAGGATAACCAGGACAACGATGATAATGGTATGGATCAAGACAACAACGATATGGGCGGTAATAATGGCGATGAAGACCAGGACAACGATGGTTTAATCGATGAAGACAATCAGGAAGATCAAGGCGATACGGATCAAGACGCTGGTGATTTGACTGATGAAAACAATGACGCCACCAACGAAGACACTATGCGCAACAATGATGATAATAATCAATAATCCATAGGATGCCGTTAATATCCTGTCTCCAGTTTTCTAGCTGGGACAGGATATTTTCACTTTTACAAAAGCCAGTCGTGGCAATTGTCATAAAAGTGGATACGTGGTATAGTAAAATTCGACTGACCGGTCATTTTGGCCGGTTTTTCGCATTCATTATCAATCATCCAATCAGAAATATCTGAAACCAAAACAATAATCACCCCGTATAGTTACATGGAGAATAACGTTTCTATTTAGCAGTCAAAGAGGAAAAAGAGCAGCTATCGTGAAAGTGCGGGCATTGCCAGGCTGCTGCGAAGTTTGACAAAAACTATCCAAACTGTAGACAATATTGACATATTCTGGCGGAATGGATTCATACTGATCATCAGCAAACTGAGAGGAGAATTACCGTGAAAAAAATCGTATTGCCGTTGCTTGCATTCCTAGTCCTTGTATTGGCAGCCTGTTCTGAACAGGAAACGGATAACGCAGGGGAGGAAGAAAGCGTCACACCGGTCGAAGTCGACGAGGTTACCCATGGGGACTTAACAATAGAAACGCAGTTTTATGGCCGGGTGACACCGGAATCCACTGCCCCAGTCATTCCACCTACTGCTGGTGAAGTAGATTCGCTAGAAGTAGAAAAAGGCGATCAGGTGGAGGAGGGCGATGTCCTTGCCACCATCACGTCTGCTGAAGGAAGGGGCAATATTGACGTGGAGGCACCAGCAGATGGGGAAGTTACGTCGCTTGAGGCGAATGAAGGTGGAATGGTTTCCAATACCGAACCGCTAGCAACTATTGTAGATTTGGACAATCTGTTGATTGAAGTAAAGGTCACTGCAGAGGACCTCGCGCTTTTTGAAGATAACGACGAGGCTGAAGTGCAGTTCGCCGATCAGGATGAAAAAATAACCGGGACGATCGAATATGCTTCTCCTGTGCCGGATGATACAGGTTTATATCCTGTTGAATTGTCGTTTGAAAATGAAGACAACGCGATTAAACCAGGTATGACCGCAGTAGTCCGGTTGCCGGAAAAAGTAGTCAAGGATACGCTGCTTGTTCCTACCGCAGCATTGGTGGATGATAGCGGAGAATCGCTTATTTATCTAGTAGAGGATGACAAGGCAGTGGAAGTACCAGTAGAAATCACTGAAACGCAATCTGATGTGGCAGCGATCGAAGCAGATGTTACGGAAGGGGATACGGTGGTCATTAAAGGCCAGCTCACCCTCCATGATGGCGGGAAAGTCAGCATCAAGAAGGAGGAGCAATAATCGTGAAGTTAGTAGATACTTCCGTCCGGCGCCCGGTTGGCGTGGTCATGATTGTCCTCGCCATCCTAGCGCTCGGCTTTGTTTCATTGCGTAGTTTAGCGATTGATTTGTTTCCGAAAATTGATTTGCCGATTGCAGTAGTAGCAACCAATTATCCAGATGCTGCCCCGGCAGAAGTGGAAAAACAAGTAAGCCAGCCTTTGGAGGCCTCACTCAGCTCGATTGAAGGGGTGGAATCCGTCCAGTCCCAGTCGCAATCAGGTTCTTCCCTTGTCGTTATCATGTTTTCGACAGGTACCAATCTCGACAATGCGTTGCTGGAGGTCCGTGAACAGGTAGATTCGGCTAAAGGGATGCTTCCGGACAGCGCGGACGATCCGTCTGTTCTCCGCTTTAATCCGGATCAAATGCCGATAATGTGGGTTGGATTGACAGGCGATAACCTGTCCCAGCTTCAAAACGTTGCAGATGATCAAATTGTGCCTTACTTTGAACGGCAGGAAGGAGTCGCCTCGGTTACTGTCGAAGGTGGCCAGTCCCGAGAGATTCAACTCGAATTGGACAAGGGGAAAATGGCCCAGTACGGCTTGAGCACACAAGATATATCACAAGCGCTCGGCGGAGCTAACCAGTCCGGTTCAGCAGGTGCGGTACAAAAAGGAAATGCAGATTTGCAAGTCCGTGTAAACGGGGATTATGACTCGGTGGAAGATATTCGTAACACGATTATCCAATCGCAGTCTGGCACCCAAGTACATGTAGAAGACATCGCCGAAGTAAAAGATACATTCGAAGAGTCTAACGGGACTACAATGGTAAATGGGAAGCAAGCTGCTGTTCTTTCTGTCATGAAAAAAACCGATGGCAATACTGTTGATGTATCCAACAATGTGACAGACGCTGTTAATGACCTGAAAGAAGAGCTGCCGGAGGGTGTGTCGCTTGATGTAGTAATCGATACATCAACCTTCATTAAATCATCGATTAGCTCCGTTGTGCAGAACATGATTATTGGTGGAATCTTTTCTGTTCTTATCCTGTTGCTCTTCTTGAAAAGCATCCGGGCAACCCTTGTCATCGGAATATCTATTCCGATTGCGATCATTTCTACTTTTACACTGCTTTACTTTACCGGTGAAACGCTGAACGTCCTGACCATGGGAGGACTGGCGCTTGGCATCGGGATGATGGTCGACAGTTCCATCGTCATTCTGGAAAATATCGTTTCCTACCGACAGCGCGGCTACTCCATAACCGATGCGGCCAAGAAAGGGGCGTCGGAGCTGGCTCCTGCTGTTATTGCTTCGACAACGACCACATTGGTAGTATTTTTACCAATCGTGTTTGTTGAAGGAATTGCATCCAACTTGTTTACGCCGTTTGCGATAACCGTTTCGTTCGCGCTGATCGCATCGCTGGTAGTATCGATCACCTTGATTCCGATGCTGTCATCCAAACTGCTGAGCAAAGCGATGCAAGATCATGGACGGCGTTACTGGTTCGACCGGTTCCTGAATAAAGTCAATAACGGGTACAAAGGCGTACTTCGCAAAGTATTAAAGTTCCGTAAAACGACCGTTTTTATGACCTTCTTGTGCATTGTTGGAAGTCTGGCCTTGATACCGTTTATTGGTGCTGAATTCATGCCGGCGTCTGATGAAGGGCAAATCGAAATTTCTCTGGAAACCCCGACAGGTACTTCGACAGAAGAGACCGAAGCAATCGCGGCTGAAGTAAGTGAGAGGCTGCAGGATTACCAGGATATTCTTGATACGAGTTATTTAAGCATCGGCGGCGGTAACCAAATGATGGGCGGTGCAGGTGGGGGGAATCAGGCCTCCTATACCTTGCAGCTTGTTTCTTCGGAAGACCGCAGCCAAACGACGGATGAAGTCATTGCCGATATGCAGGCAGACATGGAAGATGTAGTCGGAGCAGATATATCGGTCAACGCACTTGGTGGAGCAGCCATGAGTACTGGTTCTCCAATCCAAATTCAGCTGACCGGGCCGGAGCATGAAGTGCTGCGTGAATTAGCTGATCAGGTAGTAGCGGAAATTGGAGAAGTGGACGGCATACAAAATCCTAGCTCCTCGGTTTCCGATACACAGCCGGAGTTGAATGTGACGGTTGATCGGGAAGCTGCGGCTCAACAAGGTTTGACGCACCAGCAAATTATGAGCCAAATCCAAATGGCTTTCACAGGACAGGTAGTCATGAATTACCGGGAAGATGGGGATGACATGAATGTGCGCCTGACATACCCGGAAGCGCAGCGCAGCACGATCGCCGATTTGCAGAATTTGATGATTCAATCACCGCAAGGCTCGATGATTCCGTTAGATTCGGTAGCTGATTTTGAAGAGGTTCAAAGTCCCGCTACGTTGTCGCGGGAAAACCAGCAGCCACAGGTCAATGTCACCAGTGACATTTCCGGCAGGGACTTGGCCAGCATCAGTGGGGATGTACAAACAAAACTTGATCAGTTAAACTTCCCGGATGAGTACGCCTATTCAATGGGCGGAGAAGTTGAAGATATGACAGAGGCTTTCTCTGATCTGGCTATAGCACTGGTCTTCTCGATTTTCCTTGTCTATGCAGTAATGGCTGTACAGTTCGAGAATTTCCTGACACCGCTGGTCATCATGTTTTCTTTACCGGCAACTGTCGTCGGGATCCTGCTCGGTCTGTTCCTGACAGGCAAACCGTTGAGCATCACAGCATTCATCGGAATCATAATGCTCGCCGGTATTGTCGTCAACAATGCCATCGTGCTGGTTGACTATATCAATATTCTTCGACGACGGGGCATGTCGCGTTTCGATGCCATCCTTGAGGCGGGCGCCAGCAGAATGAGACCAATTTTGATGACAACCTTGACGACGATTCTCGGAATGGTACCACTGGCGCTCGGTTTAGGCGAAGGGGCCGAATCCCAGCAGCCGTTGGCAATCACCATCATATTCGGACTTGGTATCTCCAGTATCTTCACCCTCCTGCTGATTCCAGTAGTCTACACGTACTTTGATGGATTGTCCGGAAAGATCGTCCGCTTGTTCCGCCGTGATAAAAAACGGGAACAAGAGGCATAAATTATTAAGCGTATGTATCCTATCGGGTGCATACGCTTTTACATTTGGAATGTTTGGTAAGGTTTATCTCGGTGAATAATTATATTAGACTGAATCATAACGGTATTATTATCGATTTTTTGTTTTATATTAAAGAGGAGAGAATTTCGCTAAAGTAGGGATTACATGGTTAATATAACAGAGCTTATTATCGCGTTTTTGATTTCATTGGTTTCGACTGCCCTGCTCGTCTTTCCGGTGAAAAAACTTGCGGTCAAACTCGGTGCGATGGATGAGCCGGAGGCGAGAAAAATTCATACATTTGCGATTCCGAGACTCGGTGGCCTAGCAATAGTTGCGGGTACTGTTCTCGGCTTGTTGTATTTGCAGCCGGTTCACCGTCATCTGGTAGAAATCATTCTTGGAGCTGCTATTATCGTTATCCTCGGAATTTTGGACGATAAATTTCAATTGCGTCCTGCCTACAAGCTGATTGGACAAATCGGTGCTGCAGGTGTGTTGATTTATGCCGGGCTGATCATTGAGCGTATCAATCTCCCGTTATTCGGATTGGTGGAACTCGGGAACTTTAGCTATATTGTGACGTTGCTATGGATTGTCGGCATCACTAATGCAATGAATTTGATTGATGGATTGGATGGTCTTGCCTCCGGAGTGTCGGCGATAGCGTTGGTTAGCGTACTAATCATGGCTCTTGGTGATTACCGGACAGTTGTTGTCTACTTCTGTGTCGTTTTAATTGCCAGCAATATAGGTTTTTTGTTTCACAATTTTTATCCGGCAAAAATTTATATGGGGGATACCGGTTCGATGTTTCTCGGATACTCCGTAGCTGTTATTTCCCTGCTCGGCTTGTTTAAAAATGTGACCTTGTTTAGTTTTATCATACCGGTAATTGTCCTGGCTGTGCCGATATTTGATACGTTGTTCGCCATTGTCAGGCGGCTGTACAATCGTGAAAACATCATGCTTCCTGATAAAAAACATATTCACTATCAGCTGCTGGCTTCCGGATTCAGCCACCGGGCAACAGTCCTGATCATTTACGGGTTCAGTGCTATTTTCGGGGTTTTGGGTATCCTGTTCTCGAATGCATCGCTTACCATATCGCTCGTAATCACCTTTGTCATTTTACTTTTGCTGGCAGTGATAGCGGAAATCGGTGCGGCAGAAAAACGGAAAAAACCATTGATCAACAGCATGCATAAGCTGGTGAAACGAACCAATGACCGGGGATGAGTATGAAGCAAAATTAACAATATCCTTACAAACACCCATTCTTGGAACATAACAAAAGGCGTCCATTTTTAATGATTGCTTGATCATTGAAATGACGCCTTTTCCTTTGTTTAGAGGGATTGTAAAAAATGTAAACGCCAGCTAAATCGTGCTTTCCAGGGGATTGTAACGAATCTGACAACCGGATACGATGAAATCACACTGGCAATGAATGATTCCTATGTTGCCAAATATAAATAGAAGTAACCCTAGACAAAGGAGAGCGGTGTGATGATCAGGAAAAATCAGGTTTCTAAAAACGTAGCATTTCCAGCCAGCAAACGAAAGAAACAGCCGCAGCAACTGCAGACTGGTTTCCTCTCCAATGGATACAACAAGCATAAAAAGGCGGTGGAACTGCCATGAACATAGCGGTTATTGGTACAGGTTACGTCGGATTAGTAACGGGTGTCTGCTTAGCAGAAATCGGTCATTCTGTCACCTGTTTGGATATTGATGAGGAAAAGATTAGCTTATTGAAACGCGGGAAGTCACCGATTTATGAAGAAGGGCTGGAAGAATTGCTGGAAAAAAATCTTCGTCGTACCAATCTGCATTTCACCTCGGATTACAGCGAGGGGTTGGCAGAAAAGGACGTTATCTATCTAGCTGTCGGTACCCCCGAAACTTCCGATGGCTCAGCCGATTTGACTTTCATTGAATCAGCTAGCAGGGCGGTCGCAGCCCATTTAAAACAAAACGTGGTTGTAGTCACGAAAAGTACGGTTCCAGTGGGCACCAACCAGATCATCAAACAAATAATAGAGGATAGATTGACAGAACCAGTGAAAGTGCGAATCGTTTCCAATCCGGAGTTTCTCCGGCAAGGTACGGCAGTCCATGATACTTTTCATGGTGATCGCATCGTGATCGGTTCAGATGATCTGTTAGCATTGGAGCTGGTGGCAGAAATCAACCGGCCGTTCCAGCTCCCGATCGTCAAAACAGATCTGCGCAGTGCAGAAATGATCAAATACGCTTCCAATGCCTTCTTGGCGGCCAAAATCAGTTTTATCAATGAGATGTCCCATTTATGTGCCCATCTCGGAGCCAATGTAGATTATGTAGCAGAAGGAATGGGCATGGATTCCCGGATTGGGGGTAAGTTCCTGAATGCCGGTATCGGCTATGGCGGCTCCTGTTTTCCAAAGGATACAAATGCATTGATTGCAATGGGAAGAAGTTATGATTATCCAATGCCGTTGCTTGGCAGTGTGCAAGACGTCAATGAAAGGCAGCGAGCCTGGCTGGTTGAAATGATCAAGACACGTTTAGGAAGCCTTAAGGGCAAAACCATCGCATTGCTTGGCTTGACCTTCAAACCGAATACAGATGATATGCGAGAATCACCCGCTATCCGGATCGCAGAGCGGCTGCACGATGTCGGAGCAACACTTCGCGGATATGACCCGGTTGCTGTACCACGGGCCAGACAATTGATGCCAGCTGCCATGGCGCTGACAGACAACCTGCAGGAGGCGGTTCAAGGTGCAGACTGTGCTGTCATCATCACCGATTGGAAGCAGGTCAAAAACTTTCCGTTATCGGAATATGACCGCCTGCTGACCAATCCACTTCTATTTGACGGACGTAACTGCTTTGCCTTGGAGAATGTGGAAGGAAGTGGATTAGAATACCACTCCATCGGGCGTCCAGTAGTCAAGCCGCCAGTAACGTTTTCCGCACTGGCAAGCAATAATTAGTATAGGAAGAAATTACATTCCCTTAATAGCGAAAATAGCACAAAAAGAAGAGCCGACCGACGGCTCTTCTTTTTTTTAAATCTACATTTAATTAATCTTTAAAGTCTAATAAAAATTCAAGCTGACAACGTATCTGTTTTTTTCTCAGTAGAAGTATTCTGTTTTGCTGGTTTTTTGGCTGCCGCTACTGTGACGATATATTGACCAAATGGTAGTTTATTTATAAGTTTTACTATGATAATCGAGATGGCTACTGTGAAAATAAAAGATAAAGGTATCCAACGAGTTCTATCTAAAACCTCTGGAATATTAGTGCGGATAACATGGATAACAAGCGGATGGACTAGATAGATCCCCATCGATAGATTTCCCAGTTGCACAAAATAGTTCCTCATTTTTTTCCATCTTCCAAGAATAAAATAAACCCCAGTCAAAGAAATAAACAATACAGGTAAATTGAACATATTCAGTAATCTTGTTGAAGAATAGAAGCCAAATGTCTTGTATTCGTAAATGGCAAAAAGAGTTACTACTAAACCTAAAACTGCACAAAATATAGCGTTTTTCTCAATCCATTCAACAAGGGAACTCCAGTAATGAACCAGCAGACCACCAAGTAGAAAGAAAAACATCCAATAAAAGAGCGAGGCTCTGTCTTGAAAGAAAGAATTTAGTGAATCACTACCAAAATCAAAAGGTGATTCAATGAAAAAGTAATTAGTGAAGAAAGCGACCAATGTCAGGAAAATCAGCCAATTTTTAGATGTAGCAAATTGAAGTATAGGAAATAAAATATAAAATTGCACCACAACAATCATAAAGTATAAGTGATAATAACTGTCTCCACGAAGAAAATACAAAACAAATTCTTTTATACTAGCTCCGTCCTGCATCCAAGGAAAGTTATAGGAGCGGACAATTAAATAGATGATACTCCATATTACAAAAGGTAAAACTATTTTTGTGAACCGTGAGGAAACAAATTTTTGAAGCTTGAATCCTCTGTTAATAGCTTGATTATATAATAAAAAGCCACTAATGATAGCAAAGGCTGGAGTACCAAATCTAGCTATTTGGTTTAAAAACAAGGTTGCCCAATTAAAGGTTTGTCCATTTATACTATAGTGATTGGCAGTGACGTGAACCATCACAACACATAAACAAGCTAGGGCCCGAATAAAGTTAAGTTCATAAAAGTATTTTTTAGGGCTTGCTTGCTTGATTTGATCATTTTCCATTTAATTAACTCCTTTATGATACGAATACTAAAATGTTTTACCTTTGTTAAAGCCAATGAATTATTATACTAAAAAAAGTTAGCAATAGAAACAGGCAAATACTGAAAAAGAGAGTTTATAACGTTTAAGAATAGTTTTTTAGTGTTGAGATAAAGGTTACATCTCATTTACAAAAGATCAGTATAGTACAACAGGTATTAGGCAAAGCTAGATTTGAAACAAGTGTAGCAATCGCCATTAACGATCATTTGATCCTCTTAAACTGGAAGAGCTTTAGCAGCTCGTCAAAGTTTCCACACTGTTACTATGATGCGGAAGCCCCCTCTGTAATGGCTAACTGGTAGAGCCCTTTTTTCGGCAATCAGTTTTTTAACTACTTAGATAGAAACCCGCGTTACATATACTTTTGTCAAAACAAGCTGGAAGACCTTAATGAAGATGCATTCAAAGAATACTAAGCTAACGTGAAGTTCGTAAAGAGTTCATTAAGTATTGTGAATTTTCCTTTTTCTTGTGAATGAGTTTGATATATTTGAAGGGAATCCACAGGCAGAACCGCTTTTGCTGGACTGTCGACAAGATAAACATGAAGAAAGATGCGGGGTATGTAGGGTGAAGGCAAAACTGGGAGCGGCCGGACTGTTGTTTTTGATGATGACACTGCTTTTGAAAATATCAGGATTAGTCCGTGACATGGTAATCGCTTATTACTTCGGCGACAGTTATCAAGCGGATGCCTTTTTGGCCGCGTTTATCATTCCGAACATGCTGTTCCTTTTCATGACCAACGGAATGAAGAACACGTTCGTACCGAGCTTTCTAGAGGCAGCTGTCCTTGGCAGGGAAAACAACCACTTGTCACAGGTGTTCAAGGTCACTGCTATCGGAGGTGCGGTCGCTGGTGTTTTTGGGGTATGTCTTTCCCCCTATTTGATTCCGTTGCTCTACCCGGGCTTTAGTGAACAGGCAACAACGGTTGCGGTGGGCGTATCTGCATGGCTAATGAGCGCCCTTGTTTTTGTCGGCTTAAACGCTGTTTTAGAGGCCTATTTGGATGCCAGGCAGCGGTTTTCCACATCGGCGGTATCACAACTGATTGTGATATTCTCTATGATTACAAGCGCGTTTTTGTTTGCTGAATCGGAAGGGCCGTATGTGCTTGCTGCCGGTTATCTCACCGGTACTATCATTTCTTTGCTTTTCAAGCTTATTCTGGCAGTGCCGAAACAAGCAATCAGGCTCAAAGAAAAAATCAATTATGCAGAGATTAAGCGATTTTATCAGTTGTTTCTGCCGGTTGCCTTGACCGTTATGGTTGGGCAGATCAATCTGACTGTCGATAACATTTTTGCTGGTTACTTCCCTGAAGGAACCGTGACCTATATTAACTATGCCAAAAACCTTGTCCATTTTCCGCAGGCAATTTTCGGGGTCACCATCGCGACACTTGTATTTCCGGCACTTGCCAAAGCACAGGCTGCTGGTAGTGAATTTCAGTTCAAGCAGACAATGGCTCAGGGTCTTGCCCTGATGTATCTGCTCGTCCTGCCGGCCATCGCTGGGATGATGATTCTAATGCCGCAAATCATCGAGTTGTTGTATGAACGGGGCGCGTTTACCCGTCAGGCTACTTTGGCGACTAGCAAGGCAGCTTATTACTATTTTGGCTCGGTGCTGTTTTTTAGTTTAAATACCATGATCAATAAAGGCTTTTATTCGATAAAGCAGGGCAAACTAATTATGAAGATAGGCGTAGGTTCCGTTGTTTTGAATCTACTATTCAACTATTTATTCACGCGCATCCTGGGATTTACCGGAATCCCGCTGGCATCTTCTATCGTCGGCTTGGTATATGCAGCTACCGGTTTCATTTTATTTCGGAAGCACGTCAACGGATTGCCGCTTCGCATGCTAGGAAAAGAGTTTTTCAAAATCACTGCAGCTGCAGGAATCATGACGGGCGTGACGATTCCGTTGAGTCAAGGGACGACCGGTTGGCCAGTGATTCCCCATATTGTCTTTATCGCTTTTTCAGGAGCTGCAATATTCTTTGGCTCTGCCTGGCTGCTAAGAACGGCAGCACTTAGTTATCTTGCCGGTAGTTTTCGAGGGAAAACACAGCAAAGGGAGACGAAATAGCCATGATTAAAAATAGCTTTTTAAAATCAGCAGCACCGATCGTCGTTCCGGTCACCAGGCAGGTAATGAAAAAACATTATCAGAACAGCTTGAATCTCACAGATCTGGTACCGAACCAAAACATTTTGGTAGTTGCCCCGCATATGGACGATGAAACGATCGGACTTGGCGGAACGATACGTCGCCATGCCGATACAGGATCAAAGGTTACCTGTTTGTTTATTACGGACGGCGGTAGCAGTGTCAGCCGACATTCTCGTGAAGAATTGTCGAAGATCCGGAAGGCGGAAATCAGCCGGGTACAACCAATTCTCGGTATTGACCAGGTGATCTATTGCGATTTGCCGGATGGGCAGGCCAGGGAGCGGCCGGAATTAAGCGGCATGATTGCCGAGCATATCCAACGCCTCAAGCCCGATATTGTTTATTGTACAACGTTTGTCGATGCCCATCCAGACCATGTTGCTACTGCCGAGGCTCTGGCAGATGCTCTTATACAAACGGAAAACGTCAATCCGGTCATTCGTTTATATGAAATCAACTGTCCGTTTCCACCGGGAGTCATCAATTGTTTGATAGATATAACGGAAACCATATCGGCAAAACGGCAGGCTATCGATGTATTTCAGTCACAAGCGATTGCTTTTGACGGCTTTCTGGAACTGAACAGGATGAAAGCTCATCTTGCTGAGAATACTATTGAAGCAGCTGAAGGTTTTCTACAGCTTTCAAGTAAGGAATTTGAGCAAATCATCCAAACGATAAAAAACAACCCATATGATTATCCCAAGTTGTTTAAACAAGCAAACCGTACTGTAACCCTTTTATGGGCAATTTTTAAAAACCATCGTTTAAAGAAAAGGATATACCAGCAAAGCTGGCCATCGCATCCAGGCATTCATCGATAGGAGAGGAGTTTTAAACTTGAACATCAGCCCCAAACAATTAGCATTCGTTCCAGTAGCCTTGCTGATTTTGCTGGCCGCTATGATTGTCGACAACCTCATCGTGTCACTGGCTGTCATTGCTGCCTTTGTCATCTACAGCTATTTCCAGGAAAAAAACGCCCTGATTTTGTTATTCGTTTATTTTCCTATACGTCCGTTTCTGGTCGAGTTCAATCCGACCTTAAAGCTTGTCGGGGATGCCGTCATCTTCGTACTGTTGGTAAAAACGGTCATGAAATACCGGAACAACTTCCATTCGCTTGTGAAGTTCCAATGGTTTGAGCTCGCTTTTTTTGCGTTTTGTTTTATCGGTGCAGTTTCTGCTCTTGTTTCTGGTGTATCAATCACAGCTATCGTATTACAGCTGCGATCCTTCCTGTTATTTTATCTTGTCTACTATGTGGTCAAGCGCATGGATATCACGAAACAGGATATTGCCCGTTTTCTCTGGGCGACCGTGATTTTGGCCGTACTGATGTGTGTGCACGGTTTGGTGGAGAAGCTATCGCTTCGCGGCTGGCTGCTGCCTCCGACTTGGGAAAACATGCCGCTGTCAGCCATTAATCGGATCCGCATTTACGGACTAATCGGCAACCCCAACCTGTTAGCTTACTATTTGTCGTTCGCGTTTATTTTGACACTGTTTTTACGCAGTTATTTACGAGGCAAAATGGTGTGGGTAATTAACATCGCACTGGTTCTGTACATGGGTGTCTGGTTTCTTACCTATTCGCGGGGAACCTGGCTCGCCTTTGCCGTTGGCCTGTTGATTTATATCGCGCTGACGAAGCATTGGCGGATCTTGAGGACGACCTTGATTACCCTGTTGGCCGGTATTATTTTCATCGGGGTTCCTGCCAATATGCTGACAAGCACCATTGAAGCATCCGATTTCGGGCAAAACCAGCGCACTACGCAAAAACAATACGATGAACGTGACGGTGGTTTCCGTGATCGCATGCGAGAGACCTTCAATGATGACGCGGTAGAAGGAAGTAAACGTGCAGGCCGTCTGTACATCATCCAAAAGGGATGGACTATTTTCCAAGACAATCCGGTGATCGGTACCGGATTTGCCACTTTTGGTGATTCGGCGACATTGAATGCGGGCTCGCCAATTTATGAAGACTACAATATCGACCGGGAGTTTTATTCAGATAATCAATACATTCAGGTCATCGTGCAGACCGGAATATTCGGCGTCATCGTGTTTGCCGTATTTTTACTGAATATGCTTTACCTGCTATGGAACCGGCGAAGCGAGCTTCGGACAGCTACGGTACTGCTTGCCGTCCTGCTCGGCTCCTATGTTGCCGGATTGGTCTACAACATTTGGGAAAATGACTCGTTTACGCTGTTTTACTTTGCAATGCTTGCTTATGTCATTAACCAGACACGCCATGTCCAGTCTGCCGGGAAACTGACTGCTGCAGCGGAATAGGAGGGGGAATAGGATGCAAAAAAATATCCTCGTGTTAAGCACTATGTATCCGGGGAAAAACAGTCCGACCTTTGGTATATTTGTCCGCAATCAAGTCGAAGCTTTAAGGAAACGAGGCTTTACCATGGACATTGCAGCAATTACCGAGCCGGGAATGCGAAAGCATCAACTGTTGAAAAAGTATATGGCATGGATGATTCAGATCGGCTTGATTAGCCTTTGCAAGGGCAAAAACTATCAAATGATCCATGCCCATTATATCTTTCCAAGCGGGTTCTTTGGCCTCTGGTTCAAAAAGCGCTTCGGCACCAAACTGATTGTCACCTGCCATGGCGGCGACCTAGATAAGATGGCGAAGAAGGGGAAGTTCTTTTTTCAGCAGACGAAGCGAATCTTGCAGGAAGCAGACCATGTCGTAGCGGTGGGGGAAGCACTCAAGCAGGAAATGGTGGAGCGTTACCAAGTGAATCCCGGGAAAGTGACCGTGTTGAACATGGGAGTAGATCGGAATATCTTCTCACCAGTTCCAAAGGTGCATGCAAAACGGAGGCTCGGTTTGGAAACAAACAGTTTCCACCTGTTGTACGTCGGTAACCTGATCGAAGCAAAAGGTTTGATCGAGCTGTTGGATGCTTATCGACCGTTAAAACAATCGTTTGATCAATTGGAGCTCCACCTTATTGGGGCAGCCAAGCAGCCGGAGTTCCTGGAAAGAATCAAGGAGAAGATAGACAAGGAAACCATTCAAGGGGTGACCTTTCATGGTCCTAAAGCCCAACAGGAGGTGGCGGTCTGGATGAATGCAGCTGACATATTCGTGATTCCTTCTCATATGGAAGGGTTCGGTTTGGTGGCACTGGAAGCCATGGCTTGTCATACTCCTGTAGTCGGCAGTGATGTCGGTGGTCTCAGCCATCTTCTAAAGGATGAAGCAGGGATTTTGGTGGAACCGAGGAGCCATGAATCACTGCGCAACGGTTTGGAAAAACTGATATCGAACCCTCAACTGCGCGATCAGCTTGTTTTCAAGGGAGAAGAGAAAGCACAGCAAAATGATCAGGATAAATTGTTGGATCAGCTAATTTCAATCTACCATCGATAGGAGCGAGAACCGATGAAACAGAAAAAGTTGCTTCTTATTTCATCTATTGGCGGTCATCTTACCCAGCTGCTGCAATTGGAAGGGTTATTCAAAAATTATCAGTATCATCTTGTAACGGAAAAATCGGAAATAACGGAACAGCTGATGGAGAAATATCCTGTTTCTCTTTTAATGTATGGAGCCCGTAATTACCCGATACGCTATATTTACAAATTCACCTATAACACCATTAAATCCTTGTGCATTTTTCTTAAGCACCGTCCAGATATCATCATTACAACTGGAGCTCATACAGCCGTACCGATGTGTTACCTTGCGAAATTGTTCGGTCGCAAAATCATCTTCATCGAGAGTTTTGCCAAATCTACCAGTCCTACCTTGTCCGGACGGATGGTGTACCCGATTTCGGATTTGTTTATCGTGCAATGGGAATCGATGAAAAAGGTTTATCCGAAAGCTGTATATGGGGGGTCTATCTATTGATACTTGTTGTTTTGGGTACACATGAACTACCGTTCACACGCCTTCTGGATGAAGTGGAACGCTTGAAACGGACCAACTTCATAAAGGAAGAAGTAGTCGTGCAGCATGGCCACACGCCATACGCTAGTGAGCTGTTGACGTTAAAAACGTTTGTTACCTATGAGGAAATGGAAGCTTTATATGAAAAAGCGAGCCTGGTGATTACCCATGCAGGCACCGGGTCTGTGATCACTGGTTTAAGAAAAGGGAAAACCGTGATTGCCGCCCCTCGTTTGAAAAAATACGGCGAGCATAATGACGATCACCAGCTGCAATTGGTGGAAGCTTTTACTGCGCAGGGGCATATTTTATCCTGGCATGACGGTGATCGGCTTGAAGCTGTCATGAATCAGGCGAAACACTTTGTCCCAAAAGCCTTTCATTCGGGAAAACACCGTTTGCAGCAAATCCTGACCGATTTTATTGATCATGCATGAGGGAGTTAGGGGGAATGACATGGGAATCCGCTTTTATCAGCCAGCTGATCAAGCTGGCATCCAGCAATTGTTTACCAGGGTATTCGGCAAACAAAGGGCCGATTCATATTGGGAGTGGAAGTATCTCCATCATCCCAATCCGGTTAATCCCTGGATTTTAGTATATGAAAAAAACAATCGGATCGCCGGACACATTGCACTCTGGGTCAGCGAAGCATATATAGAAGGCAAGATACAACTTGTTGGGTTGCGTGTCGACACGATGGTGGATCCCCAGGACAGGGGAGAAGGGATTTATCAGCAACTGAACCAAGCGATGTTCATAGAAGCAACAAAGTCGGGAATCAAGCTGTTATACGGTTTCCCTGCACCCAAAGCAAGGGATCTGCTGCTCAAGCATACACCAGCGCGTGAAGCAGGCTGGATGTCGCGCTATGTCTACATACAAAATCCGTTTGCATTAGCAGCCGGAATGACGAAGTTTAATCTCCCAGTGAAGCGGCTGGGGAGTTTGTATAAAAAAATAACTAACCGCTCTAAGCGTTCCCCGGCTTCCGGTCTGAGACTCGAAACTGTCACAGCATGTGACCAGCAATTTACTGACCTGGCTGACCGTTTATCCGCCACCTGGCCGTTGATGCTTCGCCGGAACCTTAGCTACTTGAATTGGCGTTATCACCAGCATCCGGAAAACGATTATGTAATGATTGCAGCTTATAACGAGAATACATTGGTCGGATATGTAGTCGTGAAAAAAGAGCGGAAACGATTGAAGTACGCTTCGATGGAAGTCGGCCTGATCGTCGACTGGCTGGCCATTGAGGATCGTACGGTTTGGCAAGTGTTACTGCAGGCTGCTCGTGACCACTTGAGACATTGTGATTTGCTGCAGAGCTGGGCACTTCCTGAAACGGTTGCTGCCTCTATCCTGGCTTCCGCGGGTTTTAAGAAAAAGGACCGCCCGCTCGCACTTGTGGTTCATTCGTTGCAGTCAGGTACAGTTGGAAGCTCGTTGGACGATTGGTATTTGGTGATGGGCGATGTTGATTCCTTTTAACAGCTTATGTCCAAAGCCTGCCGTTGTAAAATTTTTACGGGGAACAGGTGTATTTTTTGGCGAATTGTGCTATATTAACTAAAGCGTTAAGATTACGAAACTATGAAACCTTTTTCAGTGAATCACGTCATATTAAAAAGACAACAAACTCAAAAGATAGATAGGTTCTAAATCCAGGAGGACGACCATGGAATATATAGCTTTGCTGTTTTGCTTTATTATATCGGTGGCAATCACACCATTGGTAAAAAAGCTGGCCATCCGCATCGGTGCGGTCGATCAGCCGAATTACCGGAAAATTCATAGCAAATTAATGCCGCGTTTGGGCGGGTTGGCGATATTTATCAGCTTTCTCATCGGATTTTACTTGTTCAATCCGGCCAGCAAGTACGAGTGGCCGATTCTGATAGGCGCTATCTTGATCACAACAATCGGATTTCTTGATGATTTATTCGAGCTTTCAGCCAAAGTGAAATTTGCCGTGCAATTGATCGCTGCAGGAATCGTCGTCTTTAATGGTGTGCAAATCACCTTCATCAACTTGCCATTCGGCGAAACGCTGGAATTCGGCTACTTCAGCATTCCGATCACGTTGATTTGGATTGTCGGCATCACGAATGCAATAAACTTGATCGATGGGCTTGACGGCTTGTCTGCCGGGGTTTCTTCGATTGCATTAATAACGATTTCCGGCTTGGCGATATCCCTTGGTGACACGTTCGTTGCCTTGATGGGATTAATGTTACTCGGTAGCACACTTGGTTTTTTGGTTTTCAATTTCCATCCCGCAAAAATTTTCATGGGGGACTCCGGGGCGCTCTTTTTAGGCTACATGATCGGTGTATTTTCGGTATTGGGCTTTAAAAACGTCACACTATTCTCGTTAATCGTTCCAATTATCATTTTAGGGGTGCCGATTTTAGATACGTTCTTTGCGATCGTTCGCCGGATTATTCAAAATAAACCATTATCAGCACCAGATAAGCTGCACTTGCATCATTGTCTCTTGAACTTAGGTTTTGGTCATAAACAAACTGTTATCCTCATTTATGCGATGAGCGGACTATTCAGTATCGCCGCTATCATTTTTACGAAATCGACCGTCTGGGGATCGACTATCACGCTTTTAGCCTTGACGATACTCGTAGAAATTGTCGTCGAGTTAACAGGTCTTATCAGTGAAAATTATCGCCCGATTCTCCGCCTCTTGGAAGGCGCCAAGGCGAAACGATAGAAAACAAAAAAAACTCCTTTATCTATATGAACTGACCCAGCAAAACGGGACAAGAAAAAACACCTATGCTGCTATAGTCCTGAATTCTACAGGACTGTGGCAGTTTAATTTTGAAAACGGTCGTATGTAGTTGTAATAATACATGTAAGATTCTACTTTTTCTAGTACAATAGAGTTTGTAAGGAGCACTCTATTTTGAGTGTTGAATTCTTCCGACTTTAGCGAGGAATGGAAGGATTCGATTACGGCATTATCAAAGCAATTTCCTTTTCGGGACATGCTTGTGGTAATGCCTTTTTCTTTAGCCAGTTCCTGAAAAGCATAAGAGGTGTACTGAGCACCCTGGTCACTATGCAGAATAACTTCATGAGTTTCTCTTCCTTTACAAGCAGCTTCTAATGTATCTAACACAAGCTTAACATCTTGGGTGTCACTAACTTTATAGGCCATGATTTCGTTATTATACAAGTCCATTATGGTTGATAAATAAAGCATTTTTTCTCCATAAGGCAAGTAAGTGATATCTGTAACCCATTTTTGATTAGGTCGGTCCGTCTTAAAATCCTGTTTGAGAAGGTTTGGTACCACAAACTTGCTTTCACCAGCAATGTAAACCTTTCTTTTCACTTTCACTTGGCATTGAAGGTTATACTTTTGCATGATTTTTTGTACTGTCTTTCGGTTCACCATCATTTTGTAATCATTTTTGAGAATACCCCTTACGTTTCGATGTCCCACCCTAAATGAAAGACTTTGACAAATACCTATAACTAATTGATGGAGAAGGGGCAACTCAGCTGATATCCTCTCCTTCCAACGATAATAAGTTGACCTTGGAATCTTGAAGCATTCACAAATAGTAGTGATCGTGTATTTCTCTTTATAAGCTTCTACGACTTCAACGAATACTTCTGGAACCACTTCCTTTCGATTTCTTGGTACTTTCCCGACAATTCATCTCGCATTTCATAATACTTCACTTTTTTCCTTAACTGATTTATTTCACTATCATCATCAGGCCCTTTTCCAAAAGCATATTGTTTTCCAATTGGTTGAGCCAACCTGTGCTCCTCTCCATTCCTAAACCATTTCGTCCAGGTTTTGATCTGTGTCTCATTTTTAATGCCAAACTTCTCCATAATCTCCTTGTTCGTGAGTTCTCCAGAAAGCTTTAAGCGTATAACTTCTCTCTTGATTTCTTCAGGATAAACCATCTTCTTTCCCATAACAAAAACACCTCCAAATGTCGATAAATACTTTTATACGACTCTGGGGGTGTTTTTTCCTGTCTCATATTATTGGGTCACTCTAATACGATAAAGGAGTTTTTTTGTTGTGTGCCTGTTATGAAGATAACTTGATGGTTCAAATCTAAAAATTGTTATAGCTATTAGCCAAAAGGTGTCGATTAACCACTCACTGTAAAATGCATGCTAGAATCACGATGACGAACGGGAGATGCTAAAGATATAAAAATCTTCATGAAAGTACATTAATTAAAATGGAAGCCCAACCTCAATTATTGATTAAAAAATAGGTACAAAGGTCTTCTTATTTCGGAAAAATTTTCAAAAATAGTAAAATACAATCTTAACATTCGACAAAAAATAATGCATAATAGACATTGTATGACAATTTTACAGTTTTGTAACAGGTGAAAGGGGGAAAATAACGAAATCGCTGGTAGTCCTTGGCTTTTGGCGTTACCCTTGATTTCTTTTCTCAGGTAGTAGCTTATTCCATATTGGAAATCAATGGATAACAAGGGTTGCATCGTCATATAGTTTGAGCGGTGCGAAGGATAATAGAAAAGAGATTACTGCTCTATTTAGTAACTACCACACAATAAAGGTATATAAACTTCCAAATAAGTTTCAAGTTAAAAAGCTTGATTTAATAGAATCTGTGAGGCTTTGCTGGATAGTTGCTGTAGAGCGAGCAACAAACGGAGGTTATAAATGAGAAAGTTAGCTCTAATAATGATCGTAATATTAGCTTTTAATGTCATTGCACCATACCAGGCACTAGCGGCTGAAAGTGATGGGGAAGAGAAAGTCGAAGTTGAAGGTACACAATCCTCTGACTCGAAGGAACCATTAGATGACAAAGCAACTTCTACAGAAGATTCGGATGAATCAGTTAGTGAGGATACTGTTTCTACTCCAGAAGAGTCTGATGCCTCGATTGACGAAGACGCTAATTCTGGTGAAGAATCCGAAAAAACGGATGATTCCACATCTGCAGAAGTCGACGAAGTCGACAGTGAGAGTGGTAATAGTGAGACTGATGAGCTGAATCAGGAAGATGATAAAGCAGCAGAGCCGGAGTCGGAAAAAAGTGCTGACGAGGAAGAACAATCTGATTCAATTCAGCCAAAAGAAGACTCAACGACTGAGGAAACGAACGAAAACGAAGAAACGGTTTCTGACTCTGGAGTTCAAAAGGCAGAAGTACAGTCAATTAGAATGACTGCTTTGGAAGTGCCAGAGGAAAGTGCAACAAGCAAATTAGGACATCTTCATGGGGATGCAGTAATTTACACGGATTTGACAGACTTGTCATCCTCCATTCCCGCTGCAGGCACTTATACAAATCAAGTCTACTATATTAAGAAACAGGCAAAGCTAAGTGGTGACACTTATTATCTGATTAGCAATAAGCCAAGTAGTACAGAAGGTACTGTAGGATGGGTGAAAGCTGGTGATATTCAAACATACAGTCATAAAACGTTAGATCACCAGTCTAAGAGTTTTTACCTGAAAGGAACTGGCAGTGCTTTTAGTAAAGCTTGGGGTGGCTCCAAAGATCTTGTTTTTGGAGATCTTACCGGCTATAAAAATGAAGAATTCAAGGTGAATCTTACTGAAACAGTCGGTGAAAATGTTTGGTATAGAGGAACCTTGGATGGCAATACAGTATGGTTACATTCTGCTTATGTAACGACTGCTCAGGAAGCTGAAGAGAGTGCTATTAGCAGATTAGGCCATTTACGAGGAGATGCTGTCATTTACAATGATTTAAATGATTTATCATCTTCTGTAGCTGCTTCAGGTACTTATACAAATGCTGTGTATTATATTAAGAAGCAAGCTTTGTTAAATGGACAAAAGTATTACTTGATCAGCCAAAAGCCAAGCAGTGTTAACGGTATTATTGGTTGGGTTGAAGCGGAAGACATGGTTACGTACAGCCATGAAACAGCTGATCATGACAAGAAAACCTTTTACATTAAAGGAACCGGAAGCGCCTATAATAAGGCGTGGGGTGGTCCTAAAGATTTGGTATATGAAAAGCTGTCCAATTACAAGAATCAAGAATTCCAAGTCAATCTCACTGAAACCGTCGGAGATAACATTTGGTACCGTGGTGTATTAAATGGGGAGACGGTTTGGATTCACTCTAACTATGTTACAAATGTTAAAGAGAGTTCAACAAGCAGATTAGGGCATTTACGAGGAGACGCCGTCATTCTCGATGATTTGGAAGATTTATCTTCTTCAACTCCTGCTTCTCCTACGTACACCAACGCTGTGTATTATATTAAGAAGCAAGCAGAAGTAAGTGAACAAAAGTATTACTTGATTAGTACAAAGCCTAGTAGTGTGAATGGTGTCGTCGGTTGGGTTAACGCTGAAGATATAGTGACAAACAGTCATAAAACAGTAGACCAAGATACTAAAACTTTTTATATTAAAGGAACCGGAAGTGCTTACAGCAAGGCGTGGGGCGGTTCTAAAAATCTAGTTTTTAAAGATCTATCTGGATATAAAAACGAAGATTTCAAAGTGGATTTAACGGAAAAGGTAGGCAACAATATATGGTATAGGGGAACCCTTGATGGGGAAAAAATTTGGCTGCATTCTTCTTACGTAACAAATGTCAAAGAAAGTTCGATCAGCAGGCTGGGACATTTAAGAGGAGATGCTGTAATTTACCCTGAACTAGATCAATTGTCTTCTTCCATCCCTGCAGCTGACACATTTACAAACGCAGTGTATTATATTAAAAAGCAAGCACAAATGAGTGGCAGCACCTATTACTTGATAAGTACGAAGCCTAGCAGTGTAAATGGTACCATAGGCTGGGTAGAATCAGATAATATGGTAACCTACAGTCATACTACTGTAGACCATAAGGCTAAAACTTTTTATGTAAAAGGAACTGGCAGTGCTTATAGCAAAGTATGGGGTGGCTCTAAAGATCTCGTTTATCAAAATTTATCAACCTACAAGGATAAAGCTTTTGCCGTCAATCTAACTGAAAAAGTAGGAAATAATGTCTGGTATAGAGGAACTTTGAATGGAAAAACCGTTTGGATTCATGAAGCCTATCTTAAGAAATCAAACGTTATTAATACTTCCTACTCTGACTATGACCTAACTTTGAATAAAATGTTAGATATTCAAATGGCTGTAGCTCCTCAAACCGACAAACGTTATAAACTCTGGATTAGAGAAGATGGATTGACGAATATTGCCAACGGTCAAGCCACGGTAAAAGGTGATAATTGGAGATTAAGAAGAGGCCCGGGTACTAGTTATTCTATTGGTGGTACAGTCAACAATGGGAAAGTGTTGCCTTTATATTCAAGTACAAAAGGTTCAGATGGGTATAAGTGGTATCATGTCAGTTACACCTCTGGATGGGTTATTCCAGACAGGGAAGATGTGCTTTACTACTTAGACTATAGGAACTTTACTGGTAACTTAAAAGATTCTTTACAGTTTTTGAACTTGTCACAAAGTGCAAATATTGATGTGAACGAAGTAAATCAGAAGGTGCTTACGAATAAAGGAAGCCTTTCTGGAAAAGCTCAAGCATTCGTAACTGCCGGGAGGACTCATGGTGTTAACGAAATTTACTTGATCGCTCATGCATTATTAGAAACAGGAAATGGCTCATCAACGCTTGCTAGCGGAGTCAAGTATAACAATAAAACTGTTTATAATATGTACGGTATTGGAGCGAGAGATGCTTGTCCGATTGAATGTGGAGCGAAGAAAGCTTATGAACTAGGATGGTTCACACCAGAACAAGCTATAATTGGTGGTGCTGCATTTATCGGAGATGGGTATGTGAACGCAGGACAAAACACTTTGTATAAAATGCGTTGGAATCCCGCATTTGCAGCAAACTATAACTATGCTTCCCATCAATATGCTACTGACATTGGCTGGGCTTATAAGCAAACTTCAAGAATGTACGAGTTATATAATCTGTTAGATGGATATACTCTGAATCTAGATTTACCACGGTACAAGTAACCAGATTAGTAAGATTTGAACTGCACCTTGATTATTAATACAAGGTGCAGTTTTTGTAAAAATAACAGGTTGTTTCTTAAGTTTTGTTTTATGTTGTCGATAAACTAGTAAGAAAGGACATTCGAGGGGGATTATATGAAGAAGCTAGTCATCTTAGTGTTAGCAATATTGATTTATTCATCTGTTTTTCCTACATATTTGCTAGCAGAAAATAATACTGAGTTAGATACAACAGAAAATCAATCAGAAGCAGATGAACAAACAAAATCGGAGACCACGGTTAGTGAGGAAAGCAGCAACGATGGGATTGAAAATAATTCAGATGCACCTGAAGATTCCGCGGTAGAAGGAGAAACGGAAACAGAAACTAGTAATATAAAAGAAGAGCAAAAAGAAGAGTCTGAAGACTCTGCTTCAGATGAGATAGCCGAAAATGTGGAAGAAAGCGAGCAAAGCGAAGAAGTAAAGAGTATTGAAGAAGATTCACAAGAAGAAAATCAACCAAAAGAGGAAAAAATAGAAGGTTCAGAAGAAAATAATGAATCTGTGGAATATAATCAATTTGGTATCAAAGAAGGAACAGAAGTTTACGGAATCGATATAAGTGAGTTTTCAGAAGAAGAACTGCAATATGTTCCTAAAGGTTGGAGAGACGGGGTTGTGGAAAGCGAACATCCACATGAGACGCAACAAAGGATGTTCAGCATTAGGAGTGTTTATCCAGATGTAAATGATTACATCAGTAATATCCCTGTAGCGAAGGTAGAGTATCAATACAAAGATTTCTTTGAGAAATTCAACTATCGCCATGGATTTGGCCAAGTCGAAGGTGTAGTTGCCCATGAGACTGCCAATGACGATTCTTCCATTACGCAGGAAATTTCCTACATGTCTAGAAACCATGAAAATGCCTTTGTCCATGCCTTTGTTGATCATGAACGTATCATTGAAATTCATCCATTGGATTTAGGTGCCTGGGGAGCAGGTCCTTATGCCAATCAAAGGTTTGTCCATGTAGAATTGGTTAGGGTTAATAACTTTGAACAATTTGCTAAATCTATTAATAATTATGCCGACTATATTGCATCGATTCTATATAATTATGGCTTAGGAGTAGACAGTGCAGAAAGTGATGGGAAAGGAACATTATGGTCCCACAAGGCAGTTAGTAACTATTTAGGTGGAACAACTCACGTTGATCCACACGGCTATTTTGACAGATATGGATATAGCTGGAGCCAATTTGTAAGTCTCGTAAAATCAAGATATGATAGTTTGGACCTGGCTAAGCCAAACACAAGTAGGTTAGGTCACCTGCATGGAGACGCAAGGATATTCAAATATCCTGGGGTAAGTTCTTCAGCATATTCAGCAAAGGAATATACGAATGCTGTATATTATATTAAATCGAAAACAGAGGCAAAGGGCGGAACGTATTACTTAATCAGTCGCGAACCTAGCAGTAGGAAGGGAGTCATAGGTTGGGTCAAAGCCAGTGAGATGGACTCCTATTCCCATAATGGAGTAGACAGTAAGAAGAAGACATTCTATTTAAGAGGTACTGGTACTGCCTATAGTAAAGCATGGGGTGGTTCAAAGGATATTGTTTATTCAGACTTATCCAAGTATAAGGGCCAGGAAGTCAAAATAGATCTTACAGAAAAAGTGGGCAATAACTATTGGTATAGAGGGACATTTAATGGTAAAAGAGTATGGATTCATACCAGTAATTTAACAACTAGAAAAGAAAGTAACACGAGCAAACTTGGACATCTCCATGGGAATGCGGTTATTTATGAACGTATTGGTGTCCCCTCTACCTCACAAGATGCTGCTGGAAAGTTCACAAATGCTGTTTACTATATCAAAAAGCAAGCAGAAGTAAATGATCAACTGTATTATCTAATTAGCACAAAACCGAGCAGCAGTAGTGGAACAGTCGGCTGGGTGAAGTCACAGCAAATGGACACACACTCGCATCAGGGAGTAGACTCTGATTTAAAAACCATGAAAATCAAGGGTACTGGCAGTGCATATAGTACAGCTTGGGGCGGTGCAAAGGATTTAGTGTTTAATTCTTTGGCGCAATTTGAAAATCAAAATTTCCATGTCCATCTTACAGAGCGAGTAGGAGGAAATACATGGTATCGAGGCAGTTTGAATGGACAAATTGTTTGGATCCATTCAAGTTATCTTACTTACGTTCAGGACAAAACAGGAGAGAAGGTAAGTAAGCTCGGGCATCTTCGTCATAACGCAAAGATTTATCGATATGTAGGAGATAACTCTTCTGATTTGTCGAATAGTAATGAATACACAAATGCTGTGTACTACATTAAAGAACAAATGGAAGTAGATGGTCAACTTTATTACTTAATCAGCACCAAGCCTAGTAGTACCAAGGGTGTTGTCGGATGGGTGAAACCGCAAGATATGGTAACGAATTCCCATAAAAATGTGGACAGTAAAGCGAAAACGTTCTATCTAAGTGGATCTGGAAGTGCGTACAGCAAAGCTTGGGGCGGAAGTAAGAATTTGGTATTTGAAAATCTGTCAAAATACAGGGACGCTGAGTTTAAAGTAAACCTAACCGAAACAGTGGGTAATAATACATGGTATAGAGGAAAATTAAATGGAAAGACAGTTTGGTTGCATTCTAGCTATGTAGGCAAAAAAGAAGAAAGTACAATTAGTAGGTTAGGGCATTTACGGAGCTCCGCAACAATCCTGGAAACACTTGGAGTGAAATCAACCGCTTTAAATACATCTGAATTTACAAATGCTGTCTATTATATCAAGAAACAAGCAGATATTAACGGGCGTCGTTACTACTTGATCAGTACGAAACCAAGTAGTACAAATGGAACCATAGGATGGGTTGAACAAGCAGACATGATTACCCATAAGCATGTGAGCATCGACAAGGACTCAAAGACATTTGTCATAAATGGAAATGGCAAAGCTTATAGCAAGGCTTGGGGTGGTAAGAACGATTTAGTGTACGATGATTTAAGCCAATTTAAACAGCAGAATTTCAAGGTGAATCTAACAGAAAGTGTTGGAAACAATACATGGTACCGTGGTGTGCTTAATGGAAAGACAGTGTGGATTCACAGCTCTTATGTAGAATAAAATAAAAAATACTACTCCATTTTTTGGAGTAGTATTTTTTTATTGATTGAGTACTTTAGCTGATTCTGGTTGTTCATATACAAAGGAGATAAGGGATTGGCTGGAATTTCCTTTGGAATATTGATTCCATTCATTTGCAAATTGTTTTATTTGTTTTAACGAAAAGCTATTGTTGCGAATTACGGACAAAACCTCTTCCGTGTTATTTACTACTGGTCCAGGCATACTTTTATGGTAATCTTCCCAAAAACCTCTGCTAGTCTGATAGTTTTCCAAGTCATAGCTATAAAAAATCATTGGCTTTTCTAACAGTGAATATTCAAATGGAATAGACGAATAATCGGAAATCAAAATATCTGTAACTAATAATAAATGATTGATATTTTCATAATTTTTCACGTCAATTACAAAATCAGGATACTTATCATTTAATTGGGAAGAAACGGCTGGATGGAGTCGTAAAAACAGGACATATTCATCACTTAATTCTTTGTGCAATCTATCCAGGTCCAATGCCAAATCAGGTGATTGTAATTGGTCATCCCGAAAGGTCGGTGCATATAATAATACTTTTTTTTCATTGATTACAGGGAATTCCCTGGCAAGTTCCTTTCTGACTTCGCTGGTTTTCTGTTTATCAAAAAAGAAATCAGTTCTTGGGATTCCTGTTCGCAAAATATTTTCCGGTTTTAAGTCAAAACTCTTTCGGAATATTGCTGCCATCTTTTCTGAACCAACCACGACATAATGAAATCTTTCATAGACAGCTTTGAAGCGTTTTATTGCCTTCTGGGACCTTTGTTCAATCGATGGATCAGTCAAACCAAATCGTTTAATAGCACCAGCAGCATGCCATAATTGCACACAAATAACTTCTGGTTTAAAGTTCATCACTGATAAAAATCCAAAGTAGTTATCTATAAAGATTACTTTAGAGGTAGCGAGATGAAAGATAGAGCTTACAAAGTTAATGGGATTTTTAGATTGAAAATCTATTATTTTTGCACTGCTTATATGCTTGAAATCTTTTTTGCAGCCTGTGGCTTTTAATATAACGATTTCAGTATTGGTAGTTGCTTCTAACTCTTCAGCAACATGTGAGATATTATCACCAAAAGAAGCTACCAAAGTTGTTTTTTCTTTCGAAGGAATAAAGTTTAGCAGATGAAATGTTATTCTGAAAATGAGTAGGTAAATCGATATAAAAAATTCTCTAACCATGGTTCACCCGAAATAAATCATTTTTTATTTGTGTGGAAGAGATACCAGAGGTTCTTGGAAGGTATACGACTTCACAATATTCTTTAAGAAAGTCAAATTTTCCTTTCCAGTCATCTCCCATCACAAATACATCGATATCTAAACGCTGGATATCACTTACTTTTTGTTCCCAATCATTTTCAGGAATAACTTCATCCACATACCGGATAGACTCTACAATTAATTTGCGTGTTTTATAACCGTGATAAGCCTTCTTTTCCTTTGTATTATTAAAGTCATCAGTCGATACTGCCACAGTTAAATGATCCCCCAACTGTTTTGCCCGCTTTAATATATTTATATGGCCTTCATGGATTAAATCAAAAGTGCCGTAAGTTATTACTTTTTTCATTATAAAGCCCTCCTCAAGAGAGACATCTGCTTTTAATAAATACCCATAATAATTTAAATATTAAACGTTTCCGTCTGTTATTACAAGGGCCAATACATGGCAACGTTGGAAGGAGGTAATCGACCCCCTGCATTAAGAAAGTTGCCTCGAAGGTTTCTAGACAAGAAGTCAAAAAATCAAAAGGAATTAACCAACACAAGGGATATAGTTTTCGGAAAACCTCGGCTATATCTGAAGGAGTTGTTACCATTGGCTAGAAATTATTCCATTGATATAGTAAAGGCTATTGCCATTATATTGGTTGTGTGTATCCATGCAGATCCATTTGAAAGTTTTCATGCCGGAAGCATCAATGGCGAAAAACTAAACTTTTTTCTGGATACATTAGGGAGATTCGCAGTCCCATTCTTTTTTGCTGCTTCTGGTTACTTTATAGGGATGAAAACAAAAAAGATGGATGCCCCCTTTCAGTATATTAAAAGTTACATGAAGAAAATTTCAAAAATATATTTTACTTGGCTGCTAATAATTGTCTTATATGATGTAAGTGTCTTGGCTGTGCAATCAAAGGGTATAAACGCAGCATTTGTCGGACAATTATCCAGCTACTTCGAGAACGCCGCCATTTATGATATTTATTATGGAACCTCATTCGGTAATACCTATCATTTATGGTTTTTAGTTGCAATGATTTGGTCGTTGGTTCTACTAGCATTGTTTATTCGCATCCAGAAGGTTCGTGTATTGCTTCTTTTAAGTTTCATTCTCAACCTGGTTGGAGTAACTGGCCAATCTTATTCGTCTTTGTTAAATGTTGATTATCTGACAAGGGATGCACTATTTTTTGCACTATTTTATCTGACGCTGGGATACTGGTTCTCACAGAGGAAAGCCGGGCGACTAAAAATCCGTCCAAGAAGGATCTGCGAAATGCTTATTTTATCCTTTAGTTTGCAATTTATCGAAAGATACTTCTTGGTTTATCGGTTAGATGCACCCTGGGGTGATTACTCGTTGTTTTCGATACCGATTATTGTTTTACTTCTGCTACTGGTTGAAAAAAACGAGTTCCCTGCTCAGCCTAATTTAGTGAGACTGGGACAAAATACACTTGGAGTCTATGTGATTCATCCAATACTGATTAACTTTACAACACTGTTGATCGAGTGGATGCAATGGCAAGAGATGAGAGAAAGTTTGCTTTGGAATCTCATTTATGTGCCCCTTTTAGTAACAGTTTCTTTCTTCATCTATACCTGGATCCAGAAGTGTAAATGGAAAATAAACAACCTGAAAGAAACAAAGGAACAGAATGATCGGGTATCGTTGGAGACTTAATATGGAAGGATAGAAAATAGGAGTTTTTCACTTTTGGATACATGGTTTCGTCCAAAAAGCAAAAGGTTATGTACAAACAGATCCTGTTTTCTTCTTTGGACACCCTCACATAAGTTTAAAAAACAACCGAATTCTATCACTGGTAGATAGATGGAATAATGTCCGTTTGTTTAGATGAATGGAATTAAGCTGAATTAGCGACATAAGGCAAATGGCAGTATGTTGCACGACTTGACTAAAACGTGTATATTTAATGTGAAATTTATATTTTTCGCGTAAATTAAATTGACAACATATACAATCATTCGACAAAAATAAAAACAAAGGTAAAGGAGATTTTAATGTGATTTATGCTGAGATTCTCGCCGGTGGCAAAGGAACAAGAATGGGGAATATCAACATGCCTAAGCAATTTATCACCATTGATGGCACCCCGATTATTATCCATACAATAGAAAAATTCATTTTAAATGATCGTTTTGAAAAAATATTGATTGTATCTCCAAAAGAATGGATCAATTATACAAAAGATATTATTAAAAAGCATATCGGGGAAAATAACCGGTTAGTTGTTGTAGAGGGTGGCAGCGACCGTAATGAATCGATAATGAGTGGTATTCACTATATTGAGAAGGAATTTGGTATTAATGATGATGATGTAATCGTTACCCATGATTCGGTAAGACCTTTTCTTACCCACCGCATCATAGAAGAGAATATTGATGAAGTGCTAAAGCATGGCGCAGTAGATACTGCAATAGAGGCAGTCGATACGATTTTACAATCAGAAGATGGGGAAATAATCGATAACATCCCTATTAGGGATACGATGTTCCAAGGACAAACGCCTCAGAGTTTTCATATAAACACTTTGGTGAACCACTACAATGCACTGAGCGACGATGAAAAAACGATATTGACGGATGCTTGTAAAATATGTGCCCTTAAAGGTGAAAAGGTAAAAATCGTAAAAGGAGAATTGTTCAATATCAAGATCACTACTCCTTATGATTTGAAGGTTGCTAAAGCAATTTTACAGGAGCGGATATCCAAATGATTAATCAAGTTTATCGGTTAGTGTCACCACGCCAACTTGAAGTAACTTATAGTAACTTTTCATTGAATTCTGAACACGTTGTAGTTCGTCCCACGTTTTTGTCCATTTGTGCAGCCGATCAACGGTACTATACAGGTACGCGCGGGAAGGAAGCTTTGTCTAAGAAGTTGCCAATGGCGCTGATTCATGAAGGGATCGGTAAAGTTGTTTACGATCCTAAAAATGAATACGAACCTGGCACACAAGTTGTGATGGTTCCGAACACTCCTTCTGAAGAAGATGAGATTGTAGCAGAGAATTACCTGAGATCAAGTAAATTCCGATCCAGTGGATTCGACGGTTTTATGCAGGATTATGTATTCTTGAATCGTGATCGATTAGTTCCATTAGGGAATAATATTAATCCTCATGTAGGAGCTTTCATGGAATTGATCACTATAGCCATGCATTCAATCGTGCGATTTGACAAACGTTCTCATGCTCGCAGGCAAACATTCGGAGTATGGGGTGATGGCAACCTCGGGTTCATCACATCTCTTATTTTAAAAACGTTATATAAAGATAGTAAAGTAATAGTGTTTGGAAAAACTCCATATAAATTAGATCATTTTTCATTTGTGGATGAGGTTTATCAAATCGACGGAATTCCAGAAGACTTAGAATTAGATCATGCTTTTGAATGTGTTGGTGGCAAGGGAAGTCAGTATGCTATTAATCAAATTATTGACTACATTAAACCAGAAGGTTCCATGTCAATACTTGGCGTTTCAGAAGAACCAGTAGAAGTCAATACGAGAATGGTCTTGGAAAAAGGAATAACCATTATAGGAAGTAGTCGTAGCGGAAGAGTAGATTTTGAAAACACAGTTAAATTACTAAACGATTATCCAAATATCCAGGAGTATTTCAAAACCTTAGTAGGTTCTGTCAATGAAGTGAAATCGATTGATGATATATTAGAAACTTTCGAAAAGGATTTGACTACCTCATGGGGTAAAACCGTGATGGAATGGAAAATTTAGCCAGTGTAGAAGGATTGATATAGAATGGGTTTGTTGAATAAGATAGTCCTCATCGCAGTAAACGGGATGCTAAAAACGATTTATTCTATATCTTCCTTTCTTTTCCCTTTTCGTCCTGATAAAGTCACTTTTGCTTCCTATAGAAGTGAACAGTTAAAGGGAAATCTCCTTTATCTATATAACGAGTTAGAAAATAACAGAGAACACTATACTTACACCATGCTGTTTAAGAAGTACGACTCTTCATTCCTGGGTAAGCTGGATTATGTGTTACATCTAATTAGAGCTAGCTATCATTTAGCTACCTCGGCTTATTTTGTAGTTGATGATTATTATTATCCTATATATGTGGTTAATCCGAAAAAGAAAACCAAAGTAATACAGTTATGGCATGCTGCTGGAGCATTCAAAAAGTTTGGTCACAGTACCAAAGGAAAATCGTTTGGTCCTAGCCTTGAATACCTTAAATATGTAAATATTCATTCCAATTATTCGAACGTAATAGTAAGCTCAAAAGAAGTTGTCCCTTACTTTGCGGAAGCTTTTAATATGTCAGCAGAAAAAATTCTACCTCTTGGTCTTCCAAGAACGGATTATTTTTATGACAAGGATAAAACGTCTCTTACTGTAGAAAAGTTTAACTCATTATATCCAGAGTTAACAGGGAAGAAGTTAATCTTATATGCTCCTACTTTTAGAGGGAAAAGTCATTACCAAGCGCCTTTTGCGATTCCTTTTGATTTAAAGAAAATGAAAATGCAGCTTGATTCTGATTATGTGTTAGTCACTCATTTTCACCCTTATATGAAAGGGACTAACCGTGACAAAGAAGCGTATTCGGGATTTATTTATGACTTATCAGACGTGTTTGATATTCAAGAATTAATGTACTTAAGCGATATATTATTAACGGATTATTCATCTGTTATATTTGAATTCAGCCTTTTAAATAAACCGATTGCCTTCTTTCCATTTGATTTGGAGGAATATATTCAAGAACGAGATTTTTATTATGAGTACAAGTCTTTTATTCCTGGTCCATTATTTCAGGATACAGAATCCTTAATAAATTGGTTAAAAAACGAGACATTCGATCTGGAAAAAATACAAGCATTTCGCGAGAAATTTTTTGATGATGCAGATGGGAATGCCAGCAAAAGGATAGTGGAATGCTTATTTTAATACTTGTTAAGGTATACTATAAATAGAAAAGAGGCGATTCCTCTTTTCTATTTAGTTTTAAAGTTTTGAGTATAGATAGGAGCTAGCGTGTATGTTTACTCGTATAAAAAAAAGGATCAAAAGGTTGTTAAACCGAAAACAAAGGTCAGAAAATCCAGTAGTTATTGAAGGTAATGAGATAGTTATTAAATCAGATAATATTATGAATTATTCCGACTCAAGTCAAATTGAAGTTGGAAATGATGACGTAACCGTGCATAGGAAAATAACTACTTTAAAATGGACGGGCCCGAAATTACAACTTGAAGGCTATTATTACCTTGAAGATATTCCAATGCAAAAGGATGATTTAGTAAGGAAGAACCTCGTTCTTTATAATAAGAATAATAGAAAGTACACCATCCCGTTGAAAGACAAGAAGGTATTAGAACTGCAAATGAATGAAACAATTGATGATCAATATCTTTGGGCTGGTTTTGAAGGAACCATTAACTTTGCTACATTGGCAAAGGATGGAAAACCACTAGAGGCAGCAGAGTATATGCTCTATCTGGAAGTGGAAGTGTATGTATCAAGCCAGAAAAAATTTAAAAAGACCTTTCCTCTTGGAAATGTAGAAGAATATCTATACGATGGTTTTCATGCTGCTAAAATGGAATATTTCACAGCCAGAAGAGAATTGAAATACAACCTATTGGCAACTTATGATTACACAAATAAAACATTAAAACTAGTCTCTACAAAATTGAAGGACATGGACCCAAGGGAAATGGCGTTGGATGCTCCGGAGACCAGCGGTTTTTTATACAAGTTCTTTCAGAAAAAAATATTTGGGTTTATATACAGAGTTTGTTGGTTGTTTCCGGTGGACGAAAAGAAAGTGTTGTTTGCTTCGGATAGCAGAGAGGAATTGAACGGAAATTTTAAATTTGTTTATGATGAATTAATTTCCAGGAACTTAGATTTAAAGTATGAATTTTTACTTAAAAAAGGAGTAGGCGAAAAGAAAAGCTATCGAGAATTAATTTACTTAGCCTATCAATTGGCCACCTCCAAATTTATATTGTTAGACGATTTTTATCCTATGGTTTATCCATTGAAAATCAGAAAAAACAGCGAGTTGATCCAGCTGTGGCATGCGGTAGGAGCATTTAAAACATTTGGGTTTAGTAGAATTGGACGCCCGGGGGGACCGTCTCCAAAATCCAAAAACCATCGAAACTATACTAAGGTAACAGTAAGTTCTAAAAATATTGCTCCACACTATGCGGAAGGTTTCGGAATTCCTGAAGAAAATGTTGTGGCTACGGGTATTCCTCGAACAGACATATTTTTTGATGATGATTACAAACAAAAAATTCAAGATGAAATTTATGAGGAACATCCTTATTTAAAAAACAAAAAAGTAATTACGTTTGCACCGACATTTAGGGGAAATGGTCAACAGTCTGCTCATTATCCCATGGAATCTCTTGATTTAGAAAAGTTATACAATGAGCTTAGTGATGAATATGTATTTCTTTTGAAGATCCATCCGTTTGTTAAAAATGATATTCAAATTCCTTATCAATACAATGATTTCTTTTATGACTTCTCCGATTACCGGGAAATTAATGATTTATTGTTCATTACCGATATTCTGGTAACGGATTACTCATCTGTATGTTTTGAATTTGCTTTGTTAAACAAGCCAATGATCTTTTTTGCATTTGATGTTGAAGAATATGTACAAAAACGTGATTTTTACTATAATTATCACTCCTTTATACCTGGACCGTTAGCAAAAACGACAGAAGACATGATTAGAATGATTCACAGACAGGACTTCAGAATGGAAAAAATTGATCCTTTTGTGAAATACTTCTTTGATCATGTGGACGGGCAATCAAGTAAACGTGTGGTCGATCAACTGATACTTGAAAAAGACGAAGAAGCTGAGTTGGCTGAGAGGTGAAAAACTTGAAAAGAAAAGTATTTATGCTTCTTTATGATATAGATGTAAATAAAGGTGGAATTACCCGGGTTATGCTTAATCGATCCAAGTTGTTTAATGACCGGGGCTGGGATGTAGATCTTGTCACTCTGGACTATAAAACAAACTACGATGAGATAAGTGCAAACCTGCGTAATGTAGGGCGATTGGCAGAGGAAGTAAATATCCTGAATGTATATGATTACTATCGGGATAAAAATACGGTAACAGGGTTAAAAGACGAGGCCATCGAGTACTATAATGAGCTTTCTCAAATAAATGAAGAAGGATATCAAGTCCAGGACGATTATGAAGAAAAAAGAAATGCCCGTTATTTTGTAGACGGGGTGTATTGCAAGTATAAGAAGTGGACTAAAAACGGTTTACTTAAGCATGTGGACTATTTTAATGAAAACAGAAGCAGGACTTTAAGAGAAGAATTTGCAGAAGACGGTCATGTGTGTAAAAAGACTTTCTTTGATTTGCACACTAATAAGGTGAGACAGGAATTGTTCTTTACCGTGGATGGATTTTGTTTCTTGAACAGGTGGTTTAATGATAAAGAAAAGATCAGTAATATTTTCCTGTTTGATAAGTATTCAAACAAAGTTGAAAGGTTTAAAAACAATCAACAGTTCCATACTTACTGGTTAAATGAATTATGCCGCAGTTATGAAGAGAAACCATTCATGATATGCGATGGAGTAGGATCTTCTACTAAAGTGATGGAAATGGACGATAAGTTAGTGAATCGCATTTATGCCATCCATACCAATCATTTCGCAGCTCCTCATGAATACGGCAGTTATATCAAGGATAATCATGAACCATTGCTCGAAAATCTTTCCAATGTTGAAGCGGTAGTTGTCCTGACAGATAAACAAAAGAATGATATCATAAGGCAATTTGGAGACTATGATAATTTGTTTGTTATTCCTCATTTTGTGTCAAAGTCGGATAGACAAGCATATAAGCAAAAAAATTTGGTGACCGCTGTATCGCGTTATCATAAGGAAAAAGGCTTGGATGAGCTTATAAAGGCTTTTGAATTGGTGAAGGAAAAGATTCCGGAAGCTCGCCTGGAAATACACGGTGATGGTCCAGATAGAGACCGGTTAGAAGGTTTAATAGAAGAACTTAATTTGAAAGATAGCGTCTTTTTAATGGGCTATAGTAATTCGATCGATGAGGTACTTGGTCGATCTACGGTTTCTGCTTTAACTTCTAAGTTTGAAGGATTCAGCATGGTTATTATTGAGTCTTTAATGAATAAGACTCCTGTAGTAAGCTATGATGTCAGTTATGGACCTAGTGACATTATTGAATCTGGAAAAACGGGATATGTAGTTCCCAATAAGGATAAAGAAGAGTTGGCGAAAAAAATTATAAAGCTATTAAAAGCACCTATAAAAGCAAATGTTATGGGTGAACGTGGTCACAGTTATGTGATCAATAAGTATAACGAGGACAACCATTTCAAATATTGGCTCAATTTATTTAATCATTTAGTGCAAAAAGAAACTCAACCAGTGGAAAGCAATGGTATCAAGTAAATTGTAAAGGTATTATCTCCTCAGATAATACCTTTTTCCATGATGATTATTCAGAAGAAGTAAATAGTTGGAAATAAGCCTAACAGTTCTCTGTTTGTGGTATAATATTAAGGATTGACATCAAAACCATGTCATTAATTCGGAACTTTAATTGATATAGAAAGGTAAATAATCATGAAATCCGCACTAACCGTTTTAAAAGAACAAGTGAAATATTTTTATTTGATAAGAAGACTGTCTTTGTATGAAATGAAAAGTGCCAATAACAATAATTATCTAGGAATGGCTTGGGAAGTCATTAATCCTGTGATACAGGTAGCCATCTATTGGTTTGTGTTTGGATTTGGAATGAGGCAAAGGGAACCTATTCAACTGGTAACAGGAGAGAGTGTTGATTTCTTTCCCTGGTTGATCTCGGGTATTATTGTTTGGTTCTTCTTTTATCAATCCACTATTCAAGCGTCCAAATCGATTTATTCACGATTAAGGATGCTATCAAAGATGAATTTCCCTATGAGTGTCATACCTAATTTTATGATATTTGCTCAATTTTATGTTCACGTAGTGATGATAGTCATTACTATCGCCCTGCTTGTGTTATTGGGATTCCCGATTAATATATATTATTTGCAAATTATCTATTTTCTAATAGCGACATTCGCTATCACCTATTCATTGGCATTGATAACATCCACCCTCTCGACAATTGTTCGGGATGTCCATATGTTTTTAAATGCGACACTAAGGATGTTTTTGTACCTCTCGCCGATACTATGGACGATGGAAAAATTGCCTGAGAATTTACAGATCATTATGCAGATTAATCCCCTATATTATTTAATTGAAGGATACCGTGCGGGTTTTCTCGGTACAGAATGGTATATGGTGTCCCACTGGGAATATACGTTGTACTTTTGGTTGTTGACGGTTGTTTTGTTTTTAATTGGTTCAAGCCTTCATGTGAAGTTTAGAAGGCACTTTATTGATTTTCTCTAACAAGAAAGGGATTTAAAATGGAAAAGTCAATCATAGTAAATGATGTTTCAAAGAAATATAAGCTTTATTCTTCCGGATCAGAGAGAATAAAGGATCTACTTTTGCCAAAAAGCTATGGAGAAGACTTTTGGGCGCTGAGAAACGTAAATTTTGAAGCGGAGAAAGGCGATGTAATCGGCTTTGTCGGAATTAATGGTTCAGGAAAATCCACTCTTTCCAATATTATTGCAGGCATTGTGCCAGAAACAAGCGGAAAGGTTCAATTAAATGGACAAGCATCACTCATTGCAGTTAACTCAGGACTCAAGGGAGATCTAACCGGGCGAGATAATATTGAGTTGAAGTGTCTCATGCTGGGATTTTCTAAAAAGAAAATCAAGGAAATAGAGTCTGATATTATCGAATTCGCGGAATTAGAAAAATTTATAGATCAACCGGTTAAATCTTATTCCAGTGGCATGAAGTCCAGGCTTGGTTTTTCCATCTCTGTTACAATCGATCCTGATATTTTAATAATTGATGAAGCATTATCTGTAGGTGATAAAGCTTTTGCAGAAAAAAGTCTGGCTAAGATGAAAGAGTTCAAGGAAAAAGGCAAGACAATGATATTTGTCAGTCATTCAATCAGTCAGATGAAGGAGTTTTGTGAAAAGATTCTTTGGTTGGAATTTGGTATGGTCCGTGACTTTGGTACTGTAGATGAGATCATTCCGAAGTATCAGAAGTTCTTGTCTTCCTATAAAAAAATGACGAAGGAAGAAAAAAAGCAATTTCGCAAAGCTGCCGATAACCGTAACCAGTTAAAAAGCTAAAGAGAGAGGGACTGTCCATTATCTGGCCAGTCCCTCTTGTACTTATTTAACTGAATTTATCTGCAACCTTAAGGGCGAGGCGTACGCTCTTCCTATTTAAGGTTGCTTTTTGTTTTTTGATGATTTTATTTTTCTCTGCTAACTGTGACTTTTGTTTCTTCAATTTTTTAGCTTGTCTTTCTTCAGCTTTAGGATAGTAATCTTCCCAACGTTGAACCATCTCTTCAAGCGTACAACCACTGACAGGGACGATAGGAGGATGGAGTTGGATTTTAGCAAGTTGCTCATCCAATGGAACAATTTGTGGTGATACTCCGTCCTGATAGATATGCTCTAACTTATTTTTATTTAAGAAGTCAATAAAGTGATCAAAATTCTTACCTTGATTTTTTTGCACAGATTGAAAATCAGCATTTTCGACCAAATCCATCAATCGGGTGTTTTCGTTTATATCATGCGCCATGACATGTGTTAATTGGTGATATTCGGCCAGTTCCCGCATACGTGCATCTTTAGGAAGCAATATGCTCGGAGTTCCTGCAAGTACTGCAGCAATGTTACCATGTAATCGGGCTCCGAAGCTCAAATCAGCTTTGGACAGGAAGTCCAGCCAGGTTGGAACATTTAAAAAGAAGCGTACTCGGTTGTTCATATATACAGGGTCCGACATTTTTACCGGATAGTTATCAGCTGACTTTCCAATAGTTGGAGATCCAGTGTAAGTTAACTGCATTTCTTTACGCCATTGTGGAATAAAGTAATGATTAGGGAATTCATCCATGCTTCTTGTAATAAAGTCTAAAACATTTTTTGGAGAAAGTTTGGAAGAATTGACACCAATCATAGAATCCTTTGTTATGTTGGTTTCTCGAATGGTTAATTCTCTTCCGAAAGCATACATGGATGGACAACCTATAACGGTGTGATCGACCCCTTCACGGAAACCTAGACGAGAAAGGTACTTTGCGGTAATTTCACCACGGACTCCAATCATGTTAGATTTTTCTAATACGGCACTTACAAATGCTTTCACGTCTTCATCAAAAGGGAAGCCCTCATTTAACTTAGGTTCAAAGGGAGCTCTTAATCCTACTCCGATCACAACTACTGGAATGTTAAGTTTTTTAATTAATTGTGTGTATTTTCTTAAGGTCGGAACAAAATCTTTTCGAAAAGCATCAGCTAACGGAATAATATAACAGTCGTAATTTTGGTTGATTTCATCTGCTCTTTTAGGGTCGTAATTGTAATAATCGGGTGTTATGGTGGTCCCTTCAGTCATTAATGTGCGAAATACGCTGTATTGATAAATTAAATTACCGACGTTCCCACCAATCGAGTTATTCAGAAGCATATAAGATGCGTCAAAGTTATCCAATGGGGAAATTCCGGCTCTGATTAAAATTCTCTTCATTTAATAGTGAAACCCCTTTCGTAGAAGCAAAATAATGTATTCCTAAGGACAAATAATAACATAATCCGACAATAATATACACTAGAAAATATTTGCTGAAGCAGGTGACAATACGTCTTCCTGGTAATGAGCAGCAGAGTGACAAGTGAAGGAATAAAAAAATTGCAAACAGGAAGAAAAGTGTAATAAAAATAAAAAATACTATTTGTCGAAAAAGCGATTTAATGGGATAATAAAAAAGTTGTAGTATAAAATTAGATGTTAACATGAAAGGTTGTTAAAAGTGTTAGAGCAAGATAATCATGTAACAATAATGGATGTACCTTTCACGAATTTAACCCAAAAAGAACTTTTGAATCAACATATATATAACCGACTCGGAAGGATGGAAAAGACCTTCGTTGTTACCGCCAATCCTGAAATAGTCATGATGGCGAAAGAAAACACTAACTTTCATTCATTAATAAACAGAGCAGATTTTATTATTCCGGATGGGACAGGGATAGTAATGGCGTCTAAAGTGATCAGAAACCCTATTAAAGAGCGGGTGCCTGGTTTTGATTTGATGACCCATTTAATAGGATACGCAGAAGACCAAAATTTAAGTTGTTTTTTCCTTGGCGCAAAACAAGAGGTTCTAGATAAGATGATTAGTAAAATCAAAGATTTACATCCATACTTAAAAATAGCAGGCGCACACCATGGATATTTTGATTTGGAAAATCGGGAAATAGCGGAGAAGGTAAAAAAAGCAAAACCTGATCTCGTATTTGTAGCGCTAGGTTCTCCTTCACAGGAAAAGTGGATCATGAAATACTATGAAGAGTTTGATAAAGGGCTGTTTATGGGAGTCGGAGGTAGTTTTGACGTTATAGCAGGCGAGGTAAAAAGAGCTCCTGATATTTGGATTAAGTTTCACTTGGAATGGTTCTATCGATTGATAAAACAACCTTTTAGGTGGAAACGCATCTTAAAAGTGTTTGAGTTCATGTTTAGAATAGTAATAAGAAAATACTAACACTATTAAAAACGGAAGCAAGCAGATATCTGCTTGCTTCCGTTTAATAACTTGTAGAGGGATCTGTGGATGGCTCTGTTCCATATTCCAATGATTCACTTGGATTGTAATCAGAGTAATTAGAGTTTGAATCAGTGCTATTTTGATCGGTGTCTGTTTCGTTACCGTACATACCTTCACTCGGATGTTCCGTGCTTTCCAGGTCAAGGTGTTCCCGAAGTTCTATTCGTTTATTCGCTACATCTGTTTCATCTAATTGATAATAATAAACACCATCAATCATCGAATCAGAACCTTCAAGATTAAGTGTTTCTACATTTAAGCTACCGCTGGTTCCGTAAGAAATAAAGCTTTTCATTTCACTGAACCGCATGTTGGTCGTCATATTGTCACCAACCGCCTCCATCATATCATCATATTTCGTGACGGAACCAATGTTAGCAGCTTTTTTAATGACCGCTTTAATAATTTCCTGCTGGCGTTTGCCGCGTTCCAGGTCGTTATCTTGTTTTCTGGTTCTAGCCAAAGCAAGTGCCTCTTCCCCGTTTAAATTTTGTTCACCAGGGTATAGATGAATAGCGTTGGCTCTGTCATTTGAGTCTTGCTCTGACATTTCATATGGTACGTCGACATTAATACCATTTAATGCATCGACTACGTCAATAAATGCTTCAAAATCCATTTTTACATAGTAATCAACTGGGATATCAAGAAGGCTTTCTACCGCTTCAATGGAGGCTTTAGGACCGCCATAAGCGTGAGCGTGGTTGATTTTGGTATTGTAGCCTACTTCCGGGATATAGACGTAGGAGTCACGAGGAATACTTAACAGCTTGACGCTTTTCGAATCTTTATTAAGCGTGGCGAGCATCAATGCATCGGAGCGTGAACTTCCTTCGTTTGCACGCTTGTTGCTTTCGTCTACTCCTATAAATAAAACAGACACGTTATCGACATCGGGATCGACTTCCTTATTCCGAAGATCTGATTTGTCTCGACCATCATCTTCATAAGAGCCGCTCACGACTTCGTCAGCTTTATTGTAAAGATAAGCACCATAAGCTGTGGTAGCCCCTACTAAAATTAAAATGGGTACTAATATAAATAAAATGCGTCTCCGCTTCTTTATTTTACGTTTCCTTATTATTCTTCTTTGTGAATTATTTTCCATTTAAAGTCTCCTTAATTAATAGAGCTAATCCTAAATAAACACCAATATATATTTTACTACTAAATCCGACACTAGTAAATTGAATTTTTTAGTAAAAAGTGTGTAAAAATAATAGAATAAAACCTCTGGGGACAGTCCCCCAACACATTACCACTGCGTCTCGGTAGAATGGTAGAACGTTGGGGGACTGTCCCTAGCTACTGTCCTTATCTAAGGTTAATTTCACATCCACTATGGGCTATCAATAGTCTTCTCGTCTTATTTCTTATTTCCGATATATTTTGACAACATTTTAAAAAAATTCTTGCAATTTAAAAAACAATCGCTTACAATGTGAATTGAGTAATTGGTATAGACAACTAATCCAACAATTGGTAGAAAGGTGGGTGATGATGGAAGAGAATAAAATTGATAAGGAAGCTGTCGTTCCTATTTATCATCAAATAAAAACACTCATAACAAAAAAGATAGACGACAAGCTCTGGAATGTTGATGATATGATTCCTTCGGAGAGAGAATTAACTAACCAGTTATCTATAAGTCGTATGACGGTCAGACATGCAATCAATGACTTAGTAAATGAAGGCGTGTTGTATCGCAAACGTGGAAAGGGAACCTTTGTTGGTAAGCCTAAAATCGATCAAGTTTTATCAAAATTATCCAGTTTCACTGAGGATATGAAAAAAAGAGGCTTAAAACCAGGTTCAAAGGTCTTGCATGTGAAAGAAGTACCCGCTTGTGAAAAAATTGGGGGAGTTTTAGAAGTAGAAGAAGGTTTTCCCGTAATAGAAGTTTTTCGATTAAGATTGGCAGATGACGAGCCAATGGCTTTGGAACGATCTTTTTTACCTGCGGAAAAAGTAGCTTCTATCTTAAACTACTCTTTGGAAAACAAGTCACTATATAAAGAACTAAAAGAAAAATACAATTTGAATGTAGCTTTTGCTACTCAAACAATTGAGATATCTTACTTAAGTAAACCACAAGACTCAGACCTGCTTGAGGTAAATGTCGGAACCCCGGTTTTACTTATCAAAAGGCATACTTATTCAGACGAAAAAACTCCCTTAGAGTATGTTGAATCGTTATATCGCGCCGATCGCTATAAATTTTCAATTGAGATGGAAAAGTAAAGCAGTATTTTATACTGCTAAATATTTATATTTACTGGTATAGACATATATACGACTATAACTATGAATGCTACAAAAAATTGAGAGGATGAAAGTTAATGAGTTCAGATTTGAAACTTTCCTTTGAGATTTGGCCAAATATGCCTTGGGGTAGATTAGAAATTGCTGGACCAGCATCAAATAGTTGGGGGGACAAATCGCTTGATTGGTGTATTGATCGAATTGCTGATTACGGATATGAAGGGTTTGACGTAGTATATCCGAAAATTATGGAACTCCGTCCTCATGAATATGAGGAACAGGTTAAAAAAGTCAGGATAGCAATGGAAAAGCGTAATGTGGCTTTTGCTTCAATAGCCTGCCATACTACTTTTGTTACACCAAGATATTTTGATAGAGATAACGGAATTGCTAAATTCAAAAAAGCAATTGATGCTGCTGCAGACATGGGGGCGGAAACTGTTGTAACCCTGGTTGGAGACGGATATTACGATCCTCCACTTTATAACGTCATTACTCGAAAAGAAGCATGGGATCAAGTTGTTACTGCAACTAGGGAAGTAGCCGATTATGCGAAGCAATATAACATTGATGTAAGTATTGAGCTTATCCAAGGAACGATTATCAACGATATCCCTTCTGTCTTAAAACTCTTTGAGGACGTCGATCGCCCTAATGTCTACTGCTGTGTCGACGTTGGGACCTTCTATACTACAGTCAAGCCAAAAATGTCAATTAAAGAAGCGATTCAGAAGTTAGGAGATCGTATCAAGGTCACTCACGTAAAAGATGAAGTAGGGTTTCCTAATATAATGCAGTCTCAACATGTGTGGTTCGGCGGTGGCTTTGTTGATTTCTCAGAAATGGCTGTGGCATTAAAAGAGGTTGGTTATAAGCACTATAACTCTGTTGAATGGGAAGCGTGGCAAGCGGGAGGACTGTTTGGAGTTGGGGAACCTTCTGGCATTGGTTTAAGTGACTTTGATCGAGTGGCTGTAGAATCTAAAGAATTTCTAGAAGAGCATGGTTGGGGGAAATTAAAATAATATGTTGACTCAGGTTGAGAACCTTCTCTTTAAGCTAATTGAGATTGAAAGTCATCAAGATGTAGAAGGCCATGAAAAAGAGATAATTGATTACATTAAAAATATCTTTGAATATGAAGGAATTGAAGTTGAGTTACAAGAGGTAATAAATGGGCGGGCCAACTTAATTGCCAGGTTGAGAGGGAAAGGAGATGGTCCAACCCTCTTACTCAACGGACATGCAGACACAGTCCCGCCTTATGGGATGGAAGAGGCGTTCCATCCTAAAGTTGAAGACGGTAAGGTTTATGGGCGTGGGAGTGTAGATATGAAAGGTGCACTAGCTGCGATGATCCAAGTATTATTGGATTTTAAACGTAGAGGGGTCTCTTTGAAAGGTGATTTGATTTTTGCTGCAACTATAGGAGAAGAAAATTACAGTCCTGGTGCGTATCACTTACTTAATAGTGGAATACAAGCGGATTATGCCATTGTTGGAGAGCCTACTGGAATGAAAGTAGGTATTGCTCATAAAGGTGTGGTGTGGGGAGAAGCTTGTTTTTATGGTAAGTCAGTTCATGGCAGTGTTCCTGAAAAAGGCGCTAATGCCATTTATAAAGCGACTGGATGGATTCAAAAAGTTATTAATGAATATATACCCAAAATTAGCCAGAGAGAACACCCTATTTTAGGTAAACCTACTATAAATATAGGGGAAATCAATGGCGGTACTAGGCCGGTAATCGTTCCAAATAAATGCATCGTTAAATTCGAACAACGTTTACTACCCAATGAAAAGGAAGATGGCGTCATTAAAGAATTGCAATCTATTATCGATGAACTTGCAGAAAAGGACCCAGATATGAAAGGAACTGTAAAAGAACTACCAGTTTTTAAAGGGGTTCCTCATAGGGCTTTAGAAACTGATGTTGATAGCGAAGTCGTGAGAGTATTATGTGAGGAGTATGAGCAAAAATTTCAATCTCCTGCGAAGCCTGTAGGTTTGCAATTTTGGTCAGATGGAGCTCTGTTAGGTGATATCCCAGGTATTGAAACAGTGGTATGTGGACCTGGAGATATTGAACAAGCACACTCAAATGAGGAATATATCACCAGGCGACAATTACAAGCCGCGTATGATATTTATTCAAAGGTGGCCATAAGCCTGTGTGGGGAGGAGAGTTCCGTTTTTGAATAGATTAAAGGGATTAACATGTGTGGAATGTGGACATAAACATGAAATATCCATTATATACAAATGCGAGCGTTGTAAAGGTAGTTTGGATGTTGAATATTATTACAATGAAATTTTTGATGAAAAAGAATTATTTGCGCTGGATACATTCAGAGAAGGTATATGGAAATATTCCTCTCTTATGCCGGTGAATGAAGATATGAACCCCGTAACTTTAGGAGAAGGGAACACCCCCTTTTTTCGATCCTCTAAGCTTATACAGAAATTAGGAATCAACAATATCTACTTGAAAAATGAATCTGTAAATCCTACTTTATCATTCAAAGACCGTCCTTTATCAGTAGCGTTAACATTAGCGAAACAGTATGAAGTGGAGAAGGTAATCACCGCTTCAACCGGTAATACTGGAGTCGCTGCTGCTGCGTACGCAGCAAGGGCTGGAATACCTTGTGAAATTTATATTCCCGCCAGCACCCCTCAAGAAAAGCAGATGATGATGGAGGTTTATGGAGCAAAAATCAAAACCATAGAAGGTACATTTAGTGACGCCTATAAAGTAGCTGGGGAAACTGCTATTGCGAATGACTGGTTGAACCTTACGTCTACTTTCCTCAATCCTTTTGCAATAGAAGGGGATAAGACACTGGCTTATGAAATTTATGAACAATACGGGGGAGTACCTGATTGGATTATCATCCCTGTCGGAGCCGGTCCTCTGTTAGTTTCATGTTATAAAGGCTTTAAAGAGTTACAACTTGCCGGAAAAATCGATTCATTGCCAAGGATGGTGGGCGTGCAAGCTGAAGCATGTGCTCCAATCGTGGAAGCTTTTAAAAAAGGGACAAAAGTTGAACCATGGACCAAATCAGGAAAATCAGTTGCTGGAGGAATTGCTGACCCGTTGACAACTTATTCACAGGATGGAACCCGGACATTGAGGACGATTATAGAATCGAATGGACAGGCTATAGCTGTTAACGATGATAGCATTATAAAACACCAAAGACTGTTGGCAGAGGAGGAAGGGGTTTTTGTAGAACCTTCATCAGCTACAGCTTTGTCTGCTCTGGAAAAAATGAAGGAAAATGAGCTTGTACAAAAAGATCAGAGCGTCGTATGTGTGATTACAGGGCACGGTTTAAAAGATTTAGACGTCATTAAAAAGGAGAATTAAAATGAAGAGAATGATAAATTGGAGAGTCTATACAGGTCTTGCATCGCTTCTTTTGGCCTTGTTGTTGGTAGGTTGCTCTAGTAGTAGTAGTTCAGATGATTCAGGTGTTACAGAGATAACACTCTGGCATATGGAAGAGCCGCCACACCGCGTGGAAGGATTTAATAAAGTAATTAATAAGTTTAATAGCGAGCAATCTGATATCGAAATTAAGCCCCAGGTTCAGAGTTGGGATGATGCTTACTCAAAATTTCCTGCTGCCATCCAAGCAGGAAACGGTCCAGACTTATTATTTACACTACCTGATTATACAACTTTAATTCAAGACCTCGGTGTAGTTCAACCAGTAGATGAAATTGTAGAAAGTTTAGATGAAGAATATGATTTCATTGACTCCTCTTTAGCCCCTTATCAATATGATGATCATACCTGGGCAGTTCCTATTTTTGGCATGGTGCAAGCCCTTTGGTACAGAGAAGATTTCTTTAAAGAAGCAAATTTGGAAGCTCCTCAAACCTGGGAAGATTTGACCCAAGCAGCAGAAACATTAAATAAAGATGGTGTAAATGGGATAGCCCTCCCTGCTTCTAAATCTTTGGCAACCGATCAAGTGCTTTATAGTTTCTTAATCACTGCTGGTGCAAAAGATATCATAGACGAGAATAATAATGTTGATTTCAACAAGCCGGAAACCGTAAAAGCATTTAAGAAGTATGAAGAACTATTGCAGTATTCACCTAATGATAGTAACACTTATACATGGGGAGAACCTCAAGCTCAATTCAATTCCGGAAAAGTTGCCATGGCTATCGAAAAAGGACAATATTTAGCTCCATTTGAAGATGAATCTGGCCAGCCTGCTGAAGACTTAGGTGTGGTTCCTATGCCAGTCGCAGAAGGTGGCGAAGAAGGCAGCATTTATTATTCTAATGGGATAATGATCCTAACAGAGGATGAAGAGAAGCAACAAGCTGTTGAAGAATTTTTCGCTTATCTTTACAAGCCAGAAAATTATGCAGAGTTTATAAATGCTGAGCCTGGCCTGTTCCTGCCTGTTACTGAGGTAGCCTCCCAATCAGACGAATATTGGAACAATCCTGTTATTTCCAAGTATGAACAACAAGTTCAAACCTTGATAGACGTTTCAGAGAACGGCGCTTTATTTGGGTTTACTGATGGAGTCTCTTCAGAAATCGGTCAAATTTCCGGTCCTAACCTCTTAGCCCAAACTCTTCAACAAATGACGACTAATGGCATGTCAGCTGAAGAAGCAGTGGAATGGGGACAGGAACAAATGAAAAATGCAGTGGAATAAAACAAAGAATTACTCAGGGAAATAAATTTCCCTGAGTGATTCATAGGTAGGGGGTATAACTTTGAAGAAAGAAGAAGCTATATATAAGTCATCGGCATTAGTAAGTTCAAAGAAAAGCAGTCAAATAGTAAAAAAACATCGTAAAAAGTCTTTTGTTCCTTATCTACTAGTCGGCCCATTAGTTATTTGGATTCTTATCACCGTCTTTTTACCACTTAGTTCTGTAATAAAAGAGAGTTTTTTTAGTACTGGATTCGTAGGGACCGAAGGAGAATTCGTTGGATTTCAAAATTATTTCAACGTACTAACCTCTGAAATTTATTGGTCCTCATGGGGCAAAAGTTTATTTTGGGTTATCGGTAATATGCTAATACAAACTATTTTAGCCTTCAGTGTTGCATTGTTACTTAATAATAGCCGACGAATTTCAAAGATAGCGCGTACGTGGATGATTATTCCATGGATTATTCCAACAATAGTTGTTGCAATATTTTGGCAATGGATTCTGAATGGGTCTTATGGAATTCTAAACAATTTTCTTTTATCTATAGGTGCTATACAGGAGCCATTAAATCTACTTGGAAATTCTGATTGGTCATTGCCCATAATAATCTTTATCAATTCTTGGCACTGGTTTCCGTTCTTAGCTGTCATACTTTTAGCAGGTTTGTCAGGTATCCCGGAAGAATTGTATGAAGCTTCAGCGATGGATGGAGCAAATAAATGGCAGGAATTTTGGAATGTGACACTACCATCTCTTCAACATACAACGTTTGCATTAGGTTTGGTTGGAACACTTTGGATGTTTAATATTTTCGATCTTATCCAATCTTTGACGGAAGGTGGACCTGCTGGTTCTACAACCACGATTCCTGTTCTGATTTATCAAGAAGCGTTTGAAAGCTATGCATTAGGAAATGCATCTGCCATGTCAGTAATTACAGCAATTTTTATGATTGGTTTTGCGATAACATTTGTTAAATTCGCAGCTCCAAAGGATTGATAAGGGGGATAGCAAATGAAATTTATTAAATGGTTGTTTGCTGCAGTACTTATTTTTTTGATTGCTTTCCCGTTTTATTGGGTTACAATCTCTTCTTTTAAATTGCCGAATCAAATTCTAATCCCAGACTTATGGCCTAAGGGGTGGACTTTACAACACTATCAAGAATTATTGGTGGATACTCCTTATTTAAATAATTTAACTAATAGTTTAATTGTTTCATTTGGAACGATGGTTATAACAATTTTTCTTGTGGTGCCTGCTTCTTATGCTATTTACCGCATGCAATTTAAAGGAAGAAACTTTTTTTACTATTTAATTCTGGCAACATTTATTTTTCCAACTATGCTGCTATTGGTTCCCGTTTATCAATTAATGTCTAATATAAATCTTATCGATAATCTATGGAGTTTAATCATTATAAATGTAACATTTGCAGCTCCGTTTGCAACTTGGCTGATGAGTGGGTTCTTTAAAGGAATTCCACCTTCGCTAGATGAATCGGCAGCTATTGATGGCGCAGGGCAATTGAGAATACTTTTTCAAATAATTCTTCCTTTAATTGCACCTGGTCTAGCTACTATTGCTGTATATTCTTTTGTCGTATCCTGGACAGAATTTGCTTTTGCTTCAGTGCTTATTTCTAGTGAGGAAAATCAAGTGCTGACCGTAGGCTTAAATCAAATAATGGGGCAATATACAGTCCGTTGGGGTTCAATCACAGCTGGAGCTGTTTTAACCTTACTTCCGGTCTTAGTGTTCTTTGCATTTGTCGGTAAGTATTTTGTTAAAGGTTTAACGGAAGGATCTGTTAAATAGGAGGAGAAATATGAAAAACCTGAAAATAGGTGTAATCGGAACTGGACGGTTCGGCAGACTTCACTTGGAAGTGTTCAGCCATATTGATAACTGCCAAGTTTTAGGGATAGCAGATATAGATAAAGAGAATTTAAAAGCAACTCAGAAGAAGTTCCGCGTTGAAAGAACGTATTCAGATGCTATGAAACTGATACAAGATAAGGATATTGATGTCGTAGATATAGTCAGTGATGAAAGTACCCATGGTACTTTCGCTATCGAAGCAATTAAAAATGGCAAACATGTTTTTATCGAAAAACCTATCGCTACCTCCTTTGATGAAGCAGTCAAGATCGAGGAATTAGCCAGCTTACACAATGTACAGGTTATGATAGGCAATATCAGCCGTTTCAGTACACCATATTTTTCAATAAAAGAAGCTATAGAGAATGGAGCTTTAGGTGATTTGGCTATGATTCGGGCTAAAAGAAACTTCAGTAAAAGTTGGTTTGATCACTTTGGCAAAAGAGTACACCCTGTTTACGAATCTGGAATCCATGATATCGATTTAATACTTTGGTATGCCAATTCTCCATGTGAGGAAGTGTATGCAGTAGAGAACAACATAAGCGGTTATAAATATCCGGATCTCTTCTCCGCAATATTAAAATTTGGAAATGGTCTGGTTGCTTCTTTGGACTCTGCTTGGCTTTATCCCAAGGGTGGACCGCAGAATCTAGTTGAAACCCTAGAACTTGAAGGTACCATAGATGCAGACATTGAAATCATTGGTAAAAAAGGTACTGCTAATTATAAGCTTAACCATTCGGGTTACTCTATCTGGACGGAAAAGGATGTAAAGCATCCAGAGCTAACCTTGTGGACTACAGAACATGATGGTATCGGAGGAGCGATTAGAAGTGAATTACAACACTTTATTTTCCAAATTGAAAAAGGGGAAGAATCTCTGGTCGCCCCCGTCCACGACTCAGTTGAAGCAATGAAAATTGCTGATGCCATAGTACAAGCAGCAGCAAAAAATAAACCAATAAAACTATAAATGGGGGAATCAGATGAGTGTTTATGATCGTATAGAAGAACTAAATATTACTGTCCCTAAAGTCGAGCCTCGGTTCATGTTTGTCCCCGGGGTTCAAGTAGGCAACCTATTATTTATCTCTGGCCAAACACCTGAGGTTGAGGGTGAAATGTTTTATGTCGGCAAACTAGGTAAGGACATGGATATCGAAGAGGCTAAAAAAGCTGCAAGGTTAGCTGCTCTCAACTGTCTTGGAGAAATTGAAGCTGTCCTCGGAAGTCTTGATCGCATTGAGCGTATAGTGAGAGTGATTGGCTATGTAAGATCAGCCGAAAACTTTGGTGAACAGCCACTTGTTATAAATGGTGCTTCAGAATTATTAGCAGATGTATTTGGAGAAAACGGAAAGCATGCACGAGCAGCATTAGGAACGAGCGAACTTCCGTTTGGGGCTCCTGTTGAACTAGAGATGATTGTTCAAGTTAAAGAGGATGGTGCTAATGAAGATTAATGATTATGTTTATCTAGTAGCAAGTGGACAAATGGGGTTTGATTGGACCCATCCTTCTGATTGTAATGTTTATCTTTTAGAAAGCCAAGGTGAGCTTGCTTTAATTGATACAGGGACTGGTTATTCAGTCAATGATATATGTGAAAACATTGAGAAGTACGGGTTTTCTATTTCCCAGCTTAAAAAAATATTCCTTACTCACATCCATGCAGATCATGCTGGAGGTGCCGCACTCTTAAAGGAAAAAACAAAAGCGGAAGTATATGTGATTGAGAGCGCATTTGAAACATTGAAAAATGGTGATGAAGCTGCAATTGATTTAACAATAGCAAAAAGGTTTGGCTATTATCCTGACGATTACCAATTTAACCCATGTCTTGCAGACCACCTTCTAAAAGAAGGAGACCAGCTATGTCTTGGTGACTTCCAACTCAAAGTTTTTGAAACTCCCGGTCATTCTAGATTTGATTTATCATTCGAAATAAAAAGTAGTGAGAGCCCCAAGTTGTTATTCAGCGGTGATACTGTCTTTTATAACGGGAAGATTTCAATGTTGAACACCCATGATTTTCATATGCAGAAATTGGCAGATAGTATAGCGAAGTTATCCGATGTCGAAGCGGATGTTCTATTGCCAGGACATTATCAACCTGCGTTAAAGAATGGAGCAAACCACGTACAGAAAGCCCATGCAACTTTTCAGAGTATGGGTATACCTAGCAATATCGTAGGTTAGGAGGATGAAAATGTTAGAAGAAGATTATGCTTCTAAAGTCAAAGAATTATTAGATGAAGTACAAGATAGGCAGGCGGGAGTTATTAAACAGGCAGCTGCATTGATAGCTGACTCTATTATAAATGATGGACTATTACATTTATTTGGATGCGGTCATTCCCATATGCTAGTAGAAGAAGTTTTTTATCGTGCCGGAGGCCTTGTTCCTATCAGCCCTATTTTTGAAACTAGTACAATGCTGCATGAAGGGGCTGTTAAGAGTTCGAAAATTGAGAAAATGCAAGGGTATGCCGTACATATATTAGACAATTATACTTTGAAAGAGGACGAAGTAATTATTATTATATCGAACTCAGGGATTAATAGTTTGCCAATTGAAATGGCTATGGTAGCAAAAAGGAAAGGGCTTAAAGTAATAGCTTTAACATCAACTTCCTATCTATCTAAAAGATCCAGGCACCCGTCTGGCAAGAAACTTTATGATCTTGCTGATATCGTAATAGATAATATGTTGCCATATGGCGATGCTTTGGTGAAAATTCCTGATACGGAGCTTCACATGGGTCCAGGTTCTTCAGTCGTAGGGGCATTTCTAATAAATACGTTGATGGTAAGAGTAGTAGAAGAACTTCGGGCTTCAGGAATAACCCCTCCTGTTTTTGTCAGCGGAAATGTTGAAGGGGGAATGGAATACAACCAAAAGTATATTGATCAATATCAAGAGCGTATCAAGCATTTGTGAGTATAGAAACAGGAGGGGTGGAAAACTTGGATGACAAACATTTCCTCATGGCTATAGATATTGGCACAACATCCGTGAAGTGCCTAGTGATGAACGCAGAAGGTGTTACACTAACCTCTTCCTCACATGGTTATCAGATTATTAATCGGCACCCTTCATGGGTAGAGCAGTGTCCTGATGATTGGTGCAATGCCGTAATCCGTTCCATTAAAAATTGTTTAATAGACATTGATTCCAAAGATATAAAAGCTATATCATTTTCCGGCCATATGAGCGCTCTAGTAATGGTGGATGAAGAAGGGGAGCCTTTATACCCAAGTATTTTAATAACAGATACCAGGTCTTCTAAACAGACTTCTTTCTTGCGGGAAAGGTATTTAGAAAGGGTTTCCAAGGTAACGGGAAATGAACCACTCGATGCTTTTACATTATCCAAATTATTATGGGTAAAGGAAGAATATCCTGATTTGTTGGGTCGTACCTCAAAGTTTCTTTTTCCGAAGGACTATGTCAGGTATAAAATTACAGGATTAATGGGCACCGATCCTACCGATGCTGGAAATAGCTTATTGTATGATATTAAGAAGAAAGATTGGAATTGGGAATTTATAAATGAACTTGATATACCAGAGAGTATATTTCCTGCTATATCCAATACTACAGCAATCTTTGGTCAAGTAAGCAAAAAAGCGGCTAGTCTCACCGGATTAAAAGAAGGAACTCCTGTAGTGACAGGGGGAGCAGACATGGCATGTAGCCAAGTTGGAACTGGAGCGATTTTAGAAGGCGTAATGGCCATTACACTAAGTACTTCGGGACAAGTCGTTATGGCTGTGCCGGGACCACACGAATATGGGATTGGTAAGGTTACCTTCCATCCAGCAGTTAATACAGAATCTATGTACACCATGGGCACTATTTTTACAGGTGGTCTCGGAGTAGAGTGGGGCTACAAGCTATTATTTAATAAGGAAAGATTGGACAAGACGGACTATAAGGAACTTGGCATTCTGACTAAAGAAATGGAAGGTTGTTCCCCTGGAAGTGAAGGATTATTATTCTTACCTTTTCTTGTAGGTAGTAGCACTCCGCATTTTGATACTACAGATAGAGCCTCTTGGGTCGGTTTATCGTTAAACCAAGATAAAGCGTTATTATTACACTCTATTCTGGAAGGAATTACATTTAATATTTTAGAAAATGTAAATGTAGTTAAGAAAATTGCTGGGAATGCACATAAAGTTCATATTGGTGCAGGTGGAAGTCGTAACCGAGTCTGGTGCCAAATGATTGCAGATGTACTTGGAATGGATATTTGCACATTATCTAACCGTGATGGTTCAGCGTTGGGTGCAGCTATTATTGCTGGAACAGGAATAGGGCTATTTTCTTCTATAGAGGATGCTGCTTCAAAAATAGTTACAATCAAGGATGATATCCCCTTTAATACAGAAAGACACAAAACATACCATAGTCTATTTGAAGGCTATCAAGAAGTTTATCATTCAATGAATAGGTATATGCATAAGTATCTATCCTCCCCTAAAAATCACTAGCTATATAATTTCGAATAAATATCGTTTTCACAAGTATGGAACTATAAAACCAACGATTACATTTATGTAAACATTTGCTTGGGTGCCTACGACAAATATGAGAGTTCACCTCCCTCACAGCATCGTAAACCTCTATTATTTATAGGGGCGACAAAATAAGCAAATAAACTTCCGCGGAATCGACCGTTGCGACACTCTAAGAACAAAAGTGTTGTTATATCATCCCTTAAAGGAATTAGAGGCTTTCAACGGGATTGAGGAGGAAGAGCAAAATTCTCCACCTCAATATTTGACTACGCACCTACCCTTTCACTTTTAACGATTATGAAAGTGAAAGGAGGTGAGCGGCATGGCTGACACTCAAAAGGTTGATTCCCGGTTACAGCTGGTCTTCCAAGAGGGGATTGATGGGGAAACTGGAGATCCGATTCTCAAAAACAAATCCTTCAACAATGTAAAAACCGAGGCGACAGCTGACCAATTGATGGCGATTTCCACAGCTTTGGTCGACTTGCAGCAGCGTGATCTCTACTCGGTTAAGCGTAATGATAGCTCGCTTATTACGGAGTAGCGGTTAGGAGTTATTTTTACTTGATTGATAATGCAAGGGAGGAGGTGGAAAGATGAAAAAGTTGGAGCTAAAGTTTTTAAATGAAGAAGATAAAACGGTGACAATTTCTCTGGACCATCCAGTAGAACCGGCAGACCCGGCAGCAGTCAGTGCTGCGATGGATGAAATCATTTCCCAAAACGCCTTCTTTTCTTCTGGCGGTGATCTCGTCAGTAAGAAAAGTGCCCGCATCGTAGAACGTAACGTCGAAGAAATCGAAATATAATTCAAATCCCAAAGGGAGCGGCATCCACCGCTCCCTTTACTAATACGAGAGAGGGGACAGTCCCCAATCCATTAATAAGTTTCGGGTGATAGGATTTGGGGTCAGTCCCTCTTTCGTTAGTTTTAGCGAAGGAAAATGGAGGTACACCTTGATTTAACAGGCTTCTATTACTTTCGGGGACAGTCCCCATCCGGGGAATAAATTGCCGATACAGTTAATTGGGGTCTGACCCCAAAAGAAAGGAGGAAGGGGAACTTGGAGACGTGGTTATCGTTGATAACGGATGTCGGTTTTCCTGCAGCGGTGACGTTTTATCTACTCCATCGTATCGAAGGTAAACTGAATACGTTGATTGAATCCATCCATGCCCTGCCAGGGAAATTAAAATGAATGGCCCTTTAAAAGCAGGCAGCTATTTCTTTAGCTGCCTACTTTCACTTATTATGTTGATTTTTTTTCGCTCGCTGCTCACAATCTAGCTTAGGATGAAATTGGCAAGACGATATTATTTGCCCTTTCCATCCCTTTTCCTATATCCTAGTACGGAGACCAATTGAGTAAGGTGGTATTCCTTTGAAACACGAATTGGAGTATATCGGGAAAAAAGTAGTCGATATCCATCGAGAGCTGGCGAATAAGCTGGAAGACATCATGGATGATGATTATACGGAAGGCCTGGAAAAAGTAGGAATGCCTTTAGAGGAGCGGACGGAGTACCGGGCCGAACTTCTAAGATATCTTGGCGAGTCTTTATATGAAGGATCAGAGACGATGATGGCCGCGGTCGAGGATTGGGGGAGGCGTACGTCTGATTTTACGATTCGTTATAACGTAAAATTGAGTGATGCGTTGCGAGCTGTTTCTTTTTATCGGCGGGTGATATGGGATGCAGTCACTCTGGAATTAGAAAGCCGGCAGTTTGCTCCAATTACTCTGTTGGATGTATCCAAGATTATTGACCCATTACTTGACAAAGTCAGTGCGGTGGTTGGGAATGTTTATGAGGAGTATAACGACCGTTTGATGAAAGTCGCATACAGTGCGCTGGAAGAATTGTCCGTTCCTGTTGTTCCGGTTGCCCAGGGAATTGCTGCCGTTCCGATTGTGGGGGAGATTGATACCCATCGTGCCCAACTGATAACGGAGATTGTGTTAAAAGAAGGGACAAATTTGGAACTCGAGTTTGTAATATTGGATATTTCCGGTGTACCGATGATTGATACGATGGTATCCGACCAAATATTCCAAATCTTGAAGGCACTCAGTTTAATCGGAGTTAAAGCAATCATCACCGGTATACGACCAGAGGTTGCGCAAACAATCGGTAACCTTGGACTTGATTACAAAGGAGTAACAACGAGAGCAACATTACAACAAGCATTAGCCGAGTTAGGATTTAAACAAGTTAAATCTCCTAAATGGTGAAATAATCATAAAAGGGACTGTCTCCATGGATATTGGGGACAGTCCCTTTTTGCTGTTCTAGCTATTCAAAAAGCCTCTGGAGGGACTGACCCTCCTGAGCCTGAATAGAAACGATAAATCAATACGTTTCCCGGTCTAACAGCGTTTGTGCTGCTCAGGGGACTGTCCCCAAACGTGGGAATATTAAGTGAAACCTTGAACAGAGGGACTGTCCCCGGTACTCATTTAAGTGAACAGCATCCCTCTAGGAGGGACTGTCCCCTCAATTAGTCCCCTCAATTACTCATTCCTCCATTCAGTCCCGTCATCCTCTATTTATTCCATCATCCGAACCAGCCTTTTTTCTTGAACCAGAAGATCATGCCGACGGTGAGTATCAGCATGACAATTAAGCTGGCATAGTAACCATAATGCCATTCTAATTCCGGCATGTTGACGAAGTTCATCCCGTAGATACCAGCAATGAATGTTAACGGGGCAAAAATCGAGGTAATCACGGTCAACACTTGAATCACTTTGTTCTGTTGATAAGAGTTGATCGATATGAAATTGTCCCGAATGTCATTGGTGATTTCCCGGTTGGACGCAACCATCTCGGACAGCTTCATCAAATGGTCGTAAATGTCTGCGAAATATTCCCGCCGTTCACGAATCCCTTCTAAACGATGGGAGCTTAACACCCTGTAAAACAAATCCCTGATCGGGTTAATGGTGTGTCGCAGCCGCAACAGTTCATGTCGTAAATCAAATAACTGGTCCAGAAGGACATCCATTGGTTTGTCCTCTGGATTTTCTTCCACTTCATTTATTTGATCCTCCAATTGATAAACGATCGGGAAAAAATTGTCTACTACCTTGTCCAGCACCTCATAAAATACCCTATATTCATCCCAGCCTGTTAAGTCCTGTTGCTGCAACAGTCTTTCCCACACCTGTCGGACCTCACCAGAATTCCAATGATGAAAGGTAACGATATAATTACTTCCTAGGAAAAAATCAATTTCCCGCTGTTCCAGACTTTCAGGCCGAATGGCATGGGTCACGAAAAAGGAGAAATTATCATAGTAGTCAAGCTTGGGACGCTGCAAGCTGTGGATACAATCTTCGATGGCAAGTGGATGAAAATGCAATGCGGTATCCAATTGCTTGATTTCTTCCGATGTCGGTTCACTGAAATCAATCCACCACCACTTGTATGCTGAAAAGTCGACTTCAGTGATGTCAATATCAGTCAGTTTTCGGTTGTCTTCTGTTACTGCGACGATTTTGATCATATAGATGCTCCTTAACTAATCCTCTATTCTAAGTATAAACAGATTCCCCAGTCGGTTAAACGCCAAATTGGCAGCCCTTGCTAATGACATACCCGAAAATCTATGACATAATAACATTGTTGAAAAATGCAACGGAAAAAGAGGGGTAAGTATGATAAAAGCAATGGTAGTTGCTCCATATCCTGGTTTAGCAGAAACAGTTAAGCAGATCCGTCAACAAGAGACAGAGCTTACAATAGAGATTGGAATCGGGAACCTCGAAGATGGGGTGGAACTCGCCATCCAGGCGGAAAAGGACGGTTATGACATAATTATTAGCCGCGGGGGAACAGCCTCCATGATCGAAGAAGCCGTATCCATACCAGTTATCCATATTAATGTCACTGGCTATGACATGTTGCGGGTATTTACGTTGGTTCGTGGCATCGAATCAGGAGTAGCGCTAGTCGGTTTCCCGAATATTTCGCAAGGGGCCTCAACGATCTGCAATATTCTGGAATACGATATTAAAATGATTACCATCGGAAGCGGCAAGGAAGTGAAAGGGCACCTGCGAGCTCTAAAACAAGCAGGTTATTCCGTGGTGATGGGCGATGTGGTAACTGTCCAAACAGCAGAACAAGTTGGATTAAGAGGAATCCTAATCACTTCTGGAAAGGAAGCGGTTTTGGATGCGATCAGTGAGGCAAAACGGATTCACCGGCTGTTCAGCAGAGTGAAGTTCCAGACCTCACATATACATAACACTTTTCAATCTTTGCCTGTGGCTCTGGTAATCACCACAACGGATGGAGAGATTATCGATCATAATCGGACGTTCGCAGAAACGATTGCTGATCAAGATATCCTTCAGTCTGAATCGGTTCAGTCGATATTGGAAAAAACGAACAAGCAGCAAACCGAACAATCAGCCACGGTCGAAAGTAAAACACAATCCTACTTTGTACAGTCCTTTCCGATTAAAGAGGATCCCTCGCATATAGGTATCCTGATCCGACCGTCCCTTTTATACAAAGAAACAGACCAGGCGATTCGGATTACAGGAAATCCGGCGCATGTACCAATAATAGGGGAAAGCTCTTTCGCGAAAAATATAAGAGAGAGCATTCAAAGCTATGCAAGCCTGGATGAAGTGCTCTGGATTGCTGGGGAAACAGGAACTGGCAAAGAAACAATAGCGCAGGCTATCCATTTTGAACGTCATGGCCAGGAAGCGCCGATCATCACAATCGACGGAGCCTTGGCTACGGAGAGAGACTTGCATATCCTGGCATCCAAAACCTTATTGACAGAGTTGAAGCGAGGAACCGTCTTACTTAAGCATTCGGAAAAAATGCAAAAAAGTGCACAGGAAATGTTGTTACAGTTGGTTGAGAAAAAATCTGAGAACGTGTCGGTGATTGCTTTGGGGGATATCCAAATCGCTTCTGAGCAGTTGAATAATGAGCTATTCCGGAAACTGGCACACACAACCCTGCATTTAATTCCGCTTCGTAAAAGAAAACAAGACATTTCAGCTTTCGTTCATTACTTTTTATCAGAAATCCATGCCAATCAAGGCAGTGAAACATTGGGGATTAAGCAGGAGGCTATACGGCAGCTTAAAGAATACGACTGGCCGGGAAACCTGGACCAACTGCAGTTCGTTGTGCGGGAGTTAAGTATACGTACAACCGGCTATTATGTCGACCAGACCCTTGTACAGTCTGTTCTCCAAACGCACATCGACCTCGCTGATCGTGAAGATGCATCCGTAATTCCCTTAAATGGGACCTTGGCCGACATGGAGCAACTTATTATGCGGAAGGTATTAGCGGAAGAGGGGATGAATCAATCAAAAGCGGCAAAAAGACTAGGAATCAACCGATCTACCTTGTGGCGCAAGCTTAATCATTGAGCTCGCGCTTTTTTGTTGCAGAATAAAACGGTGATTTAGGAGAAAAGTTGTTATTTTCGACAAAAAATTAACAATAAGTGTTGCTTTTTGTAACTTTATGACTTAATATAATAACTGAAAACGCTTTATAGCAATTATAATTGTTTAATTTTAAAACATTCATGTTAAAATGGGGGAGGAAGAAAAAATGCAAATTAAAGCAACGCTTGATAGAATTCCAGGAGGTATGATGGTTGTTCCATTGCTTTTGGCAGCTATCTTAAACACATTTGCTCCTGATTTACTAAGAATCGGTAACTTCACAGAGGCACTATTCGTGGATGGAGCAAGTACTTTGATTGCACTGTTCCTACTTTGTACTGGTGCACAAATCAACTTCCGTAATGTCGGGGTCAGTCTTGGAAAAGGTGCAACACTTTTAACCACAAAATGGATTGTCGGTGCTGCATTCGGTTTATTAGCATATGCACTAGCAGGTGACAATGGTTTATGGCTCGGCTTGGCTCCGATTGCGATTGTCGCTGCAATGACCAATAGTAACGGCGGATTGTTCATCGCGATTGTAGGTCAATACGGGAACAAAACAGACCGCGCTGCCTACTCTTTGCTGGCACTAAATGACGGACCGTTTTTCACCATGGTAGCCTTGTCCATTTTTGGAGCAATGGGCTTTGTGGACGGCATGTTCTCATTGCAATCTTTCATCGCTGTTCTTTTACCGATAGTCGTTGGTATGGTTTTGGGTAACTTGGATCCAAACATGCGGGACTTTCTTGATAAAGGAAGCTCGATGCTGATTCCATTTTTCGCATTTGCCTTAGGTATGGGAATCGATTTCGGTAAAATTATCGAGGGTGGATTGTCAGGTATTGTGCTTGGACTGCTTACGGTATTCCTTACTGGAACAGTTTCCTACTTTGTATTCAAAGCATTCAAATGGAATCCGATTGTCGGTGCTGCAGAAGGCTCGACTGCCGGAAACGCAGTGGCCACACCTGCCGCAATCGCAGCAGCAAATGCCAGTTTTGCCAGTGTAGCAGATTTGGCAACCGTTCAAGTAGCAGCATCAGTAGTAACCACTGCGATTTTATTGCCTTTGTATATTGCATTCTTAGTGAAACGACTGGAGAAAAAGGGAGTCAACCTTCCAGGAGATTACGAAGAGAAGGAAACCTCTTCAAAAGAAGCTTCCATCTCAGCATCATAAGAACGGGGGAGTATTATGGCACAAGTAATCGGAATTATTGCAGATGATTTGACTGGCGCTAATGACAGCGGCGTTCAGCTAAAAGAAAAAGGCATCGATACGTCCGTGTTATTTGATGTTCCTGAACAGCAGGAAAACGTGGATAAGGGCATCGTCATCGATACAAATTCACGGGCGCTAAACAGGGAAGATGCCTATGCAGTTACGAAAAAAGCGGCAAATTTCTTGAAAAAGTCAGGCTATCAGCATATTTATAAAAAAATGGATTCTACGTTACGCGGCCATATTGGGACAGAGTTGGAAGCTGTGCGGGAAGTATTTAAACCGGAGTTTGTCATTATAGCTCCGGCTTTTCCCCCTTATGGCAGAACAACTGTAGATGGCCACCACTATGTGAAAGGTGTCAAAATTTCCGAAACGGAGATTTCCCAGGATCCGAAACATCCTGTTAAGGAATCTTATATTCCGGCAATCATCGAAGAGGAAATCGGCGCGCCAGTCGGATTAATTAAATCCGCTGATTTACGTAAAAGCTTTGTTTCCTGGGTAGATAAAATAAAACAATTCAGAGCAGAACAAGTTCACTATATTGTCTGTGATGCGGAAACACAGGCTGACTTGCAAGCCATCGTGGAACGGATGGTGTTAGTGACAAACAACATTATTTGGGCAGGCTCAGCCGGTTTGGCAGAAGTTCTTCCACTTGTGCTAAAACTGGGTGATCAACCTTCTGAAACAACAATCCCGCATTCAGAGCAAGTCATGACCGTGTGTGGAAGCCTGTCCGAAGTGACGCAGCAGCAAGTCCATTACGCAAAGGACCAGGAAAACGTTGCCCCAATCGAAGTCGACACGATGCAGATTTTTTCTGATAATTGGCAGCTTCATGCGGAACGTTATGTACAGAAGACCGGTTCGGCATTGAAAGAAGGCAAGGACATTGTGCTTTATGTTCCGTCCAACCAGCAAGTTCGGGAGCAGGTTAAGCAGTTGGGACAAGAGCTGGGTCTTAGTAAAAATCAAATCGGTGAACGGATTTCGGAAGCGATTGGCCAGATTGTCGCAAAGGTTTCGGAGCAGAATCAGAATTTGAGAGGATTCTTCTTGACTGGCGGCGATACCGCCAAAGAAACCGCCCGCCACTTAGGCGCAGTGGGCTTTCGACTAATCAAACAAATTGAGGCAGGCATTCCTGTCGGTACTTTGATTGGAACCAACCGAGAAATTACAGCAGTGACAAAAGCAGGAGCGTTCGGAAAAACAGAATCGATTTACCGAGCCATGCAGGAATTGAAAGGAGTCTTACATGATGAGCAAGAAGCCAATCGTCGGTATAACTATGGGTGATGCCGCAGGTGTCGGTCCAGAGATTATCGTAAAGAGTTTACAAAAACAAGAAGTATATGACAATGCCCATCCATTTGTTATCGGAGATGCGAAAATGCTAGAACGGGCAGCAAAAGTACTTGATACAGAAATCACGATTAAACGCGTTAATGAAGCTGAAAGTTTTGAAGCTACGACTTTCGGAGAAATTGCTTGCTATGACCTCGATATTTTACCGGAAGACTTGCCGTTTGGCCAGGTTTCACCAGAAGCAGGACATGCAGCTTTTGAATATTTGAAAACGGCAATCGAGCTTGCAAACGCCGGCCGGATCGATGCGATTTGTACAGCGCCTTTGAACAAAGAAGCCTTGCACAAGGGCGGCCATGTCTACCCAGGACATACGGAGATTTTGGCCGAATTGACCGGAACCAAGGATTTCTCGATGATGCTTTCCTCACCGAAGCTGAAAGTAATCCACGTAACGACACACGTCGGTCTTATCGACGCCATCAATATGATCGAACCGGAGCGCGTTTACCATGTAATCCGTCTCGCTCATGAAACATTAAGCAATTCCGGCATCAAGGAGCCGAAAATCGCTGTTTGCGGCATTAACCCGCATGCTGGTGAAAACGGACTGTTTGGCTATGGGGAAGAGGAAGAAAAAATCATCCCTGCTATCGAACGTGCAACAGGTGAAGGAATCAATGTAGAAGGACCACTTCCTGCAGATACATTGTTCTTCCGGGCACAGCGCGGAGATTTCGATATTGTAGTTGCTATGTACCATGACCAGGGCCATGGTCCAATCAAAGTACTCGGCCTCGAAGCTGGTGTAAACATCACCGTCGGCTTGCCGATCATCCGGACGAGTGTCGACCATGGAACAGCCTTCGACATTGCCGGTACAGGCATCGCTGATGACCAAAGCCTTTTAGAAGCATTACGCCAGGCGATAGAATTGGCACCTGAGAAATAAATAAGATGAGAGAGGAACCCCCAACATTGTGTTGGGGGTTTATTGTGTAGTGGCAAAGTATTACGACAGTCGCAAAGAAGATCAACTATTTGCGGAAGAAGATCAAGTACCCGTAAAAGATGATCAACTAACTTCGGAAGAAGATCAAGTACCCGGAAAAGAAGATCAACTCCCCCTGGAAGAAGATCAAGTACCCAGAAAAGAAGATCAACTAACTTCGGAAGAAGATCAAGTACCCGGAAAAGAAGATCAACTCCCTGCGGAAGAAGATCAAGTACCCGGAAAAGAAGATCAACTCCCTGCGGAAGAAGATCAAGTACCCGGAAAAGAAGATCAACTCCCCCTGGAAGAAGATCAAGTACCCGGAAAAGAAGATCAACTCCTCCTGGAAGAAGATCAAGTACCTGTTAAAGAAGATCAACTAACTTCGGAAGAAGATCAAGTACCTGTTAAAGAAGATCAACTAACTTCGGAAGAAGATCAAGTACCCGGAAAAGAAGATCAACTCCCTGCGGAAGAAGATCAAGTACCCGGAAAAGAAGATCAACTCCCTGCGGAAGAAGATCAAGTACCCGGAAAAGAAGATCAACTCCCCCTGGAAGAAGATCAAGTACCCGGAAAAGAAGATCAACTCCTCCTGGAAGAAGATCAAGTACCTGTTAAAGAAGATCAACTAACTTCGGAAGAAGATCAAGTACCTGTTAAAGAAGATCAACTAACTTCGGAAGAAGATCAAGTACCCGGAAAAGAAGATCAACTCCCTGCGGAAGAAGATCAAGTACCCGGAAAAGAAGATCAACTCCCTGCGGAAGAAGATCAAGTACCCGGAAAAGAAGATCAACTCCCCCTGGAAGAAGATCAAGTACCCGGAAAAGAAGATCAACTCCTCCTGGAAGAAGATCAAGTACCTGTTAAAGAAGATCAACTAACTTCGGAAGAAGATCAAGTACCTGTTAAAGAAGATCAACTAACTTCGGAAGAAGATCAAGTACCCGGAAAAGAAGATCAACTCCCTGCGGAAGAAGATCAAGTACCCGGAAAAGAAGATCAACTCCCTGCGGAAGAAGATCAAGTACCCGGAAAAGAAGATCAACTCCCCCTGGAAGAAGATCAAGTACCCGGAAAAGAAGATCAACTCCTCCTGGAAGAAGATCAAGTACCTGTTAAAGAAGATCAACTAACTTCGGAAGAAGATCAAGTACCTGTTAAAGAAGATCAACTAACTTCGGAAGAAGATCAAGTACCCGGAAAAGAAGATCAACTCCTCCTGGAAGAAGATCAACTACCTCCAAAAAGAGCCGGGCTCCTGCAATGTACCTATTCAAGTCACTTAAAATATACTCTTTTATTCGCGTATCCGGAGACTTTTAAATTCTTACTGAGAATTCTTTTTGCTAAATGCCGATTGATATGAAGAAACTTTTGGCATTGGTTATTGGTGATAGATGGATTGACGAGAAGCAGATAGTCGTTGAGTGCCTGCAGATGAGCATCTTTTGACTTACTAGAGCAGAAGGGGCAATACCAGTTGTTATACAATCGTTTCATTGAAAATTTTTTGCACTCTGGGCACTGCACGCCTGTTCGAATATCCTTTTTGTTAATTCCTTTGAATAGATAGTCTTTGGCTGTGAGTTCTGTGTGCGAGGTAAGCAGGTGCTTGAATACTTTTTCGATAGGAAATGAGGGGGAATGGGCATAATTATTTTTTAACTGATCGAGCCTTTCCGCCAAAAACTCTGAGTGGATAACTTTCTGTGAAACTTCTTCTTTATCATTGTCGGCTTTGATAATCGTGCCAGGGTGGCTGATTACAATGAGGCTCTCTACTGGTAGAGAAGGAAGCTGGTGTTGTTGTAAGTATTCTTTCAGTTTTCTTCTCTGATTCTCCGCTTGTACCAGGGGCGACTGGAATCCTTCTTCTTTCCCGTCTGCGGTCCGGATTAATTGCTTAAAATGTTCATCAAAAACAAGCGTTCCGGTAAAGTTTTTCACTTCTAAAATAACTGCATAATTCTCCGTAATTAATAACGTATCAATCTGAAAATAATGTTGATAATGCGGGAGGCGTAAATCGTGAAATATGTAGAGGGGTTTTTGAGGGAGTAAGTTCAATTGGTAATCGACCTGTCGTTCACCGTGATACCCAGCCAACCTTTTGGCGTATTCCTCTTGTATGAAGGAAAATCTGGGGTGATTCATAGAAAGACGTCTTATCAATGCTTCTAACACTTGTAACTTGCGGGGAATTTCTCTTTTTTTAACGATCAATAATCATCACCTTCCTTTATATACATCTTTTCTACTTATGATTTGAAACTCCTTTTGTTGAACAAAAAAATTATCACATTTTGACAGCGTGGGGGATGTTCTTTACAAACAAACAACCAGGGCCTGTCCCTCGACAGGCCCCTTACAAGAAGATGCTTAATGCTTTGGCTCGAAGGTTTGGCAGTCTGTTTCTTCTTGGTCCGATGCTTCTTTGCCAGTATGACTTACAACATAAATGGCATCGGCCGCACACTTATTACCGTGTGCCCAATATATACAGTTTTTCACTTCGCATAACACATCTTGAGCCATCACTTACACCTCCTGTAAGAGTATCATTCCAAGTTTGCTTGTTAACATGTATGTGGGGGTCAGTCCCCCAACATAGTAATGCTGCGTCGTGGTAGTGTGTTGGGGGACTGTCCCCAAATCCTGACCCCAAAAATCAAAAAAATTTTAAAAAAGTGGTTTAGCTGTTTTTAAGGCGGGTATATAAGGAGTAATTCCAACTCTATCCCTAGAGATCTGTCCCTGTAGTACAACTGAGTGTGCAGCAGCCCGCAATTGGGTTTAAATAAAAAACAGATCGAGAATGCATCTCTCGATCTGTCTGGATTCTTCAATGTTATATCGGCTTATAAGCTGCCGTAGCCTGCAAAATGACCTTTCCAGTAGGAGTTGCTTAGGCTTGTAAGCTGTACACCGCTTGAACTTGCGTGTACGAATTGGTTATTTCCTGCATAAATACCCATGTGAGAAATACCAGATTTATAGGTATTTTTGAAGAAAACTAAGTCTCCTGGTTGTGGGCTGCTGATCTTGGTTGATTGATTGTAGTATCCAGCGGCATTGGCACGGGAAACATTTTGACCAGCTTTATTGAATACATAATAGATAAAACCGCTGCAGTCAAATCCGCTCGGACTCGTTCCACCCCATGCATATGGAGTGCCGACGTGCTTCTTCGCTTCATTAACGAGAGCAGAACCGTTGCTTACTGTAGACGATTTTACTTGTGTTTTCGGTGAAGAACTGGAAGTTCCGTTAATTTTCAAGGTTTGTCCCACAAAAATTAAATCAGAAGAAAGACTGTTCCATTTCTTCAGGCTGCTGACGGAAACACCGTATCTGACACCGATATGTGATAACGTATCTCCAGCTTTCACTTTATATGTAGTAGATGAACTGGAACTAGCTGTATTGTTGGAAGATGTAGTAGTAGATTTGTTAGAGTCCGTTTCAATTACCTGGCCAGGATAAATGATATGGCCGGAAATGCTGTTGATCGATTGTAAATTGGAAACGGATGTGCCATATTTCTGCGAAATTCCCCAAAGGGTATCCCCAGATTTTACTGTGTACGAGGCGGCTTCAACGTTTGTTGTAAAAGCAGATGCGATAGCGACAGTTGCTGCGAAAGACAATAATGTCTTTTTAGTCTTCATTCCTTCACTCCTCAGATGTTTTATGACTTTTCCAATATAGCATGAATTTGCCAGATTAATAGCTTTGTAATAGTTTTGTAATGTAACTTACAAAACCTTGTCATAGTAGGTCGAACTATATTCCTATGGGCTGGAATTGCAAGGTATAATTCAAAATATACTAATAAATTTAATTCTGGTCATAAGAAGATCTAGGCGATGAAAGGAGTGTAGAAAAACAAAAAACTCTCAATCATCATTTTAGATTGAGAGTTTTGCTATATTAATAAAACCGCTTAAATCCATCAAAGTGCTTTTTCCAATAAGAGTTATCTAAACTAGTCACTTTCACACCGCTTGATTCAGCTGAAATAAAACTGTTATTCCCTACATAAATGCCGATGTGGGAAATACCTGCCCGATATGTACCTTCAAAGAACACCAAGTCACCGAGCTGCGGTTTATTGACATAGTAGGAACGGTTATAATATCCATCGGTAGAGTAGCGTCCAATGCTTTTACCCGCTTTATTATAAAGGTAATAGATAAATCCGCTGCAATCAAAACCGCTCGGTGAGGATCCTCCCCAAACATATCCGGTTCCTATGAAACTCTTCGCTTCATCGATCAATTTGGTAACATTGTAATCAACAGTCTCGGACTCTACTTTTGTATCAGGAGTATCTTTTTTTGTTTCAGCTGATGAGTTGTTACCGCCATTCACTTTCAGCTTTTGTCCAACATAAATTAGGTCAGAGGACAATCCGTTCCACTTTTTCAGATCGCTTACCGATACACCATACTTACTGGCAATTTTTCCGAGATAGTCACCAGAAACTACCTTGTATGTAGTAGTTTTCGTAGAACCAGAAGACGAATCTGTTTTTTTATTTGAGGTTCCCGTATTTCCCGAATCTGAGGTAGAACCAGAAGAAGACTTGGAGACAACAAACACATCGCCAGGATAGATCAACGTTGTCGAGAGATTGTTCCATTCCATTAGATCAGATAACGAAATGTTGTGCTGGGCGGCGATTTTGCTTAGTGAATCGCCAGATTTTACTGTGTATGTAGAAGACTTAGAAGACCATTGATTTGTATCCTTTTCTTCCTTTTTGGTAGAAGAGGATTTCCCGTCCACCTGTAAGACTTGGTTAGGGAATATGATATTGTTTTTTAGCTTGTTTACTGATTTCAAAGAATCGACAGAAGTATTATACTTTTGGGCAATGGACCAAAGCGAGTCACCTTTTTGGACCTTGTAGGAAGCAGCTTCAACTGTCATGCTGTAGGATGAAGCAATCACAGCTGTGGCAGTAATCGATAATAATGTCTTTTTCATACCAACTTTCCCCCTTATGTACCGTTCTTTTACAAGTTTTTCTAATAAAATTAGTATAGCATATAGGACGAAAGATTCTGTATTTGTAATAAAAATGTAATATTAATTATGCTTATACAGGGAGTAAACCTCTCTATATTTAATAGATTGACTTTTCCTGCAAAAACACTATGTCACCAATTGTTAAATTGTGTTATAATTTCGAAGATGCTTACTAGCGTAGCAAAGTAGAATGTACCCGGGGGGAAAGGCATGGAAGAAACTATTTCATTGAAGGAAATTTTTGAGGTAATCAAAAAGCGCCTGAAGTTAATTATAGTGTTAATTGTCGGAGCTGCTGTTTTGAGTACGATTATCAGCTATTTTATCATTACGCCAACTTATGAAGCCAGCTCACAGTTTATCGTTAACCAAAATACCAACAATAAGGAAGAATCTGTCGAAATAAACGAAATTCGTTCCAATGTTGAACTCATCAATACGTATAATGTGGTAATTAAAAGCCCGGCTATCTTAGAACAGGTCGCGGAAGAGTTGCATTTGAACCTTACTGCTGGGCAGTTAAGTGAAAAAATACAAGTGTCGAGTGAACAAAATTCACAGGTGGTAAATGTGACAGCATCTGACATCAATCCAGAAACTGCTGCATCGATTGCCAATACAACGGTGAATGTGTTTCAAGATCAGATTCCTGATTTAATGAACGTAGACAATGTGAAAATACTTTCAGAAGCCGATCTAACAGAAAACCCTTCACCGGTAAGTCCTAAACCAATGCTAAATATTGCCATTGCCATTGTGTTAGGCGGAATGGTCGGTGTAGGACTAGCATTCTTGCTGGAATATATGGATAACACGGTTAAAACAGAATCCGATGTCGAGAAGAAGTTGGAAATGCCGGTTCTAGGTGCTATCTCCCATATCAGTGAAGATGATATGATATCTAATCAATTCGGCAATGCAGTTAATCCAAGGGGAAGGGGAGAGTTGAATGGCCAGACGAAAAAAACTGTCTAGAAGCAATATCCGTCACTTAATTACAAAAATGAATCCCCGCTCGCCGATATCTGAACAATACCGAACCATCCGTACCAATCTTCAGTTTGCAGCTGTTGATGAAGAATTAAAAACGATGATGGTAACTTCTTCCGGACCATCGGAAGGTAAGTCATCAACGGTAGCGAATATGGCAATCGTTTTTGCACAGCAAGGAAAAAGTGTGCTTCTGATTGATGGAGATATGAGGAAGCCGACCCTTCATTATACGTTTCGGATGGACAATCGATTTGGTTTGAGTAATGTCCTTGTGGGCGAAAAATCACTGGGCGAGTCAGTAGTACAAAGCGACGTACCCAACTTGGACTTGCTTTCTTGTGGACCAATTCCCCCTAATCCCTCAGAGCTTTTAGGGTCAAAGGCGATGGAAAGGATGCTGGAGGAAGCTTCCGGACGTTACGATTTAGTCATTTTTGATACCCCGCCTGTATTGGCAGTGACCGATGCACAAATCTTAGCGAATCTTTGTGATGGAGCATTAATGGTGGTACGCAGTAAGCAGACAGAGTACGAAGCTGCGCAAAAAGCAAAAGAACTTCTCCAGCCAGCTAAAGCCAAGCTTCTCGGAGTCGTACTGAATGATTTGGAACAGAAAAAAGGTCACTATTATTATTATGGAACAAACTAATCAAAAGATTCTTCCTTTTTATAGGAAGAATCTTTTTGTAAAAAACGAATCGATAGATAACTTTGCTAGGAAACCTTGTCAATTGAATTGCCAATGAAAGCAATTTCAATGTGCTTACTTGAAAAAATGTACTCATTCTACATGTTTCGACATGATTTACTGTTCAAATTTTTGTAAAATCCTGCTATAATGACTAAGGCGGATAACCAAAAAAGTCCCAATTGCAGGGAGGTAAGCTTTTTGATTGATATACATTGTCATATCCTGCCGGGAATTGACGATGGGGCCAAGCATATGGAAGATAGTCTTGAAATGGCTCGAGAAGCTGTCGCTCAAGGTATTCATACCATTATTGCAACGCCTCATCATTTAAATGGCAGATACAATAACTATAAAACTGACATTCTAGGCTATGTAAGTCAATTGAATAATCGATTGCAGGATGAGAACATCCCTCTGACTGTATTGCCTGGACAAGAAACAAGAATAAATGGGAATATGGTAGACCATTTAGAACAGGGAGAGTTACTTCCTCTAAATGGCAAAGGCTATGTATTTGTCGAACTACCATCTGATCATGTACCGCGTTATACCAAACAGCTGTTATTCGACCTTCAGGTTCAGGGTTTCAAGCCGATTATCGTCCACCCAGAAAGAAACCGGGAATTGATTAAAGATCCTGATCAGTTATACGAATTCGTGAAAAATGGAACGCTAACTCAAGTGACCGCAGCAAGTGTTGTCGGAAAATTCGGAAAAACTATTCGGAAATTCAGCCAGCAATTAATCGAGGCAAATTTAACGCACTTTATTTCATCGGACGCTCACAATACAACCAATCGGGGCTTTTGTATGCAGGAAGCCATAACCGAAATACAAACAATTTACGGAAGTTCCTTGGTTTACTACTTCATGGAAAACGCTCAATTGGTTGCAGAAGGCGAAGTGGTAGTCGGAGACGTACCGGAAAAAGTAAAGACAAAGAAATTCTTAGGACTATTTTAACGTAATGTATCATTGGGTGATGCCTCCTTACCCTTATGAATGGAGACACTCGGTCATGCTGTGGGCGGGAAACCATTCTCAGCCTTAGACGCTTGTCGTCGCTAGTGTGATGTGAGGGTGGGTTAGATGCCCGTTTAATTTAATACCCCAAAGGATTACCCAATAAACTTGGAATGATAGATAACTAGTGAATGGGTGTTTAGCAAATTCCTCTTCACTAGTTATTTATTGTGCTCATTTACTTACGAAACATAACAAACTGGGAGAGAGTAACTTGAAAAAAGTGAAAAAAGCCATCATCCCGGCTGCTGGTCTGGGGACAAGGTTCTTACCAGCGACAAAAGCAATGCCGAAAGAAATGCTGCCGATCGTCGACAAACCGACGATTCAATATATCGTGGAAGAAGCAATTGCTTCTGGAATAGAAGATATTCTGATTGTTACCGGAAAAGGAAAGCGCGCAATCGAGGATCATTTCGATCACAATTTCGAATTAGAAGAGAACTTAATCAAAAAAGAAAAATTCGACCTGTTGGAAAAAACCAAGCAGCCTGCCCAAGTGGACATTCACTACATAAGGCAGAAGGAACCAAAAGGATTGGGCCATGCTGTCTGGTGCGCACGGAAGTTCATCGGCGACGAACCATTCGCTGTCTTGCTCGGTGACGATATCGTCCAAAGTGACACACCATGCTTGAAGCAGTTGATCAATCAGTATGAAGAAACCGGTTCTTCTATCATCGGTGTCCAACAGGTAGACCAAGGCCAGACGCACCGCTATGGAATCATCGATCCGAACACGAGTGAAGGTCGCCGCTATCAAGTGAACACGTTCGTGGAAAAGCCGGCGAAAGGAACGGCACCATCCAATTTGGCGATCATGGGACGCTACATCCTGACCCCTGAAATCTTCGGCTTTTTGGACAAGCAGGAAACAGGAGCTGGGGGAGAAATCCAACTGACTGATGCCATCCAGCATCTGAACGAGCTGCAAAATGTATATGCGTATGACTTTGAAGGCAAGCGGTATGATGTCGGAGAAAAGTTGGGATTTATTAAGACGACAGTTGAATTTGCTATACAGAATGAAGAATTTGGCGAGGAAGTAAAAGAATTACTACGTAGTCTCTTGTCGACAAAAACAGAAGTACAAATGGAGGGTTAAAAATTGAAGATAGCTGTAGTTGGTACCGGTTATGTTGGATTAGTCACGGGTGTGAGTCTTTCGGAGATCGGCCATGATGTCACATGTATAGATATTGACCAAAAGAAAGTGGAGAAAATGCAAAAAGGGATATCGCCAATCTACGAGCCAGGCCTTGATGAACTAATGACAAAGAACATTCAGGAAGAACGCCTGTTTTTCACTACTAGTCATCAGCATGGATTTGATAAAGCGGACGTTATTTATATTGCAGTGGGAACCCCGGAAAATGAAGATGGTTCTGCGAATCTTGCCTTTGTCGAACAAGTTGCAAAGGATATTGCCGCCAATGTAACAAAGGATACCATCGTCGTTACCAAAAGTACTGTGCCGGTTGGAACTAATCACAGGATCCAGCAAATTATCAATATTAATCTGATAAACAGTGTTAATGTAGAAGTAGTTTCCAATCCTGAGTTTTTGAAAGAGGGATCGGCGATCTATGATTCTTTTAATGGAGATAGAATTGTGATCGGTGCTGATAGCGTAGAGGCTGCAAATGTGATTGAGGATATCAATCGGCCTTTTGGTGTACCGGTTTTCAGAACGGATATTCGGAGTGCGGAAATGATAAAGTATGCTTCTAATGCATTCCTGGCAACAAAAATCAGCTTTATAAATGAAGTGTCGAACATATGTGAACGGGTGGACGCGAATATTGAAGATGTTGCTCAGGGAATGGGAATGGACAAACGAATCGGAGATAAATTCCTTAATGCCGGTATAGGTTACGGGGGCTCTTGTTTTCCTAAAGATACTAAGGCGCTTATCCAAATTGCAGGAAACGTTGATTATGATTTTGAGTTACTAAAAGGTGTTGTCAATGTTAATAAAAAGCAGCAAGGCCTGTTAATAGATAAATTGGATGAACGGCTCCCAACTATCCAAGGGAAAAGGATAGCAGTATTAGGCTTGGCATTCAAACCAAATACAGATGATATGCGGGAGGCTGCTTCGCATATAATTGTTGATAAATTACTGGAGAGAGGTGCTGAAGTAGTAGCATTTGACCCTATTGCGATAGAAAATGCTAAAAAAACGCTTAGTGACAAGGTTCGGTATGCCTATAATGTTGAAGATGCGGTAAAAGATGCTGATGCAGCTCTGATACTAACCGAATGGAAAGAAATAAAAGACGTAGATTTAAATGTTTTTTCATCTATGAACTACCCCTTGGTTATAGACGGTAGGAACTGTTTTCATCTAGATGATATGAAGGATAAATCGATAGAATATCATTCAATCGGGCGACCATCAGTGGTAGCGTCAAAACAGATGCTTGTGTGATTTTATAGAACCCAAAATATAATCTCATTAAGAAAGGTGAAGTAAATGAACTATCGCACAAGATTATCGTTATTAGTCTTGATGGATACTATCATCGTAGGCACTGCGATATTTATCGCGGCATGGATTGCGTATCCCTATACAAGTTCTGTCATTCATGCAGATGCAATTGTTATTAGCGCTATAGCCCTTGTCTTGTTTCATCATTTGTTTGCATTTGTTTATAAGTTGTACAATAAGGTTTGGTCGTACGCCAGTGTCGGCGAATTAGTTGCCATCGTCAAAGCTGTTACTTTCTCTATTTTGGCAACCACCATTTTGCAGTTTTTAGTAAACGATTTTGCACTTTATAAACGAGCTCTTATTGTAACTTGGATGCTCCACGTTATTTTTATCGGTGGTTCAAGGTTTGTTTGGCGAATTTTTAGAGATCGGTTCATCACGACTAACACCAATCAAAAGAGAACCTTAATCGTTGGTGCTGGAGCGGCAGGGGCAATGATTGCCCGGCAACTTAAAAATGAACAAAACAAAGCTGAGTTACGTCCGGTTGCCTTTGTTGATGACGATTTGTCCAAACAAAAAATGCAGCTCTATAATTTGCCGGTCGAAGGCACTGTCGAAGAGATACCAGAGATTGTGGAACGACTAAGTATCGAACATATCGTCATTGCAATCCCTTCGTTAAAAAACGGGGAGCTAAATGAAATTGTATCCAAATGCAACAAAACGAACGTGAAGGTGCAGATGCTGCCGAAAATAGAAGATCTTATGTCTGGGAAAGTATCAGTGAATACGTTGAAAAATGTCGAAGTCGAAGACGTTCTTGGGCGAGATACAGTAGAACTTGATATTCATACGATCACTGAATATGTAACTGGGAACACGGTGATGGTTACCGGCGCAGGTGGGTCTATCGGCTCGGAAATCTGTCGGCAGCTGATGAAATTTTTGCCGAAAAAAATCGTACTGGTCGGACACGGAGAATTCAGTATCTATACCATCGATATGGAGCTAAGAGGGACTTACAGTGATTCCGACACGGAAATCGTGCCGGCGATCGGCGACGTCCAGGATCGCAAACGAATTTTTGAAATCGTGGAAGAACATAATCCGACGATTATTTATCATGCAGCGGCACATAAACACGTTCCGCTAATGGAACACAATCCGCATGAAGCGGTAAAAAACAATGTAATCGGTACGAAGAATGTGTCAGAAGCTGCGGATACATTTGGCGTCAACACGTTTGTATTAGTATCTACCGACAAAGCAGTAAACCCGACGAACGTCATGGGTGCCACCAAACGTCTTGCGGAAATGGTTGTGCAGGACATGGCCCAGCGGAGCAATACGAAGTTTGTCGCTGTACGGTTCGGCAACGTGCTTGGAAGCCGGGGCAGCGTCATTCCGTTATTCAAGAAACAAATCGAAGCAGGCGGACCGGTTACGGTAACCCANATGGATTGCGTATCCCTATACAAGTTCTGTCATTCATGCAGATGCAATTGTTATTAGCGCTATAGCCCTTGTCTTGTTTCATCATTTGTTTGCATTTGTTTATAAGTTGTACAATAAGGTTTGGTCGTACGCCAGTGTCGGCGAATTAGTTGCCATCGTCAAAGCTGTTACTTTCTCTATTTTGGCAACCACCATTTTGCAGTTTTTAGTAAACGATTTTGCACTTTATAAACGAGCTCTTATTGTAACTTGGATGCTCCACGTTATTTTTATCGGTGGTTCAAGGTTTGTTTGGCGAATTTTTAGAGATCGGTTCATCACGACTAACACCAATCAAAAGAGAACCTTAATCGTTGGTGCTGGAGCGGCAGGGGCAATGATTGCCCGGCAACTTAAAAATGAACAAAACAAAGCTGAGTTACGTCCGGTTGCCTTTGTTGATGACGATTTGTCCAAACAAAAAATGCAGCTCTATAATTTGCCGGTCGAAGGCACTGTCGAAGAGATACCAGAGATTGTGGAACGACTAAGTATCGAACATATCGTCATTGCAATCCCTTCGTTAAAAAACGGGGAGCTAAATGAAATTGTATCCAAATGCAACAAAACGAACGTGAAGGTGCAGATGCTGCCGAAAATAGAAGATCTTATGTCTGGGAAAGTATCAGTGAATACGTTGAAAAATGTCGAAGTCGAAGACGTTCTTGGGCGAGATACAGTAGAACTTGATATTCATACGATCACTGAATATGTAACTGGGAACACGGTGATGGTTACCGGCGCAGGTGGGTCTATCGGCTCGGAAATCTGTCGGCAGCTGATGAAATTTTTGCCGAAAAAAATCGTACTGGTCGGACACGGAGAATTCAGTATCTATACCATCGATATGGAGCTAAGAGGGACTTACAGTGATTCCGACACGGAAATCGTGCCGGCGATCGGCGACGTCCAGGATCGCAAACGAATTTTTGAAATCGTGGAAGAACATAATCCGACGATTATTTATCATGCAGCGGCACATAAACACGTTCCGCTAATGGAACACAATCCGCATGAAGCGGTAAAAAACAATGTAATCGGTACGAAGAATGTGTCAGAAGCTGCGGATACATTTGGCGTCAACACGTTTGTATTAGTATCTACCGACAAAGCAGTAAACCCGACGAACGTCATGGGTGCCACCAAACGTCTTGCGGAAATGGTTGTGCAGGACATGGCCCAGCGGAGCAATACGAAGTTTGTCGCTGTACGGTTCGGCAACGTGCTTGGAAGCCGGGGCAGCGTCATTCCGTTATTCAAGAAACAAATCGAAGCAGGCGGACCGGTTACGGTAACCCATCCGGATATGACCCGTTACTTCATGACGATACCGGAAGCTTCCCGTTTGGTGATACAAGCCGGCACATTGGCTCAAGGCGGAGAGATCTTTGTGCTGGATATGGGGGAACCGGTGAAGATTGTCGACTTGGCCAGAAATCTGATCAAGTTGTCAGGATACACAGAAGAAGAGATTCCAGTCAAATTTTCCGGAATCAGGCCAGGAGAGAAAATGTATGAGGAACTGCTGGATGAAAAAGAAGTACATCCGGGGGCTGTTTATGAGAAGATTTATGTTGGTCGTACAAAGGAAGTCAATTTGGATGTAGTAGTTGATTTAATTGATCAATTACAGGATTACAATCCAGTAGACTTGAAAGAAGCTTTGATGGGGATTGTTTATGGGGAACGAGAGGTTGTTGCGAAGGGATCTTAATGAGAGAAATTCTAGTATGGTGTCATAATTTTTTTCTTGTGTTTATTATTGAAATAAGGGCAGTTGCCCTTATTTCAATTAATTATAAAATTGTACTTAGATTTAGTGGATTAGTAGTTCATCGGGAATCATTTTAATTCCGATCAAGTCCTAGGCTACTAAATTCTATTTTTAGGGAAGGAAGTCACAGAATGAACTCGACTGAAGTAAAAGAAAGAATATTCCTCTCTTCGCCACATATGAGTGAAGAGGGTTACGAGTTGGATTATATAAAGGAAGCTTTTGATACTAACTGGATCGCCCCCCTTGGTGAAAACGTAAATGGATTCGAAAAAGAATTAGCTGAAAAGGTTGGTTCTAAAGCTGCTGCTGCACTGTCTTCCGGAACAGCTGCTATCCATCTAGCTCTTAAAGCAGCAGGGGTTGGGGAAGGGGATGTTGTTTTTTGTCCAACACTCACTTTTTCTGCAACTGCAAATCCAATTATCTATCAAAATGCCATTCCTGTTTTTATCGATAGTGATTATGAAACCTGGAATATGAGTCCAAAGGCATTGGAAGAAGCGTTTGTGAAGTACCCAGAAGTAAAGGCAGTCATCGTTGTTCATTTGTATGGCTTGTCCGCTGACATGGATAAAATTATGAGTGTTTGCAGGAAACATGATGTGGCGGTTATAGAAGATGCAGCGGAATCATTGGGTACTTACTATAAAGGTAAACATACAGGAACTTTCGGTGACTATGGCATCTTCTCTTTTAATGGAAATAAGATTATCACCACTTCTGGTGGTGGGATGCTTGTTTCTAATAATGAAGAACGAATTTCAAAAGCTAGATTCTGGGCTACTCAATCCAGGGATCAAGCAAGGCATTATCAACATAGCGAATTAGGGTTTAATTATCGAATGAGTAATGTTGTAGCAGGAATTGGTAGAGGTCAGCTCAAGGTATTGGATCAAAGAGTTGAAAAGAAGAGATATATTCTTGAGTTCTATAAAAGAGAACTTGGTGGGCTTGAAGGTATTGAATTCATGCCTAGCAATGAATGGGATGAACCAAACTATTGGTTAAGCTCGATAACCTTGTCTGGTAAAGTTAGACCTATTGATATATTTGATGCATTGGAAACTGAGAACATTGAGTCAAGACCGGTTTGGAAACCGATGCATATGCAGCCTTTCTTTGAGAAATATGATTTTGTTGGTGAGGGTGTATCGGAAAAACTGTTTGAGAATGGTGTATGTTTGCCTTCTGATACGAAGATGACGGATGAGGACTTAGAAAGAGTTATAGAAATTATTAAAGGGTTGTGGAGATAAGTAATGAGAGCTTTAAACTTATTTATAAAACGTCTGATAGATTTCTTTGGAAGCCTGATTGGTGTAATTATTATTTCCCCAATTTTTATAATTATAGCACTGTCTATTAAATTGACTTCGAAAGGTCCAGTGTTTTTTAAACAAGAACGACTCGGCAAGGATGGTAGAGTTTTTAAGATTTTAAAGTTCAGAACGATGGTTGTTAATGCTGAAAAAATTGGAACGGGTTTGTTTGTTAAGACAGAGAGTGACAACCGTATCACAAAAGTTGGCAAATTAATCCGTGCTACAAGTTTAGACGAACTTCCCCAACTTTGGAATGTTGTTACGGGTAATATGAGTTTGGTTGGCCCGAGACCACCCGTACCTCACCATCCATATAAATATGAAGAATATAGTGAGTTTCAACGAAAACGATTCGAAATGAAGCCAGGTATAACTGGTTTAACACAGGTCACCGTTAGAAACTCTGTACCTTGGGATGAACGAATTCCGATTGACGTCAAATATATTGAAACGTTTAGTATTTGGTTAGACATTAAGATTCTTTTTAAGACACTGCAGAAGCTATTCAAACGTGAAAGTATATATACTCATAACAATGTAAAAGGGTCAGAGAAATCATCTAACATTAATTAAATTGCGGGGAGTTATAAAATGGAGATCGCGATTCGGAAATTTCAAGAAGGAGATATACCATATAAGGTACAATGGATAAATGATGATAGAAATAATAAATACTTACATTATGATTTGCCTTTAAGAGAAGATAAGACCCTTCAATGGTTCAAATCACTTGAAGGTAGAAATGATAGGGTCGATTATACCATTACTCACGCTGCCGAACCTGCTGGGTTAATAGGACTACTGAATATTGACTTAAAAAGTAAGGAAGCGGAATATTATATTTGTCTTGGAGGAGACAATTTTAAAGGTAAGGGCATAGCTAAAATTGCAACGGACCTCTTAATTCAAAGGGCTTATAAGGAATTTGGTCTTAATACGATATATCTTTATACAGAAGTAGATAATGTTCGAGCTCAAAAACTCTTTGAAAAGAGTGGATTTGTAAAAGAGGAACTACTAAAAAATGATCTTTTTTATAACGGAAAATATGTAGATAGATATATATATACCTTAGATGTAGAAAACTATATTCGTAATGTAGGTGTATTGAAAAGTGGAATTAAATAACTATCATGCAACTCCAATTCAAAGTTTAAGTGAAAATCTAAATAACAACTCATTTTATATAAAGCGAGATGACCTACTTCCTATTTCATTTGGAGGAAATAAGGCAAGAAAAGCAGTTCTTTTTTTCGAAGATTTAATCTTAAAAAAGTCAGATTGTGTAGTTACGTATGGTAGCAGCAGTTCAAATCATTGTAGAGTTATAGCGAATATTGCAGCTGCAAAAGGTATCCCATGCCATATCATTTCACCAATTGAATCAAGTCATCCAACCTCTAATAGTAAAATGATTAAACTGTTTGGTGCTTTTGTTACAAATTGTCCAGTATCTCAAGTAAGTATCATGATTGAAAGTAAAATGGACGAATTAAGAGCAAAAGGTTACAAACCTTATTTTATTCAAGGGGGAGGACATGGTGATATTGGAACACAATCTTACGTTAATGCTTATGAAGAAATTCTAAAATATGAAAAGTCATCCGGTATATACTTTGATTACATTTTTCTTACTACTGGTACAGGAACCACACAAGCTGGGCTTGTATGTGGAAAAATACTACATGGAGATGAGAGAGAAGTTATTGGAATTAGCAATGCGCGAAAAAAATCTTACGGTAGTCGAGTTGTTCTTGAAAGTGTCAGTAGTTATTTTTTGAGTCAGGATAAAGAACCATTCGAATCTGAAGATATAGCATTTATAGACGACTATGTGCTTGATGGATATGGTTCATATAACGACAAAATACTACAAACTATTAGGGATGTTTTAATTAATGATGGTATCCCAATGGATACAACTTATACTGGTAAAGCTTTTTGGGGGATGAAAGAGTTTATCAAAAAAAAACATATTACGGATAAGAAGATACTATTTATTCATACGGGTGGGACACCATTGTTTTTTGATAAATTGGAGGATCTAAATGATGAACAATAACATAAACATACTTATATTAAGCTGCGGTACTAGAAATAAAATTGTACAGTATTTCAAAAAAGAGTTAGACGACAGGGGGCAGGTATTAGCCACAGATTGTAGTGATTTAGCACCAGCCTTATATGAAGCTGATAAACACTTTATAGTCCCTAGAATGAGTGAAGAGGGATATTTAGAGGTGATCCTCTCTATCTGCAGAGAGAATGACATCAGAGCAGTTATATCATTAATTGATCCTGAACTATGTTTTCTTGCAAAACACAAACAGGCCTTTCTGGATATTGGTACGATTCCAATCGTCTCAGATTCTGATGTGGTTGAAATGTGTTTTGATAAGCATAAGATGTTTGAATTTTTAGTTCAGAATGGGTTCCAAACGGTAAAAAGTTATTTAGACAAAGAAGAGTTCTATAATGATGTAGATGCAGGAATCATTAACTATCCAGTTTTTGTTAAGCCTGTAAGAGGTAGTGCAAGTATTAATATTAGCAAAGTAACCTCACAAGAAGAAATTGAATTGTTATTTAGTAGATTTGATAACCTAATGATTCAAGAGTTCATGGATGGAACTGAATACGGTGCTGATGTTTATATAGATATGATTTCTAGTGAACCAGTTGCGATATATGTTAAAGAGAAGATTAAGATGAGGGCTGGTGAAACTGACAAATCGGTTTCAATTAAGGATGAGCAACTTTTTGAATTAATTAAAAAGTTTGTAAGAGAAACTAGGTTTAAAGGCATTATTGATATTGATATCTTTAAGGTTAATGGTGAATATTATATCTCTGAAGTAAATCCTCGTTTTGGTGGAGGCTATCCTCATGCATATGAAAGTGGGGTGAATGTGCCAAAGATGATTATTAATAACATACATGGAAACGCAAATGCAGAGGCAATCGGTAACTATGATAAAGGTATCTATATGATGAAGTTTAATGATGTAAGAATTATAAGAGATATAGCAGACATCAATTATAAGAAAGAGGTTTAGGGAATGAAATTCGTCATACTTCTTATTTTTTATTTAAATGTCTTTATAATCTTTTGGGCTATGATCGGTTACCCACTTTCATTAAAAATTCTAAATCGAATATACAAACATAGAACCCTGAAAAAAGATTATACGTATGAGCCAACGGTGACAGTAATGATAGTTGCCCATAATGAAGAGAAAGTAATACAGAAGAAGTTAGCGAATGTACTAGAGCTTAATTACCAAAGTGATAAGATCGAGTTTTTAGTTGCTTCAGATAATAGTACAGATAAGACTAATGAATTAGTTAGGTATTTCATAATTAATAATCCTAATTATAAAATTCGGTTATTTGAAGTAAAGCAGCGTAAGGGAAAAACAAATGCTCAAAATGAGGCACAGAAAACTGTTCAAAGTGAAATTCTTGTAATGACTGATGCTAATTCCATGTTGAAAACTAATTCTATAAAAGAATTAGTTTCAGCATTTACAAGTGAAGACATTAGTTATGTTAGTGGTAGATTGGTAATTACTAATAAAGATTGTAGTGACGTTACAAATTCTGAAAACACATATTGGGATAGTGATACAAAATTACGAAAAATTGAGAGCGATATTCAAACTATTACCGCAGGTAATGGGGCTATTTATGCTTGTAGAAACGCTGATTATTATGATTTTGAACCAATGAAAAGTCATGATGGAAATATGCCAAGATACTATGCTTTGAAATGTAAAAAGGCTTTATATAACCCCGATGCCATAGCGTATGAAAAAGCTGGAGAAAATATCGAGGATGAGTTTAAGCGCAAAGTAAGAATGAATCGTGGGATTTTGAGGAACATCTTACCAGATTTCCGCATATTAAATATATTTAAGTACCGCTGGTTTTCTTATTTTTACTTTGGACATAGAACTTGTAGATATTTATTATGGTTATCACATTTAATAGTTTTTATTACTAATATCATAGTAATTCAAGAACACTGGTTTTATTTGTTAACAATGGTAGGGCAAATACTATTTTACCTATTAGCGTTAGTTAAGGTGACTACAAATTCAGATAATAAATATCTTACTTTAATTTATTATTATTGTGTGACTTTGTTTGCGCAATGGACAGGAGTTTATAACATTTTGAACGGAAAGGCAAAGCCGTTTTGGGAGAAGGCTGAGAGCACAAGGTAGAAACATAATCTAACAGGATTGTAATACGGAAATGATAACAAGAAGTATTTGCTAGTGAAGCTGTTATTTAGATGTCTTGAAAGAGTTCAAGGATGACAGGGTAAATGTGTTAAAACAATTAAAAAACTAGCAGTACTAAGTAAGGTGGTTTTTAAGTTGAAGGTTCTTCATATAAATTCATACTACAGTAATGGTAAGTTTTATAGGAATTTATTCGATAAACAATCAGCAAATGGTTTTGAAATTGATGTATATGTTCCTGTTACTAAAGATTTTGATGATTCAGAAATAAATCTGGGACATTATTCAACAATAAGTAAAAACCATAGTAAATATGATCGATTCTTTTTTCATATCAAGCAAAATAAAATATATAAAGATGTTATAAAAAAGTATAAAGTAAATAATTATAATATTTTACATGCGCATTCGCTATTTACGAATGGATGCGTAGCCTGGAGATTGAAAAAGGAGTTCGGAGTTCCTTATATTGTAGCAGTTAGAAGTACTGATGTGAATGTATTTCTAAAAAATATGGTTTACTTAAGAAAACTTGGAATGAAAATTTTAAAAGAGGCTAAGAAAATAGTTTTTTTATCAGAAACTTATAGAGATTTAGTAATAGATAAATATATCCCTGTAAGTTTAAAAGAAAGTGTATACAGTAAATCGAACGTTATTCCAAACGGTATTGACGATTATTGGTTTAGAAATAAAGGTTCTAAAAAAGTATATTCTGGTTCAAATAATTTAAAAATAGCTCAAGTAGGTATTATTAACAAAAGGAAAAATCAAATAACAACTGTAAAGGCAATAGAAATACTTCAGAAGAAGGGGTACAATATAGAGTTTACCATCGTAGGTAAAATCGATGATGAGAGTATTTATGATAGGATAAAAAACCTGCCTTTTATAAGATATATATCACCAAAACCTAAAGAAGAGCTAATAGATATATATAGAGATAATGATATTTTTGTTATGCCATCTATTCATGAAACTTTTGGTTTAGTTTATTCTGAAGCAATGAGTCAAGGGTTGCCCGTTATTTATTCAAGAGGCCAAGGATTCGATAGTCAATTTAATGAGGGGCTAGTTGGATATAATGTTGATTGTTTTAATCCGGAGGAAATTGCAGATAAAATTGTTAAGATTCTATCCGATTATGATTTTTTATCATCTAATTGTATTGAACTCTGTAATAAATTTAATTGGGAGAACATAGCAAATGAATACGCGTTTTTATACTCAGATAAAAAATAGCAGCTACAAAAGTATAGATGGGGTCAATGGAACTCGATTAAGTACAGATATAGTTACAGAGGGGGAGAAAGTTAAAATCCTTATTTGGCAAATTATATCGGTAATTGGGTTAAACATTGCTTATATAATTGTTATATCTGACATATTTGATTATTATAACTTTCAGTATGAATTTGACTTTTTTAAATTTATTATAGGAATTTTTATATTACTATTAAGCCTTGGATTGGGGTTTAAAATAAATAAAGCGTATTTTTCTGCTATTTATAACGTGATATTTTTATATCTTCTTTGTGGGCAAGTAATTTATTATCAATATAATCCCGATGTTAGTATTATTCAAGTTATAGTAATATTTAGTTGTCTAATATTTATCTTTTTGTTTTCACGTATTAACAAAAAGTTTGAAAGACCAGTAAGGATAAAAAACTCCGATTTTTATATTGGGCTAGTAACAATTTTCTTATTCTTACCTTTTTTGATTCTATTTTATAACCATATAAATTTGAAAAACCTACTATTTATTGATGTATATAAAACTAGAGCTTACTTTAATGGTATTAAAAACTCTTATACTGCTTATGCATCGGCGCATTTGGCGAGAATACTGCTACCTTACTTAATTGTTAGAAAATTAGTCAAAAAGCAACATATTATGATGATACTATATATAGTAATGTTGCTATATTTGTATTTATGTGGAGCTTTAAAGAGTATTTTTATTGGTTTATTAGCATTACTAGTTTTTTATAAAGGTACTTATTATAAGAAAACAATATTTTTTATAAAAGGTATATCGTTTATTAGTTTCGGTGGAATAATAATGTATAATTTATTTGATAACATATTTATATTAGATAAATTTGTAAGAAGGGTTCTATTTGTTCCTGCAAGATTGGGTAATATAACTTACGAATATTTCAAAGATAACTTAACATATTTATCTCACTCTCCGTTTGGATTTGGAATCGTTGATTATCCATACGATTTAGGTCCGGCCCATTATATAGGAGAAGTTGTAATAGGGACTCCGGGTTTGAGTGCTAATACAGGAGTTTTCACAGAAGGTTTAATGTCCTTTGGACTTTTAGGAGGTATTGTGGCTGCACTAATTTGCAGTCTGATTTTATTATACTTTGGGATGGTTGAAATTAATCCAAAATACTTTGGGTTAATATTTGTTTACATTTACTATATGAATACCTCTGTCTTATCAACTTTATTATTAACACATGGGTTGTTTTTTCTTATGTTTTTTGCATCTTTATTTTTAAGAGAAGAAGGTAAAACATTTGTTAAGAAAAAATAACTTAGATAGTTAGTTGTTGATTTCATTAATTACCTTTTTGGTAGAAGCATATTTATCTTTTGATTGTTGTATATGTAATACTTTATGATCGTAAAAGTAGAAATATATTGTAGAAAAGAGATATCTTATGAAAGAGCTTTTAAGAAAATTGTTAAAAAGGAAATTTGTTAAAAATGTTTTATTTGTTTCTTCAGGGACCTTAGTCGCTCAAATTATTTCATTTTTACTTTTACCAGTCATTACTCGGTTATATGGACCAGACGCATACGGATTAATGGGAGCATTTCTAGCAATAATTGCAATAATTACACCAATTGCTTCACTAACACTTCCTATTGCTATAGTGTTGCCTAAAAAAAAATCGGAAGCCGTTAGTATAATTCGCACCTCCTTTTTTATAACTGGGATGATGACAAGTTTTTTATTCATTATTATACTTTTATTTCATAATAGAATTGTTTCATTGTTTCATTTAGAGAACATTGCCATTTACCTATATTTAATTCCACTGGTCATTCTGTTTTCAGGAGTATATCAAATATTGAGGCAATGGTTTATTAGAAATAAGCAATTTAGATTGCTTAGTACAGCAACAGTTGGCCAATCTATTTTTACATACGGAGGTATGGCTGGAATAGGATTTGTTTATCCTGCTGCTACCGTATTAATGGTTCTTTCTTCAATGAAAAATGGATTTGCTGCTTTGTTGCTGTTTTTTAATATAAGAACATTTGATGAATCACTAAAGATTAACTTGAAAGATTTTTCTTTGAGTTTTAATAGTGTAATAAAAAAATACCGAGATTTTCCTCTGTTTCGTGCACCTGAAGTTTTTCTTAATGCTATATCACAGGGCTTACCAGTTTTGCTAATGACTAGTTTTTTTGGACCAGCATCTGCTGGATTCTATTCTTTATGTAGGAGCGTAATGTCAGCACCAACTGAGTTAATTGGAAATTCTATTGGCGATGTGTTGTATCCAAGGCTATCTGAAGCAGCAAATAACAATGAAAACCTTACTTCTTTAATTAAAAAGGCAACTTTTTCTTTGGCTATGATTGGGATGATTCCATTTGGAATAATAATTATTTTTGGACCAGAACTATTTACTTTTGTATTTGGTAGTAAGTGGTTAACTGCAGGAAGTTATGCTCAGTGGATTGCTTTATGGTCATTCTTTGGTTTTTTAAATAGACCCTGTATCAAGTCATTGCCAGTATTAAATGCTCAAAGGTTTCATTTGCTTATGTCCATTACTATGCTTATCAGTAGAATAATAGTATTAATTATTGGTTTCTTAATTATAAAAGACGATAAAACTACCGTTGCTTTATTGGGGATTACCGGAGCTATGTTAAATCTAACGCTGATTCTGATAACATTAAAAATAAGTAAGAGTTTCGATCAAAGTAATCTATCAATCAATATTAGTGAAAAGGGTAATATTTATGAATGATTTCATTATTAAAAATTACTAAAGAAAAGTAAGAATATACAGTATTTTTAATGATGTGTTATGGAGCATAAATGAAGAGGTTAAATGCTAAATATAAAAGTAATATATGGGGGATGAGATGAAAATTACAATAGCAGGAACAGTTATGAAGTCCTATCTAATGCAAAGAACTTAATTTAACAGCAACAACTGATAATTATAAAGCTTAGAAACGTAGTTTACGTAATTATCTCAACACCTATAAATTATGATCCTGAGAAAAATTATTTTAATACTAGATCAGTTGAAGCAGTAATTGCAAATGTTTTGTCTATTAATCCAGATACAATAATAGTAATAAAACCAACAGTCCAGTTGATTATACAGAAAAAACAAAAGAAAAGTTTGAAATAGATAATATTAGCTTCTCACCTGAATTTTTAACGTGAAGGGAGGGTTTGTACGATAACTTATACCCATCTCATATAATCATTGGTGAACAGTCTGATTGAGCTCGAATATTTGCTGAATTGTTTGTACAGGGAGCTATTAAGGTAGATATTCCTGTGCTATACATGGGTGAGAGAGAGTAGCATATTTTAATGAGCTCGATTCTTATGCAGAGGTGCGAGGATTAGACAGTAAACAAATTATCGATGGGTTTGGACTTGCTCGCGTATAGTTAATTATTATATTAACCCATTCTTCGGATATGCTGTTACTGCCTGCCAAAGGATACAAAGCAGTTATTAGCTAATTATGGAGACGTTCCAAAATGACCGCAATTGTTGATGCAAATAGAACAAGAAAAGACCATGTTGCTGAAGATCATAAAGACCAATCCTGAAATAGTTAGTATCTATAGACTTACAATGAATATGGATTAAGATAACTTTAGACAATCAGTTATTCAAGGAGTTATGAAACGTATTAAAGCTAAGGGTACTGAAGTTGTTTGTATAATAGCCAGTACTTCATGAAGAGACATTTTATGATTCAAGAGTAATTAACGATTTGAAGAATTTTAAAGAGTTTCCAGAACTAATTGTTGCAAATCGATTGTCTGAGGATTTATGTGTTGTAGAGGAAAGATATATACGGGGATTTGTTTAGTAGAAGCTTATATAATATATTGAATACTTGTAGTACTGGAGGAGAAAAAAATGTTGAAAAAAAAACTCTTGAGAAAGTTTCCTATTTTTTATAAAATATATCAGGAATTTCAATTATTGAAATGTAGATACTATGGTTCATTAAATGAAAATGAATATCCAGAAAAGCTCGCTCAAATTTATAAGAAAAAAACAGGTAAAGTTTTAGATTGGAATAATCTACAGACATATAATGAAAAAATGCAATGGGCAAAATTATATGAAAACAATCCGCTAAAAACTACATTAGCTGATAAATATCTTGTTAGAGAATGGGTTAAGGATACTATAGGTAAAGAGTATTTAATCCCTTTATTAGGGGTATGGGACTCATTCGATGAAATAAATTTCGATAATTTACCAAAAAAATTTGTTTTAAAGACTAACCATGGCTCAGGTACAAATATAATTGTAAAAGATAAAAATCACTTAGATAAAAGTGAAGCGAAAAAGAGACTTGATAAATGGTTAAAAATGAATTTTGCTTATAAAAACGGGTTTCAAATGCAATATAAGAATATTAAACCAAAAATAATTGCTGAAGAGTACATTGAGGGTATTAATGGGGACTTAAACGATTACAAATTTCTCTGTTTTGATGGGAAAGTTTATTACTGTTGGATAGATTCTGGGCGATATTCTGACCATCGTAGAAATATTTACAATCTTAATTGGGAGTTACAAGAATGGCAACAACATTATTATAAAAATACAGATAACCAGGTAACTAAGCCTGAAAATTTCGAATTAATGATCGAGTTGTCAAAAAAATTATGCCAGGGTTTTTCACATGTTAGAGTTGATCTTTATAATGTAAATGGAAAGGTTTACTTTGGGGAAATGACCTTTACTAATAGTAGTGGTTTTGAAGCGATACGACCACATAAGTATAATTTAATGTTAGGGGATTTATGGAATTTACAAACTGGTGTTTATGAAAAGAGATAAGAATTTTCCTGATTTATCCAAATTTAAGTTTATCTATCTATAGAACTGATTGATTCTTCCCCCCCTTGTGAGCTTTTCTAGATTTGTGGAATAGGACGAACAACATTACTTTAATTTATTATTATAAGTAACTCAACTTTCGCAGACTGAAAGGGCTCTCACGCACTTTTAGTGATAAATAGCGAGTTTCTTTTATTTGCCTTGCTTGGTATCTCATAAAGTCTGAACATTAATCGCTTCCTAAGCAGCCTGATGCCTGCACGGCCATACAGTTGTCGCTTGATCATTTTCAGCCTGGTTATATTACCTTCCAGTACGCTATTAGTGTATGAATAGGTGAGGGCTGCCTGGATGGAGTCCTTTTCCTCTTTTAGCTTATCGATGAACGAAGTAATGTCACGGTGACCAAAAGATTTGGGGCACCTAATAAAATAATGCAAAATACTTTCATCTTTTTCTTTTATCATTTCCCTGAATAGTTGAATGAAACCATACACACCTTTGGTGTTTGGATAAAGGTTGTTTATGGCATTTAATAAATGTACCTTTTGGCAATCGGGGTATGCAGCACATCCTGCATAAATACAACTTTACATGGAGAGGTGGTGATGGTAGGCTAATTTACCAAGCAATACCAACCCTTGGCCTATTGCCTTTTACCTTTACCACAGAGGCTCCATGTCAAGTTACCGTGGGTATGAATATATATACTGCCATACTTATAATGCCGATTGCCATTTCCTACAAAAATTAAATGCCAAATACATAAAGGTATAGGACTTTGTTCAGCACTTCTCTCTCTTTATCGGAGAGTTCTTTAAGCTGCTGCCAAAAAAGCTTCCAGACCTGCTTTCGATAAATAAGCGTTTCTTTTTTCGTTTTATTTTTCTCTTTACGACGTATGGCCTCCACTTGATGGCGTATAGCGGAATTACTCCCCTTATACCTCTTTTTTCGCAGGGATCTCTCTATGCTGTCTATCGTATAGCCATCTCTTACCTGTTCCTGCAATTCCGGCAGGAAACGTTCCAAACCACTTGATCGGCGCCTCCTCCGTGCATCTGGTGGTCCTGTCAGGGATTCGTACTTTTTTACCGTGGTCCGATGGATTTTTAATTTACGGCCTATTCGTATATAAGGTAGCCCCTGCTGGCGCAAAGCTTTAACCACCAGTGCTAACTGCCATTTCTTCCTTGCATTCTCTTCCCGTCGTTTGGCGGAATAATCCATCTCAGTTGGATTTGCTTCTTCTGATGACTCCTCTTTGTACCCACTATCGGTTATTTCCTCTTTAATTCGGTGGGGCAATTCTTTCATCAAAATCCGATCTAGTAGCGAACCCAGGTTGTGTACGAGATGGAACCGGTCACTAATTTGTACAATCGATGGATTCGCTCTCTCTCTATACCATTACGGAAGGTACGAGAGCGGTCACGCGTGACCATTAGGATATTAGGACGCTCCTTAAACCATCTAGCACCGTCTCTTCTTTCCGATCCTCCAGTAGATCAATAGTGTTCATGTGTAGTGTAAATCACACAAAAGCGTTCCATATTTATGGCCTTTCCATAAAGCAAAAATCATCCAATCCCACGAAAGGGAGGTGTCTTTCACCAATTCTTTTCGATAGACTAACGCTAATAAGGCATCATGGCTGGCAGGTGTCTTCCATTGATTGCAAACTTTTTCTGCCTTTGAGTATTGCGGAGAGATTGAGCCATTAGTGTGGAGATTTGAGCCACTGTTTGCGGTCAACTGAGCCATTAAGTGCGGGGGTGAGAGCCACTTTGATGAAAGTAGTTAATAATATAAACAACCACTGGAACTACACTGGCTCCAATGGTTGTTTATATTATTATTTAAATCTCTTATCTCTTAATTCCTTATCAATAATCTCAATAGCCCAGCGAACTAGTTCCTCCTCATCTATATCCTCTTCGTCGTTCCAAATGCAGGAGGGTGAATACAGCCAAGAGATTTTACCACCCTTGCCATCTTTTTTACCACTCTCCGCCAAGGAATTTACCAGGCTACGCCAACACGTTTACCATAGGGTAAGGTCGCAATAAAAACATACGCTGGAATCGTTTCTCCTGTTGAACGGTCATTAATCTTCAATGTAGTACCAGCCCAATCTACTTCCATCACTTCACCAGGTTTTCTGCGAATAGGCATGGTAAGTTTATACTTTTTCGCATATTTCCCATAGTTCTCACAAAAAGTACGATAGGCATAGGGGATCTTTCCACCTTCACGTGCCTCTGTCGAATACTCATGATGCAATAGAGACAGGGTCACATTCTTCTTTTGTAGTTCCTTATGCACTCTTTCCCAATCAATTGGGAAGTACCCTTTCTCAACAGCCTGTTTCTCTGGGAAGAGAAACGCTTCTAGCCATGTATTGGTCATGGTGTCATTCAAGCTTTCCACGCCAAGTTTTTTGGCACGTTGAATGACATCTGAAACTGTATTCCTTGAGTGCCCAGTGCTAGAACTAATCGTTCTTTGACTGACTTCTTCAAAGTGAAGTTCCAGAATCTTTAGGTAATTAACCATAAAAAAGCCTCCTGTATAATAATGTCATGCTTGCTAGCATGCAAGGTTATTATACAGGAGGCTTTTCCTTTTTCTATTTATAGTGGCCCTGCATTCCGCAAAGGGTGGCTCTTTCCTCCGCAATGACTGGCTCAAAACTCCGCATAAGTGGCTCATTTTCACTGCAATAATCAAAAGTGTGTGTGCGCTTAGTTCATCGAAACTAAAGTAACCTAATTCATCAATAATTAGTAATTCTGGTCGGCTATATCTTTTAATAATCCGTTGGATTAACCCTTGTTTCTCTGCCTTTTGGCATTCAGCTATAAAATCATTGGCTGTGATAAAAAGTGCTTGGTGTCCATTCGTGATAGCTTCAAAAGCCATGGAAATGGCTAAATGTGTCTTTCCTACTCCTGGTGGTCCAAGAAGTAGGATGTTATCCCCATTATGGATGTATCTACCCGATAACACTTCTTTAACTCTTCGTTCATCTATACTTGGTTGAAAACTAAAGTCGAAGTCATGAATGCTCTTAAGATAGGGAAGCTTCGCTTTCTTTAGACGTTTATCTAAAGCTGCCTTTTCCTTCTGTTCGATTTCTTGTGATAATAGCGTGATTAAGAAGTCCGAATATGGTACATTATTTTTAGATGCGTCTTCAAGCAGACCATCTATTTGATCGGCGGTGTAATGCCAACCGATTTCTTCTAAGCGTTCAACTAAAAGG
>NZ_LN611424.1:619335-756925 GCF_000821245.2 Virgibacillus senegalensis
TGAGTATTGCGGAGAGATTGAGCCATTAGTGTGGAGATTTGAGCCACTGTTTGCGGTCAACTGAGCCATTAAGTGCGGGGGTGAGAGCCACTTTGATGAAAGTAGTTAATAATATAAACAACCACTGGAACTACACTGGCTCCAATGGTTGTTTATATTATTATTTAAATCTTTTATCTCTTAATTCCTTATCAATAATCTCAATAGCCCAGCGAACTAGTTCCTCCTCATCTATATCCTCTTCGTCGTTCCAAATGCAGGAGGGTGAATACAGCCAAGAGATTTTACCACCCTTGCCATCTTTTTTACCACTCTCCGCCAAGGAATTTACCAGGCTACGCCAACACGTTTACCATAGGGTAAGGTCGCAATAAAAACATACGCTGGAATCGTTTCTCCTGTTGAACGGTCATTAATCTTCAATGTAGTACCAGCCCAATCTACTTCCATCACTTCACCAGGTTTTCTGCGAATAGGCATGGTAAGTTTATACTTTTTCGCATATTTCCCATAGTTCTCACAAAAAGTACGATAGGCATAGGGGATCTTTCCACCTTCACGTGCCTCTGTCGAATACTCATGATGCAATAGAGACAGGGTCACATTCTTCTTTTGTAGTTCCTTATGCACTCTTTCCCAATCAATTGGGAAGTACCCTTTCTCAACAGCCTGTTTCTCTGGGAAGAGAAACGCTTCTAGCCATGTATTGGTCATGGTGTCATTCAAGCTTTCCACGCCAAGTTTTTTGGCACGTTGAATGACATCTGAAACTGTATTCCTTGAGTGCCCAGTGCTAGAACTAATCGTTCTTTGACTGACTTCTTCAAAGTGAAGTTCCAGAATCTTTAGGTAATTAACCATAAAAAAGCCTCCTGTATAATAATGTCATGCTTGCTAGCATGCAAGGTTATTATACAGGAGGCTTTTCCTTTTTCTATTTATAGTGGCCCTGCATTCCGCAAAGGGTGGCTCTTTCCTCCGCAATGACTGGCTCAAAACTCCGCATAAGTGGCTCATTTTCACTGCAATAATCAAAAGTGTGTGTGCGCTTAGTTCATCGAAACTAAAGTAACCTAATTCATCAATAATTAGTAATTCTGGTCGGCTATATCTTTTAATAATCCGTTGGATTAACCCTTGTTTCTCTGCCTTTTGGCATTCAGCTATAAAATCATTGGCTGTGATAAAAAGTGCTTGGTGTCCATTCGTGATAGCTTCAAAAGCCATGGAAATGGCTAAATGTGTCTTTCCTACTCCTGGTGGTCCAAGAAGTAGGATGTTATCCCCATTATGGATGTATCTACCCGATAACACTTCTTTAACTCTTCGTTCATCTATACTTGGTTGAAAACTAAAGTCGAAGTCATGAATGCTCTTAAGATAGGGAAGCTTCGCTTTCTTTAGACGTTTATCTAAAGCTGCCTTTTCCTTCTGTTCGATTTCTTGTGATAATAGCGTGATTAAGAAGTCCGAATATGGTACATTATTTTTAGATGCGTCTTCAAGCAGACCATCTATTTGATCGGCGGTGTAATGCCAACCGATTTCTTCTAAGCGTTCAACTAAAAGGTTTGTGGTCATGATTGATCACCTCCTTCTAGTTGCTCATAAATTTGAAGGGAACGTTGTTCTACTTCACTATCAGGGGACTGTAAACGGCTGTGGGTCGGCAAACCATCAGTAGTCGTTTGCAGTCCTTTATAATGTTCAAGGTTTATATAATCTCTTACCTTACCAGTCATAATAGGGTGCTTAGCCACACATTCATAATGGTCATAAATTTCTAAATGATGATCTAATGTTTCTTTTATTTTCAGTTCTTGTCCAACGTACCGAAAAGGTACTGAATATCTCTTACCGAGATAGGAGACAAAGCAATCCTTACTCACCTTCCTAATTTCCCAATGATGGATAGGGAACAATGGTTTCGTATTTGATGTCATTAAATGTTTTTGTTCATGCTGGAAACGAGTATGAGGTGATTCAAGCGTTGTCTGATGCACCTTACGGTTCGCTACCTGATCTAACCACACTCTCACATCTTCATTTAATGCTTTTAAAGTAGGTTCATGCTTGCGCTGCAAAAAGTTCTTCTTTAAATATCCAACAACATTTTCTACTTTCCCCTTCGTTTGTGGTCGGTGTGGTTTACATGCCTTTGGGACAATTCCATAGTAAGCTAGAAATTCTTCGAACTTCCGATTGAATCTTATTTCAACTGGACTATGCCTGATAACAGCAGTTTTCATATTGTCATATAAAATTTGCTCAGGCACTCCATTGAAATAAGCAAAAGCGTTCATATGGCACTTCATTAAAGTTTCTAAATCCATACTGTCTGTAAACTCTACATATTTAAGCCTCGAATAACTTAGTAAAATCACAAAAGCATAAATATCCTTCATTTCACCATCAACGGCGAATTTACCAATGTGTCCCCAATCCATTTGAGCTTGTTTGCCAGGAGGAGTCTCGTATCTTATGGTAGCTTGCTTTTTAGGTCGCACCCGATATGGTCGAATGAAATCCCGAAGGATNTAATTAATGGGCACACCGAAGGTGTGACATTTTTTGTATGGAGGTATTTTTAAATGATTCATTATCGAAGGATATTGGAGTTACATGATGAGGGAATCAGTCTAAGAGGTATTGCCGTAAGTACTGGTAACTCTCGTCAAAAGATAACAGAAATCATCCGATTAACGGAAAAGAAAGGCTTAGTCTGTCCGCTAGATGAAGAAATGACGGATCAATGGATTGAGGAGTTTCTCTTTCCGGAGAAGACTATGGAGGGGTCTGGACGGCAGCCATTAAACTTTGATTATATTCATGAAGAATTAGCCAAACCTAATTTGACGCTATCCCTTCTACACCATGAATACGAAGTGGAGTGTCGAGCGAATCGTAAGATTCCTTACTCCTATCGAAGTTTCTTACGTCACTACAGTAGATATGCGGATAAGTATAAAGCCACTTTACGCATTCGTAGAAAGCCAGGTGAAATTATGGAGGTGGATTGGGCAGGGTCTACATCCTTTATTATCGATAGAGACACTGCGAGAAAGTAAAAGCTTACGTTTTCGTTGCGACATTACCGTGCAGTCAATTATCTTATGCGGAAGCAACTTTATCAATGGATTTATCATCATGGGTTTCTGCACACAACCATGCCTTTAAGTATTTTGGTGGAACCACACAAATTCTTGTACCAGACAACCTTAAAGCGAGCGTGACAAAACATACGACACGTGAGTTAATCTTAAACCCTACTTATAGGGAAATGGCAGACTATTATAACACGGTGGTCATGCCTGGACGGGTTCGTACTCCGAAGGATAAAGCAAGCGTTGAGGGTTCGGTAAATGTAATCTCTACCTGGATTATCGCGGCATTAAGAAATACACATTGCTTCAGTATTGATGAATTGAATGAAGAAGTTTGGAAGAAATTAGCCGAATTCAATGAGCGTCCCTTTACTCGTAAAAAAGGATGCCGTCTTTCGGCATTCGAGGAAGAGGAGAAATTCGCACTTTCCCCTCTACCGTCCATTCCTTATAAAATATCTGAATGGAAAACAGCGAAAGTACGACCTGACTATCACATCTCTGTCGATAGTATGTTTTATTCAGTTCCATATGAATATATCAATCGAAAAGTCGAAGTGAAACAATCAGATACCCTCGTTGAAATCTATTTTAATCATATGCGGGTGGCATCCCATAAAAGATTATATGGGAAATTCGGTCAATTATCTACAGTTCGTGATCATATGCCTGAAAATCATAAATTATTTGTAGACCAAACACCAGAAGCCGCCATTGAATGGGGGGAAAGTATCGGGTCTTCTACATTAAACATCGTTAAATGTATTCTAGACGCTTCTCAAACTGAAAAACTAGCACTACAATCGATATTCACTTTGAAAAAATCTGAGCGCCGTTATACAAAATATGAAATTGAACGGGCAAGTAAAATGATTATCTCCATGACCAAAAGGCCAACGGTTAAGGGGATTCAGACACTTCTAAAGAGCAATAAAAAGAATGATGCCGAGCAAGAGATGAAACGCAAAACAGAAACTAGCGAAACCAACTATGGCTTCACAAGAGGAGCTCGTTACTATGGGGGAATAGACAAATGATGAATGACCAAACATTAACTAAATTACACGAAATGAAATTAAGTGGAATGGCAGAGGCTTATAAAGAACAAGCATTAAACAAGGAGTTTCAAAAGATGAGCTTTGAGGAACGTTTTTCTTTACTCGTGGATTTAGAGTATTCCCGTCGAAAGAGTAATAAGCTCCAACGCCTGATACAATCAGCGACCTTCTTAAACCCGAATGCCTGTGTCGAGGATGTAGAATATCATCAAGATAGAAAACTAGATAAAGACTTGATATTAAAATTAGCCAGTTGCATCTATATACAAGACGGTCACAATATTATTTTGAAAGGAGCCACTGGTGCAGGAAAATCATATTTAGCAAGTGCATTGGGGGTATCTGCTTGCCGTCAATTTTATAAGGTGAAATACATTCGTCTCCCAGAGCTTCTAGATGAGTTGTCACTCGCCAAATTAGCTGCGGACGGAAGTTACCGGAAATGCATCAAAAAATACACAAAGGTTGATTTACTTATACTTGATGAATGGCTATTAACGGATTTAACATCTGACGAAGCAGCTATCCTTCTGGAAATAACAGAAGCACGTCACAAAGTAGCTTCAACAATCTTTTGTTCACAAATCGATCCGGATGGCTGGCACTTTAAATTAGGTAATGAGACCATTGCGGAGGCTATTTTAGATCGTATTATCCATGACTCCTATCAAATACTAATAGATGGAGAAGTTTCTATGCGTGAACGTCATGGGCTAAGTGTGGAAATCTGATATGAGTATTATGACAGAAAAGATTTTAAAAGAGACAGAGGAATACTATTTTTATACAGGGTATAAGAACTGGTATCCATTCCCCAATGATCTAAAAACAAAGCTACTGGACATTTTCGGGAAGGAACCATTTCCCTATGAATGGACAGAACAGGACATTTATGAGGGTTCAAGAAAAATAATCCTAGAGTATTTTAAGAATACTTCACATTAAAAAAGCAAAAACCCTACGGGTTATTATACTAGTAGCGTGCCCAGCACGCTATTAATTGCTTACTGGTGAAAGTCCAGTCTGAGTAAGTGCCAAGACGCTCAGTAGCTGACAGGCGACTGGTGGAGAAATCCTAAGGTTGAAGCCCTGTGACAAAGTAACTCCTTTCGGAGTGCGAGCAACTTAACAGGTTGTAACATGAAGTGAATCTTGCAGCCTCGTCAATTAAACCCCTCTTCGGAGGAACAAGGGAAGTCGAGCCTCTTGCTTATGGGCGAAGACCATGGAAAGTGTGTAGAACTTGGAATGCAGCACTGAAGGATCCCTCGGGGTATGGAGAGCGACATGTTAAGACAGTAATTAATGGAACTGGGGATACCCTCCTCGGTCACTTCGAAAGAAGTAAAACAGATACCTATAAGCTGTCGGTGAAATGGTTGATGGACTGAGAGAGAGTCGGAGGGGGTCATAGTACCAATGATGACAAGGACAACACAACATTGTCTAGGGAAGGACGGCACAAGCCAATACCCTACTTCGTTCCTATGTTCAAAGGAGGTAAGAGTCAGTGAATGCCAAGAAAATGGCTAACTACGCCAGTAATGCAAAAGCTCAAGAACTCTGGAAAACATTATACCTTTGTGCCAAGGAAAGTGATACTCGTCGGTTTCATGCACTATATGATAAGATTTATCGCCCGGATATCTTGTGGGATGCATGGCAACGCGTGAAACGGAGAAAAGGAAGTGGAGGCGTAGATGAACAGACGCTGGAAGATATCATGGCTTATGGAGAGAAGAACTTTCTCAATGAGCTCTACTTGGAGTTGAAAGATAAGAAATATCATCCACAGCCGGTTCTTCGAACCTACATTCCAAAGGGTGATGGGAAGAAACAAAGACCGTTGGGAATCCCGACAATCAAGGACCGAGTAGTTCAAATGGCAACGAAGCTGGTGATTGAACCCATATTTGAGGCGGACTTCCAGGAATGTTCTATGGCTTTCGTCCAAAACGAAATGCGCACCAAGCTATCGCTAAAATACGTAAAGAGAGTAAGAAATCCTATTGGGTATTGGACGTCGATATCCAAGGTTTCTTTGACAATATCAATCAGGATAAGTTAATGAAACTTCTTGAACAGCGTATTAGCGATAGAAGAGTGCTAAAACTTATTCGGAAATGGCTGAAAGCTGGAATTATGGAGGAAGGAAAGCTCAGAAACTCCATAACTGGTACACCGCAAGGTGGAGTTATCTCGCCACTTCTGGCGAACATCTATTTGAATACAATGGACAGGTTATGGGAAAAGAAGTTCAGTCATTTAGGTAAACTTATTCGTTATGCGGAACTTTGTGGTTATCTGCAAGAGGAAACAACAGGCACTGGAAAGTGCGCAAGTAATAAAGGCCATTATGAATAAACTCGACCTTACCATTCACAAGGAGAAATCGAGATTAGTGAATATATGGGATGACCAAGATGGATTTGATTTTCTTGGATTACATCACCGGAAATTTCCAGTCCGCAAGAAAGGTGGGCGTACATTCTATATCATGAATCACGTACCATCAAAGAAGGCCATGAAAAAGATGCGGACTAAAATCAAGGAATACACCGAACCACGCCATAAATTATATATGGATATTCGTGATTTAGTGAAAGGATTGAACCGCAGACTTCAAGGTTTTAAGAACTATTATCAATTGTCCCCGATGGGAAAGAAGTGGTTAAATCGCATCGACTGGTATGTATTAACTCGTCTTAATCTGTTTAATAACAAGAAAAGGAATAGACGGAATAAACATGCCAAATTCCAAGATACTGCAGAAGAAGTTAAATACTTATTAGTGAAGTTGGCGAGTTAACACCGTAAAGCCAAAGGAAGAAGAACGTCGGAAAGCCGTATGAGGGAAAACTTCACGTACGGTTTGATGAGGGGGAGCTGAAAGTAAAGAAGATAGCCGAAAGGCTACCTTCTAGAAATCAGTTCTCTACTCTACATCTGTAGGGTTTATATTAGGTTGGTAAATGTATTGGCACTGTGTGGTAAATTCACTGGCGAACACTGGTAAAAAACTTGGCAAGGGTGGTAAAATCGTGTGGCCGTAATCAGTACTCCTTCTCCTTAGCAGGATGAGGTTTAAAACAAGCCCATTACCTTAAGTGGTAGTGGGTATTTTTTTATGCAATTCTATATATAAATTTTTATCCATTCAGCTCCACGGCGTTCATGCCCATACTCATCGTATTCTGGAATACCATTACACAATGGAGTCGTGGTGTGAACTACCTATAAGCCGGACATGGATCGCCCTGCAAATAATGCAGTTGGGTGTTCTGTGTCCGGCTTATTTTTTTGTTTCTTTTTTCCCTACGGCTCCTTGCCGGGCCATAGGAGGAAAAGAGAATGAGCGAGTTTTTTGTCAAAGTCGGCAAGAAGCAGGCTGATGACTTACCTTACATCTAATGATTTTATAAAGTAATTTAGTGATTTAATAATGATTGACCTGCTGAAAATTAATAAAATTTGAGTTGGAAAAGTTTCACTTTTTGGAAAATAAGTTCTTAAACTATCCTTGATTTTTGATATAATGTAAATACATGACACAAAAAATCAGATTTTGTACTTTAGAAAAAAGGAAGGTTTTTATGCGCTCAACAAATAATAAGAAATCCAAAAAGCTATGGTTTAAGATACTCTTGTCTGTTGTTTTATTCCTTGTTGTAGGTTCAGGTGCTTTCGCCTATTCCATTTACCACAAAACGAAGCAAACCGTCGCAAACAAAATAACCCACCCGGTTAGTTCCATCGATACATCAGTCGGCAAAAAGAAAGTAAAAGATCAAGAACCTTTAAACATATTACTCTTGGGTGTAGACGAAAGAGAAAATGATGTTGGCCGTTCAGACGCAATGATGGTCCTTTCCTTAAATCCAAAACAAGACAGTATGCAGCTTATCAGTATTCCGAGAGATACGCGGACAGAGATCGTAGGAAAAGGAACGCAAGACAAAATCAACCATGCCTATGCTTTTGGTGGCGTCGATATGTCGGTCAATACAGTAGAGCAATTTCTTGATATCGATTTGGACTACTATGTCCGTTTAAACATGGAAGGGCTGACAGAATTGGTTGGTGCAGTTGGGGGCGTCACTGTTAATAATGAAATCGAGTTTTCAAGTGGTGGCTATGACTTCCCGCTTGGAGAGATTCGACTAAGCCAAGACGAAACACTAAACTATGTCAGAATGCGGAAACAGGATCCAAACGGTGATTTTGGGCGTAACGAACGCCAACGCAAGGTAATTCAAGGCATTATCGATAAAGGGGCTTCCGTTGGTTCGGTTGGCAAGATTGACGATATCGTCCAGGTATTAGGCAACAACATGGCAAGCAACATGGACTTTGATGATATGCAAAACCTGCTGTTGAACTATCGAAATACCAGGAAAAATATTACGACGTATCAGATGCAGGGATCCGGAACAAAAATCGATGGGATTTACTATTACCTCATCGATGAAGAGGAAACGGCTAAGGTGCGCGATATGATAACTTCTAAATAATGGATAATGTAAATATATGAAGCCGTTTAGCATATTTCAATCCGCTGAACGGCTTTTTTTATGCTCATAAACTAGTTTCACACCTCATTCATCTCCCTGAACTTCGAAGGCGACACCCCAACTCTCTCAGAAAACCTTCGTGAGAAATAGAAACCATTATTATAACCGCACTGTTCTGCTATGTGCTCTACCGTATCATTTGTTTCTAATAACAGCTTTTTTGCCTGTTGGATTCGTAGATTTGTAATATATCCCCCGGGAGTGATTCCTTGATAAGCGTGAAATCTTCTTGTGAATTGGACTGGGCTCCATCCATACTCTTGTGCCACCTGCTTTACTTGTAAGTTTTTGTGGAAAGCATGTTGATCGATATAGTTTTTTGCATCCGCAATGAGAGAATTCTTCTTACTATGCACCATATGATCGGTATCCGTGTTCTTCTCCATAAAATAAAGCATCCAGATATCTGTCAGAAGATGGCTTTTCCAATTATTGTGTATTGGGTTATCTTCTAAAGCTGCATACCTGAAATGGGTATACGTGGAGTCAAGACGTTGGCGGTCTTTTATTGTGTATTTGCCAACGGATAGGGAGGTCTCCAGCCACTTATCATTGCATTCAAAACGCAGAAAATGGAAGGAAACTGGTGTTACTACTTCACGCTTGAATACAGTGCCAGGGGGACAGAGAATGACATCGCCATAGGTTGCTCCTCCTTCTTCCTCTTCCATTTTGTAAAAAATGGTTCCATCTTCAATCGCGAAAGCTACCCATTCTTCGTAAACATCTTCAGAAAGCTGAAACGCCTGTTTTTCCCTCCAATAGGTATGCTGCAGGATATTGGTCAAAGTATCACTCATGAGTTTCCCTCTCCAAAATGAAATTTTCTATATATTCATGATAAATAAGTGCATGTGAAAAGTAAATAGAAAGGAGTATGATGAAATAAAATATATATAAGAGGTGAGTGGATGAGGAGTGAACAGGTGAAATCGGATATTACCGTTATCGGCGGCGGGTTGGCAGGTGTATGTGCATCGATAGCAGCAGCGCGTCTGGGAAAAACGGTGTCCCTCGTGCAAAATAGGCCGGTTTTAGGTGGTAATTCAAGCAGTGAAGTTCGAGTGTGGGTATGCGGCGCTACCAAGCATGGCATTAATCGTTATGCTCGAGAAACGGGAATAATGGGAGAATTGTTTGTCGAGAATCAGTACCGTAATCCTGATGGAAATCCTTATTTATGGGATGCTTTAATATTGGAAAAAGTAAAAGCAGAGAAAAACATTCAATTATTCCTCAATACAGATGTCCATGAACTGGATTCAGAAGAAATGACGGAAGGTGAAAGGAAGATAACCTCCGTGACAGGCTGGATGGCTGGATCGGAACGAAAGATCACGTACCTTAGCGAGGTTTACCTTGATTGCACAGGAGATGGATTGATTGGTTATTTGGCGGGTGCAGATTATCGTATTGGCCGTGAAGCGAGGTACGAGTTTGACGAGTCATTAGCTCCTGAGCAAGCAGACGATATTTTATTGGGGAGTACCATTCTCTTTTATACGCGCGATGAAGGACATCCAGTCAAATACGTTCCGCCTGCTTTTGCGAAAGATATAACCAAAACACCGATTCCGACCAATCGAATCATTCGTAGCGGCGACTCTGGCTGTCATTACTGGTGGATTGAATTTGGCGGGTTGATGGATACGGTCCATGAAAATGAAGCCATCCGGGATGAACTGTGGTCGGTCATTTATGGTATTTGGGATTATATTAAAAACTCTGGGAAGTTTGATTCAGAGAATCAAACATTGGAGTGGATCGGCGCCATTCCGGGCAAGCGGGAATACCGTCGGTTTATCGGGGATTATATTTTCAACCAAAATGACGTCACGGAACAAAAGCTTTTCGAGGACAGGGTGGCCTTTGGCGGCTGGTCGATTGATCTTCATCCTCCCAAAGGGATGTATGATGAACAAAGCGGAGCAAAGAATTTACAAGCAGATGGGAATTATCATATACCGTTTCGTTCCTTGTATTCGAGAAATGTAGCGAACTTACTGTTTGCCGGCCGGGACATCAGCGCCACTCATATTGCTTTTGGGACGACAAGAGTTATGGCAACGTGTGCAGTCATCGGCGAAGCAGCAGGCACAGGGGCTGCCTTTTGTGTGGAAAAAGGCGCAAGCCCGAGACAAATTTATCAAAGGCATATGGAAGAGATGCAACAAACATTGCTGAGGCAGGATGCCGCTGTCCTGGGTATCCAGAATAAAGAGGACAAAGATATCGCGCGAAACGCCGTTCTGGAAGCGTCTAGTTTTCTCAATCGTCTGCAAATAGACCAGGTACACGAATCATTCCGACTGGAAGAGGATATTGCCTTTACTTTTCCTGTCGACGATGGGAATCTCCCGGGTTTAAATCTCCTGCTCTCCGCCACCAATGACACGGAACTAGAGGTAGAGGTATGGGATACCGGGAAACCGCAAAATTATATTCCGGATAAGTTTGTCAAAAAGCAAAAGATCCCGGTAGGAAAAGGAGAAAAACAGTGGGTAAGTGCTGTTTTTGCAGAGAAAGCATCTATAGGATACCAGGCTTTTGTCATCGTCAAAGCAAATCCAGCTGTTAATCTTTTTCTTTCCCATCAACCGGTTACAGGGGTGCTTTCTTTTGTGAAGCGGGAAGTAAAGCAAACCAACCTGCACGCTTATGAATCGGTCAATACCATTTTGGAATGGTCAATGAAGCCGGTGCAACGCAAACGGTTCTGTTTCCGATTAGATGAGGCGGTAACAGCTTATACACCAGAAAAAGCGATCAACGGATATGTTCGTCCCTATAATGGGCCGAATATGTGGGTATCGGATCACATGATGAATCAAAAGGAGGAATGGATCCAATTAAATTGGGAAAAAGCGGTTGAACTAAAGGAAATACACTTAACTTTCAACGATGATGTCAACGAGGATTTGATCAACCTTCATCATCATCGTACTCCTTTTGAGATTATCCCTGAGCTGGTTCGGGATTACCGTTTGGAAGCATTGGTTGATGACGAATGGAAAGTCCTTTTGAAAGAAACAGGTAACCGCAAAAGAAAGCGTATTCATATTTTGCCTGATGTGATAAAATCAAAGCAATTGAAAGTAGCGGTTGAATCGACTAATGGCTGCCCGAGGGCGGAGATTGTCGAAATAAGAGTCTATGAAAACCAAATTTCCGAGCAAGAAAGATAACCTTATAAAAGGAGATTTTGCCATGAGGAATTTTTTTCAGCGTTTTATTCCCAACAAGCTAAGAAATAAATTGTTCATGGCTTTCTTCTTTTGTGTCTTTATTCCGTTTCTTATTCTGAGTATCTATGTATTTAATGAGATTGAGCAGATTATTCAGGGGAAAATCAGTTCACAGGTTCACAATGAACTGAATTATATGAACCAGTCATTGGAAGACCTCACGGGGACAGTCATGAAAACGGTCGTTCTATTGGAACAGGATTCTATCATTGAATCTGTTTTTATGTCACCGGAGAATTATGAACCAATGGAAAGACAAGCCATCATCGAAAACAAATTGAAAAGCATCAATAACAGCCTCTTCCTCAACACTCCGCAAACATATATAACCCTTGTCGACTTTCATGAAAATATATATACCTCTTTTCAGCCAAGAGAAATGTTGGATTATCAACGAATGACGACTGAAGAGTGGTTTCAGGAGTTAAGTGAACCCGCAGCAGAAAATCACAGGTGGCTCACCAAAGATGAAAGTTACGTTCATCCGGATGTCACGCAAAGCGAAAACTTGCTCACCTTGCATGCCAAGTTATTGAATAAGCATTACAACCCCTATGGCGTGGTGAGAATCAGTATTGATTATCCGCAATGGTTTTCGGGATTAGTAAAAAATGTCCCGTTTGATCAAGATTATTTTATTCTCTCCTCGGCTGGTGAAGTCGTTTCACGATCAAATGACAACAGTATATTGCACAGCAACATAAAGGACCGGATATTTTCGGACGAGAAGACAGACGGTTATTTTATCGAACATTCATCAAATGCAATGGTCAATTATAATTATATAGAAAAATTGGATTGGTATTTGGTCAATAGTATTAATTTGGACCAGTTATTCAGTGAAATTAATGCATTGAAAATAAGCTTATTCGCTATCATGCTGGTACTGATTATTTTCTTTATTTTTTCCACCTATTTTATTTCGCATAAAGTAACCAAGCCACTAAGTTCCTTGCAGACAAGAATGAAAGAATTCATCAACAATAACAAGAAGGAATTGATTACTAGCACTAACTCTACCGGGGAAGTGCAGGTGTTGACCGATGCCTACAACCAAATGATCACGCACATTAACAACCTGATCAACAGACTGAAGCTGGAGGAAAGACAGAAGCAGGAATTGCGATTCAAAATGTTGATTGCTCAAATGAATCCACACTTCTTGCTCAATACATTGAACACGATTAAATGGATTTCCATCAAAAATGGCGATAAGGATATCACGGATATATCTGTTTCATTAGGTAAGCTGCTGGAAACCAGCTTGAATGATCAATCCGATTTAATACCGCTCAACCAGGAGATCGAACTAGTTCAATCCTTTGTCCAAATACAGAAATTCAGGTACATGGATCTATTCAAAGTCGACGTTTTCCTGGAATCTGGATTGGAGGAAGTAATGGTGCCGAAACTCAGTGTACAGATGCTTGTGGAAAATGCCATCCATCATGGCTTTTACCAGAAAGGAAGCAAAGGGAGTATCCAAATCCGCGCTTACGAAGTGGAAGAAGGATATTGCATGATTGAAGTGGAGGACGACGGAATAGGCATGGAGGAAGCGGCAAAGGCCTCCCCAAAACGCAAAAGGCAAGGAATTGGAATTGCCAACATCAAAGAACGGCTCGTTTTATTGTTTGGCAGACAAGCGGGTTTTTCCATACAATCTTCCGCTCACGGAACACTGGTGCAAATGAAGATACCGATTCCCGTTGCTTCCATAGAAAGGAGTGTTTAGCGGTTATGTGGACAGTGCTGCTTGTTGAAGATGAACTGTTTGTACGGGAATCCATTAAGCAAATCATTGCTTGGGAAAAGGAAGGGTTTACGGTTATCGGGGAAGCTGCTAATGGCCAAGAGGCTTATGACCTGATCAAACAGTATCAACCGGATATCGTTATTTGCGATATCATGATGCCGGTCATGGATGGGGTGGAATTATTAAAAAAGGTAAGGGCACAAGGCTGGAACAATCACTTCCTTATGTTGACTGCTCATACGGAATTTGAGTATGCAAGGCAGGCAGTGGAGTATGGAGCTTCCAACTATATATTAAAGCTTTCTATGAGTATTGAATCGCTGTTGGAGGCATTACAAAAAATCAGGGAAGAATTAGAACTCCAATGGAACCAGAATCTTGTGGGGGTAGAAGGATTTTATGAGTCTGGCTGGCAGAAGGTTTTGAATGATGAAGAAATCAAGGAAGCAGATCGACATACGTTGCTTCAATTTCAGAAGTTATACGGAAATCATTTGATTATAGCCGCCACGATGACAGAAAAAGCAACAGAGGCCGAACATGATAATCTTCCGGATCTCCTCGGAATGAGGGAGGGATCGGTTGTCCATTCTTACTCGGCTTTAGGACATACAAGTTACTTTTGCTGGTCCAATCAACCGATCAATCTTGATAAACACAAAGCCAAGGATTGTCAGCTTGTCTTTAAGGAAGTCGGTGAATTGTCAGCCTTCATGGATAGCTGGAAACAGGTAGTGGACCTGCTTGATTCTATATGGTATGGGAAAGAAACCGATATGTTGGAAAAAACACGGCTATCAGGGGGTTCTGCGAAGGAAAGCCTTCCTTGGGAATTGGAAAGTCGTTTTTTTCATACAGTCGAGCAGAAAAAAACGGAAAATTGCAAACAAGTAATCGAAGAACTATGGAATTACATGGAAAAGCAAGGCTTTTCGATGATAAGAGTAAAAGAAACTGCTTTATGGATTGATCAACTAGTAGGGAAAGTGGTGCAAAAGGACAGCCAATGCGAGTCCGCTATCAAAACAGCCTCAACGCATCATCGATTGAAGGAATTGGTGGAGGAAATGATAGATGATTATATGGTGTCATATTGGAATGAACAGTCCCGGCAAACCGATCACCCGGAGGTAAACCGCGTTATCGCCTTTATTCAAACAAACTATCAGAAGGATTTATCGGTGAAAAACATAGCAAAGCATATTGGAATGGATGAAAATTACTTAAGCGGCCTTTTTAAAAAGAAAACAGGTGAATCCTTGATACATTATATTCATCGGGTGCGGATTGATCATGCCGAAGTCTATTTACTGAATAACCAAGGCATGTCCATTGCGGATATAGCAGAAAAAGTTGGATTTTTGAATGATAACTACTTCATCCGGATATTTAAGCGGATCAAACATGATACACCGAGCCAATTCCGTCGTAAATACGCAATGGACCAGGTGAATGAGCATGAATAGGAAGGCTGTTGCAAAAAGATTATGTAGTTTGTGTTGCCTTTCGTTTCTCTTGATCGGTTGTACCTCTGCTGATAATTCCGATCGTGTAACGGATGATTCACCGATTGTGTTGAAATTCTGGGGAGGAGTTCCTAAGGAAGCTGGTCCGCAAGCGGTGATTGATTTATGGAACAGCAAGCATCCGGACGTCCAGGTCGATTATATGCGGTATTCAAACGATGATAATGGTAATCTTCGACTGGATACGGCTTTATTAAACGAAACGGATGTGGATATGTTTGTGAATTATTTTTCTTATAACTATAAACAGCGGGTGAAGATGGGGTTGACAACCGATCTGGCATCCATTGATCCGGACTATGACGTAGAAGAAAAAGTGGGGTCGGAAGCAGAAGAGTGGAAGGTGGACGGACAATATCACGCAATGCCCACGAAGAAGAATTTTTACTTTATTCTTTTGAATAAAGACTTGTTGAAGGAAAAAGGGTTGCCAATTCCCGCAGATTGGAGTTGGAAGGAACTGCGAAGGTATGCAGAACAGCTCAGCACCAAGGACCGCTGGGGGTTTGTTCAATATGATTTCGTCTTGCCTTATCCAATAGACGGGACTTTGGGGGAAAACGGCTCTATAAAAAGTGATGGCACATCTAATTTCGATCATATTGCCGTGTCTAAGCATTTAAAGCTATTATACGACATGATGTACAAGGATAAATCAATGCCTGCCTTGCCGGAGCAGTTGCTTAAAAAGATGCCGATCGATATGCAATTTTTAGAAGGAAAAGCAGCGATGTTATTTGGCGGAGAATGGGTATTGCGCTATGTGAACAGCAATAAGATCGCGGGCACACCTTCCTTTGATGTGGCTTTTGCACCGATTCCGAAAATGAGTGAAGATCAAACGGATTTTCGCTATATCGGCGGGGTCGGAGATGCTATTTCCATAAACGCCAATTCGAGATACAAAGAAGAAGCGATGGAATTTATCAAGTGGTATGTTGATGAAGGCATGTATGCGATGGCACGCGGAGGTCGCCTGCCAGCCTCTAAAGATGCCGATTTGGAAAAGGCTTTGCACTTATTGATAGGGGCACATGAACGCTTTGACAATCAATCGCTTGAACGTATTATAAATGGAGATCTGCCAACGATGCAACTAACGCTGGATCAGGAAGTGATAGAGATGCGCAAGGAAGCGTTTGAACATTATTTTTCCAAGAGTGCAACTTTAGAAGAAACATTGGAACGTTTAACAGCCAGGCATAATGCCTATTTGAAAACAGCTGACTAACTATAAGGAAGTTGTCGGGAAATCTTGGCTGTTTCCATAGTTCTGCTGTTATACTGTGTTACACCAGTTTAGTTTCCACGAATTTGGTCCAAGGCTCGGAATGGCAGTGATTTACTGCACAGAGCCTTGGGCTTAAGTCTGTCGCGAGCGGAAATTTCCAAAGGATGTGGAAGATTTAGCCTGTATTCCTTTAAACAGACCTTTTTGCTTTTTGTTCTTGTTTTCGAAGATTTGTATTATTAACAAAGAAATGTACGATTGGTAACCAATTATTTGTAAGCGTTTTCAACAGAAATGCTAATTCCTAAGTTTTCTGGTATTGATTCATAAGAAATGTTACTACTTCCTTTGAATATTGCTTGCTATGCTTTGCTTATAAATAAATTTTAACAAGGGAGTGGTCAGTAGTGACAAGGAAACACCTGGTATCTGGATTAATGATTCTCTGTTTATGCTTTTTCTTATTTGCCTGCAGCAACTCGGGCACGGAGACGTCTGAAGCTTCTTCTGGTGATGAAGGAGATAGTGGGTCAGACGGTAAGACCACAGAAATGGTCTGGGCTGGATGGTCTGGAGAAGAGGACTCCTCCAAAGATGTCATCAAAGGCATGATCGATGATTGGAATAACGAGCATTCTGATTCTACCTTTAGTTGGGTTGGGTGGCCTTGGGACAATACGCTAGAGCAACTGATTATCCGCAGCCAAGGTGGCGAAGCATTGGATGTGGCTCAGGTAGATATCGTTTGGCTGAAAGCACTGGCTAATGCTGGCGTACTAGAAGATTTATCCCCAGTGGTCGGTGAAGATTGGTTGCAAGAAAACATTGAAGAAGCTGCCTTGAAAACCGGGCAAGTGGATGGAACACAATACGGGATACCATGGACTACCGCGTCAATCGGTATGGTGAACAACCCTTCTTTGTTAGAAGAAGCAGGAGTAAGCGAAGTACCGCAAACGATCGAGGAATTCGAAGCCGCATTGAAAAAAGTCAAGAGTGCGAATCCAGACATCGTTCCTTATGCACTGACTACAAAAGGTGGCGGAACAGCAAAGGACTTCATGCAATGGCTTTGGACTTTCGGTGGTGAAGTGTTCGATGAAAATGGAAATGTGGTGGTCAATAGCGAGCAGGGGGTAGACACACTGAATTGGTTGAAAGAGATGGTGGATAATGGATACATTTCCATGGATATGGACCGTTTTGCCGCCCGCCAAATGTATGCGACAGATCAAGTGGCATTTTATGATGACGCAATTCTAGCCCGTGGGATTTTGGAATCAAATGGGGTGGCAGAAGCAGATCTCGACAAAAAAATAAAACCAATGCTTCGTCCTGTCGTGAAGGCAGGAGATACGCCACAATCCGTCATGTGGGGGCATGTCTTAGTGGCCTTCAAAAACACTTCCGACTTAGAGAAATCTGGAGAATTTATCAAACATCTTATCGGGGAAGAAGAAGCACTGAAATACTTCGATACCGTTGGTTTACCTCCTGTAACGAAATCAGCGATTTCCAATGAAAAAGTGCAGCAGGATCAATGGACGAGTGAATGGCTCGATATTACAGCAACCGGACAAAATGCAGAATCCATCAGTTACGAAAACTCCAGTGAATTAGATGGAATCATCTCAGAAGAATTACAAGCAGCGCTATTAGGTGATAAATCTGCACAGGATGCTCTCGATGATGCGGCATCCCGACTTGAAAGTGCCATAAATTGAGGTGAGCAGAGTGGAAACACAAGTAAAAGTGAACATACCGGAGCCTCCAGAAGTAAAAGCGGATGATCAACAAAAGCCGCCGAAACAAAAAAAACGCAGGCATAAAGGTCAAAAGTTAACAGAAAGCCAATTTGGCTTTCTGTTGCTATTACCCGCCTTATTGATTTTCACGTTTATCATTTTTTATCCATTTATTAACTCGATTATTATGAGTTTTACCGATCGCAGTTTAATGCGCCCCGAAAGTACTTTCATTGCTTTTGAAAATTATCTTAATATGTTCAAAGATCCAAATTTCTTGAATGTGCTGAAAAACACCCTGGTGTTTGTGATAGGGGGGACTTTGCTTCCATTCACTGTAGGTTTGATTTGGGCCATCGTCTTAAATGAAGGTTTTCGCGGGTCTGAATTTATGAGAGGCTTGACGCTCGTATGCTGGATTATTCCAAGCACTGCGATTTCCTTTCTCTGGATGTGGATTTTTCAGGCGCACTATGGCGTGCTGAATGAATTACTGTTAAATGTAGGTTTGATTGCTGAGAAAATAAACTGGCTTGGTCAGACGGAAACCGCCATGCTGGTAGTCATTATTGCAAAAACGTGGCAGACGATGCCCTGGTTCATGATTTTTCTTCTAGGAGGGCTGCAGGGCGTGCCGAAAGAACAGATAGAAGCTGCCAGGATAGATGGAGCCAACAATTTTAAAGTCTTTACAAAAATCATCCTGCCAAACATGAAAATGATTGTCTCGATTGTCTTAATACTCGGTACCATACAAAGTCTCCAGCACTTTGATTTGATTTGGGTCATGACAGAAGGCGGCCCGGCCCGTGCCACCACTACGCTGGCCGTAGAGGTTTATAAAAATGCCTTCCAAAATTGGGAACTAGGATCGGCTGCAGCAATCGGAACGGTGTGGGTGTTGATTGTATCCATCTTTTCTATTCTTTATATTCGTAGTTTAAAAGACGACTTAGCATAAGGAGGTGCCCGCTATGTTTGAGAAAACAGCAGGTTATCGAATCTTTTTTTGGATGTCCCTGGTGGTAATTGGAATCTTTGTGTTTTTTCCGCTCTATTGGCTGGTTAATACTTCTTTCAAGAATGCTAGCGAGATTTTTGAATTGACCTTTATCCCTTCAGCTCCAACCATTCAAAATTATGTCAATGTCATTACCGACGGAACACTGTTAACTTACTTGAAAAACAGCTTGTTTGTTGCCGGCGTGAGTGCTGTGCTGACGACCTTTGTTTCCGCTTATGCGGCTTATAGTTTTTCAAAGTTCAGATATCGCGGCAGAAAATCGTTGATGATTTTATTTATCTTGTCCAAAGTGTTTCCTTATGCCGTTTTATTATTGACCATCTATTTAATTATGAAAAATTTCGGGATTTTGGATAGCTATCTTTCCCTGATTCTGGCATTCGTCACCTTCACGCTCCCGGTAGGAACATGGACATTAAAAGCTTTCTTTGACCAAATACCGAATTCGTTGATTGAGTCTGCAAAGATTGATGGGGCAAGTCAATTTAAAATAATTCATAAGGTAATTTTTCCAATCACCGTTCCAGGATTGGTCGCGACTGCGCTTTACGGTTTTGTTTGGGCATGGAATGATTTGCTTTACTCGCTGACGCTCATCACTTCCCCGGAGAAGCGGACGCTGGCACCTGGCTTGATTATGAACTATATGGGTGAGTTTCAAAGCAACTGGGGAAATATGATGGCTGCATCTATCGTTGCTTCCATCCCAGTGACCATCATGTTTGTTTTGTTGCAAAAGTATTTTGTCCAAGGGCTAACATCAGGAGCGGTGAAAGGCTGATGGAAGCTGTCTTATGTTGTTTTCGATCGGATTATCCTCCCTTCAAAGGGAGGATGTCTGAACTAAATAAAAAAGGAGTGTAAAGAATGGGAAAGATGAAAGGGTGTTTTCTAATCATCCTGGTGTTTACAATCGCGGTGTTATGGTCACCTGCGTTGACAGCAATGGCTAAAACAGCAGAGAAAACCGACCAGAAAGTCTTTACTTCTCATTTTGATGGCGTGTTGTTCAATCAGGAAATGCTCGAATTAATGAAGCAAAGGATTGAGAAGAAGGAAGAACCAACTTACACTGCTTGGCTCGACGTAAAGGCGGCTGCCGACTATAGGATGGAGCAAGAGCCCCATGCACCGAAAAACTGGTATGTTCCTGGATTTTATACGGATCCAGAAGCACATCGGGCCGCAAAAGCAACAGTCATGAATGATGCGAATGGCGCCTATGAATTGGCTTTGGCCTATCAAATGACAGGCGAAGAAGCATATGCAGCAAAGGCAGCTTCTTTTATCAATGACTGGTCTACCACGGTGAAGACACTTGACCGTACGGATGATTCCATGCTTTCCTTCAGCTATCATTTTCCGGCGATGATTTATGCAGCAGATTTGATAAGGGATTCTTCCTCTTGGGAGAATGATGATCAAGCTATGTTTGAAGCCTTTCTTCGAGAGAAGGCTTTACCGATGAATACCATGGGGGCGGAAAACAACTGGGGCAACTGGGGGCTTGTTTTATTCCTTTCAACAGCCGCTTACTTAGGAGATGAAGGTCTTTTTGATCAGGGTATCGATCGCTGGAAGGAATTTATTGAAACCCAAATCGATGAGAATGGTCATCTAAAGCATGAAGTGAATAGAAACGGAGGAACGCATGGAATCTGGTATTCTCATTTTTCTTTACAACCGCAGACGATTGCAGCGGAAATCGCCCGCATAAACGGTGTTTATCTCTATGATTATATTTCACCGAGCGGCCATAGTTTGGAACAGGCATATGATGAGGTCGTAAATTGGGTTGCCGCTCCAGAAACTTTTCCATACTATGATGGGCCAGTAGAAAATATTGTTCACGTCACACATATTAGAGACGATGCATACTTGAATTTCCAAGGTGAATATCCTGCAAGTATGGGTTACTTTGAAATATTGAACAATGTATATGAGAATGACCAAGCAGAAGAACTGCTGCATGAACTGCGACCGCTGAATTCTGTCCATTCGGTACCGCATCCGACATTCACACATGGAGATTTAGGGGCGGCTAATTCGGAGGAAATTGCCAGAGCAAAGATCAGCATCGATAAGGAAGAACTTGTGGAAGGCGAAACCAGGCAACTTCACGTAGAAGCGTATGATGAACATGGTTTCCTTGTAGATCCTGAGGAATACAACATCGTTTTCTTTTCTGACAACAAATCGGTAGCAAAGGTGAAAAATAAAACTGGAATGGTGTCAGCTAAAGGAGAAGGAGAAGCGAGTATTTATGCTAAGGTAATCAGGAAAGGAAAAGGCAAGCCGATAGAGTCTAATAGTTTGAAGGTGATGGTTTATAAACCAGAGATCACGGTTGAACAGGAATCCATCACTGAAACAGTACATTTCCTTCCTCATTATATTGGTGGAACGAGTAAGGGGATCGAGGAACTGGAAATCCGGTTAGGTGATACTTCTTCTAGAATTGCTGTAGAAGAAAATGGAAACTGGCATTATCGATTAAGTGGTGTACAGGATGGTGACCATGAAATCGAATTGATCGGAAAAAATAGTGATGGTAAAGAAATTGTATCAGAACGTGTTGTTGTCTCAGTTTTAGTTAATGATTATCTATTTGAAGAGACATTTGAAAACCTTTCTGAATGGCAAACAGTGGAAGGAAATTGGGAGATTGTCGAGGATGGTGGCAATACTAAAGCTAAGGCGGAACCTTCGTCCTGGGGGTGGGGACCAGCACTTGCATTTGTGAAAGAAAAAACCTGGGATGATTTTGTCATTCAGGCAAGGTTTTCTCAAATCTCAGGTTCTTCTACTTATGGGGGATCATCAGGATTATTGTTCCGTTATCAGGATGAACAGAATTTTTACCATTTAAGACTGGAATATGCGGACGGAGAAAACCAATACCTCCAGTTGTATAAATGGGTCAATGGGTCTGCGACGAAATTGGCGGAAGAAAAGGTTTCCTTCCAACAGGATCAGTGGTATGACATGAGAGCGGTTGTAGATGGAGATAGTATAACGGGATATTTCAATGGGGAATTATTGATTGATGTACAAGACACTTCTTTCTCCTATGGGAAAATCGGTCTCCGAGGCTATCACCGATCCATGTATGTAGATGATTTGAGTGTGTTTGAGAAGTAAACATATTAGCTTACGGTTGTTGACTATTGCGGGAAACAAAATGAGAAAAGCAGTTGGGATCAACGCGGACCCAACTGCTTTTCTCTGGAAATCTAACATATATTACATTCTGGCGGGAGATGACATGTAGCCCATTTTCAAAGAAATTAAATCAGTTGTTTCGATTAAGATGCTAGCCAGTTCTTGCTGTCTTTCTTCCAACCTGATTTCAGATAAAGGACCGGAAAGACTGATGCCTGCAACTACCTTTCCACTCCTGTCCCTAACAGGAGCAGCTATACAAGCTCTGCCTAGAGCTAATTCCTCTATTTCAAGAGCATAACCTCTTTTTCGAGTCACCTCTAACTCCTTCAATAATTCTTCTTTGTCATCCACAGTATTAACAGTATATGGAACAAGGGCTGTTTTTTCTAAAATTTGATTCGCCTCATGATTTGTTAAATGTGCCAATAAAACTTTTCCGATTCCTGTAGAGTGCAAAGGGTTTTTATAGCCGACTAATGTGTACATTCTTGGAGATTTTCTGCTGTCCACATGGGCTAAGTAAAACATTTCAGTTTCATCTAATACAGCTAAATTAGCTCCCAGGTTCGTTTTTTGTTCTAAGTCGTAAAGTTCTGGAAGTGCTTGCTTTCTGATTTCATAGTTGTTTAATGAGACACCAGCTAATGATATAACCTTTTTACCTAGAAAGTATGCCCCGGAAAAATGATTTTTTTCTACAAAACCTCTGTCTACCAAGGTTGTTAATAATCGAGACACACTGCTTTGAGACATGTTTAGCATATTACAGAAATCAGCCACTCTTAATTCAAAGCGAGCATCTGAGAAACATTCTAATAATTGAAGTGCTCTATCTACACTTTGTGATTTACTACTATTAGTCAAAAGATAACACCTACCGATAATTGGATTTGATATCCAAATTATATAACATTTTTTTAAAAAATGAAATGAATCTTCATATTTTGTTTTATTTATAAAGAATTTTCGAAAAAATCATTGAAAAATCCATTGCTTGGTGTTTTAATAATCTTAAATGGATATAAAATCCATATAATGAATTAAATATTTCTTTTTGAGGTGGTGAAGGTTTAATTTACAAATTTTTCATCCGATTTATGGGATGAAGAAAGACGAGGCGATATAAAGTTGGAAATTACAAATGTAGAAGTTTTTCCTTTAAAGGTGGATAAAGGCGTCGTTTACTTAGGAGAATCCTCAGGTCTTCATTACAGCAAAAACAATTATTATTTAAGGCCGGAATATAGATCTTTTTATTCTAAAAGCCTGGAAACATTGCTTGTGAAAATCTCCACTAGCAGTGGGATAGAAGGATGGGGGGAATGTCTTGCCCCAGTTGCTCCAGAAGTGGCCGGGACAGTGATTGAATCATTGTTCTCTTCTTATTTATTAGGGAAAGATCCAAAGAGGATTGATGTTATTTGGAACAAATTATACGATTCAATGCGAGAACGTGGTTACTTTTCCGGCTTTATGGTGGATGCTATCACGGCGATCGACATTGCTCTATGGGATATTCTTGGTAAAGTACACAATGTCCCTGTTTATCAATTATTAGGTGGCAACTATATTGATAAGATTCCTGCCTATGTTTCAGGTTTGCCTAAGCAAACGATAGAAGAGAAAAAAGTTCTCGCCAATGATTGGAGAGAGAAGCAGTTTCAAAATATTAAACTTCATTTAGGTTATGGTTTGGAAGAAGACGTTCGTATAATCTCACAATTGAAAAATAATTATAGTGATATCAATTTTATGGTAGATGCCCATTGGCACTATTCTCCTAAAGAGGCGGTCATCTTATCTGAGAAGTTAAGTGAATATGATGTGAAATTTATTGAAGCCCCTGTTCTTGCAGAAGATATAGATGGAAATCATTTCGTCAGGGAGAATTCTAGGATTCCAATTGCTTTGGGAGAAGCCATCCGAACAAGATACCAATTTAAGGAAAGATTGGTTAAGCATGCAACAGATATCCTCCAGCCGGATATTGGAAGAGTTGGGATTACGGAAGCAAAAAAAATTGCCAATATGGCTGAAGCATTCAATGTCCCTATAGCACCCCATCTGAGTGTAGGTTTAGGAGTGTGCATTGCAGCGACTCTTCATGTAAGCGCATCTATTAATAATTTCTATATGCTAGAATATCAGCCGACAGTCTTTCCGGTCGCGAATGATCTGCTGGCGAATAACTTAGTCTGTGAAAAAGGTTTTTATCATCTTCCAGAAGATTCTGGTCTTGGGATAGCCATTGACGAAGAAAAAGTACGTTACTATTCAATCAGAAAAGAGGGTCAGTTTTAATGAAAAATAAAGAATTAAATGGTGTATTTCCTATTTTGGCAACACCATTTACTGATGACTATCAAGTTGATTATCAAAGTCTGAAGAGATTGATCAGGTTTCAGTTAGAAGCAAGGGTGGATGGAATATCCATTTTTGGTAATGCGAGTGAAATGTATACGCTTACGGAAGATGAAAGAGAACTTATTGGGCAGGTAGTAATGGAGGAAGTAGCCGGTAAGATTCCTGTAGTATTCGGTACAGGAGCTACAGGAATCCCCCAAGCCATCCAACTTAGTAAGAAAGCAGAACAAGCAGGTGCTAGTGCCTTGATGATTATTCCGCCATATATGGTAAAGCCGGATCCCCAACGGATTTACGACTATTTCGCAGAAATTGCTCAAGCTGTAAATATACCAATCATGATGCAAGATGCCCCCATCGCCAGTGGCGTCTCCATCCCTGTAGATATAATGGTTAAGCTGGCGAATAACTATGAAAATATTCAGTATGTAAAGGTGGAGTCCCCACCTACTACGATCAAAATTTCTAAGGTACTCGAGCAGGCAGACGGAAAATTAAAGGTTTTCGGTGGATTAAACGGAATGTACTTATTTGAAGAAATCAGACGTGGAGCTGTGGGTACGATGCCGGCATGCGAATTTCCTGATGTTTGCGTGCGGATCTTTGAATTATTTCATGATAGAAAAGAAGAAGAAGCAAAACGATATTTCTTTAAACATTTGCCTTTAATCCGAATAGGAACGTTGGCTAAATATGCAATGGGAGTACACAAACAAATTTTGAAAGATGGAGGAATCATATCGACCTCCCTTGTAAGAAACCCCAATGTGCCGATTGATGAATCGATTAAGGAAGAAATTGATCTCATTACGACAGAATTGGATCTTCTTGCTTTAAGTGGCAAGGTAACTATATAAAAGGAGGAGTTTTATTATGGAAAAAAGATTAAAGCGCATGATTCCTGTGTTTATAATTCTTCTATTAACATTAGCAGCTTGTGGAAATGGTGGAGAAGCAAGCACGGAAGGAGATTCTAGTCAAAGTACGTCAGACTTGAATGTAACTTTAACGATGGGTGCACAATCTGGTTCTATGTATCCGATCGGAGCTTCTATCGGCGAGTTTATTAGCGGGGAATACGAAGATGCACAAACTTCTGTGAAAGTTGGCGGTGCGTTGGCCAACTTGGAACTGGTAGGTAGTAACGAGGCGCAAATGGGCCATTCAAGCACTGGTCTTAGTTACGCGGCTACGGAAGGGATTGAACCGTTTGATGAAAAGTTATCTGAAGTAACCAGCATAGCTAAAGTTTTTGAATCAGTATTTCAGTTTGCTGTTCTGGAAAATTCTGAAGTTACTTCACTAGAACAAGTAAAAGAGGAGCAATATCCTCTAAAACTTTCAGTTGGACCTCGTGGAACGGAAAATGAATTATTAACAAGAAGGGTGCTGGAAGAATACGGCATGACATATGAAGACATCGAAGGTTGGGGTGGCAGGATTGAGTATGTAAGCATGAGCGATTCCAGTTCCTTAATGAGAGATGGTCACATAGAAGCAGTCACTTCTCTTGCAGGATTTCCTTCAGCCCCTTTTGAAGAAATGAATTCTTCCAGACAGCTTAAGTTCCTTAATCTATCTGAAGAGGTAACTCAAAATCTGGCTGATCAATATGGATACCAGGCGATGGAACTCCCGGCAGAGACATATACAGGCCAAGAGAATGCTGTAGAAACGGTTGGCGGGGGAGTAGTGATCATTGCTAATAAAAATATGCCAGAAGAAGTAATTTACGAAGTGACGAAGTGGATGAATTCTGAAGACGGTATCAATACATTAAGTAATATTAATGTTGGTGTAAAGGAATTTTTGTCTGATCCAGAAAAGGCGTCATCTGGTTTGGGGGCACCACTTCACCCCGGAGCTGAACGTTTTTATGAGGAAGCAGGAGTAGAGTAGAATTTCAGTAATTAAGAAGATTGATGGTGATTACTTGATGAGAGGAGGAGAAATTTAAATGAGTGAAAAAATAATAGATTCTCCGCATAATAAATGGAACACCATGAAGGTCATTCAAGGCTTGGTTTTCATCATAGCAGTATGTGCGTCCCTGTTCCATATCTATCTTGGTTTGACTGGTGTACTAGAATCTTATAAGATGCGGGGTTTGCATCTGGCTTTCTTATTACCGATTTCGTTTCTACTATATCCTTTAGCCAAATCAAAACGCAATAACGTCACACTACTAGTAGATTTTATACTATTTATCCTGTCCACTATCAGCATTTTATACTTAAGCGTATTTGAGTATGACCGAATTATAACTCGTATGGCTTATGTGGAGAGTTTGACACCCCTCGACTTAATGGTAGGGATTGCTTTGATCCTATGTATATTAGAAGCAACCAGAAGAATTATCGGCTGGAGCATGGTGATCGTATCTTTGGCTGCAATAGTTTATGCCCTATACGGCAACCTTTTATCAGGTCCACTAGCTCACACCGGTGTTTCCTTTGATCGATTGATCGAACAACTGGCATTCACCACCGAAGGGATATTTGGAATCCCGCTCGCTGCTTCTGCCACCTTTATATTCTTGTTTGTATTGTTCGGTGTATTTTTGGAAAAGTCAGGTGTAGGGCAGTTCTTTATTGATTTTTCTTATGCGCTTACTGGTCGTTCTCGGGGTGGTCCTGCCAAAATGTCAGTGCTAGCAAGTGGCCTAATGGGTTCTATTTCTGGAAGTTCAACTGCCAATGTAACTTCTACAGGAGCCTATACCATTCCATTAATGAAAAAGGTAGGGTATAAGCCTTCTTTTGCTGGGGGAATTGAGGCAGCGGCTTCTACCGGGGGACAGATTCTTCCACCGGTTATGGGAGCAGCCTCCTTCCTTTTGGCAGAGTTTGTCGGTTTGTCTTACACTTCTGTTATTATAGCAGCCTTAATTCCAGCCGTTTTGTATTTCTTGAGCGTCGGTTTTGTGGTTCATTTCCAGGCAGTAAAAATGGATATTAAAGGATTGCCTAAAGCAGATGTTCCGAAGTGGAGTTATGTGTTAAAGAATGCCCATTTGTCCATTCCGCTTTTTGTCATTATCGTTGCATTGTTTTTGGGATATACTCCTTACCTGGCTGCCTTGGTTGCGCTGGCTTCTGTAGTAATAGTTGGGGCTGTAAAAAAGGCAACACGAATGTCCTTGAAGCAAATAGTCGTCACATTGAGCGAAGGAGCAAAAGCAACAATAATGATAGCGGTAACATGCGCAGCAGCAGGAATTATAATCGGCGTAGCAAGCCAGACTGGAATAGGGATCGCTTTTACTTCTACTGTTATCGGTTTAGCACAAGGACACTTTTTTGTCATTCTACCGTTGGTTATGATTGCTTCTATTATTCTTGGCATGGGAGTACCAACTAGTGCTGCCTATATCATGGTAGCTGCAATAGCAGTGCCTGCTTTAGTAGAATTGAATGTTAGTGTTTTGGCTGCCCATTTATTTGCGCTATATTTTGGAGTTTTTTCTGGCATTACTCCGCCAGTAGCCATTTCTTCCTATGCCGCTGCAGGAATTGCTGGCGCTAAACCTATGCAAACGTCTTTAATGGCTTTTAAGATTGCAATTCCGGCTTTTATTATCCCGTACATTTTCGTTTTTCATAACGAATTACTGCTGCAAGGTGAATGGTACGATATCGTGTATGCTGTCATGACTGCACTTATCGGGATTATTACTTTGTCTGCGTCAATTGTGGGTTGTTATTTACGCAGGATGAATTGGCTGGAACGCCTTGCCCTTTTTTCGGCTTCTCTAGGTATGATCAGCTTTAATAATATTATCATACCAATTATAAGTTTATTTGTGATAGTAGCAGTTACTATCATGCAAATAGTGCATGGAAAGCGAAATAAAATTAATGGAGCCATTCAAACCCAACAAATTAAGAATTTATAGGAAAGGAGTAACTATGTACACTTGTTTAGTAGATTCCGGCACCAGTATGACGAGAATAAGGTTATTCCAGGAAAACCAACTAGTTGATGCTGTTATAAAACATGTGGGAGCAGCGGATGTAGCTGTGTCTGGAACGAAGAAAGCTTTAGTAGAAGGGTTAGAAAGCGGCATTTCGCAATTGAAAAAGAAAGTCGGACTGGCTGACGGGGATATCTCAGCTGTTATTTTGACCGGGATGGTCACATCCAATAATGGTTTGAAAGAGATTCCACATGTACGAAATACCGTTCCTTTAAATGATTTTTCTATGATAGAAGAAAAGAAATTCACACTAGCCGGCTGTCCCGTATTCTATATACCTGGTGTTAAAGTAGAGAATGGTCCATTGGAAGAAAAAGACATGATGAGAGGAGAAGAATGTGAAATAATCGGTTATCTTCAGTCACAAGAAAATGTGACAAATAACATGGTGTTTATTCACTATGGATCTCATCACAAAATAATAAGAGTAGAGAACAATCATATCGTTTCCTGTAAGACCTCTATGACAGGGGAGATCATGGCTCTATTATCCAACCATTCGATATTGAAAAATAGCATAGTGGATTTGGCAAACTTAGAGCAAAAAGAAGAATGGGTATTAAAAGGTTTTCGCCAGACATTTGAACAAGGATTTGGGAGAACGGTCTTTTCGACTAGGGTCCTAGATGTGATGGAAGGTAACGACAAAAATAACAATATGAACTTTTTGCTTGGTGCACTTTTAGCTTTAGACTATCAGTTTATGGAGCCTATACTATCCAATAGCAAGGGTAAGGTCGTTTTGTATGGTCGCCAGCTATTTCCTATGCTTTTCAGGAGAATACTACATCGTCACCATTCAACTTTGAAAGTGGAAATTGTAAACCCAGAAAAAGCAGGGATGTTGAGTACGCAGGGAGCACTAGCTGTTTATTCACAATATCTAAGGAAAAAACAAGATTTTGTTTCATTTGGAACAGGGGATGATTAGATGAACGAATACCAAAGAATAAGAGACAACAGTGTGATTGCTGTTATACGTGGTGCAAAGACTGAAAATGTGCTAGATGTTGCGAGGTCTCTTCTTCGTGGAGGTGTGAAGACGTTAGAGATTGCTGTCGATCATCCGTCAGCATTAGAAGCCATTAAACAAGTAAGGAGGGAATTCAGAGAGGAAGTAATCGTCGGGGCCGGGACCATACTAGATCCAGAAACGGCTAGGTCTGCTATCATGACTGGAGCACAATTTATCTTTTCACCTACTGTAAACATTGAAACACTAAAGATGACAAAAAGGTATGGAATCCTAAACATTGCAGGCGCGATGACCCCTACAGAAATTTTGACAGCCTTTGAACATGGATCTGAAATGGTCAAGGTTTTTCCGGCAAATGTATTTGGGCCTTCTTATATAAAAGACATACATGGACCTTTCCCACAGATTCCTTTGATCCCTACAGGAGGTATTAATGGTGACAATGCTGCTTCTTACTTAGGATCTGGAGCAGCAGCAGTCGGAGTGGGAAGTTCTCTTGTAAATATGAATAAACAAGTAAACGAAAGATTTCTGAGAGAGTTGGAGGAAAATGCCTCCATGCTAATGGAAAAGGTTAGAAATGAGAGGGACAATGACTCTCTAAGTTAATAAATTTAAAAATGAATTTTCTGTTGAAAATCGGTTATGCAAAAGTGTTGCTAACCGATTTTTTTCTGTATTTTAAACTTATTGTGTCTACTAGTATTAATAGGAAGAGACGAAAAAACGATGGAATCCTTTACATTCATTCTGAAAAAGGTTATCATATACTCAACTGGTCATAACCACTTCATTTTAAAATGAAAAAGAGCTAGGTGACAGCACGTGATAAAAAATAAGAGAATTCCATTATATCTTCAATTGATGGATCAAATCATTGATAAAATAAATACACAAGAATATCGAGAACAAGAAAAGCTGCCTTCAGAGCGGGAATTTTGTGATTTGTACGGAATGAGCCGTATTACGGTCAGACAAGCACTACAGGAATTGGAACGCGAAGGCTATATTTATAAATTACATGGCAAGGGCACATTTGTAGCACCGAAATCCTACAGCCAAAATTTAGTGAAATTATATAGCTTCACAGATGAAATGAGGAAGATTGGGAAAGTTCCGACCAGTAAAGTGCTTTCTTTTGAAGCGGTGAAAGCAGAAGAATCAATTGGCAACAAAATGGGGATAAACCCGACGGAAGAGGTATATAAAGTTGTGCGACTAAGGCTCGCTGATGGGGAGCCACTCATGTATGAAACATCCTACATTCCTGTTTCTAAATTTCCCGGTCTGACTCAGGAACTCTTAGAAAAAAAGCCAATGTACGAAGTGTTTTATGATGATTATACGGTTCCTGTAAATAAAGCAGTAGAAAGTTTCTCCCCTACACTTGTTAGGGAGGAAGAGGCGAAATATTTACAAATTCCAAGCAAACAAACAGCAATGCTGATAAAAAGGTATGCGTATTCAAATGAGCAATTAATTGAGTACACCATTACAGTTGCTAGGGGAGACAAATTTGAATATAAGGTAGAACTTACGTAAAAAAGGTATTTTAACCTTTTTTAACAAAACTGGTTATGACAACATAACCATTAATGATAAAGGGGGGATTTATGCTTTGGGAGATGAAATGGTGAAATATACTCTTTGACTTTAAATATTTTATAAAAGGGGATGGAGAAAATGGCAAATCCGAATATTTTATTGACAAGAATTGATAACAGATTGATACACGGTCAGGTAGGGGTCACCTGGGTAAACCACCTTGGGGCTAACTTAGTGGTTGTAGCCAATGATAAGGTGGCAGAGGATGAAGTACAGCAAAATCTGATGGACATGGTACTGCCGGATGTTATCCAAACCAGGTTTTTTACGTTGCAGAAAACGATTGATATCATCCATAAGGCTTCTCCAAAACAGAAAATATTTTTGGTGGTCCGAGACGTGAAGGATGCACTTTCATTAAAAGAGAATGGGGTTCCTATCGAGTATTTAAATATAGGAAACATGCATTATGAGGAAGGTAAAAAGCAAATTTCTTCAACAGTGTCTGTAGATAAAGAAGACATTGAAGCCTTCAAGAAACTGGATGAACTTGGAGTGAAACTCGATTTAAGAGGAGTGCCGAATGAAAAAGGAAAAAATATTATGGAACTATTAGAAAAATGATTGATCTACTGTCAAATACGAAAAAGGGGGCGTCACTATGTTAGTAGAAGCGATACTTATTGCCTTATGGGCCGGTATCCTTGGAATAGATTTATACAACGGCTTGACGCATATTCATAGGCCAGTTGTTTCGGGACTAGTTGTCGGTTTGATTCTGGGAGATCTCACCACCGGACTGATTGTAGGGGGAACGTTAGAGTTGATATGGATGGGAATGGTTCCACTTGCCGGTGCTCAACCTCCAAACGTTGTTATTGGCGGTGTAATTGGGACCGCATTTGGTGTCATTACTGGCCAGGATCCAGATGTTGCTGTTGGCATCGCCATTCCGTTTGCGGTGGCAATGCAAGGGCTTGTTACACTTTTATTTACATTATTCGCTCCGCTGATGCATAAAGCAGATCAATTCGCCTTAGATGCCAATACGAAAGGAATAGACAATCTCAACTATCTGGGTCTTACCATCACATTTTTCTTTAACGCTTTCATTGCATTCTTGCCAATTTACTTTGGGGCACAGACAGCTGCTGAATATGTGGAAGCGGTACCACAATGGATTATAGATGGGTTGGCCGTTGCAGGTGGAATTATGCCGGCTATCGGTTTCGCCATGCTTCTGCGGATTATGATGAAAGTTGAATACATCATGTTTTTCATTGTAGGGTTCATTCTTGCAGCCTATTTGGAGTTGCCTATACTGGCTATCGCATTAATCGGGTTGGCTATAGCGTTATATGATTTTTACCAAAATAAAAATAAAAATGGCCCTGCAGGTGGGAATCAAGTTAATGAGGAGGAGATAACGGATGGCATCTAACTACGTGTATGAAGACTCAAACCCGGCAGAGGAGTTGAGTCAGAAGCAAATCCACAAACTTGCCTGGAGATCCTTGTTGCTCCAAGCTTCTTTCAACTATGAACGTATGCAGGCGGCAGGCTGGCTTTACTCTCTAATCCCTGGATTGAAACAAATCCATAAGAATAAAAAAGATTTAAGTAAATCGATGAAGGACAATTTGGAATTCTTCAATACTCATCCATTTTTAGTGACATTTGTGATGGGAATAATCCTGGCTATGGAACAAAAGAAAGAAGACCGTGAAGCTATACGAGGGATCAAGGTAGCGACAATGGGACCGTTAGGCGGTATAGGAGATGCCTTGTTCTATCTGACACTTCTTCCGATTACGGCCAGTATAGGTGCTTCTTTAGCGGTGGAAGGGAACATAGCGGGTCCGATTGTATTTTTGATTGCCTTTAATATTATTCATTTCGGCGTACGCTTCGGATTAATGAACTATGGATACAAAATGGGTGTAAAGGCCATATCCAAGTTAAAAGAAATGATGGGTTATATTTCACGCTCTGCTTCCATTGTAGGTTTGACAGTTGTAGGTGGATTGATTGCTACCTATGTGGGTTTTGAAATAGACTACGTTTGGAAACAGGGTGAATCTGAGATGAACGTACAGACGGATATTTTGGATCAGATTATGCCTGGTCTGCTTCCATTAATTTATACATTGTTGGTTTACTGGCTTTTGAAAAAAGGACGTTCTCCTATAGCATTAATAGGATTGACAGTGGTCGTTGGGCTGATTGGTTCGTTCTTTAATATTATGTAATCACCACTTTCATTGAGGAGGGCTAGGATGATTGGAATTGTATTGACGGGTCATGGCGGTTTTCCGGAAGGTTTGCTGGATTCCGTTCAACTAATTGCGGGGATACAAGAAAATGTAGAAGCCGTGTCATTTAAAGAAGACAAAGGAGCGCTGGAGAATCAGCTTCGTGAAGCGATTGCCTCTGTTGAACAAGGGGATGGAGTCGTCTGTTTTGCAGACCTCGCTGGTGGAACACCATTCAATGTCAGCAGCTTGATAGCCCACGAAAAGGAAAATGTAAGAGTCGTTGGAGGAACCAATGTCCCAATGGTGTTAAGCGGTATTTTTCAACGCGAAAAATCACTAGATGAATTTGTTTCTTTTGTTTTAAGTGAAGGGGCTAGTAACATCAAGAAATTCGAGAAAAAGAGAAACAAAGAAACATCCAATTCTACAGGAATTTAAAGAATTACATCACAACTGGTTATGACAACATGACCAAATGAGGAGGGCTTGATTTGTTCAATTTATCTATAGAAGAAATTAAGGAGAGAGGGGCATTCCATACAGCCACAGAAATTCATCACCAACCTGAGGTATGGCGGGAGTTATTGTCGACTATGGAAAAGTCGAAATCCGGATTTAAAGAATTTTTGGAAGAAATTTCTGAAAAGCATGAACAAGTGCACGTCATTTTGACAGGAGCAGGTACATCAGCTTTTGTCGGGGATACCCTCGCTCCGGAATTGAATAAATGGTGTAAAAGAAACGTTTTTTTTGATGCCATCCCAACTACAGATATTGTCTCCAACCCACGCGAATATTTGAAACCCGATCGTCCGACCGTCATGGTCTCTTTTGCCCGATCAGGAAACAGTCCGGAAAGTGTAGCAGCTGTAGCACTGGGCGAGAAGTGCATCAAAGACTTTTACCAAGTTGTCATCACCTGCAACAAAGACGGTCAGTTGGCTGCAAATATAAAAGGGGATGATAGAAGCATAACCGTGCTAATGCCAGAAAAATCCAATGATAAGTCCTTAGCAATGACCAGCAGTTTCACCTCTATGCTTTTGGCAGGTTATGAACTTTTTCTCCCGGAAGAGGCTAAAGGGACAATTGCCGATCAAGTTATAGCAAATGGAGACAGACTGATAAAACGTGTTGGTGATCACATTGATACTGTTTTAGGTATCGATTTCAATCGAATCGTTTATCTCGGCTCTGGTCTTTTAGGGATGCTTGCCGAAGAGGCTTCCTTGAAAATGCTGGAGTTGACTGGTGGTCAAGTGATTGCTTTCCATGATTCTTCCCTTGGTTTTCGCCATGGTCCAAAGTCTGTACTGAATAAACAAACTGTGGTGGTCGTATTCCTTTCAGAAAACGAATACACCAGAAAATATGATTTGGACATGCTTCGACAACTTCATGAAGAAGGAACAGCAGCAATGGTGGTGGCGCTGACGCAAAATGCCGATAAGGATGTGGAGGAACTTGCCCATTTCACTGTTTCAATCAGTGAAGGAGGAAAAAGTCCACAAAACGATCTTCAAGCGGCTTTATCTTATATAATCTTTGCTCAAGCACTGGCTATGAAAAAATCGATGAAATTGGGAATCACACCTGATAATCCAAGCCCGAATGGCGAAATCAGTCGTGTAGTCCAGGGTGTCACCATTCACCATTATGATGAGGAAGCATAAAAGCAGGAGTGAAAACATGCGGTATTTTATAAATGCAGATCAATATTTACTTGAGCATGGAGTGATAGAAAAAGGATATTTGGTGGTGGAAGACGGGCGTTTTTCTTCAATATCCACTGAAGTACCTACCGGAGAAAAAGTCATAGACTGGAGCGGCTACATGGTCGCTCCAGGTCTGTTTGACACACATATACATGGAATCAACGGTCATGACATCATGGACGGTACGGAGGAAGCTGTAACGGAAATTTCCGCCACTTTGGCTTCGTACGGTGTCACCCGGTTTCTGCCGACAACCTTGACGTCTTCCGATACAGATTTAAGAAAGGCGCTTGAGGCAATAAAACGAGCGGAAGATAATGGGCTGCCCGGCGCTCAATCCCAAGGAATATTTTTAGAAGGTCCTTATTTTACTGAACAACATAGGGGAGCGCAAAACGAGAAGTATTTCCGGGACCCAGATATCGAAGAATTTAAACTATGGCAAGCGGTATCTGGTGGCAAGATAGTGAAAGTTGCCTTGGCACCGGAACGGGAAGGCTCACTTGCGTTCATCCGTATGGTAAAAGATTCGGGGGTGCAAGTAAGCATCGCCCACTCGGATGCTACGTTTGATTGCTGTATAAAGGCCCTTGAGAATGGTGTGAATAATTTCGTTCATTTGTTCAATGGGATGAGGGGACTCCATCACAGAGAACCAGGTGTAGTAGGAGCTGCTTTCCATTCGGAAGATGCGTTTGTTGAGTTGATTTCCGATGGCTTGCACGTCCATCCGGAAGCGGCTGCTCTTACCTATCGTTTGAAAGCAGATCAATTGATGTTGATTACGGATTGTATGCGTGCAGGGGGCATGCCTGACGGAAGTTATAAATTGGGAGAATTTCCTGTAATCATGGAGGCTGGAGTAGCGAGAACGGAAACAGGATCGCTTGCTGGCAGTACACTTAAACTGCTGGACGGAATCAGAAATTTGCAGAAGTGGACAAAAGCTGATTTACAAGATATTTGGCACTTGGCTTCCTTGACACCTCCTAAAAGTTTAGGGATGGACAATGAAATCGGCAGTATCACATTTGGAAAAAAAGCGGACTATGTGGTAATTGATTCAAACCTGGAAGTTCAAGCGACCGCCGTCAACGGAAATCTCATCTACACTAAGGAAGAAGAAAGGGGAAAAAATGATGCAAACCCGTACAATGAAAGCAGAACGATTAAGTAAGTTAATGAACGATAATGGCTATTTCAGCGCTTTGGCGATTGATCAACGTGGTGCCTTGAAACGGATGATGGGAGAAGAGACAACGAAACAAGAAATCGAGAAGTACAAATCACTCGTTTCTGAGCGGTTAACTCCTTATGCTTCCGCTATACTATTGGATCCTGAGTATGGCTGGCCGGCGGCAGGCAAAAAAGACGAAGAGTGCGGTCTTCTTGTAGCTTATGAAAAAACGGGGTATGACACAAGCGATGTTGGTCGTATGCCCAGTCTTCTTCCGGACTGGTCGGTCAAACGGCTTGTCGAGAAAGGAGCAGACGGAATAAAAATACTCATCTATCATGATATCGATGGTTCTATCGAAGTAAATGAGAAGAAGAATGCCTTCGTGGAAAGGATTGCATCCGAGTGTAAAGCGGAAGATATACCGTTTTTTTTAGAAATCATCACGTACGATGAAGGAATGCATGATATGAAAGGTCGGGAGTTTGCCAAAATGAAGCCTCGAAAAGTCCTGTCATCTATGAAACACTTTTCTGGTGAACGGTTCGGAGCTGACGTGCTGAAGGTCGAGGTTCCTGTAAATATGAATTTTGTAGAAGGGTTCACGGAAGAAGAACCAGTATATACCCGTGAGGAAGCCTCTTCCTATTTTAGAGAACAAAGTGAATCTACGAATCTTCCTTATATATTTTTGAGCGGTGGTGTAAGTGCAGAGCTTTTTCAAGAAACACTGAAGTTCGCAAAACAATCAGGCGCAGCATTCCATGGCGTCCTTTGTGGACGTGCAACATGGAGTGGATCTGCTTTTAAATATAAAGAAGCTGGATCAGCAGCTGCCAATGAATAGTTGGAAACAGAAGGGAAAGAAAATATCACGTCTCTAAACAAAGTACTAGCGGAAACAGCCGCTTCAAGCCAGCCATAAAATATATATGTTTCGAGAAAAATGAGGTGATGAGATGATTCTCACGGTAACGCTGAACCCTTCAGTGGACATCGGCTACAAGTTGAACGGCACACTTAATTTGGATGATGTCAATAGAGTTACTGAAATTAATAAAACTGCTGGAGGAAAAGGACTCAATGTATCGAGAGTATTGAAACAATTGAAAAACGAGGTAAAGGCGACTGGGTTTTTAGGCGGGCATTTAGGAGAGTTCATCGCCGAAGAATTGTCTGTACGTGGCATCAAGCATGATTTCGTGAGCATAAAAAAGGATACACGGAATTGTATTTCCTTACTGCATGAAGGGATGCAGACGGAGATTCTGGAAAAAGGCCCCACGATTGATAGTGAAGAAGCAGTCCAGTTTTTAAATCAATTCGCCATTCAATTAAAAGAAATAGATGTAGTTACTCTCTCAGGAAGTCTTCCTGCTGGTCTGCCGGATGATTTTTACAATCAGCTTTTAACCATTGCCCAGAATTTCAAGATACCGGTCTTGTTGGATACGAAAGAAGACCTGCTAGAAAAAGCCATCAAGCACACGACAAAACCATTTTTAATCAAGCCTAACGCAAAAGAAGTCGCAGGATTGTTTCAGAAAGATTTTCAATACCAGGAGGATTTACTCGCAAACCTCCAGTCCAAATACTTTTCCCGAATTCCTTGGATTGTTGTGACTCTGGGAGCGGATGGAGCAATTATTAAATGTAAAGAGAAATTCTATAAAGCAGAAATTCCTGTGGTGAAAGCAATCAATCCTGTAGGATCAGGCGACGCTGTCCTTGCCGGATTTGCTTCTGCTTTTCATAAAGGAATGAAGGATGAAGAAGCAATTAGGTATAGCCTTGCGATGGGAGTATCCAATGCCATGGAAGAGCAGACTGGGTGTGTTCAGCTTTCGATGATAGGTGAATTGATGGATCAGATTTGTCTTCTTAGGGTTGAGTGATAGATATTGAGGATACGTAGATTAATCTATTAATATTGTTTTAATGCTTTAATAAAAATAGCGAAATGATTTATGTGTTCAGCTAGAATGATTCTCCAGATTCCGGTGAAAGTGAAATAGTTTTTGAGATTCTTTATAATTTGATTGCCCTTGCAATACTAGAGTAACGAAGAGCTCGAAGAACATGGATAAAAGCATGTTACGCCAAAAAAGCTACCTTTGAGCAATGAAAAGGACTATCAAAATCAAGGTAAAGCCCGGTTAAGCATGATAGAAAAATGGAGGAGCCCCTCCTTTTTTCCTACCCTTCAAGCAAGCGAATCCACTCCGACAATGGAGTATTCCGCTTGCTTTTTTCACATCCCCTTTGAATAGATTTTTCCGCAACTTAACCACAAATAGTTGCCTCCTTTCGCCAAATTTTTTGTAAATCAACTAAATTTCGTCAAAAACCCTCCAATATGATGGTATAATATTCCTGATTCTCTCCTTTTTATAGGAAAATGGTATGATGTAAAACGAGCATTTTTATCCTGGGTTTGTTTACAGAAGTTTTGGTAGTTTTCTATTTATAAAATTGCCAGAAAAGGATTGGCATAGTACTAACTCTAATATATATTACTTATCATAGAGTTAGTACTAAATAAAAAAGAGGGATAGAGTGAAAAAAGTTATCGGTGGAGCCGTATATAACACGGAAACGGCTAAAAAGATTTGTGAACAATTGTCGGAAGAAATTGAATATGAAAAAGGAGCAAACGTAAAAAAATCCAAACAGCTTTTTAAAACAAAAAGCGGAAAATACTTTCTTTTTATTAAGAGTGAATTTACCGGATACATTGCGGTGAATAATGACGATTTAGACCCGGAATTTGAAGAGGCAGAATTAGAAGAAGAAAAAATCAAGCCAGTTCCCTATGAATTAGCTCTTCAATTTGCAAGCGAAACTATCACCTCGAATCCGGAGTCAAAAACATGGGTGGGGAAATATTTTCCCGAACTTATCGATGGAATCGAAAACAATAAAAAGATCCAAAAAAAGATTTATATCTCTGAAAAGGCTAGCTGGTATTTAGAAATGATGTTGACAGACAGCGACGACACGAATAGCAGCCTGATCGAGAAGTTGATTACGGATGAGTATCACAGACTCTATGAAAAAGGGCTGATGAAGCGGGATCCATACTTTGAAATGGAAGCTAATAAATGACCGATTGGAGGAAAGGTTCATGGAAACGACTGTTCGAGATTTTATTTTAGACAATTTGACAGATCAACACTTCGAAAAGCTGGTCAACAGGTTGATTATAGAGAACGTCCGTTTATACGATTTGGATGATAGGACGGAAACCGTTTCTCAGTACTTAAAGGAGCAAAAACCCAGTTATACGAAAAATGATTCCTTTGAAATAGTAAATGAGATCGAAAGAATGAATAACCCCCAAATGATGGATTTGAAAGAATTAAATGATTTAATACCTGTATGGATGCCCACACGAAATAACGTAGAGGAACATCCCGATAAAGGGATAAATACAGACGAAGAACTTGACGTTTCTGATTCACCTAATGGTAGGGACCCGTTGAATGGATCGGAATACAGTTCCTTTCGTCAGCTGAAAATTGCCTTTCTTTCTGAAAACCCCTTGGAACGTGAGAAAAATGATATTGCACCATATGAGGTGAATTCGACGAACTATAAAGCATACGTCCGGCAAGAGATTAACAGAGTTGCATGGGGATTGTCGAATTTTATTTATGAAATGTTGCATTATTCCCCAGCAAACAAGCCGGAGGAATTTCCTGATGAAAAATCGCTAGTNCAATTGTCGGAAGAAATTGAATATGAAAAAGGAGCAAACGTAAAAAAATCCAAACAGCTTTTTAAAACAAAAAGCGGAAAATACTTTCTTTTTATTAAGAGTGAATTTACCGGATACATTGCGGTGAATAATGACGATTTAGACCCGGAATTTGAAGAGGCAGAATTAGAAGAAGAAAAAATCAAGCCAGTTCCCTATGAATTAGCTCTTCAATTTGCAAGCGAAACTATCACCTCGAATCCGGAGTCAAAAACATGGGTGGGGAAATATTTTCCCGAACTTATCGATGGAATCGAAAACAATAAAAAGATCCAAAAAAAGATTTATATCTCTGAAAAGGCTAGCTGGTATTTAGAAATGATGTTGACAGACAGCGACGACACGAATAGCAGCCTGATCGAGAAGTTGATTACGGATGAGTATCACAGACTCTATGAAAAAGGGCTGATGAAGCGGGATCCATACTTTGAAATGGAAGCTAATAAATGACCGATTGGAGGAAAGGTTCATGGAAACGACTGTTCGAGATTTTATTTTAGACAATTTGACAGATCAACACTTCGAAAAGCTGGTCAACAGGTTGATTATAGAGAACGTCCGTTTATACGATTTGGATGATAGGACGGAAACCGTTTCTCAGTACTTAAAGGAGCAAAAACCCAGTTATACGAAAAATGATTCCTTTGAAATAGTAAATGAGATCGAAAGAATGAATAACCCCCAAATGATGGATTTGAAAGAATTAAATGATTTAATACCTGTATGGATGCCCACACGAAATAACGTAGAGGAACATCCCGATAAAGGGATAAATACAGACGAAGAACTTGACGTTTCTGATTCACCTAATGGTAGGGACCCGTTGAATGGATCGGAATACAGTTCCTTTCGTCAGCTGAAAATTGCCTTTCTTTCTGAAAACCCCTTGGAACGTGAGAAAAATGATATTGCACCATATGAGGTGAATTCGACGAACTATAAAGCATACGTCCGGCAAGAGATTAACAGAGTTGCATGGGGATTGTCGAATTTTATTTATGAAATGTTGCATTATTCCCCAGCAAACAAGCCGGAGGAATTTCCTGATGAAAAATCGCTAGTGAAAATAAGGGATGACGAAGATCAACAGGATGGTTATTGTGTCCATTTTCTTTTAGACAACAGGACACGATATATTTCCGAAGAGGCACATCAAGCCTATTTACGTAGATGGGACTCTGCTATTCCAATTGTCGAACCTGGGTTTATGGACTACTTTTCCATTTGGGAAGACTACATTACGGACAAAACGTATATCCTGGCTCCATTCACAAACTATTTGAACGAGAAAATGATCGTCCCGGAACTTTCCGAAGAAGGTTTGATGGACGTGCTTGTCCAGCTTGTTCATTTCTTGACCCTTAATGGATTTACAAAAGAAGAACAAATAGAAGAAATTATTTGCGCCAACAGCAATTACGATCATATATTCATGTAACAGCCGGTGTTTCAGTCACATATCTGGAAACTACATAATCTAGCAACAAAAGGCAGTAAGCAGGGGGATTTTAAATCAACAGCATGATTACTTGAATAGCCATCGCCACCTTTGGCTTAAAGCCTAGTCTAAAAAAAGGAGAACGCTCATGCACTATTTCATGCAGTACATAAAAGCAATCAAAAACCTTAATAAAAAGCTTTATTTGACCCCATTTCTTATTTTTATTTATTTAGGTAGTATTTTGCAAGGATGGGACCCATGGAGCCGGTTCATAAATCACGATGGCAAAGAGTTATCGGATATCGTCCTCTTTATCGTGAGTTCTTTTCAGGTTTATATCTTAATTTTTATACGGATAATCTTTTACCCCCATGCTAGTTTTTTTGTACAAACAACCTGGTTGTATAGAAAAGTTTTCGGAAATACATTGGGTGTTGTCTCGTCTGGGCTTTCCAGATTTGCGAATATCGGGAAGAATATACCGGACGATGTCCACATTCGCGGTTCCCACGGAACTTCGTATACGATACGTTCGGGCCATAAATCGAAAAGGGATAGAGTAAGTGACATGAGAGCTTCATATGGCTACTACTTAATAATGAAGTTTTTCTTGAAAGATGTTGCGTTAAGATTGTTCACACATCTCGGGATTCTTGCCATCAGCCCGATACTATTCCTTATTGCCGTTCCTATGCTGAAGAAAAGGGGACAACTGGTCGGTATAGAAAAATGACGCTCCCTTTTGATTTATTAAACTAGTCTTGCATTACGGATGATCAGAGTGAAAATGGTTAATGTCTGGACTGTAGGTAGAAAGAGGATCCCTTCGAGAAATCCTAAGAGGAGTGAAATAAATGGCTGACAAGGCGAAAAATTACAGCATCGAAAAGATTGTGGACCAAGTGATAAAAATACCAGGAGTAAAAGTGAACAGGGAAGACTTCTTGAAAAGTAAGTTCGAGAAGCTGGTGACGGAAAAGCAAATGAAGGAAATCATAGAGGTAGGTCCATATTTATCTGGAATAAAGCGTTCTAAATTAGAGAATATCGCAAAATCCGTCATTCATATGAGAACGATTAAAAGCTCATCCGTTTCCTTTGCGACTGGCGTTCCTGGTGGACTTGCCATGATAGGGACTGTCCCTGCAGACATTACCCAATTTTTTAGTCATTCATTCATTTTGGCACAAGAACTAGCTTACCTATACGGACATGAGGATTTGTGGCTAGAGGAACATTTGGATACGGAGAAAGCTAGAAATGAATTGCTTATATATTTAGGAGTAATGTTCGGAGTGGCAGGGTCTGCTTCTGTAATCAAGTTTGTTTCCTCCGGCCTGTCCCAACAAGTTCTAAAGAAAATACCCCAGAAGGCAATGACGAGAACTTTTTATTATCCAATCATCAAGAAAATTGCTGGGTACATAGGAATCAAGGTGAACAAGGATATTTTTGCGAAAGGGATTTCTAAATCAATCCCTATACTCGGAGGGGTGGTTTCCGGCTCCATAACGTATGCCTCGATGAAACCTATGGGTCGCAGATTAGCGAACGTATTAGCAGATACGCTCACTCTTTCGAAAGAAGACTTGTACGAAGAATATAAAGACATGAAGAAAAACTTTCCTGATATTATCGATATTGATGTAGAGGATATTTCTGAGGATGAGGAGGATCGTGACGGATTCGCTAGGAACGAATAGCTACGAACGAAGTATAGTATTGGTCTTATCTTATAAAGTTTGCTGTTTTCCATTCAGCCAGACGTCTATAGAACAAAGGGGGAAGTTCTATTGAATATGTTAAATTGTCCACGATGCGGTTCACCACTGATAGAAGATGCCGGGGAAAATCTTGAACAGAATGAAGACTGCGGGGTGGTCATGGATGTATTCCCAGCATATGTCTGCGAGGCACAGTGCGGTTATAAGAGACGAATAGAAGAAGTTCCGGAAGTGATTGCCCAGCAGGGGGAGGATCGCCTTTTATTACTGTATTCCAATCAACAAGCAAGAATTTTGGATGTGCGGGATTTGGTTTTATGGCCGGCAATGCATGTTGATTCATTGCTTGCCAGAGGCTATTGGGAGGATTACAAGGGAGATGATAATATCGAAGAATTACTGCAAAACGCCAAGGATAGTCAGTCTGCATATGTCGAAACACCGAATTTGTTCCAGTTCGCAACAAGTGAGTTGTCGCAAGATGCATTCTTGTGTTGGCTGACGGCTTGGAGTGACCAAGCTTACCGTTCGCTGAACCGGCCACTGCATGACGCAGGGGTGGAGTTCATTTCGGAGATTTTCCATGTCCATGACATTCCTGCTCCGGTGACTGACTCCATTGAAATCATCCGGCAGTTTAAATCATTGGATATTCTCGCCATCATCAATGACACGTATGCTATTTTGATAGAGGACAAAACCTATACGAAAAATCATTCCAATCAGCTTCAACGCTACCGTGATGCGATCCAGGAAGCATATCCGCATCTGATTCAGTTGCCGATCTATTATAAAATTGCAGATCAAAGCCACTATCGCTCTGTTGTGGATGCCGGTTATGTCCCCTTTAAACGGCCCATGATGTTAACCATACTAAAAAATGGTGTCGATAAGGGCATAGACAATACCATCTTCCTTGATTATTATCGGCACCTGCAAAATCTGGATGACAACGTATCTTCTTTTCGAACGAAGCCCCTTAAAGAATGGGATGATCATGCATGGCAGGGATTTTACCAAGAGATCCAAAAAGAAATAGATGGAGATTGGGGTTATGTACATAATCGGTCTGGCGGGTTTTGGGGTTTCTGGTGGAATTCCAAGCTTAACAAAAGATGTTATATGCAATTGGAACAAGAAACCCTTTGTGTGAAAGTAGTAGCGCGGGAAGACGAAAAACGAAGCAAGCTTCGCACAGAAGTCTTGAGCGATATCCTCGAGGAATCAGAAAAACAGGGACTTCACTTAAAGAGGCCAGCCAGATTAGGCAACGGAAAAACGATGACCATCGCTCAAAGAACGGACTATATCCAATGGAATGAAGATGGAACAGTGAATATTAGGGAAACGATTGATTTATTGAAAAGGTATTAACGGGTTTTCGGGATTGGAAGCGACTTATCCAAGGTTCTTAGCATCCATGAATCAAAAAGAAGATAGTTTGCTTCCTTCATAAATATTCCTTGAAATGCGTTAAGGCTACCGTTTTGAATTGAAGACGTTATCTGCTCATTTGGGAAAAGCATAAATCTTTCCACATAAAACTCCCCACTTCAATCAAAAAATTGAAATGGGGAAAAGTTCTCTTAGTATAAAGAAATCAAAATACTTTATCTGTTAGTTGTTCTTAATCACTTTATATGTAGTAAATGGAAGTGAGACTAAAATGAGTGAACTCAAGATAAGGAGAGGTACACTGTTTAAAAAAATTCCCAGTGACGTCATTATGCCGGATACACTGACTGTTAGTAATGTAGACACCACCAACAACCTTTTTCTTTTATTCATTATCTTTCCTCCTTAACTACCGAAAGCATTGGCTATACAAACCGCATCACCGCCAACCGCAAATCCGGCCAATCCGGCGACACATGCTATGCACCCTGCACCAGCTGTTAACCAACATGCCGCTGCGCAACCTATTCCGATTACATCGGCTAATCCCATCGAAATACCCAGACATTTAGCTAATTTGCTAACACTGAAATTCAAATGCGGCCCATTGAATTGGTCCTTATAAGCAGAAGCTGTCATAAACTTTTCATCGGTGTCCTTATCCACAACTTTTTTATTGTCTATGTAGGAAGTCACCTTGAAATTACCTTGAGCGTTCTTCGTCAAATACAATTCCGTGTATTGGACCAGTTTTCCATCTTGATTATAGATGATGGCCACATTTGAAAGTTCATGACTATCCTTCAAGGAAACAGGGATATTGTTTATATACAATACTTCTTGTGTTTCCGGATCTACATATTTCACCAAGGTGGCTGATTCAACTTTCAAATTCTCTTTTTCCGTTTGTAGTAGTATATCGTTGCCTATCTTTAATAGTGAGCGGGAAGTATAACCATTGTTCATTCTTAGTCAGATATAGTTCAATGTGTTGAACCATTTTTCCATTTTCGTCATAGATTACAGCAACATTGGTAAGGAACCGACTTAAGCTTACATTCACTGAAAAGGAAAGTGATGGGATACATTATTGAGGGCAACCTTAATTTGCATAGCTATATGAAGAAGATGTTAAAACAAAACGAGATAAGCTTATTCACTTTTATGAAATGATCATTAAGAGAATCGAAGGGATTAAGGATGTTTTTAGAAAAGGAGTAAGATATGAGAAAGGGTTAGCAACACTCCATTTTGTTTACTGTTTACATTTAGCTAAACCTTTTCTTACAAGAAGAAATTCATGTGAGTACAACTTCAATTAGCAACAACCAACAATAACAGATAAATCATTTAACCTTCAATTTATGAAATTGAAGGTTAAATGATTTTATGTTGGCTAAGTTAGACTAATCAAGTGTTTGTGTCCATTACAGGGCTTTTGATTAATTCAATAGCCTTAGACTGGAGATACTTTAAAAAGTATCAATTACCTTCTAACATCTTCCAATAGTTCTATTTAGAAATTCGATTACAACTCATATGTTTGCTTAACCCCTATAGTTAAGAATAGTGAGGTGTTAGAGAGCTACCATAACCATTGGGGTTTTCCATCAAAATGACATTAATTCCAGTATCATTCGCATATGCTTCTCGCACTTTTTCTTCAAATTTAGTTTCATGTGTTCCAGTGAAAACAGAAGATACTATTCCGGCTGTTGTACCTAATGCGCCCCCGAGTATACCTAATCCAGTTCTTGTAAGAGCATAACCAAATGAATTATGCTGTGCATACAAATCTTCTACTTCACTTTCTGAAATATAATAGCTTCCGGCATAAAGAGTGGTTCCTCCCTCGTCTGGTGGAACTACAGCATTAGTACCTACTGTAGCGTCTTTTGATTCACTCACAGATAGATTTGAATTCACATCTGCACTAACACTTATAGGTGCAAGGGCCATACCTGCTATTGCTGTTGCACTTAATAATGTTTTAGAAACTTTAGAAAAGCTCTTCATTTTTAAAGACCCCTTTCTTTAGATGAAAAATTAATAGAATCTAATTAATTATTCGATTTACAAAAAATTTGAATAATTATCTAAATTCTACCAAATTAACAGAAGTTAACAAAATAGTAATAAAATCGATTTAAACCTTTTTAATGGAATATATTAATTAATACTCCATTGTGCTTGAATATATTGGAAATTCTTTTATTTTACTATCAGATAAGGTGCTAGTGCTTTATTTAGAAAAATGTTAAAATCACCAATAAACGTTTATTTTATTTAAAGGAGGCAGATCCATGTTCAAAAATGAAAAAGCAAACATTGTTTACAGCATAATAGGATCTCTTATCATACTAGTAATGGTAACGTATATTTTATATCCAACTCTTGAAGGGGTTATCCCTTGGTTAGTTTATACTTTAATCTTATTAGGTTTTGTATTATTTTTCAGAAAACAATTTTATCGTTGGAAAGATAATAAAGAAAATTAAAGAGGCTGGGATAAAACCGTTTTAAAATGAATAAAACGCATGAAATCAAGATTTTTTCAGATTTCATGCGTTTTTATTTTCATGATGACCACGACCTTACAGAACATCGTTTTAAATTGAAACGCGTTATCGAGACTTAAAAAACATGGAAAGAGCATTTATTTCTTTAGGGAATTCTCTCAACTTTGAGGAGGGGTTCCATGTAAAGTGTTTCATATTTTTACGCTTTGGCAGCAATTGGATTAATTTTTTTGATTCCATATTTGATCATAAGATACTTTAAGAAGGGGCGGAAAATCTCTTCGGTTTTCACCTCTATTGTGAAATGAGAGTATTAACAGTGGGGGATTCGAAGGAATATAAATACGAGTGGCTATACAAATTTAGATACCTGTTGGTGGGGGTCGTTGGTGCACTTTTCCTCGGTGCTTCGTATCGATTGAATATACATCTTTCTTTTTTAACCTTTAAGGAGTACAAAGTTTCTTGGGGAAACTTGTTTTTTACTTTACTTAGGAGTATATGATAGATAGCTTTTTACTTGTAGGAAATGTTAGTAAGTATTAGTGGGAGGTTCAACATATGGAACATTTAATAGGGTTGGATGTTGTTATGGCAATAATGGTAGTTGTTACTTTAACAAGTAAACTTATATTTGAAAGTGATTATTCAGCTATTGCAATAGTGATGTTATTTCTTCTTGGAACCCAATTTTTAGTGAATGCAAGATATTTTTATCCGAAAAGTAGAGAGCTATATTAGCTATATTAGTTAAAGTTATACATAAATATCTTGAATTCGAGTCTTACGTAAACGGGGGCGATTATTCAATAAGGTTAGTGTGTTTTCAAGCCCGTTCCTTTTATGAAATCGTAGGGTATGAATTTGTAGGTGAAATTAAAAATTCTCCTCCTAGCAGCAGTTATTATACTATAGTAAAGACACTTATTTAACACGAGATCTTAATGAATATCTCGGATTCGAGTCTTAAAGAATTGGGGGCTTTACTTTAACAAACTTCATCAACAAAAAGACCTTCAATATACATCATTTTATATATTGACGCTAATATTGAAGGTCTTTTTAACTACAAAAAATATACTGCCATTTCATACGTGGATTAAATGCCAAATACACTCAGCTATCTTCCGCCTCTTCTGTAACAACTTCTTTTTCCTGTTCTTCTTCTTTTTGTTTGATCAATGCTTTAACCTCATCCGATAAGAGGGCCCCTATTATTTCATACTTGCTTTTAAATTCTTGCGTCAAATCATTGACGTTTTGGTTAAAAGATAGGAGAGAACCGGATGGATTATGAACCTGTTCTACTATAGAGGACAATGTTGCGTACAATGCTTTGCACTCTTGATAAATCTCATCGTATTCTTCGGGGTGTTTCTTTGAAGCTTCAGACAAAGTATTTAGGTTTTTAGACATTTCCTCCAACGATTCATCAGAAGCGTTAGCCATATCCTCAAATTTACTTTGTTGCATTCCAACTGCTATGCTGAAGTTTTCTCCATTATCAATCGCATTACTCCAGGCATTTGAATATCCAGATAAGGCAAAACTCGAGATAAAGAAGATTGTATCTGCCTCCGTGTAAAATTCCGCCAATGCTTCATTATATTCATCATTATTAGTGCATCCAACCAAAAGGATCAACAAAAGAAAAAGTAAACCAGCGTTTCTTATTCCATTCAACTGTTCACCTCCTTTAATAGCAACAACTTATTGCTAGGTTTCGCTGAGACACATATAAATGATCCTTTATATTTTATGTTTCAACTAGCAAGGAATGCCAATTGGGTTACCAAATAATCCTCTCAGGTAGCATAAAGCTGCTTCGCCCCACTAAAAACTTTCATTATTTCCCCTTTTTCCAATTTCACCACAAAAGTATGAATTAATTTTGAAAACGCTTATTTGTACAATACAATCAACAAGAAATTTAGGAGGCATTACGGATGGGAAATTGGTTAGGTATTGAAGGTAAGGTTGCTATTGTAACAGGGGGAAGTTCTGGAATTGGCAGAGCGATTGTTACAGCATTATTAGAAAATGGTTCCGTTGTATATAACCTGGATTTAAAAGACCAGCCGCTGGATGATGATAATTATCGCTTTATGGAACTGGATGTCACCGATGCGGCAGCTGTAAAACAAACGGTAGACACTGTAGCGGCAAAAGAAAGCAAAATCGATGTGTTGGTAAACAATGCAGGTATTAACCTCCCGAGATTGCTTGTAGATGTAAGAGGCGAGAAACCTGAATATGAAATGGATGAAAAAGACTTAGATGTTATGTTCAATGTGAATTTAAAGGGCCCTGTGTGGCTTAGCCAAGCAGTAGCCAGACATTTTATCTCTCAACAATCTGGTATTATTATTAATGTTTCGAGTGAAGCTGGACAAGAAGGATCGGATGGCCAAAGCATCTATTCAGCTACGAAAGCTGCGTTGATTGGTTTCACGAGGAGTTGGGCAAAAGAACTTGGGAAGTACAATGTAAACGTTATTGCTATTGCACCGGGCATTATTGAAGAAACGGGGTTACGTACATCACAATATGAAGAGGCTCTTGCTTACAGCAGAAATACGACTGTCGATCAATTAAATGGCGATTATTCAAAGTCGATTCCATTAGGCAGGGTAGGCAAATTGACGGAGATTGCTGACCTGATTTGTTATTTAAGTTCTGGAAAAGCTAGCTACATCACAGGCACCACAGTTAATATTTCAGGTGGTAAGTCTAGGGGCTGATTCCATAAGATAGGGGAGAAGTCATGCAACTTAATGAAAAACACCTAAAAATAATAGAATCTCTCATGAAGGAAGAGATTGAATCAGAAAAGTTGTCCTATCTATTAAATCTGTCGGAAAAGACGATTTCTAATTATATAAGACAAATCAATGGAGAATTTGAAAAGGAATCCTATATAACAAAACACCATCACTTGCTGTCACTCGTTATTAAAGATAATGACTCCTTCTTTGATAAACTAAATTTGCTTAAACAGCAATGCGAAGAAATTGAAAAAGAGAATCTACAAAGAAAAGATGAGCTTTTTTATCATTTATCCATTCACAAGCAAACGACCCTTGATGAAATGGCAGTAAGGTTGTTTTTAAGCAAGGCATTAGTTAGTAAGATATTGAAAGATATAAAACGTGACATCGAAGCCTATCACGTGCAGATCACAGGTACTCCAAATGTCGGCTTGGTATTAGAAGGATCAGAATTTGAGATACGCAAGTTAGCAATTGAACAATTTCCGTCCAAATTCTTGGAATATGAGGTGCCACAACGACTTATAACAGGCTTGTGTGATTTACAAAATGACTGGAGATTGGATGAGCAGTCTTTTGAGCGCTTGCTCCTGTCACTAAAGGTCACATTGCACCGTATGGATGAGGGGCATTTTATTGATGGTACCGTTGATTTGGATACCAATATCTTTAACTCTCAAGAATACGTTGCTTTAAATTTTATGAAAGCGTATTTAGAGATGCATTTCCCTGAAACAGATGCCAGGAAGGAAATCATATTAATTGTTATTCAGTTGATGGGACGCAGGGCTTCGATATTAGATGAGTTATTAACACAAAAAGATGAGAGACTGATTCAAAAAATCATTGATCAAACGATTCAGGATGTGGAGCGATTTTACGGCCTTAAAATTGACGAGACATTATTCACGAAGGACATTCGTTTACACATTAAGCATTTAATCAATCGATTGATCTTTCGAATCAAGTTGAATAACGAATTGACATATGACATGAAGCAGCGCTTCCCCTTTGCCTACGAATTGTCTACCGTATTAGGGGAAAGCATTACTCGTGTGACTGGCTTGAGGATGCCAGAGAAGGAATTGGGCTTTTTAACGATCTATTTCAGTGTTTATTTGGAACAACTCGAACAAAAGATGAATGAATTAAGGGATATTGCAATTTTGACGAATCAAGGACTAAGCACGACCAAGTTGCTTACCATGAACTTGCATAAAGTGTTTGGAACCCAAATCAACGTCGTGGTACTTGATGATTCAGAATTTACGGAAGAACGTATTCAGCCATTTGATTTAGTGCTTTCCACGGTTAAAACAAACAGAATGTTCAATAAAGTTATTTATGTAGAGGATGTTTTTGATCAGCAGCTGCTCAAATTAAAGATAGAGCAATTCTTGATTTACAAGGATGTGAATAATAAGAAATTTTTTAACCGCAGTGTGCTTGTGGATTTTCTTGATCACTCTGATTTTTATCACTTTCAAGGTCAGCAAAGCTATCAAAATATTATTTGTCGATTGGCTGATGAACTGTATGAAGAAGGCAAAGTCGATGACGATTTTAAGAAGAATATTATCGATAGAGAAAACAAAAAATCTACGATTAATGGTCCACTTGGCTTCCCGCATGCCAGTCATAAGCAGGAAGGTATTTTTATCAAGGTAGGGGTTCTGGATGAGCCGCCTGAAGATCATGAAAACGTCAAGATAGTAGTGCTAATTGCTTCTCCTGAAGCCAATGTGAACGAGGCGATGCTTATCCGGATTTACGAAGAAGTATTAGCGATAACGACCAACAACTATATATTGAAAAAGATCCATGCGAAGACGACTTATACAGAGTTTTGTCAAATTTTAAATCAAGAAATGAGGGAATAACCGATGTTTTTTATCATGCTGATTATCATGGCCGCTGTTGGCTTTGTCGTTCAGTACTTACTAGGTTTACTCCAAATAAAGAATTTTACTAAGAACTATACCCAATTGCGTGAAAAAGGGCGTGTCGCTATCGGAAGACGGCCAGCTATCATTAAAGCCGGGACATTAGTGTTATTGCAACTAAACAATAAAAATGTAATTGAAGACGCGAGATACATGCAAGGTGTTACCGTGTTTTCTAAGTTCAAGCCGCTCAAAGGTTTAGAGGGCATGAAACTTCGGAAACTGGGTGAAAGCGACTTAAAAAGCTATAACAAGTTATTAGCAAAAGCGATTTTGGATGCGCAAAATACTTTCCACATCATTCAAAGTGGCGGTGAAATTGCCCAAATTCCTTCGCCAATGATGAAAGCTGTACGTAAAGTAAACGGAATGTTTAAAAAAGAAAGGGGTCTAAAGCATGGATTACATCGTTAATTTTGCCGAAGGATTTATCAACCTATTTCAAACGGGTGCCGACACGTTTATCGATTGGATGACATCTATTGTACCGCTTGTCCTGATGTTATTGATTGCTATGAATACCATTATTCAGTTAATCGGCGAAGATAAGATTAATGTGATTGCACAAAAATCAGCAAACAATGTGTTCTTAAGGTATTTAGTTTTACCATTCTTGGGTTCGTTTATGTTAGCAAATCCGATGGTCCATTCATTAGGAAGGTTTATGCCAGAGAAATACAAACCGAGTTACTTTGCGTCTGCAGCACAATTCGCTCATACAAGTAACGGAATATTTCCTCATATTAATCCGGCGGAATTATTTATTTTCTTAGGTATTGCACAAGGCATTCAAGAACTGGGATTGCCCATGACGGATTTAGCTGTCCGGTATTTATTAGTCGGTTTAGTGATGAACTTTATCGGTGGCTGGGTGACGGACTTTACAACGAGTTATGTGGAGAAACAACAAAAAGTTAAATTAAGCAAAGAAGTAAACGTAGAAGGCTGAGGTGGACAACATGGGACAAAAAGCGAAAATCGTTAAAGGATCAGGTGGATTTGGTGGTCCGCTAACTATTGGGGTCAATGGAAAACGTAACAAGTTGATGTATATAACAGGTGGTCATAAGCCTGCCATTGTTGACAAGATATGTGACATCACTGGTGCAGAACCTGTGAATGGCTTTGAAACATCCGTGCCAGAAGATGAAATCATGGCAGCTGTGATTGATTGCGGGGGAACATTGCGTTGTGGCATTTATCCACAAAAGGGCATTCCGACAATCAATATCATGGCTACCGGTAAAAGTGGTCCTTTGCGTCAATATATAACCGAAGACATTTATGTATCTAATGTTGATGTGGAGCAAGTATCGGTTGCTGGTGAAGAAAGTGATCGTGCGGCAGTGACAGAGGCCCACACGGAAACCAAAGAAGAACAAGAACAGAAAGCGACTTATTCAAAAGATAAAAAAATTATGGAGACAAGGGCGGAACAAGAAAATAAAAGTGTCTTGACCAAAATCGGATTAGCTGCTGGAAAAGTGATCAATACTTTCTACCAAGCTTCTCGTGATGCGGTGGAAACGATGCTGCATACAGTCATTCCGTTTATGGGATTTGTAGCATTATTGATCGGTATTATTCAAGGCTCTGGCATCGGTGACCTGTTCGCAAACGTCATGTCACCACTTGGAGGGAATATCTGGGGGTTGCTTGCCATCGGTTTTATTTGCTCTCTGCCTTTCTTAAGTCCATTACTTGGCCCAGGAGGGGTTATTGGACAAGTTCTAGGTACCTTGATCGGTGTAGAAATCGGGAAAGGGAATATCCCTCCAAACCTGGCACTTCCGGCATTATTTGCGATCAATACCCAGAATGCCGCAGACTTTATTCCGGTTGGTTTAGGCCTCGCGGAAGCAGAAACAAAAACAATCGAAGTAGGGGTGCCATCGGTCCTTTACTCCAGGTTCTTAAACGGCGTCCCACGTGTGTTTGTTGCCTGGCTTGCCAGCTTCGGATTATATAAATAACAGACAAGGAGCGTATCAATCATGTATCAGACAGAAATAAAAAAAATTGGGAAAGATGCAAAAGCCTTTGAAGCTGAAAAGATGATGGTGTTGTTTGGAGAGAACGCACCGGCAGAACTTGCGGACTTTTGTTATATAATTGATGTCAATCCAGTAGAAAAAGAGATAACAGAAGATTCAAAGCTAACAATCGACGGAACAACTTATGGGATTACGAAAGTCGGTTCTGCCGTCAATAAAAACCTTAATGATTTAGGTCATATTACATTACGATTTAACGGGAGTACGGAAGCTGAACAATCGGGAACCTTATATCTGGAAGATGCAGAATTGGTGACAGTAGAGGTTGGATCGAAGATAACAATTGAATAAAAGTTGGATGCCCCCTCAAAGATATCTTTGAGGGGGTTATCTATGGATTGAGCAGAAGCAGTTGATTAAAGGTGAATAGTAAAACAAACTCTGATGATAATAAAAAGAACTGGAATTTGTTCAGGTTCAAACTGTATAGAAGCAGGTCAAATCTTAATTTTTTGGGAGGAAATAACATGTCCGAAGAACATCGTAAAAAGAACTTTAAGCCGACCAATCCGAGTAAAAAACAACCGGATGAACAAAGAAGAGGGCAATCGAAATCTAATTCCCGAGGCAAAACTCGATAGGATGTTAAGTAGGAGCTCATAGCTCTCCTATCTGTTGTACTTTTCCCATTTAAGAAAGCGAAACATCTTCAACAAAGGAGGTGTTTCACTTCCTCTATTCATCGGTAATCCCCTACCATATAAAGCTTTTTCCAAGGTATTACCGCAGATAAATCCCCGCCTCTCGACAAATTTTTATATAAAATTACAAATTTATTGATTAGTAGTTAAAAATCCCTAAAAATGGTGGTATAATATTCCTAATTGTCTCAATCGAATAGGAGTTTTATAACAAGTTTTTGAAATAATTTACATAATTACAGTAATAAAAATTTATTTCCTGAGAGAGACAAAAACTAACAGAGAAGAAAAGGGAGATGGAATCATGCATTGTACGCAATGTGGATCATTGAATGAAGCGGAAGCTAGATTTTGCGCTGAATGTGGAACAAAATTAGTTTCTGGGATTCAGCAAAGCCAGCAGCAGGCTAACCATGAACAAGCTGCTACGGTAGAAACGGCAGCAACCGCTGGAGGAAGCAACGAATACGTTGAAAAAGGGAAAGTGATCAGCCGGCAGTTTTTCTTCGCTTTTGCGAAGGAAGCTTTAAAGGGGCCAATGGTTGCAAGCAGGAAGGTTACTGGAGCAGATATGATCAATGGGATTATCGCCCATGTACTGTTTGCCCTGTTGCTGCCTTTATTTTCTTATTTTACTGCCAAAAATTTCAGTAGCGGTTTTATCACAATTCCTTTTGGAGCAACCGTAGTTCAGCCATTTATTTATCTATTAATCTATTTGGCTATCTATACAGCGGTAGTTTTTGGTGTAGCAAAATTGATGAAATCGAATGTTACATTTGTAGAAGTCATGAGTAGGTTCGGGGTATTCAATGTATTGCCGGCAGCTGTACTGTTAGTGGCAGTCATCTTTTCGTTAATTTCGGCAACTGCTTTTAGTATGTTTCTTTTTGGTGTTGCCCTTCTTTTATTTGTTGCTTCGAGTTTGGCAGTCATTTTTTCTGTCAAAGAAGACAATGTTTCCGGTGGAATCGATGTGTATTACGGGCTGATCATTGCAAATATTGCCCTGGTGATTATCTTTGCCATCATTGGAGACAGCATTGTTGGTAACTTAATAGATGATTTGGAAAACTCCTTTTACGGATTTTGATTGAAGTACAGGCACCTGATGTGAAGGTGTCTGTTCTTTCCTTACTACACAATTTACAAGGAGGCTAATATGAAATTTTGTAACCAATGTGGCACAAAAATCGATACGGACAAGAAGTTTTGTACAGAATGTGGAGCACCTTTGACAAATAATGACCAATCATCAGTTGAAAAACAGATACAATCAACTCCAAGCAACCAACCGCAACCTGCCAAAAGAGCATCAAGTAAAGCCCCAATGTCACCAAAAAAGAAAAAGAAAGTCATTATCATTGGTTCTGCAGTAGCAGTAGTGCTGGCAACAGTATATTTTATCGGTGCGTATTTTACTTCCCAAGAACGATTGGTCGATGCGTTTGAAGACGCGGTTGTTGAAGGGGATGCTGAAAAAATTGCTGACCTGTTATCCTTCCGTAATCAGGAACTAAAGATTGCTAACGAGGATGCCGAGGCGTTTGTGAAATATTTAGAGGCTAATCCAGAGGATGGAGATGTACTAGTCGAATCGGTGAAAAAGCAATCTGAAGCATACAAAGGTAATAAAGCTAATGCTGAGGATGAAGTTTTGGAATTTTTAGTTGGTGGAGAAGAATCGTTAGTCCGACTGGAGCAGGATGGGAAATTTCTGTTTTTTGATCGATACCAATTATACATAGAACCAATTTATGTGCAATTGCACACGGAATTCCAGGGAACGAAATTGTACAAAGGGGACGAGGAGTTGGTAGAGGCGTCCAGTAACGATTTTTCCAAGGAAGTGGGACCGTTCCTACCTGGTATTTATACTTTTTCGGCAGAATATAAGCACGAGTACATGGATGTGAAAGAAGAGCAGGAAGTGGAATTGACTCCTTATGACAATCACTCAACGATCAACCTGTCTGTGAACGGGGGAACGGTATATTTCGATTCTGCATTTGATGATTCCGTAAACAGTAACGTGATCATCAATGGGGAATCGGTTGATTTTAATGTATTCTCCGACGAAGCTTTTGGCCCTGTGGCATTGGATGGCTCTATGGAAATGGCCGTCCAGGCAGAATTTCCGTGGGGGACAATGACTACGGAAGCTGTTGCGTTGGAGAACGACTACTTTCCAATAGAGTTTGCCATGAATGATGCGCTGCAAAAGTCTTTGGTAGATGCGATTGCAACTCATTATACCTCTTATATGAAGGCCCTGGAAAAAGGGGATGTTGCGTTAATTGAAAATATGTCAGAGGACCTGATGGCCGATTTTAAAAATGAACTCGATTACCGTCAAGTGGAAGACTATATCTACACGAAAGAAACGACCAAGTTAGAAATGGATACAGATAATTTCTCCTTGATAAGTACAGAGGATGGACTTCTGTCTACTGTTTATTTGAAAGAAACAGGAAAAGAAGGTTTTTACTATCAGGCAGATGACCCTCAGCTAACGGAAGAGGAAAGCTATTTGATTTATGAACTTGTCTACCAGGATGACAATTGGGTGGTGACATCTAAGGATGGAACGTGGATAGACCCGAGTAATTTTGAACAAGCAGTGAATATAATCGAAGAGCCGGTTTCCATTAAACTCGATAATAGTACAGAAACTGCTGAAGCTGACGATGAATCCGATACAGAGGAAGCGTTGAAGGAAGTATATGATAGCTATTTAGGTGGTCTTATCGCTGCCATCAACAATGGAGATTACAGTGAAGTAGAGCCTTTTATCAAGGCAGGCAGTGAACTCGAAACTGCGCAACGTGATTTAGTGAAGCGGTTAAGTGAGAAAAATATCGTAGAAGAACTGCAGGACTACGATTTTGTTGGCTATGAAACTGATGGATCCTATTATGTCTTGGATACAACGGAAACGATTAAAATTAATTATCAGGACGGTACCTCAGAAGTACAGGACTATCAGTGGAAATATACAGCAGTTAAAGATGGAGACCAGTATAAACTAACTACTATTGAAGAATAGAGGAAAGCAGCAGGGGTAGCCCTGCTGCTTTTCCCATATATCCCGTTGAGTAAAGATTATTCAACGTCTATTCTTCCTAATTCAGGCGCTGTTACTTGCCCATCCAATCCTTCTAAATAGGTTATCATGGCATCTAAAGCGAGTGGACCTGTTACTTGGTCCGTTCCTTCGGTAAGAACGGTAAATCCGTCTCCGCCTTCAGCCAGGAAATTGTTCACCGTAACGGTGTACGGTTGATCGGATTCAATCGGGTTTCCTTCATTATCGGTTAACTCAACTACCTTCTCACCAATAGGAGCGTCTTGTTCCCAAGTGTACTGCAGCCCGGATACTTGCAACATGTGTGGGTAGCTGCCTTCCCATTGCTGTTCAAGCAAAGCTTTGATTTGTTCCCCGGTGAGGGTCATATTGACAAGGGTATTTCCGAAAGGCAGCATCGTATAAAGCTCACCCCATGTGACCGGGCCTTCATCCAGGTCGGCACGGATTCCTCCAGGATTCATGAAAGCGAAATCCGTATCCATGGCAGTCCGTTGAGAATCTGCTACAAGATTACCGAGTGCAGATTCTCCGCTGTCATCCTGGGCAGTAGTAATCGTTTCGGAAGTTTCCGCTATCACTTGGTCAACCAAATCCTCGATTTCCGTTTCATAAGTATCTACCATATTGGCGACTTGCTCATCTGGCTCGATTGCATCATGATACGTCGTAACGATGTTTGCTTCTTTGGAAATGATGTCTTTCGTCTTCGGATCGATCATTAAGTCGATATCCGAAAAAGCGGTGCCACTTGAGTACGATTGAACGATCAATTTGCCGTCGACAACGGTGTTGGCATAGTCGTGGTTATGACCACCTAATATAACATCGACCTCATCATCGATTTGTGGAGCAAATTCGACAACGTCTCCTGATGGGTTGGAGCCATCTTGCTCGGAAGAAGCAGGGGCATGCGCGAGTACGACGATGGATTCAACCCCTTGTTCCTTTAATTGCTTGGCAGCATCATTGATTGCCTCTGTTTCATCGGTGAATGCTACGCCTTCGATACCACTTGGCAGCACGATGTTTTGGGTTTCAGTTGTAACTACCCCGATGAAACCAATCGGAATGCCATTCACTTTTTTAATCACATATGGTGGGAGAATCGGTTCTCCGGTATTTTCGTCCACTACGTTTGCTGCCGTATAAGGGAAGGAGGATCCTTCGAAATCTCCTGTTATTTCGTGTTCCCCTCCGTCAATAAGGCGCATCATCTCGTCCACGCCTTCATCAAACTCATGGTTTCCCAACGTCCCGACATCAAAGCCTAGTTCATTTAAAATCTCAATGGTTGGTTCATCCTGGAGCAGTGAAGACACCGGTGAGCTGGCACCAACTACGTCCCCGGCATGGACGAGCAACGTATTTTTCGTTTCTTCCTCATACTGTTTAAGGTATGCAGCCAAATATTCCGCTCCACCTGCTTGTCTACCGCCAATGTCACGGTAAACGTCTAACTGCCCGTGTAAATCGTTAATCCCTAAGAGTTGGACATGCTTGTACCTGTTTTCGGCATGGTCATTTTCAGTAGCAGCTGCGGAAACAGACGTACTGAAGAGAGAAGTGGAAAGCAAGACAGCAAGCGTTACATTTTTCCACATGTGAATACCTCCTTTTAATATGTAGGGTCTCTTTTAAACTAGCAAACTAGCATTTAAGCTGGTTATATTTCTAATGTAAAAGTTCGATAAACAAAAGAACAGGGTAAAAAGTCGGGGTTTGGAGCTAATCTTGTCGGAAGATTCAGGGGATGAATTGGTTGAAAACCATTCAGAGATAAGTAGTGGAAACCACATTGAAAATAGAGGCATACAAGGCAGAAAAAAGAGGCGGGGATATAACTAAATAGGTAAGAAAGATCCGAAAAACCTGAACCTTGCATAGGCGAAATACGCAGACTCCTTTGGGAACAGCACGAGCTGAAGATCCGCTGTGTGCAATGTTCTTCTTCACACAGTTAGCTGAAGCCGTGCACAAGGAAAGCGAAGTATTTTACCTATGCGGGATGTGTATTCAGCAATCACTGTTCGGATTTTTCTTTCTATCCAATTAATCTTTTCCCAGCCTCTTCTTATTCACTATTATTATATATGTTGATTATTTGTGTTTGTCGAATAAGTAACGAAACGGATTATCGAGCCATTGCATTGTCATTTGAACGAGTAGGAGCATCATTTGAATGTAATTTAATTAGATGTGAAACATAAGATTTTAATTCAAATCTGTCCTCTCTGATGAATTGGTCTAACTTTACTTTATTACTGTGATGCATATTGTTTCCCTCCTAATCGTTTTGTTGTTTGGTATTATTATTCTCTTATTCTCGTTCTTTTAAACATGGTAGATTTTAAGTTTCCTTTGTAATTTATGGAAAGGGATAGGGTAAAGATACATTGTTTGTGAAAGACACAGAAAAATATGGACAAAAAAATCAAACTACTCGCTGAATGACAATATATCTTGTTACAATGAAGAGGTGTTCTCAAGACTAAGTCTTGAATCCAAATCGAATAAAATAACTTATACATAAGGGAGAGTATCACGTGAAAAGTACAGGTGTAGTAAGGAAATTAGATCAATTAGGACGTATTGTGATTCCAGTGGAGCTCCGTAATAACTTAGACATCGCAGAAAAAGATCCAGTTGAAATCTTTATGGATGACGACAAGATTATTTTTCAAAAATACAAGCCACGCAAACAATGCATGATAACTGGAGAAATCAGTGACGACAATGTGGAGCTTCCAAGTGGGATCGTTGTAAGCCCAAGGGGAATGGAAATCCTGAAAGAGCAGCTAGAAGGCAGCCTTACTGTTAACAACTAAATTTGATTTGGAAAAAAAGGAAGGGTTTGTAGCGGCTAGTACCCTTCTGGAATTTCTATTTATAGCAAAAAAGGCAGTTGGTCTCCATAAAGGGCCAACTGCTTTCTTTGTTTAGATATGATTTTTTCCTGTTGATTGTATAGACGGTATTCGCGCACCATTACTCTATTACAATGATGTCTTGTTTTTCATACTGTGTTTTGATGTCCTTGTTGATTTGTTCCGTGACCAGATAGGTTAATTGGTTTGTTGGGCATACGATATGTTTGGAAATAGTATCAAGCTTGTCGGATGTTACCATTCCCAGAATCTCGGATGAAACCGATGCCATTTTTCGTTTCACTAAAGCTTCGGATCTACTTGGCACACTTATCCCAGTATGTTGGTCGATTTTGTATATTCCCATAATATATAAATCAGCTCTTAAAGTGTTTAGTTCTTCTACGGTATCTATCCCTAAATTCACCATGGATTCCTTGAATAACGTTCCTCCAATCATGATCACTTCGATATGCTCATGATTGGATAGGGCCATGGCGATTGGGGGGCTGTTCGTTATAATAGTAGCTTTTAATGATAATGGTAAGTTATTAACTAAATGCAGATTTGTTGTACCTCCATCTATCAGCAGCACCATGTTATCTTTTACAAACGTTAGAGCTTTTTGGGCCAATTTTATTTTAATTTCATTATAAAGGTTTTGTCTGGTAGAAAAATCCACCACAGGTGGGCCCTTCCTCAATGCTCCACTATGTACTCTTTTGATTAGTCCTTGACTATCTAATTCCTTTAGGTCTCTCCTAATCGTATCCTCTGATACCGACAAACGTTTACTTAAGTCACTTGCTATCACTTTATGCTCTTCATCCAATATTTGTATGATTTGTTGTTGGCGCTCTTCTTTGAACATAATGTTCGTTTCACCTCCCCTTCCTTTTTATTATATTACCATAAGTTTGGAAATACATTCAAAAGCAAACGCGCAAATAAACATGCAAAAAAATGCGAATTTCTGCTTTACAACGGAATGTAAACGCTATATAATCATTAAATAAACGCACAATTACTTATAAGGAGGCACGAACGTGCATAAACAAGAAGTAAAAATTGCGCCATCGATCATGTGCGCAGATTTATGCAACTTAGAGCAGAGTGTAAGGCAAATGGAACAGGCAGGATTGGATACATTACACATTGATCTCATCGATAGTCATTTTAGTCCAAGTATGCCACTGGGCCTTGATACCATTAAACAATTAAGAAAAGTGACAGACATGGCATTTGACGTTCATATTATGTCGGAAAATAATGAGTTCTTCATTCAGGAGATGTTAGAAATCGGTGTGCAGCAAATCACCTTCCATCTCGAATCGAGCAAACATCTTGATCGGGAAATAAATTTAATTCGGAAAAAAGGTGTGAAAACAGGCGTCGCACTAAATCCTGCTACCCCTTTGTCGACTTTAGAATATGTGTTGCCTCAATGTGACACCGTGCTGCTTATGTTGATTAATCCGGGATTTGCCACAGATAAAAATGAAAAGCAGGTTCCGTACGCATTGGAAAAAGTTCAAGACTTGAAAGCTTTGATAACGGAAAAAAGATTAACAACAACTATAGAAGTGGACGGCAGAGTCTCATTAGATACCATACCCAGTCTTGTTAGTGCGGGGGCGAACATGTTAGTCGCCGGTTCAACAAGTTTGTTTATTCCTGGTAAGACTTTGCAAGAAAATATGAAATCGCTTGAGGAATCCATAACTGCAGGACTAGCAAGGGAGGTAAGTTGATTGATTAAATTTGACAACGTTACCAAAGATATTGTCGAGGAGCTTTCTACTACTTTGAGTCATGTTGATAGCGAGGATGTTGATAGCTTAATAGATGAAATTAAAAAAGCGGAAAAAGTATTCTTTGTGGGAGTTGGCAGGGTCTTATTGTCTTTGAAATCAATAGCTAAACGATTGGCGCATCTCGGAGTTGAAACCTATATTGTGGGGCAAGTAACAGAGCCGGCCATCACCGAAAAGGATTTGCTTATCGTTGGATCTGGAAGCGGGGAAACGGCTTTTCCTTTGATCATCGCTGAAAAGGCTAAAAAGTTTAATGCAAGAGTAGCCCATATTGGTGCGAATCCAGATAGTTCTATGCGTCAGTATTCGGACTTGTTTGTCAGAATACCAGTGGCAACAAAGCTGCAATTACCCGGTGAAATTCCTTCTGTACAACCGATGACTAGCTTGTTTGAGCAAAGTCTGTTATTACTCGGTGATACCATCGCACTACTGCTTGTCAGAGAACAAGATATAAATATGCATGACCTGTGGCAGTACCATGCAAATTTAGAATAACAGCTTAGAAGAGCGGAAAGGAGGAGTAAGATGAAAGCGTTGCATTTTGGGGCAGGAAATATCGGCAGGGGGTTTATAGGTTATCTCTTGAACCAAACCGGGTATGAAGTATGCTTTGCGGATATAAACCAGGATATTATCGGTAGCATTAATAAAAACAATGGCTATAGGATTGAACTTTTGGATGATAACCCCGATCCAAGGCAGGTATCTGGTTTTACTGCATTAAACAGTCTATCACAAAAGGACCAACTCATTGATGCCATAATCGATGCGGATTTGATTACGACCTCGATTGGAGTCAATAACTTTGGGAATATTGCCGAAGTGTTGGCAGAAGGGCTGTTAAAACGACTGAATCAGCATGAACGGAAACTCGATATCATTGCAAACGAGAATGCAATTAATGCATCTACCATGTTGAAGAAGCAAGTGGAAGCAGTCCTTTCCGAATCGGACAAGGAGAAAATGAACCGCTTTGTAGGATTCCCGAATGCCGCTGTTGATCGATTAGCTTTGTCAAAGGTCCGGGATGGGGAAGAAGTCGTGCAAGTAGAACCTTTCTGTGAACTCGTTATCAACAAGTCCGAAATGGTTAATCATCAGTTGCCGCCAATTAAGCATGCTACTTACGTAGATGATTTGAAGCCTTACATCGAAAGAAAGCTATATATTGTTAATTTAGGACATGCTGCCACAGCGTACATTGGTTTTTTGGCTGGAAAAACAACCATTCAGCAAACCCTGAGTGATCCAAAACTCGAAGGATTTGTTCGAAAAACGCTTCGGGAAGCTGCTCAGTATATAATTCATACATTTGGGGTTGATTCGGAAGACTTGGAAAAATTCATCCATACAACGCTTGATCGTTTCAAAAATGAAAACGTAAGTGATGATATTTTTCGTGTAGCTCGCGACCCGATTCGTAAACTAGGTCTTGATGAGAGATTAATCAAACCAACCCGAAAACTATATGAGATGGGATTATCTACAAAAAACTTATGTATTGCTATTGCGGCTGCTTTCTTATTTGATAATCCAAAGGATGTACAATCAGCAGAACTGCAAAACTACATTTCTGAACATGGGATAGCCAAAGCAATTCTGCATTTCACCAAATTGGATGGTGAAATGAGCAGCATGGTTGAAGAAGCGTACACGACATTAAAAAAACAAAAGCAAGGTTTAGTAGAGGAGAGTTAGTATGTTAAGTGAATACTTGCAAGGAAATGTAAACTTCATTGATTCTGTTACTTCTTGGGAGGAAGCAATCGAAACAGCAGCTTCCCCGTTACTGAAAAATCAATCGATCACAACCAAGTATATCCAGGACATGATAAAAAACGTACATGAAAATGGGCCTTATATCGTCATTGCGCCAGGAATCGCCATGCCTCATGCAAAAAATGAGGGTGGTGTTCTAAAAACGGGCATTTCTTTTCTCAAGCTAGATAAGCCTGTGCTCTTTCCGGAAAACAAGGAGGTGAATGTCCTTTTTGTTTTGGCAGCTGTAGATTCTTCCGGGCACTTGGATTTGATTTCCGACTTATCAGAATTACTGATAGATGATAGCATGATGGGTCAGTTGAAGGATGCAACTTCTGAAAAAGAAGTTATAGAGCTTGTTAACACTGTTGAATAATTCATTTAGGTGAAGAGCACAAACTCACAGGGATGGGAGAATAATCAATAAAAAAGGGAGATGAAATAATGGCGAAAGTAATGGAAATGGAAACTCCAACGCGCAGTACCCGCGCCCGAGTTCAAGCATTCGGAGGATTTCTTACCAATATGGTGCTTCCTAATATAGGAGCATTTATTGCATGGGGGATATTGACAGCACTATTTATTCCATCGGGCTGGATTCCTAATGAAAGTATGGCTGGAATTGTAGATCCGGCAATAACTTATCTTCTGCCTTTGCTTTTAGCTATAACAGGGGGAAGGATGGTTGCCGGTCAAAGAGGCGCGGTAATGGGAGCGATTGGTGCCATCGGACTTATCGTTGGCTCTGATATTCCAATGTTTTTAGGAGCCATGGTGATAGGACCGTTAGGCGGGCTCGTCATTAAGAAGTTTGATCAATTAATAGAAAACAAAGTGCCAGCCGGCTTCGAAATGATTGTTAATAATTTTTCTATCGGTATTTTAGGCTTTGCTCTGATGATTGTATCTTTCTTATTTATTGGACCGGTAATTGAGGCGGCAAACAACTTTGTAACGGCAATGATTCAAGCGTTGGTATCAACTGGTTTTTTACCACTGCTTTCTCTAATTAATGAACCTGCAAAAGTACTGTTTTTAAATAATGTTATCGACCAGGGAATTTATTACCCTCTAGGTATGCAGGAAACGAAGGAATTAGGCAAGTCTCTATTTTTCACTGTTGCTTCCAACCCTGGACCTGGTCTGGGTTTATTGCTGGCGTTCACGTTTTTTGGAGCGAAAACAGCTAAACGGACAGCCCCTGGCGCAATCGTTATCCACTTTTTAGGCGGGATTCATGAACTATATTTCCCATATGTTTTAATGAAACCACTTACAATATTGGGGATGATTGCAGGCGGTATGTCGGGCATTGCCGTTTTCAGTTTATTCAACGCTGGACTTGTTGCTGGACCTAGTCCAGGATCGATATTTGCTTACTTGGCCTTAACGCCAAAAGGAAGCTTCTTGGGTATCATATCAGGTGTTCTTGTAGCGGCAGCGGTATCTTTTGTTGTCACTTCTATTATTTTGAGTATGGACAGGAAAAAGGAAGACGATTTTTCCGATTCGGTAGAGAAAACAAAGTCCATGAAATCGGCAGGGAAACAAATATTAAATCCTGTACATTCCTCCTCTTCAGCTGATATCCGTAAAATCTCGTTTGCTTGTGATGCAGGTGCCGGAAGTAGTGCACTGGGGGCTACTACATTCAGAAAAAGGCTCAAGAAAAATAATATAGAAGGAATTGAAGTGAAGCATTTTAGAATCGAAGATGTTCCTGAGGATTCAGATGTCATTATCGTCCATAAGGATTTAGTAGAGCGGGTTCGACTTTCCAATAATAAAAGCAAAAGAATCATTACTATTGAAAATTATCTAAATGATCCTAATCTGGTTGAATTAATGGACGAATTAGAGGAGAAAAAATCATAAAGTCATTAAACAAGTCTGACCAGAACCATTCATACAAACGCGGATAATTGTAAAGGATAAACGTGTGAATGGAGGTCCTTTATGAAAAACGAAAAACAGCTTCGCAAAGAGATGAACAACGTTAAAACCGAAACAGACAGTTCGGCAATCTTGAACGACGTCATAAACAGCGAGTTTGAACAGCATCCTGGACAGAATGAAGAACTTACCAAGAATCATCCACTTAGCCCGGAGCAGGAGATTACTCAGAACAATACCGACGGGAAAACGTGGATGCACGCTGATAACGATGACTGAGCAGGAAAGCAGTTGGTTCCAATAACGGAGACCAACTGCTTTTTTGTTTAGTCTTGTTTTTTACCGCGTTGTTCGTTTAAATAACGGTTTTCTCCGGGAGAATAGGTGATGTCGCGGAAGTCATTTGCTTCCTGTCCCGGGTAGCTCAATGGCTGTTCCCCGATTGGGTTGTTTTTCTTTTCACGTTTCATGTTATTTGGATCTTTTGGTCTTGTCATTGGAATCCATCCTTCTAAAGTTCTTGTAGTACTTCTTTCTATAGTCTGCTTCAAACACACATAGTAAGACAAGGAAATTTTTGCATGCATGGCTTAATCAAAAGGAATGCATATTAATAGGTGCAAGTGTGTTTTATGGAGGGATAAAGCGTGGATAACGTAACCATCGATCAGATTAGGGGCGATCTGCAGGATTCTTTTCGTCCGCTAATGGAGAAGTATAATATAGATGATATCGGCACCTTTGAAGAAGAAGGGGCAGAAGACGATTATTATATCGGTTATACCGTGAGAAAAAATGGACGAATTTATATGGTGCATATGCCGTTCAAGAAAACGGGAGAGGGTCAGCTGGCGCTGGCCAAACAGGAATGGACGGTGGAAACGGACGATCCGACCGATGAGGATATTAGCGGGTTTCCGACCATCGACGCCGTGTTTGAGCATTTGTTTTAATAAGACAGAAAAAGGGGCTGATTGATTAGGTCAGCCCCTTTGTTCCTTATTTCTTTTCATCTGGATCACTAAAGGCACGGACGCCGGTATCCATTTGCTCGATTTTGTCCATGTCTTCTGCCGACAGCTTAAAGTCAAACACATCGGCATTGGCCACAATCCGATGTTCCTTTGTAGACTTCGGGATAGTGATGACGCCGGTTTGCAGGTTCCAGCGAATAATCACCTGTGCGGGCGACTTGCCGTACTTGTCACCAATTTCTGTTAGTGTCGGGTCATCAAGCAGCTGACCGCGTTTCAGCGGAGACCAGGCTTCCAGCTGAATATTACGCTGCTTGCAGTAAGCCTGCAGTCCTTTTTGCTGAAAATGCGGATGGAATTCTACCTGGTTCACCATTGGCGCAATCTCTGCATCCTCCAGCAGCTCATCCAGGTGATGTTCTTTGAAGTTGCTAACCCCGATTGCCCGCACTTTTCCGTCTTTGTACAGCTTTTCCAGCGCTTTCCATGTTTCTTTGAATTTTCCTTGGGATGGAACCGGCCAGTGAATCAAATATAAGTCCAAATAATCCAGTTCCAACTTTTTCAGGCTGGTTTCAAACGCCGCCAGGGTGGATTCGTAGCCATGATCATTATTCCATACCTTTGAGGTCACAAACAACGCATCCCGGGAGATGCCTGATTCTTTGATGCCTTGTCCGACACCCTCTTCGTTTTTATAAACGGCGGCAGTATCAATGCTTATGTAGCCGTGTTTGATGGCAGCTTTAACAGATTGAACCACTTCGTCACCATCTTCGACCTTGAAAACACCCAGTCCAAGCCAGGGCATTTCCACCCCATTATGTAAAGTCGTTGTACTATGCAAACTTTTTACCAACCTAAAAACCCCCCTGTTCATAGTTTCCTTTATTCTCCCACATTTCCGGTAAAATACAAACGATATACATACAAAACCAGTTGACACTTGAGTATGGTTATCGTATAATTATCTTGAATTCGAGATATTAAGAAGGAATGAGCAGGATGGATCGTCAGGAATTGGAGAAATACGAAGAGGATTTGTCTTTAAAGGCTTTTACCGTTTTATCTCGAGCCATACAATCAATTAAAAAGCGTGTGGAAGAAGACATAAAATGTTTAGGGATCAATCCAACAGAGTTTGCTGTTCTGGAATTACTTTATAGTAAAGGGGATCAGCCCATACAAAAAATTGGCGAAAAGGTCTTGATTGCCAGTAGTAGCATTACCTATGTAGTAGATAAACTGGAGAAGAAAGAATTCATAAAGAGAAAACCTTGTCCGAAGGATCGCCGTATAACATATGCTGTACTCACCGAGGATGGAAGGAAACTGATGAATACCGTTTTTCCTAAACATAAGGCAGCTATGAAAGAAATTTTTGCAGGATTAGACATCCAAGAAAAAGAAATTTTAATCGAGCAGTTGAAGAAACTGGGATTCCATGCACAAAGCATGTAAATTTTTTTGTAATTATATCTCGAATTCATAATATATTAATTCGTAATAATTTTGTTGCTGATAGAAGAAAGTTCTTGAGCTTAAGGGATAAGTGTTCTTTGAAAACGAATGAAGAAAGCTTTTGGATATGGCTTCCAGGCATATTGTCTAGGCAAGAATCTAACTGTGAGGGAAATGACAAGAGAAGAAACCAAGTGGGATCCATCACATCACCGCAATTGGAGGGCACCCGCTGGGGTACTTGGCCTACGACTTGTAAAAAAGACGATTAACTTTGATCGTGCCGAAGTGTATCATCTTTTTTTTGGCAATGAATCTGGCAGCCCTGGGACGATCATGACGTTTTTTCCGTGGAAAAAACAACTTAAAAGCAGAATTGGCGTAGGGTAGGTTGGTGAGACGAGTTACATGATTCCTAAAGGTTCTATGCGTTTTTGGGAGAATCGGTTGAAAAAATTCGCTGTTGAAACAGCGTACTCCACTCGATTTGGTGAGAAGTATCTCAAGTTCCGTGATCCGGACGGACTTCCAATAGAGTTGGTCGAAAGGGATGAAGCATCAGTAAATCAAATGGGTTTCATCCCACAGAAATGAAAGATCGACAATATTTCGAAGCAGTGTATTTTCATGAAGAAGGTGGCATTCTTTTCGAAATCGCAACTGATCCTCCAGGTTTTTCCGTGGATGAACCGGTGGATAAAATAGGAGAGAAGCTTATGATGCCTTCTTGGCTGGAAGGGCAGCGGGGAGAATTAGAAGCGTCCTTACCTGCCATGAGGTTAATATTCTAAGGGAGGATAAATAATGAAACACATATTCAATAAAGGGAAGGATCCGCAAAAACCTACGTTACTGCTGTTACACGGAACCGGGGGAAATGAATTAGACTTATTACCTCTCGCTGGAAGAATAGATGATGAAGCATCCGTTTTAAGTGTTCGGGGAAATGTCTCAGAAAATGGGATGCCCCGTTTCTTTAAACGATTGGCAGAAGGCGTATTTGATGAAGAGGATTTGGTTTTTCGCACAAAAGAGTTGAATCAATTCCTTGACGATGCAGCGCAAGAATATGATTTTGACCGTGATAATATGATCGCTATTGGTTACTCCAATGGGGCAAACATCGCAGCTAGCTTGTTATTTCACTATCAGCATGCATTAAAGGGTGCCATTCTTCATCACCCAATGGTTCCGCGCAGAGGAATAAAGCTTCCGGATTTGTCAGGGAAGTCCGTGTTTATTACAGCGGGTACAAATGATCCTATATGTTCACCAGTTGAATCCAATGAGCTGCAAACATTACTGGAAAATGCAAATGCAGAAGTATCCTTGCATTGGGAAGATAAAGGTCATCAATTAACAGCTCAAGAAGTGGGAGCCGCAAAAACATGGTATTCGATGTTGAAGAATTAGGATTAAAGGCAATGACGGGAAGTCCGCAGGGATATTACTTGAACGGACTTCCCCTTAAAAACTAGTGATTCTCTAGTGGATACGTATTTAGTAGTCCTTGCAATAACATTCTTTGAATGGCTCTGGACAAATAAAGGTTAGAGCGAGGGAAGCTTAAAAAGCATGCTATTTTCGCCGAATATCTCACAGATGAGAAATATGAATGAAAAGTAATGTGTAAGGTCGTTTCTATCAAAATAAATTGTAAGAAGGTGCAATAATGGGGTTTTTAACTAAATTATTCAAACAAACAAAGGAGACGGAAAATATGTCAAACGTAAAATTAGCTGTAGTATTTTATAGCATGGGTGGAACAAACTATCAGATGGCAAAATGGGCAGAAGAAGCAGCGAAAGAAGCAGGTGCTGATGTCAAAGTATTAAAAGTACAAGAATTAGCTCCACAATCTGTCATCGATGGAAATGAAGTATGGAAATCAACAGTCGAAGCGACAAAAGATGTTCCGGTAGCGACATCCGAGGATCTGGAATGGGCAGATGCGATTATTTTCAGTGTTCCAACTCGTTTTGGTAATATGCCATCTCAAATGAAGCAATTCCTTGATATGCAAGGTGGGCTTTGGGCAAATGGTAAAACAGTTAACAAAGTAGTGAGTGGAATGACTTCTGCGCAAAATCCACATGGTGGCCAAGAAGCTACATTGTTATCTCTCTATACTTCTATGATGCATTGGGGCGCTATTATTGCTTCCCCGGGCTACACAGATCCGGTTCTATTCGGAGCAGGCGGTAACCCTTATGGAACAAGTGTCACCGTCGACCAAGAGGGTAACATGGTTGAAGACGTTGAAGCTGCTGTGAAGCACCAGGCAAAGCGTACGGTTACTGTTGCTGAATGGGTTAAAAAAGGAAATCAATAAATCTTCAATATTTTTAGAAAAGGAAAGAGCCAGTAATGTTTGTGGCTCTTTTCTTGTATGCAAAGGGCGCGCAACTCGGTTGTCAGGAAACAAGGAACCAAGCTTGTTCTGACGAAAAATCGGGCATGGATCCAGTAGTATAGAAAAAGAGAGGCCATCCACCAAGAAAGCCTCTCTTTTCGTTTTCTCTTCTTCCCGGTTGAGTTGATCCTCTTCGGCTGGAACTTGCTCATCTTTCAGGTTGAGATGATCCTCTTTGGCTGGGACTTGCTCATCTTTCAGGTTAAGATGATCCTCTTCGTCCGGAACTTGATCTTCTTCCGGTTTGAGTTGATCCTCTTTGTCCGGAACTTGCTCCTCTTCCCGGTTGAGTTGATCCTCTTCATCCGGAACTTGATCATCTTTCAGTTTGAGATGATCCTCTTCGTCCAGAACTTGATCATCTTCCGGGTTTAGTTGATCTTCTTCGCCCAGAGCTTGCTCCTCTTCCCGGTTGAGTTGATCCTCTTCGTCCGGAACTTGCTCATCTTCCGCGCCGTGTAGATCATCTCAGCCGGAACAAGACCCTAGTATTATTCTTCCTCTTTCTTCATCAATACGATCAGCTGGTCTCCCTCTTCAAGCATGAATTTTTTCCGCAGGCTGATCAGCTCGACACCGTTTTTCTCTTTTTTAATGAAAAGTGGTACCACATCTGCGGGCAGGTTTTCTCTGGTTACTTTATTCTTTTCTTTTATGATAATGGTTTGCAGCGAGTAGACGGTATTGATTTTCCGGTTCAGTTCTGTGAAAATAGCGTCTTCGGAAAACAGCAAATGGGTTCGCTGCGACTTGTCGACTTGTTCCTGGTCGTTGGAATCGTTCCTGCCCGGTAAAGAGAAGGTGTTGTTATAACCGAATTCCGGTGCGTAAGACTGTATGACTAGTGCGTTATAGGAACTGTCACCGGTCATTGCCAGGATGGTTTCATACGGTGTCAGGTCCACATCATATTGTGTATGCTCGGCAAGTATCTGGCCGTGATGAACCGGGATGTCTTTAGCAATGGCGCCTTGAAGCCGTCCCGCAGAGGAGTCACTGATCAACACGGGAATATCAAATTTCCGCAGGTAATCGGCCAAAGCGATTGAAAAGCTGCTGGCACCGACGATGAGAATTCCGGGAGCTGCGTCATTGGCAAGTCCCAATGTTTTTGCTAACGGTCGTAACGTAAATCCGTGGGCGCAAACGGTAATAAAGACAAGGGCGAATGTTAACGTGGTCAGCAGGGAAGCTCCCTGATGTCCTTCTTCCATTAACAAGGCAGCGAAATATCCCGACACCGTCAGTGCGACAACGCCTCTTGGTGCCACCCAGCCGATCAGTGCTTTTTCGGAAAGGGTCAATTCGGTGCCGATTGTGGATATCCAAATCGATAAAGGACGGACAAGAAACAACATGACAAGCACAAAGCCGATAATTGGCAACGTGAAAATTTCGGCTATTGTTTCCCTGGACAGGGAAGCGGTCAGCAAAATAAAAATGGTCGACGTTAACATAACGGAAATGTTTTCGACAAAGTGGTTGATATTACCGATGGAAGAGACGTAACGTTTTGTCCGGGCAAGGGTCAAGCCCATTACCGTAACTGCGAGCATTCCTGTTTCATGCATGATCACTTCCGCCGCAGTGAAGCAGATCAAGACAAAGGCAAGCATGATCGGTGATTTCAAATATTCTGGAAATATACCTTTACTGATCATAATACTGACGGCCATGCCGATCGCATAACCAAATACGACTGCGATCAATGCACTGAAGAAGAAATTCAACAAGTAGTCAACATGCAACGAATCAACGGTCAGCACTTTGATGACTTCGTAGGCAAACAGTGCAAGCAACGGACCGAAGGGATCGACAATGATTCCCTCCCACTTAAGCGCTGCAGCGATACGCGGAGCCAGCTTGGCATTCCGTAATAAAGGAATAATGACTGTCGGGCCGGTTACGACAAACAAGCCGCCGATAATAAACGATACCTCATAACTAAGACCGGCGATGAAATGGGCAGCGAGTGACCCGGCAATCCAGGCAATGAACGCACCGACTGTAACGATGCGAAAAACAGACTTGGAGATGCCTCTAATTTCGCGAATGTCGAGACTGGAGCTTCCTTCAAACAAAACAATGGCTACGGCCAAAGAAATCAAAGGACTGTAGAGACTGCCCAATGTTTCCTGAGGGTTGAACAGGCCGAGAATAGGGCCGAGCAGCAAGCCGGCAATAGACATGATCACAATCGAAGGCCATTGAATCCGCCAGGCTAGCCACTGGGAGAAGATTCCGATTCCGAGGATGACGACAATGCTGACTAGTACGAGATTCTCCATTTATATAAAACACCTCTTTATATGTATCTTAGAATTAGGGAAGAAGGATAAATATTTGCGTAAAAACATCCTGCAGGCATAGCTCCCTGCAGGATGGTGGATTTGCTGTTAATCCTTATTCCATTTAAGATAACTTTGAATGAATTTATTATACCTATTAGAACAGAGAAAGAATAGCATTATTTCTTTTTATTGGTCATGAGAAATGTTGCAACAAGTGTATGTAAGAGATCGCTCTTTTCACCTATAGCTTTTATTTACAAAATGTCTGCCGGGTTTTCGACCTTTTCAAATAATTTTTCGATGAAAGGGAAGTTGAATGTGTCGTACCAATTTTCCGGCAGTTCCAATTCCTGCAACAAAGAAATAAATTCTTCCACCAGGTTTCCATCAAATTGGGACCAGGAGCACCGGCGCAACTCATCAAAAGCTTGCTGATGCGACATTTTCTGCTTTTTATAATTTCGCATATCATAGGTCATCGTATCAAATGAGTCGCAGATTCTGATAATCCGGCCCTGGATGGAAATGTCCTCTCCGATCAGGCCGCGCGGATAACCGGTTCCTTTCCAATCCTCGTGATGATCACGGATGAAACGGGCTGGTCTCAACTTACCGAGTTCTTTTCGGACGATGACGTTGCCGATATGCGAATGGCTCTCCACAATCGTCTTTTCCATCGTAGTCAGCTTTCCAGGCTTCAACAGGATTTCCTTAGCAATTCCCATTTTCCCAATATCATGTAAAAAGGCGGCTATTCGTAAGTCCTCATCGTAACAGCCAATTTTTTTGGCTAATAAAGTGGATAAGTACATGACGCGTAAGGAATGATGCTTAAACAATTGTAGTACTTCATTGTCTTGGGCGATATTATCAAATAACGATTCCGGAGTCCGTTTTGTCATTCAACCAACCCTTCCCTTTTATTACAACATATTATAACAAAATATAGTGAATTTTCACACTATTAGACAATGAACCAAGGTATCAATCACGCCTGTCTTTTTGTAAATCTAGTAATCCCACATGCTTTTTACAATACGTGCACGTCTTTCCCGTGATCCTCCAGGAATTTTTTATAGAATGGATCGGTTCCGATACCATAAATCCGGTCACATAATGAAGTGATTTCTTCCATGTCGTGAGAAGTATAAAGGATCAGTTTATTTTTGGATTTTGCCAGATGGCGCAGATAGGCACCTATTTCTGTTTTTGATTTTAAGTCGATGCCGACCGTCGGTTCATCCAAAAGTAAAATGTCCGGATCATGGATAAGACTAAGGGCAATATTTAGTTTGCGCTTCATTCCTCCGGATAAGGAGCTGGTTTTGTGTTTCCAATGCTCCAGTTTCATATCCTGGCAAAGCTGTCTAAGCTCTTTCTTTGTTCTTTTCTTCCATGACAACTGTTCAAAAAACACCATATTTTCTTCTACAGAAAAGTCTTCCCAGACAGCAATATCCTGCGGTACAAATCCGATCTTCTTTCGCAAATCAAACCGGTTGTCCTGATAGTTTAGCTCGTTATACAAAATCCGGCCGCTTTCGATTGGAGTCAGCGTTGACAGGATTTTAAGCAAGGTAGATTTTCCGGCACCATTTTCCCCTACCAGGCCTATTACTTCCCCTTTATTGACTGTAAAAGAAACGTCTGATAAAACAACTTTTTTTCCAAAGTGTTTCGTCAAGGATTCTACTTTAAGCATAGGCTTTCTCCTTTCTAAAGTACCAACATGCAAGCAAGATGACGGATCCCAAAAGCCAACTGTTCACTACTTTTCCCTTCAAAAAAGCATCTATCGGACTTAATGCCGTTACCCATCCATGATCGAAAGGAACCGAGATCCATGCTCCTCCTAAAATCGATAAAAGCATGACAATTGGAAGAACGGAAACATAGTAATGAAAGGTGGATCGGAAAAACTGGGCGAACAAAAAGGCTATCGTACTAATAGAAAATTGAAAACTGAGCATGGAAAGAAAATCGGCAAGACGGATTTGCTCATCCAGGTAGTAATCGAATATTCCAAGAACGATTCCATCAACCAGCCAAAGAAGGGCTAAATAAATCAGGCCGTTATAGAGCAAATAAGATTTATAGGAAATGTTCAAAAGCGACAATCGAAGGGTGATGCTAGACTGTCTTTCTTTAATTAGCCAGTCAAATAGAAAAAAAGTGGACAATAATGCGAACGCAGCCCAGATTCCCCAAATGTTCCAAAGGGAAATAGAGGTGTCCTCCTGTTTTTCTGATTGATGAAAAGAAAAGGTTGTATGCAGCAAAGCTTCCTGTTTTTTGATTTCCTTACTGGTTGTAACGATTTCCTCCCAATTCCAGCCAATATTCCCGTTTTGTTGTTCAGCCAGCTGGATGACATAATGGGCAGCCCGGGAACTACTCGCATCCTCCTGTACATAGGAGGCAATCGCTTCTTTTACAGGTGTATAAGCGAAAGACCTATCAGACGTATAAGCAGTAATCAGCCGGTTGCGGTTGTTGGAGCTTATTTCTTCTTCATATCCGTCTCTGATCACAAATACACTGTCCAGCTGATGTTGTTCCAGTTGGCGAAGCGCTTGATTCATCTCTGTTTGCTGGACGGAAAGTAACGGATTATCGTTTATTGCTTCCGTTAAGTCTGCAGCGAGCTTCGATTCGTCCTCAACCACTAGCCCGACCGGAATTTGCGTCTCCTGCTGCCATTGGGTCGCAGTAACAACAAACAACGTGGAAAAAACAACTGGGACCAAGAGCCAGAACAGCAGGCTTAGCCATTGCTTGTGAAAGTGCATGAATCGCGTTTTGATTATTGCTGCCATTCTTGAACACGCTCCTTCCAGATAGACAAAACAACCAAAACGGCGAAATGGACAAGTCCTAGTAGAATCAGTATCCCATATTCCGCGAACATTCGTCCTTCCATTGCCACTTTCGTCAGCTGGTCAAATGCTTGGGCTGAAAACAGATACGGAAGAACGGTTTGTACTTTTTCCGGGAAGTAAAGGGAAGGAATAAAAGCTCCGCTGATAAATAGAACCAACCCGGTGAAAATCCCCTGGATGAACAAGGTCATTTTTTTTGAGCGAAATAGTAAATCACTGATCGCCATTCCTGTTAAGAAAAGGAGGCTATAGATGGTGACCAGAAGAGTTATTCGGCCAAAATCGATCAAGTAAAATTCCGTTTTGGTAAGCTTGATATAGAGGATAAACCCAGACATGGCCAGCAACATCCCATAACCAAAGGTTACAGCCAACCGGGATATCATCCTTTGGAGAAAGGTCACGTTATACAATCGCATTCTGTTCCACATCGAAGTGCCTTCATCGTCACCTAATAACGTGAAGATGCCAAAAAACCAAATGGTAGTTAACACAAACCATCCTGCAAGTGCATAATAATGGGCGGGATTAGACGTTGTTAAATTTGTGACTTCTCTTTCATTGAAAATTTTCCCTTTTGCCGACAATGTATAGATCATAAATTCATTAAATTGATCGAGTAGGATTTCTTGTCTTTTTTTATCGCTGATCGGCAGTTGTTTGGCATACTCATTGATCGTCAGGATACTAGCCTGGGCAGAAGCGATGTAACGAGTCATGCTTTCGACTAATTCCTTTATTACATAGCTTTCTACCGGCCGGTCTGCGTTTCCCACAATTGGTATCTCTACTGATTTTCCGGTGTAGAGGTCATTGGTAAATTGTTCGGGAAATGCAATATAGGCGCTAATAGTCCCATCTTTAACAGCCCGTTCGGCTTCAGGGCCGGTAAAATGGGTGATATGTATATAGGAACCGAGCAATGAAGAGTTGTCGATGACATCGACAAGCATGGTTGTTTCTTCTGATTTATCTAAATCGACTAATCCGACCTGAATGGTCTCGTCTTCGTCGGGTAGAAGGATAGAAGAGACGATGTAAAAAAACAGCGCAATTAGGATAATTGGAAACAACAAAAGAAGAGGAAGAGACTTCCACTTCTTTTGTAGTTGCTTATGGTGTTGTTTGATGAAAAAAACAATTCGCGTTAAATGAAGCATGAATTCCACTTCCGTTCAGCTTAAAAGCCCATATTGGAATTGTAAAAGGATCCATAATATTCCATCATCCAATTTTGTAATTGGGGCATGACGTCTTCGTAGTAATAGGATTCCATCTCTTCTGGACTCATCTTCCCTATATCCACCACATTTTCGGATCCGGTATCGATATCCAGACTCTTAACTAGTTTAGCATCACTGCTTACGTTCAACTGGAAGATATCCTGGCTGATTCCTTCCCCTTCCAAGGCTAGGTGATGCTCTGCATTCATTTGATCCTTGTCATATGAAGACTGGCCATCCCAGATCAAATTGTAGGCTTCCATGGAAGCAGGATCATTCATTGAAAAGGAACGGTCGAAGTCTCTTGTTCCACCTGCTAATTCCTCTGTACTTGTATAATTAAATTCTAATCCGCTGCCTGTGTTGGTTAGTGTAATTTCGTCATCGGCTTTATTGTCTTTCCATGACAAATCACCGGTAATATGGAAAGTGTCGTCTGTCCATTCGTCTTTAAAACCGAGTGTGTAATCGAAGTTTTGAGCCTCTTTTGTAAGGAGTTGATCCGCTGTAAGGGATAACTGTACAGGCTCTTCTTCTTTATATCCAAGATCGACAGAGAAGGCGCGTTTTACAATCAGATCATCTTTCATCCATAAAATTGAGGTCAAACCGTTTGGAAGTTTGAGATCCTCCAAATCTTCCTTGCTTTCCTTGATTCCTTCTTCAAAGTCTTCGAGAAAAGCGGTAATCTCGCCATTGTTTAAGGTGACAGGATTTAGGGAAGCCTGGTCTTTTATGATTTCTTTTAACTGGTCATCGTTCTCCATCGTGCTCAGCACTTTTTTTAGTAAACCCTTCACTTGATTTTCTGAAAGGGACAGTGTGACTTTAGAAGCGTCGACTTTTTCTCCATTCACATCCACCGTTTCATCACCAGCAGCAAATGCGTCTTCCGGCAATTCATCGTAGATCATTTTTACGTATGTATCCTGAAGATGTTTCAACTGATCTTCACTCAAAGTAGATTGTTTGAAAAAATTGTCAAATTCGATTTCTTCTTCCCCTGAGAATGTATAAGGGTCGGCCTGCTGTAGCAGATCTCCAAGGTCCGTTTCATTCACTTGCACGAATTCCTTTAAAAATGGAAGGGTGAACATAGCCTTATCGCTTGTTAAATAAAATTGGATTCCTTCAATCGAAAGCTCGGCGATGTTTGCTCCCGCTTCAAGGGACATTTCTTGCTTCTCCGGATTATAACCACTTTTCAATGTAATGGTTGCATTATTGATAATATCGGACATGCCTGTCATATCATAACCGGATGGATCATTGTATTCGGCAGAAACTTCAAAGGTAGATTCACTTGGTTTTTCCTTTGTTGCTTCCACCCAGTCCAATTCATCGCTGTAACGATTCTCGACAACCTCTTTCATAAATTGGAAACTGTTTAACTCCGCACTAAAGTATTGCTCCTTTGGATTCTTTTTCAACAGTGCAGAAGCGGAAATTGAGGCGCCGATCACTATGACGGCCGCTAACACAATAATCCATAACGTTTTTTTTGAGATATTCTTCATTTTCTCCCCCACTTTTCCCTACGTAAAATTTGAACCGAACAAAAAGTCACAAAAATAGATAATACATAAAATTGCGAATTCCGGCACATTTTTATATATTATACTAATTTCCGACAAAATCCTAGTCCTTTTTCCCCTTATCTAAAGAATATAGAGCAAAAGATATGGTTGCCGGTAAACTTTATATCGGAATGAAAAAGTCTTACTTTAATGACGAAAAGAAAAAAGCCGCAGTTAACGGCTTTTTCTCACTCATTATTGTCATCATCCCTGCTTTCTTCGTAGCGGCGTCTCTGTCGATAGCCATAGGTCGTATTCAAGACAGTGTCCTCGCTTTCCAGTGCTGCACCCAATGCTCCGACAATGGTGCCGACAGAGCTTGCCAGCCAGGCCAATGTGATATAATTCGAAAAATCGACTTTATCATTGATTTGCGATTCCAAAATGTCACCTGGTATAAACACGATAACGGCGATGAAAAACAAGATAAACAGGGTAATATAATACATCGTCACCGCTACCATCAAGGTGAAGACCGTAGATACATTGTACAGCCTGGCTATATACGGCGACTTGGCGTTGACCGTGTTTTCCCATAAGCCATGAACAACGACGATCCATACAGAAAGCATGGTGATTGCTGTGACCATTAACAGTAATAGTCGAAAAGGTTCCAGCGCATTACTTAGCTGCCAAAGGGTAGGAAAGATAAGGCCATAGGCACCAGAGGTGAAAGCAGCAGCGATTACTTGCTTAAAGGCTGGAAAAGCGGTCCAAGGGCGATTGGCTCGGACCATTCCGGTTAACATACGCCAGCCTCCGTGAATCTTCGAATGGATTGTATAGCGAACATCCACCTCATAGTCTGCATCGGGGGTGGTTCTTACAATCGGAGATAACAGATCAAACAGTCTCTTGCTGAAAAGGTCCTTTGCCCCTTTCATCTTCCATCTTCTTTTGCCTTGTTGTTTTTTACGAGATTTTTCCGCTTGTGTTTTTGGTGGTTCTTCCGAGCTGCCGTTGTACATATCGTTTATCAATTGCAAAATGCCTTCCTGTACTCTGCGTAGAATGGGGGTTCCACCGAGCGCGGGTAAGGATAACCAGGCACTTCGCCTTTTCTGGCTTGCTTCAGCCACAACCAGCCGTTTGTTCAAAAAGATTGGCAAATCTGTGATACTCACCGCATAATCCCATTCAAAACGGTCTTTACAATGCATGGTTTCTTCTAATAGCTCGTCTGAATCTGCCGTTGCACCAGTCAGCGGATCCGTAACGGTTATGACTTCCCATGTTACTTGATCGTCCGTATAGTTGCTTAAATAGTCGGGTAAGTTTTTAGCCAGCTTATTTGCGAGTGCTTCTGGCAAATCCGGAGAAGGAACGAGACCTATTGTGATATCTGCCTTCGGATTGTCTGTTTCGGTTTGTTCCAGTTCCGTCTCAAGATGTTTCCGCTGCTGGTCGGCATCTGGCCTCGATGGATGTATGCTGTCCATGGCGATAGCTCCTTCTCTTTAGCGAATTCGTCCATTCGGGTATTGACGTTATTAAGGGTTATAACCCTTTCTCCGACAAGGTAAACAGTCTTATTGATGGTATTTTTTTACTGAAACAAGAAAGTCTTTATAGAAAGTAAAAAAACCAACCTTCCACGAAGGGAAGGCTGGACATTTCAGAAGATAGGCTTAAGCTTGCTTTGCCAGGTTCTCAACCAATTCCGGCAGCCAGTCCGACAAGTCGGTAAAAGGAAAGCCGTGACGGGCAGCTTTTTCATTGCTCATCGTCCAGTTGCCTGGAATGTTGTAGGGAGATTCTGTTTGTTTTTCTGAGTATATAACCGGTTGTCCGGTTTTTCCGGCTATTAGCTCCATCAATTGTTCCATGGAAATGGAACCGTTGGCGCAGGCGTTCAGCGGTTCAGCAATATGCATATCAGCCAGCCAGGCTAAAAATTGCCCTGCCTCCTCCTCCGAGATGAAGTTCATTTTTGCATGGGGAGTTTGCAGATAGACTCCTTGACGATATTGAATCTTTTTTATGTACAGAGCCAGACGTCCCGTGTAATCATTTTCGCCAAGCACGATTGGAAAGCGGACAGCAGTAACAGGGAAGGGGGCATGTTGAAAGAAGGCTGCCTCTGCTTGTTGTTTTCCCTGCTGGTAGGAAAAAGCGTCACTTCCAGCCACGACCAGTTTTTCTTTTTTCGGATCAAAATCTTCCTCTTTTACGGGAGGCGTAAGCTTTTCCATGTCATAAACGGATAGAGACGAAGTAAGTACATATTTATATGTCTTTCCTTTGAAAATTTCCATGGCCGTCATTGCATCTAGGGAAGAGAAGCAGATTTGATCATAAATGACATCCCATGTTTCGTTTTTAAAAGCGCGCGACAGGCTTTGTTTGTCTGTTCGATCCAGTACTACACGTTGAACGGAATCACCGAACGGATCAGGGGTTTTTCCTCTCGTCGCGATGGTTACCGAGTAGCCTTTTTTGAGCAGTTGGTTGACCAAATGAATCCCGAAAAACTTGGTACCTCCGAATACCAGGGCTTTTTTCATCGCTAATCCCTCATTTCGCTAATCGCTATTATATAGAGAAAATACACAAAATTTTCCTTCCTGGTTTCAAATATACTATTTACAGAAAAGTTTGTGAATGGATATGGATTATCTTCGCCCTCTACAGTACACTATTGTTAGAAACGAGAGGAGGAAAGACCTTGTCGATGTTAAAACAGCAATACGAGTTGGTGCGCTATACGAGAGAAAATTTGTTTTCCTTTTGTGAGCAGCTTGCTGCAGAAGATTATACCAGGGAAGTAGATGGATTCGGCTGGGCATCGATTCGAACGTTGCATGCCCACGTCGCGGATTGTTACCAGTCCTGGCTCGCTCATTTTGGTCTTAAAAAGAAAAGAGAGAAGTTGAACCCGGAAAAGATCAGCGACGTAGCGGACATGCGAAAGCAATTTTTAAAAATGGACCAGCTTGTACTCGAATTTTTGAATTACTACCAAGCTGATTACTTGCAGAAAATAAGCGGTACTGTGCCCTGGCAGGAAGAACAGGAACAGCTTTCCGCTCTTTGGTTGTTCACACATACGGTTACCCATGAATTTCACCATAAAGGTCAGATTGTTTCGATGGCCCGGCAGTTCGGCTACATCCCTGTCGATACGGATTTATTGACACCTTCCGACATGGAGAAGTATGTGTGAGCAACCGTCTATGCTGGTCAGGAGGGTGGTGTAAGCTCATCGGGCGGATCAAAGGTATAATCGGGTGCTAATTCCTGAGCTGTTTTCATGTAACTGGAAAGCTTGATGTCAGCAATCGCTGCGCGGTTATACTGTTTATTCAGAATATGACTGGATTCCTCCATTGGAAGTTTGAAGCCATTGTGGAAAACAATGATGGATTGTGCAGCAAGTTTCTCTTTTTTAGGAGCGGACATGATGTCGAAGATGTGTTGATAAAAAATCCAATGGCAGGATAGGGAGTCTGGAGCACAGGTGGGAAAGGCGATGATGTTATTCTCCGGACTGATGGGAATCGGCACCTTTTTCATGGAACCGGTGAGGTAGGTCACGGCTGAGCGTCGTCCGTCATAGGAGGAGCCCCCATTCAGACAGCCCTTTTTGATCAGTTCGAGCGGCGGTTTTCTTATGTACAGGCGGCGTTTCCGTTCAATTACGACGGTTTCGTACTCGATTTGGAAGGCCGTCATTAGCGCCATCGTCTGTTTGTTAATTTGGTAGTCCTTTTGAACATTATTCATCCTCAACACTCCTTAGTGAAATTTGTGCTGAATCATTGATGAATCAGAAGCGTGGTATATCCGCTTCTTATCGCGCTACTGAAGTTCGCCCTCCATGTCTTCTATTACCTCGTGAATCAAGTAATGAAGGTTTAATTCAAGTGGGTCGCTAAGCTTGGAAAAAATGTACAAAGAAGGATTCTTTTGTCCCCGCTCTATTTTTCCTAAATAGTTATCATCCACATCTGCCATAATTCCCAACTCACGCAACGTCATCTTTTGTTCCCTTCTCTTTTGCCTTAAACGTTTTCCAAGAAGTTTTCCAAAAATTTCTTTTTCTTTCATCCATCCCCCTCCTTTTCTCTATTATCCTCCTATAAATTGGAAAAATAAAGGTTCTAAAGTAACTTTTTCGAAAAAATTGGTGGATTTAGGAAGAGAAGTAGTGGATGAAAAGGGAAAAAAGGCGAAATGGATACAATGGTAGAGGATGATCGTTCATTTCGGCACATTTTGTTTGGAGGAAAAGTTTTGGTGACGGGCTTTAAAGTTGTCGGGAGAAATTCCCGGAGTTTTCAGCAAAAGCGTTACAGAAATGGAAGCAAGAAGGTCGACTTTTTTACAAAGTACAACTAACATAAAAAAGAAAAAATTTTTTCTTTTTTATGTTGTAATAGAAAAAATTTCGATATATAATGGACACAAGTTTCTGAAACCGCTTACATAATACGTGGTTTCAAATTGATTCAGGCGGGGCAAAACTCGTCACTAAACTTATGGGGGGAAATAAAGTGAAAAAAGTTTTTGCTGTACTATTTACTGTTATGATTCTGTTCGTTTTATCTGCTTGCGGCGGCAATAACGAAAGTACCGCGAAGGATGAAGGGGGAAACAATGAAAAGAGCAATGGAGAAAGTACTTCCGAAGAAAAGGTAATCAGAGCTGGCATTGGTTTGAATGACAAGCATCCGCAGTACAAGGGACTCTTAAAGTTCAAAGAAATTGTAGAAGAAAAAACGGACGGGGCGATCAAGGTTGAAACGTACCATAGTGGACAGCTTGGTGATGACCGGACGATGACAGAGGCTTTGCAATTAGGCTCACAGGAAGTCACCATTCCATCAACAGCTCCATTAGCCAACTTTGCAGATGAGTTCAGCATCTTTGATTTTCCTTTCTTATTTCCTAATGAGGAAGTTGCCGACAAAGTGTTGGATGGAGAAGTCGGACAAAAAATACTTAAGAAATTGGAAAGCAAAGACTTGGTAGGACTGACATATTGGGAAAATGGTTTCCGGGATGTGACCAACAGCAAACGCCCAATCAAAACGGTGGAAGATTTTAAAGGATTAAAACTCCGCACCATGGAAAATGATCTTCATCTAGAAGCATTCCGTGAACTGGGAGCGAATCCGACTCCTATGGCATTTACCGAATTGTTTACGGCCATGCAGCAAGGCACCGTTGACGGACAAGAAAACCCTTACGCTACTATTTATCTGGAGAAGTTTTATGAGGCACAGGATTATGTTTCCAATACTCACCATGTCTATAGTCCATTTGTTTTCTTAATGAGTAAATCCTTTTACGATGGTTTGTCTGCGGAGCAACAGCAAATTGTGACGGAAGCTGCCATTGAAGCAGGTCACTATGAACGAGATCTTAACCGCGAAGCGAATCAGCAATACTTAAGTGACTTGGAAGAGGAAGGAATGGAATATAGCGAGATTTCAGAGGAAGAACATGCGAAAATGAAGGAACTAGTCCAGCCCGTCATCGATAAATATGCAGAAGAAATCGGGAAGGAATTGGTTGACGAGGTTTACCAGGCAGTGGAAGATGCTCAATAATTAAGGCAAACGGGGCTTTGGGTTCTGCTCAAAGCCCCATCAAGGTTGCAAGAAAAAGGGCCGGGTAAAATTGGACCGCTTTTTTACAACTGCAATATGAAGTCTTAGAGAGGCGATAATATTGAAAATTTTAAAGTGGATAGATGCACACCTAGAAGAACTACTACTAGTACTTATTTCGTCTGTTATGGTTTCAGTCATTTTTGTGCAAGTAATCATGAGAATATTCGGTAACTCCTTGTCCTGGTCTGAAGAATTAGGTCGATATTGTTTTATCTGGCTTATTTATCTCGGTATCAGCTATGGGGTGAAAAAACAGCGACATATCAAAGTCGATGTTGTGTTGATGCTCTTGAAAAACAAAGCGAGAATCGCATTAAATATTTTAGCCAATTTGTTATTTCTCACCTTTGCATTATTTGTTGTTTACTATGGAAAAGATATTGCGGTCAAATTGCTGGAGTACGGGCAACAATCACCGGCGCTTCATATTCCAATGGGACTCGTTTACATGGCAACGCCGATCGGTTTCGGCTTAACCGCTTTACGTCTCATTCAAAATATTATTCAGGAGTTCCTGGCTCTGTTGAACCGCGGAAGGTACCGGGTTGCTTCGGAATATGAACGGCTACAGGAAGATAGCCAACAAAAGGTTCAGGGGGAATAAATCATGGCTACTAGTTTACTATTCGGTAGTTTCGCTGTTTTTTTGTTACTGAGCGTACCAATCGGAATAGCCTTGGGACTTGCGACGATGGCAACCATTTATTTTACAGGCTCCTTGCCATTGGAGTTTTTATTTAAAGAGCTTGTTACATCAGTTGACTCCTTTCCGATCATGGCTGTGCCATATTTTATATTGGCAGGGGAAATCATGGGCAAAGGAGGGATTTCCGACCGTTTGTTCAAAGTGGCCAATGCAATCGTCGGCAATAAGACGGGCGGTTTTGCAATTGCTACCATTATGACATGTATGTTTTTTGCAGCGATTTCCGGCTCAGGTCCTGCAACAGTAGCTGCTATTGGCGGTCTTATGATTCCGGTTATGGTTCAGCAGGGCTATGATAAAAAGTTCGCTACAGCTGTAGTAGCATCAGCAGGGTCTATTGGTGTAATTATTCCTCCAAGTATTCCAATGGTCATTTATGGAGTTGTCGGTAATGCTTCCATTGGGGATATGTTTATTGGCGGAATTCTCCCTGGTGTGTTGGTAGGACTAGCTCTGATCATATGGGCATATATATATTCAAAGAAAAAAGGATATCGTGGCAATCAAGTGAAAATGACTTTCCGGGATTTCCTGCTGGCTGTGTGGGATGCCAAATGGGCATTGTTAATTCCAATTATTATTTTAGGAGGAATTTACGGAGGTATCTTTACACCTACAGAGGCAGCGGTCATTGCAGTAGTGTATGGTCTTATAGCCGGACTGTTTCTCTATAAGGAATTGAAAATCAAAGACCTGCCTAAAGTGCTGGTGGATTCTTCGTTAACTACTGCAACTGTATTGATTATTGTAGGGACAGCTACAGCTTTTGGGCGGTTTCTTACCATTGAGCAAATCCCCAATCAAGTAGCAAATCTGCTGCTGAGTGTATCGGAAAACAAAATCATCATAATCCTGTTAATTATGTTGTTATTACTCTTGGTTGGTTGTTTCATGGACACATTGGCTGCCATCATCATTTTAACACCAATATTACTGCCGATAGCTGTAAATTTGGGATTCGACCCAATTCATTTTGGTATTATCATGGTAGTTAATCTGGCAATTGGATTCATCACCCCGCCTTTGGGTGTCAATTTGTTTGTTGGTTCTGGTATATCGGGATTATCAATCGAAGCTTTATCCAAGGCGATCATTCCATTCTTTTTTGCAATGCTTATTTCGCTGTTCCTTATTTTGTTTGTACCACAATTATCGTTATACCTTCTACAATTCAGGCAATAGGGGTGGATTATGGGGAAATTTAAAGTAGTGATCACAGATTATGAATATAACTCCCTCGCGGAGGAAAAAAACATTTTCGAAAAGTTGGATGTAGAGTTGGTCGGTGCCCAGTGCAGAACGGAAGAAGAGGTGATTGCTGCTGCGAGGGATGCGGATGGTATTCTGAATCAATATGCTCCGATTACCGCCAACATCATTCGATCGCTCCGTCATTGTAAAGTCATTTCCAGATACGGAATCGGAGTCGATACGGTTGATTTGAATGCAGCCACAAATGCTGGGATAGTAGTGGCCAATGTCACTGATTACTGTTTAGAGGAAGTTTCTGATCATGCGTTGGCTTTGCTCCTGAACGGTGCGAGAAATATAGCCGCCTACAATAAACAAATTAAACAGGGGAGATGGGATTACAAAAAAGGAAGCAAGTTGTTCAGATTGCAAAACCGTGTACTCGGATTGGTCGGATTTGGTCATATTGCCCAGCTGCTTGCCCGCAAAGCACAAGGCTTGGGGATGAAGGTGGTCGCTGCCGATCCTTTTGTGTCAGAACAAAATGCTGCATCCTTAGATGTTGAATTAGTATCTTTGAAACAGTTATGCCGGCAGTCTGATTTTATTTCGGTCCATACACCGCTGAACGAAAAAACAAGAGGGCTGATCGGTAGACAGGAATTTGATTGGATGAAAGAACAGGCATATATCGTCAATACTTCCCGCGGCCCGGTTATAAATGAAGCTGAATTGATTGAGGCTTTGCAGCAAGAGAAGATAGCTGGTGCGGGTTTGGATGTTTTGGAAAAAGAACCTCTGGAGGATCATCACCCCTTTTTATCGATGGAACAAGTAACACTCACCCCCCATGCCGCTTGGTATTCCGAAGATTCCGAGGCAGATTTGAAAAGAAAGTCAGCTCAAAACGTGGCAGATGTTTTATTGGGATATTTTCCGGAATACTTGGTCAATACAGAGGTGAAAGAAAAGATTTTTTTATCCGTAAAAGGTTGAAATATAAGGCCTGCAACCGTATAACATGTTGCAGGCCTTGCTTTCTATATAAATAAACTAAGCAGGAGCGTCATAGCAAAACCAACTAACGCAATGATCGTTTCCATTATACTCCACGATAAAATGGTATCTTTAACGTTCATCCCGAAGTAACGGTTCACAAGCCAAAAGCCGGAGTCATTGATTTGAGAAAAAATGGTTGCACCTGATGCTATCGAAATGACAATCAGTCCGAGCATCGGTCCGGTGATTGACAGGTTTGTCAACATAGGAGCTATCAGGCTGGCAGAGGTCACCATGGCCACCGTGGAGGATCCTTGTGCAACGCGCAGCGAAGCGGCGATCACGAAAGCGAGAATCAATGGGGGCAATTGAGTGGAAGCCAATTTTTCACCCAATACTTGTCCGATTCCTGAATCAATTAATACTTGTTTAAATACACCGCCAGCACCAGTCACGACCATTATGATTCCAGCTGGCTCCAAAGCTTTGTTCACCATAAAGTGTACTTCTTGTTTGCCATAACCGCGCCTTATACCGAGAAAATAGATAGCTAACATGGTGGCTATCAACAAGGCAATAATCGGATGGCCGATAAAGCTTAGTATGGAAAGAGGGAGGCCGTCGGACAGAAACATCATTGCAAGGGTTCTTATCAACATGAGAACCAGTGGAATTAAGATGATGACAGCAATTAAGGCAAAGTGAGGTAGGTCTTCCTTTTCCTCTGTTTCTGCTAAGTTCATATAATCCGGCACTTCCACTTGAATACGTTTTGCGATAAAGCCACCGAAAAGGGGTCCGGCAATTGCCATCGAGGGGATGCCTGCAAGAATACCAAACAGAACTACCCAACCCAGGTCGGCATGAATAAAATCAGCTACGATAATCGGGCCTGGTGTAGGGGGAATGTAACTATGGGTAACGGCTAATCCAGCCAATAAAGGAATGCCATAAAATAAAAGGGAACGACCTGTTTTTTTCGCAAGTTTATAAATGATAGGAATAAGAATAATTAGTCCAACATCGAAAAACACAGGGATGGCTACGAGAAAACCGGTGATACCGAGGGCCCATTGCGCTTTGCTTTCGCCGAATTTTCTAATCAGTGTACGGGCGAGCCGTTCAGCACCACCTGAGATTTCCAGCATTTGGCCGAACATTGCGCCCAATCCAATAATGACTGCAACAAAACCCAGGGTTGCTCCCATTCCCGATTGAATGGACTGGAGAATTTCGTCTGCCGACATTCCCGTACCTAAGCCAACAAATATACTAACTAACATTAGCGCGAGAAAGGCATGGAGTTTTGTACGTATAATAAAAAATAAGAGTAGGAAGATTGCAACACATGCAATCATGATAAAAATAATTCCTGGCAATAAGGCCACTCCTTTCTGGTGAAATCAATGTAAGTAAGCGTTTACAATCTTGTGGATGGATATTACCTGCAATCGAAGAAATTCTTATCTTATTATAACGAATAATCCGCCTGTCAGGGAAAAAATTTCGAATTTTGATCAACTGTTGTTAGGTGTGTCATGCAGAAAAGGCAATGGCAGTGATATCTGTCTCCACTGAGCCTCTTTGCAAGTCCGTGGATAAGGTGCATTTTGAAGAGCAAATACAGACCGAAAAAAATATTTTTCTCTTCAAAATTTTGGTATACTGTTTCTATAGGTTCTTCATGAAAAGAGGTGTTGAAAATGAGTCATTGCATTGCCAAAATCCATGCGAACTACCATCAGTTCAGTAAAACTGAAAAAAAGATTGCGGATTATATTTTAGACACACCTGAAAACTTAGTACACAAAACCATTGATCAAGTGGCAGAGGATTTGGATGTAGCCATATCCACTGTTTTTCGTTTTTCTAAAAGATTGGGTTTTAAAGGGTTCCAGGCGATGAAAATAGCTCTCGCTGCAGAAGTGGCCGAACCGATAAAAGACATTGTCCAGGCAAAAATTGAAGAAAATGATAACGAACAAGCGATAACAGAAAAAATCTTCAATACAAATATTCGTATGTTTAAAGAGACTATCCAGGTAATGGACTTTTCTTCTATAAAAAATGCAGTAAGCGTTATTTTAAAGAGTAACCGTGTCGAATTTTACGGCACGGGCGATGCTAGCATTGTCGCGCTGGATGCTCATCATAAATTCATTGGCTCCGGGATTTCTACGGCAGCTTATACAGAACCATATTTGCAAATCAAGGCAGTGTCTCAGTTAACCGATCGTGATGTTGCAGTTATCATTTCTCATACCGCAAACGACGAAAACTCATTGCAAATCGTTCAGGCAGCAAAAGAAAGAGGAGCAGCCGTTATTGCTATTACAACATACTCAAATACTCAACTCAGTCAGCGGGCTGATGTCACATTGAATGTAGTATCTGGTAGTGGTGTGCCGCCCATGGACGCCAGTTTTTTGAGGATCATTCAGTTAAGCCTGATTGATTCGTTATACCACAATGTAATCAGTATGAAAAATAGCTTTCTCAAAAACCCTATTGATAAACTCAAAAACTATTTTAAGTGAAAAAGGGTTAAAAGCGAGAAAGGCTGATATGTAAGGGGGATTATCGTGAACGACTTGTTTGACTTAACAGGGAAAGTCGCAGCCATTACGGGAGCAACTAGAGGAATAGGAAGGTCGATGGCTTTTGCATTAGCAGAGGCAGGTGCCGATATAGCCTTATTGCAAAGAAACCCCGACAACATTGATGTTCAAAAGGAATTGGAAGCATTGGGACGGAAATGTGTGATAATCCCTTGTGATTTAATTCGTATGGAGCAAGTAAGAGAAGCGATTCCTAAGGTGGTGGAGGCATTTGACAAGATTGACATTCTGGTAAATAATGCTGGGATTCAACGGCGGTCTCCTTCCGTTGATTTTTCTGAAACAGATTGGGATGACGTGATACAGGTAAACCTGAAGGTTGTTTGGTTGTTATGCCAACAAGCTGGACGTTATATGATCGAACAAGGAAGTGGAAAAATCATCAACATTGCATCGCTATTATCTTTTCAAGGCGGATTCACTGTGCCAGCCTACGCCTCGGCAAAAGGAGCTGTTGCACAAATGACAAAGGCACTGTCCAATGAATGGTCCCAACATAACGTAAATGTGAATGCCATTGTTCCCGGATATGTAGCTACAGATATGAACACAGCCCTGATTGATGATCCAGGTAGGAGCAGGAAAATTTTGGAGAGAATCCCGGCGGGACGATGGGGCAAACCAGATGATTTCAAAGGAACAGTAGTTTTTCTCGCTTCATCTGCATCTGATTATATTGATGGGCATTTATTGACTGTTGATGGAGGCTGGATGGGAAGATAATGGGCGAGCACTTCCTCGAATTTAGGAAAAGTTAGATTATATCTTTCTTACTAAATAGAAGTCCGCCGGAGAAGCATTAACCGCCGACTAATCGTCGACGGTTAATGCTTTGTCCAGTACCCTCCTTATTTTCGGCTTGGCAGCTCTCGCCCAGTTTTTGACGGCGGCAGTCGTTACCTGCTCTTTTCGCGCGATTTCTTTTACAGATAAATCCTCTAGTACAAACAACTGAAACCAGGTCATTTGTTTAGTTGTCAGCACATTTTTTAAACGATGAAGCAAAAATGGATCGATCCCAATCTGTAAGTAAGTTACTACATGCTCGGAGTTAGATTTTTCCATTCGTAAATATCTGTCTTCCTTTTCCTGTTGGCGGTTCTGTTTGCGGATTACGCTTAGCATCGCTTTCTCCATATGAAAATATGCATAGGTGGAAAATTTCCCTTTGGCAGGATCATAGGTTTCGGCCGCCTTCCACAAAGCAATTGTTGCTTCCTGGTAAAATTCTTTTTCCGGATCTCGGATGCCCCACTTATGAATCAAATAATAGATCATCCTTTCATACTCTGCTAATAACTTTTCAAAATTATCTTTTCTGAATTCGTACACCTTACCCTCAATTCCTAAAGGCGCCTCTAAGTTTATTCCGCGGTAAATCAAGCTTAATGTACGAGTCTCTATTTTTCCTCTTGCGAAAAAGGAAGTTTCCTAGTGCTGGAATTATGTTAGTCAGTTCAATTGTTACGTAATCGAAGCGATAAACGATGTTTGAACGAGTCTTTCGGCAATAAGATGACTTTTTTACTAAGCCAGAAACTAGAAGAAAGTGAGAAAGAGTATCCAGTTTTGGTAACTTTTCATTTGGGTAGATTATCTATAATCTATTTTTCCGTTCATGTAGTTGAGAGGAGCTAATAAATGAAGCAAAGTAAAAGCATATCCAGAAGCCAACTACCTATCCAACCTGTCAGCCCTGATGTCTATTCTTCTAATCGGAGGGATGATTGATGGCTCAGTCGCCGGAACTCCTGGAAAATCTCATCCAAACTTACGCTTTTCAATCCGGGTTGACCATCTTTTTAACAGATGAACAGGGGGAACGGGTTCTCTCTCCTAAAGGAACAAATGCATTGATCGAAATCCTGTTACAACAAGACGAAGCATACTTTTTTCAAGAGGTAAAAAAAAGTATGGAAGTGGAATGGAATATCTCTGCACCCATTTTTTACGATCTTATCCCTGGCATCCATTTCCTTGTGTTACCGGTACAAAACAGTGAGTATTTTTTATGGGCAGGAGGGATGGTGGAGGAGCAAAATCGTCCCTATGTTGAAGAACAGCTGGGAGGCATTGCCCAGGGGATAAACTGGGAGGAGCTTCTCCGACAAACGCCGGTTCTTACGAGAGAAAACAGGAAGGAATATTTAAACTGGTTAAATTACCTTGGGCAGCTGACTGCTCTATGTCTGAATGAAAAAAGAAAGGAAGATCCACTCCAGCTTTCTTCTAACTTACTTCATCAAATAAGTGAAGAGGATAAAAGTGATCACTCTACCGTGTTAGCGGAGTTCCTGAACCATACTTCTGATTTTGACTTTTTAGGAGTCGCAGAACAACAGAATGATATGTATCAGGTCACGCATGTAACGGGACAAGAGGCCCAATCGTTTAAGGGGGCTAACTTTTCACCTGGAGAGGGATTTTTGGGACGCGTTGCTCTTAATGGGAAGTATGCTTTACTGGAAAAGATGGATAACGATCCTCGCGCGGTATTCTTCTATCGTTATTCTTTTCGGCCAAAGTCCATGTTTTGTTCACCCGTTAAACAACGGGATGGATCCATGTTGCTTCTGTTTGGTGGAAGCTTTACTAGTCCCATCATGTCAGACGGGATGGAACGTGTAAGCAAGATGTTGGCCGCTTTTCTGGAAGTCAGGCTGCTGATTCATTCCCTGCGGTTAGAGAATGCGCAGCAGTTCAATCGATTAAGCTCCCTGGTGGAAGTATTGCAGCTGATGTCCGTTACTCCTGACTTTAAAAGAATCCTCTACATATTAGTGGATATCAGTATCAATTTAGTGGAAGGGCCTTTTTCTTGTGTCGTGCTAAAAGATAAAGATAGTAAAAAGATTCAACTGGTATCGCGAGGGGATTTTTACGGGGGGCTGCAAACCTACGCTAAAAATGTGTCGGATCGCTTCCTGGAATACACGGAAGAATCCATCTTGAACCAGGAGCCGGAAGTGCAACAAACTATAGATGGCCACAAGGTGATTGAGTGCCCGTTGTTTGATGGCGATCAATTGTTTGGCGTTTTATGTGTAGGACTCCCGCCAGAAACAGGCAGGTATTTGAACGAGCATCTTGCTTTTTTACAGACTTTATCCATTATCGGAAAGGTTTCCATCCAGCTGGCCAGCCAATCAAACCAGCATTACGATGAGGATAAAGTAGATTTACTCCAGCGGGCAACAGCTCAATTAGATGTGGAAGCCTATGTCGTTTCAAGGGAAACAGAATTGCTGGCCACCGAATTTACAACCCACCTTGGTGTGCATGCTGCCACCTCGAAAGAAGTGATTCAGGCATGCAAATTGTCTTTTTACGATGCAAACTTTATACGTGATACCATTCCAGGACTGAAGGCCGCCGATAGTTTGGAAGAAGGAAATGCCTGCAAGGAAAATCCACCATTTAATAAGAAGAAAGAAGTGAAGGAGTCGAGCAAAATCTTCGCCCTGGTTCGTTCATATGTGGATCATGGTCGTAATTTAGACAAACTGGCTCCCTTGAAAGAAATCGATGAGGAATTGCATGGCAAATTTGTTGCTTTTGTTAAAGGTAGGCTGATAACCGAACAGGAGATTACTGTTGAAGATTTGGAAGAAAAGCAAATAGGGGAATCAGCTGCCAGTGCTGTCAGAAAACATGTAAACCTTTCCCCGCGTGAACAGGAAGTGCTGGAACTTGTACTAGGTGGCTTGAATAATCGGGAAATCGCCGAGGAGCTTTATATAAGCGAGCACACAGTGAAAAACCACGTAACCAAGATCTTTCAAAAACTAGGTGTTTCCGACCGGCCGCAAGCGATATCTAAGGTTTATCAGCTCATCTATCAATAGGAAGAGAATGGAACAACCCCAATTCTATGAAATTTGCTTTTATAACGTTATCCATTATTCTGAAGTCGGAAAACGGTAACTTAGCGAAGGCAAGATACGGAGACTCCTACGGGACCAGCACGAGCTGAAAATCCCGCAAGAAAGCGATGTGTGCTTTCTGAGGAAGTTGAAGCCGTGCCCGTGGAAAGCGTAGTATCTTGACGTAGCGCTGAGAAGCGCTCATCAAACAATAGAAGGAAAGGAAGTCTATCTGGGGGGCTGGAAATAAGAAAAGCAGGGGATAGGTAATCCGTGAAATTTCCAGTAAGATAAGAGTATCCTCTTCCGAAGTATAGAGAAAAGGATAAAGGATATGGAAGCAGAGAGGAAAGGTTACAGTGGGGAAAACAGCATTAAAAATGGAATGTTCGGTTTTATTTCAAGCAAACCCTTCTAGGGCTTTAACGGTTGATGAGATACAAAGGAAGCTGAGGAAGACCAAAATAGAATTGGATCCTGTACTGACGCTGCTTATGAAACAGGGGATCGTTAAGCGAGTCGATAACAGTGGGAACGAATCTTATCGGTATCAGGAGCCGGTAACCATATTGCAGATGGACGGTACTGATCGAAAAGGACGTTCCTGAAAATCAGTTCAGGAATCCAGCCTCTCCAGATTAATAACAGGCCTTCGCCATACATAATGGCGAATGGCCTGTTTTTTTGTGCGATTCTACATTGTTTTCCACATAACAGTGCGAAACTATTGGAAGCAGGAATGCAGGAGGATATCGTCAGCCTTTCTTCCTGAATATAGGAATCTATTCTTACAAAATGCAAAGATTGAAGAACAGGAATGGCGGGGGATATTTTTTTCCTTTCCGCGGATGCATAATAAGGACTGTAAGGTTGATCAACAAAAACAAATCAGCCGGGAGGTGTAGCAGGTGAAAATGATCGATGCAGCCAGCAAGCAAGTTATCACAGAGGATGTCAAAAAAGCCTATCGCTTTTGGCCGAGGTTTAAAGGACTCATGTTAACAGAGGGGATGCCGGATCATACGGCGCTTCATTTGGCTCCTTGCCGATCGGTTCATACATTCTTTATGAAGTATAGCATTGATATCATCTATCTTAATAAACAAAACGAGATTGTCGGAATCGAAGAAAATCTAAGTCCAGGTAAACTAGGCAAGAGGTTTTCGGATGCACACTCTGTGGTGGAGCTTCCGGCAGGCAAAGTGAAAGATACCGCGATCACACTCGGACAAGAAGTGGCTTTTGTTGAGGAAACCGAAGCAATAAAACAAATCATTTAACATATATAAAGGGAGAGATTTACATGTTGGTAAATAAAATTAAAGGTCTATTCATCGAAGAAGAAGGACAAGGAATGACAGAATATGGTTTGATTCTTGGTTTAATCGCTGTTGGCGTCATTACGGTTTTAGGATTGCTTGGAGGCAATATCAAAACATTATTTACAAATCTAAAAGATGCATTACCATCTGGTACACCAGCAGAGTAATTGAATAGAAGGACCCTACCAACTGTAGGGTCCTTTTCTAAAGAAATCAAAAAACGAATGAAAGGGATGGCTGCTGTGATTGATGTTTTTCTTTTATTAATATTATTGATTTGTGTCATTACGGATATGAAAAGCCGAAAAATTTATAACAAGGTGATTTATCCTTCTTTAATTCTGGCATTTTCATTTCACGTGGCAGCTGCCGGATGGGCTGGATTTTCCCATGCTTTCCTTGGTTTTTTGATCGGCTTTGCCCTATTGCTGATTCCGTACTTTTTAGGAGGAATGGGGGCAGGGGACGTAAAGCTGCTGGCTCTGATCGGCGCTTTAAAAGGCGGAGAATTTGTGTTTCAGTCATTTTTTTATATAGCCATTGTGGGTGCAGTTATGGCGATTATCATCTTACTGGTTCGCCGTGGAGTGCTGAAGTCGGTTCTTTATTATGCAGCTAGTTTGATGAACGGAATCAGACTTCCGGGAGGCATTTCGAGAGGCTCGTTGACAGCTACGTACCCGTACGGCGTGGCTATTGCTGCGGGAGTTGTTCTCTGTCTCTTTCAGACAGGATGGCATGTTCTATGATGATCCGCAAAGAGGACGGCCAGTCGCTCGTAGAGTTTGCTCTTGTTTTGCCAGTTTTACTCATGCTGGTGGTAGGTATTTTGGATTTCGGGAGAATTCTTACTACGCATTTACAGATGGAAATGATAAGCCAGGAATCCGTCCGAATGGGCGGATTAGGGCGTGGAGATGAGGCGATCCGTTCCTATGCCATCGATCGCTTTGATGGAGATACGACTGATTTCGAGGTAACGGTGACACCGACAGAAGGCAGCAGGAAGACAGGGGATTATGTGACCGTCACCTTAACCTATAAGGAATCGTTTTTTGACGTATTAGGAGATGCTTCTATCCCTTATACGCTTCAATCCCAATCTACAATTCGGGTCGAATGAGGAAGGGATGTCATGAAAAAAATATCGAAAAACATCGCAAGACAACAAGACGGCAATGCCCTTGTCCTTGTGGCGTTAGCGATGGCAGCAGTGCTTGCTTTGACTGGACTTGTCGTTGACGGCGGCCACCTGTACTGGAATAAGGCCCACTTACAAAAAGCAGCCAATGCTGCTGCATTATCAGGCGCCCAGGAAATCGTCAACAGCCAGGAAAACATCGATAGAGTGGTAACAGAAATTCTAGAGGCACATGAGGCAGAGGGAAGTTTATTAGAAGCAACGGTGGAAAACGAGCGCCAGTTGAACGTTGTATTGGAGAAACAAGTTCCGGTATTCTTTTCTTCCATTTTCGGGGTGGAACATATCCCGATCAAGGTAAAAGCAAAGGCCGGTTTATCCCCAATGGGGGAGGCTGTCGGTGCTGTACCGCTCGGCATTGACGAATCAGTCCCTCTCCAATATGGAGAAACCTATCAGTTAAAAGTGGATGCCGGGGATTCGGCCGCCGGGAATTTTGGCGTTTTGGCACTGGAAGGACCAGGGGCCAAGTCTTATGGTGATAGTCTCATGTATGGATTCGATGACTTACTGCAGGTCGGTGATATTGTAAATACACAGACAGGGAATATCGCAGGAGCAACAAGGAGCGGTATCAATTATCGAATGGATTTATGTCCCAACTGGGAAGGCGGGACGGAATTAAGGGATTGTCCGAGAATTATGCTGGTGATTGTATATAAACCATACAGCCAGACGACGAATCAAATGAAGAGTGTAGAAATCACCGGCTTTGCTTATTTTTATGTGACAGAGAGAATGGGCAATACCGATGATTCGATTAAAGGAATCTTTATCAAACGGGCTGGAGCCGGTTCGGAAGGGCAAGGGAACCCGCCAGATCGTGGTGCATACGCGATTAAATTAACGGAGTAGGTGAACGACAGATGAAGCCAAAAAAACTATTGCTGCTTGCTCTAGCAGCAGGATTGATTACTACTATTATTTTTTATTTGTTCCTAAACCAGCTGCAGCCGACTGCCGCAGAAAAGCCGGAATTAGCAAGCGTCATAACAGCCAGTCAAGATATAGGGGAAAATCAAAAAATAACGGAAGAGGATCTTGCAGTAGTAGAGATACCAAAGGATCAAGTGCACCCTCAGGCTGTTTTGGATAAACAATTGGCGATTGGAAAAACTGCTTCAACGGACTTCAAAGCTGGAGAAGTAATGATGACACACCGGCTGGTAGAGCCTGCTGATGAAGCACTGTTTATTTCAAAAAAAGTCCAGGAAGGGTACCGCGCAGTTTCGATAAGTGTGGACTATGTTTCCTCTGTTTCCAACTTAATCGAACCAGGGGATCTGGTGGATATTGTTTCAACCGAAGCACAGGAATCTGGGGGGAAAACGGAGGCGGAATCAGAAGTGCTCTTGCAAAAAGTGAAGGTACTTGCAGTCGGGCAGCGGATGGTGGAAAGAATCAAGCCGGACAATGAGGAATCGGAAGGGCAGGATTATGTCGCCGTGACGCTGGAGCTTAAACCCAAAGATGCTGTAAAAGTCATTGAATCGAGTTCAAAATCAAGCGTGCAATTGGTCCTCCATAGCAAGCTTTTACCTGAAAAAGAAAAGGAACAAGAGCAAGCTTCCAAAAACGATGCACCGAGCGAAACGACCGTACAGACAAGTGAAGTTGTAACCCCGAATGATTCGTTGATTCGGTCGAAGCCGAATTTAGATGCACCAGTCATCGCCGTAGTGGAACAAGGTACTTCCTTGCGTTACTTAAACGATCAGGAAACAGACGAGGATCAACGACTTTGGCTGCGCGTAGAAACCCCGGAGCAAAAACAAGGATGGGTTAGCAGCAGAATTGTACAGCAAGCCAATGAGTAATGGAAAAGGAGAGCGGATAACAGTGTCAGCAAAACAAGAATACAAGAATAAAATGATTGTCGTATGCAGTGCTGTCGGCGGAGCAGGAAAAACAACCGTGACTGTTAATCTGGCAGCACTCCTGGCCCAAAACAAAATAAACACGGTATTGATGGACGGAGATCTTCAGTTTGGGGATATGTCTTTAGCGCTCGATCTAAAACCGTCCTGGACCTTAAAAGATTTAATCGAAAGAAATGATATAGAAAATGTAGTTGGTTATTATGGGTACCATTCATCAGGGATTAGGCTTTTGTCGGCTCCCGAACGTCCGGAACATGCTGATCTGATCCAGCCGGATGCGTTTATGTCGGTTGCCAGGTCTGTTTTAGCTGATAATAGAACACTCTTGATTGATACTCCTTATGGATTGAATGAGCTAAACCTATCGCTAATGGAAGAAGCAGATGAGGTGCTTATTGTATCAACGCCAGGTATGGCTGCAGTCAAAAATACAAAATTAATGGTGGAAACATTGGAGAAGCTTGGATTAAAGGAAAAGTGCAGGTTGCTCATCAATAAAGCAACCAGCTCCTCTGTATTGGATATAAAAGACATTCCTGGCTTGATGGATGTTAAAAGCGTTGTACTTTTACCGGAGGAAAAGCATCTTCCTTATACGTTTGATATCGGAAACCCTTTTGTTTTCAGCCATCCTAAGCTTCCCTTTTCCAAAGAAATGAAGAAGGTTGGGGAGCAATTAGGCTTGTTAATCGATTCCATCCAGATAACGTCACCAATAAATGATTTCTTGAAAAAAGTAAACAGGAAAGCAAGTAAAGTGAAATCAAGGAGGAATAATAATGAGTTTATTAACCAGGCTTCAATCGAAGGATCAGCAGGAAGTAAGAGCGGTTGACCAGAATATCTCTTTGGAAAAACAAACAAATGACGATACTCCGAGTGTGAATGTGACAAGGGAAGCAGACAAGCCGGTGCTGGAACCTGGTAATTTGCCCAAAAAGCCTCCGAAGTCTGTTGCTGCTGATGATTATGCAGATTTAAAAAATCTCATATTTGGTTACATCCTTAAAGAGCGAAAGGATGATGATATCGATTCGATCGTAGACGATCTGGATGGCATCATCTCGGATATTTTAAAGGAGAATGACCAGTTACAAAGCGTCAAAAACGTGGATAAATTAAAGGCAGAACTAACGAATGATTTAACTGGCTATGGCCCGATCAATCCATTGCTGCTTGACGAAGAAGTGTCGGAAGTAATGGTCAACGGACCGAACCAGGTATATGCAGAGCGGAATGGAAACCTGACATTGACGGATATTACATTTCGCGACAATGACCATGTTTTGGCGGTATTAGAGAAAATCGTGGCACCACTTGGGAGAAGGATCGATGAAAGCAGCCCGATGGTCGATGCTCGCCTGAAGGATGGATCGCGGGTTAACGCGATTATTCCACCGCTTGCCCTCGGCGGACCGACCATCACCATACGGAAATTTTCAAAAGACCCATTTACTATTCATGACTTAATCCGGTTTGGGACATTAACAGAAGAGATGGCTCTGTTTATCAAGGGTTGTGTCGAAGGCAAATTAAATATGTTTGTTAGTGGTGGAACAGGTTCCGGAAAGACAACGACCCTGAATGTATTATCTTCTTTCATTTCGAACAAAGATCGTATCGTGACCATCGAGGATGCTGCCGAGTTGCAGTTGGGACAGGAACATGTTGTTTCGTTGGAAACACGTCCGCCTAATATTGAAGGTAAAGGGGCAGTTACCATCCGGGATTTAGTGCGAAACTCGTTGCGGATGAGGCCGGACCGGATTGTTATTGGTGAGGTTCGAAGCGGTGAAGCATTAGATATGCTTCAGGCAATGAATACTGGCCATGATGGCTCTCTGGCAACAGGTCATGCTAACAGCCCGAGGGATATGATTTCCCGGTTGGAGACAATGGTATTGATGGCAGGGATGGAACTTCCCGTCAAAGCTATCCGGGAACAAATTGCCGGGGCGCTGGATGTCATCATTCAGCAATCCCGCTTGAAGGATGGCACCCGCAGAATTACCAACATCACGGAAGTCCAAGGTCTGGAGGGAGATGTAATCGTACTCCAGGACATATTCACTTTTCAACAATCAGGTTTAGATGAGGAAGGGAAAATTATCGGGAAATTGGTTCCGACAGGCATTCGTCCGCAGTTCTATGAGCGGTTGGAAAACGAGGGGATTCATTTTCCGGCTTCTATATTTACGGAAAAGGAGTAACAGGCAATGACAGGAATACTAGCTGCATCCATGTTTATCTCGATTTTTTTATTCTTATTGTTTATCGGAATCATGCAGAAACCCGATTCCTCAAAGGGAGAGAAGGAACCCAGGACACTAAAGGAAATGTTGCGATCCGGGAATAAACGATTAAAGTTATTGCTTGTTCGAAACAAAAAAACGAGTAAGAAAAAGGACCGGATAGAGCAAAGCCTGAATGCTGCAGGGGTACCGATCAAGCCGGAAGAGTATATGGTATTCCGCATTATTGCCATGTTGATTGGCGGAGGTTTGCTTTACCTGCTTTCCAACCAGTTCGTTTTATTGTTAGTCGGCTCTGTCACCGGATATTTATTACCAAGATTATGGCTGCAGCAAAAGCAAAGTAAACGAATGAAAAAGTTTAACGATGGGCTACCGGGAATGATCACATCCATCAATGGTTCGATAAGGGCCGGGTTTAGTTTATTGCAATCGTTGCAAATGGTTGCCGAAGAGGCTCACTCGCCTATCAAAGAAGAAGTGCAGTATGTTTTACGAGCCATGCAGTATGGGACGAGTCTCGATGAGGCGCTCCAAAATTGGAAGGTAAGAATGCCGAGTAAGGACTTGGATATGCTGGTGGAAGCAATCCTTATTCAGCGGCAGGTTGGCGGAAACCTTGCCTATCTTTTGGACAGGATTCTGGAAACGACAAGGGAGCGCTCACGCATTGAGAATCAAATTAAAACACTTACCGCACAAGGAAGGTTGTCCGGTTTGATCATCAGCTTGTTGCCAGTCGGATTGGGAATTATGATCTACCTCATGAATCCAAGTTATATCAGTACTCTTTTCTATGAAACAATCGGACAAATCATGCTTGGAATAGCATTGGTTGGCGGTATTATCGGATTTGTTCTTATTAGGAAAATCACAAAAATCGAGGTGTAGCAAATGTTGCTGCTGTCTTTCAGTTTTTTCTTGTTTGTTAGTCTGCTAATCTATGCGATTATAGCATTTCCTGCTGTAAAGAAAGCCCATCTCCAAAAGCGAATCGATACTTATTTAATCACCATTCCGGAGCAGGAAATGGAGGAAGAAGAAGCATCGGGATTTACCGACCGGATCATAAAGCCCTTTTGGAAAAGGATGAAAAAGGGATACCAAAAACGACTGAATAAGGAAAAAGCCACCCAGCTAGAAGTCAGGCTATTACAAGCTGGGCAACCGTTTGGATTCAATGCCGTTGAATTCAAGCTATTGCAAATTAGCCTGGCGGTTATTCTGCCTATGATGGTCGGTATAACGTTGTTTGCCATACATGCTTCCTCTATGATCAAGGTTCTCGGCATATTTGCAGCTTTAATCCTTGGAATCCTATTGCCAGGACTGTTTTTGAAAAAGAAAGCGCAAAAGAGAATGGATGCAGGTCTCAAGGATCTCCCCGACATGCTTGATATGCTGACGATCAGCCTTGAAGCAGGACTGGGTTTTGACGCTGCAGTGAGTAAAGTTGTCTCGAAAAAAGCGGGTGTACTTGCCGACGAATTTAAGGTATGTCTGGAAGAAATCCGTTTGGGCAGAACAAGGAAGCAGGCACTAACCAATCTTAGTTTACGTTTGCCTTTGGAAGAAGTTAAAGCACTGACCTATAATATTATCCAAGCTGAAAAGTTAGGGATCGGTATGGTATCGGTGTTAAAAGTCCAAACTGAAGATATTCGAGAGCAGCGCAAGCAAAAAGCGGAAGAAAAAGCCATGAAAGCCCCGATCAAAATGTTGTTCCCTCTGGTAATCTTTATCTTCCCTACATTATTTATCGTATTGCTTGGCCCGGCGATCCTGCAATTTATGGATTCTATGTGATGGTAGACTCAGGATGAGAAAAAAACTTCCTTATTATATAGTCATAAAAATTGATGTGGGTTAGAGACACTTTTATCTACTCGTTCATGTAAGGGATTTTAAGTAATTGCATTTATAAGAATTGATTTATGTAAATATAGGATGAGCAAATCAATAGCGATGGTGGGAATTTCCATCCCGAAGGTGTTGAATACTGGTTGTTCCTATGGTATATTATTAAACGCCCTACAAAAGGGAGCGCAGTTAAAAGTGTTTGGTAATCTATTATTTAGAAAAATAGTTATTGACCTCTTATTAGCTGGTATGTTATATTAATAAAGTTGCAATTGTGAATTGCACATACTTGATTAATAAAAATATGTTGGCTTCATATTGTGAACGTGTTATATTAATTAAGTTGCTGTTTTGAAGGAACAAACAATTTCTTTTGAAAGAGTTGTTGACTTTATTCTAGCAAACTGATATAATAATTAAGCTGTCGATGAGGCGGCGGACAATTTGATCTTTGAAAACTGAACAAAACAACCAGTATGTCAAGCAAGATATACAAGCTAGTTTTTGAACGAGCAAGCAAGCTCGCATTTTATGGAGAGTTTGATCTTGGCTCAGGACGAACGCTGGCGGCGTGCCTAATACATGCAAGTCGAGCGCGGGAAGCAGGCAGATCCCTTCGGGGTGAAACCTGTGGAACGAGCGGCGGACGGGTGAGTAACACGTGGGCAACCTGCCTGTAAGATCGGGATAACTCCGGGAAACCGGGGCTAATACCGGGTAATACTTTCTTCCGCATGGAGGGAAGTTGAAAGGCGGCCTTTTGGCTGTCACTTACAGATGGGCCCGCGGCGCATTAGCTAGTTGGTGGGGTAATGGCCTACCAAGGCAACGATGCGTAGCCGACCTGAGAGGGTGATCGGCCACACTGGGACTGAGACACGGCCCAGACTCCTACGGGAGGCAGCAGTAGGGAATCTTCCGCAATGGACGAAAGTCTGACGGAGCAACGCCGCGTGAACGATGAAGGTCTTCGGATCGTAAAGTTCTGTTGTCAGGGAAGAACAAGTACCGTTTGAACAAGGCGGTACCTTGACGGTACCTGACGAGGAAGCCCCGGCTAACTACGTGCCAGCAGCCGCGGTAATACGTAGGGGGCAAGCGTTGTCCGGAATTATTGGGCGTAAAGCGCGCGCAGGCGGTTCCTTAAGTCTGATGTGAAAGCCCACGGCTTAACCGTGGAGGGTCATTGGAAACTGGGGAACTTGAGTACAGAAGAGGAGAGCGGAATTCCACGTGTAGCGGTGAAATGCGTAGATATGTGGAGGAACACCAGTGGCGAAGGCGGCTCTCTGGTCTGTAACTGACGCTGAGGCGCGAAAGCGTGGGGAGCGAACAGGATTAGATACCCTGGTAGTCCACGCCGTAAACGATGAGTGCTAGGTGTTAGGGGGTTTCCGCCCCTTAGTGCTGAAGTTAACGCATTAAGCACTCCGCCTGGGGAGTACGGCCGCAAGGCTGAAACTCAAAAGAATTGACGGGGGCCCGCACAAGCGGTGGAGCATGTGGTTTAATTCGAAGCAACGCGAAGAACCTTACCAGGTCTTGACATCCTCTGACCCCTCTAGAGATAGAGGTTTCCCTTCGGGGACAGAGTGACAGGTGGTGCATGGTTGTCGTCAGCTCGTGTCGTGAGATGTTGGGTTAAGTCCCGCAACGAGCGCAACCCTTGACCTTAGTTGCCAGCATTCAGTTGGGCACTCTAGGGTGACTGCCGGTGACAAACCGGAGGAAGGTGGGGATGACGTCAAATCATCATGCCCCTTATGACCTGGGCTACACACGTGCTACAATGGATGGTACAAAGGGAAGCGAAACCGCGAGGTGAAGCAAATCCCATAAAACCATTCTCAGTTCGGATTGCAGGCTGCAACTCGCCTGCATGAAGCCGGAATCGCTAGTAATCGCGGATCAGCATGCCGCGGTGAATACGTTCCCGGGCCTTGTACACACCGCCCGTCACACCACGAGAGTTGGCAACACCCGAAGTCGGTGAGGTAACCTTTTTGGAGCCAGCCGCCGAAGGTGGGGCCAATGATTGGGGTGAAGTCGTAACAAGGTAGCCGTATCGGAAGGTGCGGCTGGATCACCTCCTTTCTAAGGATATACGAAAGGCGAAAGCAACCGGTTAGCGACGTACAAACTGGACTGAACCGAAGGAGATAAAGGAAACACAGCGAACTATGTGAGCTGATGTTGACTTATCGTACGGAGGTGAGGGAAGTTGTGCTAGTCGCTGGATGCTGGAGCTGGACANTGAGACACGGCCCAGACTCCTACGGGAGGCAGCAGTAGGGAATCTTCCGCAATGGACGAAAGTCTGACGGAGCAACGCCGCGTGAACGATGAAGGTCTTCGGATCGTAAAGTTCTGTTGTCAGGGAAGAACAAGTACCGTTTGAACAAGGCGGTACCTTGACGGTACCTGACGAGGAAGCCCCGGCTAACTACGTGCCAGCAGCCGCGGTAATACGTAGGGGGCAAGCGTTGTCCGGAATTATTGGGCGTAAAGCGCGCGCAGGCGGTTCCTTAAGTCTGATGTGAAAGCCCACGGCTTAACCGTGGAGGGTCATTGGAAACTGGGGAACTTGAGTACAGAAGAGGAGAGCGGAATTCCACGTGTAGCGGTGAAATGCGTAGATATGTGGAGGAACACCAGTGGCGAAGGCGGCTCTCTGGTCTGTAACTGACGCTGAGGCGCGAAAGCGTGGGGAGCGAACAGGATTAGATACCCTGGTAGTCCACGCCGTAAACGATGAGTGCTAGGTGTTAGGGGGTTTCCGCCCCTTAGTGCTGAAGTTAACGCATTAAGCACTCCGCCTGGGGAGTACGGCCGCAAGGCTGAAACTCAAAAGAATTGACGGGGGCCCGCACAAGCGGTGGAGCATGTGGTTTAATTCGAAGCAACGCGAAGAACCTTACCAGGTCTTGACATCCTCTGACCCCTCTAGAGATAGAGGTTTCCCTTCGGGGACAGAGTGACAGGTGGTGCATGGTTGTCGTCAGCTCGTGTCGTGAGATGTTGGGTTAAGTCCCGCAACGAGCGCAACCCTTGACCTTAGTTGCCAGCATTCAGTTGGGCACTCTAGGGTGACTGCCGGTGACAAACCGGAGGAAGGTGGGGATGACGTCAAATCATCATGCCCCTTATGACCTGGGCTACACACGTGCTACAATGGATGGTACAAAGGGAAGCGAAACCGCGAGGTGAAGCAAATCCCATAAAACCATTCTCAGTTCGGATTGCAGGCTGCAACTCGCCTGCATGAAGCCGGAATCGCTAGTAATCGCGGATCAGCATGCCGCGGTGAATACGTTCCCGGGCCTTGTACACACCGCCCGTCACACCACGAGAGTTGGCAACACCCGAAGTCGGTGAGGTAACCTTTTTGGAGCCAGCCGCCGAAGGTGGGGCCAATGATTGGGGTGAAGTCGTAACAAGGTAGCCGTATCGGAAGGTGCGGCTGGATCACCTCCTTTCTAAGGATATACGAAAGGCGAAAGCAACCGGTTAGCGACGTACAAACTGGACTGAACCGAAGGAGATAAAGGAAACACAGCGAACTATGTGAGCTGATGTTGACTTATCGTACGGAGGTGAGGGAAGTTGTGCTAGTCGCTGGATGCTGGAGCTGGACAGGAATAGCTTTTTCGAGCTAAAGATAAGACATACTGGTTCGTTTGGTTCAGTTTTGAGGGATTAAAACCTCAAATGATCTTCTGTTAAAATCCGTCACGTCCTGTGACGAACACAGAAGTCACCACCTCGTGTGGAAGCTTGTACCTTGAAAACTAGATAGGAAATGCAAGACATTCAACGACATTGAAGTAACACGTCATTCACGAACGATAAGTTAAGTGAAGAAGGGCGCACGGTGGATGCCTTGGCACTAGGAGCCGATGAAGGACGGGACAAACACCGATATGTCTCGGGGAGCCGTACGTAGGCGTTGATCCGGGAATTTCCGAATGGGGAAACCCCCTGCTCGTAATGGAGCAGGACGCTTATCTGAATTCATAGGATAAGCGAGGCAGACCCGGGGAACTGAAACATCTCAGTACCCGGAGGAAGAGAAAGCAAATGCGATTTCCCAAGTAGCGGCGAGCGAAACGGAAACAGCCCAAACCAGAGAGCTTGCTCTCTGGGGTTGTAGGACACTCCATCGGAGTTACCAAGAAACAGTTTAAGCGAATCGATCTGGAACGATCAGCCAAAGAAGGTAAGAGCCCTGTAACTGAAAGATTGTTTCCTCCGGAGTGGATCCTGAGTACGGCGGAACACGAGGAATTCCGTCGGAATCCGGGAGGACCATCTCCCAAGGCTAAATACTCCCTAGTGACCGATAGTGAACCAGTACCGTGAGGGAAAGGTGAAAAGCACCCCGGGAGGGGAGTGAAAGAGAACCTGAAACCGTGTGCCTACAAGTAGTCGAAGCCCGTTAATGGGTGACGGCGTGCCTTTTGTAGAATGAACCGGCGAGTTACGATCTCCTGCAAGGTTAAGTTGAACAGACGGAGCCGCAGCGAAAGCGAGTCTGAACAGGGCGATTTGAGTAGGGGGTCGTAGACCCGAAACCGTGTGATCTACCCATGTCCAGGGTGAAGGTCAGGTAACACTGACTGGAGGCCCGAACCCACGCGTGTTGAAAAACGCGGGGATGAGGTGTGGGTAGGGGTGAAATGCCAATCGAACACGGAGATAGCTGGTTCTCTCCGAAATAGCTTTAGGGCTAGCCTCAAGAGTTGAGTACTGGAGGTAGAGCACTGATTGGACTAGGGGCCCTCATCGGGTTACCGAATTCAGTCAAACTCCGAATGCCAGCCACTCGATCTTGGGAGTCAGACTATGGGTGATAAGGTTCATAGTCGAAAGGGAAACAGCCCAGACCGCCAGCTAAGGTCCCAAAGTATACGTTAAGTGGAAAAGGATGTGGAGTTGCTTAGACAACCAGGATGTTGGCTTAGAAGCAGCCATCATTTAAAGAGTGCGTAATAGCTCACTGGTCGAGTGACTCTGCGCCGAAAATATACCGGNTTGCATTATGGGCTTGTAGGGGAATGACTTATGACGCGAGCATCTAGCCCGCAGAGCTGGATTTCGAAAAAAACGTGTCAATGTTCGTTGATTGTCTTTCCTCTTATCTAGTTTTGAAGGTACATTTTCTAAAAAGCACCTAAAGGAAGTTCTGTTAAGACCGTTCACGTCCTGTGAACAACACAGAACGACCTGCATCCTGCAGGTCTGGTGGCAATAGCGGAGAGGTCACACCTGTTCCCATGCCGAACACAGAAGTTAAGCTCTCCAGCGCCCATGGTAGTTGGGGCTTTGCCCCTGCGAGAGTAGGACGCCGCCAGGCANAGCCGCAGTGAATAGGCCCAAGCGACTGTTTAGCAAAAACACAGGTCTCTGCGAAGCCGTAAGGCGAAGTATAGGGGCTGACACCTGCCCGGTGCTGGAAGGTTAAGGGGACGCGTTAGCCCTCGTGGCGAAGCGTTGAACCGAAGCCCCAGTAAACGGCGGCCGTAACTATAACGGTCCTAAGGTAGCGAAATTCCTTGTCGGGTAAGTTCCGACCCGCACGAAAGGTGCAACGACTTGGGCACTGTCTCAACGAGAGACCCGGTGAAATTATACTATGCGTGAAGATGCGCATTACCCGCGACAGGACGGAAAGACCCCGTGGAGCTTTACTGTAGCCTGATATTGAATGTTGGTACAGCTTGTACAGGATAGGTGGGAGCCTTAGAAACCGGAGCGCTAGCTTCGGTGGAGGCGCCGGTGGGATACCACCCTGGCTGTACGGACCTTCTAACCCAGGACCGTGATCCGGTCCGGAGACAGTGTCAGGTGGGCAGTTTGACTGGGGCGGTCGCCTCCCAAAGAGTAACGGAGGCGCCCAAAGGTTCCCTCAGAATGGTTGGAAATCATTCGCAGAGTGTAAAGGCAGAAGGGAGCTTGACTGCGAGACCTACAAGTCGAGCAGGGACGAAAGTCGGGCTTAGTGATCCGGCGGTGCCGTATGGAAGGGCCGTCGCTCAACGGATAAAAGCTACCCCGGGGATAACAGGCTTATCTCCCCCAAGAGTCCACATCGACGGGGAGGTTTGGCACCTCGATGTCGGCTCATCGCATCCTGGGGCTGTAGTCGGTCCCAAGGGTTGGGCTGTTCGCCCATTAAAGCGGTACGCGAGCTGGGTTCAGAACGTCGTGAGACAGTTCGGTCCCTATCCGTCGTGGGCGTTGGAAGTTTGAGAGGAGCTGTCCTTAGTACGAGAGGACCGGGATGGACACACCGCTGGTGTACCAGTTGTTCCGCCAGGAGCATAGCTGGGTAGCTACGTGTGGAAGGGATAAGTGCTGAAAGCATCTAAGCATGAAGCCCCCCTCTAGATGAGACTTCCCATCATTTCAAATGAGTAAGATCCCTCAGAGACGATGAGGTTGATAGGTCCGAGGTGGAAGCGTGGTGACACGTGCAGCTGACGGATACTAATCGATCGAGGACTTAACTTAAAACAAAAAGCGGAGACGACCGTTAAGGTCCGACTGGATAAGTAAGACCGCGACAAGGCTGGGTTTCAGCCTTGTAGAGGAATTGCTTATACAGCGAGGACCTGGGAGTCGGAGCTGGATTAAAACAAAAAGCGTCGCGGGCTTGGTCAGATGCGACACGCATAAGCCAGTCATCGAAAAGCCCTGCATTTATGGGCTTGTAGGGGAATGACTTATGACGCGAGCATCTAGCCCGCAGAGCTGGATTAAAAAAACGTGTCAATGTTCATTGAATGTCTTCCCTCTTATCTAGTTTTGAAGGTACATCTTTCTTAAAAGCACCTAAAGGAAGTTCTGTTAAGACCGTTCACGTCCTGTGAACAACACAGAACGACCTGCATCCTGCAGGTCTGGTGGCAATAGCGGAGAGGTCACACCTGTTCCCATGCCGAACACAGAAGTTAAGCTCTCCAGCGCCCATGGTAGTTGGGGCTTTGCCCCTGCGAGAGTAGGACGCCGCCAGGCAAACAGAAACACCCTTGAATGAGAATCAACTCGTTCAAGGGTGTTTTTTTGTATAAAATTTTTGCTGTACTAGATTCATTTATATTGGCAGTTTTCGTAAAGACGGACTCAGTTTTCAAAGATGCACAATCCACTTTTTATGTGATCTTCGGATGCTTGCTGTTTACGCTGCAGTCTGCGTATGCTTTACACTAGGCGTAGCACCCTTATCGCGGAGGAAATACCCGAAGACTCCTGCGGGAGGAAATGCCTCGGTGAGATCCCACAGAGCTTTAGCTCGAGGAAACTCACCAGCCGCTCGCGGAAAGCACAGGGTATCCCCGCAGCGCTGGACTAACAACATTTGTATCTGAGCCTTAATATTACACCAATGTAAATTATATGGATTTTTAATTAAGCAGCTTCGGCATCTATTGCACTACTCAGCAAGCACTTATATAATCATTATCGAAACTCGATATAGAGTTTCGCTTTCGATAGTTGTATGCCAGCTTTGAAAGGAGAATCGACTTGGATAATAAGGTATTACGTAAGTTATTTTTAGGGTTTATTCAAATCCACATCTTGCACCATGCAAAAGAAGAAGCGATTTACGGCTCCTGGATGCTTGAGGAATTACATGAACATGGATACGAAATCAGTGCAGGTACTTTATATCCGATTTTGCACAACATGGAGAAAGATCAGCTATTGAAAAAACAAGAAGTGAATGTGGAAGGAAAAATAAGAAAATATTATCGCATAACAAATAAAGGAGATGTCGTGCTTCAGGAAGCTCGGGCAAAAGCTTATGAATTGTTTAAAGAAATTACTTAAGGGTGGTGAATGAAATGTCAAAGCAAATAAAAAAACAAAATCAGCTACATACACTCCTGCAAATTTTGATTGCCTCCACGAAATTGGGGCTAACTTCATTCGGCGGACCTGTCGCGCATTTAGCCTATTTTAAGGATGAATATATCGATCGACGTAAGTGGCTGACTGATAAAACCTACGCAGATATCATCGCATTGTGTCAATTCCTTCCTGGTCCGGCAAGCAGTCAGGTCGGCATCTCTATCGGTATGTTGCGCGGCGGACTTTTAGGTGGACTGGTGTCCTGGTTCGGATTTACGGTGCCATCGATCATTATACTTGTTGTTTTTGCCATGTTGTATCAAACGTTTACGCTTGATGATGCCGGATTTATTCATAGCTTGAAAATTGTCGCTGCAGCAGTTGTTCTGCATGCATTAATCGGGTTAGGTAAAAAACTGACACCAGACAAAACCAGGCTGGCGATCGCGATCGTTGCTGCAGCCGTAATGCTGTTGTATCCTTCAGCATGGATGCAGATTGCCATCATCCTGGCAGCTGGATTAGTAGGTTTAAAACTATTTAAGGATAAAGCAGAATCCAAGGTGGAACCATTTAAGGTTAACATTTCTAAAAAGACCGGAGTCGCTTCATTAGGTATCCTGGTTACTTGCCTTATCGTATTACCATTGATCACACGTGTAACCGACAATCGATTACTGGATATTTTCGATACCTTTTTCCGAGTTGGTTCTTTAGTGTTCGGAGGCGGTCATGTTGTGTTGCCGATGATTGAAAGGGAAGTAGTGCCACAGGGATTGTTGTCACCTGATGAATTCCTGGCCGGTTACGGTATGGCACAGGCTGTTCCAGGTCCTTTGTTTACCTTTTCAAGCTACTTGGGGACCATGATGGAAGGAATAGCTGGAGCGCTTGTTGCAACGGCAGGTATTTTTCTGCCATCGTTTTTATTGATCATCGCTGCCCTTCCATTTTTAAATGCATTGCGCCAGCGATCAGCTTTCCAAGGTATTCTTATGGGAGTTAATGCAAGTGTGGTTGGTATTCTATTAGCCGCATTTTATGATCCTGTTATCAGCAGTTCGATTTTTGATCCATCTGATTTTGCGCTTGGTGTCATCCTGTTTGCTTTGTTGAACATATGGAAGGTTTCGGCATGGCTAATTGTCCTACTAGGGGTGATTGGCGGATATCTAATCAATATGTTAGGCTTTTAAGCTTTGAAAAACGCACGAAGAAATCCCACGAGGATGATAGAAAAAGTAGAGGTTCCATAACAATAGAAGCTCTACTTTATATAGTGAACGAACGTACTTATAGTTGCTAGTCAGCCATTTAACGCAGTTAACAAAAAACATACTGCTGTTATAAAAGATAATGGGGTCATGACAAGCTTTTCTTTATTGCTTTTGGAAAAAGCATTCATTACGGTATTTAAAAATAAATAGAATGCGAAAAAATAACAGCCTCCTTTTGCGATAGGGGCGATGAAACTTATCGAAATCACAGTCCCAACTTGTAATATAAATAGGATTGCAATCAATTGAATAAATACAGAAATCATACAAGCTACCCGCATTTGTTTAGGCATAATTTTATATTTTCCGCCCATTGCAAAATCTCCATATGGCAAACCTAAAGCTAACAGAACGTAAAAAATAGCCGCTGTCAGAAAAGCAATACTCCCTATCCATGCTGTTACCACCATATCACTCCCAGCCATTATCCCTCTTGAACCCAGTCATTACTTATAATTATGTACGGTATTTACTCTCATTCCTGCTTTTTTATTTCAACAAATATAGGTGCTAATCCTGCATGGAAACGGTGCATTCGGATAAAGTAGACATCGAAACACAGAGAACACTTGAAATAAAATCCAAGTGTTCTCTGTCTCTAGTATTCTAATCTTCATTTGATTTTTTTCAGTTGGTTATTCTTCGCTTCCATCATAACTGATCAGGTTTGTGAAAATCCGATAACCGCCGGGAACTAGGTTCTGGATTTGTCGATACCAGACAAGGTTTGTATAGAGATAAGTTCCCTCGCCGTAGTCAGTCAGCAAAATGCCACTTTCAAATTGATCTCCATCGAGATCGGTCATCGTTAGGAACGTTTCGTAATTGTCATCCCATTCCATTGGGAAGTATAATCCTCTTTCTTGAATCCAGCCTTCCCAATCTTGTTCGGTAATCTGATTAGGCTGATTGAATAGAGGGTGCTCCGGCTGCAAAATAGTATAGTCCGATGCTTCGTCTGTAACCCTCCACTCAATCGAAGGAGATCCTATGGTCAATGGATAGGGAGCAGTGGTATCAGGGTTCCAGTTGTCTCCCGGTTTATGGTACTGGACCACCACATGCCCGCCATTTTCTGCATATGCTAAAAGTTTATCGTTTTGTTCTGCCAGGTCATCACGTGAGAGATAAGCACGGATACCCGTAACGACTGTATCATATTTTGTCAGATCCTCCGTTGCCACATCCTCGATTTTCGTTATATTCATCCCGACTTCTGATAACTTTTCAGCTACTAGATCAAAGCCTGAATCGATATAACCGACTTGGAGATTTTGTGGGAAATCTAAGTGTAACGCAATCCCGTTTAAGTCGGCACTTTGTATGTGGTAAAAGGTGCCGATGTGTCCATAAGCTATTTCCTGGACTTGTTTTTGCAACTGCTTTCCATTTACTTCGGCTGTTGGCGTAATGACAAAAGGTTCATCTGTTAAATCTTCAGGCGGTACAATCGAGAAGGTCACGGTTTTTTCTGACTCTTCTTCTTCAAAGCTAACCTTCTTGCTAGCTGCCGGGTTCCACTCCTCAGGAAGCTGCAGGGAAATTTCTGTCTCCAAAGGATGCTGCGTATAGTTTGTTACAGTCACGTCGACATCGACTGCTTCTCTTGGTTGGGCTGTATTAATCGCCAATGTATCTGGTTCTGCTTTCAATCCAACCTCCGGAAGTAGGGCGATGGTTTCCTCCGGATTAAGCGAAATGGTCGAGGTAACATCGTTCACCTGGTATGAAACGTTCGTTTGGATGATTGGCTCCTCGTATGGTTGGTAATACCCCGCGTCCTCGGGAGCAGTTACAGAAAACGTTACAATTTTCTCTTCCTCTGGCTGTAAAGCAAAGGGGCTATCTTCTCCATTAATTTCCCAATCTTTTGGCACTGATAAGGTCGGAGACAGGTTATCCAACGTTTTCGTGCCGTTGTTCTGCAAGGTTATCGTGATTGTTGCTTCTGCTCCCTGGACAAGGACAGGATTATCGATTGCTGTGGTTACTTCAAGTTGAGAAGCAACGAGGCTTGCCTGTTGCAATTGCCCTTCTTTGACGTCCAGCCGATGCAATAGATCATTCTTATTTAGTTGCTTAAAGGTGGAACGCACTACTTTTTGCTTCGTTTTATGAAGTTGTTTCAGTGCTTGATGAACCGTTTCTAACACTTGCTCATCGTTTGGATAGGCATCTATGACCTCATCCAGTGTTTGCTGGAGCTTTCGTAAGTCACCTTTTATATGATTATCCGATTTCTTTAAGCTGCTTGAGTAGGCATCAAAGTCATAGTTGAGTCCTTCAAAGATGGAACTTTCCTGGTCCGGGATTTCACCAACGGATGATTTTACTAGTTCTAAGTATTCGATTTGTGACCCGGGTTCCATGTCTCTCCCCATTCCCTGACTTTTATGCAAGTACCTCGATTGCTCGCCTAATTGGGGGTAGGTCATACCATAGACGGGATCATAATCGCCGACTTCGATTCCGACGGTTGCATTATCTTCGGAAGCTGGCAAGTATAATTTTTTGATTTGCCATGGGTGCAGTCCTTCTTCCATATGCTCCGGAAAAACGGCAGGATCAGCTGCGTCTTCAAAAGCTTTCATGCTTAGTTGGGCGATGGCGCGGTGGTGCCCGTGCTGGCTCTCCACATCACGGAAAGACGGCATTACAATATCAGGCTGATACATCCTGATTCTCTTAATAAACCGCTCATAGGTTGTTTCTTCTCCCCATTTTGTCAAAGTTTCGTCAGGAGACTTGGAAAAACCGAAATCATAAATGTCATCATTGGTTGTTTCGCTTAAATGAAAAACTTGGACACCGGTAATTTTGGATGCTTCGATCATCTCTCTGGAACGGATAATTCCCAGCCCGTTCCCGAGTTCCTCCCCAATCTCGTTTTGTCCTCCTTCTCCCCGATTAGCAATAATGCTTGCGGTATGGACGCCAAGCCCTCTGGACAGGTAAGCGAGTAGGTGACTCCGCTCATCATCTGGATGAGCCCCGGTGTTCATAAAACTGGTAATGGTACTCAAGGGTTTTACAGCACTCCAAAGATCTTGGTTGTGTTCGTCGTCTGTACTTTCCCCAAATACTTGGGAAGGAATAAAAGAGGGTAGGAAAAGGGCTAAACAAAGCAATACATAACTCCACTTTCTAATCATTCAAAAACTCCTTTCTCCACTAGCTTTAATTTTTCCTTGCCCTATAAAAAGATGTTGTTCCCTCCTTCCTTTATTTCAAGCTCGACTAGCAAGGCAATTAGGTTAGTAAACTTTACTAATCAACTGCTGGCAAGGCATTTATTTGCTTTTAACAGTAAGGAAAAAGAGGAGGGGATACAACTTCAGGAAAATCCTTTATTTAGGATGAAGAGAGCCAATTTGGAAATATAATACCGATTTCCTGCAGTTTGTTACGTTTTGCTTTTGTTTCCTTCCTAAAAGGGAATAAAGGCTTACTTATCATGAAAGCGCTTTAAAATTTGTTGGTAAATTCTTCTCTTTTTGGGGTGAAAGGATGAAATGAAGCTAAACAAATAGCAAAACATTTCTTGTGTATTGTCTGATTAAGTCGAAAAAACAGGTGTAACAGACTATTTCACAATTTCCTGTTTTACAAGAACCATCCAGGTATGAATAATAAGTCTTACTTGTGGTGGCTATTCGTTTGAAAAACGAAGGGAATAAAAGAATGATAAAGAATAAAATGGAATAATCGAAAAAACGGCACGTAAACTAGTTAAAATTGTAAAATTCGGAGTTTTACAAATATAAACGCTTTCAAATATGATGGGCATAGTTGATAAGTAAACCTAACTAACTATGCTTGTCTTCCTGTCAGTAGGAATTCCGACGAAGGTTGCTGGCAATCAGCATAGCAAAGGTGAAGTAAAATCCGATTGTTTAAGGGGCTTATGTAATGCATAAAGTGGAAAAGGGAAATGCGGCATACATTAAAAATATGAACAAACGGCTGGTATTGCAATGTGTCATCGATCATCAGCCAACATCCAGAGCCGAAATTTCAAAAAAAATCAACATTAGCAAACCCACTGTTTCCGGTCTCGTTGATCAATTATTAGAGGATGGCTGGATATACGAGACAGGGAGTGGCGAAGCTTCAGCAAATGGAGGGAGAAAGCCTGTCCATCTATGCTTCAATCCCCGTTTTGCTTACGTAATTGGGGTGGACATTGGTGGTACAAAGGTCGCTTCCGGAATTAGTGATTTAAACGGCAATATTTGTGCTTATCGGGAATTCCCCACACAAAAAAATTTGGAAAGTGGGCTGTTGGAACATATTCAATTGGATATAGAGTCAATGAAAGAAGAACTAAATCTCTCTGATGATCAGATTTTGGGAATGGGGGTAGGCGTCCCCGGTATGACCAATGTAGAGGAGGGAATTGTGTATGAGTCGCCGGCACTTGGTTGGAAGCAATATCCGATACGGGAGAAGCTTAGCCAATACTTTGACTTTCCGATATTTGTAGATAATGACGTGAATATCAACGTGTTAGGCGAGCATTGGAAAGGAGCAGGGCAACAGAAAGCAAATTTGATTTATATTGCCATTGGAACCGGAATTGGGAGCGGAATTATGCTCAATGGACAGCTGTATCGAGGAAGTAATTACAGTGCCGGAGAAATAGGTTACTTGGTAACGGATCGCATCTTTGCGAGAAACTATCATCCCGTGTATGAAGGATTTGGTTTTTTGGAAAGTGTGTCCAGCGGTTCATCGATCGGTGATCAGCTTACGAAGAAGATCGGTTCACGTGCGACAGCCCAAGAGGCTTTCCAAATGTATCAACAGGGACATAAGGATGCAGTGGAAATCATTGATTCAGCGGTAGAGAATTTAGCTCTAGGCATTGCCAATTATGTGTCACTGTTTGATCCTGAAATCATCATTTTAGGAGGTGGTGTAAGCCGTTCTTACTCAATGATTAGTGAGAAAATAAATGAAATCATCGAGAGATTCGCTCCTAAGAGATGTGAAGTAGTAGCTACGACATTCGGAAAAGAAGCTGGCGTCATTGGAGCAGTTGCTTTATTTCTGAAGGAATTCGATACTATTTTTGCTATTTAACAAAGGGGGTATTGTTGTGGGGAAAATTAAAAAAACGTGGCTTTTAAGTATGTTCGCTGCACTGTTGCTTGTTTTAGCAGGCTGTATGGCTGGAAATTCGGATGACGAAGCATCTGGTGAAGGAGATGGCGGTGGAGATACGGCAGCATCAGGCGATGAACTGGAAGAAAAAGTAGTTGTGTATTCACCGCATGGAAACGATATATTAAGCGAATTCGAACAGCAATTCGAGGCGGAATACGGAATCGACATGGAGTTTCTTGATATGGGTTCACAGGAGATACTGGACCGGATTCGATCCGAGGCAAACAATACACAGGCCGACGTTTGGTGGGGAGCACCACAGGTCAACTTTGATCAGGCTAAAGAAGAAGACCTGCTTGCAGAATACAAGCCTTCTTATGCCGATACTTTAGATGAATTGTACCATGATGAAGACTGGTATTGGTCCGGTACTTCGATTACACCGGAAGTTATCTTATACAATAATAAAGAACTGTCTGAAGAGGAAGTGCCAAAAGACTGGGACGAACTCGTCGATCCGAAGTGGGAGGATGAACTGATCATTCGTTATCCTTTGGCATCTGGTACGATGCGGACGATTTACTCTGCCATGATCTATCGGACATATAAGGATACGGAGAGCCCGGATGAAGGATATGAATGGCTCGAAAAGCTGGATGCCAATACCAAAGAATATTCCGCCAACCCGGAAATGATGTATAACCAGGTGGCAAAAGGAGTAGGGTCGCTTTCGGTTTGGAATATGCCGGATACCGTCATGCTTGCCGAAGAAAAAGGATACCCGTTTGATTATGTGATTCCGGAAAGCGGTACCCCTGTTTTGACAGAAGGGATTGCGATTGTAAAAGACGCTCCGCATCCAAAAGCGGCGGAAGCTTTTTATGAATTCGTCAACACGAAAGAGGCTGCCAAGTTACTTGCTGAAAAGTACTATCGAATTCCGACTCGGGAGGATGTGGAAGATCTTCCGGATTGGATAACCGAGACAGAAATTAATCCGATGGAAATCGATTGGAGTACATTCCAGGAAAAATCTCCAGAATGGATGGATTATTGGGATAATAACATCAAGAACTCGGAAAAAGACAAGAGCGAAGAAGAATAGCCCTCCTTCCATCGCTAATGGGCGGATTAACAACAGGAAAACTAAGCTCCAGCCATGTAACGAACGGCCAGGGCTTGGTTTTCCTGAATTAGAGGAGATGTAGTTCGATGTCAACGGTGAATTTATCTACGATTACTAAACGTTTTGGCAACATAACAGCTGTTAAAGAATTGGATTTGTTGATAAACGAAGGTGAATTTTTCACTTTTCTCGGTCCCAGCGGCTGCGGCAAAACAACTACACTTCGAATGATTGCCGGTTTCTATTACCCTACCGAAGGAAAAGTGAAGTTCAACGATAAAGATATGACCACGGTACCGCCGGAAAAAAGAAATACCGGGATGGTATTTCAAAATTATGCCCTCTTTCCGCATATGACCGTTTATGAAAATGTCGCTTTCGGCCTGAAGGTCAGGAAGATAAGCAAAAGTGAAACCAGACAAAGAGTGGAGGATGTATTAAAGAAGGTTCGTCTTGATCAGTATATCGATCGTCAGGTAAGCCAGTTAAGTGGCGGTCAGCAGCAGCGTGTTGCTTTGGCGCGCGCACTAGTTATTGAACCGGACATCTTGCTTTTGGATGAGCCGCTGAGTAACTTGGACGCTAGATTGCGAGATGAAATGCGAAACGAGATTTTACGCTTGCAGCGTGAGTATGGCATCACCACCATTTACGTAACACATGACCAGGTAGAAGCATTAACGATGAGCGACCGAATCGCCGTATTCAATTTCGGTGAGTGCCAGCAAGTCGGGACCCCGTCCGAAATTTATAATAAGCCAGTCAATGATTTTGTGGCAGCGTTTATAGGGGAGACGAATTTATTTTCCGTTAAGCCGGACAAAGAGGTGGATGGAATAGCTGTTTTTCAATCTCCGGATTTTGATCATCCCGTTTATGTCGATTCAACCGAGGAAAATATCGGTGCCTACACGGAGGAAGAAGAGCTAGTCATGTCCATCCGCCCCGAAGCAGTGCGAATTCGACCAGATATAAACGAGGGGAAAAACATATTCAACGGAAAAGTATCGCTTGTCCAGTTCACGGGAGCTTCGGTGCATACCTATATTGAGATGGAAAATGGTGCACATATCCGGGCTACTGATTTAAACCATGGGCCGAGCACTTACTTAAAAGAAGGTACTCCGATTAGCTTTCAACTACCTCAACATCAAATCAGAGTGATTCCAAAGGCGAGGGAGTGACAAGTACATATGCTGAATGCTGAAAAAAGAAGAACCATTCTCTTGTTGATTCCTATTGTATTAGTGCTAGTAGGATATGTGTTATATCCATCTATTGAAACATTGATTGAGAGCTTCAAGAAAAACGGGGCTTTTTCCCTGCAAAATTATACCGATTTTTTTGGAACCAAAGCTGCTTCCAATCTTGAAGCATTGTGGAACTCTGTTTATATCTCCCTATTATCGGTTTTCTTCAGTGCGTTAATCGGGGTTCCGCTGGCTTATATATTTAATCGATATGACTTTCCTGGTCGCCAATTCTTCTCGAATATAGCCATCATGCCGATTGTCCTGCCTTCCTTGGTAGGGGTCATGGCATTTATGTTTCTGTACGGCGAAGCGGGCTTGGTGCCAAACGCCATAAAGGATTTGTTTCATTTGTCGGAAGTGCCGTTCAGCATTGGCGGAATATCCGGAATTTTACTCGTCCACGCCTATACCATGTATCCCTATTTTTATATGACGACCTCGTCCGCATTGAATAACATTGATCCTTCTTTGGAAGAGGCGGCATATAACCTGGGCTCCAGCCGGTTCGGCGTGTTTTGGAAGGTTACCTTTCCGTTATTGACTCCGGGATTGGTTGCTGCATCGTTGTTGGTATTCATGGTTTCCATGGCGTCCTTTAGTGCACCGTTTTTATTAGCGGGCGGTTTCCGTGTGTTGAGTCTGCAAATCTATTTTTCCAAGACAAACGGGGATTTGGACATGGCTGCCACCCAATCCGTGATTCTATCAGTAGTCTCAATAGCTTTCCTTTTATTTATGCGCTGGTTTCAAAATAGAAAAGATTATCGGATGGCCAGCAAAGGAATCGGTGCCCATCGGAGCGAGGTCAGTAACCCGATTTTAAAGTGGGCGATGGTCACAATAGGCATTCTGGCGATGGTAGTATTATTGCTGCCGCATGTCACGCTGCTTGTGTTGTCACTCGTGCCGGAGGGTGCCTGGACCTGGCAAACGTATCCGCAGGCATTCAGTCTGGAAAATTTCCGCCTGCTATTTGAGGATCCGAACATCTGGGATCCGGTCCGCAACAGTTTGATCATGGCTGCAATCGCCTGTGCAGGGGTTTTTGTATTTGGTATCATCACCTCCTATGCTCTGGTAAAAAGAAGCTTCGTTGGAAAAAACTTGCTGGATATTCTGGTCATGATTCCTTGGGCATTGCCGGCAACGGTTGTCGGGATGAACTTGATCCTTGCTTTTAATGAACCGTCTGCCTTTTCATTTGGCAAAGTGCTGGTAGGTACTTTCTGGATTTTGCCGCTCGCTTATTTTGTCCGGTTTATTCCACTCGTTGTACGGTCCACCAATGCCGTCCTGGAGCAGATGGATGATTCGATAGAGGAAGCTGCTCAAAATCTGGGGGCGAAATGGTTTTACACCTTTCGCAGAGTCGTTCTTCCGTTTATCATGCCGGGAGTATTGAGTGGTTCACTTCTTGCCTTCGTCCAGGCGGTAGGAGAGTTCCCGACTTCTGTCCTCTTGTATACACTTGGAAACCGACCAATATCTATCGAAATCATGAACCAGCTGCGAATGTTCAATCTCGGACAGGCGGCTGCCTATGGCATGATTCAGGTAGGGCTGATCGCGATTGTTCTGTTCGTATCGTATAAATTTTTCGGGGTGAAATCAGAGAATACGCTTTAAAACGCTGGAAGATGCCTGTGTTTACTAATGAAATTATTGGGGTGTTATGGTTATGGGTTCACTAAAGGAAGAGTTTGAAGCAATGGACGGGGTGCAATTCCCGGGAAAAACATATGTAGAAGCTTTATTGAAGCCGGTATTTTATGATCAAAAAGAACATTTACTGGAAGCGATGTTCCTGATTCACAAAGCGCATACCACCATGCTTGCCGAACAGCATATCATTTCCAGACAAGAAGCGGATTTGATCCTGAAGGGCGTAAAGGAAGTGGAACAAGTAAAAACGGCTGAGTTGGATTACTCCACCGAATTTGAAGATTTGTTCTTTTTGGTAGAGTCGCAAATCGGTAAGATTATCGGGGAAGAACTTGCCGGGAAAATGCACATTGCGAAAAGTCGTAATGATATGGGCGAAGCGATGTATCGTATTGTCATAAGGGATTATATCACCTCTGCTCTCCAGGAAGCCGAAAACTTGAGAAAAGCATTGCTGTACCAGGCGGAGTTGCATATTGACTCCATTATGCCTGCACACACACATACGCAGCCCGCTCAACCTACAACCTTCGCCCATTATTTGTTGGCTGTAACCGATAACTTAGACAGAGATATCACACGATTAAAAAATGCTTTCCAAACGGTTAACAAATCCCCTATGGGGGCAGCGGCTATCACGACATCGGGCTTTCCGATAAACCGTGAACGGGTTGCTGAATTACTGAAGTTTGATGGTTTGGTGGAAAACTCCTACGATGCTATCGGGACTGCAGATTACTTAATTGAAGCTGCCCAAGCCTTGATTAGTTTGATGACCAACATGGGGAGATGGATACAAGAATTTTTACGGATGGCTTCCAAGGAAGTAGGATTGTTGAAAGTGTCGGATGCTTATGTGCAAATCAGCAGCATCATGCCGCAAAAGCGCAACCCTGTTTCCATCGAACATTCAAGAGCACTGGCAAGCAGTGCGGCTGGTGAAGGGATGACGGTAGTGCACATGATTCACAACACTCCGTACGGCGATATCAATGATACAGAAGACGATTTACAGCCGCATTTGTATGAGGGCTATCGTAAAGGGTTACGGGTGCTCCGTTTAATGCGGGCTGTGGTGCTTACGATGGAGTTTAATAGAAACAGAGCTTTTCAACAGGCTCGGGAAAATATGATAACAATCACAGAACTTGCAGATGTCCTTGCTCGTGATTATGGATTGTCGTTCCGCAGAGCGCATCACTTTGCCAGCATCATTGCCAAAAAAGCGGATGCGGCTAAGCTAGAATTATATGAAATTCCGGTAGAGAAAGTTAATGAATGGCTTGACGGCATTCAGCTCAAGAACGAAGATTGGCGCGAAATTGTGGATCCAATCTGTTTTGTGGCGAGAAGGAATGTAACGGGTGGTCCTAACCAGGAGTTGGTCAAGGAAATGGTTCAAAAGAGAAAACGGGATGTTAATCAGGATTGAAGCAGAAAATTCCCCTTCGGTCCTCAGAGTAATCCCTGATTTGGTTACTCAATTGAATTGAGAAACCGGCATGACTGCTTGTAAAAGCGGGTGAAGGCTTGCATGCTTTCCTTACTTTGGAATTTGGGGTTATCATTTGAATCTATTTTAGTTAACTAGTAAAAGGCCGAATCGTATTGATTCGGTCTTTTAATTTACTTTGAAGGGATTGTAAGCATTTTCGAGAGACTTAATAACGTTGTAAATGCAACAATAATGTAGAATGTTTGGTTTTAGGAAATGTTGTACTTACAACTAAACTACTAGTAAGGGGGTTCGCGATGAAGGAGATTATAAGGGAAATTGGAATGATTGCAAGGGTGTTAGATTCTATTAGTAACATAGAGTTTAAGGAACATGAACTGACAAAAGGGCAATATTTGTATCTTTTATGAATATGTGAAAATCCGGGAATTATTCAGGAAAAGCTGGCAGAGATGATAAAAGTCGATCGAACAACAGTTGCCTAATGCGATTAAAAAGCTTGAAATGAATGGCTTTATTGAAAAGAAAGACGACTCGCGCAACAAAAAAATTAAAAATCTTTTTCCAACAGGGAAAGGGGAAAAGGTCTATCCGTTTATCATAAGGGAAAACAATCATTCCAATGCGATGGCACTGCAGGGCTTTACAGAGGAGGAAGCGGAACTCTTTTGTCAGCTTCTCCAAAGAGTAAGAGAAAATGTAGAGGAAGATTGGGAATTTGTGAAAAAAGGAAACAAGAGAAATTATTGATCAAGAGAAGGAGGCTGCATATTATGACTTATTATTTAAACAAGTGCACCCTTGAAGATTTGCGGAAACTTCAGGAAATCAGCTATGAAACTTTCAATGAGACATTTAAGCATCAGAATTCCCCTGAAAATATGAAAGCTTATTTGGAAAAAGCATTCAATCTAAAACAATTGGAAAAAGAATTGTCCTGTCCCAACTCAGCGTTCTTTTTTGTCTACTCTGAGGGAGAAGTGGCTGGATACTTAAAGGTAAACATCAATGAGGCTCAGACAGAAGCAATGGGCGAAGAATCTTTTGAGATCGAGCGGATTTATATAAAGAACAACTTTCAAGGGCACGGGCTTGGTAAATATCTATTGAATAAAGCGATAGAAATTGCTAAGGAATGTGGTAAAAAGAAGATTTGGCTTGGCGTATGGGAAAAAAATGAGCATGCTATCGCTTTTTACAAGAAACTGGGATTTGTCCAGACAGGGGCACACTCTTTCTACATGGGTGATGAAGAGCAAATGGACTTAATCATGACTCGATATCTAAATTAGTACCAGTACTGTGCTTTGGTTGAGTTGCCATTAGTCTACCTGAAAAGCAGGACACTGTTTTCAATTTATGCAACCATAAAGTTACTTTTCATTGACATGCAACTAATTGGTTGCTTATACTCAATATATGAATGAGGATAAAGACGTTATATTCAAAGCGTTGGCCGATCCGACTCGGCGGCTGATTTTAGACGAACTCTCAGAAAAAAACGAACTGACGTTGTATGAACTTACCGCTCGACTGGTGATGAAGCATAATCTGTCCATTTCTCGACAAGCGATAGCAAAGCATCTGGCTGTATTAGAAGATGCCGGGCTCGTCAATTCAATGAGAAAGGGGAAATATCGAGTACTCTTATTCAACAACAAACCATTGAAAAATCTGCTGGAAAGTTGGATAGATTAATTCGAAATGGCGGTCGGCAGCGAACATGGGCGCCAGCACTCACCAACATTTCATAGGAGGGAAAAAGATGAAAATCATCGTGAACAGTATTTTCGTAGAAGACCAGGACAAGGCATTGGAATTTTATGCAGAAACGTTGGGATTTCTAAAAAAACATGACGTCCCCGCTGGAGAACATAGATGGATAACGCTTGTGTCTCCCGAGGACCAAGGTGGTACAGAGCTGTTGCTCGAACCTAATGAACACCCTGCGGCCAAAGAATATCAACAAAAGCTATTTGCTGACGGAATTCCGGTAACGATGTTTGGTGTTCAAGATATTGATGAAGAGCACAAACGGTTAGTGGAAAAAGGTGTGAAGTTTACGATGGAGCCAACAAAAATGGGGGAGGTGACCATAGCTGTATTTGATGATACCTGCGGTAACCTGATTCAAATCATGCAGATGTAACGTTGACGGTGAGATTTATTGGGTAGTAAAAATAAATCGGATATAACAGGGCGTTTCTCCAGGAAGGAGATCGCCTCTTTTTTATGGAAATTATGACAAGGAGGTGTATATCAATAAAAAGGACAAGGGGACAATGGGGGAATTCTTCAGTAAACATTTTATGCTTATCAACAGAATGTAAAACTTGCACAAATATTACGAAATGATTGATCAGTTAACGTCACACGAGCATAAAGGAGATAGTAATGAACGTTTTACTGCTGTTTATTGGTCCGGCAGTTGTAGCTGTCGTGTTGAGTGCCATCCTGTCGACAAAATATAAGAATTGAGAAAAAATCGATAAAGGATTCGCGCTTAACTATCACAAATTAACGTACCGAATAAAGTAGATTCGTTCGAGTTTGGGGAGTACCGATAGTATAAAGAATGTCTGCTACAACGAGTGTATATGTAATAATTTGTAGGATGCAGGTATGAATGGAATCAGTATATGCTCATGAGGTTCTATTGTCTGTAGGTTATTCTTTACTTTATACATACTGGGTGTATATTTGTTAAATAAAATACAGGATGGATGGAAAAGGGGAGGACGTGTGATAGATTTTTTTGAATTCTTATTTATGCTTTACCCACTGGTACTTCTTATTGTAATAGGTTCTGTTGTTTGGTTCGCCATTCGCTTTATCCAAATTCAACGAACCAGAAATGAAATTCTTACTGAAATCGCAAGAAAGCTCGAAAAGGATTAAAGGCTGTCCGAAAGTAGGAAGCACCCGCCAATAGAAAGACTGTCTTTGATAAGGAGGGAAAACATATATGTATCGTAGGATTTTGGTCGTATTGTTGATTTTAATCGTATTCCTGACCTCCTGTAACACGAATACGTTTACTTATTCTGGCGAGTCGGAAAATTGGTCGGCGGATTTGAGAGTGACACAAACCAGTGATGACTATCAAACGCAGGATTTCAGGCTAGTATACAAGGGGAGTGATGTTGATGCTGTCGGGGAAGTTTCTTACCTTGTAGAATCCATGGGTAGTTTTGGAAGAAGCGGTGTATTGTTGGAGGAAAATGGTACGCTCACAGATAGCGATGAAGCCAATCCCACGAATGCCAAAGTGACGGAATATACGGAAGTAGAGGTCACAGTAGAGTGGAATGACAATGTGGAGACATTCGTATTAAGCAAACAGTAGCGCGATACCCATTTAGTTCGAAGCTACCGGATGGCTATCTCTAGCCACTACTATACTACTAATTAATGTAAAAATGTTATGAAGTTTTTTCCTACCAGCCTCTCATTGTAGTACTGGACAAAGTCAGATAGGATTTGAATTAAGAGAAGGTCCAGGACGCATACTTACGAGAAGAAGGACTTGATGGAGAATCTCTTTTTCAGTAGGAAACAAATCCGGGAGGGAATGGATATGAAAAAATTTGTAACGTATCTAGCTATGTCGGCTGCCGTAATGGGAGGAGCATCGCAAATCGGAACTGTCCAGGCTGATGCTGCCGAGGGTGAAGCAGATTTGCCTTTTCCCGATGAAAGAATGTTGAACATTTCCCATCGTGGTGCTTCCGGTTATGCCCCTGAGCACACGATTGCTGCCTATGAACTTGGTGTGGAAAAGAAGGGAGACTATATCGAGGTAGACCTGCAAATGACAAAGGATGGCGAACTGATTGCCATGCATGACGAAACGGTCGATCGGACTACCGACGGTACCGGGCGCGTGGGAGAAATGACACTCGAAGAAATCAAACAGCTGGATGCAGGTACCTGGTTTAATGAGCAAAATCCGGAAATGGCGAAACCGGAATATGCCGGTCTGGAGGTCCCGACTTTACGAGAGATTTTTGAGCATTTCGGAAAAAGCAAACATTATTATATTGAGACGAAATCACCGGATGTCTACCCAGGTATGGAGGAAAAGCTTAACGAGCTGCTGGAGGAATACAAACTGACTGGTGTGAACGGGCGTTCCAGCAACGTGATCATTCAGTCTTTCTCCCAGGAGAGCCTTTTGAAAATGAACGAAATAAACCCTGATCTTCCGCTTGTCCAATTGATCAGCCGACCTGATCAGGAAGGGACAAGCAGGCTGGATGAAATCGCGGAATATGCGATCGGAGTCGGCCCGAGCTTTAGTCGTATCAAGCAAATGGAAGGTGGAGCAGATTATATTAGCAAGGTGCGTGAAAAGGGATTATTGATTCATCCCTATACAGTTAACACTGAAGAAGACATGCTTTTGGCTATGCAATGGGGGATAACCGGAGTATTCACCAATTACCCAGATCGATTCAGACAAATGCTGAAAGATTATAATCATTAATAAAAGACATGTTTATCAATAAAAGAGGAGGGGCTGCCCCTCCTCTTTTTCCCCTTTTGTGTCCCAGCCGGCCATGCTATAGTAAAGGTAATCATTTTCTGAAAAAGGGGTTTTGCCATGAATGGACGTGGACGGGAGTTGCTGGAGCTTTTTTTAGCATCAAATGAACCGGTCACATGTGCCGAATTATCAGCCGGTTTGCAGGTCAGTGAGAAAACCGTGCGAAACGAAATCAAAGCGTTAAATCAACTGCTTTCCCAACGAAATATGTGCATTGAATCCCAACGAGGGATAGGTTATCAATTGCATGTCAAAGATGAAGCGTCATTTCAACAATTTTTTCAGGAATACATACAAACGGAAAACAAGCTCCCTCCGGATGACCCGGAAACCAGAATCGTTTATGTAATGGAGAAGCTATTGTTTCATTCCGGTTATGTAAAAATGGAAACACTCGCGGAGGAGCTTTATATCAGCCGTTCAACCTTGCAAAACGATTTGAAACATGTACGGTCGATTTTGGAAACCTATGAATTGGCGGTAGATCAGCGTCCGGGATATGGTATCAAGGTCATCGGAAAGGAAACAAACATCCGCTTTTGCATTTCAGAGTATTTATTCAACCAAAAACCCTCCTTCATTGAAGCATCCGGAAATTGGCGGGACATTTTGCCGTCTGAACATCTGGAGCACATCCGTACTGCCATTCTAACCAGCTTGCGAAAACACAGTATTATGATTTCTGATATTGGTCTGCAAAATCTGATCACACATATCGCCATTTCTTGTAAACGTATTCAATCGGAAAATCAGGTAGAAATGAACGAAATGCAGTGGGAGGAAATGCGTTCTCTCCAAGAATATGAGGTAGCACGGGAGATTATGGAATTAGTGGAAGAGGGTTTGCTTGTTAATTTCCCGGAACAGGAAGTGATGTATCTCACGCTTCATTTACAGGGGACTAAACGAAGTAAGCCGGATAAAAGGATTGCAGAGGAAGCTGTTGCGATCGATCCGGAATTGGTTCAGGTTGTTAAGCGAATGGTGAAAAAAATAGATGAGCTTTATTCGTTCCGGCTTGCTGATGATGAAGAGCTTTTATTGCATATGTGTCTCCACTTAAGACCGGCGATCAATCGACATAAGTATCAGATGAATATAAGAAATCCGCTGCTTGAAGATATAAAAAAGAATTATCCGCTTTCCTTCGAAGCTGCTTTAGCGGGAGCCGATGAGTTACAAAAATTGCTGGGGATCCGTGTAAATGAGCATGAAGTTGGTTATTTGGCACTCCATCTGGAGGCTGCTCAGGAGCGTGCAAAAAGAAGGGCTTCCCGGGTCAGCAGGTGTTTGATTGTCTGCGCTACTGGACTTGGAAGCGCCCAGCTGCTGCTGTATAAACTGGAGGATCGTTTTGGTGCCGATCTGGAAATCGTTGGAACGACGGAATATTACAGTTTAGAAGAACAGAAATTGGAGGATATCGACTTTATTGTCACTACCATTCCCATCGACCGAAGAATGCCTGTTCCTGTGGTGCTCGTCCGGACTATTTTAGGCGACAGTGATGTAACCAAAATACGCTGTCTTTTGGAGAAGGAGAAGAACCTTGTGGAGTGCTATATGGTCGAAACGTACACGTTTCTGCATCGCGATTTTGCTTCTCCAGAAGAAGTGATCCGTTTTTTGAGCCGGCGTCTTGCTGCAGATGGAATAGTTGGCGATGGATACATGGAATCGGTGTTAGAGCGAGAAAGCTATGCACCGACCAGCTTTGGCAATTTAGTGGCAATTCCCCATCCGCTTGAGCCGATGACCGATAATACTTTTTGGTCGATTGTCACATTAAAAAAGCCGATTGTTTGGGCTGATAAGCTAGTGCAAATTGTTTTTTTGCTCAATATCGACAGAGAAAAGAAGCAGGAGGCAAAGCCGATGTTTCAGGCGCTAGTCAGGCTTGTCGACAATGAAAAGTTGCTGCTGCAGCTTTTGGACTGCTCCAGTTATAAGGAATTTCTTCAAACCATAACAAAAGTATGAGCAGGCAAAGGGGGCTGATTCCCTTTGCTTTTATTTTTGCCAAGTAGGTGGTGCGAAGCTCCAATTAACTTTTTACCATTGTCAATGGTAAAAGTCTCCCTCCAAGTGGATGGGCCTGGGAGGTAGAATGACAGTAAGCAACGTTGCAGAGAAAGGATGAAGCTAATGAAAATTACCGTGATTGGAGGGGGATCATCTTACACACCAGAGCTTTTAGAAGGGATTTTGGAGAAGCGCGAGTTGCTCGGTGTTACGGAAATCTGGCTGGTCGACGTCCCGGAGGGACAAGAGAAACTGTCGATAATGGAAAAACTGGCATGTCGGATGATTAAAAAGGCTGGACTGTCCATAACATTGACGGCCACGCTCGACCGGCAGGCAGCTATCAAGGACGCTTCCTATGTGATTACGCAAATCCGTGTCGGTCAGCTGAAAATGCGGCGGAGTGATGAATACATCTCACTCAAGCATGGGGTGATTGGCCAGGAAACGACAGGTGCCGGAGGATTTATGAAAGCACTTCGTACGATACCGGTTCTTTTGGATATTTGCCGAGATATCGAGAAGCTGGCACCGGATGCCTGGCTGCTCAACTTTACCAATCCGGCTGGTCTTGTCACGGAGGCCATTTTGAAACATAGCAGTGTCAAGGTTATCGGCTTGTGCAATAATCCCATCAATTATTACAAAAAATTCTCCCAAACGTACAACACGGACATGGATGATATCAGTATCACTTTTGTCGGCATCAACCATCTAATCTGGATAACCGAGTTATACGTGAAGGGAAAGTCGCGAATAGAGGATATCCTCACGGGTGTTTCAGATAGCTATGAGGCACGAAATATTCCGTCTTTTGGCTGGGACCTTGACTTTCTGCAATCGCTGCAAGCCATTCCGTGCGGTTACCACAAATACTACTACCAAACAGAGCAGCTGTTGGATCAGCAGCTGGAGCAGTACCGCAACAACGAGACGAGGGCTGATCAAGTCCGCAAAGTGGAGAAGGAGTTATTCGAGCTTTATCAGGATCCGTCACTTGATGAAAAACCGAAGGCACTGGAACAGCGGGGAGGTGCCTATTACTCGGAAGCCGCTGTCCGTCTGATGACCTCGCTTCACACTAATTCAAGACACATTCATACATTGAACGTCCGTAACAATGGAACGATTTCCTGTCTGCCGGATGATTCCTGTATCGAAGTGAATTGTGTAGTGGAAAGTCACCGTGTCACTCCGCTACAAGTAGGAACGGTTTCACCGCAAATAAGGGGACTGCTTCAAGTGGTCAAAGCATACGAGGAACTGACGGTAGAGGCTGCAGTGACCGGAGATAAAGGATTGGCATTACAGGCGCTAACGCTGCATCCGCTTATTCCATCTGTGGATAAAGCGAAAGCCATTTTGGAGGAAATGCTGCAGGTAAACCGACCGTATTTGCCACAATTTTACCAAGAGAAACAGGGGGGTCACCAATGAAAATAGCCTTACTTTGTGCGTTAGGCATGAGCACCAGCCTGCTTGTGGACCGGATGAAAAAAGCGGCAGCTGACAGGGCAATCGAGGCAGAAATCGATGCTTATTCCGTTGACGAGATTGATGAGCAATTACAGACGTCCGATGTCATTTTGCTTGGTCCGCAAATCCGCTATAAACAAAACGAATTGTTCAAAAAAGCAAAACAAGCAGATACCCCCATAGCCATCATCGATATGAAAGCATACGGCCTCAGGGATGGAAAAAAGGTGCTAGACCAGGCACTCGAGCTTCTCAATCCATAATTTTTTGTAAGCGTTACCGAATTAATTGCAATGAATGTTTTAAGCATGTTCACCATGATTGCTTGCGCTGGCCTTTTGGGCACAAATAGGAAGCGGAAGCGGTATTCCCCCTAGACTGAAAAAGAGCTTTCAATCCATTTAAGGGAGGAAAAGAGATGGACCGTTTTAATGCATTTATGGAGCGTTACTTCATGCCGATTGCGGGAAAAATGGCCGAACAACGCCATTTAAAAGCCATCCGGGATGGAATCATCGCCGTGATGCCGTTGCTGATTATCGGCAGTATTTTTCTCATCATTAGTTCTCCACCTGTCCCCTCATGGGCAGAGTTTATGTCAGCATATGCACCGGCGCTGAATATCCCGGTCAATGCGACCTTTGGATTATTAGGACTTATTGCGGTATTTTCAATTGCGTATAATCTAGCTGTCAGCTATGAAATGGACGGATTATCAGCTGGTGTGCTCGCTGTAGCGGCTTTCTTCGTGGCCACACCGTTAACGGAAGAAGGTAACATCCCGCTCAATTTAATGGGAAGCGAAGGACTGTTCATCGCTATCGTTCTGGCAATTGTCACGGTCGAAGTCTATCGATTTTTTGAAAAAAGAAACATCGTCATCCGCATGCCGGATGGTGTACCACCTTCTGTTTGGCGTGCGTTCACGGCGCTGATTCCTGGAGCTGCAATCATTGCGATTGTCTGGAGTGTCGACTTACTGTTGAAGGCTTCGTTTGAGTTATCGCTTCACGGAGTGGTTGGAGCAGTCTTGCGCGAACCTCTTCAAATGGCTGGAGGAAGTCTTTGGGGTGCCATCATCGCGATCATTTTGATTCACTTGTTGTGGTCATTCGGGATTCACGGTATTTCTGTGGTGGCCAGTGTCATGGCCCCGATTTGGTACAGTTTGACCGAGGAAAATGTGGCAGCACATCAAGCTGGTGAAGAGCTGCCAAACATTATCGGACAGCCATTTATGGCAATCTGGTGGGCAGTCGGCGGATCCGGGATGGCTTTTGCTTTGACAGTGCTGTTTCTCTGGAGGGCCCGCTCCAAACATTTAAAGGGATTGGGCAAAGGTTCGATCGGTGCCAGCTTTTTCAATATAAGTGAACCTGTTATTTTCGGGGCGCCGGTCGTGATGAATCCGCTATTAGTGATTCCATTTATTCTGGCACCGCTTGCTGTCGGGATTGTCACATACTTTTCCATGTCGCTCGGATTGGTAGGCAAGCCATATGTGATTGTCCCTTGGACGACTCCGCCTCCGATATCCGGAATCTTAACAACCGGTGACTGGCGCGGCGGTGTGCTGATGCTCGTCAATATCCTGATTGCCATGGTTATCTACTATCCATTTTTCCGCCTGTATGACAAACAGCTGTTGGCAGAAGAGCAAAGCGAGGAAGCGGACAATACGGACGATAATCCAACCGTAACTGCCGGACAGGGGTAAGGGGAATTTATATGGAAAAAAAGCGACAACTGATTATCAATGCCGACGACTTTGGACTCACACCAGGTGTTTCTGCTGGCATCCTTTATGCCCATCAACATGGAATAGTTACCAGTACCACTGCCATGGTAAATACGGAGTTTGCTATGGAGGCTTTACAAGCAGCGAAGCCTTTTCCGGACTTAGGAATTGGATTGCACTTTGTGCTGGACGCAGGCCGCCCGTTATCTTCATCGCCTGCGAGCCTTATTGATCGAAATGGTGATTTTTTGAAGGGTGAAAAGCTGATTGCCTCAGCCCAAAAGCAGGATATAAAGCAGGAATTGGAAGCACAGCTGCAGTTTTTGCTTAAGGAAGAGGTCAAGGTAACCCATATCGATAGTCACCATCATATGCACTTGCATATTCCGTGCGCCTTGGAGGCAGTGAACGAGGTTGCCAAGGAACACGGGCTGCCGATCCGGACGTTCAGTGAAAAGCAAAACCATGGAGACATCCGGACTACCGATTATCTTCGTTATGATTTTTATGGGGAAGACCATGTATCTGCTGATTACTTGCTGCAGTTGTTTTCTGAATTGGAGCCGGGTGTGACGGAAGTGATGTGCCACCCGGGCTTCATGGACACCTGGCTGGAGCAAAAGAGCAGTTATCGATTCACCAGGGCAAAGGAACTGGCATTGCTGACGGACAGCAACATGATCGATTGGCTGGACCAGCATAAGGTGGGCTTGATTCATTATGGAGGGTTGTAAATGAAAATAGAGGATCTTTCCATGCAAATCATTTTGTATGCAGGAAACGCCAAGGCTTTTTTACATGAGGCATTACACGATGCAAAAAACGGACAATTTGATGACATCGAATCGAAACGGAAACAGGCTGCCGATGAATTGCTCAAGGCTCACAAAATTCAAACCGCTTTTTTACAGGAGGATGCAGTTGACCAGCTGGCTGTGTTGCCGGTTTTACTCGTTCATGCCCAGGACCATCTAATGACGGTGATGTCGGAAAAAGATTTAATCGAAGAGTTGATTTGGTTGCATCAGCAGCAGCACGAGACGAACAAAAAGCTTGATAAATTATTGGAAACCATTCATGTGCAGGAGCAAAACTAAACCAAGGAGGAGTTTGATGAAACCAGGTAAAGTGATGCTGGGTACAATTGTTTTCTTGTTACTGCTGGCTGCGTCGGCAACAGCCGTACATGCCGAAGGAAAACCGGGCAAAAAGGCGAAGGTCATGCCTGGAGTGGAAGTGTTTCTCAAGGATCACCTAGATTGGGTGGATGGAAAACGAGTCGGGTTAATCACTAATCCGACGGGAGTGGACAGGAACCTTGTTAGCACGAGCGACTTGCTTTACGAGCATCCGGATGTGCAATTGACGGCGCTATTCGGGCCGGAACATGGAATCCGGGGGGACCAGGAAGCTGGTGAGTATGTCGAATCCTACATTGATGAAAAGACAGGACTGCCTGTGTACAGTTTATATGGACCGACATGGAAACCGACAGAGGAAATGCTGGAGGATGTCGATGTATTGTTGTTCGACATCCAGGATATCGGCTCCAATGTCTACACGTATATATACACGTTAGGTTTTGCAATGGAAGCGGCGGCTGAGTACGATAAGGAAGTCATTGTGTTGGACAGGCCTAATCCGATAGGCGGAACCAGGGTGGAAGGACCGCTTCGTTCAGATGAGACAGTAAGCTTTATGGGGAGATTTTTGCTGCCGGTACGGCACGGCATGACGGTTGGCGAGCTTGCTACCATGTGGAATCATGAATACAGCATGGGCGTCGACTTAAAGGTCGCTAAAATGAAAGGCTGGAAACGGACAATGCACTATGAAGATACCGGTCTTCCATGGGTGATGACCTCTCCGAACATCCCGACAATGGAGTCGGCTTACCTATACACCGGGACAGAATTGGTTGAGGACACCAATCTATCGACGGGATTGGGTACGACCAAGCCATTCGAACTGGTCGGCGGACCTGGAATAGATGGAGAAGCATTGGCTGCTGAGATGAACAGTCGTGACCTGGCCGGCGTCCATTTCCGTTCTGCTTATTACACGCCAATGTTCGGAAGACATGAAGGACAATTGATCGGTGGTGTGCAGGTTCATATAGATGACCCTTCTGAAATCGATCTGGTGGCACTTGGCCTTCATTTAGTAGATGCTATGCGCGATCAAAATCCGGAAGCGTTCGAAATGACGTCCAGCTATGCCAACTTGATCGGTGATCCGGATGTCCCTGGCATGATTTTGGACGACCAGCCAGTAGAACAAATCATGGATTTCTGGCAGGATGAATTAAACATATGGATTGAAGAAGTCCGCAATCAATACTTGTTGTACAACCCTTATCCGGAAGGAACAAAGCCTTATGAAAATCAAGGTGTTTTAGGAATCTTGCCGTTGGATGTATCAGCTTCCGTTGGGGAAGCCATCGACCTGACGGTGAAGGGATACGATGAAAAGGGAGAAAGGCTTGATATCGATCCGGAGGCAATTGACTGGACAGTTAGCGGTGACATTGGCGAAATCATTAACGGCGTCTTCCATGCCTCTGCAGAAGGAAAAGGAGAATTGAATGCTAGTTTCGGTGATTACACCGCTAAGCGGCAAGTGGATGTCTCGACCACCTTGCTGGAAAATATCCGTTATGGCATTCATGCGGATTATACGAGGATTGTCTTTGACTTAAATAAAACCATTACTAATTATCAGTTGGAGGAAGAAGAGGGCCAATTGCGTTTAAAGGTTCCGTATGGAGAAATCGCTGGGGAACTGGATGAGTCAGGCGGAACGATTCAAATTAACAACAGTCCCGTAGTGAACCAGATTGATTACGAACGCGATGGTGATACTTTTGTGGCCGTTTTTGATTTGAAGACGGACAGCGTCAGCTTTGAAACCCCGTCGTTTTCATCCCGGATCGTGGTGGATGTGATGCATTAAACGAGGTAGGGATATTCAGTCAGTAGATTGGGCCGCGTTTTACTCGTGGCCCAATTCCTTCTTTTCTGACAAAATCAGGTTACGACGTTTCCTGTTTTTTATTGATTTATTCCAAGTACACAAACAGTGGAAACGGGTTTTGTGGATATGATTTCCATTCTAATAGAGGAAAAACCAGCGTCTTTAAGCTGATTGGCTATTTTATTTCCAATTTGTTTGACCGTTTCTTCTGTTGCACCTTTTTCAAAAGGTTGGACAGTTATGGCGACTATTCCATTTTGCTTCATACGTTGACGAATCGCCTTTAAGGTTTCTGTCGGCTCCTTCCAAAATATAATGGAATTTACGGAGAAGACTTTATCAAACGGAAGGTCAAAGATAGGGAGGTCACTTACATCGGCAAGTCTTAGTTCAACTTTTCCTTCTTCCATATGTTTTTTATTTCTTTTTTGAGCTTGTTTCAACATTTTTTCAGAATAATCGACTCCAACAATATATCCATCTTGAATAGCGTTGGCTGCCAATTCAATCCCGATGCCAGGTCCAAATCCAACCTCTAAAACGTTGTCTTCTTTTTGGAGGTCCAACAATGAAATGGTCCACTCAATCTTTTTATAACCGAACATCTCCATCAGTTTTCCTGCAAGGGCTCCTAAATATCCTTCAGGTTTTTCGAATTGTTTAGCAAATCTGTCTAATAAACCCATGTTACATTCTCCCTTCAATCAATTAATCCTCTTCCTCGTTCACTTTCTCGGTTTTGCTTTCTTCTACATTTGACAATATGCAGGTATTTTCCTGTTCATCAAACCAATCGGCATTGAAGTAATTCTTTTGGTGAAACACGATGACCTTCCAAAAGACAAAGCATAAATTGAATAGGTCATTTGTTAATACGAGAAAATGGCAATTTTGTGAAAACAGGGCTATTCTTTTGTTCGATTCGGTACGTTGTTATAGGGTATAAGAAGGGAAATCATGTTAAACTAATGGGAAAATCATTGAAAAATGGAGGTTCGGATATGGGAAAAAGAATTCTGTTCTTTTTATTGACCAACATTCTGGTCATGACGACCATCGTGATTGTCTGGTCGATTATTACGACGTTTACTGACATCGGTGGTTCGTTTGAAACAGGCGGTGCAGGATTGGGAATCGATTATGCTTCGCTGATGGTGTTCAGTTTGCTTGTCGGGTTTATTGGTTCCTTTATGTCGTTGGCAATGTCCCGCTGGGTTGCGAAAAAAATGATGCGTGTCAACGTCTTGGATCCGGACGGTTGGTTGGCACCACACGAACGTGCTGTCGTTGAAAAGGTACACAGGCTTTCTCGCGCTGCCGGTTTGGCACACATGCCAGAAGTGGGTATTTATCATTCTCCAGAGGTGAACGCTTTTGCGACCGGTCCGACCAAAAAGCGCTCGCTTGTCGCCGTATCATCCGGCCTGCTGCAAACAATGGATGACGACGCAGTAGAAGGTGTCATTGCCCACGAAATTGCCCACGTTGCTAACGGAGACATGGTGACGATGACCTTGCTTCAGGGTGTCGTCAACACATTTGTCGTCTTTCTATCCAGAGTGGTGGCTATTGTTGTATCCAGGTTGGTTCGTTCGGAAATGCAAACGGTCGTACGGTTTGCGGCCATTATTGTATTTCAAATACTGTTCTCGATTCTCGGAAGTATCGTGGTCAGTGCGTTCTCTCGCTGGCGGGAATATCGGGCAGACCGAGGTGGAGCCGATTTAGCAGGCCGTGATAAAATGGCCCATGCATTGCGTTCACTGAAATCCTATGTGGACAGAGCGCATCTGGATAATGATCGCACCGATGATGCTGCGATTCAAACCATGAAAATCAATGGTAAAAGCGGAATGGCTACGTTGTTTTCTTCCCATCCGGATTTGGATGACCGGATTGCACGGCTGGAACAACGTTAACAGGATAGCGTATAGCAAAAGCAGCTTAACCTATAGCACTGCTGATCAGGTTAAGCTGCTTTTTTATGTAAAACTTAATGTCTTGTCAAAAGAAGGATGGCTCTATACTGAATGTGGTGGTGTCCCCCTGTTGTGATGGGTGTTCCTGCAGTGTGCAAAAAAAATACACTCATTCCCTCTCTCTTTGACTGGGGATTAAAGATAAACAAGTAGATGTATGGAATATAGAGGAAGAAGGAAGCGCCTTAAGAGTAGAGCTTTACACAAGACAAAGGCAACAAAAGTGCCCGTTCTGTAAAGAAAAACAATGGTTTAAGACAAGTGATGAGAAGACAGCCGGAAAAGGGCTGGAAGAATGTTTGAAATGGATGCGTGCTTCAAACAAAGAGGCATTTGGCCGTGTAAGAAAAACGTTCATGCGTTGGAACAAGAGATTTTACAGTCCATGTATCCATTTCATAATGGGTATATCAAGGGAATAAACAATACGATAAAGGTTTTAAAACGAGATTCACGTTGAACGATTAAAGCATAAAATTTTATGGCAGCAAGCGGTTAAAAAGGCCCTGTAGAGCGAAATAGTTTAGCAGAGGAAATAAGCGAGACTCGTGCGGAAAAACAGGCGGACGAGACCCCACAGCGGGCTTTGCGAGGAGGCTCGGGCGTTCGTCCGCGGAAAGCGAGTTTATTTCCTCTGCGGTCTGAGTAAAATAGCTGTTTTTAGAATGAGCCTTTCGATAAAGAGAGGGTGGAAGAAAAATC
>NZ_LN611424.1:757239-834050 GCF_000821245.2 Virgibacillus senegalensis
CGAGACCCCACAGCGGGCTTTGCGAGGAGGCTCGGGCGTTCGTCCGCGGAAAGCGAGTTTATTTCCTCTGCGGTCTGAGTAAAATAGCTGTTTTTAGAATGAGCCTTTCGATAAAGAGAGGGTGGAAGAAAAATCGCACCACCACATTTGACAGAGAACCAGAAGGATTCCAGTAGGATGTATCGAAATGGTTACACAAAATAAAAAACGGGAGGAGATGGAACATGCGGTGGACGCTTGATGACCAGGATTTTTTGTTAAGAAAAGCGGAAGAAAGCGATCTTGACAGGGTACTCGCTTTGCTTCAACAGGCTGGAAAGTGGCTACAGACAAAAAACACAAACCAATGGGATTATTATGTAACGGATTTGCAAGGCAACACGGATGAAGTTAGGGATTCAATCAACAGTCAGCATACATACATTTTAGAGACTGATGGAAAAACCGTTGCCTCGGTTACCCTGGAAGATACGCCAAATGAATGGGATTGTTCCATTTGGGAAGAAGCTGTCGAGCAAACAGGTACCGTGTATTTGCATCGTGTTGTGGTGGACCGGGATTATGCGGGGAAGGATATTGGAGGAAAACTGATCGAATGGGCCTGTGAAACTGCAAAAGAGAATGGAAAAAAGCGGATTCGATTTGACTGTCTGGCCAGTAACAGCGGGTTGAATCGTTACTATCAAAAGCGGTACACACGGGTAGGTATTGCTAACAATTATGGAGAGCACAGTAAATATGAAATCCCCTTGTAGATAGGAGGAGAAACTTATGGCAAAGGTGATCGGATTTGAGCTAAGCAGTCAGGAACCAGAAAAAGCGGTGCAATTTTATGCAAGGGTGTTTGGCTGGGAATTTGGTGAACCAAACTGGGAATATTGGCCGTTAATCTCGGGAAACGATACGGATAATAGCCGAATGAGTGGTGGAATCAGTAAAGGCCCCAGCGATTTTCCGCATGGAACAAGGATTCAAATAGAAGTGGAATCGATAGATGAAACGCTCGCATTGGCGACACAGAATGGAGCCATGGTAGTCAGAGAGAAAATGGAGTTCGAATCTTTTTACCTGGCATACTTGGTTGATCCCGCAGGTATAGGGTTAGGTTTGATTGAGAACAAGTAGGTACTTGATTCGATTGGTGAATGGTACAATTTTTTTCTCTGGAGTGAGAGAATTTAGTAGAGGGAGAAGCAGATGATAAGCGAAAAAAATTATATCGTTCACGATCTAAAGTACAGGGTAAGACCTGCGGTGGAGAAAGATGCAGAACAACTGTCAAAAGTGAGATTGCAAATCGATGGAGAAACCGAAAACATGGATCGGGAACGGGGAGAAGATTATATAGACCCGGCTGGATTTCGAGAGCTTCTTAAAATAGATAAAAAGGCTCCCCGTAATCTTTTTTTAGTAGCAGTTTCTGGTACAGAAATTATCGGATATTCAAGATGTTCGGGCAGCAATCTAAGACGGACAGCACACAAAGTCGAATTCGGATTGGGCGTGTTGAAGAATTTTTGGGGTTACGGTGTCGGAGGAAATTTGTTAAGTGAATCAATCGTCTGGACAGAAACAAACGATATTGTCAAAATGACCTTGAGTGTGTTGGAAACCAATACCTCAGCTATCCATCTATACAAAAAGTTTGGATTTGAAGTGGAAGGCGTGTTGAAAAACGACAAATTACTTTCAGATGGACAGTATTATAACACCATATTGATGAGTCGAATGAAGAACAGCGAAGGCAATCCTATTTGTTAAAGCCCGATTGCTTTTAAAATCGGCTAGTATGAAGGTTTCGTTTCGTATTAATAATGTTTTTCAGATAGTATATATCCGTCCAGTTATTTTGAATCTACGAGCCACTTTTGGTAAAATGAATGTAAATTTTATAGAACGATTTGTTTTCTAGGGTTCCGCAGTTAAAGTCGCTGGCCAGGTCCGAGAGAAAACACACAGCTTTTGTTGTGACACGGAGGGATAAAAGCCCGGGAGGTACTGCCAAGCAGTAGTCTCCCGGGCTTTAATATGAGAAAAGGAAAGTAAGTCTAGGAGGAAATACATTGAATAAAGAATGGATCAAAATAATCGTCGCAGCATTTTTTGAAGTTTGTTGGGTAATAGGTTTAAAGCATGCAGATGATAGCTGGACATGGATAGGGACTGTTTTATCTATTGTTATTAGCTTTTATTTACTGGTTAAGTCTGGTGAAAAACTTCCGGTTGGAACAGCTTATGCCGTATTTGTCGGTCTGGGGACGGCGGGCACGGTCGTGTCCGATATCGTATTTTTCGGCGAACCGTTCCAGTTTATGAAGGTTCTATTAATTGTCGTGTTGTTAGCAGGCGTCATTGGTCTGAAACAACTTGAATCCGGTGAGAAAGGAGAGAAAGCGTGATGGCTTGGATAGCGTTGGTAGTAGCAGGAATATTTGAAATGTTTGGGGTAACGATGATCAATAAACTGCATAAAGACAACAAATGGCAATCATTCGTGTTATTAGTTGTCGGATTTGCCGGAAGCTTTCTGTTTCTAGCGTATGCCATGAATACGTTGGCGATGGGTACTGCTTATGCAGTTTGGACCGGTATAGGTACAGCAGGCGGTGCGTTAACCGGCATGGCTATATATGGTGAATCAAAAGACTGGAAGAGAATTGCGTTTATCATCATGATTCTGGGAGCAGCGATTGGGTTGAAGCTGGTGTCTTAGGACAAAAGAAGATCGGCTTCCTCATGAAGAAGAGCAAATCCCGAATTTTAGGGAAAAAACAACCGGCTTCTCTCCAGAAGCCGGCCGCTATCAGTCTTGAACATCATATGGATCAATTGTTTGAATCGTTCCATCTTCATTGTATTTCAACTCTGTAAATTTTACAGAGCGTTTATGGTCGACGCCATCAGACAATGAGCAATCATGATAGAACAAATACCATTTATCCCGGAACTGGACAATGGAATGATGGGTAGTCCAGCCGGTGACTGGTTTTAGAATCGTTCCTTTGAATTCGAAAGGTCCATCCGGATTTTCGCTTACTGCGTAAACGATTTTGTGGGTCGTACCTGTTGAATAAGAGAGGTAATATAGTCCGTTGTATTTGTGGACCCACGGGCCCTCAAAGTATCTGCGGTCTTCATCACCTGCCAGAATTGGTTCACCTTGTTCATCGACAATAGAAATCTCTTTTGGTTCATTTTTAAAAGTTAGCATGTCATCGCTTAATTCAGCTACTCTTGGTCCCAATGCAGGTTCCGCGGGATCAGGACCTTCTGCGTCTGGAGCGAATTTACCGGTTTGCCATTTTTCAAGCTGTCCTCCCCAAAGACCACCAAAATAGATATACGCTCTGTTATCATCATCCACTAAAACAGCAGGGTCGATACTAAAACTATCTGGTATGTAGTCTTTTTCAGCCTTAAATGGTCCGGAAGGGTTCGAACTAGTCGCTGCGCCGATACGAAAAATACCGTCATGATCTCTTGCGGGGAAGAATAAGTAATACTTCCCGTTTTTATAGGCAGCGTCTGGCGCCCAAAGCTGTTTGCTTGCCCAAGGGATGTCGTCTAGATGAAGCACTTCTCCATGATCTACGCACGGTGCATCCATAGCTTCCAACGATAATACATGATAGTCTTTCATCTTATATTGGTCACCATTATCATTCGAAGTTCCATCATGATCCAAGTCGTGTGAAGGATAGATATACACTTTTCCTTCGAAGACGTGTGCAGAAGGGTCTGCCGTGAAAATATGCGTAACCAACGGTTCATTCGGTTTAACGTTTCCTGCCATTAATAATCCCTCCATCCAAATGTAAATGCTTTCATTAGTAGTATAACGGAAGATGGTTACTTTGTACATTCAACGAACTAACTTTTTCTGCTAAGTGATAGAAACGAGGATGGCGTTATTTTTATAGGTGTGTCCGCATGGATTAATTCATTCTCTATGCTTGAATTTAGCAGGATAAATCGTATTCAAATGGAAGGTGTATATAGTATAGAAAGGGGGGAGACATTTGAGTGCTTTAATAGAAGATTTCAATTCCTTTTTCACGAAGTATCAAGAAGCCTGGAACAGTTGCAATCCTGATGAAATGATCTCCTTGTTATCAAAGGAACTTGTGGTTCGTTGGGCAAGACCTGGTAACAATATTTCCGATTGGGGATACGAAGAGGATTGTGAAGGATGGAAAAAGGCGTTTGATCAGTACAGAGAAGGGAATCCAAAATGGATGTTTCATGATCCCATTGTCACGCCAGTGCAAGCGAACGAAGTAATGGCTGTGTATTGGGTTACTTTTGAAGTGCATGGGGAATCAAATGGGAAAATCAATTTGTTTGTTGAAACTTTCCGAAAAGAGTCAGACGGATGGAAAAAAATTCGTTCGTACAGTGAAAGCTCAATACCAAAAGAAACTGTAAACGCTACTTATTTATAGGGAAAGTTCGTAATCCACTTGAAAATGGTTAAATGAGCAACAACACAATGTAAGGAATAGAAAATGGCCCGGTTTAGTCCGGGCCACTTTTTACATTAGCAAGTTTCCTCGGTTTTGGGGACTGACCCCGATTGGAATCGGGGTCAGTCCCTCTGTGAGGCGATTCACATGTTATAATGGGTGGTAACGATGAGGGGGGATTAGGTGATGCATGTTATTTTTGATATGGATGGAACGCTTTTCCAAACCGATAAGATTTTGGAGCTTTCCTTGGAGGAGACTTTTCAGGATTTAAGAAGTAAGGGATTGTGGAATACGGAAACTCCAATTGAAAAGTACCGGAGCATTATGGGTGTTCCGCTTCCCGAAGTGTGGAGAACGTTACTGCCCAACCATCCTGAATCTATTAAGGAACAAACAGATGCGTTCTTTCTGGAACAATTGATAAGCAATATTAGAAGCGGAAGGGGAGCCTTATATCCAGATGTCACAGACGTTTTCCGACATCTAGTGGAAAGCGGCTGCAGCATATACATAGCGAGCAACGGATTAATTCGATATCTCCAGGCAATCGTTGAGTTTTATCGGCTTGATCAGTGGGTGACGGAGACGTTCAGCATTCAACAAATCGACTCTTTGAATAAAGGGGATCTAGTCAAGCAGATCGTCGACATATACGGGATTGAGGATGGAGCGGTGATTGGTGACAGGCTATCGGATATTAAAGCTGCCAAACAAAATGGCTTGGTATCCATCGGTTGTCATTTTGACTTTGCTCGTGAAGAAGAACTGGCACAGGCAGATATAGTAATCGATGGGCTTGCGGAATTGAGAACGATCATTCCTGCATTGCATAGGCAGGCAGGAAGTATACTTTCCTAAAGATTTTCTTGAAGAGGGGGAGGAATGTTGCGGAATATAACGTTGTCTAACGGTAAGACGGTGGAAGTGGAATGTCTTAGCTGTGCTTTGACCAGTAGAATGATCGAACCGGAAGGCGGCGCAATCATAGAAACGGCTTTTTTCCACGCGCATCAGGATGTCGCATATCCAATAAAAGGATTGGTCATCCTGGCCTCCAGGCGGCATATCAAAGGCATGGATGAACTGACAGAAGAGGAGCGGTTAGATTATATCCAATTACTTGCTAACATCCGCAAGGCACAGCGGGAAGTGTTGGGGATTGAATCAGTTTACTACTTTTATAACGAAGACACCACCCATCACTTTCACACCTGGATGGTTCCGCGTTATCCGTGGATGGAGTCATTCGGACGCTCCATTGAATCGGTTAGACCAGTGCTTCTTCATGCCCGTAACGAACGGAATAATGAGAAGAACCGAATGGAAGTCATGCAGGCAATAAAAACGTTACGAAGAGAGTTGAATGCGTAAGGAGAGATGTGCATGAGCGAATGGGAGTTGAAGATTGTACCTATTAATCATCAAACCCAGTATATGGCCAAGCAAGTCATATTCGAAGGACTGTATGACTATTTTGGTTATATCGATAACGGGCTGAATGAAGATTTAGTTTGCCCGGCTGATTACTACCAAGGGAATCATAGGACACTCTTCACAGGAACATACCAAGGGTTGATTGTATGCACCGGCGGACTAATCAGGGAAGATGAAAGGATAGGCAGAATCGTCAGAATATCGGTTTTGGACAAATTCCGGAATAGAGGATTCGGCAGGGAAATGGTTACTTTTCTGGAGAAAAAGGCTCGATTGCTAAGCTATAAAAAAGTCATCTTGGAAACGAATAAAGAATGGCTTGCCACACAAGTTTTTTACCAAAGACTTGGTTATAAACCAGTCGGCGGGCAAGCAGGACTTATGGAATTATCTAAGGACCTAGAGGGATAGAACCGGTAAAGGGAAGGATGAGCGGGATGGGGATCGATTTTCATGATAGGAAAAACCGTAATTCTTATACTACAAGACATGCTGATGATGCCTGGATAAAAACTATAGATAGGCTAGTACCTATTGAGCGTATTTCACTAGCATTGGATATTGGCTGTGGCGGCGGAATTTATTCACAGGCGCTTGCGAATTTGGATATCAAGGAAGTGATTGGAATTGATTACTCAGAAGCTATGCTCGAGGGAGCAAGGGAAAACTGCAGGGAATATTCTAATTTAACTTTTCGGAAGGGTGACGCTTTAAATACTAGATTAAAGAGCAAACAGTGCGGTTTCGTACTTGAAAGAGCCTTGATCCATCATATAACGGATTTGGATGCATGTTTTCAAGAAGCGCATCGTATTCTGGAACCAAATGGCTATTTTATTGTGCAAGACCGTACACCGGAGGATTGTTTTCTGCCAGGAAGTGAAAACCATATAAGGGGTTATTTTTTTGACTTGTTTCCACGATTGAAGGAAAAAGAAAGGATGCGCAGGCATTCCAGTCAGAAAGTAACCAAAAGTCTTAAGGATGCAGGTTTCCATTCTATTGAAGTGCTCTCTTTTTGGGAAACGAGAAGCAAGTACCCTGCAAAGGAGCCACTTTTGGAAGATATAAGAAAAAGAACAGGAAGAAGTATCTTACATGAGCTTAATGACGATGAATTGGCGTTATTGATTAAACACATCGACCATTCTCTTCCGTCCAATTCTCCCATCACGGAAAAAGACCGCTGGACAATCTGGAAAGCAGTGAAATGAATTTCGTTTACAGAGGCAGTCGCCAAGCGACATTGGGGACTGTCCCTGTAAACGTTCGGGGACTGACCCCAATGTCGAATGGGGTCAGTCCCTCTGTTTAAAAAGCTATTAATCGTGCTTTTTTTGCCACTCACTCCGTAACATTCCCATTTTGATGGCGTCATAATACTTCCCGTCTACCATTCTTGCATCTCTAATCCGCGCTTCTACCTGCATACCTATTTTTTCAGCCACTTTCATCATCCGGACATTTCCAGACCAAGTAGACATGCCGAGTCGATGTAATTGTGTGTGTTGAAACAGGAAGTCAATCCATAGCTTGTAGGCTTTCGTGCCATAACCGCCGTTCCAATAATGCTTGTCATAAATGACAATACCTGTTTCCAGCCAATTCGTGTTTTTGTCGATCCAATAGGCACCGACATACCCAATCAATTTCTCATCGACATAAATTATCAAGGAAGCAGGAACCCCGGGAGCAATTGGTTCTTCCCGTCGCCAGCTTACTTCGTATTCTTGTTTACTTACCTTTTCTTCTGGAATGTAAGGGCCGTTCCATTTTTTTGCCGCCTGTTCTGGTTCTTCGTACTTCCAGTAGAATAGTTCATCGATCGCTTGTTGATCAGGTTCTTTCAAAGTGACTTTGTCTCCGACTATCTTTACCATAAGAAACACATCCTTCTGTATAAGAGGCTTAGTGCAATTCATTTAATTCATTGGTCATCTGATCAACTAGCTCTGGCCGACCATGAAACTGGGCAGGGGTATTTTGAAAGAGTTCGATTTTCCAGGAATCATTCTCTTTCACTGTTACCAGTGTGTGATGTGTGTTGACTTCCGGATTGATGGTTTGCTGACCAGGTGGAATCATACCGGCAATGGCCCTCAGTATCACCGTGTTATCAGAAAGAAATCGGACAGATTTTACTTTGCAAACAAATGGGGGTGTTGGATGGTCTCTGAATATTGGGCTTAAGTGATCGAAGATTTCCTTTGGTCCTTTTGCCAGGCTTCCATCAAAGCCTATTAATTCACCGAACTCATTAAATAACTCGGCCATTCCTGAAGCGTTTCTTTCATTCCAGGCAGTAATTAGCTGGTTATATACCGCTTCTATTACCATTTGTTTGTCCTTACTCATGTCATTACCTCCAAACAATTCATGTTCATTATTCTCCCATTAATAGTCCTATAAGTCACCAGCCGGAGAGGGGACTGACCCCAAACCGGCCCGGGGACAGTCCCCGAAAAGGCCATTATTCCCAGTTTCCTAGTAAGAAACCTGATCAGGACGGGCTTTTTCGATGGAAGGGACAGTCCCCGAATCCGATCAAGGTGTGTCCCTGTGCAGGAATGGGGACTGTCCCCTCATTATTTCCGCTTTATCTTTGGGAAGAAGAGGGTTAGGGCGAAGGTGATTAGTCCGATGGCGAACAGGCCGATATAAACGGCGTGTAGGGCAGTGGACAGGGAATTCTGGAGTTGCTCCAGGGTGCTCTCGGGCAGGCGCCTTCGCATGGTATCATCCAGCAATGCATTGGTGGAAGTGCTGTCGATAAGCCCGGATTCAGAAGTATCTTTGTCCTGCATGGTCTGGTTCATCCGCATGTTAAGAACACCGCCGAGGATGGCCGCTCCGAGTGCACTGCCAATAATACGCATAAACATATTCAAAGAGGTTGCGACGCCCCGGGTTTTCCAGTCCACACTGCTTTGAATCGCAACAATAAAGGTTGTGCTGGACAGCCCCATACCTACCCCGACTACAAAGGAACTAATACCTGCATAAATCGGCCCTTTACCTGGATCAAGAAATACAAATAATAACCCGCCGATTCCAAGAGCTGTTCCTCCCAAAATCGCCGTCGTCCGGAAGCCGATTTTCAAGACCAGGTGACCGGCGATGGTAGAGGAAATCGGCCAGCCAATTGACATGGTACACAAGGTGAATCCGGCAACAATGGCGGAGTACCCCATGACTGCTTGTACATAAGTCGGCAGAAAACTCGACAGCCCGATCATCATCATGCCTGATGTCAAAGTTGCCAGGTTGGCAATGGAGATCAATTTGTTATTCCAAATCCCCAGCGGCATCATTGGCGCTGCTGCTTTTGTCTCCTGCCAGATAAACATGATGGCACCGACGATAAATACGGCTATTAATATCAGTACCTGCGGGGATGTCCAGGACCAGGCTGCTCCTCCTTGCACGAGCACTACAATTAAAGAGGAGATGGCGATGAAAAATAAACTCGAGCCAAGGTAATCAATTGATTTCTTTTCTTTGGTAACATCTTCATGAAAAAACAAAATGACACCAATCATGCCGATAATACCAAGCGGGATATTCATCCAGAAAATCCAGGCCCAATCGGAAAAACGGACAATAAAGCCGCCTAGCAGTGGTCCGACGACAGAAGAAATTCCCCAAACGCTGGCCAAGTAGCCCTGGATTTTGGAACGCTCTTCGACTGTATACATATCGCCGACGATGGTTGTGACGATTGGCTGGACGGCTCCCGCCCCTAGACCCTGTATCACCCGGAAGATAACCAGCATGGTCATCGTTGTAGCCAGTCCGCATAGCAGGGAACCGACCAAAAAGATGACGACGCCTATTAGAAAGATAGGTTTTCTCCCGAACAAATCGGAAAGTTTTCCATAAATAAGCGTGGTGACGGCCTGCATAAGCAGGAAGGAAGAGAATACCCAGCTATAAACAGAAAAGCCGCCAAGGTCTCCAACGATGTTAGGCATTGCCGTCGCAACGATGGTTCCTTCAATAGCAGCCATAAACATGGAAATCACCAGAGCAGCAAGGACAAGCGGTCGTTTGGTGTTATTTGCCGTGGCGGTTTGTGTAAATTCCGACATGATAAAGCCTTCTTTCGCATTTATTTCTCTATTTCAATGTAATCGGATACTAGAAAAATTGCAAAAACTGTTTCTTACAAGCGAAACCACTCGATAAAAAAGTGAGTGGTTTCGCTTGTTCTTTAATGCGGCTAGCGCACACCATTTTCCAAAAAGGTTATCTTTCCCTAATTATTTCCCCGGAAATTGTCAAAAGTTTGTTTGATGATTTTATGCTCAATGGAAGCGGGAAAATTTCGCAGCGAGGTTTTTAGAAACTCCGGAACAAGATGTATATTTTCCAGTTTATCCAGTGCGACCCATTGATAGATTAATCGATCGTCTTCTTCGCCGTAAAAAGCATCTGTAGTCACCTCTATTGCTTTGGAAGGGGAAGCATGGTAATACATCCCGATTTCATGGTAATCCCGTTCCTTATATTCGAAAAAATTCTCTGTTACCCAGAGCAGGCTATGTACTTCGATATCCCAGTCTAGTTCTTCTTTTATCTCCCGTTTGACGGTCGTCTGGGAGTCTTCGAGAATTTCTACTCTTCCGCCTGGAAGAGCCCAATGGCTTTCGTTAACTTGCTTATGCAGCAGCACATATTTGTTTTTTGTCAGTATGGCTGCTGCTCTATAGTTGAAAACCGCCTGACCGATAGGAAAAGTCGCATCCATTTTTTAACCCCGTGTCTAACATGGTTTAGTTTTTCTTTTTTTGTTGCTCGAGCATTTGCTCCAAATATTCCTGGGATTTTCCTTTTGGGATACTGAGTGTTTCCCATTCTGCATCTTTTACTTGCTTGCCGATATAGACGATTTGACCGACGTGGGAAGCATAGTGGGCCAGTTGGCGTTCAATCGCATCGATAACCAAGTGGCCTTCTCCACGGATATAGACCGTTTTCAACAAATCGGCTTCCGTTAAGTCATATAATGCTGCAAATAACGTTTGCCATCCGTGTTCCCAAACCTCCAAGAGTTCACCTTTCGATGCAATAGTATTTTCAAACTCTCCGTCACGATTTCGACTAGATTTTTCTCCGTCAGAATTCAAAAAGTCCGTCCATCTTGAAACCATGTTACCACTCAGATGCTTGACGATAACGGCAACACTGTTGGATTCCGTGTTGTAAGTCCAGTGAATGTCCTGCTCCGATAATTGCCTGATTGCTTTTTCTCCAAGACTTTTAACGCTTGTAAATCTTTGGATAACAATGTTCAAGTATGCTTTTCCAAGATTCATCAGTTTCCTCCTTATTTTTTGCTTTTAACAAACATTCTCCACGAATAGAACGGACTTAAATAGTCCATAAAAACGGGAAATAACGGACCTTCCTGTAAAAGCCCGTCAAAAGTTACCCCAATAAAACCTCACAAACTATCGGAAGGGCATAAAAACCTAAGTATTCTAAATGTCCAGACTTCTTTCGTTAACCTTCTTCTTTCTTTTTGAAAATCCCTGTCAGCAGTAAAATAAGGCCGACCAGAAAAAACAGTGGAAACAGGTAGAACATGATCATTGCGGCCCAGCCGCTTTTAACCAGTACTGCAAACGTCAATCCCATTCCAAAAGCCAACGAGGGGGAAATCACCAGTATAATCGTAAATCCCCAAATCTTGTATTTCTTCTTTTTCGGCTTGCCTCCGCTAAATTGATAGGCAATAGCTGCCGCCAGCAAGGCAATAATAAAACTTATGAAAATAGCCATTCATTTGTTCTCTCCTTTGTTTCCTTTCCATGGTGTTTTCTTTAGTGAAAGAAATGAATTACCAGCAGGAGAATCTGGACAATAACCAACAGATAAACAATGCGTGAATAGGCTTCCATGGATTGCGCGATTTCTTACCAGGAAGCTCCGAGTGAGGCTGATTATCGCTGTTTATTCAACATATCCAGTTCTGAGATTTATTTGGTACGATAAGCGTAGTAAAACGTAAGCGAAGCCCCCAGTATAATTCCTATGCAAGCGAAATAGGAAAAAACCAGGAATGGTACACGTCCGGTTTCAGCCTCCGTGATGGAATGATCTGCGAACAACGAAAACAACACGAGGATATAACGGAACCATTGCATCGCCTAATAGTAGTTCTTTTCTGCACGGCGAGCGCTCTCCCTTTAAAGTTAGAATCTTCAAGCTTTCATTCAACTCTAACATAAAATGATAAATTATTTTTAAAGGAGGAGGGTTTTACCATAAAAAAAGACCAAATCATTTTGTGATTTGGTCGGATGGGGACTGATCATTCAATTTGTTTATACGGCTGCTGTTTCTTTTTTATGGTTTTTCTTAACCGGTGCATGGCTGCGGAGGAAAGGCATTGCCCATCTGTCCAGGCCGTATTTACCAGCATTGGCGCCTGCTACGATGACAAAGATGGCTAACAAAATCATTTGGCCGTTGGTGCTGACCGTTCCGCTGAACAAAAATGCGAAGTTCATGACCATGCCCATCAAGGTGGCAAAGTTGGTTAACAATCCAAGGATCAAGGCGATACCGACTAGTACTTCACCCCACATGACAAGGAAAGAGAAGAGCGTTGCGTTTGGCAGTGCGACATGTTCAAGGAAGGTTGCCCACCATCCTTGGACGGCAGGGTGTTCACCTGTTGCAGAAGCGATGGCACCTTGCAGGAACCCACTGGCATCAAAACCTCCGCCAGTCAATTTTTCAATACCTGCGTGAAGAAATTGATAACCCAAGTATAAACGGATGACAGCTAACAGACCGGCGACGACATTATTTTTTCTTAATAGTTCTAACATAGTAGAACACTCCTTTTTAAAATAAGATAAGGGTTTTAAACTTTGTTCATCATTTCACATTCAATTTTACAAGATCTTGTTTATTTCTTATTACACTTACATCTTACCACGATTTTCTAGGAAGAAAAGGAATATGTGAACTGTTTCACATTTTGTTCAAAAAGATATGGCATAATTGTGAATTGGTTCACAAGTTAGAGCGAGAAGAAGGGAGAGAGGCTGCATCACTCCCTCTCTGAAGCTTCTTAATTCCTGTCCTGATTAATATCAAACAAAGTCGGCTGGGCGGAAGGATAAGATACACTGTCTTCCAGGTCCGGATCTTCGACATACAAGAGCAGCTGCCCATCATTCAACCGATTAACATATTGCTCTTTTTCCTCCGAGCTTATATGGAATTTGTCCAATACCTTTTCCTCGACAGCTTTGTCCGAAAATAGGGATGCGAATTTTTCGCTAGTGACTCCTTGGACGGTTTTGTATTGGATATTGGCTAGTTCGTTCAACATCCTGGCGTCTGCTTTCTGTTGAGAAATTACCCAAATTTGGCGTTCCGGTACTCCGAATGCTTTTAGGTCTTTGATTCTGTCAAATACAGCATCTTCATTCTTGAAAACCTCCAACTTGTGGTATTCCAGCATGAGATACCCTCCCAATAGATTCATTTGCTAGTAAATTCAATCGGGTTTTGTCCAATTCTTCAAAACCTTGTAAGGACAGAAGTTATCCAATAGCGATAATTGTTCCTATACCGTTTTCCCTTTTTCCAACAAAAATAACAACTATTCTGAAAAAAAGCGCTTTAGAACCCGCTGTTCGAAAGTATATATTGCGACTTTCCATTGGCTAAATGATAGAATAAATGTATTACAGGAAAAGGGGTGGAGCTGTGAAAAAAGTCAAATTGGGTACAAGTGACTTACATACTGGAGAAATCTCGCTTGGATGCATGCGAATGGACAAGCTGTCTAGTCAAGACGCTGCCAATGTCATCGAAAATGCGGTGGAGCATGGAGTGGATTTATTTGACCACGCAGATATATACGGTGGCGGTAAATCGGAAGAAGTTTTTGCCGATGCTTTGAAGAGCACCTCCATAAACAGGGGGGATATCGTACTTCAGACGAAGTGCGGTATCAGGGACGGATTTTTTGATTTTTCCAAGCAACATATCCTTGAATCAGTAGACGGCAGTCTGCAGCGATTAAATACGGATTATATCGATATTTTGCTGCTTCACCGTCCAGATGCATTGATGGAGCCGGAGGAAGTGGCAGAGGCCTTTGCCAGGCTGAAAGAAAGCGGTAAAGTACGCCATTTCGGTGTCAGTAACCAAAACCCCATGCAAATCGAGCTGTTGAAAAAACACCTGAAGGATGATTTGATTATCAATCAGTTGCAACTTAGTCTGATGTTTACACCGATGATTGATGCCGGCCTTAATGTCAACATGCAACATAATCCCGCATTGGTAAGGGACAGCAGTATTCTGGATTACAGCCGGTTAAATGACATGACCATACAGGCTTGGTCGCCGTTCCAGTATGGGATGTTCGAAGGAGTCTTTGTCGGCAATGACAAGTTCCCGGAACTGAACGCAAAGATGCAGGAGCTGGCTGAGAAAAAAGGAGTAACAGACTCTGCTATCGCAATTGCCTGGATTTTGCGCCATCCTGCCAAGATACAGCCGGTTGTCGGTACGATGAATGTACAGCGCCTTACTGCTATCGCGAAAGCTTCGGATATCGAATTAGGCAGGGAAGAATGGTATGAACTTTACAGGGCAGCCGGGAATCAATTGCCATAAAAACGAAAAGCACCAGCATGGACACGATAATATGTCCTGGAAACGCTTAAAAATGGAATTTAAAAAACGATAAGTCTAGTTTTTACTCAACTAGACTTATCGTTTTTCGTTTTTATTACTATTGCTTTCGTGCCTCTGGGAAGCTTACAGCATATTGTTGTGGAAATGTGGTTTCTTTTCTTAGCTTGGTGGCTGCTTCAAGTGTCCAATATGGATTTCTTAACATACCTCTTCCAACAGCAACAAGATCTGCATCTTCATTCCCTACAACAGCATTGGCCAAAACAGGTTCATCTAACCGTCCGACGGCGATGACGGGAACGTCTAAAGTGTGCTTAATTTCTCTAGCTAATGGAACTTGATAAGCGGCATGTGTGCCTGGTCTTCCATGAGCGGCAATCTGGCCTTCTCCACCTGCACTCACATGGAACATATCCACACCTGCAGCTTTGTATTCTTTTGTCAGTTCAACGGCTTCTTTAATACCATAGCCGCCGTCAACAAATTCCTTTCCGGAAATCCGGAAAATTAAAGGCATATCGTCTGGGATTTCGTTTTTTGCAGCTTGAATCACTTCTCTGCCAAACTTAGCTAGGTCCTGCCCATACTCATCCGTTCTTTTGTTCGTATAAGCGGACTGAAATTCATGGATTAAATAGCCATGTGCCCCATGAAGCTCAATGGCATCTACGCCTGCTTCAACCGCACGTGCCACAGCACGACGGAATTTTTCAACCATCTCTTGAATTTCATCAACAGTAAGTTCTCTAGGTGTTTTAGAGTTTTCATCAAATGGAATCGCTGACGGTGCTACGGGTTCAGCAGCATCTTCTGCTTTTCGTCCGGCATGCGCTATTTGAATACCTACTTTCGCACCATGTTGATGACAGGCGTCAACAATCCGTTTTAAAGCAGGGATTTGCTCATCTGACCATAAGCCTAAATCATTGTCCGTAATGCGTCCATCCGGCTCGACGTCTGTCATTTCAATGATAATCAAGCTTGCTCCACCAATGGCTCTGCTTACATAATGTATATAGTGCCAGTCTGTCGCAATTCCGTCCTTCTTTGTAACAGAATATTGACACATCGGAGGCATAACCACGCGATTTTTGAGCTCTAGACTTTTCAATTTATATGGGGTAAATAAATGCTCCATGAAACTCTCTCCTTAGTTGAGGCGTCATTTATTGCCTTGTTTTTTATATGCACATGCGTAGACTATACGATGTATCCTATCATCGTCAATTAAAAGAACCTGTGATGTAACTTTTGCAGTGAAGTAGATATAGACTGATAATTCTTGAAATTTCGGTCTTATTTCTCCGGAATCCCAATAGGCAGGAGGCATTTCATGGACACATTTAACGTCCTCATACTTATTTGGCAAATCTCTTTAGCCGTTTCCATTGTCACGTTCCTTTTTGGAATCTATCTAAAATCATGGGTTTCGTTGTTGATTAGCTTCATCTGCTCTATACCGATAGCTTGTTACTTTTATGGAGCGGAAAACGGCTGGAGACTAATCAGTTTTATTCCTATTTTCCTATTACTTTTGGTAGTTGTTTTTCGAAAAAGAAGATTATCGAAGAGGTAGGAAATGGGAGAAAGAGACTTTTCATTAGTGGTGTTTTATTTAGATACGTGTTTGTATCACCTGCTCGCCCAATATAAAAAATCCCCCTTCTGGTAGACGGAGGTTCTTACCATCCACCTGAAGGGGAATTTCAACTTATCTATCTATTCTCACATCAACTTATCACATGAAAGACAAAGTTAAACAAAAACAGGCCGGCGATGACGTACAATGCCAGGGAGACTTCCTTTGCTTTTCCGATGGCTATCTTCAAAATCGGATAAAGAATGAAGCCTACAGCAATTCCATCCGCAATACTGTATGTGAATGGAATCATGGCAATGATGAAAAAGGCCGGGAAGCTTTCGCTCATGTCTTCTAAGTTCAAGTGACGGATATTTTCCAGCATCAATCCTCCGATAATCATTAAAATCGGGGCGATTGCACTGTCGGGAATGAGCTTGATGACGGGAATGAAAAACGCTGACAGTAAAAACAGAAACCCTGTTGTCACGGTGGTCAATCCCGTTCTTCCACCAGCGGCCATACCAGCAGCTGTTTCTACAGTCGCAACAGTAGGGCTGGTTCCGAACAAACCGGACAAGGCTGCAGAAATAGAATTTGCCTGAAATGCACGGGCAAACTTTTCCGGTCGGTGAATGAAATTCACATGTCCATGGGTTAGTCCGATATTTTCAAACACAATCACCATGGTGATCAGAAATACGGCGATCCAAAAGGTCAATGAAAAGATATTTTCGAAAGACATGGCTCCGAATACATTCATATAATCCACAAAGGAAAAGGTTGCTTCTCCTGCAGCTTGCACGTTGATCAGACCGAACATCCAAGCAATCAAAGTGCCGGCAACCACCGTAATCAAGAAATTACCCGGAACATTTCGGATAAACAGGATGATGGCGATCAAAAAGGTCAGAATCGTGGCAAGCACCTGGGGGTCTCCCAATTCACCAAGAGTAATAATCGAGTTTGTTCCTTTTTCGACCATTCCGCCCTTTTCCAGTCCGATCAGCATCAAAAACAATCCGAGTCCAACTGTAATCGCCTCTTTTAACGACTGGGGAATCGCTTCACTTAACGTTTTTGCAAACCTGGTGAACGCGATGAACATAAACAATAATCCGGAGATAAATACGACAGCCAATGCTTCCTGCCATGTAACGCCCATCGACTGAACGATGGTGTATGAGAACAAGGCGTTTATTCCCATACCGGGCACAAGCAAAATCGGCACGTTCGCATAAAAGCCCATAATAAAACAGCCAGCGACTGAAGCGGCGATGGTTGCCAGAATGGCTGCTTCCAGCGGGATCCCCGCTTCTGACAAAATAAGGGAATTGACGGCGATGATATAGACAATCGCAAAAAAGCCGACCAATCCTGCCATTACTTCCCGTTTTACCGTCGTCTCATTCTGCTCAAGTTCAAAGAGCCGCTTAAACCAATTATGTTTCATGGCGGTCTATCCTATTCAATTAGCCCTCTCCCTACCCGCTCGTCCTGTCAAACGACAGGGAGCCACAAGATAGAATTGTAACAGATTTTCGCCCTGTTCACAATGGTTCTCTTCTCCAATATTGGCTTCTCCAAGGGAATAGGGCAGGTCCTTAGTATACATTTTCAAGCTGGTAAAAGAATCGAGATCAGGCATATATAAATCATGAAAAATGAAGCATTGTGAAAGCGTTTAGACTCCTTGTAAACAAAGGAATTTGTCAGAAATGTTTATTCGCAAAAAATATGTCGAATAAATTTCGGGAAATGTATTGTCAGTTCCCGCAGCTGTGGAGTATAATTAGCCTTTCGTGTAAATTGTAACTATGACTCTGTGGCATTCTTTTTAATGATGGCTTTTTCACGTGTGACATCCGCTTTTTATCACGATAGAAATTGCCTTTAGGGGACAATCTTGCAAAAATCCCCATAAACTAGTAGTAGAGAAGCATATTTATTGAATTAGCATCAAGTGTTAAAGCAGCTAAGGCAATTTGAAACAGGGAGCTAGATACTATGACTTGGAAAATCTCCAGAAGTTCTTTAAGAGAAAACGATCTGTTGTTGAATGAGAGTTTATTTGCCCTTGGCAATGGCTACTTGGGAGTAAGAGGAAACTTCGAAGAAGGCTATCCGGAAGACATTCGCTCGATTCGCGGCACTTATATAAATGCATTTCATGATGAAACGGAAATTAGTTATGGAGAAAAATTGCATGCTTTTCCGGATACCCAGCAAAAGCTGGTCAATATCATTGATGCACAAGACATAAAAATCGAAATCGATGGCGAGCTCTTTTCATTATTCACCGGAAAAATACAAAGCTATGAGCAGCATCTCCATTTTGATGCCGGTTTTTCAGAACGTCTGATCCATTGGGTGTCGCCATCCGGAAAAGAAGTAAAACTCCATTTCCGGCGATTGATTTCGTTTGCTTTAAAGGAATTGTTTTTGATGGACATTAAAGTAGAGCCTGTCAGCGATATCAAGGAGATAAAGATTGTTTCATCGGTTAACGGGGATGTATCCAATTATGTTGATAAGAAGGATCCTCGTGTTGCTTCAGGCCATGCAAAACGGACATTTGTCAAAGAGGCTGGGAAACAGGATGCATACAGCTTTATCCGCAATGAAACGATGGTGACAAAGCTGGAGGTTGCCTGTGTATCAGAGACAATTATCGATGCAGAAGCAGGTTACCGGTATAACAGCGGAGTAACCGACAAAGCTGTCGAAGAAACATACATTTGTGATGGCAGCAGTCCTGTCCACTTTACCAAGTTCAACATCTATACCGATACGTTACGGCATCAGGAAAAGCTGGTAGAGACAGGCATAGGTCTGCTCCAAAGGATTAAGGGAGCCATTTTTGAGGATTTCGTTGTCGAACAAACAGCATACCTGGATAACTTTTGGAGCAATTCTGACGTAATGATTGCAGGGGATGAACAACTGCAGGAAGGAATCCGTTTCAATTTGTTCCAGCTGCTGCAATCGGTCGGGAAGGATCCGGTCAGCAACATTGCGGCAAAAGGACTTTCCGGTGAAGGATATGAAGGGCACTACTTCTGGGATACGGAAATCTATATGTTCCCAGTCTTTTTGATGACCAATCCCGATTTAGCTAAAAATCTGCTTATTCAACGGTACTCGACGCTGGACAGTGCCAGACAGCGAGCATTGGAGATGGGGCACAGCAAAGGCGCGTTATTCCCGTGGCGGACTATTACAGGAACGGAATCTTCTGCCTTTTTCCCTGCAGGTACGGCGCAATATCATATTAGCGCAGATATTGCTTACAGTTATATTCAATACTTTCTGGCGACGACGGATGTCGATTTTCTCAAGGAATACATGGCAGAAGTGCTGTTCGAAACAGCAAGGTTGTGGATGGAGACCGGCCATATGTATGAAGGACAATTCCGAATCGACAATGTCACAGGTCCGGATGAATATACGTGTATCGTCAACAACAATTACTATACCAATGTCATGGCTAAACACAATTTAACTTGGGCGGTAAAGGCTTATAAGCTGCTGGAAGAGGTGGACGGCGTACAGCTTGACCAGTTGAAGACTGCATTGTCCCTCGATGAACAGGAAGTAAACGACTGGTTATTGGCGGGAGAGAATATGTATTTGCCATTTGATGAAAAATTAGGGATCAATGCGCAGGACGATACCTTTTTACAAAAGCGGCGGTGGGATATACCTGGTACACCGAAGGAGAAATTCCCATTACTATTGAATTATCATCCCTTGACTTTGTATCGTTATCAGGTATGCAAGCAGGCGGACACAATTCTCGGTCATTTTCTTCTGGAGGATGAGCAGAGCCTGGAGACAATACGCAAGTCCTACGATTATTATGAGCAGGTGACGACCCATGATTCGTCCTTGTCTTACTGTATTTTCAGCATCATGGCTTCCAAGCTTGGTTACCAGCGAAAGGCATATGATTACTTCATGAAAACGGCCCGCCTTGATTTGGATAACATGCATGGCAATACGAAAGACGGTCTGCACATGGCTAATATGGGTGGAACCTGGATGGCGATTGTTTATGGATTTGCTGGGCTGCGATTGAAAGAAACCGGGTTGTCCTTTTCACCAGTAATACCGGAGAAATGGGAAACGGCATCCTTCAATCTGCAATTCCAAAACAGGCAGCTCGCGGTCACCATGGAAAAGGATGGCATTTCTTATTGGTTGAAATCTGGAGAAGCGCTGACTTTCCGTCACTTTGATCAGGCTGTCACCTTGGAAAGCGGACAGTCGGTCAAAATCAGCACAGACAGCGGAGAACCGGACAAAAGCTTGGCAGTTGTATGATATAGATTGAGAATGAACAGGAATGCGATCTTTCGTATTCCTGTTTTTTCGTTTGGGTGGAAATTTACTTACACTAAGAGGGATCGTGTACGAAAGCGATGAAGACGAGTCGGAAAAATGATCCGGAAGTTGTTTTGATACGTACTGAAAATTTTAGATCCCTAGTTAAGAGATTTATAAAGCATCACTCAACAGAAGCTGTATTTGCACATCCAGCTTCTGTTTTTCGATGGCAAAGGAGTAGGTGATAAGTCCTGTTCTATATACATTTATCTCCTTCTCATACTACCTTTTAACTGTTTTCTGAAAATTCGCATAATCAAAGTTGAGGAAAATTTGTCGAGTCTTTTATAATGAATACGTTATATGTAAGCGCTTAGATTACCCTGAAAGGAGGGCGAAGAAGGTTAAGGATTCGACGAATGAGCGAAATTCCATAAAGGGGAGGTAAATGATGAGGATAAGACATGTTTCCAGAAATGTTTCCATCATACTTAGCTTTTTATTAATAATGCAAACGATGTCTGTTCTGGTAAGTAACCGTACTTATGCAGAAGAAGAGGAAGATGTTGATTTTTTTACATCATTTGAAGCGGGTGAAGCATTACCGGATTGGGAAAATACGGTAGAAACAGTGAATGGGGAAGAAAAAATAACTGGCGTTCATGGGGAGGTTCTCTATGAGGGCATCCAGGGAGACATTACTCAGCGTATAGAAGACGTATCGGTAAGCGCTGAAAATCCTCCAAACGAAGTAGCTGACATGCTTGTCGATCAGAGTGCCCAATCGAAATGGCTGGCATTTGAACCGACAGCATGGATTGAACTGGATTTTGCAGAACCGGAGCAAGTGATTAAATATGCGTTTACATCAGCCAACGATGCGCCGGGGAGAGATCCGAAAAATTGGACGCTGTACGGTTCTAATGATAAACAAGATTGGATAGAGCTGGATCAGCAGACAGATCAGGAATTTGAAGAGCGTTATCAACGTAAGCTTTTTGAGTTTGAGAATGATCAAGCATTCCAATATTACCGGTTTGAAATCACTGAAAATGCCGGGGAAGGACTAACGCAATTAGCGGAAATCGCGCTTTCCAATGGAGAAGATGCGCCTCCTGTAGAAACAGAAGGAGGAATGAAGGCATTCGTTGGTGAAGGACCGAACAGCAGCTATACGGCAAAAACGAATGTCGGCTGGACAGGAGAAAACGCCTTGACTTACCAAGGCACCCATACAGCGGAGGGACATGGATATTCGTATAACAAAGTATTTGATGTGAATATCCCGGTTACTGACAAGAGCAAGCTTTCCTACTATCTTCATCCACAATTCATGGATGACGATCACCTCGATTACTCCAGCACCTATGTGGCCATTGATCTCGCTTTTACGGATGGTACCTATTTAAGTGAGCTAGGGGCAAAAGACCAGCACGGTGTGGAACTGACGCCGCAGGCACAAGGAGACTCGAAGACACTTTATGCCAATCAGTGGAATTACAAATCGGCTGACATTGGTAAAGTAGCAGAAGGAAAGACGATCGACCGCATTCTTGTTGCCTATGATAACCCGGAAGGGCCGGGCGTATTCAAGGGAAGTGTCGATGATATTCGGATTGAAGGAAGTCCGGAAGAAGCAGTCTTTGACAGCCCCGTAGATTACGTCAATATTTTACGTGGTACGAACTCTAATTCGACATTTTCCAGGGGGAATAACTTCCCTGCAGTAGCTGTGCCACATGGTTTTAATTTTTGGGCACCAGTGACGGATGCAGGATCGACCAGCTGGCTTTATACGTATCAGCAGGCAAATAATGAAAATAACCTGCCTGAATTGGAGGCCTTTTCTCTTAGCCATGAGACAAGCCCGTGGATGGGTGATCGCCAGACGTTCCAAGTAATGCCGTCTGCGGCCGATGAGCCGAATGCAGACCGTGAAGAGAGGGCACTTGCATTCAAGCATGAAAACGAAATAGCGAAACCGCACTATTACAGTGTCCGTTTTGAAAATGGCATCCGGACCGAGATGACGCCGACAAATCGGGCGGCAATGTTCCGGTTCAGTTTCACTGGTGGCAGCGGCAAGCTGATTTTTGACAACGTCAACAACAATGGCGGTCTTACATTGAATCCGGATGAGAAAACGATCAGCGGTTATACCGATGTCAAAAGCGGACTTTCCACAGGCGCAACCCGGATGTTCGTTTATGCGGAGTTTGATCAGGAAATAACGGACAGTGGAAAATTGACAGGAGAAGGCAGAAACAATGTCACGGGCTTTTATGCGTTTGATACTTCCGATAACCAAACCGTTACGATGAAAGTAGCCACTTCCCTGTTGAGCGTAGAGCAAGCTAAAAAGAACTTGGAACAGGATATCCAGCCGGATGATACGTTCGATCATTTACGACAGGCTGCCAAACAGGCATGGGAAGACAAGCTGGATATCATTGAAGTGGAAGGAGCCAGCAAGGATGAGTTGACCACATTGTATTCCAATATGTACCGCTTGTTCCTCTATCCGAATGTCGGCTATGAAAATACAGGCACCCTGGAAGAACCGCGCTATCAATATGCAAGCTCCTTTTCCGAAGCTGTTGGGGAAAATACGGCGACCGAAACAGGGGCAAAAATCGTCGATGGTAAAGTGTATGTCAACAATGGTTTTTGGGATACGTACCGGACTTCATGGCCTGCATACTCCTTGCTGACGCCGACGAAAGCCGGAGAAATGATCGACGGATTTGTCCAGCAGTATAAGGATGGCGGCTGGATTTCAAGATGGTCGTCACCTGGTTATGCGAATTTGATGGTCGGAACCAGTTCAGATGTGGCGTTTGCTGATGCGTATCTGAAAGGGGTAACCAATTTCGACGTCGATGCCTTCTATGAATCAGCTATTAAAAATGCTGCTGTCCGCAGCGATGATGACAGTGTTGGCCGTAAAGGACTGGCTGCTTCGATTTTTGACCGGTATACCAATACAGCCACTGGTGAAGGAATGTCCTGGGCGATGGATGGGTACATCAACGATTATGCGATTGCCAATATCGCCGATAAGCTGGCGGAGGAAACCGGCGAGAAGCAATATGAAACAGATGCTGCTTACTATAAAGAACGAGCTAGTAATTATGAGGAAATGTTCAATAAAGAAGCCGGGTTCTTTATGGGGCGTACCCCTTCCGGTGATTGGCGAACCGCTGCAGAGTCGTTCAATCCTGCAGAGTGGGGCGGAGACTACACAGAAACAAACGCCTGGAATATGGCTTTTCATGTACCACAGGATGGCCAGGGATTGGCGAATCTGTATGGCGGGAGAGATGGCCTAGCCGAGAAGCTGGATCAATTTTTCTCCACGCCCGAAACAGCAGGATATCCAGGACATTACGGTGGATTGATTCATGAAATGCGGGAAGCAAGGGATGTGCGTATGGGAATGTACGGACATAGTAATCAGCCGGCACATCATATCCCGTACATGTACAACTATGCCGGCCAGCCGGAGAAAACGCAGGCAAAGGTTCGAGAAGCATTATCCCGTCTCTACTTGGGCAGTGAAATCGGGCAGGGGTATCCAGGCGATGAGGATAATGGCGAAATGTCTGCATGGTACTTATTTAGTGCTGCCGGATTCTACCCGCTGCAAATGGGGTCACCGGAATATGCAATAGGTGCTCCGTATTTCGAAAAGATGACCATCCATTTGGAAAATGGCAAGGACATCGTTATCAACGCGCCTGATGTCAGTGACAAAAACAAGTACGTCCAAAGCCTGAAAGTAAATGGCAAGCCGTATGAAAAGCTCACATTGAAGCATGAGACCCTGGCTGACGGTGCAGTCCTGGACTTTGAAATGGGGGATACTCCATCTGATTGGGGCAAAGGAGAAGAGGCGCTTCCGAATTCTCTTACTGATACCAAAACAGATGGCTCCGCATTGTCTGCCGATCCGCTTCACGATTTAACAGATGACAATGAAGGAACAACCTATCATGCGGATCAGGGAACAGCTGATCGGCTATTTGACAATACTTCCAAATCGGTATTGTCGCTTGAAAGCGAGGAGCCATGGGTGCAATATAACTTTGCCGGCAATGCCCGGCATGCGCTGATGTACACGATTACCTCCAGTGACGAGAAGCAGCAGGATCCGAAGAAATGGGTGCTGATCGGTTCGAATGACGGAGAAGACTGGACGGTACTTGATCGCCGGGAAGAGGAGAATTTCCAATGGCGCAACTATACCCGTCCGTTTACGATTGAAAATCCGGGCAACTACCAGTTTTATCGACTGATCATAAAAGAGAACGGTGGTTCGGATCGGACGTCGATTGCCGAGTTGGAACTGCTTGGCTATGGGGACACTAGTGATTTATTTGCGGAGGCTGCCCAGGAAGTAAGCGACTTTGCCGCTTCGGGTTATCTTGCTAAGACACTGGAAAAACAACTGAATGAAAAGCTTGATCAGTCGCTCAGCCAGTTTGAAAAGTATCACATAAAGCAGTCGCTTAAGAAACTAGATGATGTTACCGAGAAATTGAATAAAAAGTCGTCTGATGTTTCGAAGGAAGCACAGCGACAGCTAAACGCGGATGTGAATGTATTAAGAGGTATGGTTGAAAACTTCGTTGACAGAGTGCCCGCTTCTGGGAAAGAAGAATGGCAATATGATGGGGAAGTATCACAAACTCCTATCTTTGAGTTTGCCAATCTGGAAGCAAATGCTATCGAACCAGATGAAGATGCCACGAGTCCGTTGAAGTGAAAAACAGCGGTTTAATGGAAGGGGAAAAGCAAATCGATTTCACCTTTGATGGCGAGCTAAGGGAGTCAAAGACAATCGGCCTTGCGCCGGGCGAATCGGAAACGGTCACCTTTACGGTTCCGAATGTACCGCAAGGGATCCACCAAGTTCAGATCAACGACTTATCAACAGTCCTTCATGCTCTTTATGCTGGACAGCCTGTTTTGGAATTGGGCTTTGAAGAGGAAAATCCCGGCGCAATTGCTGACAGCTCGGCTTATGAACAGGAGGTGTCCGTAGGCGGAAATGCTTCCGTGTCGGAAGGGAAATTTGGTCAAGCATTGCGGCTGGATGGCGGTTGGGCTAAAATTCCCGACTCCGACTTGTTAAATGGAGGAAAACAGCTATCGATTAGTCTCTGGGTAAATCTTGATGATGCGGATCAGGATCAGAAAATCATTGGAAAAACCTCCATTGGCAACGGCTATGTAGTCGGAGTCGAGGAAGGAATTTATCCAGAGGTATGGACGGAAACAGGAAGGCTCTCCTTCAATGAAGGAATGATTGCATCCCGGGAATGGACCCATCTTGTCCTGACGTGGGAGCAAGGGGAGCAATTGATCGCCTATATCGATGGAGAAAAAGTAGCAGAATCTGCAGCAGGCAACAGTCCTGTAGCTGACAACGAAAACGATTTGATTATTGGCGGAGCTCCTTGGAATCCTAGCTCATTACAGATGAAAGGCAGTGTCGATGAAGTAAAAATGTATAAGGATGTTTTGAGTACAGAAGAAGTGGAGCAGTTGTACCAAAACAATACAATTGAATAAGCTACCAATCAAGGACAGCAGTTTTTGACGTAATAGGGCAGCCCCAAATGTTTTGATAACAAATGGGGCTGCCTTTTTGATTTACCGTAAAAATCAGTTCCCGTTATTGGAATCGTATGTTTCGTCTATTTCCTCTTTCGTTTCGCTATATGTTTCGTCGATGGTTGTTGAATTTTCATCATAGAATTCTTGTAGTTCATCCACCATACTAGAAAAGTAGTCATCAATTTGGTCGACGACAAGGGAATATGTTTCTTGGTCAAAGTCATGCTGATTCTTTGCTTTGATTAATAGGTTCTTGACTTTGTTTTTATAATTTATCAATCTGACATTCGTATCATTTTTCAGATTTATCAATTCCACTTTATCTTGGTTTTTTTGATTAATAGCATCGACTGTATGCTGGTTTCTCCAGTTTATCCACTTAACAAACGTTTGATTTGATTCTTTGAATTCATTGACTAGTTCCTGCTGGTTATTCGCCTGAATGTATCTTCCTTCTGCAGCTTCGGCCACTTTTTCCAATTGTTCTCTTTGTTCTGAACCAACTGCAAAACCAATGATATTGATTATTGGTTGTATATCGGATGCTACAAGATCTTCTGCAACTTTCTCAGGGTTTCCGTCGCAGGTTTCTTCCCCATCTGACACCAGATAGATAACATTGGTGTTTGAATCACTGTTTAGGTTTTGAAGGGTTTCTCCAGCCTGTTTCAGTGATGATGCAATGGGGGTCCAGCCTTTTGGCTCTACTTCAGCCAGAGCATTGTCAAATTCCGTGCTATTATATTTTTTTAGCGGATAGATTTCTTCAATACTTTTACAGGAGAGCTCTTTGTCTTCGTCACTGCCAGAGCCTTCAAATCCATAAATGGTAAGGGATACATTTGTTTTCTCTGGCAGATTTGAAACGAAGTCTGTAATGGCGTCTTTGGCAATCTCCATCTGGCTCTTTCCATTTTGTTCTGCTTTCATGGAGCCAGAAGCATCTAAAATAATCGCTACATTTATGTTTTCCTTCACTTCCTGGCCATTTAATTTCAAACCGCTTTTATTTTGTAAATCTTCCAAGGTGATTTTTCCGCGGGGCTCGAAGGAAGTAAGACCGGGAAGTTCAGGATGATAGTGTGTAAACAGGAGATGATTGATAGAAGCCGCTCTTGCTTCAAGGGGAATGTCCTGATGATTGATGCCGGCAATTTCCTGTATAAAGTTATCTTTCTCAGATTCTTGCGGCTCATTTTCTTTTCCCCACCATTCTCCAGGTGTTGCTTCTTCCGCCTCTTTTAAAGTGGATGGGTACTGAAACGTATCATCGGTCTGAGAACTAATTGTATCTTCCTCTGTATCCTGCTCGTTTTCTTTCTTTTCATCATCTGTGCTTTTTTCTTCTGTTTTCTGATCGTTGGTGGGTTTTTCTGAAGTGGATTCAGCACTATTTCCGCAGGCTGAAAGAATCAAGAGGCAAAAAACTAAGATTAGTAACAACCGTGCTTTCATTTATCATTCCTCCAAACGATATTTATCTTTTTTTATGATACTTTAGCCTGGCGGAAGAGTAAACAAAAGACGGTTAGAGATAATCGTATTGCTCAGAAGACATTCCTTCTGTGTAGTTCCGGCAGTATTTTCTTGATACAAACAAACTTATTTAAATGCGCTTTCATGTGTTTGAAATACCTTCCTCATCTAAAGGAAAATTATGTTAAAGTTAAAGTACATACTAGTTAAGCGGGTGATGAAAAGATGCAAAATCAGGACGAAAAAATTCTTTCCCTGACCAACTTGATGATGAGTTACGGTGGGGACCCTGTTTTAAAGTGGATAGATCTAGACGTGTACCGCGGCCAAATCATTGGATACATAGGACCAAATGGGGCGGGGAAAAGCACCACGGTGAAAATCATGCTCGGACTTTTGGACGGGTATAATGGAACGGTAGAAATTTTCGGACAGGACATCGCCAATGGAGATCCTTCGTATAGGCGGAAAATTGGCTATGTTCCGGAAAACGCCGAGATTTATGACAACTTGACTGCGTGCGAATATCTTACGTTTACGGGCGAAATGTACGGAATGGATGCCGAAGAAGCAGAACGGAAAGCACTGCTTCTGCTCGACAAGTTTGAGATGCGCGGCGTATTCCATACAAAAATCTCTTCTTTTTCCAAAGGGATGAAGCAAAAAGTTTTGATTATTTCCAGTTTACTGCATGATCCGGATTTATTATTTCTTGATGAACCGTTAAGCGGACTGGATGCGAACAGTGTGATGATTATTAAAGAAATCCTGGCACAGCTTGCTGCAGAGGGCAAAACTATTTTTTATTCGTCTCATATCATGGAAGTGGTAGAAAAAATCAGCAGTAGGATTGTATTGCTGGCAGACGGTAAAATCGTAGCCGATGGGACGTTTGCTGAACTGCAGGCAAAAAATGAGGAAGGGACATTGGAAGAAATCTTCAATCAGCTGACAGGCTTTAATGAACATCGTGCGATTGCTGAATCGTTTGTGGCGGTTGTCCGGGAGGGTGACAGCTGATGAAGAACTTTTTATCATTGCAACTTCTGGATTATGGTAGTCGTTTGTTTACCATGCTCGGGGCTGATTATTTGGTAATGCGACGGATTTTGCAGGTGAAATTGACGATGGATCAGCGCAGGGTTCCGACGATTTTTGAACAATCGAAAACTAAAGAAGGAAATCAATTCATCAAATCGCTAGGTCTTTACGCTTTTTATGGATTGATTCTTATTCCGTTCATCGTGTTTGGTGATTACTATCTATTTCAGATGAGCCTCGTTTTCGCCATGATGATGTTTATTCTGATGACAACGATGATTGCCGATTTCTCAGCTGTCCTTTTGGATGTAAGAGACAAAAACATCCTTCACACAAAACCTGTTGATCAGCGGACAGTTAATATAGCCAAGATTGTTCACGTCTGTATTTATATGACACAAGTTACTGGTGCCTTTTCTCTGCTTCCGCTGCTTGTCGGTTTATTCTTCAAAGGCTTCCTGTTTACCGTTATCTTTCTAGTTGAAATCTTGTTGACTGGTATGTTGGTTGTCGTCTTGACAGCGCTCATCTACATGTTTATTTTGCAGTTTTTTGATGGTGAACGGTTAAAAGACGTCATTAATTATGTCCAAATTTTACTCTCGATTGGAATAGTCGTCGGGTACCAGGTATTGGTTCGGGTATTCGATTTTTCCGAGTTAAACGTCGACTTTACGTTTCAATGGTGGCATCTATTGCTTCCACCGATATGGTATAGCGCACCTTTTGAGTGGTTATTGAATGGCAATACTGCTGGCTACATCGTTGGCTATTCCATCATGTCGCTTGTGGTGCCGATAATGGCAATTATTATATACAGTAAACTTGTACCATCTTTTGAACAAAATTTGCAGAAGCTCCTGCAATACAATGGAGATAATAAGCGGAAGGCGCACCGGATTGATCAATTGTTTGCAAAGATATTGTGTAAGACGAAGGAAGAACGGACATTCTTCCGGTTTTCAGCGCTAATGATGAAACAAGAACGAGCGTTTAAATTGAAAGTTTATCCGTCGCTTGGATTTGCTTTTGTATTTCCATTCATTTTCCTTTTCAATGAAGTAAGCAGGAACGGGTTCGGTGCATTACCTGGAAGTAAGTATTTCTTGACCATCTATTTTGTGAATATCATGATTCCTGCTGTCATACATATGCTCAAATTTTCCGGTAACTACAAAGGGGCATGGCTGTTCCGCACCGCTCCCATCCAAAACGAAGTCATCTTTTACAGGGCGGCTTTAAAGGCCTTTTTGACCAAGCTCTATTTACCGATCACGGTCGTGCTTAGCATTCNATTGCAACTTCTGGATTATGGTAGTCGTTTGTTTACCATGCTCGGGGCTGATTATTTGGTAATGCGACGGATTTTGCAGGTGAAATTGACGATGGATCAGCGCAGGGTTCCGACGATTTTTGAACAATCGAAAACTAAAGAAGGAAATCAATTCATCAAATCGCTAGGTCTTTACGCTTTTTATGGATTGATTCTTATTCCGTTCATCGTGTTTGGTGATTACTATCTATTTCAGATGAGCCTCGTTTTCGCCATGATGATGTTTATTCTGATGACAACGATGATTGCCGATTTCTCAGCTGTCCTTTTGGATGTAAGAGACAAAAACATCCTTCACACAAAACCTGTTGATCAGCGGACAGTTAATATAGCCAAGATTGTTCACGTCTGTATTTATATGACACAAGTTACTGGTGCCTTTTCTCTGCTTCCGCTGCTTGTCGGTTTATTCTTCAAAGGCTTCCTGTTTACCGTTATCTTTCTAGTTGAAATCTTGTTGACTGGTATGTTGGTTGTCGTCTTGACAGCGCTCATCTACATGTTTATTTTGCAGTTTTTTGATGGTGAACGGTTAAAAGACGTCATTAATTATGTCCAAATTTTACTCTCGATTGGAATAGTCGTCGGGTACCAGGTATTGGTTCGGGTATTCGATTTTTCCGAGTTAAACGTCGACTTTACGTTTCAATGGTGGCATCTATTGCTTCCACCGATATGGTATAGCGCACCTTTTGAGTGGTTATTGAATGGCAATACTGCTGGCTACATCGTTGGCTATTCCATCATGTCGCTTGTGGTGCCGATAATGGCAATTATTATATACAGTAAACTTGTACCATCTTTTGAACAAAATTTGCAGAAGCTCCTGCAATACAATGGAGATAATAAGCGGAAGGCGCACCGGATTGATCAATTGTTTGCAAAGATATTGTGTAAGACGAAGGAAGAACGGACATTCTTCCGGTTTTCAGCGCTAATGATGAAACAAGAACGAGCGTTTAAATTGAAAGTTTATCCGTCGCTTGGATTTGCTTTTGTATTTCCATTCATTTTCCTTTTCAATGAAGTAAGCAGGAACGGGTTCGGTGCATTACCTGGAAGTAAGTATTTCTTGACCATCTATTTTGTGAATATCATGATTCCTGCTGTCATACATATGCTCAAATTTTCCGGTAACTACAAAGGGGCATGGCTGTTCCGCACCGCTCCCATCCAAAACGAAGTCATCTTTTACAGGGCGGCTTTAAAGGCCTTTTTGACCAAGCTCTATTTACCGATCACGGTCGTGCTTAGCATTCTCTTTCTTTCTATTTTCTCCTTCCGCATCATCCCGGATTTGATGGTGGTACTCGTGACAGGAGTATTGCATGCTTTGATTTCTTATAAACTATTAAACAATCAAACCATCTATCCTTTTTCTCGTTCGTTCGAATTCGCTTCCGACACGGATACGGCCAAGAATATCCTTTTAATGATGATTGTCGCCGTATTTGGGGGATTTCATTACCTGGCTACGATCGTGCCCTTTGGTGTGTTTGGTTATCTTGGAATGATCGCTGTTGTACTCATTATTTGCTGGAAGCTTGCGTTTCCCGTAAAAGAAAAGAAGGTGGTAGCCGGACAGACTTGACGGCAGAATATTAAATAGCATTTGCCCACACGTTGGAGCAATTTAATCTCTGTTAGGGAGAAATACCAGCATTCTGTCCATTTAATGGAAGGAAAGCTTGGAGATATTTAAGGGGGAAAAGGTGAGTGAGTATTAGACCAGCCAAAAATATAGAAGTCAATAAATTAGTAGAAATATGGTATGAAGGTTCTTTAATAGCACACGACTTTATTGATAAGACATTTTGGGAATCAAAGCAAACGGAGATGGCAGAAAGATATTTTCCAATGTCTGAAAACTTTGTTGTTAGTAAGGAAAAAGATGTTGTCGGCTTCGTATCGATGATCGATCATTACTTGGCTGCATTGTTTATTGATGTAAATCATCAAGGTAGGGGATATGGCAAGGAGTTGTTAGAGTTTATAAAAAGACGAAGGGAAAATATACAATTAAAGGTGTACGAGAAAAATAAAAAAGCCGTTGATTTCTATTTGAAGAATGGCTTTGTTATAAAGGAAGAAATCATAGATGAACAGACTTCTGAGAAAGAATTTTTAATGGAATGGGAAAAGAGTTAAGTGTTGCTAGACGAGTTAGAGTTATTACATGAAAATACAAACGAATCATCTTTATCAATTGGGCGCTATCCCTTAATAAGGGATGGCGCCGGAATTTGGCTGCACGTCCTTCTACAACAAAAGGTGGACTAAGAATAGTCTCGCCCTCAGATGAATCAAATCTTTTGATTAGCGGTCCATCGTTTTAGTCTTCTTCTATAATTACATCAAACGCTTCTGATACTTTATCAAATTCTTCATCAGACTCAATAGCTGATAAATCACCTTCATTGTCTATCTTTAAGAAAAAGATATCTATATCGCCTTCGTTTTCATTCTGTAAGTCCTCTGCAAAGCTGACAGCTATATAGTCTGTACCTTTTAAGGTGACCTTTGCTAAAACTTCAACAGTTTGCTCCTCATTTGTTTCATCACTTATGGTAAATGTTTCTCCCACTTTGATTTCTTCCATAATCATTACGCTCCCTTCATGTATAAAAAAATGTTTTTATTCTCCCTAAAAGATCTAGTTCTATGTGTAAATCCCTGAAGATGGAACCTAGTTTGTCTGTTATCCGTAGTTAGAGTAACAATATTCTTAGGAGGATATCAATGGGGGAGTCCATTTATTTTAAAGATAACTTTTTCTCTGCCGGTACGACGGAGATTTTTAACGAGAACCATGAACAAATTGGATTACTGGATTTAAAGAGTGCGTTTTCTTCTGGCGTGGATGTGAAGGATAAAGAAGGGCTTATTGTTATGAAAGGTTCATTTCCTTTTCTGTTTAGGGGATGGGTAGTGAGAAATCAACATGAAGAAGAAATTGGTCAACTGAAGCAAAAGCTGGCTTTTTTCTCTAAAAAATTCATTTACGATTCCTATCAGGGGGAGTATGAAATTAGATCAGAAGCATTCTCCAAGGATTATGATATTCTCGATAAAAGTGGTAATTTAGCAGCTACATTTAAAAAGGTCAGCGAATTTTTCCAATCGCCGGCTTATGAATTAAATAATCACTCGTCAGAGTTGTCGAATGAGGAATTAATTGCAGTTGTAATGGGAGTCAACATGTTTATGAAACGTAACAATTCTGCTGGGGCGAGTGGTGGATCGGCTGGTGGATAATGTTCAAGAAAAAACAAAAGATTTATTTACTTGTGTTGCGCAGCACGAATATACAGTAATATGCAGGTGATGATACCTACGGGTAAAATAATGAGTTCAAGTATACAACCAGTTACTGACATTATTGCATTAAAACACATCATGCACATTTTTCAATATGGAAAATCAGATACGTTACGATCGTGGAAACAAAGGTATAAAGTGTACACGGACAAAATAAAAACGGGTAAAATACAAGAAGGTGCTGAAGTTGTACGTGATTTAATGCGTATGAAGAAAGAGAAGGAACTTAATACAAGCGAGAAAAAATGTTGGATAATGCGCATGAAGTTTTAATTTAGTTAACTGAGGTTAATTAAAGGGATCACTGAAAATCAAATAAAGAGCTTTTGTTAAGCCCTAATGATAAGAATCTATAAACATCTCCCGAAAACACCCTCAATTTGAGAGGATTTTTATTGAAAAATCCTCTCAAATACATTCAACTTCTTCAACTCACTTTTAGAACATTGACCTCTTTTGTTATTTCATCTCTTGTTACTTAATTCTCTTTTTAGGAATGATTGAAGTTACTCAAATTACCCGATAATATGGTCACGTATATTTTGTAAAAAGAAGACCGCTAAAACAATAGTATATCTACCTCTGGCTCGCCAATTCGGCGAGTTTTCTTTAGTTGGTAATTCCAACCATGTATTTTTGCACAAAAGTCTGTGAATGATTTGGTCTTTTGATTCTAGGAGGCTTGGAATATAGTTAAACTAAGGCCGATAAAAGTTTTGCCCAAGGGGGGAAAACAATGAGTTTGGATAAGCGCAGTACTGCCATATTAAATCAAATAGTTCATAGTGAGGTATATATTCCTGTCGAAAAACTTGCCGAGCAATTTAATGTTTCGAGAAGGACGGTCTATAACGACTTGGATAAGATCAATTTTTGGCTGAAAGAAAACAGGATAAGTGAAATACAGCAAGTTAGAGCAGCAGGTTTATACTTGGAAAAGCAGGCGAAACAGGAAGTTATGAGTAAGCTGCTCGTGTTCCCGGTTTATTATTATGAGCTGTCGCCTGAAGAAAGAAAGGCGTGGCTGGTCACTTACTTTCTGACCAGTGAAAAACCTCTGGTCCTCAAAGATTTGATAGCGATTACCAGGGTTAGCAGGAACACAGTCCTGGAGGATTTGAAAGGTTTGCGGGAAGAACTGGCTGGCTATCGATTGGAGCTTACTTCCCGGAGGAAACTTGGGTATCAGGTATTCGGTAAGGAGACAGACATCAGGAGAGCGCTGGTCAACTATATTGACATGATAAAACCGCAGCACGGCTGGTACTCCTGGATTCATGGGCAGGCTTTTGAAGCGGATAATGACGACAGCAACTATAAGATTTTTAACCAAGCAGAATTAAAGCGGATTTATCGCAAATTGAGCCTCTGTGAGCAGCGTTTGGGCATTCAATTTACGGACGATGTCCTCGATATTCTTGTCGTTCGTTTTTACGTGTTTTTGCAGCGGATTAAGCAAAAGCAGTATGTAGATATTGATCCGGTTGAACAGACTGTCATTGAACAAACCGGAGAATGTAACGCTGCAAAAGATTTTATCACCGAATTGGAAAGTAGATGGCAGGAAGTGATACCCGCGAGAGAAGGATATTACTTTGCCAAGCATCTATTGGGTTCGAAGGTGAATTATCATGCGAGTTTCGAGGATGAAAACGGAGAAATCAGCGGATTGCGGGAAGTAGTCAAACAGATGATCGAGGATTTCCAATTGGTTGCAGTGGTTTCTTTTACAGATCGAGCAGGAATGGAAACCAACTTGCATTTACACTTAAAACCCGCATACTACCGAATCAAGTATGGCATTGATATGGGAGAATTGCCGTATGACTCTGTGGAAGACAATTTCCCGGAAATCTATCAATTAACCAAAAAAGTGGTCCATCATTTTGAGCGTTTTGTGGGGAAAAAAATCGATCAAAGCGAGATAGCCTATATAGCGATTCATTTTAGTGGATGGCTGCATAAAGAAGGGCTGTCCATCCAAACACGCAGAAAAATGCTGATTGTTTGTACCAATGGACTAGGTACTTCCCGTTTACTGCAAAGCCAGCTCGAAGGGTTGTTTTCTGAAGTCGATATCACCGGAATCGTTTCTTTGCGTGAATATCGCGAGATGGAACTAGCGGTCGAATTCATCGTCTCGACTGTCCCTTTGCCTGACCGCGGAATTCCTGTCTGTTTAGTCAATCCGTTGCTTGATAACAAAGAGAAGGAAAAACTGTTGAAGCAGGTGAATGCGCTGTTCACAGAAAATAATGGTTATCAACCATACTCGGTCGATACCCTTATGGACATTGTTAAGCGTTACGCAGATGTGAGGGAAGAAGGGGAGTTGCAGCAGGAATTGAGAAAGTATCTTTACCATCCAACAGTGACTTCTGAAGCCAGGATGAAGCCTGCTTTGAAGGAGTTAGTGAACGAGGGCGACATACTGTTTGCAACTAAAGCGGGTAGCTGGCAACAAGCGGTCGAGTTGGCAGCCAGCCCGCTTTTGAAAAAAGGATACATCACAGAAGATTATATCGAATCAATGGTCGACAATATTGAGAAGCAAGGTCCGTATGTCGTGATTTCTCCTTTGGTAGCAATGCCGCATGGTCGTACGGAAGACGGTGTGAATCAGTTGGGAATCAGCTTGTTGCATTTGCAGGAACCAGTAGAAATGCTGGGCAAAAAAGTCAGAATCTTCATGGTTTTGGCTCCGGAAAATAACGAAAAGCACCTAAAAGCTTTGGCTCAGCTAACCAATATGTTTTCCCATGACAAACGTGCAATACTGGATGCAATAAACAAGGAGCAAATTTGCAAAATCATTAAAACCTACTCATCAAGATAAGGAGTTTGATCATGAAATTTTTAGAAGAGGGATTAGTTAAAGTCGGAGCAAAAGCTACGGATGCTGCAGATGCCATTAAGCAGGCGGGTGTTTTGCTGGCAGATGCGGAGACAGTGGAGGAAGTATATATCGAGGCGATGGTACAGTCCTTTCAAGATAATGGACCTTATTTCGTCCTTGCGCCACACATAGCCATCCCCCATGCCAGACCAGAAGACGGGGGGAAGGAAGCATCTGTCTCCTTGTTACAGTTGAAGGATCCCGTTACATTTGGGCATTCATCCAATGATCCTGTCCAATTGATTTTCGGTCTCGGGGCATCGACAAGCGAAGAACATGTGGATTTATTAAAGAAGCTGACGTTGCTTCTCAACAAGGAAGAAAATGTGAAACAGTTGAGAACGGCAGCAAGTTACCGGGAAATAAAAACAATCATAGAAACGGGGGAAGGAAAATGATCAAAGTATTATCGGTTTGCGGACTAGGACAGGGAACCAGTTTGATTTTGAAGATGAATGTCGAGCAGGCACTAAGTGATAAAGGAATCCGGGCTGATGTCGAACATGTGGATGTATCTTCTGCATCAAGTATGAGTGCCGATTATATTATCACAAGCAATGAACTGGCAGAAGGATTGGAAGGGCATAGTGCCAAGGTGATTATCGTTAATAATTATTTTGATATGGAGGAGATCAACCAGGCGGTTGACGAGCATATTGCTAAGGCATAAGGGAACCCAAAATAAAAGAGAAAGCAGACGAAGGGGGAAACAAGGTGGAAGTCATTTATTGGATAGCCGACAACGTCTTTGGAACACCTGCCATTTTATTAGGGTTTATCGTGCTGGTCGGATTACTGTTACAGGATAAGACGGCAAGTCAGCGGGTCAGTGGTACATTTAAAGCAATCATCGGTTTTTTGATCATCAGTGCTGGTTCAGACATTATTGTCAGCGCCCTGACAGTATTTGAACCATTATGGAAAGAGGTTTTCAATTTATCGGAACAGCCACTTGGCGAATTTATGGGTCAGAATGCTTTTAACGCAGAATATGGAAGCGCAGTCACGCTGGCCATGACGATTGGTTTTCTGATCAATGTTTTGCTGGCTAGGTTTACAAAATTCAAATATATTTACTTAACCGGTCACATGATGTTTTGGACAACGACTATTTTTGCGGGGATTGTCGTGCACACGGCCGGAGAGGTTTCTTTTGGCAAATTGGTTATTTTCCTTGCTGTCATCATGGGGATTTATTGGACGGTACAGCCTGCTTTGACACAGCCATTCATGAGAAAAATCACGGGGAACGACAATATTGCTTTGGGTCATACATCAGCATCTGTTGCTTTGCTCGGAGCACTGGCAGGTAAGGTGCTCGGTAACAAAGACAATGATTCGGAAAAAATAAAATTGCCAAAAGGCTTGGAGTTTCTTCGGGATTCGAATGTCATCACAGCCTTGACCATGGGTCTGCTGTTCCTGGTCGGTGCAGTCATTATCTCCTTTAAGGACACACCAGGAGCGGGAGAGCTTGTGGCAAGCGCGGGCAGTCAAAATTTCGTCATCTATGCCATCATCCAGTCGTTTACGTTCACAGCTGGTATCGCGGTTGTTTTAATGGGGGTCCGTATGTTTATCGGAGAAATGGTTCCAGCCTTCAAAGGAATCGCGACAAAAATCGTGCCGGGGGCGAAACCGGCACTGGACAGTCCGGTTGTCTTCCCTTATGCACCTAACGCTGTAATTCTTGGATTCTTAGGTTCTTTCGTCGGAGCTTTGTTATGGCTGTTTGTGCTTGGTAATACAGTGGGATACATTTTTGTCCCGACCATGATCGTCCTGTTTTTCCATTCAGCCACTGCAGGTGTGTTTGGGAATGTTACGGGTGGTGTCCGCGGTGCTTTGATGGCCGGATTTATCACCTCCACGGTCGTTGCCTGGGGACAATATATCACGGTGAAAATGCTACTGGCGGATACGATTCCGGATACAGCCATGTGGGCGGCCGATTCGGATATGTTCATCCTGGGGCCGATTATCCGGTTCCTGGCGCAATTACTGTTCTAATAAAACGGGAAGAGGGGCAGCTGGATTTGCCCTTTTTCCATGTAATCAGGAGGGATAAAATGAGTTTTGTGCGCACGTTTGACGGGGATGTTTCCCCAGAACAATTAGGCTTCACTTATTCACATGAACATATTGTCTGCCGCCCTCCCTACTGGGTTATGCAAGGAGCAGATGACCTTTTATTAGATGACAAAGATAAATCGCAATTAGATGTGTTCGATTTTAAAAAACACGGTGGCCAGACAATCGTAGACGCTACAGCAGTAGACTATGGCAGGGAAGTATCAGCCGTACAGCAGATATCTGAAGAAACGGGCATTACCATTATCGGGACTGCGGGTTTTAACAAAAGCTTTTTATGGGATGCTCCAATGCGGGAAAACCTCAAACAACTTGTCGGAAATTACGAGACATATTATCAGTGGATTGAAGATAAAACGATCAATCAGTTGGCAGACTTTGTTATTAAAGAAGTAGAAGAAGGATTGGAAGGTACGAAGTTGAGAGGCGGGCAGGTCAAGTTCGGGACCGGTTATAACCGAATCACTCCCTTGGAAGAGAAAACGTTGCGTGCAGTAGCAAGAGCACACCACGAAACCAAAGCTCCGATTCACACGCATACAGAAGCAGGAACAATGGTTCTGGAGCAAATCGACCTTCTACGAGAAGAAGGTATCAATCTGGAATATGTTAGTTTTGGCCATATGGATCGCAATCCTGATCCTTTTTATCATGAGCAAGTGGCAAAAACAGGTGCATTTCTCTCGTTTGACGGCATTTCAAAAATAAAATATGCACCTGAAAGTACACGGATCCATTGTATTCTAGAATTAGTCCGAAAAGGCTTTGAAGATCAGATCCTTGTCAGCGGTGACACAGCCAGAAAATCCTATTATAAACATTACGATTACGGCCTGGGTTTAGAAAATATCATTGCAAAGTGGGTTCCCCGATTCAAAGCAGAGGCGGACAGTCTCGGATTTGACGGGGAGAAACTGATAACCAAATTTTTTGTTGATAACCCTGCCAGGTGTTTTTCATTCAAAAAGTAAAGAGGGGTGCTGTTGTGAAGTTTCAATATCAAAACTCCTATAATATTAAAGAAGAAATCCAGCGTTCCAAAGTTGCGATTCTCCCGGTAGGAGCAGTGGAAGCGCATGGTCCGCATTTACCGCTTGGGACCGATAACTTCCTGGCTGAACGGCTATCGGATAAGCTTGCCGAAGTGGTAAAGGGTTTGGTTTTGCCAACGTTGCCGTATGGACAGGTATGGAGCCTGCGTCATTTTCCGGGGAGCATCACCGTCAGCAATCGCTCCCTGATCAGCTATATTGTCGATATCGGTGAGAGTCTTTATCACCAGGGCATCGAGGTCTTCGCCATGGTAAACGGCCATTTAGGGAATGGAACAGCTTTAAAGGAAGCTGCCCGTGAATTGTATGAAACATGTCCGGAAATGAAAGTGCTATATTTATTTTACCCGGGAATGAATAAGGCGGCAGAAGAAGTGAGGGAAACGCCATCTACACATGGTACCTATTTTCATGCTTGTGAGATAGAGACCTCGTATATGTTGTATTTGGCACCGGAACTGGTACAAATGGAGAAAGCAATCAACGATATCCCTAATATTCCAATGAGTGCTGATGTCACGCCTACACCTTGGGAAACATTCACAAAGACGGCTGTGTTGGGTGATTCTACGCTGGCGACGGAGGACAAAGGTATCTATATAATTGATATCGCTTTAAAAAACATGGTTCAATTAATAGAAGCGGCTAAGCAAGAAGCGGGAAAAAATTAGCAAGGAGGGATTGGATGTTAACGAACTACTTTGAAAAGGTCCATTCTTTGTTACAAGTAATCGAAGAAAAAGAATTCACGAATTTACAAGAAGCTGCTCAAAAAATCTCTGCTTCGCTGCAGCAGGATGGAATCATTCACTTATTCGGCTGCGGTCATTCGCACATTTTGACCGAAGAGGTTTATTACCGTGCAGGCGGGCTCGTCCCTATACATCCTATTCTTCATGAGCCATTGATGCTGCATGAAGGTGCCGTACGCTCTTCTACCTTGGAGAGGGAGAATGGTTATGCAGCACAGTTCATGGAGGAAGAGGATATTCGCCAAGGAGATATCATGGTGGTGTTGTCTACCTCCGGACGCAATCCAGTACCTGTCGATGTGGCGCGGATTGCCAAAGAGAAAGGTGCCTTTGTTATCGGAATGACGTCGATCCAATATTCACAAAGCCAGCCATCACGGCATGAAAGTGGCATGCATTTGTTTGATGCGGTGGATCTTGTGATCGATAATCATGCCCCGGTCGGAGATGCTCTGCTGAGCCATCCGGATGTACAGGTAAGCTTTGCGCCAAGCTCCACCGTAATCGGGGCTGCGATTATCAATGGCATCTTAGCGGAAGCCATTAAACAGATGGCGGAAAATGGTTTTCAGCCTCCTGTTTTTTTAAGTGGTAATATAGAGGGAGCAGACGAGCATAATCAGCAATTGATTGACAAATATTTGGATCGGGTAAAATTGTAGTAGTCTTGGATAGGCTGAACAATCAAAGTAATTGAATATAGAGTGAAAAGCTTCTTGTTGAACTACTTATACTGTGCACCTGTTCAAGAAAATGAAAATCTGGTAATAATGGCTGCGTGTCCTAATACCGGAAACGGATGATTTTTTCCTGCTTTGTTTATGAGGTATAGTGGAATAGACGCTATAAATCTGGAGGTATTTTTATGGGCTTCGCTGCTATAATCATGTATCTTATATCGTTGTTCATTCTCTATAAGGTAATCGAGACAGCTGTCAAAAATGGGATTAACAAGTCCAATATTGGCCGCCACTTCCGGGCAGATCGACCAGAGGAACCGGAAGATACCAAGAAATCTTTTTTTGATAACGATGTGGATAAAGATTAAAAGAAGCGTCCTGCCCGTTTGGGCAGGACGCTTCTTTTTTTCAGAAAGCCGCTTTATTTCCATTAAAAACTTTAAAACTTCTGTCCGCCGGTAAGATTGGAACCTTCGATGAAATACCGTTGAAAATAAAAGAACAATAGAATGATCGGCAATAAAACGGTGGTCGACATGGCCATCAGGTAGTTCCACTGTGTCGATACAGTTCCTTTGAACGTCTGCAGTCCAATTTGCAGGGTGTACAGATTTTCATCATTCAAGTATAAAAGCGGTCCGAGTAAGTCGTTCCAGGAACCATTAAAGGAGAAAATTGCGACTGTAATCAGGGCTGGTTTGATTTGCGGTAAAATAATACGCCACCAGATATGAAAATGGTTGGCGCCGTCTATCTTGGCTGCTTCGACCATATCCTTTGGAATGGTCCGCATGAACTGTCTGATTAGGAAAATAAAGAAAGCACTTCCCAGGAAAGACGGTATGATCAGCGGAAGATACGTATTTACCCAGCCGATTTTAGCAAAAATGATATATTGAGGAACCAATGTCACGAATCCTGGAATCAACATCGTCGCCATGACGATGCCAAACAGAAAATTTTTCCCTTTGAACTTGATGACGGCAAAGCCATAAGCGATAAACGCATTGGCAAGGACACTGCCGATTGTCGACAAACCGGCAATCAACAGTGTGTTCAGCGTCCAGCGGGTAAAAGGAGCTGTTTGCCAGGCTTCCAGGTAGTTACGAAACCGGAAGCTATCAGGCCAGAAGCTTGGTGGATACTGGGCGATTTCCTGTGGTGTTTTCAAGGATGTGGCGATCATCCACCATACGGGAGACAGGATAATCAGGCTGCCGCCGATTAAAATCAGGTAGATCAGCGCTTTCTTGGTTAACAACTTTTTCTTGCTGCCAATCACGGAATTACTCATCTTTCATCCCCACTTTCATAGTAAACCCACTTCTTGCTTAGTTTGAAGTGAAGGAAGGTCAAAATCATGACAATGATGAACAATACCCAGGCCATTGCAGAAGCATAGCCCATATCAAAGATTTTAAAGGCATTGTTCCACATATGGAGGTTATAGAATAATAGGGAATTGGAAGGACCGCCTTGACCACTGTCCGTCATGACATAAGCTTCCTGGAAAATCTGAAAGGCTCCGATGGTCGATGTCACCATATCGAAGAAAATAATCGGTGTGATCATCGGCAACGTGATATGAAAAAACTTTCGGATCGAACCAGCTCCATCTAATTCTGCCGCTTCATACATTGCTTTCGGCACTCCTTGCATGACTGCCAAGTAAAGCAGCATTCCGCCTCCGACGCTCCACATTTTCATCATGACGAGTGCGGGCTTTGTCCATTCTGCTTCAAACAGCCAGGCAGGACCATCAATCCCAAACCAGGCCAATACGGTATTTACTAATCCTGTAGAAGGACTTAGCAGCTGCATCCATAAAAAATAGACCGCCACACCAGATAAAACAGCAGGCAAATAATAAATCGTACGGAATACCTTAATGCCTTTCATTTTTTGGTTAAGCAGCATGGCCACCAAAACCGCCCCTGCTGTTGTCAGTGGAACCGAAAACACGACAAAGTATGCTGTGTTGTATAAGGAAGTCCAAAATAACGGATCCACTGTGAACATTCGCTTGTAATTGTCGAAGCCGGTAAAATTCATCTGTGAAGTGACATTATAGTCCGTAAAGCTGGTTAATAAGGAAAACAGCAATGGTCCAAGTGTCAGGCCGAGAAAACCGATAATCCAGGGGGCGATAAAAATATATCCCCAAATGTTCTCTTTAAGCGACAGTTTGCTCATTTTCGGTTTGCTTATCGTCCGATTGCGACTCTTGCTTTTATGTACGGTTTTTTGGTGTGTCGTACCAATTACTGCATGATGCTCTTTCATTCCGCTCAACCTCCTCGCCTCCTAACTTGTGATGTAAAGTTGTAAGATTTCCCCCTGTATAATCTGTTATGGAAAAGACAGAATGGAAAAGCGGGGATACCGCTTTTCCTACTAATAATTCCTTTACTGCTTGGAGTTTTCCACATCTTTTTGAGCTTGATCAAGTGCTTCTTCGACGGAAATCTTTCCGTTAAGGGCATCGTCGATAAGCGGATTGACTAAATTTTCATACTCCGGATATTCTGGTGTTGTAATCGACAAATAGGTGTGTTCCAGGCTTTCCATCGATTTCTGGAAAATCTCGGCTCCTTTGCCATCCAGGTTGTCCGTTACTTGTTGGGTTGCCTCTTTATTGGCGATGTTGTCGAAGTTGTTTTCGCCCCAGTAGGTTTGTGCCTCGACATCCGTCAAGTATTGGATGAATTTCATGGAAGCCTCCGGATTTTTGGCTCCTTTTGGTATCTCCATGACGAATCCACCGCCGGTGCTCCATGGTTCAGTGTCTTCATTATAAGAAGGCATCAAGGCAACGCCATAATCCAAGTCGTTTCCGAACTCTTCCAGCTGTTTATAGAAAGTGCCGATTTCAGCCCACATTGCAACCTTCCCGGAGATAAATGGATTTTGCTGCTCATTGCCGAATTCCGCTTTCATGTCTTGAACAGCTTCTTCCCCGAGCTCCTGCTTCCAATCGTACATCCATTGGATAGCTTCTTTTTTTGCAGGAGTGTTGATGGTCGGTTCGCCGCCTTCCATCAGTCCTTTTCCATTGTCGGCATTTATCATCCAATCATGGGTAGTGAAATTTCCCCAGTTCGGGTAATAACCGACTTGCTCATAGTTGCCATCTTTTTTGATGGTGAGTTTATCGGAGTATTCTTTGAGTTCTTTCCAAGTGCGAGGCGGTTTTTCCGGATCCAGTCCTGCTTCACGGAAAGCGTCCTTGTTATAAAAAAGCATTCTAGTATCGGTAGTGAAAGGCAGGGCATACGCCTTGTCCTCGTAGGTCACCGCATCCCATAAATGGGGGTAGAAGCTGTTTTTTAAGTCGTCATCGACCCATTTGCTTAGATCCTCTACTTGATTGTTGGAGGCTCTGATTTTCACCGTTCGAATATCGTTGACAATGACATCAGGTGGATCTCCTGCAGCAATGGCTGCCAGGTTTTTTGTCCAAATATCTCCCCAAGGTACATAAGTGTGTTTGACAACGATTTCATCCTGCGAATTATTGAAATCCTCAATTAGCTTTTCGATCATCGGACGTCTTGTTTCCGAACCCCAAAATGTCCAGAAATCAAGTTCTACCTTTCCATCCGCATTCGTATTTTCAGCACTTCCGGAACTGCAGGCAGACAAAATGGCCAGTAGACTGGCGCAGACAATCATCAACCACTTTTTCATATGTATTCCTCTCCCTTTTTGAAACGAAGTGATAGAAGAAGCGTTTCTTATATAGAACACTTCTCGAAGTTACTAAGAAGTTCCCCTTCTTCTTCTCCTTCAAACTACTTCTTCTAAGAAAAAGGGCGTTTTATGTAAAATAGTGCCGAAGTCTTGGTGGAAAGTAAGGGAAAATATGATTTAATAAGGGAAACGGAATAATCTGAAAAAACTGATTACATAGAAGGAGAGGGCGAGGCTAAATGAAGAACCGATTGCAAGTGCCACTCCATATAAAAATTCTCGGTTTGGTCGGTACGCTTCTTTTGCTCGTCATTAGCCTGATTACTTTTATGGTAGGTTATATGGAATCGAAGGAGGATGTTGCCAATGCCGAGAGTCTGGCCATGCAGACGGCCAAAACGATTTCCTACATGCCTGGCGTTCAGGATGCGTTCCGTACCGGCGCTACTTTGGAGGAAATGAAGCAGTTGACAGAACAAATAAGAGAAGAGGCCGGCGCCTCGGTTATCACCATCTTTGACCGTTCTGGAGGGATCATCGGAAGGGCGCAGGATGAAACAGTTCCTATCGAGAAGGATGCAACCGCTTCCGATGAGGAGCTGTATAAAGCAGTTGTTTTTGGAAGTAGTTACGTGATCAAAACAGGAAGCAGGGAGGAAGGTATCCTAAAAGGAGTTGCACCGGTTACAATTGACTATCGCAAATATAAAAAAGTAGAGGGCATCGTGACGGTGGATTTTCCGATGAAAGGAATATACAACGAGATTTTGGCCGATATTTCAAAAATTGTCCTTGCTGCAGGAGTGGTTTTCCTGATGGGGATTGCTGGAAGTTTCCTATTGGCTAAAAGCATTCGGAAAGATACATTGGGCTTGGAACCATTTGAGATTTCCTCCCTGTATCGGGAGCGAAATGCCGTCTTGCAGTCTGTCAAAGAAGGCATAGTCGCGATTGATCATCAAGGCATCATTACCACCATGAATGTATCTGCTAAAGATTTGCTGGATATTCGAAGGGAGGAAGTAATTGAAAAGAATATCATTGATGTTCTCCCATCCGAGGAATTAATCGATATGATCCAGTCACCGACTAAAATTATCAATAGGGAACTTGAATACAAAGATAAGATTATCATTGTCAATACACGGCCAATAACAGAGAATGGCAGGAAGACAGGAACTGTCGCAAGCTTTCGAGATAAAACCGAAATAAAAAAAATGGTGGACGCCTTATCGGAGGTAAGGCAGTATTCAGAAGATCTTCGCGCCCAGGCCCATGAGTTTACTGGTACATTATATGTTATCCTGGGTTTCATCCAGTTGGGAAAAACAAACGAAGCAATCGAATTGATTCAACAGGAAGCAAATTTACAGGAACAGGTTACGGAAATGTTCTTTTCCCAGATTCGCGATGAAAAAGTCCAGGCAATATTATTGGGGAAATTCGCAAAAGCATCAGAAAAGAAGATTCGTTTTACGGTGGATGGGGAAAGTTCACTCGCGCCTCTGCCGGAACATGTGCCGTTGTCCCCGTTGATTGTAATACTAGGAAACTTGATTAACAATGCGTTTGATGCGGTGTCAGATTGTACCGATCCGAAGGTTTCTTTCTTTGTTACGGATTTAGGCAACGATATTATTTTTGAAATCGCTGACAATGGAAAGGGGCTAGACAAAAACACGGAGTCCCGCATATTTCTTCGTGGTTACTCAAAAAAAGGGGCTAACAGAGGGTATGGTCTGGCAAACGTGAAAGAGGAAGTTCATTCATTGAATGGAGCGATTGAAGTAAACAGTAGTCCTGGTAATGGAACAGTGTTTACGGTAATCCTTCCGAAGCAAATACAGGATATGAACAAAATGATAGGGGGATGAAAGGATGTTACAAGTTGTCATTGCAGAGGATGATTTTCGGGTAGCTCAAATACATGAAGCGTTTCTGGAGAAAGTACCGGGAATGAAACTCGTCGGGAAAGCTGCCAATGCGAAGGAAACGAGACAATTGCTTGATGCGTGTACGGTCGATTTGTTATTACTGGACGTTTACATGCCGGACCAACTGGGAACCGAGCTGCTCCAATACATTCGGGAAAACTATCCGAAGTTAGATATCATCATGATAACGGCTGCTACGGACAAAGCATTTTTGGAAAAATCTTTGAACTATGGCGTCCAGGATTACTTGATTAAGCCTGTCACGATGGAACAATTTCAACAATCGATGCAAAACTATAAGAAGAAAAAAGAAAAGATCGAATCGAGAAAAGAAGTCGACAAGGAACTTTTGCAGGAAGTATTTGGTACCCCCCGAATCGAACAAAAAAATACGGCCACCCTTCCGAAGGGTATCGATTACCGTACCTTGGAAAAGGTAAAAGAAATGCTTAGCATCGAACAAAATGGTATTACCTCCGAACAGGCTGCAGAAAAGATTGGCGCTTCACGGACGACCGCTCGAAGGTATCTGGAATACTTGGTTGGTAGAAACGAAGCAGTTGTAGAGCAAATGTATGGAATTGTCGGCCGGCCAGAGCGGCGGTATACAATCAAAAAATAATGGAAAGAAATTTGCAGGTGGGCACTTTTTTCGCATTTTGTGCATTTAATGCACAAAATGTTTTTTAATTCGTTAAAAAACAATATATTGAAAACGTTTACATAATGAAGGGAGAATTAGTAGGATACAAATAAATCAAGTATTAGGAGGGAGTTTTTATGAAAAAATTTATTCAGGTTCTTCTTGCGATGTCCGTGATTTTAATTACAGCCGCATGTGCGGGGAACGCTTCCGGAAATGATGGCTATCCGAATAAAAACATCGAAATGGTCGCTCCTGCTTCGCCGGGTGGTGGCTGGGACTTGACCGCCCGTTCGCTGGAGAAGGTACTGTCAGAACAAGATTTGGTCGATAAAAATATCAATGTTGTCAACAAGCCTGGTGGCGGGGGAGAAGTCGGCTGGAAGTATTTAAAGTCAAAGGACTCCCACTCACTTGCTGTCAACTCGAGTCTAGTACTTACCAATAACTTACTGGAGCAAAGTGAATTATCGTATGAAGAATTCACGCCGATTGCTACACTCGCGACCGAATGGCAGGCACTTGCTGTTCCGGCAGATTCACCTTATCAAACGGCGTCTGAGTTTTTGGAGGCTACTAAAGAGGATCCAAGTGCAGTTAAAATTGGTGTTGGACCTGGTCTCGGCAATGATGATCACTTATCACTAGTCCAGGCAGCGAGTGAATTCGGCATCAATCCGGTAGATCTCAACTTCCTCGTTTATGAGGGTGGAGGAGATGTAGTAACCGCTTTGCTGGGAGGACACGTTGATGCGGTCACTACCTCACTGTCAGAGGTGAAGGATCAACATTTAGCCGGAAAGCTTAAGATATTGGCTGTTTCTTCTGAGGAGCCGGTTGAAGATCTTGAGGATGTGCCGACCTGGCAGGATGAAGGCGTGGATATGGTCTTCCCGCATTGGAGAGGATTGATGGGACCGCCAGATATGACAGAGGACGAAATTGCTTATTGGGATAAAAAGCTGGAAAAAATGGTCGAAACAGATCAATGGCAGGAAGTCCTCGAAAACAATGATTGGGAGGATTTTTATAAAAATAGTGAGGAAACAAAAGCATTTTTACAAGAACAGCATGACCTTTATCAACGTTTAGTAAATGATTCCGGTTTGCTCGATAACTAAGCGTGTTTCTTACCAGAGATAAAACTGCGGCATCATGATCCGGTTGGCTCTCAGCCTTAGTAAGGGAGGGTGTCGCAGTTTATATCCATGACAATAAGAATAAGAAGAAGCTATAGAGATGGAGGATGAAGCAAGTAGCCTGTAACGCGGATGGCAGGTTTCATAGAGAGTAAGGGAGGCGATAGTGATGATGAAAGGAATTAAACTGGGGGTGCCGATATTTTTGCTGCTGTTCAGCAGTTTGTTTTTGATCAGCTCGCTTCAGTTGCCAAAAGCAAATCTTGGAAACCCGAATGCCCCCTTGTACTTTCCGACAGGTCTCAGCATTTTAATGTTGTTGTTAAGCGTCGTGTATTTATATCAGGAAATAAAGCATCTTGCAGAAGAAAATAGGGAAGTCCGACAGTTGTTTTCCGGAAGGACGCCAAAATTGATTGTGACTACGATTGTTTTAGGCGCCATCTATGCGCTTGTTTTTGACCAGATTGGATTTTTACTTTCGACAATTTTGTTCTTAGGCGGATTATTAATCCTCATCAATGGTTGGAAAAAATGGCTGATTAACGGCATCGTTGCCGTCAGTTTTTCCTTTTTGGCTTGGTATGCATTTAGTCAGCTGCTGGGAGTGAGCTTACCTTAAAGGAGGTGATCGCAGCATGGATGTTAACAGCTTCATGGAAGGTTTATCGATAGCGATCGAGCCGGTCAATATTGTGTGGATTATCATCGGTGGTTTTCTTGGTACGATTGTCGGGATGCTTCCTGGACTTGGGCCGGCTACAGCAGTGGCTGTGTTGATTCCGATGACTTTTGGCATGGATCCCGTGAGTGCCATCATTTTAATGGCGGCCATCTACTACGGAGCGATGTATGGCGGTTCGCGCAGTTCGATTCTATTAAATACACCGGGGGATGGTTCGGCTATCGCAGCAACCTTTGACGGTTATCCAATGGCCAGGAAAGGAATGGCTGGACAGGCACTGGCAATATCCGCGGTTGCTTCTTTTATTGGCGGTTTGATTGCGGTCATTGGGTTCATTTTTCTTGCGGAGCCATTAGCCGCTTTTGCTTTGGAATTTGGTCCGGCCGAATATTTTTTATTGATGTTGCTTACCTTGTCGGCAATTGTCTCGTTATCCATAGGGAAAATGGTGAAAGGTTTTTTGGCGATGACGATCGGGCTGGCTTTGAGTACGGTGGGAATCGATACCCAGACGGGCATATACCGATTTACTTTCGGTTCTTCGCATTTAAGTGAAGGAATCGACTTTCTCATCGTGATTATCGGTGTCTATGCTATCGGCGAAGTGCTCTACAATCTACTATCGATTGATGAGCAGCGGAAGGAAAAGAAAAAGGTAGGCAAGGTTTGGTTTTCAAAAGAACAATGGCGGCGTTCGAAATGGCCGATTTTACGGAGTGGTCCGCTGGGCTTCATCATCGGTGTTCTGCCTGGTGCTGGCGGTTCGATTGCCTCGATGATCAGCTATACCACGGAAAGACAGCTTTCGAAAAGGTCTTCTCAGTTTGGAAAAGGAGCAGTGGAAGGACTTGCAGCTCCTGAATCAGCGAATAACTCTGCTTCGGTAGGTGCCATGATCCCCCTGTTGACAATGGGCATACCGGGGTCGGGCACGACTGCAGTCATGCTCGGGGCATTGATCATGCTAGGATTGAGACCAGGTCCTCTTTTATTTGAACAGCAGCCTGAAACGGCTTGGGCATTAATCAATAGTATGTTTATCGGAAACATTGCCCTTGTCATCATAAATATTTTATTGGTTGGTGCGCTTGTTAAAGTTTTAGACACACCGCCAAAAGTACTTTATCCGGTGATTGTGGTGCTTGCCTTTATTGGAACGTACACATTGAGCTATGCCACGTTTGATTTTTACTTTTTGCTTTTATTCGGCGTAATCGGGTTGTTTATGAAAGTGCTTGATTTTCCGATTGCTCCGTTGGTGCTGGCGTTGATTGTAGGATCCGACATGGAGCAAAATTTCCGGATGGCTCTTACATCCTCTAATGGAAGCTTCGGCATCTTTTTTTCTTCCGGTGTCAGCATAGCGTTGATAGTCTTGACTTTGCTTTCACTGCTGTATCCGCTGGTTGTCCATTGGATGAAAAGAAAAGCTCAAAACAAGCACGAGGATCAGATGTATAAATCATCCTAAACATTCGTAATGACAAAGGAGGAGCGAGATGAAAAGTTATGATGTAGTGGTCGTCGGTGCTGGAAATGCCGCTCTTTGTGCGGCGATCTCTGCAAGGGAGTCAGGAGCAGAGGTGCTGGTGCTGGAGCGCGCACCTAAACATAAACGCGGCGGTAATTCGTATTTTACAGACGGAGCGATCCGCTTTGCTTACAATGATTTAGAGGACATTCGAAAACTTATACCAGAATTACCCGATGAAAAAGCTGAAAAAATTGTCATGCCGACATATGGACCAGAGGATTATTATCAGGACTTAATGAGGGTCACCGGCGGTAAAAGCAGTCCTGAATTGGCTGAACAGCTGGTAAACCGCTCCTATCAGANGGGAATCGATACCCAGACGGGCATATACCGATTTACTTTCGGTTCTTCGCATTTAAGTGAAGGAATCGACTTTCTCATCGTGATTATCGGTGTCTATGCTATCGGCGAAGTGCTCTACAATCTACTATCGATTGATGAGCAGCGGAAGGAAAAGAAAAAGGTAGGCAAGGTTTGGTTTTCAAAAGAACAATGGCGGCGTTCGAAATGGCCGATTTTACGGAGTGGTCCGCTGGGCTTCATCATCGGTGTTCTGCCTGGTGCTGGCGGTTCGATTGCCTCGATGATCAGCTATACCACGGAAAGACAGCTTTCGAAAAGGTCTTCTCAGTTTGGAAAAGGAGCAGTGGAAGGACTTGCAGCTCCTGAATCAGCGAATAACTCTGCTTCGGTAGGTGCCATGATCCCCCTGTTGACAATGGGCATACCGGGGTCGGGCACGACTGCAGTCATGCTCGGGGCATTGATCATGCTAGGATTGAGACCAGGTCCTCTTTTATTTGAACAGCAGCCTGAAACGGCTTGGGCATTAATCAATAGTATGTTTATCGGAAACATTGCCCTTGTCATCATAAATATTTTATTGGTTGGTGCGCTTGTTAAAGTTTTAGACACACCGCCAAAAGTACTTTATCCGGTGATTGTGGTGCTTGCCTTTATTGGAACGTACACATTGAGCTATGCCACGTTTGATTTTTACTTTTTGCTTTTATTCGGCGTAATCGGGTTGTTTATGAAAGTGCTTGATTTTCCGATTGCTCCGTTGGTGCTGGCGTTGATTGTAGGATCCGACATGGAGCAAAATTTCCGGATGGCTCTTACATCCTCTAATGGAAGCTTCGGCATCTTTTTTTCTTCCGGTGTCAGCATAGCGTTGATAGTCTTGACTTTGCTTTCACTGCTGTATCCGCTGGTTGTCCATTGGATGAAAAGAAAAGCTCAAAACAAGCACGAGGATCAGATGTATAAATCATCCTAAACATTCGTAATGACAAAGGAGGAGCGAGATGAAAAGTTATGATGTAGTGGTCGTCGGTGCTGGAAATGCCGCTCTTTGTGCGGCGATCTCTGCAAGGGAGTCAGGAGCAGAGGTGCTGGTGCTGGAGCGCGCACCTAAACATAAACGCGGCGGTAATTCGTATTTTACAGACGGAGCGATCCGCTTTGCTTACAATGATTTAGAGGACATTCGAAAACTTATACCAGAATTACCCGATGAAAAAGCTGAAAAAATTGTCATGCCGACATATGGACCAGAGGATTATTATCAGGACTTAATGAGGGTCACCGGCGGTAAAAGCAGTCCTGAATTGGCTGAACAGCTGGTAAACCGCTCCTATCAGACGATACGGTGGATGAAGGAACAAGGAGTCGAATTTGAACTGAATTACAGTAACCAATCATTCGAAAAAGATGGAAAATACCAATTTTGGGGTGGCCTGCCTGTCAAAACGAAAAATATCGGGATGGGGCTTATGGCTGCTTTATTCGCCCGGGCAGAAGAGATAGGAATCGATATTTTCTATGAAGCCCGTGCCATCGAATTGAAGAAGGAGGATCAGCGCATTTCTGCTGTCACTGTTGAAACGACAGAAAAAACGACAGAGGTACATACGGCAGCGGTCGTACTGGCTTGCGGTAGCTTTGAAGCGAATAAAGAAATGCGTAAAAAATATATCGGGGAGGAATGGGAAGCAGCCATTGTTCGCGGAACGGAGTATAACACTGGGGATGGATTGACGATGGCACTGGCTGCTGGAGCACAGCCGTTTGGAGAATGGTCCGGATGCCATGCCATCGGTACTGATTACCAGGCTCCGAGAGTAGGGGATTTTTCCAAGCCTGGGGACATTTTTAAAAAACATTCTTACCCTTTAAGTGTTATGGTGAATCAGGAAGGTTATCGGTTTGTTGATGAGGGGGCGGATTTCCGTAATTATACGTATGCCAAGTACGGAAAGGAAATACTCAAACAGCCGGGTCATGCCGCCTATCAGATTTACGACCAGCAAGTAAGACCGATGCTGCGTAAGGAATACAATCTGGAGGAAGCTACTTATTATAAGGCTGATACACTGGAACAATTGGCTGATCAGCTTCCGGTGAACAAGCAGCAGTTTTTACAAACAATCGAGGAATATAACGGTGCCGTGATGGAAGGGAGCTACAATCCGACCATTAAGGATAAGAAAGGAACTAAAGGGATCACCCCGCCGAAGTCAAACTGGGCTTTGCCGATCGAAAAAGGCCCGTTCTATGCCTTTCCGGTAACCTGTGGCATCACTTTTTCATTTGGCGGACTAAAGGTAAGCCCAAATGCTGAAGTACTGGATGAAAACGAACAGCCGATTCCAGGTTTGTTCGCTGCTGGCGAAATGGTTGGCGGTATCTTTTATGGCAATTATCCCGGCGGTTCAGGACTGATGTCCGGAGCGGTGTTCGGCAAACTATCCGGAAATACAGCGGCGCGCTACATTCAAGCTGCAGGGACGGTTCGTTAGACTTATTCATGCAGGAAAGCCACCATCTCGGTGGCTTTTGTTTTTGGCAATCAAATGTACGTTTGGTTAGGGGCGGATGGTATGAACAAAAAAATTCTGTTACTTTTATCCTTGATTCTCTATTTGATGTTTTTCCTTCCAGTCATCGACTGGGATATCAAGACAAAGGCCATTGCAGCTTTAATCATCATTCAAATGTTGTGGATTGGCAGGATATTTCCGTTAGCACACAGTTCCTTGTTGTTTATGTTACTACTGTCGTTTCATTTCTTTACTTATCAGGAGACGCTTGCTTACTTCAGTTCTGAGGTGGTCTGGCTGTTATTTGCTACTTTCATCATTTCCCACGCTTTTATCGAGACTGGGCTTGCCAGCCGGATTTCTTTCTCTGTCTTGAAAGTGTCGGGGGGATCAGGACGTGCTCTGCTGTTGATTTCCTTCTTGTTGATGTTTGTGTTAGCAATTCTTATCCCATCGAATGTCGGGAAGGGAAACCTGGTCGCCTCTGTACTGGATCGGTTGTTAAAAAACCTGAGAAAAATCAATACGATTGAGAACCTCGGAAAGGCGTTGTTCATCGGTATCAGTTACCTTGCAGCTATTTCCGGCGCATTGGTAGCAACAGGAGCTAGCTCTACCATTTATACGTTTGAATTGTTTACATCGATTCATCCTGATTTGAATTACATAAGCTGGATTGTGTATTTCGTTCCACCTGTTCTATTGTTTACGACGTTGTTATGGCTGCTGTTTATTGTGAAATTCCCCCCGGAAAAAGTCGATCGAAAAAAGATGATGGGACTGATTGAAGATGGCCTTGAGGAATTGGGGCCGTTAAGCTTAGCCGAAAAGAAAGTAATGCTTGTCATGGGACTCACCTTGCTGTTATGGATAACTCAATCCTTGCATGGATTCTCGATTCCGCTAGTGGGATTATTGGGAGCAGTTCTTACAGTCATGCCGTGGATCGGTGTCTGGAAATGGAATCAAGCTAAGAATTCAGTTGATTGGGATATGATGCTGTTTTTTGCCAGTACGTTAATGGTTTCCGGCATGTTGATCAAAACGGGAACGATTGCTTCGATCGCTGATTTCTTTATTTCCATGATTACCTTTCAATCTCCATTTTTTGTTCTCTTGCTGCTGATACTGTGTACCGCGTTATTACGAGTTATTTTTGTAAATATCTTAGGTTTCTTAACGATCATGATTCCGTTGGCTATAGAGATTGGGGAGACACTTGGAGGCTATTCACCGTTTGTAACTGCCATGGTGGTGTTTCTGGTGGGAATCCCGGGTTTTTTTCTGATTACCCAGTCTCCGGTTCATTTAATCAGCTTCTCGTTTGGTTACTTTTCGGAGAGAGAGCTTTTGAGAATCGGACTGCCGTCCTTTAGTCTGTGGGTGTTGACTATTTTAGGAGCGGTATTGCTTTATTGGCCCTACGTTGTAAGTCACTGACAAGGATTTAGGAGCGGAGGAGAGGGGCGGAGAAGCCCGGTATTTTAACCTGGGTTTTACAGAGGAAAAAATCCGAAAAAGCGATGATTCCCGGTACTTCACCAAACAAACAGGGACCGCTGATAATGGGCGGTCCCCGAAACAATTTTAATAACTTAAATAGTGACCGTAATCATACAACTCCGGAATGGTGACCGGCAGTTTTCCCTGCGGATTTACTTCTCCGCTGATCACTCGAGCAAGAGCTTCTACGGAAACATCCCTGTTGCCGTAAGTGGCTAAGTAACCATCCACCTCAGGAAAAGCCATCAAGTCATATGGGTTCCGGATAGCCGCAGCAATCACTGTTTTTTCGGTGTCTAGCAACGCTTCTACTAAACGTTGTTGTGCTGCATTGGTGTTCGCTGTATAGGTTGTGGCAATGACGGTGTCAGCTGTCGCTGCCTGTTCGCTTGCCGCCGCGATTTGGGATTGGCTCGGACTTGTGCTGGTAGCGTATGCCGATACGTCATATCCTTTTGCACGCAGCTGTTCTGCCAAATACTCGGGTTCTGCAGTCGATGGACCTGTAATAAAGACGCTTTGATCCTTGGCAAGCGGCAGTAAATCCTGTTCATTTTTTACTAGCGTGATGCTTTTATCAGCGATTTCATCTGCTTTGGCTAAGTTAGCCTCAGTACCGATATTGGCAATGGCACCTTCGTCTGTGGTCGGATCTTCGAATAACCCTTTTTCCATTTTCGCTTTCAAAATACGATAAACGGATTCATCCACACGTTCTTCACTGATTTCACCGCTTTCTACGGCTTCCAGCATGGCATTGTAGGCAAGCTCTACATCAGGCGGGTTTAACAGGATATCGTTTCCTGCTTTGAACGCCTCGACAGGTACTTCTTCCGGTTCTAAAACGTTAGCGCCGGACATACCAAGACTGTCTGTAATAATCAGGCCGTCAAATCCCATTTGTTCCCGTAAAAGATCTGTCAATATAGGCTTGGATAATGTGGCAGGCAAGCCGGAATCATCCAGTGCGGGGACGACGATATGGGCTGTCATGATGGCGTCGATGCCAGCATCAATACCTGCCTGGAACGGTTTCAAGTCTACTTCCCGCAAAGTTTCCAAATCGTGGTTGATGATTGGCAGTCCATAATGGGAATCTACATCCGTATCGCCATGACCAGGAAAGTGCTTAGCGCTTGGAATGACGTTTTCCGCTTCATAGGCTTGTGATTGTGCGACCCCTAATTCGGAAACAAGGTCCGGGTTTTCGGCAAAAGATCTGACACCGATTACCGGATTGGCTGGATTGACGTTGACATCAAATACCGGAGCGAAGTTCATATTGATGCCAAGGCTTTTTAATTCTGTGCCGATGATGGAGGCAGAATCAGCAGCCAAGTCGGCGGAACGAGTAGCTCCTAACGCCATATTACCAGGAAAGACGGTGCCTGGTGAGGTCAACCGTTGTACAATTCCCCCTTCCTGGTCGGTCGAAATAAACAACGGAATCGGCATCCGTTGATCCATCGCAATGTCCTGCAGGCCGTTGGACAAGGCGTTTACCTGTTCCAAATGAGCCGGTGTGCCGATATTATCGGACCAGTTAAAATAAATCACACCGCCAACATGGTATTTTTCGATGGCTTCTTTAAAATTCTTTGCCCCGCGATTATTATTGAGATTCGTTTGCTCATAATCAGGATCGGTCGGCGTTTGTCCATACATGTGAATGATAAATAGCTGGCCGATTTTTTCTTCCAGGGTCATATGTTTCATTTTGCTGACGATCCAGCCGTGTTGGGCTTTATCGCCATTTCCCCACCCTGGTTTGGAAGGGTCGTCCCAACCGTTAGCGAAGCCTGTGACAGGCAATGTCAACAGCAACGTAAGTATCAGTGACAAAGCAGCAATCAATCGTCGTTTTTGCAATTTGTCCACTCCTTATTTGGTTAGTTTCCTCTAGTCAAAAGCAAATCACTGACCACAGGTAAATGATCGGAAGCCTCGGTTTGCATCACTTCCGTATGCAGTACTTTCACATTAGGCGAAGTAAGGATATAATCAATTCGTTTTTGCGGAGAAACAGCAGGATAGGTGTAACCATCATCCGAACGATTCCATGCATCCTGAAATCTCTCCAGCAAAGGCAGTAATTCCGGGGCATCCGCTCCGGCATTCATATCCCCGGCCAGGATGGAGGTTCCAGTTTCCGGTATGATTCGCAGCATATCATCCACTTGCATTTCCCTGACAAATGGATCAGCACGATAATCCAAATGGGTAACATAGAAAGAAAAGCGTGCTCCTTGTGCATTAATACGAACGTCTGCAAATCCTGGTGCCAAGGCAGGTTCCGGATTGGCGTCTTGTGTGGACAATCTGGTTATCTCCTGGTTGATAGTGGAAGTTATTGGATATTTACTTAGAACGGCGACGCCGAATTGCCGTCTGGGTTCATCTTCGGTGAGGGGGTCTTGGTCGTAAATAGGGGCGAAAAAGGATTCCATGCCCAATTTTTCGGCGAGTTCAGACAACTGGTCGTCAAAATTGCTACGGGCTGCCCAGTGTACATCAACTTCCTGAAGACCGATCACATCGGCCCCTGAATCTTCGATTGTTTGGGCTAATCGATCCAGGTCATAGCTGCCGTCACTACCGATACCGGTATGGATGTTATACGTCATTACACGAACAGGGACTTGTCTGGCATCGTCACTTGAATTGGCTGCAACAACACTGGTGGTGGAAATCAAGAGGAAAACAAGGCTTGCCAGCAAGAAAAACACATACTTTTTCATTCAACCGCCTCCAAACGTATTGATAGCTTAATAGCATGCAAATCTAGCTAAGCCGATCTCGTGGAAAGCAGTTCTAGGATGGAAAAAACAAATAGAGATAATGTGTTAGAATTCGGCCTCCTTTCCTGGTAAATATTCCATACATACTTAGCGTAACCGCTTCCTTTATAGTTGTCTATACCAAAATAGAACCAATATTCTGATAATAATACAGAAGGACATGAGACTATTTACCTGTTTTTAGAGAGAGTTAGAGAGAGGATTCAATGGATGGAATCTTTTTATATAAGTGGACATACCATGAGTCATAATAGGGGGAGTCCATATTGCATAATAAGAGATTGACAGGAGTTCTGTTTATCGGTTGTATTTTGGTTGTTATTGTAGCTATGAAAGGTCTTCCCAATGAGTCCATTGCAGATTCAGCCAACAATGCATACTCGGAGACGACTGAAGCAATAGATGAGTTGCTAAGCAGTCATAAGGATGTGGTGAAGGTAACGAAGGACGGATCAAATCAGTTTACGATTGAAACAACGATAGATAGGACCAATCTAGCAAATGCTATGACAGCAGCAGACGAGATAATTGATGACATTTCGGCACTGAATCAACAGCATGACTTTTCGTCTTTTAGTATTCAAATTAATGATCAACAGGGAAAGAGCATCGCTGTGCAGGTGTTTAGCAATGAATAAAGTTCAGCTAGCAGGAGTAGTAAGAGTCTGGGGTGCTTACCAATAATTTGCTCTAATAAGACTAGCATCTTGCCATGCAGCTCAAACTGTTGATAAAGGAAATGAACTGCATCCTAACCTCCACGTACCTTTTGTAATCAAATGCATAGGATAGTTTTATAAAGGGGAAGGGATGGAGATACATGTACTATAATCCTTATTTAAATCCGTACTACTATTATGCACATGGACCTATGTATAGCTATGGAAGAGAATATGGCTGCTGGTCAAATCCGGGCGGGATGGAACAGGTAAACAACTTTTACCCTGTTCGTGCATCAAGTAATGATGGAAACATTACGTTGAAAGACTATGGGCGGCAGCCGTTTGTGGTAAACATTAATGAAGCATCAAAGCTCAACAACACTTATCGCACGGCTTTGTGGACAGGTAAACATCTGCAGGTCACGTTAATGAGTCTGAAGGTCGGTGAAGACATCGGACTGGAAATGCATCCTAATGTCGATCAATTCCTGCGTATAGAACAAGGGCAGGGGATTGTGCAAATGGGGAAACGGAAGGAAGATTTAAATTTCGTTCGAAATGTCTCGGATGATTCCGCCATCATGGTTCCGGCGGGAACATGGCATAACGTGACGAACACCGGCAATATCCCGTTAAAGCTTTATTCGATATATGCTCCGCCTAATCATCCATTTGGCACTGTGCATCGGACAAAAGCAGAGGCGATTGCCGAAGAAGGCTAAGGTATTCGAAGTAAGGTCAATAAGGGATTCAACAAGGCGATCAACTAACTGATCGCCTTTAGTATTGGTAAGAACGGCAACTGATATTTGGAAAGGCAATCGTCCCAGCTGTAAGCATTACTCTTTCATACATCTTCCATCTAGAAGAAAAATCGCTCTTTATGTGGAAACAAATGATCGTGGGACGAAAAATGTACACATTAAAATAAAAAAGGGGAAGGAGATAGTTCAACTGTTATTGAAAAAGTGTTAAAAGAGGAGGGGGAAAATGGCTGAAAAAGCTAGGAAGAGTAATCCGATTAAAAACCGAATCAATACGATTTTTGTTCATGTAAATGATTTAGAGAGGTCCGTTACATGGTACAGTCAATTGCTTCATCAAGAAGTTGATTTGACACAGGTATCAAAACCTGTCCACAATCTTCAAATGGATCAATACACCGGTTTGACCCTGGATGCCGGTCCTGAAGGAGAAACGAAAAAAATTGCACCATCACCTTATCCACTATTTAATTTTCATACAGAGGATATACAAGAATCATATCAATACATCCAGGAGTTAGGTTACAAAGTAGAATCGGACATTATCGAAGAATTTGAAGACTTTTCTTTTTTTACCATAAGTGATCCTGATGGCCATGTCATCATGATTTGCAACGGCTAGTCCTGCAGCATCTAGTTGTTTTAATTACCGCCAGAACCGCTCAGAGCATCAGCGGTGAGCGGTTCTATTAACTTTGACACAATCTTAAAAATTCACATTATCAAGCTTTTCTCCCTGCGACTCAAAGCCTTTCATGTATTTGATCCGGCGCTGTGCTGATGTTTCATTGACTTGCTCGTCGGCGTGATAGGAGGAGCGTACCATCGGACCTGCCTCGCAATGTTTGAATCCTTTTTCTAACGCAATTTTCTTCAATTCTTCAAATTCATCTGGGTGGTAATATCGTTCGACGTTCAAATGCTTCTTTGTCGGCTGAAGGTATTGGCCGATTGTCATAATATCGACTTTGTGGGCGAGCAGGTCGTCCATTGCCTCGATGATTTCTTCTTTGGTCTCGCCTAGACCGACCATTATGCTGGACTTTGTCGGTGTGTTAGGTGCTATTTCTTTGACGCGTTCTAACAGCTGTAAGGAACGGTCATACATAGCAATGGCTCTGACGCGTTTCGTGAGCCGGCGGACTGTTTCGATATTGTGATTGAAAATATCAGGTTCACTGTCCATCAAAGTGTGCAGGCTTTCATAATCTCCTTTCATGTCAGAAGGAAGGACCTCGATTGTGCAGCCAGGAACCCTTTTTCTGATCGCCCGGACTGTTTCAGCGAACACGGCAGCACCCCCGTCATTTAAATCATCCCGGGCTACTGCAGTTACTACTGCGTGTTTCAGACCCATGATTTCCACCGATTCGGCGACACGCTCTGGTTCTCCCCAATCCAATTCGTTAGGCAGTCCGGTTTTAACCGCACAGAAGCGGCAGCCTCGTGTACAGGTGTCCCCTAGAATCATAAAGGTAGCAGTTGCCCGTTCACTCCAACATTCGTGAATGTTTGGACACTTTGCTTCCTCACATACCGTATGAAGATTCTTTTCCCTCATCAACCGTTTGAGTCGATTATAGGACTTGTTCGTATTGATCTTTACTTTGAGCCATTCTGGTTTCCGGATATGTTCGTATTGTTTCGGCATTTTTAGACACTCCTTTATCTGGAAAAATTCCATTCTTCGCTTTTATACTTGGATTCCAAAGCGTGGACTTCGGCCAGCTGTTCATCCGAAAGTTCAAATGGTTCAAGCTGGATATCCAAGCCGCGTTCAAATCCTGCTTTAAAAGCTTGTTTTGCTTCATTAAAACTGACAGGGTACTCGACTACTTCGTTGATTGCAATGGCTTTGTCACCAAACGATCGTCGTGCACGCTCTTTTACACGTTCATTTGGATATACGAATAAATCGAAAAGCTTCACTTTATCCACGTCTAACGGTATCGATCCATGCTGTAATATCACGCCTTTTTTCCGTGTCTGTGCACTTCCGGCTGCTTTTTTGCCAGCGACTATCAGTTCGTACCAGGAGGGTTCCTCAAAGCAAACTGCTGAATCATTTGTTTGCAGTTTCCCTTCCGGGACAGCGAATTCCGCATCAATATCAAGCAGCTTAAAGCCCTCCAACAATCCACGGGAAATGACTAAATAAGCTTCTTTCACAGAAGGCGGCATGACTTCATGGTCCTCGGAAACAAGGACGCTGTATGTAAGTTCCTGATCGTGCAGTACCGCTCTTCCGCCAGTCTGTCTGCGAACGAGATCGATGCCGTGTTTTCGTGCACTTTCCACGTCGATTTTTCCTTTTACCCTTTGAAAATACCCAACTGAAATCCCGGCAGGCTGCCACCCGTAAAAACGGAGCACTGGCGGTATCTTTCCTTGACTGTGCCAATTCAGCAGCGCTTCGTCCATTGCCATGTTGAAAGATGGCGTGCAGTAGCCTGAATCGACGTAATACCATGTTTCTTTCAAAATGCTCCCCTTCTTTGCAGTTTATTCAATACACAATTCAATTTTAACAAGCAAGCCACAGTTGTCAAAAAAATGTTTTTATTAGGAAGATTAGGTCTATAAACCTAATCGGATTATAGTCGAAGGGTATAGGTCACGGATAAATGGAATAAACAGGGAATGAATGAGGAAAAGGAGCTTCCGGTCATGTTCGGAAACTCCTACTGGAATTGGACTATTTAACGGTTGTATTTGGAAGTCATCCACTCTACAATGCCTTGATTTTCCTCCATGCGCAGCTGTTCTACGTTATGGTGTCCAATAATGCTGCCATCGCGAATCGCAACGACTTCATCGAGAATGGTTTCGATTTCTTTGATTTCATGGGTTGTAATTAGTACGACTTGTCGCTCTAAATCGATAAACGAAATCAATCCTTTGACTATGGAGTCGCGTACCATCGGGTCTAATCCGGAAAGTGGTTCATCCATCAAAATGACCGGCACTTCCCGTGCAAGAGTCAGAACAATTTTCAGACGGCCGCGGTTTCCTTTGGAAAGTTGTTTCAATTTAGCGTCAGGGTCCAACTTCATGAAAGAGCGGATTTCTTCTGCTTTTTCTTTGTTAAAATCAGCAAATTGTGCTGCGTGAAAATCGATCGTCTGGCCTACATTGTAGAAACCGTAATATTCATCAAGCTCAGACAAATAAGATACCTGGCTGGCGATCCGGCGACTGACCGGGATTCCATCCACCCTAACCGTTCCCTTGGTGGGGTGGACGAGTCCGGCAATCAATTTCAAGGTGGTCGACTTCCCACTGCCGTTTTCACCAACTAGTCCGATTATTTTTCCTTTAGTCAGTTCAAGGGATACCTCTTGTAATGCACTTTTATTCATAAAACGTTTGCTTACCTTCTCCAGCTGGATCATTCCGCGTCTTCCTCCTTGTCATTGGCTAAATAGTTTTGCAGACCTGCTTCAATTTCTTCATTGGCGTAGCCCATTTCGTGCATATTCGAAACAAATTGCGAAATCTCTTCCTGCTTCAATCGCTCTCTCATTTTTTGAAGGATATTCAAGTCTTCGGTTACGAAAGTCCCTTGGCCTCTTCTTGATTCCACAATCATCATTCCTTCCAGTTCGCGGTATGTCCGTTGTACGGTATTCGGGTTAACGTTTACTTGGAGCCCCATTTCCCGAACCGATGGTAGTTTATCGCCAGGTTTTAAATCGCCGCGTAAAATTTGTTTGTTAATTCGTTCTGCCAGCTGACTATAAATTGGTGTAGAAGATTGGAAGGTATCGGTCATTTTTTACACCTCGACTTTTCTATCAAGCATCCAGCTTGCGGCAAAAAACAATAGTAAGACGATAATGGTTTCAAAAATGTAATAGCCAAGGAACACATGCACCGTGTTAAATTCCGTGAAAAATTCAATCCCGTTTGCATCCAATTGGCGATTGAACACAAACCCATTGAGCTCTATTTCGCCCCAGGAAATCAAGCTGCGGTATATGGCAGTTTCGGTGAACATTCCCCATAGATAAGTGGAAACCCCGAAGAGGACAAACGTGAAGCAAAAACTGATAAACCCACCAAAATTGCGGTTAAACAACAGGTAGATCATATAGAAAAAAACAAAGTAAATCGAAAAGTCGATGGCAATCAGAAGGACATGAAGACCGCTGAAAAAGCCGATGTTTGTCAGATTGAAGTCATTCTGCAAATGGGTGATGAATCCCGCTGATTGTGCAGAAATGATCAGGGTTACCCCGGTAATGAAAAGCGTGATCAACATGGAAATCAATCCGGCACTTAACTTTGCCAGCAGCATTGAATACCCTGGCAGTGGGTTGTGTAACCAGAGATGAAGTTTTTTCTTTTCGGCTTTCAAACTGAAATTCATATAGTAAATAAGATAAAAAATTTGCATCGTGACAGCGGCTATAGACACGGCAGCCACTGCTTCAGCTGCAACACCAGACCTTCCTCCAAAATAGGCTGCCACAGCAACTGCCATGATGAAAATAATCACGGGGACGAGAAAGACAGGCATCCCCATCCGCAATTCTTTCTTCGCAAGACTCGTAAATGCATTCATACAGATTCCTCCTGTTTCATTGTATTATTGTATTAGTTAAATAGTACACCGATACAAAGCGAACGTCAATAGGCATTTTCTATTCGATTGGTGAGGAACGATTTTAAAGGGGAAAGGAAAGTCAGGTCATTACTGCGGGTAGGAAATTCTCCCTTCCGGTAATAGAACAAACGAAAAAAATGTTGCATATCTGATAAAATTCGTTATAATTCTATGTATCGAAAATGATATAGGTACTGACGAAACTCGTATAATAGCAGGAATATGGCCTGCAAGTTTCTACCGGATAACCGTAAATTATCCGACTACGAGTAAGCAACCAGTTGAATTCACGTTTAACGTCCTGGAAGTTCGGGACGTTTAGGTGTTTTGAATGCTGAAAGCAGCTTACTCTAGTAAGCTGCTTTTTTTATTGTATTAGTATATGGAGAGGGGCGGAGGATAGCAATGAAACGATTAAAAGACAAAATTAGGACGGAAGGAATTATATTGAATGAGAATGTCTTGAAGGTAGATTCCTTTATCAACCATCAAATGGATCCGAAGCTGATGAAAGAAATCGGACAGGAGTTTGCCAGTCTATTTAAAGGGGAGGAAATCACAAAAGTACTGACCATCGAATCATCGGGAATTGCACCGGCTATCATGACTGGTTTGGAGCTGGAAGTACCGGTGATTTTTGCAAGAAAACGAAAATCGTTGACCTTGACTCATGATTTATACACTGCAGAGGTCCATTCGTTCACGAAACAGGAAACAAATGAAATCACGGTTTCCAGGAAGTATCTTGACTCAGAAGACAATGTCCTGATCATTGATGACTTTCTCGCCAACGGGCAGGCTGCGATTGGTTTGGCAAAGTTGGTCGAACAGGCAGGAGCCAATGTTCTCGGAATTGGTATTTTGATTGAAAAGTCCTTCCAACCAGGTGCGGAGGATATACGGAAACGCGGTTACCGTTTAGAATCGCTCGCCCGCATTCAATCACTTGCCGGTAAAGAAGTTCAGTTTGCTGAATCGAAAGAAATGGTTAATCAACAATAGACTAGGAGGAAAATACCGATGAACAAAAAGAAACTGCAAACATTATCCATTGGTTTTCAGCATGTACTCGCAATGTACGCAGGCGCAGTGGTCGTTCCATTGATTGTCGGGGGAGCCTTGGAATTGACATTCGAGCAGCTGACCTATTTGATTTCGATCGATTTGCTTGCCTGCGGAATCGCCACTTTGCTGCAAGTATGGAAAAATAAATTTTTCGGTATCGGACTTCCCGTCATGCTCGGATGTACGTTTACCGCTGTGGGACCGATGATCGCGATAGGAAGTCAGCATGGTATTTCGGCCATTTATGGAGCGATTCTTGTGTCCGGTCTGTTTGTCGTATTGGTATCGAAGTACTTTAGTAAATTGATTCGTTTTTTTCCACCGGTTGTCACCGGTTCCGTTGTAATGATTATCGGTTTGACCCTCATACCGGTCGCATTCAATGACATGGCGGGAGGAGAAGGAAGCGCCGATTTCGGCAACCCTGTCAATTTGTTGTTGGCATTTGGGGTTCTCGGGTTTATTTTACTATTGAATAAATTTGCCAAAGGATTCCTGCGAACCATTTCGATTTTGATCGGTTTGGTTGCCGGTACGGTTGCGGCAGCATTGATGGGGATGGTCGACTTTTCTGAAGTGGGGGAAGCTTCCTGGTTTCATTCGATTCATCCGTTTTACTTTGGAGCGCCGACCTTCAATATATCCGCTATCCTGACCATGATATTGGTCGCGATTGTCAGTTTAATTGAATCTACAGGCGTTTATCTAGCGCTCGGCGATATAACCGATCGAGAAGTTAGTGGAGAAGATTTAGAAAAAGGATACCGTGCAGAGGGGATTGCCATTGTACTGGGCGGCATCTTCAATGCTTTTCCGTATACCGCTTATTCCCAAAACGTCGGTCTTGTCCAGCTCACAGGCGTCAAAACGAGACAGGCAATCTTTGCGGCCGGCTCCATTTTGGTTGTATTGGGATTCCTGCCGAAAATAGCCGCTATCACGACGCTGATACCGACCTCTGTGCTCGGTGGTGCATCGCTGGCAATGTTCGGAATGGTGATTGCCTACGGGATTAAAATGCTTAGTAAAGTGGATTTCGAAAACCAGGGCAATCTGTTGACAGTCGCTTGCTCTGTAGGAATGGGACTAGGTGTGACGGCTGTTCCGGAAATATTCGCCAATCTTCCGGAGAGCATCCGGATTTTGACGGACAGCGGCATCGTTGCCGGCAGTCTGACAGCTATCGTGTTAAATATCCTGTTTCATGTGATTCCGGCCCGTTCTGAAAAAGCTATCCAAACACAGTTCAGAGAAGAACAAGCGTCCTGATAAGGGTTGGCCACTGAAGATTTAAAAAGATAGAATGGTATAAAAAGCAGTCTGTTTGGAACTTATTTTCCATGCAGACTGCTTTTCTGTAATATCTTTTTATAAATAATCATTATTATTTTTGGAAAACTCCGTTTGTTTACTTCTTGCTTTGGGAATAGGGTAAAGAACTTCTAAAGGAGGGACAAGGAATGGAAAAAAACTCCAAAGAAAATCTACATAGCAACAAAGAAAAGGGAACGTTGACGACAAGACAGGGACATCCTGTCAGAGACAACCAGAACACAAAGACTGTAGGCAACCGTGGACCAGCAACCCTTGAAAACTATGAATTCATTGAGAAAATCAGCCATTTCGACAGGGAAAGGATACCGGAGCGTGTCGTCCATGCGCGAGGTGCAGGAGCCCATGGCTATTTTGAAGCCTACGGGTCTGCAGGAGACGAGCCGATTTCCAAATATACCAGGGCGAAGCTATTCCAGGAAAAAGGGAAACGGACACCCGTGTTTGTTCGTTTTTCAACGGTTATCCATGGGGGTACCTCACCGGAAACACTTCGTGACCCGCGCGGGTTTGCGGTTAAATTTTACACAGAAGACGGTAACTGGGATTTGGTAGGAAACAATTTGAAAGTGTTCTTTATCCGTGATGCCATCAAATTTCCGGATGTCATCCATGCCCTGAAGCCAGATCCGGTAACCAATATCCAGGACAGTGAACGAATTTTCGACTTCATGTCTCAAACACCTGAAGCAATGCATATGTTGACGTTTTTATTTTCACCATGGGGTATTCCAGCCAATTACCGGCAAATGCAAGGATCCGGTGTGAATACCTATAAATGGGTGAATGAAGACGGGGAAGCGGTGCTTGTCAAGTATCATTTTGAACCGGTACAAGGAATCCGTAATCTAACTCAGGAACAGGCGGATGAAATTCAAAAGAAAAATTTCAACCATGCAACACAGGATTTGTATGAAGCAATCGAACAGGGGAATTATCCAGAATGGGAGCTTTATGTACAAGTGATGAGTGATGATGATCATCCCGAGCTCGATTTTGATCCGCTGGATGATACGAAAATTTGGCCGAAGGATCAATTCCCTTGGATTCCTGTCGGTAAAATGGTGTTGGATCGCAACCCGGAAGATTATTTCAATGAAGTGGAACAGGCAGCCTTTGGAACAGGGGTACTTGTTGATGGCATGGACTTTTCAGATGATAAGATGCTCCAGGGACGTACTTTTTCGTATTCGGATACCCAGCGCTATCGGGTAGGCGCCAACTATTTGCAGCTGCCGATCAACCGTCCGAAGAAAAATGTGGCTACCAATCAACGGGGCGGTCAGATGTCTTATCATGTGGACAATGATGAAAATCAAAACCCGCATGTCAACTATGAGCCTTCCTTGATGAATAATCTCGAGGAAGCCAATCCAAGCAGCAAGCCTCATACCCCACATGTTTCCGGAGAGGTTAAGAAGGAAGCAATCGACAGGCAAAATCCGTATAAACAGGCCGGCGAAACGTATCGTAAATTCAAGGATTGGGAACGGGACGAATTGATTAAAAACCTTGTTGCCAACCTGAAACCTTGCCGGAAAGAAATACAGGAAAAAATGATTGAGCACTTTTCCCAGTGTGACGAAGAATATGGACGCAGGGTAAAAGAAGGATTGGAGAAAGATACAATGGGCGGAGCAGATATGGATTCTACTCATGGAGGTCCTATCGGAGCAACACAGACAGAAGATGGTGTCGAACAAGCGAAGGAAGAAAGCATCCCTTCTGATCCATATTGATTGCACAAAGAACCGCCAGCTTATCCAGGCTGGCGGTTTTAAGTATGCGTTATGGTTGTATGCTTATCTCTACTTTATTGGTGGCAACTTGTGTATCTCCGACAGTGACCGTTGCCCATACTTCGAAATGTTGAATATCTCCCGTATTGCTTGCCACATACAGTAATAAATCCTCATATTGGGTGTCGAAGTCGACGATGTCCGGTGCGTCTGTATGAAATGCTAGTTGACTGTTATCCAGGCTGATTGCTTCCCCGTTGGCTGCGAAAGCATTTACTTCCATGTGCGCCAGTCCACCAGGTTGAACAATTAGAGGATCGACTGAGAGCGTCGCATTTTCTAAAACATTTTCCCTGTCATCCTGTACGATTAATTTGGCATCAGCCCAAGCGCCGTGACCATGACCATTGCTGCCTCCCTCAATGGTGCGCATGACAAGTTTCAGTTGTTGTTTGTTTTGGATGTCTACGCTGATAAATTCCTGAGGGGTGCTTTTTCGCATTGGATCGGTTTGATAAGCCAGCTCTCCATCGAGCCAAACCTCAAAAACAAATTGGTTCCCATCCTTGTCTGCATGCTGTTCAACACCTGCATATGTTTCAAAACGATCAAAATCCCACTTGGATAGGTCATAGACAATTTCCGAGTTAGCATGGATGCCGATTCCTTTATCATAGAGGACCGGTCCATCCTCTCCAAGCAGTGTGATAGGAGGACCTGCTACCGATTGGTCTTTTTGAATCGTTCCCCAGCCTGTTGCGGCCGATTCCCATTGCATGTCACTGATATATAAATCAGAAACAGGGTTAAAATCAATCGTATAGGTTTCCTCCAGGAATCCGTCCACTGTACTAGCATGGATGGTGGTCGTACCGGTCAGTTCTTCCGCTTCCTCCACTTCGATGATCACATCTTCCCTGGCAGGTAGGACGTCTACCGTTGGAATGGATTGATCGAGCGCGCTCGAGAATGTATAGGAATAGCTGGTCACATCGGTGTGGAAGCCCTCAAGTGATTCACCGTTGACTTTTATATCGTCCAGCAATTCCAGGTCGATTTGCCGTTTGCTTAATTCCATTGCCGATTGACCTTTGGTGAAAGGCCGCAGCATATAGGTATAAGAGTAAGATTGGTCTGTATAAAGCATATATTCAGGTAAGGCAGTTCCAGACCAACTATTCCATACCCCCATCTGTTTGTGGTTAATCGTTAAGACGATATCATCCAGCTTGTTCAGCTCATATGGATGCTCTGCTTGTTCCAAATCATCCTTCGTATAGTGAAGAGCGGAGAATTCGAATTGCGGCAATCCGCCGACAAGCAATCCATTACCGTCTTCTCCAGTCAAGGTTAGCCAGCGGACGTCGGTTTTATTCCCGGTCTCCTGTGGGCGTGGATAGTTAAAGAACTGTTCGTCCACCGTACTTTCATAGACGCCGATATTGGCTCCATCTTTCCGGTCCCAATAATTTTCGAAAGGTCCGCGACCGTAATACTTAAGATTATCATATTGGCCTGGCAACGTCAGTTCCATTCCTACAGCCGGTATTTCCGACATGGCTGTACTTGGCTTGACGGTACTTCTTACCACTACTTCTCCACTTCCATAAATGAAATAGCCTACCCGGTAGAAAGACTCTCCTGTTGTTGGCAAAGATGCCGTAACTTGAACGTGGGCCACCTTATCGCTGATTTGTCTTAACTCGACGTCGGTAATTTCCATGTTTTCTCCGGCATGCTGCCATGATTCATTCCTGCTCATCATTCCATTCATCAAATCGTTGTCGTTGCGGGCCCGCCAGAAGTTCGGAGTCGGACCTGATTGAATCAATTCCTGTCCATTTTGTTTAAAAGAAGTAATCGTTCCTTCTGATTTGTTGAAAGTCAAATCGAATTGTTCACCGATTATATCAATTTGTGCTTCTCCATCTTCCACTTGAAGGTCTGGCATGTTCTCTGTAGAAAATTCAGGAGAAGCAGGCGCTTCAAAAGGAAGTTTTAATTGGGCATTGGCAACCTCATATCCTTTTTCAGCCCAGGCCGTACCTTTTGGAAGGGTAAATCGGACATCCAGCCAGTATTCTGCTCCCGGTTTCAGTGTTTCCGGTTGTTCCAGTGGAAGGACGATCTCTTTACTGGAATTCCCTGCTACCTCTTCCTGAATGCTGCCTTCCTGAATCACCTGGTCATCTTCTTTCAACTGCCATGTTCCGTCAAAATCACTTAGAGGGGTGAAGAGGTTTTCGTTTTTTATTTTAATTTTATTTTCTGCCAAATCGATAGCTTGGACATCGATATTTTGATAAGCAGCTTTTAAAGCAAACATTTCGGGTTGGGGGGTCCTATCTGGATTAAGCAGTCCATTCATCAGGAAAATGCCGTCGTTCGCATAATTTCCCCAATCTCCGCCATAAGAAAAATATGTTTCTCCCTGGTAATCTTCCTTTATCGGTAATCCGTCTACACCGCCTTCAACCGGCAGTCGGATCGATTGGTCGACAAAATCCCATACAAACCCGCCTTGAAGGTTATCGTACTTGTCGATAATCTCCCAATACTCCTTGATATTGCCAAGACTGTTTCCCATGGCGTGTGCGTATTCACACATAATTAATGGCCGCTCGTTCCTTTTTCCATAGTTTTCTAAATTCGATAGGCTAGGATACATGAAGCTGTCGAAATCTGCGAGGCTATTATCCTGTTGGAAATGGAGGGGACGTGTCGGATCATATGCTTTGATCCATTCGGAAGCTTCACGGAACATGTCACCAGAGCCTACCTCATTTCCCATCGACCAGAAAATGACGGAAGGATGGTTTTTGTCCCGTTCGACCATTGTTTCGATTCGATCCTGGACGGCAGAAGTCCATTCCGGGCTGTTGCCGGGGAAGGGCCGCATATTGTGTGATTCGTTGTTGGCTTCATCTAATATATACAGTCCATACTCATCGGCTAATTCATAAAAACGTGGATGGAAAGGATAATGTGCGGTTCGGACTGCGTTTATGTTATTTCGTTTCATTATTTCAATGTCCTCACGCATCCGTTCTTCCGACATTACATAGCCAGTGTCGGGATCCACCTCATGCCGATTTACACCCTTGATCGTAATCGGCTTCCCGTTTATTTTCACTTGCTTGCCCTGGATTTCGATTTCCCGGAATCCTACTTTTGAGCTTACCGTTTCTATGGATTTTCCTTTTTCATTCTTTACATTGAGGACTAGGGTATATAGGTTCGGCTGCTCAGCAGACCATTTCAAAGGATTTTCTACTTCAATATCCTTTTTGAAGTAGCCCTTCGAATCGATCGCTAGTAGATTATCCTGTAAATCCAACTGTTTGTTATCCTCGTCAAACAACTTTGCTTCAATGGAGTAATTGCTGTTGTCTAAGGATTCCTGCTCCGTTAGGTTTCCATCAATGCTCAACAATGCGTCCTCGTATTGCTGGTCTAAATCGGTTTCCACTTTGTAATCTTCAATATGGACTTGCGGGGTAGCGTACAGGTAAACATCGCGGAAAATACCACTAAGATCCACCATGTCCTGATTTTCCAACCAGGCACCATCGGACCAGCGGAATACCTCCACCGCAAGTGTGTTATTACCCTTTTTCACATAGTCGGTAATAGTAAATTCGGCAGGCGAAAAGCTATCTTCACTATATCCAACCTTTTTGCCATTCACCCAAACATTGAAGGCAGATTTTACACCTTGAAAGGAAAGGATGATTTCTCCTTTGTTCCAGTTGCCTGGTACTTGAAACTGGTGGCGGTAAGAACCCACTTCATTATGTTTGATGGGAACTTCCGGAGGAGCGATTTTTCCATATCCTTGCCAAGGGTGTTCCTGGTTAAGATAGATGATATCTCCATATCCTTGAAGTTGCCAATTGCTCGGTACGGGGATGGTATCCCAATCATTGTCTTCATAATTTTCCTTAAAGAAATCTTTCGGCCGCTCATTTGGATTTTCGGACCAATGAAACTTCCACTTGCCGTTCAGAGATTTGTAAAAGCGGGATTTATCGATTTCCCCTTTAATGGAAGCCTTTTCATTATTGTGCGGAATTGTTGCCGTGCTGCTTGGAAGCCTGTTTTCCTGAAATAGCTCGGGAGTTCCATTCCAGTTGCTGCTGTCTTCTTCAGCTGAAACGGGAACGGAGAAGAGAAGAGAGATAATCAAAAGAAATAAAGAAAAAAGAAGATACTTGACCGGTCTGTGAACCTGCAAAAAAATTCCTCCTTTATTAAATTAATTAACTAACAATCGAAAAAAAGAGAGAAACAAAAGGGGGCAGGTATAGAATTAGTTTTTCGAATAGTTAGTTAATTCTATTAAATCATGGGGATAATACGTGCTCAATGGGGTGAAACTACTATCTTTCCACAAGGAAGATAACAGGTTAGTAGAACGGAAGTACTAGGATAGGTAGAATTTTAATAGGTTTGTGCACTCTATTCATTTCATTTCACAAGAGAAAAGAGCGATTTTCTTTAGTGGATAAAAGAAGATCGCTCTTTTTAGATTGACTCTGTTGATTCCCGATAAGCGATCGGTGGTGAAGCTTGCGGGAACAGCGCGAGCCGAAGATTCACTTGGTTAGGTGATCTTTTTGACTAAGTTAGCTGTGGTCGTACTCGCGGCAGGCAACCTACAACAAGCATCCGTGGAATCAACAACAAACGTTTTAGATGAAAAAGGACTTCCTATAAAGGACCGATTTTTTTCTTGAGGCTTAGCTGTTTATTTGCCTGATAAATTCCTTCATCAGTCCAGGTAAATCAGGCCAGGCATGGCCTGAAACCAGGTTGCCGTCTGTGTGCAGGGGTTCTTCGATATAAGTGGAGCCTGCTGCTTCTACTTCTGGTTTACAGGCAATATAAGCTGTCATCTTCCGGTTTTGAAGATGCTCCCGAACGGTAGTCAATACAAGACTGGCATGGCAGACAGCTGCAATCGGTTTGTTTGCTTCAAAGAAATGACTAACGATTTTCGGTACATGTTCATTCAAACGAATGTGTTCGGGTGCACGGCCACCAGGAATGATTAGACCGTCATAATTTTGAGGATCAATGTCTGCGAAGGCTGCAGTTGCTTCAATCAAATAGCCTTCCTTTTCGGTATAAGTTTCCCATCCGATGAAATCGTGGACGACCGTATGTAACGGTTTTGGGCTTGCTGCTGCGATCGTCGTATCGTAACCTTCCTCCAAACAGCGGAAATACGGATAGTAGATCTCCAAAGCCTCTACAGCATCTCCGGCAAGAATCAAAATTTTCTTTGCCATCTAAATCCCTCCTGATTTCGTTATCTACTTTAATGTATTCAAGCCATAGGACGATAATCCTTCCTGTTTATCCTATTTCTTCAAAGCATTCTTCATGCTTATAAATAGAACGGGATAACTCGTTTTAAGGAAGAGAAATGACATCAGTGATTGCAAACAGAACCCCCTGCGTGGATTTGGCCCATACAGGGGGATACCATCATCATTAAAGAGGAGGGGATTGCTACCTGTTTCCAACCTTCGTTTTTAATCCGTAACCTAATCGGAAGAGTGGATCCGTTTTATCATGGTTATTTACTTGTTCCATATTTTTCGGCCAGGTGTAGGACAGCTTTCCTTCAAACGCATAATCACCGAATAAGACATCGGCAATACCTGCCCCTTCCGTACCTGGCAGCCATGAGGCGACAAAAGCATCCCAATCGGCAATTTCATCGGTTACAAGCATGGGACGTCCAGACAGTAACAGAACAATCATTGGGGTGCCGGAAGCTTTTACTTCGTTTAGCAGATCGATATCCTCCTGGCTAAGGTGCAAGTCTTCGCGGTCGCCTTGACCTTCTGCATAAGGCTCTTCTCCGACTACAACGATTGCAGCATCATGATTGGAAACATTCGAACCGTCTTCACTGTATGTTATTTGAGAGCCAGCGCCTGCAACTTCCCTGATGCCTTCTAATATTGTTGTTCCTTCCGTTAAATCTTTTTGTGGGGCTCCTTGCCAGCTTATCGTCCAGCCGCCGCTTTGGTAGCCGATATTGTCAGCCTTTTCCCCGACTACCACTAAATCGGAGTTGTTCTTATCCAGTGGCAGAATTCCGTTGTTATTCTTTAAGAGAACCTGTGACTTACGAACGGCTTCACGGGCTACTGCGCGATGGTCAGCATTCCCGATGCCTTCTGCTACTAATTCCCTGTCGGCAAACGGCTGCTCGAATAATCCATTTTCGAATTTGACACGAAGGATCCTGGTCACCGCATCATCGATTCGATCGATAGCAACCTCTCCGTTGTTGACTAACTCCTTTGTGGTCGACAGGAAGCGACGCCAATCGTTGGGAATCATAAATAAATCAACTCCGGCATTTATACTGCGTTTAATTGATTCGCGAAAATCCCCTGGAACAATTTGCTGCGGTCCATTATAGTCGGAAATGACAAAACCGGTAAAGCCCAACTCGCCCTTGAGTACTTCGGTAATTAGATGATAATCTCCATGTGTTTTCAAACCATTGATTGAACTGTAAGTGACCATGACCGATCTAGCGCCTTCCTTAATGGCTTCTTTGTATGGTTTGATATGTTTTTTCAGCTCTTCATCTGTGTACTCGGTGACGTTCCCCTGGTCAATTCCTCCCTCTGTCAGTCCGTCTCCGACAAAGTGTTTAATAGTAGAGGCAATATGCTTCCCTTGTAGAAAATCGTCGTCCTTGTGGTCGCCTTGCAGACCTTCCACAATAGCTGTCCCAAGTTTGCTCACGATTTGTGGTTTTTCACTATATCCTTCGTACGTCCTGCCCCAGCGGATGTTTTGCGGTGCTGCCAGGGTAGGAGCAAAGGTATAGCTGACTCCTGTAGCCCGCACTTCCTCGGCGGTGACCTCGCCGATTTGTTTCATCAAATTCCGGTCATTGGCTGCGCCTAGCCCTATATTATGTGGGAAAATGGTTGCGCCTTTCACGTTGTTATGTCCATGCACGGCATCCACCCCATAAATGATAGGGATACCGAGACGTGTCTGCAGGGCGCCTTGTTGAAAGTCATCAATCATATCCGCCCAGCCTTCCGGTGTATTTTCATCCGGAACAGATCCTCCACCGCTTAATACAGAGCCGATTCCGTAGTTTTGAATGTCTTCTCTCGTAACGGAGAATCTTTCTGGCTGTACCATTTGACCGATTTTTTCATCGAGTGTCATTCTTGAGAGTAAATCCGCTACTCGAACTTCTACATCAAGGGCAGGGTTTTGATAGGAAGGGGTTTTCTGGGCTGAAACATCAGAAGGTGCGTTCCCTAGTGTTGTACCAAGTCCTAATGTAACAAGCATGACGCCAGCCATTAGTCTTTTGCGAAGTTTTGTTTTACTAGCCAACTTCATTCCTCCTGTTCGATATGGTTTATTCCTCAATAGGTAGACAGCCGACCCTCCTTCCCTTATACTGGAAGCGCTTCAAGAAAACAATAGCATAATAGGTAAAATTTTCAATGATGCATTGATAATAGGAGAATGTTACCGAAATTAATAGAAAGGAGGCTGAAAAACAAACGTGCAAAAGAGATAATAGGGAAATATACTCAATCCAAACTGGATAGTTTCTGCTGGGAAGAGAGTTCTTTATCATACCTGAAGCATAAATGGAAGGGGCTCCTACGTAGACTATCGAATACCGGGAGGGGAGAAGAATGGATTACTTTATTGTTATTGTGTTTAGCTTGATTACATTGGGCATGCTGTTCAAAGCTTCCACACTGGAGAAGCGATTGTGGGGAGGTATAGGTGCCACACTTGGAGCAACTTTTATCATTGGCAGTCAAATTGTGAAGTGGAGGTCTGGATTTTTTGAAGGTTATAGCCGGGTAAGTAGTGAAGCCGTTGGGAATTGGGTTGCCCCAGGATTCATTATCCTTGGAATTTTTCTGTTACTGTTGATTAATTATCGTTTAATCCGGTTTGCATGGGATCAGAAGCCTGCTGTGAAGTGGATTCTCATCGTGGTAGACATTGTATTTAGTCTGTTTTACATTATCGCCGGGTACCTTCTTTTGTTTGTGCTGGCTGTGCTTTATTTTCCTTTTGCCCCATAAAAAATGCAAGCCGGATCTTTGCATGCGGCTTGCATAACTTTAATTAACGTTGGTCGCTGATTGTGGCATTGCTGTTGCTTTCGGATAGTTCAGTTAAAGGATCGTATGGCGGTCCGGTCTGGGTACCTGTTAACAGGGCAATATCTACGGCGTTTTCCGGGTTTCCCCAAGAGTTTCCTGAGAAAATAAATACAGCTCTGTCAACTACAAATCCTCTTGTATTATATACTACATTGTTGATGATGTTTCCGGTAGTTCCAGGGTTGAGGTAAGCAGGCTGGCGCATGGTATGAAATATATTGTCTTTTACTAAAAGATTGGTCACATTATTGGCGTTCGCAATAAAGCCGCGATTGGTTATCCAGCCGGTAGAAGGTCCTGTTTGTGGAGGTCCGTAAACGGTATTGTTACTGATTTGATGATTGGTGCCTGCAATTTGAATGAATGGAACGGCATAAGGAGCATTGCTCGTTATCGTTAATCTGTCTATCGTTATTCCATTTCCTGCAACGTTGAACAGTATAACAGCGGATTGCAATACGATTAAGGTGTTCGGATAACCTTGGATGGTGACTCCGTTTTTATTAACGGGAATGCTTGCAGTAATTGGGTAAGTTCCTCCAAGTACGTGGACTGTTCCTGTCGGAGAAACAGCTGCTATACCTTGTTGTATCGTTCCATAAGGACTGGCATGTGAGCCGTTTCCTCCTATAGCGCCGGCTTGGACGTACACTTCAAAGGAACTGGGCTCGACTGTCCCAGTAGGTCCTCGTGCGCCAGTAGCGCCGGTAGGTCCTTGTGGTCCAGTCGGTCCAGCTGGACCAGTGGATCCAGTTGCACCTGTTGCACCAGTTGCGCCGCCCGGTGCTCCCGTCGGTCCGGAAGCGCCCGTCGGTCCAGTAGCCCCAGCAGGTCCAGCAGCACCGGTAGGTCCAGTAGTCCCCGTAGGTCCGGAAGCACCGGTAGGTCCAGCAGCACCGGTAGGTCCAGTAGTCCCCGTAGGTCCGGAAGCACCAGCAGGTCCGGTAGTCCCCGTAGGTCCAGCAGCACCGGTAGGTCCAGCAGCCCCAGT
>NZ_LN611424.1:835367-1007319 GCF_000821245.2 Virgibacillus senegalensis
GTAGTCCCCGTAGGTCCAGTAGCCCCAGTAGGTCCGGCAGCCCCAGTAGGTCCGGAAGCGCCGGTAGGTCCAGTAGCCCCCGTAGCCCCAGTAGGTCCGGTAGCCCCCGTAGGTCCGGTAGCCCCCGTAGGTCCGGTAATGCCCTGGATGTCGTCATTATCTGTTCCCAGGAATGCCACATCATCTACAAATACATAAGGAGTCATGAGTGAACTGACCGGTTTACTGATTAGTATTTGTGCTTGCGTAGTAGTAGGCGGAGATTTATCGGTGGTTTGATAAATCTCTATCCAAGTATCTTCAATAGCAGAAGGAATGCTGTCATATACAATATCAACTTTTAATCCTTCCGTTAGTACGTTTTCTTGGTCATCCAGGAATAACACTTGGAATCGGATAACTGGGCTTGCTTGTAAATTACTTTTAGATAGAGAAGCGATTAGCTCATAGCTTTTATTTGGCTCTGCAGACACAATTTGAGAAAGAGTAGATTGAGTAGAACTGAATGCCATCCTGGCTGCATAATATCCAGAGTGTTTATGTGTAGAGGAGATGCTTACATTTTGGGCCTGCCAATTTGATAAATCACCTGATTCAAAGCTGCCATTTACGATTGAATTATCGATGGAGATGATAGCCACCTCCTTTCTACTCGTTTAATTTAATCGTATGCTGGCAAGGACAGCTTGTTTCAGACAGCTGTCTTTAGAAAAATAACGAATAAAAAAATGAGTGAATAATGGAGAAAAGTAAACGGACAGTCGAGACTGTCCGTTAACGAAAGGATGCTGCATTATTTCTGTATCTACTGCCGGGGTGGTCCGCGGGCAGGACGGCTTCCTGGGAGAAAAGTTTTTCTCTCAGGCTTCCTTGCTTGTACGACTTTTTATAAATCCCGCGTTTTTGCAGAACAGGAACGACTAATTCCACAAAAGCTTCTAAATCACCAGGGGTGACAAGATGGTTTAGGTTAAATCCGTCTACTCCAGATTCTTCGAATTGAAATTGGATGGCGTCAGCTACTTCTTCTGGATTTCCGACAATAATATTGGTACGGTCCAAGGTTTCAAATCGGTCGAGTACTTCCCCAACGGTCAATTTTTTAGGAGCGTCTTTTGTAAGTGTTGCCGCTTTGTAATGTCCGCCCTCTGTCTTTTTGGTGTATTCAAATGGCAAGGAGCGATCCCATTCCTCATACTCCGCAATATCGGAGCCGCTTGCACCATATTGTGCTTTGGCTGCATCCGGACTCCAATGACTGGCATATTCTGCATATTTTTGTTCCGCTTCCTCGGTAGTTTCCCCGACAATCACATTGAGGAAGGATAAAAATTTTATTTTGGAACTATCACGTCCATGTTTTGCGGCCCGTTCTTTGATGTCTTCGATATAATAACGAATCCTTTCCGGAGTCGGACCACCAACAAAAATACACTCAGCATGTTTGGCGGCGAAAGCACGACCGCGTTCTGAAGTTCCTGCCTGGTAGAGAACCGGCGTTCTTTGCGGGGATGGTTCACTAAGATGAGGACCCTCTACCCGGAAATACTTGCCACGGTGATTAATTTCGTTTACTTTATCAGGATCTATGAGAACACCTTTGTGTTTGTCCTCGATGAAAGCATCGTTTTCCCAGCTGCCTTCCCAAAGTTGATACGACACATCCAGATATTCGTCGGCGATATCATATCGCTCATCGTGTTTAATCATTTCTTCAAGACCAAAGTTTCTTGCTGCGTTTGGCAAGTAGGATGTCACGATATTCCAGGCAATCCTGCCATTGGTTAAATGGTCAAGTGTGGAAAAGCGTCTTGCATTGCCGAAGGGTGGTTCATAGGTGGTACTGACAGTAATGGCAAATGCCAGGTGTTCGGTCGCTTGAGCCATTGCCGAGACAAGCAGGGCGGGGTCGTTTACCGGTACTTGCAATCCATCCCGAATGGACGGTGCTTTACTTTTGCGGTAAACGTCGTAAATGCCGAGCACATCTGCAAAAAATACGGCATCGAATTTCCCTTTTTCTAACAAGCGGGCAAGGTCTACCCAATATTGCAAGTCTTTATAGCTGCGATGTCGCTTGGTATTTGGGTGCTTCCAAAGACCATGTGAATTATGCATCGCACTGTTCATTTCAAACGCATGTAAAATAATTTGTTTTGTCAACAGAAATCCCTCCTGAAAAAAATTGTTATTGCGATTCAAGCACTATGTTTGCCAGCGATACTTACCTTAGGTCTGATTACAGCTGCCAAGTAGCTGGCTGCCATCATGCTGATTAATCCAAGTGTGGAACTGACAAACAGGGCAATATATAAATTTGGCAGCAGGTCGAATTGCGTAAAGGCTAAATAGGACAGGGAACCGGTTAAAACGGAAACAATTGCACCGGTTTGGTTTCCTTTCTTCCAAAAGTAGCCTAGCAGGACTGGACCGAATACGCCGCTGATGATGGCCGAGAAGCTGAACTGGATTAGCATGGCCAGGGATTCTGGTCGACTTATCGACAAGTAAAGGGAAGCACCACCGACAACAATCAAAGAAGACTTAGCGATGATAACTGCGCGTTGGTCATAGTTGATGGAGGAAAGACTTGCCCGGGTTTTTTGAACCAGCGGCAAATAAATGTCATTCCCGATACTGGAAGTTATCGACAGATAAAGACTGTCTGTGCTCGAAAGCACAGCTGAAATGACTCCGACAATCATCAATGCAACAAGGATCGGTGGAAATGCTTCGATTAAATAAGCGGGCAATGCTTGATCTGCCTCGTCCAGGCCTGGAACGAGAATTCTTGCGGCAAATCCGCCGAATACGGGCAGGTATGAGATGAAAAACAGATGGACACCGCTGGAAATGACAAATGGCCGCAGTTCTTCTTCCGTTTCGATCGCCAAAATTTTGTTTAAAAGCTGAGGCATCAAAACAAAACTGATCATGAGAAATTGAATGGCCAGAACGGTCGGTACACTGTCATAAGGTCCGTCAGGCGAAAAAGTGGAAACAAGTGCAGGGTTGATGGCCGCCAATTGATCAAACATCCGGTTAAACACCTGGAAACCACCCCCGATTGTCCAGAACAATGAAGTAACAATTAAGACAGAGGTGACAGACATCAATACTCCTTGGAAAGCATCGGTGATAATTTGCGCGAACGCTCCACCAAGCCCTATGTAAACAATGGTGATGACGACTCCGATGACTACTCCCCACTCATATGGGATGCCAATAATGGTTTCAAATATCGTGGCCAATCCAACGTTTTGGCCAACAATATAATAGATATTGAACAAGAGCAGGATGGACACCAGAATTTGCAGCGTTTTGCTGTTATACCTTTTTCCCAGCCATTCCGGAAGGGTGGAAACACCGCCGTTTTGCTTTTGGTATTTCCAAAAGGTTTTGGCGAACAGAAGCAAGCCGAGCCAGGCGGTACCAAAGCTTCCCAAGGTGTACCATAATACCGAGATGCCGTATTGATAGGCAAGTCCAGGCAAACCCAAATATAAATTGGCGCTGGCAAAGGTGGCGGCAAAGCTTGCTCCGACCAGCCAGGGGCTCACTTTTCCGCGAGCAGTGGCAAAGCCTGTCATCGTCCTACTGTGTCGAGCCCCCCGGTGGCCGATATAAAAAACAACAAAAAAGTACCCAACTAAAAGTGCCACAATCATAAAAATGGTCCAGGTTGGCAATGTACTCATTTAGCTGCCTCCTTGTTTTTTGGATAAATAATCGAGCAGACAAGACTGCCAATCACCCCGAAACCTAATGCAGACAATCCATACATCAGAAACATGCTACATCCTCCTTTTATGTTTTGAGCAATTAAAAAACCTCTTTCCAAGAGAAAGAGGTTTTTTTATCCAAAATATCCAACGCCCTTTCTCTCATCTTGCAGTATCGCTACTGCAGGAATTAGCACCGTGCTTTAAGCGGTAAGAACCGCGGCGCAGCTAAACGCCCCATCTCACAATGGTATTACAGTCGGTTGCCGGGCTTCATCGGGCCAATTTCCCTCCACCTGCTCTTGATAAGAGACAACTTATTTTATTTGGTTTTCAATTAATTAGGAATTATATTACCAGTGGTACCGATCACTGTCAACACATAATTCTGAATATTCGTTTATCTATTTGGTTGATACTTATCATTATTGTTACCACGCCTGACTATGGGATGCCTTTGATTCTCTGGTGATAGATTCTGCTTCTATTTTTTCGATAAGATGCATAGAAATAGAATAAATAAAAGCAGAGGAGGAAGTGGAGTGGGCGGGAAGGCGTTATTGGACGAGCTCGAAGATCAACTATTAAAAATGTGTGTTTCTTATGGAATTGAAGCCACTCAATCGAAGGATTTGATGCAGTTATGGGCAGAGCTGGTAGAAAATTTGGATCAGGGGACTAAGCGGCTGCTATATCTTCAATTGCAGAAAGATGTAGCTAATAGAAAAGGAGTTATCTTTCAACAAATGCTTGATCGGTTACAACAAGAAGAACTGTCTTTTTCTATAAAAAGTTATCGGACAGGTTAATAGCCTTTTAACAGTAGATTTGCGCCGGAAGCCATCCATTCTTTTGATGGGTACAAGTGATTAGGTAGAATAAAAAACATGAACGCACAAGCGTTCATGTTTTTTAGTGCTTCTCAAGGTTGGTTGACCTGCATGATAGAATGATGGCGCAAGGATACCTCCACTCTTTTTCTTTTAACGGTTCATCACTGGAGGGCAAAGCTTTTCCAGATTGGTTGACTGCCATTCCTATTTGTTATTACCACCAAAATAGTGATGAATTGCCTGGCTCAAGCTGGTAACAGTCTTGGCTTTTAAAAAACGGCGAAGGTTGTTGATTGCTTGTGCATGTTTTGGTTTAACCCCGCATAGTACTATTTCCTGTCCCATAAGATGGATTGTGTTCATCAGTTCTTCCAGACTATTGATTCCTTCCCTGCTTATGTTTCCGACGGCGGTAAAATCAAATAGCAAGTAATCGATGGAGGAATCATAGATGAAGCGGAGGATGTCCGTTTTAATGATATCCAGTTTTTCTGGGGGTAAGTCGCCAAAGAATGGAACAAGCGCAACATCTTCATCAAGCGGGATGACAGGGCCAGAAAGTTTGTTTACTCGTTCAATCGCGTCTTCCAGTTCTTCTTTCTTTGCCAACAGTTCAAAATCCGTGCTATTCAATCTGTCTCTCAATTTCTGGAGCTGGTCTGTAATTTTCTCCGTCTTTTCTGGAGCCTCAAAACAAATAATATGGCCATCCTCACTGTTCCAGTGAATATTTACTTCATAAGCTGCTGAAGGATTATTTTTCGTTTTTAAATTCAGCTCTACATTGTTATCGACTATTTCCGGATAGATGTTACTTCTGGCTTTTTCCATGCTTTCCTCATCCACAAGACTTAAAAACCCATCTCCAATCATAAATAGCTGTTTTGCCTTATCAGACATGGAAAGGATGTCTAGGTTTTTATTGATCTTAAAATAAGGAAGAGGCAGGTATTCAGCTTGCTCCATCAACCTCAACCTCCTCTCGCGAAGGATCCAGCCATTGATTCAATGTATGAAGGTTGTCAAAAATGGCTGTTTCTTTACTCGTAAATTTGGATAAACCATGAATCCCGGCGAGGCGGCCGCCCACGATGACTTTGAGATGAAATGGCAAACTCTCCAAATCATCGATGTATTTTTTTAATAGTGGAAGCCGGTAGGAAAGGGCAGCAGATAATCCGATAACATCTGGTTTCCAGTCGGTTGCCTGTTGTAGCGCATACTCCAATGGCAGATTGGCTCCGAGCAGTCTTGTCTTCCAGCTTTTTTCCGCGCAAAGTGCCACAAAACCCGAAGCTTGATCTACCAATCTGGATCGATTTTGATAGATGGCAATAACTTCTTCTGATTTTTCCGAAGGTACTTCGAATATGGAATGGACGATATACATATGGACACCCTTCGTTTCTGTTAAATTAAATATTTTCGAATATACCGATTACAATCATCCTATCATGAATCATCTTTGTCTATAAACCTATAAGCATAACGGTGGAAGGAGTTTCCTGAATGGGAATTTTAATGGGAATGTTGCGGACAGAATGGGGATGATCAACTGGAAAGCTAGCTATATGGAAGAGGTAATCAAAGCGAAAGCAGTTTGCTTCCGAATAAGAGCATAATAAAAGCATCGCTGCTCAGGAGGCAACTGAAAAAGTTCTTTCAACCTTCCGCGAATCGCTTGTCGGTGGATGCTTGCCGCGGGCACGGCCTCAGCTAACTTGGTCAAGAAAATCACTTGACCAAGTGGATCTTCGGCTAGCGCTGTTCCTGCGGCGTCACCATCGCTCGCATCGTGGAATTACCAAGGGTCAATCTTTTTATTTAATTTAAAAAAGAAAATCACTCTTTTTTCTTGTACTGTTATAAACATGGTGCCAAAACCAAAAGTTATTCGGTCAGCTTAAAATCTGGAGAACATATCGCTCAACTCACCTTTCAAAACAGTGATACCTTTAAAGAAAGGGCGAAGGAACGATATAAGATTAAAGCTAAAAATAGCGAATGGAAGCATAGACACGGATATGAGGCCGCCTCATCTTCGGGTCTCGAAGGCATGCGCGTTCAAGGTGCGATGCGATTTTCAACGGCAAACGTAAAACGAATCGTTAACTAATGAAGGAATAGAGGCACAAACCTTAAAAATTAGACGAAAAGCGGTCAGTATGGAATAATTTCCGCACAGACCGCTTGTTTAAAATTCTACCTAGCATAAAACTTCGGTTTTTCAGTGGTCACCTTCTCAGCCATGCTTTTTCATCGTTTTAAAAAGATCCTTCATGAATCGTTTCATCGAGTGGGCGACGGGGAGAAGGCTGTTCTCTTTCTTGAAGGTTTACCGGCAAAGCGGATTTTTGGCCCTGGTAGCCAATGGCGACCACGGCGTGTAGCGCGTATTTATCCGGGATATTTAAAACCTTCCGGGCTTTTTCTTTGTCGAAACCACCCATTGGATGGGTTACAAGCCCTTTTAAGGAAGCTTGTAAAGACAGATAGCCCCAAGCAGCGCCCGTGTCAAAGGCATGGGCTGCATTTTCTCCCATTTTATCATCCGTTTTCTCCGAAATGATCAAGGTAAGCACTGGCGCTTTCTCACACCAAGTCAGATTACCAGGCAAAATAAAAGAATGGAATTTTTCCAGATCGTCCTTTGTTCTTGCTACGACAAACCGCCAAGGTTGAATGTTGAGAGCAGAAGGTGCCCAGCGTGCTGCCTCAAATACACTGAATAAAATCTCGTCTGGGACGGCCTTATCCAAAAAGGAGCGCGGAGACCAGCGGTTGATAAATAACGGGTCTATATCGTAACCGGCTTTCCGGTACTTTTCTATTTCCGGTACTACTTTCGCAGAACTCATCTAATATCCCCCTTTTGTTTATTTCCGAGTGTTAGAATAAGTATAAAAAAGTTTGAATTTGACAGCAAGATAAATGCTTACCGATCAACTCGGAATTAAAAAAACGGACAACAGATTCAATCTGTTGTCCGTTTTTTTATAAGTCTCAAGGTTTGAGTACGACTTTGATGCAACCATCTTCCTTTTTATCGAATAATCGATAGGATTCTGCTGCATCGTCCAGACTGACTTTGTGGGTAATGATGTCCGTCGGATCGAAAACCCCGTTTTCTACCATCTGATACAATTCCGGCATGAAATGAATGACGGGAGCCTGTCCGGCCTTTACGGTAACATTGCGGGAGAAAATCGAATTCATCGGATAAGCTGTAGCAGGCGCTCCATACACGCCCGTCAATTGGATCGTACCGAATTTTTTTACGGAGTGTGCTGCCGTGATAATCGGGTCAATCGTACCAACTTGCCCTGCGAGTGTCTTTACGTGGTCTTTCATGGTGACTTTCCCATCCATTCCGACGCAGTCGATAACCACTTCAGCTCCGCCTCGAGTAATTTCATGTAAATGGTTGCCCATATCGCTGAATTCCTCGAAATTATACACTTCGACGTTGTTGGTTCGTTTAGCGTGCTCCAGCCGGTAAGGGACATGATCGACAGCAATTACGCGGTTTGCACCTTTCAACCAGGCGAATTTTTGCATTAACAATCCGACTGGGCCTGCACCGAGGACGATTACAGTATCTCCTTCTTTAACGCCACTTCCGACGACACTCCAGTAAGCGGTTGGAACAATATCGGAGAGAAACAACAAACTTTCATCCTCAAGTTCGCTGCTTTCAGGTACTACAAAAGAAGAAAAATCTGCATAAGGCACACGTAAGTATTCGGCCTGTCCACCGGGATAGTTGCCGTACATTTCCGAATAACCGAAGTAGGCACCTGTATCACGGTGCGGGTTTGCATTGTCGCACTGGCTTTCCATTTGGTTTTTACAAAAGTGGCATTCGCCACAACCCACATTGAATGGAATAACGACACGGTCGCCTTTCTTTACCTTTTTAACATCCGGTCCCACTTCTTCGACTATTCCCATTGGTTCATGGCCGATTACATAATCGTCTCCGAGAGGGATATGTCCATGATATAAATGTAAATCGGAACCGCAAATGGCGGTGGATGTAATCCGGACAATCATATCGTCTCCAGTTGTGATCGAAGGATCTGCGACATTTTTCACTTCTACTTTTTCTTTGCCCTGATTGGTTACTGCTTTCACTCGCTCACACACCTTTCCATACGTGTTGCTTGTCTATTGCCGTAGGCGACCGATTTGAAACCTTTTCTGTTTTACGTCAATAAACATTACGATAGAGAAGAGGGTGAAGTTCGAAAATGAAAAAACCGCCCTCTGTGGACGGTTTTCATAAACTGCTGCCAAATTATAAAATTTTACTTAAAAAGGATTGTGTGCGTTCATTTTGAGGATGGAGAAATACCTGCTCTGGATCACCTTCCTCTTGAATGATTCCTTCATCCATGAAAATAACGCGATCTCCGACTTCACGTGCAAACCCCATCTCATGGGTGACAACAACCATGGTCATGCCTTCGTTTGCAAGGTCTTTCATGACCTGTAGTACTTCACCGACCAACTCGGGGTCTAATGCGGAAGTAGGCTCGTCAAACAACATATATTCCGGATTCATCGCCAGGGCACGAGCGATGGCAACCCTTTGTTTTTGTCCACCGGAAAGGCTCTCCGGGTATGCTTCGGCCTTATCAGATAACCCAACCTTTTCAAGTAATGGTATCGCCACATCCTTGGCTTCCTTCTCTGACATCCTTTTTACTTTTATGGGAGCAAGCGTGATATTTTCCAATACGGTTTTGTGTGGAAAAAGATTGAAATGCTGAAAAACCATCCCGACGTTGGTACGCAATTTATTGATATCAGTTGACGGGTCTGTCAAATCGGTCCCGTCGATGATTACCTGACCAGATGTGATGTCTTCCAAAAGGTTCAGGCAGCGCAGCAGTGTACTTTTTCCGGAACCAGACGGGCCTATGACACATACAACTTCTTTTTGGTTGATAGTGGCGTTGATTCCTGAGAGCACTTCAACGTCACCAAACGATTTATGCAAGTCTTTGATTTCAATCATTTATACATCCAGCTTCCTTTCTAAACGTCGTAAAATGATAGAGGTAGGAATCGTGATGATCAGATAAAGGACACAAACCATCACAAGAGTTTCGAAAATCTCGTAAGTCACATTGTAGTACTGTTTTCCCATGTAAAGTACTTCATGAACAGCGATAACAGAAAACAAAGAAGTGTCCTTCAAGCTGATGACAAACTGATTTCCAAGCGGCGGGATCATTCGTTTGAAAGCTTGGGGCCAAACGATATAGCGCATGGTTTGTTTTTCGGTAAGGCCAAGAGATCGACCGGCTTCACGCTGTCCTTTTTCGATCGAATAAACAGCCCCACGGACGATTTCGGCTATGTAAGCAGCGGCATTGATCGTGATTGCGACGATTGCTGCGGTCAGGGCATTGATGCTGAGCCCGATCAAATCCTCTGTCAGCCCATAATAGATGAACAATACTTGAGCCAAGATCGGTGTACCTCGTACGACTTCTACATAAACGGTACAAATGCCCTGTATCAGTTTGTTTTTTGAAAGCTTGCCGAGCCCGACTATCCCGCCAAGGATAAAGCCAAGGAATAAACCGGCTATCGTTATTAACAAGGTCATTTTCAACCCTTCAAACAGGGTTGGCAGTGAGTTTATATATGGTGAATCCATTATTGCTTCAATCATGCATGCATCTCCCCTTGATTGACAAGGCGCCTGAAAGCAGAATCATCATCCTGCCAGACGCACGTTTTTATTTACGTTGCTTTTGATGAAAAGCGACAACAGCCTTTCTAAAAAATAGCGTAACAAGCTTTCGCTTGTTACGCCTGATACTTGCTGTTCTGGATCTGCCGGCTTATTCTGCAGGCTCCGTGCCGAACCATTTTTTATAGATTTCATCGTAAGTACCATTTTCTTTTAGAGTTGCCAACGCCTCGTTTACTGGGTCAACCAGCTCGGAGTCTTTCGGGAACGCAATACCGTAAGGCTGTCCTTCCATTACATCGCCAACCGTTTTTAGCTTTCCTTCGGCATTTTCCTTGATATAATATTGAACGTTCGGCAAGTCATAAAGTACGGCATCAAGGCGGTCTTTTTCCAGATTCATATAAGCTGTTACGATTTCCGGATAGGCTACGACTTCGGCATCCGTGTTAGCGTTCAAATAGGATTCACTCGTTGAACCTTGTCGGGTACCGACTTTCAAGCCATCGACATCATTAATTGACTGGACATCCGATTCTTCCGGTACCGTAAGGATCAAACCTGAATCATAATAGGAGTCGGAAAAGGAAATCGTTTCTTTTCGCTCATCGGTAATTGAAATACCGGCGATTCCGATTGGAAATTTCCCTGATTGCATGGAGGCAATCAAACCATCGAATTCCATTGTTTCAAATTCTACATTAAAGCCTGCCTCATCGGCGATTGCCTTAATCAAATCGATATCGAAACCTTCCATTTCTCCGGTTTCAGGATTTTTATATTCGAATGGCTGGAAGTTGGCATCGGTGGCCACTGTATAGGTTTCGCCATCTTTGGATTCTCCCGATGTTTCGTCTGAGCCGCAAGCTGCTAACATTAATAAAGATAGTAACAGTGCAAATATACCTACATATGCTTTTTTCATGCTTTTGCTATCCCCCTTGTATATTTTGAATACCCTTCCATTATCCCAAATATTTTGAAAATCATAAATTTTCAAAAACATAGAAATAATAGAGTTAAGTTTGATATTTTATCATGAGAACCATATAGCAGCGATATGATGCAAAATAGCTGTAGGTTTGTTTGTTTTTCTATGAAATACAAATGAATAGAGCACAAAGACAGTTTTAAGGATTACTTTGGAGAGCATAAAATTTTTTATTGGAAATCCAGCAAGTTGGTTGAAGAAAAACAGAAAATGTATTATTATTTTCTATGTGCTTTTAAAGACTCGCTGGTGTAGCACAGTTGGTAGTGCACTTCACTCGTAATGAAGGGGTCGGAGGTTCGAGTCCTCTCACCAGCACTTGTATATGGAGAAGTACCCAAGTCCGGCTGAAGGGGATGCACTCGAAATGCATTAGGGCGGGTTACCGCCGCGTGGGTTCGAATCCCACCTTCTCCGCCACTTATTTTTATTTCGTCCTTCTTTTTCCACTCTCTTTTCTTCTGAATTTCTCTTCATTGATTTATTACTTTTCATTACTCCTTATGAGCAACCTGTTTTTCAAGTGAATTTTTTGTATAATGAGCGGTAGACTACATCAGGAAGTGAGGCGGTATATGTGCATATAGGAATTATCAACTTTGAAATGGCGCCAGCCGGAGTAAATCAACTTTTACATAAAGTGATTTCTGAGCTTTTGTATACCCATACAGTCACTGGGGTCAGACTAGATCAACGGTCCGGCGTGCTTACTTATAAAAATTTTGCCGAAGAAAACATTTCAGGAGCATTTGTGGATTTTAAAAATGTCTTGCAGCTTTCACCGCTTTCAGAGGATTTATCTGTATACGACGCCCTCGGAGAATTTGACGCCATACTAGCGATTGGACCGCAGCAGGTAGCATCGATGGTCGAAATGCTTCGGGAAAGGCTCGGGGAAACGAGATGCTTATTTATCCCCGTGTCGATATACAACAATGTGGAAGGGACTGATCTGTCTTTAGGTTATGACACGGCACTCAATTATATGATTGAAAGTATCCTGCGCATTCGCGATACGATTGATTCTTTGAAGTATCCTAACCCTCGTTTGCTGGGGGTTCAACTCGGAGCCAAAGCGCCAAAGCACGTACTTGATGAAGTAGCGCTGGCAGTCAATGGGCATGTCCTGCATCACGACTTCGATGATGGGGATGTTCTAGCATTGAAAACCAAGTTGCAGAAAGAATTTGCTCTTGGACATACCCATGCATTTTTGCTGTTTGACGAGCGAATCGCTGCGGAACGAATTCCGAACGAACTTTTGGTGGACATCGCAATCGATTGGAAGACGCATGGTATCGATGAAGCTCTCTGTATGGGACCGGATCCGACTGCACAGGACCGCATCATTGCCATGAAACTTGCCGGGGCAATCCTTGAATGGGTGGAAAATAACCGGACAGGCGGGAAATTGTTATTTCAAGCGAAAGAGGCGCAGTTACAATTAGATTAACGAAAATTCAGGTTTGTTAATAAGATCGGGAAGGCTGTCGTGATTTCTGACCTTATGAAATCTATTATCAAGTTTCCTTCTATCGATCAGCAAATGAAAATAACTCCAATAAGTTAACCAAACTGAAAAGTCCTTTCTAATCTAGAAGAAATTTAAAAAGTTTGTTGTTGATTCTCACGAATCGCTTATCGGTGGATGCTTGCCGCGGGCACGGCCTCAGCTAACTTGGTCAAGAAGATCACTTAACCAAGTGGATCTTCGGCTCGCGCTGTTCCCGCAGGCGTCACCACCGAACGTTTATCGTGGAATCAACAGAGGATAAATGATAAAGAAGTGACTTTCTTTAAATTCTAAAAGAAAGTCACTCTTTTTCTTGTACACTGAAAACCATCTATACATTGTCTGATGGGGATCTCGTGGAACGAGCTCAGGTAGACATGTCCTTCAAATATTTCCTTGAAATGGCACCAGAAGATGACGTCATTGATCCCAGCTTATTAGCTTACTTCCGTCGTAAACGTCTGAAAGACACAAACCTTTTAGATCTCCTGATTGGAAAAACCGTAGAGGTCGCTCTTGAGAAAGGCGTGATTCAATCGAAGTCTCTTATCCTTGATGCGACACACACCAAGGCTCGATACAATCAAACATCCTCTCAAGAAGTATTACGTAGCCGTTCCAAGAACGTCCGTAAAATGATTTATTCTATCGATGAATCCATGAAGAAAAAATTTCCTGAGAAACCAACCGAAGATACGCTTAAAGCTGAGCTGGACTATTCAGAACGTCTTGTCGAAGTCATATGTATGGAAATTAAATTCCATACATACCGCTTTTTAAAATTCTACTTTTCAAAGACCTTCAGTTTTTCAGTGGCCTCGTTACGGTTAGCTTTCTTTTTCCCGGTTGCTTTTATTATCTTTGGCCAGCCTGTGGTCGATAGGACGGACTTGTTCCTGCCAGCCGCCACGTCTTAGCTTTCCCTTAACTTGAATAGTTCAATGACATTAAAACCGGAAGGACTTTTTACCGCTAGAAGCCTAAATGGAAGCTCAAGCGGGTATTTCCCTAGTAAAGGCGAGGAGGTAAATCGATGAAGACATACCATAGCATTGATTTCGGCAAGTTTCTGGCTATGCTGGGAATTGTTTATATACATGCTCAGGCATTTGCATCTGTTCAACTTGCTGCCGGCTTTGACGGCGAGCAGCTGGACATCATTTTAAAGGTGCTGGCAAGGTTTAGTGTACCCTTTTTCTTTATTGCCTCCGGCTTTTTATTCACCATGAAAACAAACAGCAATGATAGGGCGTTTGGTTATTTTTTATCCTACACGAAAAAACTGCTGTTATTGTATGTTACCTGGTTTATCGTTTATGCGGTTTACGATTATGCGAAAATTGCCTGGGAGAGTGGGGGAATGGTTAATCAACAGACTGAAGATTATGTCGGCGGTTTGCTTACGAAGGAGTTTTTTGTTTACGGTGTAAGCAACACACAGTATCACCTTTGGTTTTTACCGGCACTGATTTGGGCGACTATTATTCTCTATTGTTTTATGCGGATGCAGGCGGTTNCCACCGAACGTTTATCGTGGAATCAACAGAGGATAAATGATAAAGAAGTGACTTTCTTTAAATTCTAAAAGAAAGTCACTCTTTTTCTTGTACACTGAAAACCATCTATACATTGTCTGATGGGGATCTCGTGGAACGAGCTCAGGTAGACATGTCCTTCAAATATTTCCTTGAAATGGCACCAGAAGATGACGTCATTGATCCCAGCTTATTAGCTTACTTCCGTCGTAAACGTCTGAAAGACACAAACCTTTTAGATCTCCTGATTGGAAAAACCGTAGAGGTCGCTCTTGAGAAAGGCGTGATTCAATCGAAGTCTCTTATCCTTGATGCGACACACACCAAGGCTCGATACAATCAAACATCCTCTCAAGAAGTATTACGTAGCCGTTCCAAGAACGTCCGTAAAATGATTTATTCTATCGATGAATCCATGAAGAAAAAATTTCCTGAGAAACCAACCGAAGATACGCTTAAAGCTGAGCTGGACTATTCAGAACGTCTTGTCGAAGTCATATGTATGGAAATTAAATTCCATACATACCGCTTTTTAAAATTCTACTTTTCAAAGACCTTCAGTTTTTCAGTGGCCTCGTTACGGTTAGCTTTCTTTTTCCCGGTTGCTTTTATTATCTTTGGCCAGCCTGTGGTCGATAGGACGGACTTGTTCCTGCCAGCCGCCACGTCTTAGCTTTCCCTTAACTTGAATAGTTCAATGACATTAAAACCGGAAGGACTTTTTACCGCTAGAAGCCTAAATGGAAGCTCAAGCGGGTATTTCCCTAGTAAAGGCGAGGAGGTAAATCGATGAAGACATACCATAGCATTGATTTCGGCAAGTTTCTGGCTATGCTGGGAATTGTTTATATACATGCTCAGGCATTTGCATCTGTTCAACTTGCTGCCGGCTTTGACGGCGAGCAGCTGGACATCATTTTAAAGGTGCTGGCAAGGTTTAGTGTACCCTTTTTCTTTATTGCCTCCGGCTTTTTATTCACCATGAAAACAAACAGCAATGATAGGGCGTTTGGTTATTTTTTATCCTACACGAAAAAACTGCTGTTATTGTATGTTACCTGGTTTATCGTTTATGCGGTTTACGATTATGCGAAAATTGCCTGGGAGAGTGGGGGAATGGTTAATCAACAGACTGAAGATTATGTCGGCGGTTTGCTTACGAAGGAGTTTTTTGTTTACGGTGTAAGCAACACACAGTATCACCTTTGGTTTTTACCGGCACTGATTTGGGCGACTATTATTCTCTATTGTTTTATGCGGATGCAGGCGGTTAGTCTGTTGCTGGTTATCAGCTTTGCTCTGCACTTGTTTGGGTTGACCGGCCAAGGCTATTCCTTGTTATATGATATACCCTTTAACACAAGAGACCCGTTCTTTTTCGGTTTGTTTTATGTGGCTCTTGGAAGCTTTTTGGCACTTAAGCACGAAAAGGCAGAAATCCTCGCTTCGCGGGTTAGCGGGGTTATTTATATGTCGGCCATACCATTTCTGCTTTTCCTTCAGCTTATGGAGCGTAACTGGACGATGGAACATTTGGGGGGGATCCATGAAGAATACTTCCTTTCTACGATTCCGTTAAGTCTGTTGATATTTGCTGCTTTAATGAAATTTCGAACCATCGGGGAGGCAACTCATTACAATCGAATCGGAAGGAATACAATCGGAATATTTGTCATTCATCCTCTGATCATCAGTGTGACGCATCTTTGTTTGGCGGCTGCCGGACTAGAATGGTGGAAGGAGCATCTATTATACGGTTTATTATTTTTTCCTTTCGTTTATTTCAGTTCCTACTTTATCTATCGATTGATTCAATTGGGGAAGCAGCGACTATATCGTTTTGTGAAAATCCCCCTGATTGGAAGGGAGCGAAACCTAAGAAGTTGGTTTCGTTAATAAGAACAGAATTTCAAGATGAAAAAAAAGAGAAAAGGAATTGGTAAAATTTTGTTGAAAAATACGCTTTAATAGTCTAATATTACTAGATAAATAAGTCTATCTAACCTAAAAGCTTAGGGTCTGGAAATCGATCAAGTTAAAGAATGACAGATGGATAGAAACACAGGGGGAATCAGGATGCAGACGGCAGTTAAGACCATTATTTTTCAATTGAAACAACAACAGTACGGCGTGGATATCCAGCAGGTCCGTTCCATTGAGCGTTTGGTCGATGTAACGGAGGTTCCAAATACATCTGATTTCATTAAAGGAATTGTCAATTTGCGAGGAGAAGTAATTCCTATTATTGACTTGAAAGAGCGATTGGGTTTGGGTAGAAAGGACTATACGGATGAAACAAGAGTCCTGATCATTGAAATTGATGGTGTGACTGCTGGTTTGATTGTTGATGAAGCAAAAGACGTGATCGATATCGACCCGGACTTGATCGATCCAGCTCCCAAGATGGCAGGAGGAATTCATTCGGCCTTCTTGAAAGGTGTCGCGAAACTGGAGGACCGATTGCTGATTATGCTTGATTTTGCCAGTATTTTTGATATCGAAGAAATGCAGGAAGTAAAAGAGATAAGCCAAGTTTAATTTCAACAGAGTGGGGGATTTAGCATATGAAGAGCGTACTCGTTACGGATGACGCAGCCTTTATGCGATTGCAGCTCAAAGACATTTTAAGCAACATTGGTCTGGAAGTAATCGGGGAAGCAGCAAACGGGCAGGAAGCAGTGGAAAAATATAAAGAACTGCAGCCTGACTTAGTGACAATGGATATTACCATGCCGGAAATGAACGGTGTAGAGGCATTGCAGGCCATCAGACAATATGATGATGATGCGAATGTGATAATGTGCTCGGCAATGGGGCAGCAGGCGATGGTAGTAGAAGCAATCAAAGCCGGTGCGAAAGATTTCATCGTCAAACCATTTACCGCGGAACGAATTGAAGCAGCATTGCAAAAATTCATGTGAACGAAGGTCTATAGGCGCGTTCATCATCTTACAGCGATGGACGCAAGATGAAAGCACTGCATAAACGGAAGAAACCAGAGCCTTTCAGGGCTCTGGTTTTTATCAATCAAATAATGGGCTGACTGAACGATCTTCAAAAACTCTGGTAATCGCATCGCTCATCAACGGTGCTACCGATAGCTGTGTAATGCGGTCAAGGTGTTTCTCTTCCGGAATCGGGATGCTGTTGGTGACAATCAATTCTTTCAGCTCGGAGTTTTTGATTTTATCAATTGCAATACCGGATAAAACCGGATGGGTACAGCAGGCATAGACTTCCTTGGCGCCTTTCGCCATCAATGCTTTGGTTCCACTGGTCATACGTGTTCCGGTATCGACGATATCGTCGACCAGGACGGCCGTTTTTCCTTCGATATTTCCGACAATATTCGATTCGCCGACTTCTGTTTCCCTTGGCCCGCGTTTATCGATGATAGCGATAGGAGCTTTCAGATGATCGGCAAGCTGTCTTGCGCGCGATACACTGCCATGATCCGGTGACACAACGACCACGTCTTCGAACTGTTTTTCCTGCAAGTAATTAGCCAAAATAGGAATGCCTGCTAATTGGTCGACCGGAATATTGAAAAATCCCTGGATTTGCGGAGCGTGCAAGTCTAACGATATCACACGGGAAGCTCCGGATTCCTGAATTAAGTCTGCGACGAGCTTTGCAGTGATTGGTTCTCTCGGCCGCGCTTTACGGTCTTGTCTGGCATAGCCATAATAAGGGATCACAACATTGATCGTCTTGGCTGAAGCCCGCTTCAATGTATCAATCATTATTAGTAATTCTAAGATATGTTGGTTCACCGGTTCACTTGTAGACTGGATGACAAAGACGTCGCATCCGCGGACGCTTTCTTCGATACTGATTCGTACCTCACCGTCACTAAAGGTTGTCACCGTACTTTTTCCAAGTTCCACACCCATATTGTCGGCGATTTCTTCTGCCAGAGGCAGGTTGGAGCTTAACGAAAAAACTTTCATTTTTGATTCCTGGAAGTCTCTCGACACACTTGATTCCTCCTTGTTTACAGGGGTCTGTTACATTTGTTTTCCAACAATTTGTCAGGTTACAACCTGTTTATGTAAGGATTTTATTATCTCAAAAACAATTCAGGTAAACAAGCTGTACGCAATGCGAAGAGTGTCTAAAACGAGACTGGGTTAGATAGCTGTTATTCTCACTGCAAAATAAAACAAAGGATAGAACGCAGATTATCCCTTACCTACGCGGAGGAAAGGTGCAGGTGTTCTCCGGATAAAATGCTTATCGATAAAAGCAAGGTTTTCATCGTTTCCTGGGAGAGTTACGGTTTCGATTGCTTCCTCAACAGTCAGCCATTTGTACGCACTATGTTCGTGGTTAAGGATAACCTGCTGCCGACTGTCGACATAACCAACAAAGAGGGGAGCCATATAGATGTATTCCTCCTGCGGCGAGTAAAACTGGTCGAATCTATTGGAAGAATACAGCATCACTTCATTTATACCGGTTTCTTCTTTAATCTCCCGCAAGGCTGCTTCCCATGCTTTTTCTCCCTGTTCGATACTTCCGCCGATATAGCACCAGGCACCATCGAGGATTTTGCTTGTCCGTTTGACTAATAAAACATGATAGCGACCTTCGATTTTCTTTAATAGAATAGCTGCTATACCTCGACAGCTGATTGGAACTTCAAAAATGGTTTGCGACATTGGACATCTCCTTTCGAAATCCGTTTTACAATGTTCCATGGTTGGATGATCTGTTTGTGACACCTGAGTTGGTTTTTTGTCTTTCTGTTGTGTACATAATTGCTCTCTTATTTATATTAGCATGATTTTCCCTATGGAAAGTGGAGAGAAACGAAAAAACTGCCCATCACCAAGTTGTGACAGGCAGTTTAAGCCACATTTTTATTGAACAGCAGCCTTACGAAGGATGTTTTCCATCATATCGATATTCGGATAGTTGTACTGATGATACTTTTCAATCGTCTTTTCTATATCATAAGCTACTTTTCTAATGCTTGTACTTACAGAGCCATTATGGACTTCGAGCATAGCATAAGACGCTTTGGCAATTCCGTCGAAAGGAAGGCCGACACTGCCTAGATTGACAACCGTTTTTCCTTTGATTGTCCGAATGTATGATTGATGAATATGACCATACAAATAGACGTCTGCTGGAGCTTTTGCCAGCTTGGATTCCACTGTGCTCTCCGCTGCATCTGGCGGCACGATTTCAAATAAACTGTCGGGGGTGGCATGGAAGACATGAACAGTTATTCCGTCTAGATCCAGCAGTTTCTGTTCGGAAAGTCCGGCTAAGTAGTCGACATCCTGCTTTTCAAGCTGGGAAACCGTCCAGTCCCGTTCTTTGTTCATAAGTTCCAGTGCCTGCTCCGGTACTTCTCCATCCTTGATTCCCCGAACGACCCATTCGTCAGCATTTCCTTTGACTACATCGGTATCCAGATTGCGGATAAGGTCGATTGAACGCTTTGGTTCTGGTCCGCGAAAGGCAATGTCGCCCAGCACAAGCACTTTGTCGACTTGCTCGGTTTCGATATCGTGCAGCACTGCATCGAGCGCATCGGCATTGCCGTGTATATCGGAAATACATGCAACTTTCATGACTATCTCTCTCCTCGTTATAAGTACTTTTGTTTATCGTAGCAGATTTCTTTTGCTCATAAAAAGATTGTGCTGTGTTTGCAGCTCTAAACAAAAAGAAAACCACCGTCTTGGTAGCTTTCATTTTTAAGGTTGTTGCTTCGATTTGTGGGATTATGCTGGATTGGCATTTTCGTAGGCTTCTAAAAGTAGATCAACGATATGGACAGCCCTCATATGATCAGAGAGTCCTTCTTTTTCAATTCCCAGTTTCATTTGCAAGAGACAGCCTGGATTGGCTGTAACGATCGTTTTTGCCTTAGTCGCTTTGGTTTGTTCCATTTTGTAATCAAGAATCTGCATAGATATCTCCGTTTCGACCAGATTGTAAATCCCGGCCGATCCACAGCACCGTCCCGCATCCTTCATCTCCACGTATTGAGCACCTTCGATCGAAGATAACAGTTTTCTTGGTTCCATGAATGTTTTTTGGACATTCTTCAAATGGCAGGAGTCCTGGTACGTGATGATTTCCTCCGAAAGGGACAACGGCTGTTGATCAAAGCCTAGCTCCACCAATACACTGGAAATGTCCTTTATCTTGCTGGAAAATGCTTCAGCGCGTTGTTTCCACTCCGGTTCATCTTTCAATAAATGACCGTAATCGACTAAAAAGGCACCACAGCCTCCGGCATTGGTAATAATGTAATCCACTCCGGTTTCTTCAAACGCGGCGATATTACGCTTTGCCATTGTCTTTGCCTGTTGTTTTTCCCCGCTATGTCCATGGAGGGCGCCGCAACATGCCTGGGCTTCAGGCACAACAATCTCACATCCGGCATACTGCAACAGCTTTGTCGTCGCCTCGTTGGTCGGAAGAAAGACAGTGTCCATCAAGCAGCCTGAAAAAAAGGCGACACGTTTTTTTGCAGGGACTGTCGGCTGCAAATACCGCGGCCGTTGTTTCATGGTTTTGCTTGTCGGAACATCTGGCAATACCTTTTCCATCAACTGCATAGATTCTGGGAGCAGCTTCATCATGCCTGATTTACGGGCTACGGTCCGCAATCCGGAACGCTGATAAAAGCCCAGAAGACCGGTAAGTCCGATCATGCGGTTTTGATAGGGAAACAGGCCCTGGAATGCAGCCTTGCGCACGGCTTTGACTGGTAGGGGTTGCTCCTGATTTTGGTAGATAATATCCCTTGCCTGTTCCAGTAAATGGCCATAGTTGACGCCGGAGGGGCAAACTGGTTCACATGCCCGACAGCCAAGGCACATATCCAGCGAACGCTTTACATCATCATCAGGTTCGATATCTCCATCTACAACCGCTTTCATAAGTGCGATTCGTCCGCGAGGAGAGTGGGCTTCGTCTTTACCGGACTCGATGTAGGTAGGGCAGCTGGGCAGGCAAAAACCGCAGCGCATACAGTTCAGTAATTCGTCATAATCCATCTTTTCTTGGAATTGCTGTTGAATCCGTTGTTTTTCAGCTGTCTTCATTAGGTAATCACCACCCGTTTCCTGCTTTCCTTGGCAAACATTTTTCCTGGATTCATGATATTTTTCGGATCAAATGCTTGTTTGACGGAATGCATCGCTTCTACCCCCGCCTCTCCAAGCTTCAGATGCAAATAAGGGGCCTTCATAGCACCAACCCCGTGTTCGCCGGTTATCGTTCCGCCAAGTGCAACGGCAGTAGTGAAAATTTCTTCGAAGGCTTGTTCCACCCGTTCCATTTCTTCTTTATCCCGTGCATCTGTCAAACAGGTAGGGTGCAGATTTCCGTCACCTGCATGGCCGAATGTACAAATATCAACCTGATATTTTTCTGCAATTTTATTGATGGCATGAACCATGTTGGCAATCTCGGAACGAGGAACGGTAGCATCCTCGAGGATGGTGGTCGGTTTTAACCGTGCCAACGCTGATAAAGCAGATCTCCTTGCGGTCCTTAGTGCTTCCGCTTCCACCTCAGAAGCGGCCATGCTTACTTCGATTGCCTGGTTATCTTCACAAATCGAGACAATTTTTTCGATATCTTTTTCCACAACGGCGGCATCGCCATCCTGTTCGATCAACAGGACTGCTTTGGCATGTGTTGGCAGACCAATATTGGAAAAGTCTTCGACGACTTTAATGGTAGGCTGATCCAAAAATTCAAGGGTAGCCGGAATAATTTTGCCTGCAATGATTTTGGAAACGGTCCGGGCTGCAGCTTCCATGTCTTCATAAAGGGCCAACACGGTCTTTTTCGTTTCTGGCAAAGGGATTAATTTTAACGTTGCTTCGGTAATAATCCCGAGAGTCCCCTCCGATCCAACAAATAACCTGGTTAAGTCGTATCCAGCCACGTCTTTTGCCAGCTTTCCGCCTGTCCGGATTTTTTCCCCATTTGGAAGGACGACTTCCAGCCCTATTACATAGTCACGGGTCACTCCGTATTTCAATCCGCGTAAACCACCGGAATTCTCATTGATATTTCCGCCGATTTGGGAAACTTTCATCGAACTTGGGTCGGGAGGATAAAACAATCCCTTCGTTTCAACTGCTTCCATTAGCTCCAGGGTGTTCACGCCAGGCTGTGTCGTCACTGTTAAATTCTCTTCATCGATTTCGATAATTTTGTCCAAATGCTTCATCAAAAGGACAACACCACCCTTAAGGGGAGTAGTACCGGCGCTTAAATTGGTTCCGGATCCCCTGGGAACGATGGGTATTTCCTGTTCATTGCACCACTTTACCACCTGGGAAACCTCTGAACTGTTGCGGGGAGAAACAACTGCGTCCGGCATCGCTTGAAATTGGGGAGTAGCGTCAAACGAGTAGACAAGCTTGCTCGCTTGGGAAGTTTCCACGTTTTCTTTCCCGACAATGGCCGTCAATAGTTCCAATCCATCTTTTGTCAGCATGTCATTCTCCTTATCTCTTATCTCGTTTTCTTTTATTGTAATGCTGGTTCTCAGGCAATTGTATGGAGAAACCTACAAAAAAGACTTTGATATTTACGACTGATTTGTATATTCTTCCAAAAATAACATAGCTAAATAGAAAGAAACCTGGGAGTGAAGCTGCTTGGGGTCATGACCGGTCAGTTCTTCGATTTTACTCAAGCGGTAGTGGATGGTGTTGGTATGGACTTTTAACTGGCGCGCTGTTTCCGCAATCTGCGCGTTATTGGACAAAAACACGTTCAAGGTAGTCAAGAGCCCTGAATCCGGGCGAAGACTGCCAAGACTGCGCTCAATAAAAGCTGTTTTGGTAGCTGCTTGTATGTCTTCGATACAAAGTTCCAATAACAAATTATCATAAAAGACGAGTGGCACCCGCTTTAATGCAATCGCCAACGTTTTTTCGGTTTTTTGAAACAGCTGTTTCATTGCCTTTGGAGGCCCGGATGGTCCCACTCCAATTTCTGGGACAAACCCAACACGCTTCTTCATATGCTGTTGGAATCGGGCAAACAGTCTGTGGTAATCCGATGATACTAGAGAATCCGATGACTCCAGCTCATCATGAATAAGCAGGCAATGGTCGTTTCCCCAGCTTAGTAACGTGTCTGTTGTTCTTTTTTCGAACCATTCACGGGCCAGTCGGTAATATGCGGCTGCGTTTTGGCTGTCCAGAGAGGGAAAGTGGATAAGGGAACACCGTTTCCAGGTGGTCATATCGAATCCTAAAATCTGGCCGTTGTGCAGGAAAGCGTCGTCCGCTTCTTCTTGCTGAATCCAATCAAGAAAATAGGCTTCCATTCTCCGGTTTTTCCACTCCGTCTGTTGGAAGTAGATATTTTCCTGGATGAGCAATTCGGTCATTTTCTTGACCAGTGAACCAAACGGTGCAACCTTTTCCGGGAGGCCGGTAATACCAATCACGCCGATCGGCTCTCCGTCGAAGTAAATCGGAAGATTGATCCCTGCCTTTACACCTTTTAGTTTCCTTTCATCTGCCTCGGAGAGAATCAATTCCGTTTTTCGATGGCAGGCTAAGACGGCTCCTTCATGAAAGCTGCCGACACGTCTTTTATCCGTACTGGCAATAATGTTACCGGCTGGATCAACGATGATCAGATGTTCGTCCATCAATGTTTTAACTTCCGATACAATTTTTCTGCCTAGTTCAGGGGTCAAATACATAATCGCATCCCCTTTACATGATTTGATAGAAAGCTAGAAGAGCGGCAGCATAGACTGTTTGTCCGCTTTCTTAGCCGAAAACTCTGTCCTAGTTAAGATTGTAGCAGACAAACCTGTAATCGTATACAACGTTATGAAGACAGTACTTTTTTACAGAATTCCGTTTATTTTGACTATCCAATGTCCATACTACAGCTAAATCATAAACCGGAATGGAGGTCTTAAGCGGATGAAGGATGATATTGCACTGAAGGAATTATATTACCAAGTTTTGAAAACTTGTTTTGCATACGAAATTCATATGGAACCGGGGATGACCTTTATCGACATGTGGAAAGCATTGATCGTAAAAATGGATGATCAAACAAAAGCAGTCCTAAAAGCAAGGCTTCAGCAGGATGTCCAGGAAAAACGAGGGACCACTTTTGAAAAAATGCTGTTGCTGCTTGAAAGGCAGGAAGCAAGCTTTAAAGAGTCACAGAAGCAGATAGGGTAATAGGGAGAAGAAAAAGCCTGAAGAGTTGCTTCCTTTAAAAGGATGCTCTTCAGGCTTTTTCATTTAATAAGGGGTAATATACTCTGGCATGGTGGCCAACCAGATCGAAGTTTCATTTTAGGTGGAAGCCTTTTGTCACCAGACTAGTCAAGATTTTGCCTGCTTTGGCCATATGAAATAGCTGATAGTAGCAAAGGTATCAACCCCAACGACCAATGCCCACATTTTGATTATTCCTGCCAACGCTTCTGTGCGTTCTGGATTGTCGATTATGAAAATTGTAATGGAAAGTAGCCCGGCACCGATGAAGAATGCCAACAAATGCCGCAGCCAGCCCTTGGCATAATGTCTGGCATAAGCAAAGCCATACCGCTTTGGCGGTTTTTCCCCTTGTTTAAGGATGTAATATTGGAAGCGTTGATCGGCCCAATCTATCATACTTTTGCCGAATGCTATGGAGCTGCCGATGTAAATAGCGGCAACTCCATGGGCAACTGTTGCTGCCGTCCCCCGGTACAAATCAAAGCCAGCAAGCACTAATAATAACAAATCGATCACCGGTGTGGATGCCAGGAAAACCAGACCCAGCTTTTCTTTTTTAAAAAGATATCGGGTGGTCAATCCGGCGATGATGGCAACCCAAAACCCTATTTCGCACAAAACGATCATCCAAGCGATGAAATTCAACTATTTTTCTCCTTCCTTCAATGAATGAACATAAGTCCAGTTAATTTTATTAATACAATTGTATTGGATAATACGATCATAGCACGACTGTTTTTTTAATACAATCGTATTAAAAAATTGAATAATCTTCGTTAAGTTGCTATCGTAAGAATATGCCAAAAATAGTGAATCATGAACAACGTAGAAACCAAATAGCAGAAGCGGCATGGCGGGTTATCCTTAAACATGGAATGGAAGGGGTGACAGTGCGTAAGGTAGCAGAAGAGGCAGGATTATCGCTTGGTGCCTTGCGTTATTACTTCTCGAACCAGGAAGGATTGCTCCGCTATGCGATCAATTTAGTTAAGGATAGAGTTGCGGAGAGGATCAAGCAGATTATAAGCCGTGACTTACCGCCTAAGCAGAAAATGCTCAACGTGTTACTGGAAATTGTTCCAACAAACCAACAAACAAGAGCAGAGATGGAGGTGTGGTTTACTTTTATTTCTTATGCACGGCATCACCGTCATCTCCTGGAGGAAGAAGGAGATGGAATCTTACAAGCCATTCAATTGATGTTTGGTTATTTGCAGAAAAAAGGGTTGCTGCGTAAAGGGCTCGATATCGAATTGGAAACGGAGAAACTGTATGCAATAGTAGATGGATTGGCACTGCATGCCATGCTGGAACCAAAACGGGTAACAGAGAAACAGGCGGCGAAGGTTATCTCCAGTCATTTGGAGAATATATTGGGGGAATCAGAATAAAGGGGGAACCAACGGTGGGAGAAATCATACAATTGACTGAAAAGGATTTTCCGGAAATTTTTGCTTTATCCAAATTTGCCTTTCAATATGAAATTCCTCCAGAGGATATGCAGAAAAGAATTGAAGAAACCAAGCGGCATAAAATTTGGGGTTGGATGGAGCAGGGAGTCCTTGCAGGCAAGCTCCATCTCCATTCCTTTTCTTGTTATTTGGACGGTGAAAAATTTGCAATGGGAGGAATCGGGGGTGTGGCTACATGGCCGGAACATCGCCGGAAAGGGATAATCAAAAGACTATTGTACCACGCGCTTCTTGATATGAAAAGAAACGGTCAGACACTATCTTTCCTGCATCCATTTTCTTTCCCTTTTTATCGAAAGTATGGGTGGGAGCTCGTTTTTACCAACAAACATTATTCCATCCCGATGGAGCGGTTAAAGAAAGATTGGAATGGCAGCGGGTATGTCCGCAGAATAGAAAAGGACATTCCTTTTTTGCAATCCCTATATACACCATACGCCCTTCGGTACAACGGGATGCTGGCCAGAGATGAAAAATGGTGGCAGCAAAGGGTCTTGACTGGGAACGATCATATAGCAGTGGCCTATGATGAGAAGGGCAAGGCAGAAGGCTATCTTATTTACCATGTAAAGAATGATGTGTTTACGGTAGAGGAGTTTGTGCATCTATCGTTGAATGCCTGGCATGTACTCATGCAATTCATCGCCAACCATGATTCCATGGCTGAAAAGGTGGAAATGGTGGCATCAGAAAATGATCATTTACCCTTATGGATCGATGAACCAAGGTTCCCACAGGAAATCAAGCCTTATTTCATGGCACGGATTGTCGATGTGCAAGCCTTTCTGGACGCCTATCCTTTTCGGGAATCACAAGGTTCAGTACCAGTCTATCTACATGTGGACGATGATTTTTTGCCAGACAATGCAGGAAATTACCGCATTGAGGGTGGGCAAGTGGTTCGCAAAGACGATGAAATTCCTGCCGAAAACGGTATTTTTTGCACGATCCAGCAGCTTACTGTGATGCTGCTTGGCGCAAAGCGGCCCATGGAGTTATATACTGCTGGATTAATTAGCGGCAGTAGTGTGGCCGTGAAACAGCTGGAGGAAATCGTCCCTGTTCAGCAGACGTATCTTACCGACTTTTTTTAATGTTGCATCGGAAGTTGCCAGGCAAGTTTCGCTTTTTTTCGTAGGGGAATAAAAGATAATACCTCAATCATGCGAAAGAAGGAAACAAATATGGATATATCTTCCGAGAAAATAGATTTAAAGAAGCAACAGAAGCAGGCCAAGCCTTGGATCCGCCGGTTTGGAAGAATCGGTTATATGGCACAGGGAGTGGTGTTTGCCTTGATCGGAATTCTTGCTTTTATGGCGGCTATTGGTGTGGGCGGAAAGACTTCTGGAACAAGTGGGATGTTTCAATCGCTAGCCGCCCTGCCATTTGGAGAAATACTGATCTGGATTATTGGCTTCGGACTTTTCGGTTACATTGTCTGGCAGTTGATCAGGGCATTTAAAGATCCGGATGGCTACGGAAAAAACATAAGAGGATTGACGGTTCGTGCAGGCTTCATCATCAGTGCGATGATTTATGGAGGCATCGCCTTCAAAGCGCTTCAAATTGCCATGCATGCCGGCAGCAGCGGGAGTTCCGAGCAAACGATGTCGGCAAAGCTTTTATCCCAGCCTTTTGGCCCATGGTTGCTTGGGCTGTTTGGAGTTATTGTCTTTGGTTTTGCTATCTATGAAGCAGGAATCGGCATCACAGGCAGTTACATGAAAAAGTTCGAGCAGGGCGAAATGGAGAAAAAGGAAGAAAAAACCGCGATAATCGCCGGTAAAGTCGGAATGATTTCCCGGGGAATAGTGTTTGGTCTTGTCGGATTTTTCTTTGTACAAACGGCTGTCACGACAAATCCCGATAAGGCGAAGGGATTGGATGAAGCGCTGTCGGAGTTGGCTCAACAGCCGTTTGGAAGATGGATGCTCGGGATCGTTTCCCTCGGATTTATATTGTTTGGGCTATACCAATTATTCAGAGGACGGTATCAAAAAATGGATTTCGGCCAATAGACCGATAGGAAAAAGCCAGCTTGTCGAATGCTTGTGACAAGCTGGCTTTTTTAGTGCCATTCGTTACGAAAAAAGTCATATAAGATTGGAAAGTTTTTAGATGTGAAAAAATATCTGCATAATCTGTAAAATTATGTTGAAAAGTGAAAAATGACACAGTATACTTACTAAAGTACTACATAATAGGTGAATAAATTTTTGATAAAGGCAAACTAATCGAAAGGTTAGGACGCAAAGCTTAGGGTCTAAGGTTATGGAATGAGCCATTATGCTCATGAATAATGATGATCGCCTGGCTGCCACACACATGATTCATATAAAATCATGCTTTGTTTGGCTGTTCCTAAATGGGAAGAGCCATTTTTTTGGGGTTTTTTAGAAGGAGGCTGGCTAATCACTGGGAAACGGAAAAAAGTAGGAAAGAACAAATATCATCGGTCATGGGATGGAAAAGTTAATCAGGGGAATACGGAAAGAAAGATTGGTGTGAGTTGAAATTGAATATTATGGTAATAAAAGATCGTTGCTTAATGAGGGATGGTATCGTTAATGTGTTACAAAATGAATATGCCGACCATAGGGTTCATGCGTTTGCATATGAGGAATGTAATGCATTAATCCGTGAAGAAAAAACAGCAGACCTTTTGATTGTCGACATCGATACGGACAACGAGATAATCATGGAGCTGATTGAATGGCACAAATATAAAAATACGAAAGTTATTGTCTGGACCGCTGATCCTGATAAATCCCGATTGGAAAATTGGTTTCAGGAAGGGCTTGACGGTTATTTCTTCAACGGCATGCAGCCCGAGGAATTGACTGCAGGGATAAATTGTGTCCTCAATGACGACGTGTATGTACATCCAAAGTTGTCAGCCATTTTATTGCACGACTATAGAAAGTTGTCTCATAAAGTGGCAGAGAGACCGGTCGGTGTTCTGACGGAGCGGGAATGGAATGTGCTGGAACTGTTGACGAAGGGTTCCAGCAATGACAAGATAGCCAAAATGTTGTTCATCACGGAAAAAACGGTAAAAAACCATGTGAGCTCCATCTTTAGAAAACTGGGCGTAACAGATCGTACCAATGCGGTTTTATATGCATTGAGGCACCGCTGGTTTTACTTATAAACAATTCAACTTCGACAATAGTGCAAGCGGCTTTAAGAACACTGGAATATAGCTTCTATAAGGGGAGTAAACATGAAGAATAAAAGAAAACTTTTCAGGAATTTTTCTGACATCAGTATCGGCTGGAAATATGGGTTAAGCTTGATTGTCGTGTTTATCTTGTTCGGAATTACTGCAGCAATAGTGACTGCACTTATTACAGGGATTGGCAATAACATCGATGAACTGGATAGAAGAGGGGACAGGGCAATCAAAGTGACCGAGATGGGTTCCTTAACCAGGGCGAAATCAGTTCGGATTGCCAGTTACTTGAATAACGATGATCCCCGCTACATAGACGAATATAACGAGCGTCTAGAGAAGTTCAATACACTGGAAAATGAATTGGAAATAAAAATGGATACAACCGAACAAAAGGAATTATTTTCTCAAATCCGTGAGAATGATAAGCGAATGAACGATTTGTTTCTGGAAGTTATAATTCCCGCAGTGGAGCAGGATGAAGCCTCCCTGCTTGCAAACCTGAAAGTGGAATCAGACAAACTACGGTCGGAAACTGTGCAGTTACTGGACGAATTACGTGAGACAGTTGTAGCTGAGCGGCAAATAGCAGTCGACCAAGCATCAGACAGTTCCACTGTGGCTAGAAGTGTCTTATTAATTGCAATGGCTGTTTCCATTATTCTTGGGGGATTGCTCGTCTTCTTGATCAGTCGATCTGTTATCCGGAATCTAAACAAAGTCATCTATGTCAGTGACCAGATCGCCGATGGAAACCTGGCGGTGGACCCGATAAATTATGACGGCAAGGATGAAATCGGCAGGCTTGCCACCTCGATTAATGGGATGGGGTATAGCCTGAAGAATATGGTAGAAAAAATTGCCGGTATTTCTGAAACGGTCAGTGGGCAAAGTGAGGAATTGACCCAATCGGCCAATGAAGTAAAGGCTGGTTCCCAGCAGGTAGCTACTACTATGCAGGAATTAGCATCAGGATCAGAATCACAGGCCAATAGTGCCTCTGAGTTGGCTTCTGTAATGGGTGATTTCTCTCAAAAAGTACAGGAGGCGAATGAAAGAGGTGCCCACATCGATGAAACATCCAGTCATGTCCTCGGTATGACTGAAGACGGAAGCAGGTTGATGGATTCGTCGGTTGAACAAATGAACAAAATCGATAAGATTGTCCAGGACGCCGTGAAAAAAGTGCAAGGGTTGGATGCTCAATCACAGGAAATCTCCAAGCTTGTATCGGTCATTAAAGACATCGCTGAACAGACCAACTTGCTTGCACTGAATGCAGCAATCGAAGCTGCGCGTGCGGGTGAACACGGAAAAGGCTTCGCTGTTGTTGCCGATGAAGTAAGAAAGCTTGCAGAACAAGTAGGAGTCTCTGTTACCGACATCACGAACATTGTGAGCAATATCCAGACCGAGTCCAGCAATGTGACAGAATCGCTTCAAGGCGGCTATAAAGAGGTTGAACAAGGGACCAGTCAAATTGAGAAAACTGGTAAAACATTTGCCAGCATCCATTCTTCTGTTTCTGAAATGGTGGAAAGTGTTCAAATGGTCTCTGGAAACTTGGCAGCCATTGCTGCAAACAGTCAGGAAATGAATGCTTCGATTGAAGAAATTGCTTCGATATCGGAGGAGGCTGCAGCAGGGGTAGAACAAACCTCGGCATCCTCGCAGCAGACGAGCAGTTCGATGGAGGAAGTTGCCAACAGTTCGGAACAGCTTTCCAGATTGGCAGAAGAACTGAATGGATTGGTAAGACAGTTTAAATTATAGGTGGTTTTCTGTATCGTAATCGTTGCATCACGAGAGATGGAAACGGTACTTAAATTCTTTTTATAGTCAGCGGATAAAAAGGCTGTCGAGCTATTTCAGCTCGACAGCCTTTTCTATTAATCAGAAATAAAGGCATGTCGCAAAGGTTTATTGTCCGGTACTTTCTATTTCTGTCTTATATATTTTGTCAGCTGTTGGTTTAAATCTTTATTGCTCTTGGTGGTCATGGCTTTGTGTGCTTTTTAGTTCGTCGATTTTTTGCTCGATCCGGTTTAATTGTTTTTGGCGTTTTGCCTGAGACCGGAACAAAGAGACAAACAACATAATGATCAACACCAAAATGATTAGGTAAAACAGCTGAACGAGCACGTCTCCCCATAATAAATCACCCATTAAAATGATCCCCTTTATGATAGATGTTAGGTTTATTTTATCAGATAGTAACAATGCAAGATGCCCTGGAAGGAAAAATGAATAATTAAGGGTTAATGGATACAAGAGATGGATTGAAAGCTATGCCGAATCCTTTGCATCCTGGGTTCCTATTAGTTCAGCCTGAATGATATAACGATCCGGAGCAGGTCCGATAAAATCAAAAGGATAACAAGTTGTCAGGGTCAAAGTAGGTGCTTGTTTCTCGGTAAGGACGGACCGATCATTCGCATCGGTGATCCAGGTTTTACGGATTTGGTATGCATAAGTGGCATCATGGAACTCAAGATAGATACGGTCTCCTGATTGTAATTGATCTAAACCTACAAAGACGGTATCACGATGCCCAGCCAAACCAGTATGGCCATACTGATCGGGAGGTGTCATCGAAGGAGAGTCATACATTCCGATGCCACGCTTGAGTGCTTGCTGGCCCGTTCCCCAATAAACCGGATATATTTTATCCAGTCTGGGGATGATCAATCGTCCAATTTCTTCTCCTTTTGTTGGTGTTTCTTTTGAGTTCTCAGAGAAGCGTTCTTTATGGAGGAGTTTTTCCCGGACTGCTGTTTTTTCCGAATCGGCTGAAAGGGAGCTGGCTTCCTTTTGATCGGAAGTTACAGCGCTTGCCTCTTCCCACCACATAAGGCCATGCCAGCTGCTCATCAGCAGACCAGCGATGAGCAGGATAACACCAACGCACTTTTTCATAGCCAATCCCTCTTCTCCTTGGTTAGCTGCTCTGTTTTTCCGTTGTTGTTTTTCTTCTGAACAAAAGCACGGATCCTCCAAGGATCAGCAGGCTGCCGATCAGAACACCGTTCGGATGATTTGTGGCGGTGTCTGCCAGCTGGTCACCCGGCTCTTCAACATCTAATCCCATTAAGCGGAAGATGTTTGCTGCGTTTTCCGTATTATCAATATGTCCGGTGAATTCTTCTGATCCCGGACCGTAAGCATATACAGGTACATCGACACCGGTGTGCCCGCTAGTAGTCCAGCCTGTACCAGAGCGCATATCAAAAATGTTTTCAATCGCTGCATCGACTGCTAAAATCAGATCCTCCTCATCCTGACCTGATGCCTCTTCGTATGCAGCCCTTACAGCTTCCAATTCATTTTCCGTTAAATCCAGCTCGATGTTTTCTTGTAATGTTTCTTCGATACCTGCTCCTCCGGCAATATGTTCTGCCATAAAGTCAGGGGTTTTTTCGGCAGCCTGCAGCACTTCAGGGTGCCATTGATATTCTCCATCCCGTCCAACTGACAAACCTCCTGTTGAATGATCTGCAGTAGCAACTACCAGCGTCTCCCCGTCTTGTTCCGCAAAATCAATCGCTTTGGCGAACGCTTGTTCAAAATCTTCCATTTCACTCATGGCGGCAACAATATCATTATCATGCCCCGCCCAATCAATCTGACTTCCTTCTACCATCAGAAAAAAACCATCTTCGTCGTTTTTCAACCGATCCAAGGCAGACATGGTCATTTCCGCCAGAGACGGCTGTTCCTCGGTCCTATCTATAGCTTTGTCGAGTTCAACAGGGGCAAATAATCCAAGCACTTGTTCATTTTTGTCATTTAGTAATTTTTTTCTTGTATCGATGTAGCTGTATCCGTCTTTTTTAAATTCCTTCGTTAAATTCCGATCGTCCCGGATGAAATAATCTGTTCCGCCTCCCAGGAGCACGTCTACGGCATGCTCTCCGTTTACGAGATTGTCATAGTAATCGTCCGCAATCTCATCGTAATTGTTTCGCGATTCATCGTGCGTGCCAAACGCTGCAGGAGTGGCATGGTTTATTTGCGAAGTAGCGACAAGCCCGGTAGCTTTACCATGCTGCTTGGCAGCTTCAAGCACCGTTTTGGTATCTTGTTCTTGTAAGTCGACAGCAATTGCTCCGTTGTAAGTTTTGACACCGGAAGACATTGCTGTGGCGGTTGCAGCCGAATCCGGGATATTTTCTTTTACATCATCTTCTCCGCCTTCATAGTAAGGATCGGCTGAGTATGTTGTTTGCATACCGGTTAAATAAGAATCAAAAAAGGTATTCTCCATTTTCTGTGTTTCGGGATCATCCTTGAAATATCGATAAGCTGTCTGATAAGCAGGTCCCATTCCGTCTCCAATCATGAAAATGACATTTTTTACTTCCGGTTCCTTTTCTGCTTCTGCGCTTATCTTGTATGTAGGAGCCATAATCGTGCTAGAAGCAAGTACTGCCATAGCTGAAGCAGCCAGCCATTTTTTTGTTCGCTTCTTCTTAATCACACCTAATCCCTCCTAAATAGTAATGGAAATGTTTACATGGGTAATTCCCGGTTTAAAAGGTGTCAAACTGGGGAAAAAGAAACAAATTTTCAGCTGCACAGAAAGGTACTTTTTCAGGTTGTGTGGGAAAGAGGGACTGTCCCTTCTTTTTTAATTAGTTCGGAAAAAAAAGCTGTTTCGTCACGATTCACTCTGATTCACTCCAACTATCGAACCATGCTATACTGTGAAAGGAAAGTTTCACCTAGCAAGGTGTCGAAAGCTGAGGAAACGCGATGGTTTGCATGCGATTTTTGATTTCCGTATAGTAGAGGTATTAAGGAAATAAAGCGTGCTTTCTACATAGACCGAGTTCAGACTGGCCAATCTAGGGAAAGCTGAGTAAAAAAATGCAGGAAGAAAGGATAGAATTGGTATGGCAAAGCAACAAATAGGTGTCATTGGTTTAGCAGTAATGGGTAAAAACCTTGCATTGAATATAGAGAGCCGAGGTTATTCCGTATCTGTTTTCAATCGTTCTTATGAGAAAACAGAAGACTTTTTGAACAATGAAGCGAAAGGTAAAAACTTTGTCGGTTCTGAAACCATCGAAGAATTTGTCGCTACGTTGGAAAAGCCAAGAAAAATTTTACTGATGGTGAAGGCTGGTGCTGCTACCGACGCAACCATCGAGTCATTAAAGCCTCATTTGGATGAAGGCGATATTTTGATCGATGGCGGTAACACATTCTTTAAAGATACGATCCGCCGAAATAAAGAGTTGGCAGAATCCGGCTTGCATTTTATCGGCACCGGCGTTTCCGGTGGAGAAGAAGGTGCTTTGAAGGGTCCTTCCATTATGCCGGGGGGTCAGAAAGAAGCGTTTGAAAAGGTGCAGCCGATACTGGAGGCGATTGCTGCCAAGGTAGATGGAGATCCTTGTACAACGTACATCGGTCCGGACGGAGCTGGCCATTATGTAAAAATGGTGCATAACGGCATCGAGTACGGCGATATGCAGTTAATCTCGGAAGCCTATTTCATTTTAAAACATGTGTTAGGATTAAGCGCCGAAGAATTGCATGAAGTATTTGCTGATTGGAACAAAGGGGAGCTGGACAGCTACCTGATTGAGATCACTGCAGATATCTTCACCAAAATGGATGAAGAAACCGGAAAACCACTAGTTGATATGATTCTTGATACAGCTGGCCAAAAGGGAACCGGAAAATGGACGAGCCAAAGTGCACTGGATCTTGGTGTGCCGCTTCCAATCATTACGGAAAGTGTCTTCTCACGCTTTATTTCAGCCATGAAGGAAGAGCGGGTCAAAGCAAGCAAGGTACTGAACGGACCAGAAATGGCCAATGCGTCCTTTGACGGGGATAAAAAAGAATTGATCGAGGCAGTACGTAAAGCTCTGTATATGAGTAAAATTTGTTCGTATGCTCAAGGGTTTGCTCAGATGCGCTCTGCTTCTGATGAATATGACTGGAACCTTCGCTATGGCGATATAGCCATGATTTTCCGGGGCGGTTGTATTATTCGTGCGCAATTCCTACAAAAAATTAAGGATGCGTACGATCGTGAGCCAGGTCTAACCAACCTGCTGCTAGATCCATATTTCAAAGATATCGTAGAAAATTACCAGGAATCTCTACGTGAAGTACTGGCAATCGCCATCAAACGAGGAATTCCAGTACCAGCCTTCTCTAGCGCATTGGCATACTATGACAGCTATCGCACTGAAAAATTGCCAGCCAACCTGTTACAGGCTCAGCGCGACTACTTCGGTGCCCATACCTACCAGCGCTTGGACAAAGAAGGCATCTTCCACACAGAGTGGATGAAGTAAAAAGAAAAGCGAAGGCGACTGATTAGCGACGTACGGAGCTGCGCCCCCGCAATGGGGGTGGTTCGGCGTTGCTGTACGGCCTGATATAGACAAGTAGCCCTGACCGACTAATCGGCAGGGCTTTTGTATTGCAAAAAAAGGACCAAAAACCCGTTTAATGAAAACAGGTTTTTGGTTCTCTATTTTACGTTCTTATATGGACCACCAATGGAAGCCATCTTTGTGCAGTAATTCATTCGCTTCTTTTGGTCCCATTGAGCCAGACTCATAATTAGGAAAGTTGGCTTTTTTCGCATTCCAGGCTTGTGAAATGATATCGACAAACTTCCAGGACAGGGCAACTTCATCCCAGTGCGTGAAGTTGGTAGAATCCCCAAGCATGCAATCGTATAACAAGACTTCATACGCTTCGGGTGTGTTGATTTTATCCCCGTTATGACTGTAGTAATTCAATTTGACTGGTGTGGAAGTAGTACCGACACCTCGCTTTTCCGCATTGAGGTGGAGGGTGACTCCTTCATCCGGATGGATATGGATGACCAGCAGGTTCGGCTGAATATCTTTTCCTTTGTTAAAGTACAAGTTCATTGGCAGTTCCTTGAATTGGACTACAATTTCTGTTGCCTTGGCAGCCATTCTTTTTCCGGTACGTATGTAGAATGGCACTCCGGCCCAGCGGAAGTTGTCGATCAACAGCTTTCCGGCAACAAAGGTTTCGGTGTTCGATTCCGAATCAATCGCTGTTTCATCACGGTATCCTTCGACTTGTTCACCGTTACTCATGCCGGCGCCATACTGGCCGCGGACAAAGTAATCATCGACCGTTTCAGGGGTCATCGTCCTTAGCGCCCGCAACACTTTGATTTTTTCACTTCGAATTTCCTCAGGATTCAATTTAATTGGCGGTTCCATTGCCAGCAGGGCAAGCATTTGCAACATGTGGTTTTGCACCATATCCCTTAGCGCACCAGACTTGTCGTAGTAGCGTCCGCGTTCTCCGACCCCGAGCGTCTCGCTGGAAGTAATCTGAATGTTATCAATGTATTGGTTGTTCCATAATGGTTCAAAAATCGCGTTGGCAAAACGTATGACTTCAATGTTCTGTACCATTTCTTTACCAAGATAGTGGTCGATCCGGTAAATTTGCTCCTCATCAAATGCCTGGCGAATTTGTTCGTTCAACTGCTTGGCAGAAGGGTAATCATGGCCGAACGGCTTTTCGATAACGAGGCGGGACCATCCTTTTGTATCAGTCAGCCCTTCACTCTTTAAGTTCTCTGCAATGGTGCCAAAGAAATTAGGTGCCATGGCCAAATAAAATATCCTGTTTTCTTCGGTACGGTGTTTTTTATCAAGACGTTCCAACAGGCCTTTTAATTCTTGATAGGAGGCCAAATCAGTAACATCGAATGGTTGGTAATAAAAATGGGAAAAGAACCCGTCATTGATTTCTTCATTTGCGGGTCTTGATGCCTTTACAGACTGCTCTACATTTTCACGGAATGATTCGTTGGTGTGCGGCCTGCGGGCTACCCCGACAACAGCAAAGTCTTCTGATAGTTTTCCGTTTTTATAAAGACGGTAGATGGATGGGAACAACTTACGGTTCGCCAAATCTCCAGTGGCTCCAAAGATTACAAGTATGGATTTTGGATTGTCCTCGTTCATAACGTTCTTGACCTCACTTTATCATTTATAGTTACGTTTAGTATGTGAAAGATGCATGATTAAAAACGTCCTTTATCATGAAAGTAATAGAAGACGTTTCTTTCTACCATACCATGTAAGTGTCGAATGACAAAATTATTGAGCCCCGATTTAAAGCATATTTTCAAGGAAACGCTTGCGTATCCGCTTTCCTTTTTCAGAAAATTATCGCCCCAGTCATTGACACCCTGAAGGCAATTAAGTAAACTTACAACCATAAGAAAAAGAAAACGTTTACTTTTCGGTGTGACCAAGGGAGAATGCTATGAAGCCTACCATTAAAGATGTAGCCAGACATGCCAATGTATCGATTGCTACGGTGTCGCGAATTTTAAACCAAACTTCTGTTGGCTATTCTAAAAAAACAGAAAAGCTTGTTATGCAGGCGATCGAGGAGCTCGGCTATCGGCCAAACGCCGTAGCCAGGGGATTGATCAATAACAAAACGCAAACAATCGGCGTATTGTTTCCTGACGTGTCCGGTATGTTGACATCCGAATTGTTATACGGAGTAGAAGAAGTGACACACCGGCTTGGACATAGTGTGATCTTCTGCAACACTTCATCAAGCGGAGAAAAGACATTGGATTATCTTCAGCTTCTGTCGGAAAAGCGGGTGGAAGGGATTATCTTTGGCAGTTCTTTTTTGACGGATGCGTATTACGAGGCGATTGCTGCCATGAATGTGCCTGCAGTACTCGTATCGACAAAATCGCAAAAACATCAGCTTCCATATGTAAAGGTGGATGATAAAGATGCAGCCTATGCGGCTACTGCTCATCTCATCAAAAAAGGACACCGCCGTATTGCCATGTTAAGTGGAAACCCTGCAGACATTGTGGCAGGAAAACCACGAATAGATGGATTTAAGGAAGCTTTACTCGACTTCGGATTGGCGAGAATCGATGAGGAACCACTCGTATTTGCTGGAAATGGTTTTTCTTATGAGGATGGAAGGGATTTATTTACAAGACTTATAAAAGCAGAATCCGATGTAACAGCGGTATTTGCCGCAAGCGATGAAATGGCAATAGGAGCAATGTCTACTGCTTATCAAATGAATATCCGTGTACCGGATGAACTGTCGATTATTGGCTATGACAATTTGAAAATCTCAGAAATGGCTATCCCTCCTTTGACGACAGTAGAACAACCACTTCGGGCAATGGGGAGAAAAGCTGCAGAATTGCTTTTTGAAGGAATGGAAACAGGAGCAACTGGCAAAAGCATCATCATGCCACACCGCATCATCGAGCGACAATCCGTGAAGCAATTGGTTTAAACAGAATGGCTTGCGTGAACTAGCAAGCCACTTTATTCACGAAAAAGAGTAAACGTTTACGTAAACCGAGGAGGAGAAGAGATGAGTGTACAATGGTGGAAGGAAAGTGTGATCTATCAAATTTACCCGAGAAGTTTTAATGACAGCAATGGGGACGGAATAGGCGACATCAAAGGGATAACCTTAAAGCTTGATTATCTGAAAAAACTTGGGGTGGATGTCATCTGGTTATCACCGGTTTATGACTCGCCAAACGATGATAATGGCTATGACATTCGTGATTACCATAAAATCATGGAAGAGTTCGGATCCATGGAGGATTTCGAAGAATTGCTGAACGAGATGCATAAACGGGAGTTAAAGCTGGTTATGGACCTCGTTGTCAATCATACTTCCGATGAACATGCCTGGTTTGTCGAGTCCCGATCATCCAAAAGCAATCCGAAACGGGATTATTATATTTGGAAGCCTGGCAAAGATGGGAGGGAGCCGAACAACTGGGGATCAGCCTTCAGTGGCTCTGCTTGGCAATATGATGAAAAGACAGATGAATACTATCTGCATCTTTTTAGTAAAAAGCAGCCGGACTTGAATTGGGAAAACCCCGACCTTCGGGAAGACATTTATCAGATGATGCGCTGGTGGCTCGATAAAGGGGTTGATGGATTCCGGATGGATGTCATTAATTTTCTTTCCAAGGATCAGCGTTTTCCGGACAGTGCAGCGGAACCGGGGCAGCGTTTTGCCGATGGCGGTAATTTTTTTGCTCAAGGGCCGAGGATTCACGAGTTCTTACAGGAAATGAATCGAAAGGTATTATCGGATTATGACATTCTGACGGTAGGGGAGATGCCGGGTGTCACGGTGGAAGAAGCGAAGAAGTTTACAGCTGAAGACCGCCATGAGCTACAGATGGTTTTCCACTTTGAACATGTTGGTCTTGGCAATGGACCGAACGGGAAGTGGGATAACTTACCGTGGAAGCTGACAGAATTGAAGGAAATTATGACCAAGTGGCAGAAAGGGCTGGAACAAAAAGGCTGGAACAGTCTGTATTGGAATAACCATGACCAGCCAAGGGCTGTTTCCCGGTTCGGAAATGATGGGCCGTATCGTGAGCAATCCGCAAAAATGCTGGCAGCTTGTCTGCATTTGATGAAGGGGACACCCTATATTTACCAAGGGGAGGAAATTGGGATGACCAATGTACCGTTCCCTTCTATAGAAGAATGTCGCGATATTGAGACATTGAACTGGTATGAAGAGCGGATGAAAGAAGAAGGGGTTGATTCGGCTGAACTGCTGGAGGCCATTTATGCAAGAAGCCGTGACAATGCCCGAACACCGGTCCAGTGGGACAGTAGTAAGCACGCAGGATTTACTACGGGAGAGCCATGGCTGCAAGTTAACCCGAATTATCAGGAAATCAATGTCGAGAAGGCGCTCGAAGATTCGGAATCTGTTTTCTATTTTTATCAAAAACTGATTCAACTCCGTAAGCAAGAGAAGGCAATGGTTTACGGTGAATATAACCTGTTGCTTGAAGAAGACGAAGAAATATTCGCTTATACCAGGTTGTTGGATGAAGAGATATTACTGGTCGTCTGTAATTTCAGCAGCAAGGAGCAAAAGCGGAGTTTCGCTGATATAACAAAAGGAAAACAACAACAATTGTTAATCACCAACAACAAGGAACGAACCGATAAGGAAAATTTAACCGAAGTAACCATTCAACCATACGAAACATTCGTTTATAAACTAACCTGATGGCTGATGTTGGGGTCAGTGTTGGGGTCAGTCCCCCAATGCGGTAGCGCTGCGTCGCGTTAGAGCGGTGGGGGACTGACCCCTCTTGATATAAATTTTATTCAATGGGGAGGGAAGGGTTTTGTGGAAAAAGGGTGTTGGTATGATTCTTTCTGTTGTTGTTGCTTTGGCGTTGGCTGGGTGTGGGAATAGCAGGGCGGAACAGGAAAACATCGAATTAGAGTTTTTCAGTAACAAAGCTGAAAATATTCAAACCTATGAAAAATTGATTGAAAGGTTCGAGCAAGAACATCCTGACATAACCATCGATCTGTATGCCCCGCCGGAAGCGGAAACGATTTTGCGGACTCGGCTTGTGAAAAATGATATTCCGGATATCCTTGCGATTCCTGGGAATGCCTTATATGGTGAACTGGCAGATGCCGGGATTTTAACCAACTATCAGGGAAGTAAGTTGTTGGAAGGAATTCAACCAGCATACTTACATATGCTTGATAATCTGACAGAAACAGACGGTACTTACGGTGTCCCTTATGCCACCAATGCTAATGCCGTTATTTATAATAAGAAGAAGTTCGAGGATTTAGGCATGGAGGTGCCAGGGACTTGGAATGAATTTATCGAGTTACTCGGCCAGGCTAAGGAAGCTGGCGAAATCCCTATTTATTTTACCCTGCTGGACGCATGGACAGGGATGGTGATGTGGAACGGAGTTGCCGGTAATATGGAGCCTGAGCGGTTTGCACTGAAAAAAAATAACGAAGAGGCTAGTTTCGTAGATGATTATCAGGAAGTGGCTGATAAAACGCTAAAGCTTTTGGAATATGGGCATGATCGGATGTTTGATGTTGGTTATAACGATGGGAACACCGCTTTTGCCAATGGAGAAGGAGTATTTTATTTACAGGGCAATTGGGCTATCCCGGAGCTGTTGAAGTTGAATCCTGGTGCTGAACTTGGTGTTTTTCCACTCCCCGTTTACAACCAGGTGGAAAAAAATCGATTAGTCTCCGGTGTTGATGTTTTGTTAACTGCCACTAAGGACACCGAGCATCCGAAAGCTGCACAAGCTTTTATCGATTTTATGCTAGAGCAGGAACAGATGGAACAATATATTGATGAACAGGCAGCATTTTCAGCTGTGGAAGATATTTATTCGGATGATCCAGTAGCCGCAGGAATTCGCGAAAATTTTGAAAACGGTACCATTACTAGTTTCCCAGACCATTTTTACCCACCTGGATTAGGGGCGGAGAATTTGGTGCAGGAATTTTATATAGAAAAAGACAAGCAGCGTTTTCTCAAAAAAATGGATAACCAATGGGATAATGTCCAGTTAAGGTATTAAAAAGGAGCGAATAACATGGTGAAGCGAAACAGAGCATTTTTACTCATGACGATTCCTGCATTATTGCTGTTTTTTGCATTTCATACTTATCCGGTTTTACAAGGGATTTTTTATAGTTTTACCAATTGGCGTGGGTACGGAGAGTGGGACTTTGTTGGTTTCGCAAACTATTTGAACGTATTTCAGGATATGCGTGCACTTAGTTCATATGGGTTTACTTTTCAATTTGCAATTGTCTCCACTATCCTCGTTAACATATTCAGTTTGTTGATTGCCATTGGCCTGAATGCCAAAGTAAAATTCCGTAAAACGTTGCGTGCTGTCTATTTTGTCCCGAATATATTAAGTATTTTAATCGTCGGGTTTATTTTCAACTTTCTATTCACTCACTTTCTACCTGATATTGCAGAAGCATTAGGGATCACTTGGCTGACTTCCAATATATTGGGAGATCCAGACACCGCCTGGATTGGTATTGTCATCATGGCCGTATGGCAGGCAACTGCATTCAATACCATTTTATACTTGGCTGGTTTGCAAACGGTTCCAGAAGATATTTATGAAGCGTCCAAGATCGACGGTGCCGGTAAATGGCGAAATTTTTTCAGCATCACCTTTCCGTTGATTGCCCCATTCTTTACCATTAACATGGTTTTGGCAATGAAGAACTTTTTAATGGTATTCGACCATATCATCGCTTTGACAGGAGGGGGACCTGGCCAATCGACCGAGTCCATTTCCCTGTTGATTTATCGAGGCGGTTTTCAAGGCGGACAATTTGCTTACCAATCTGCCAACGCGGTTATCTATTTTGTGATTATCATGGCAATCTCTATCTTTCAAATCAGAGTCCTACAGAAACGGGAGGTGGAAATGTGAAGGATAAGAAAACGAATTGGCCGGTCACCATCCTGTTGATTTTAGGATCGCTTATTATTTTATTGCCAATTTATTTAACGGTAACTGTTGCTTTGAAATCGCCGGAAGAAATGTCGCGTCCACTGCTCTCCTTACCGCAAGACTGGCGTTTCGACAACTTTATCGAAGCAATCGAACTGACCAACTTTTTCAATGCACTCAGTAATAGTTTAATTGTTACCGTATCTGTGGTTATTCTTACTTTAATGACAAATTCACTGGTGGCTTATGCAATTGCACGGAATATGCACAAAAGATTTTACAAATTTTTATTTTACTATTTTGTCAGTGCCATGTTTGTGCCGTTTCCGATTATCATGCTGCCAATCGTCCGTCAAACGGCAGTTTGGAATATGGATAATTTGCTCGGACTGATCTTTTTGTATGTCGTCTATCAGTTATCCTTTAACGTGTTTATTTATGTAGGCTACATTAAATCGATTCCGAAAGAATTAGAAGAAGCGGCGATTGTTGACGGGGCAGGCCCATGGAAAGTGTTTTGGAAGGTGATTTTCCCATTGCTTTCCCCGATGAATGCTACTGTAGCAATTCTTACTTGTTTGTATGCCTGGAATGACTTCATGCTTCCTTTGGTCATAATTTCCGACCAGGAACAGGCGACATTGCCGCTCGTCCAATACATCTTCCAATCCGAATTCAGCACCAATTATAATCTCGCCTTCGCCTCCTATTTACTCGCGCTGGTTCCGATGATTATTGTCTATTTGTTCGCTCAAAAATGGATTATCAGCGGAGTCGTCCGAGGAGCGATCAAATAAAAAACGGACTAACGAGGTAGGGAAGCGAGGAGGGGTCGAGGAGGGGGTCAGTCCCCCAATGAGGTAGCGCTGCGTCGCGTTAGAGCGGTGGGGGACTGACCCCTTAAGACATCCCGCAAGCAGTACGGCGGTTCCCAGGTAGAAATGTAAAATTAATGCACTGTGCTCTTTGCACGGTGCATTTTTGATTATGTGGATTCAGAGGGAGTCTTTCGAAGCTACGAGAAAAAATTTTTGAAAATTCCTCCGACTGTGAGGGGTATCGTGTTAATCTATAGGTAGTATTTGAAATGAAATTGTGACAAGCAACAAGGAATCCATTATCAAGTAATTAGCTTCTCTAATTTTGCTGTTCGACAAACTAAACAGGGGGAATCAGGATGAATCAGGCTCTTTTAGTAATCGATGCACAACAGGATTTAATGGAAGGAAGTGAAGTGGAACAAGGGGTTATGGAAAAGGCTAAGGTGATTGCCAATATCAATCTAGTGATTGAAAAGGCTATGAGCCATCAGGCGCTGCTTGTGTTTGTAAGAGATTTGGATGTTGCTGGCGGAGAAGGTGCTGGTTTTCAAGTCCACAAGGATATTAATGTTCCCTCGGATGCTGTGATTATCAATAAAAAGGCTACCAACTCATTTTACGGTACTCCTTTACTCTCCCTTTTAACCGATAACAAGGTGGAACATCTTGTGATCATGGGCTGCAAGACAGAACATTGTATTGATACAGCTGTCAGAACAGCGACCATCAACCAGTTTGATGTAACGCTGGTCGGGGATGGACATACGACAAGCGATTCCAAAGTATTACCAGCAAGCAAGATCATTCTTCACCATAATGAAATCTTGCACGGACATTATAATGTGGATAATTTCTCTATCGTCCGAAATGCGGAGGAGGATTTATTCGAGGCGGAGCATAATAAATACAGAGAAGAAGGGGATTAAGTTTTCGGCACATTAATTGGAGAAACTATACAAATTAAAAGATAAGATTAGGGAGCTTTCGGCTAAAACACAGACAACCAGGGCTCTTTTTTGTTGCAATTGTTTCCTTGCGGTATAATCGGTAGAGAAAGGCAGGGATCAATATGTTCGACAGCATCAAAAACACGATAGAAAATGCAGGCTTCGGCAGAAAAGGAATTATGAAAAGGTATATCCGGACATTTTCCGACAATAATTTGCAAGAGGGTGAGACGCTGCTCGGAGTGGCCGCTCCAAGCGATAAACCAACTAAACTGTTATTTGTAACTGATAAAAAAACGTGCTTTTATCATATGGCTGCTGCAGATCAAACGAATGATCTCAAAGTACCGAATGAAGAAATAATCTCCTGCAAGGTCGATAATCAAAACGGGAGTGCCGTAATCAATATAGAAACAACGAAAGGCAATATTACCATAAGCAATGTCCCACAGCAGACAGCCGATCAAATCAAAGAAATCATGGAGAACTTTTCTTAACCCTTTTGGGGACAGTCCCCCAACGTATTAGCACTGTGTCGTGGTAGAGTGGTGAGGGTCAGTCCCCGCGCGGGGGTGTTTTATGCTTTTAAATGGCAGCGCTTTAGTTTATACTTCTTATTATTACAACAAAAGTTAGAATAAAGCGGGGAAAATCATGCGAACGTTACATTTAAACTTCGAAGAAGCGATTGAAATATGTAAAGCGATATCGAATAAACACAGAATGGCGATACTGCGATTGCTCAGCGAGCGGCCGCACAATGTCAATGAACTGGCCGAGCGGTTGAATTTACCATTTTCGACGACAGCTGTCAATGTCAAAAAACTAGAGGATGTCAATTTGATTATTACCGAATTGCTTCCTGGCCGGGGAACGCAAAAAATCAACACGAAAAACTATGATCAAATCGTTATTGACATCGGTCCTCAGGAAACGAAAAAGCCGGAGCATGCTGTTGTGTACGATATGCCGATCGGTGAGTATAGCGACTGTGAGGTGGAGCCGAGTTGCGGCTTGGTCGGGGAAACAGATTACATCGGAATCCAGGACGATCCGCGTTCCTTCTATGAAATCGGTCGTTCAGAAGCACAACTCCTTTTCTTCAAAGCAGGACATGTCGAATACCGGTTCCCGAACAGGCTTCCATACGGGGATAAAGCGACACAAATCGAATTCAGTGCCGAGCTATGTTCGGAAGCACCTTTGTACAAATTGGATTGGCCATCCGATATTACCGTATGGGTCAATGGACATGAAATTACAACCTGGACTTCGCCCGGTGATTTCGGTGGAGAGCGTGGTTTTCTTACACCGGACTGGTGGATGACCAACCATACCCAGTATGGCTTGTTAAAAAATTGGCGCATTACAAAAGAAGGATGTTTTCTCGATGGAATCAAAGTCAACAGCGATTGCACAATTGATACGTTGAAAATTGCAGAAAAACCATTTATTTCATTTAAAATTGGAATAAAAAGCGATGCAGTCAATATGGGCGGCTTGAACTTGTTTGGAAATAAGTTCGGTAATTATGAACAAGGGATTGTCATGAAACTAAAAGTTGAAGAAAAAAATTAAAGCTTCCGCCCGTATAACACCTGTATTCCGCACTATGCGGTATGCAGGTGTTTTATTAATGATTATTTTTTCTTTGGGTCAATGTATAGCGAATTGTTATTATATTTTTTTATATTTCATAACAAGAATACTTGAAATAAAACAGCATAATATATTATAATAACCACATGAAAAGGGTTACATTTTCTCGGGAAGGGAGGAGGGGCCAAATAGCCGTGGTGAAAAAAATACTTCTTTTGGGTTTTATTTGTACCATGTTGTTCGGATGTTCTTCAGACAAGAAGGCAACCGAATCACAAGAAACTTACCAAAACCCAGTATACGAACCAGTTTTGGCAGACCCTTCAATTATCAAAGCTGATGATGGTTATTATTATGCTTACGGTACAGAGGATGCATGGGGAGACGACTCCGATACCAAACTTGTGCCGATTGTCCGTTCGAAAGATTTGACGGAGTGGGAATTCATTGGGGAAGCTTTCGAAAATAAGCCCGATTGGAAAGGGACTGGCAGTTTATGGGCTCCCGACATTCACTATTACCGGGACAGCTATTATTTGTATTATTCCTTGTCGGTATGGGGAGACAGTAATCCAGGCATTGGTGTAGCTGTATCAGACTCACCTGAAGGGCCCTTTGAGGATAAGGGAAAACTGTTCACCAGTGAAGAAATAGGCGTGGATAATTCCATTGATCCCTTTTTCTATCACGAAGACAACCAAGCGTATTTGATCTGGGGAAGCTTTCGTGGAATTTATGGAATCGAGCTGGCAGAAGACGGACTTTCCGTTCAAGGAGAACCCTTTGAGATTGCCGGAACTGACTATGAAGCGCCTTACATTGTAAAGCGAGATGAGCACTATTACTTTTTTGGATCAAAAGGATCCTGCTGCGAAGGGGAAAACAGCAGTTATCATGTTGCCATCGGGCGTGCAGACAGTTTTAAGGGGCCATACGTCGACCTAGAGGGCAAAGCATTAACAGAAAATGGCGGAACCACCATATTGACCGCTGATGCAGATAGTAAATTTGCTGGTCCGGGACATAATGCCATTATCACAGATGAAGATGGAGAAGACTGGATCGTGTACCATGCGATTGAAAAAGAAGATCCTCTATTGTGGACGGGAGCATCCAGGCGACCATTGATGATTGATCCGATTAACTGGCAGGATGGATGGCCTGCTGTCGGAAATGGAAAGCCAAGCGAGGAACCGCAAAAAGTCCCCGTCACTGATTAGACAGATTCATTTTTTCACAATATGTAAGCGCTTATTAAAAAAGAGGGAGTGTTAGGATGAGACAGACGAAAAAATGGGTAGTAGCCTTGTTTGTTGGATTTTTGGCCATGGTATTGGCTGCATGCAGCGGTAACAGCGGTGTAGCAGATAACGATGGTGGCAGCGGAGACGAAGGTGGTGGATCCGGAGACAGCTCTAAAATTACATTGTGGGCTCCGTTCTCTGGTCCGGATGGTCCGTACATGAAAGAAATTGTCGATGGTTATAACGATTCACAGGATGAATATACGGTAGATTTTCAAATCGTTCCGCAAACCGAATATTACAAGAATGTCGACTTGGCCATCAATGGGGAGAAAAACATGCCGGATCTCATGATCATGCATGGGGACCAAATTTTCACTTATGCAGAAAAAGATGTTCTTCGAAATATGGATGATATTATGGGTGACCAAATCAGCGAAGAAGAATACCACCCTAGTGCTATAGAAGGTGCTTCAGTGGATGGCGAGCTGTACGGGGTACCGCTGGACATTCATCCACTATTATTCTATTGGAACAAGGACCTGTTCGAAGAGGCCGGCCTTGACCCGGAACAGCCGCCAACCAATCGGGAAGAGTTCATTGAATATGCACAAAAGCTGACAGACAAAGAAAACAACCAATGGGGTTATGCAGTTCCTACCTTATGGCCACAAGAATTCATTTTCCCTACGATCGTCAATCAAAATGGCGGTGCGTTATATAAAGACGGAGAGGTACAATTTACGTCTGATGCGGTTGTAGAAGCATTGGAATTTGAAAAATCACTGATTGAAGAATACGAGGTTTCTCCAAAGGATGTACAGCAGGACGGCGAGGTCACCCTGTTCCTGCAAGGTAAAAGTGCAATGCAGTTAAACGGGCCATGGATGCTTGAGCAGTGGGAAGAATCAGGCATTAATTATGGTGTGGCACCAGTCCCGCAGCTTGGAACCGAACAAGAAGGTGTATATGCCAACTCCCATAACTTTGTCATCCCGCAAAACACAGATGACGCAAAGCTGGACGCCATTACCGACTTCTTAAGCTACGCTGGAGAAAATGCTTTGTCATGGGCAGAATCCGGCCAGGCACCGGCATCGAAAGCAGTATATGAAAGTGATGAATTCCAGGAAGTGAATGATCAGTCTCCACAAGTAGCCAAGCAGTTTGATTACGTCACATTTGCTCCTGACGTCGAAAACTGGGGTCTGGGAACAACTCCATTAATGGAAGCAATCAATGTGGCGCTGTTAGGCCAGAAAGATATTGAAGAAGCCTTGGAAGAAGCCCAGCAAAAGGCTTCGCAGGCATTAGGAGAGTAACCAAGATGGAATAAGCAGGCAGCGGTAGCTCCTGCTTATTCTATGAAAATATGATGCCCTGGCTGGACGTCAAAGCTACATGAAATTGAGGTGAAGGCAATGGACAAAGTAAGACAGCCAATCAGCAAAGCAAAAAGAGACCGGCGTTCCAAGCTGACATCCTTTTTGTTTGTGTTGCCGTATTTGGTCATGTTTTTGGCCTTTTTGTTTTTTCCGCTTGTTTATGGAATTTACATCAGTCTTAATGACTATAACTTGCTGGAGCAAGAACATCCGTTTATAGGACTGGACAATTATGCCCGGATTTTCAATCCAGATTCAGCGATGCACGCGATATTTTTCGATGGGCTATGGAATACAATCAAATTCGTTGTATTTTCCGTGCCGCTGCTCGTCATTATCGGTCTCGCCCTGGCATTGTTGTTGAACAACCTGCCGGGAAAAATCAGGGGATTGTTCCGTACCATTTACTTTATTCCCTACGCGATTTCGGTTTCGGTTATTTCCATCCTGTTTTTATGGATTCTCGACACCAATTCTGGATTGTTAAACAACTTTCTGATGAATCTGGGTATGGACCCTGTCCCTTGGCTGACCAGACAGCCATTTGCCTGGATTTCCCTGGTGGGAGCGACAGTCTGGTGGACGCTGGGATTCAACATGATCATCTTCATCAATGCACTGAATGAGGTACCGGAAGATATGTATGAAGCAAGCTCGATTGATGGGGCTTCTGCCTGGCAAAAATTCATTCATATTACGCTTCCGTCGATTCGGCCCATTATGTTATTTGTCGTGATTACTTCAACGATTGCTTCATTCAATGTCTACGGCCAACCTTATTTGATGACAAGGGGAGGTCCAGGAGATTCGACAGAAGTATTATTAATGGGTATCGTCGACCTGGCATTTGAGCAGCGGGAATTGGGGATTGCATCGGCAATGGCCTTGCTTATGTCCTTGATCATGATTGCCGTATCGATTGTTCAGTTTAAAATATCCAACCGGACGCAGGAAGGGAGGAAGGCCAAATGAAACAAACAGGAAAAAAGACAGCATTGATTATTCTTGCGACCATCATTGCACTTTTGTTTCTCATCCCGCTCGCCTGGATGATTTCCACATCCTTTAAAAATGATTTTGAGGCGATTGCCGGAGGCCTGAATTGGATACCAGAGGATTTCACCTTTGAAAATTATACCTATACCTTGCTTGGAGAAGGGGTAGATGTTCCGATTTTTAAATGGATGTTCAACTCCTTGTTTGCCGGAATTGCCGGTACAGCGATCATTGTGACGATTGATGCGATGGCCGCTTACGGTTTGGCAAGACTGGACGTTCCATTTAAAAAATATTTATTCCCTCTATTTATTAGTACATTGATGATTCCTTTTGTGATCACCTTTCTTCCTATGTATATGCAATTCAGCAACTTTGGATTGTTGAACACGTATGCTGTGTTGATTTTTCCTTATACAGCCAACGCTTTCGGCGTGTTTTTGCTTTATCAATTTTTCCGGTCGTTTCCAAAAGAATTGGAAGAAGCGGCTCATTTGGACGGTGCAAACAAATGGCAAATCTTTTTGCGCATAGTGGTTCCCTCAGCCCGACCAATTTTGTGGACGCTGGCCATTTTCTCATTCATGCAAATTTACAATGACTTCTTATGGCCGCTGGTTGCCACCAATACACCAGAAATGAGGACCATTACTACTGGAATCGCGATTATGCAGCAGGGTAGCTTTGTTTCTTCGTATGGAAAATTAATGGCACTGACGACAATTGCCACAGTACCAATTCTTATCGTGTTCTTGATTGGACAGAAGCAACTAATTAAAGGAATTACGCAAACAGGTATAAAATAACTCATCGGAGGTAGCATATGGCAAACTTACAAACAGAATATCCAAGACCTCAATTTCAAAGAAAACAATGGCTGAATTTAAATGGAGAATGGAACTTTGCTTTCGATGATGAGCAAGTCGGTTTAACCGAAAAGTGGTACCGCTCCTTTCCAAAGGGCCGGACGATTCAGGTTCCGTTTGCCTATCAGGCATCTAATAGCGGGATAGGGGATCCAACGTTTCACGATATTGTTTGGTATCATCGGGTATTCACCATACCGGAAACCTGGAAGGGGCAGGAAATCGTCCTTCACTTTGGCGCGGTTGATTACAGGGCATGGGTTTACATCAATGGGGAACAAGTCGCTTATCATCAGGGCGGAAACGTTCCTTTTTCCGCAGCAATTACACCTTTATTGAGGGAAGGAGATAATGATTTAGTAGTGCGTGTGGAAGATCCATCCGAGGACACAACGATTCCTCGTGGTAAGCAGTACTGGCATGAACAGTCGGCTTCGATTTTTTATACAAGGACGACAGGGATTTGGCAAACAGTTTGGCTGGAGCCGTTGGCAAAAACATCAATCGACCAGGTGCGCTGGACACCGGATATCGATACCGGTTCGATTGAGTTGGAAGCGGAAATTGTAGGTGATATTCATGATGAGACAGAATTGTTAGTCGACATCAACTTCCAGGGTGAACCAGTCGTTTCCGAACGGATTCATGTGTATCATCGCCACTTGAAACGCAGCTTCGATATCCGCGGCCGCTTTACTGATCGCAGCAACATACACGGACCTGGCTGGTATTGGAGCCCGGAGCAACCTAATTTATTCGATGTCACCTTGCGATTGAATCGTGAAGGCAAGACGTTGGATCAAGCAGACAGTTATTTTGGAATGCGTAAGGTGTCTGTGGAAGATGGTACCTTTATGCTGAATAATAAGCCGTATTTTCAGAAGCTTGTACTGGACCAGGGATACTTTCCAGGTGGATTGTTGACTGCAGGATCAGATGACGCGTTAAAACAGGATATTGTACTGGCGAAGGAAATGGGTTTTAACGGCGCACGAAAACACCAAAAGGTTGAAGATCCCCGTTACTTATACTGGGCCGATCGCTTGGGCTTTCTCGTTTGGGGAGAAATGGCAAATTGTTCGGAATACAGTGAAGCAGCTGTTGAGCGGATATCAGCAGAGTGGGCGGAAGCGGTAAAACGCGATTACAACCATCCATGTATCGTTACCTGGGTACCGCTCAATGAGAGTTGGGGGATTTCCAGGGTTGCGAGGGAAGAGCAGCAGCAACACCATTCCTTAGCGATGTACTACTTAACGAAGTCATTGGATACAACCAGACCTGTCGTTTCCAACGAAGGCTGGGAGCATACGATATCCGATATTTGCGGCATTCATAATTACCGCTCTGCAGAAGAGATGGCAGCCGCTTATCAGTCAGTAGACACGGCCATCACCACTGAACCTGCACAGCGACCGATTTATGCCCGTGGATTCAGCCACCGGGGAGAACCGATTTTGGTGACCGAATACGGCGGAATTGCCTATGACGTGAAAGAAACAGACCAGCCAAATGGCTGGGGGTATTCTGCAGTCCAGTCAGGAGAAGAATTGGTGGATCAATACCGGAAGATGACTGAAGCTTTGCTGAATGCACCTGCCCTGCAAGGGTTCTGCTATACACAGCTGACTGACGTCGAGCAGGAAATCAACGGCCTGCTAACCTATCATCGCAAACCAAAATGCGATCTCGATGCCATCAGAAAAATCAATCAAAGCAAACACTAGAGGGAAGGGACAGAGAGAAGGGGACAGCCAGAGGGGACAGAGCCAGAGGGGACAGTCCCCAAAATTAAAACGTTTCCCCTTATGTGCTTGATTGGGGACTGACCCCACTAACAGTCAAAATGGCGTAGTTCTTATGATTCTTTGGAGAGAAATCCCTCTATTTAAGGAATTTTGGTACTAAACGTCTATATTGGGGTCAGTCCCCGATAGCGAGCTAAATGGCTACAAAGAGCTGGATTGTCCCGTTCGGGGACTGACCCCTCTTTTCCCCTTCTTTCTGACCCCTATTTTGGCTCTTATAAAAAACCTCCGCGGCTTGGCGAAGCTCGCGGAGGTTTTGGTGTTATGCGGTTTTTCTGCTGCTATTGACCAATAGGATAATGTACAGCAGCATGGATATGAATACGGACGCCGCTGCTGTCACGTAAATGAAGCTGTAACCAAAAGCATTGGCAATTTGGCCAAATGCTATGGCGCCTATCCCGACCCCTAAATCGAAAAACGAGAAGAAAGTGGCATTTGCCATCCCCTTCCGGTTCGATGGTGCTTCATCGACCGACCATGCTTGAAGGGCGGGCTGTACACTTCCGAATCCAAGTCCATATAAGGCTGCAGCGATATACAATACCAGCGAATTAGGCAGCCAGACCAGCAGCATCATAGCGCAAAGAATCATTAAGGTGCCCGGAAGAAATACCAACAGGTGGCCTTTTCTATCATACAATCTACCAGCGAATGTGCGAGAGACCATTAAAAACAGGGCATAAATAAGAAAGTACACTTCAATGCCGCCGATGTCTTTTTGAGCGGTATATAAAGGCAGAAAAGAGGCAATCCCGCCAAAGGTCACCGTGATGAAGAACAATAGAACGGAAGGCGTAATGGCGCTCTTTTCGAAAATATCAAACTTAACGGGAACGGTCTTATGGCTGGATTGTTCCACTTTCTTGTATCGGATTTGAGTCGACAATACAAGGGCCACTAATCCCAGTGCAGAACATATCAAAAACAACTGTGTGAAGGATATTTTTCCTACCAGCGTCAAACCGAGAGCCGGACCAAATGCAAGTGCCAGGTTACCCGACAGACCAAAGTACCCCATTCCTTCTCCTCGCCGTTTGGGCGGAATTAAATCAGTGGCAATTGTCCCGGTGGCAGTTGTGGAAAATCCCCATCCAACACCTTGAATAACCCGCATGAGAAATAGAAATGCAATGCTGGCAATAATGGCATAGGAACCAACGGAAATAACAAAAATCGCCAAACCTATCATATAAACAAACTGTCTGCCCTTTGATTCCAATGCGTGGCCAGCGTAGGGGCGTAATAATAATGCGGAAAACGTGAAAATACCAGTGATGATACCGATTAACTGATCACTACCACCTAAGTGCTGAACAAACAGTGGAATGGTCGGCAGGGTCATTTGAAACCCCAGAAAAATAAAAAAGTTTGCCAAGCAAATCAGGGCAAAGTCCTTTGTCCAAATTTTTTCTTTTGAAGCAGTGTTACTAATTGTATGTTCTGCCATGCAGCTCTCCCTTTCTTTCGAAGCTCGAAATATATTATACACGAGATTTTTTATATGAAAATATATATGCTTGTTTTTCGAAAAACGGCGAATAATTAGTTGTATGTTCCCGCTTTTTGACAGTAAGTATTCATGTTTTATTCCTATGTCCAATCTCATTATTTGAATTATATCCAACAATAAAAAAATCGCTGATTGTCTACTGGGCTAAAGAACTACTCGATATCAAAATTCTTTAATTCAAGATATTAGACTATTGAACTAAAAATAAATTATGCGGGTAATTTATCCTAATATTAATGGAGGTATATATACCCAAAAAATAAAAATTGGTTATTTATACCATGGAAAATTTAGTGCCAAAATATCAATTTTCAAAAAATGACAGGAAGTAAGTTGACAGTAAATTTTTGGTTCATTAGCCTTAAGTAAGAAGGAGCAGACACATAACAAATTTTTACTTTCAACCCTTCACCTGAAACTAAAATTTAAAGGGAGATGAGACGTATGGCAGGACAAATTCGTATGACGCCTGATCAGTTGCAGGCAAGAGCAAAAAGGTATGGTCAAAGCTCGCAACAAATCGAGCAAATCTTAAGAGATTTAACCAACCTACAGGAAGAGCTTCGAGGAGAATGGGAAGGTCGTGCTTTTGAACGCTTCGACGACCAGTTCAGAGAGTTGAAGCCAAGAGTCCAGGACTTTTCCCAATTGATGCAGGAGATTGAGATGCAGTTGACCAAAACGGCTGAAGCTGTTGCCCAACAGGATGAGGCATTGTCACAAAATTTCGGGCTCAGATAAAATTCGACCTCACTTGGAAGAGCTGCACGGCCGTCGTTGTGCAGCTCGAATCTTGTCACTATCTATCAGTTTATGAATCTAGAATGCCCATTTGTTCAAAGAGCCACGAAGGATTATTGGCCGTTGAAGCCGGCCGTACCACGACTTACACTTCTATGTTTATACCCCCAGACAATCGGAGTACTTTAAAAGTAACTTCGCTGACTCGGCTGACTTTTTGAACGCACATCACAAATGGTTTAGTAGGAGTTGTCATATATGAAAAAGTTTGATAAACGCTGGTTATTATTTTTGCTCTTAATTCTTATTCTTGGTTCTAGCTTATCCTATCTAGCGTTAAACAGGCAGACCGCAGAGTCGGAATCAAAAGAAACAGAGAATACGCAAAAGATGGCCATTGCTTTGGTCAATGAAGACAAGGGTGCTTCATTGAGTGGAGAAGCATTGGCTTTTGGTGATGCGTTTATGGAAAGTATCAATAACCGGGACGACCATGACTGGTTTGTTGTCAGCCGTGGAGTGGCTGAAAGCGGTCTGGAACGGAATACATACGATATGATGATCGTCATCCCGGATGATTTTTCCGAAAAAGCTCTCTCCATCGAGTCGGAAAACCCCGAACAAGTTGTCCTGAATTATAAAATCAATGCCTCGGACGACGAGCAAATTAAAACAGAAGCTGAAAAAACGGCAAGTAACATACTGAACGATTTCAACCGCAGGATTATCGATGTGTACTTTGCCAGCATCGTCGGCAACTTACAAGACGCTCAAGATAATATTGGAGAAATCATTTCCAAACAAGCGTTATATACACAAACATTTAATACGGAAATCCATAGCACATTGGAAAACTATACGAATCAATTTGGAGCAATAAAAGACAATACCCAGATGTCAAAAGACAGTTTTGCAGGTTTCCAGGAATTAGTGGAGGACTTTGAAAGGCAGCTGGCAGAAAACGCTGAGCTGGATGAAAATTACCGATCAGGAATGGAGGATGTATTCCAGTTAGCTGAAAACAACAGCTCGCAAACGCTCGATTTCTCTCAATCTATCAATCAATTTGACGAATCGTTGAACCAATACGATGTCGAGCAGCAGCTGGAAAACTTAAAGCAGGCCAATATCCATATCAATAATCAGTTTGCGCAACAGAACAACAGCCAGCCAGAAGAACCGCCGGTCACAACGTTTATGCTCAGCCGGCAAAGTGTTCCCCAAGCGCCGACAAATAACATCAAGCTGGGCGCGGCTGCCTTGCAACAGCATTTGAATGAATCGCTGGCAAATGTCGAAGCGACTCAGCTCGAAATAGACAACCGGCTGAACCCGGATAACGAAGGCGGGTACACTGGAAAGGTCAAGGCAAGTATTTCTTCTTATCTAGACGAAGCGTTTGAGGGGGAAAGTGAACCATTAGATAATTTGCTTGAAGCCCAGGACGATTTAGCGAGAAATTATATTAAAAATCAAATTACTAAGCTCCCGACACTTGATGAAGATAAGTTGAAGGATTTTGGTTTAACTGAGAATACATTAAAAGAGATTAGAAAAATAATTAAAGTTACAAAGGTATTTGACCCGGATATTTCACTCCCGCCTGATAGTGGAAATATTTTAGAAGAACATATTACCGAAGTGAAAAATCATTTAAAATCTAATGGCGTGGAAATTTCTGATACTGTCCACATTCCTAAAAATGAGAATGAAGGGCAAGTCTTCACGTTGGAATTGCCAGAAGGGGATCCACAATTTGAAGTTGCGAATCTTCAATTAAAACTTCCTGGAAAAAAGGACTTTAAAAATTACACGGATGTTTATAGAGATACAGGAAAAGTTAATCTTTCTCCAAATGAGGAAGGTAAATTTAATATTAAGATCACCCTGAAGCTAAAAGAAAATAGCACTATTGATATATATCAACCCATCAAGTGGACATGGAATTTGAAACAAAAAAATATAACAAAAGAAGATAAACCAAAAACAGCATTTTTACAAGAGAAGAATGTTTCGTTAGTTGCAAGTACTACGGTTTCTAAATCAGATGAAGAAGCAGTCCAATCAGACATTGAGAAGAATCAAGAAGATGCTGAGGTAAATCAAAATAATGTTAATAGTAGTGAGCAAGGGGCTGCAGAGGTAAACGTTAGTGAATCGGAAGTAAGTGATAATCCAGAAGAACCTGAAACAAATGAACCTCCAGAAGAGCCTGAAACAGAAGAACCAGGGTCTGGTAATGAAGAAGACCCGAATGATAAACCGGAAGAAGAAACAGAAGTTGAAGTAGTAGAGATAATTAATAATCAAATCAATCGAACGGTCCTAACCCCTGTGAAAAAAATGGATGATACTACTCAATTACTGTTCAATGGAGCTATTAATAAAGTTGCTCCATATTATAAGTTGTATTCAGCTTTTGAAGCTTACTATGGTTTTGATATTTCCTCAGACGGTTTCTTAGAGAGTCTGAATGACAGGGATAGCCTTAAAGAACTAGCAACAGAAAATTCACTGTACTATCTATTCAATGAAAAAGATATCAAAACGTTGCTAAAAGACTATATCGTAGGAAAAATCGTAAACGATGTTACTGCAGAAATCCGACAGCCTTGGGATAACCTGAAGACCAGAATTGGTATCTATCAGACCCAAGTGCAACAAGCCAAATTGAATGCTGACAGACTTGTTGAACGCATCAATACAACCGCTAAAGAGGCGGAGAGACTTAACAAGAACCTTGCTGCAACCTTGGCAGACGTCGAAGCATGGCGGGAAAACAGCTTGCAGCTACTGGAATCCAACAAGCAGCTGCAAACCAATCAAGAAGAAGAACAAACAGCGATTATGGCACTCGACCAGGAGTTTCAGCCACTGCTTACAGCTAGTCAAAGTCTATCCGAACAGGCGCAGGGCAACTTGACTTCTGCCGAGACGGTTTACGACACATTCGACCAGATCGATGAACAGGCAACAACGATCCAAGAAAGCGGTACAGACTTGGTGAGTCAGGCAGAAACATTGTCCGTCGACATGACCAATAAGCTTCTGACTGATCAGGAATTCGCCGAGAACTTCAAAGGTGTGCTGGCGAACAGCAGAGTCGGGGATAGGCAGAATGAAGAGTTATATGACTTTCTGTCCAACCCAGTCCAGACGAGCAACCAGGGTACCAATAGCAAAGTAGCAGCAGCGACGACTGAAAACACTTTCACACCATATTACCTAGTGTTGATTTGCTTTATCGTCGTGTTATTCACTGCTTATGTCATCTCGACAATCAACCAGAAACGCCGTGAAGAAAATGCATTCGAATCAGAAAAAACATTGGCAGGTTTGAATGCCCCAATCACAATGATTACAGCGGGAATCGGGGTACTGGAAGGACTTATCATTGGAGTCGTTTCGGGCTATTCAATGGGGATAACAGATAAAGCACTACTCCTGCTCACAGGGGTGATCATTCTTCTGATTACCGGCATGCTGCTGGTTGCTACTTACTTGTTGAGACAGTTGAAAATGATCGGTATGTTCCTTCTGCTCATGGTATTGAGTCTGTATCTATTTGGTAAAAATGCCTTTGGCTCCGGTGTTGCTGGAATCGACTACTTGAAAACTTACTCGCCGCTTCATTATGTCGAATCTCTGTTGATGGAAATCTGGCGGGACACAGCGAATTATCAAATGTCATTGCTTATTATCATCGCCGTAGCTGTGTTGGGATCTTTAGCAAATTTATTTGTTCTGCAACGTGCAGACAATGAAGGGGACATGGAAGATGAAAGTGAAGCAGAAGCTGGGTAAACATTCTCTTTTCCTTGCCACCGCACTGCTGGTGCTGACTACTTACGCAGCACCGGCAGTATATGCCGATAGCGATGGTTCTTTAAAAATGAAGGTCGACCGGATCAAACAGGAGAAAAAAGAGAATCAATCCAATAAGGAAACAGAATTGGATAAAGTGTTTCCTGACCTGTTTGCAGAAGAAACCTTTACAACCATCAAGCAAGTTGAAGACAAAAACAACCAATCGATGGAAGCGCTGGAAGAAGAGCTGTTTACCATGAAAGAAGAGCCAGTAGCGGAACTGCATGCGACAAGGGAATCCTTGTTTAAAGAAAACTATAGCCTGACTGCCTCTACAACAACTGTGGAAGAGGAACAAGAAACGGAAGATAGGAATAACGGCCTTGGAAGCACCGTTTTAATGGCTTTGACAGGAGCAGCTCTTTTTTTAACAGGTGGACTTTACATCATGATGCAAAAAACACTTGGTTAGGAGATTGACACATGGCAAAGGACACCCATATCAATGTGACGATGGATTTCAGAAAACGAATAAACGGGGGCGGAGTCTACGATCTTCGTATCCCCTCTTCAGTATCCGTAAAACAATTGCTTCAATATGTGATGGATACATTGAATTTAACGGATGAAGAAAACACCCGCAGCAGCATCAAGGTGGTAACCAAGAATCTCCTGATTGCTGACGATGATATGTTAATCGATTATCCTGTGACGGATGGAGATATCCTGCTTGTATTATAAGGGTTACTAGACAAAAGGAGTCAGTTGAAATGAAGGAAAAGACATTACAGTTTGAAAATCTGTCACTTCCGTTTGTGACAGAAAAGAACAGCTGGCATTTAAAGCTGCCAAAATCCCAAACCAATATAAAGGATATCCGGCAGATGGATGTGATGCTGCAGCCTTCCGAATACCTTTGTCCGCTGACGGTCGAAGAGAAAGCAGATTCGTTCCAGTTCCATTTCCAGGTGGACAGCAGAAGAAAGCAGTGGAAGCAAATTTTGAAGCTTCAGCGCAACGAAAAATTAAGGCTTCTATGCAATGTAGGAAAACTGGAACACTATCTATCTACTAGAATTACTTTTTTTCTGCATCCGGACAATGTAGTTTTCGATGACAATCTCATGCCTGTCGTCGTTTACCGTGGGATCCGCGGACTTGTCCCGCCTTATGAAATGGAAGAAAGCGCGTTTTTGAAGCAATATAAGTGCTTTATCATTGCCCTCTTTTCCAGAAAATACGATTTTGACCAGCTTTACAATGGCTCGCTGAACGATGTGAAAGAAACCGATTTTCAGCGGAAAGTGAGCGAGATAGATGATCTGGAAGAGCTACATGCCTATCTGCTGGAAAGTTATCAAGAGGAGCAGCGTAAAACGGAAAAGACGATGTCTGTGGTTCCGACAAAGCGCTTCAAGCTCTTTAAGCAGCTTTCCATCGGAATGATGGTCGCGGCCGTACTGCTGGCTGTCCCGGTTGTCTATTATGGGCTGATGAAAGTCCCTTTTCAGGATGACCTGCTGACAGCTCATGGTGAATACCTTGCCTCATCCAACAGTGGCGTGATTTCGACACTGGAAGATGTAAATCCGGAAAAACTGCCACAGCAGACAAAATATATACTGGCCAATGCTTACATCAATGTGGAGAGCTTATCGGATTCCGAAAAGGAAGTCATCCTCAATAATGTAAGTTTGAAAAGTGATGAAAACTATCTGCTTTACTGGATTTATAACGGACGGGGGGATTTCGACCAGGCGCTTGAAACAGCAAAATATATCGATGACCCGCAGCTGATCATGTACGGCTTGATCAAAAAGATCGAGCAGGCGAAAAACAACCCCGATTTATCCGGAAGCGAACGGGATGAACTGGTCAACGAATTGAAGGATGAGCTGAATCGTTACCGTGAAGAGTACAATTTGGATGCGGAAGAAGCCGGCGATGCTATACAGGACAATGCGGAAGCAGCACAAGAAGAACAACCACTAAATGAAGCGGAAAGCGAGCAAGAGGAACAACAAGAAAACGATTCTCAAGAACAAACAGAAAACAACGATGAATGACTTCATTTGTTCCAATTGCAAAAGGGTTAGAGAGGGAGAAACAGATGGCGGAAAAACTACTTATGGTTACTTATCGGCAACAATTACATAAATGCCATTTATACGAATCGGCAGCAAAACAGGTGACAATCGGGCCGGATTGGTCCGATGCACTTGCGTTTCCGGATATGGAACGATCCCTGTCAGTGGAATGGGACGGCAGCCGATGCACCATCGAAGGAAACAAGGTAGAGGAGCATGTATCCATACAAGTTGCTGACGAGCAGCTCGATGCTTTTCTTCTCGATACAGATGAGTTGCATGCATTTGACACAGCGGGCAAGGACATCGTGACAGTTGGCCCTAACGCCTATGATGACATAACGCTTCGTCAATCGGAAGCCGATTTTGTGCTAAAAAGATTACCGGAGAATGGGGCGTTTGCTTTGGAAGTCACCGCGGGTAATGTTTATCACAATTTTGTCGGCGGCAGCGAACATGCGGTGATCCAGCCCGGAGATCAGCTATTTATTGACGGTTTCTTGTTTTCCGTCGGGGAAAATGAGATTCATATCACCGCCTCCAGGCAACGTTTCACATGTAAATTGGTAGAACTGATCCACGTTACCACTCCTTACACAGAAGAGTATCCGGACTATCATCGTTCTCCCCGGATCATTTACCGGGAGCCAGAGGAAAAACGTACCATCGCCAAGCCATCCAACAAACCTTCCAAGCCGAGCGAACAGCTGGCGCGTACGATCGTGCCTCCGCTTGTCATGGTGGTTGCACTGGTGCTGATTTCCCTGGTTCAACCACGGGGAATTTACATTATGGTCATGCTTTCGGTAACGGTCGTCACCATTATTTTCTCCATCTCGTCCTACATCAAGAATGTGAAAAAGTACAATGCCGACATGAAGGAAAGGGAAGCAAGCTACAAAGCCTACTTGCAGCGGAAAACGAAGGAGCTGTACTCGGCAACAGAGGAGCAACGCCATGCTTTGACCTACCATTATCCAAGCGTGGAAGAAATCCGCGACATGGCAGTCGGCGTCCAGGCCCGCATTTACGAAAAGACGGTTTACCATCATGACTTCCTAAATTACCGGACCGGGCTCGGCGAAGTCGACACTAGCTTTTCGATTGAGTTTAATGAAGAAGAATTCACCCAGGAAAAGGATGAGCTGGTCGATGAAGCCCGGCATTTGCTGTCCCAATATCAAACGTTGAAAGATGTCCCTGTGCCCGCATCGCTGATGAAGGGGCCGGTCGGTTATATCGGACAGCGGCCGCTTGTCCTGGAACAGCTTCAGCTGATGGTCATGCAGCTATCCTTGTTCCACAGCTACCATGATTTGCAGTTTGTCACCATTTTTCCGGAAGAAGAAAAAGGAAAGTGGGACTGGATGCGCTGGCTTCCCCATGCAAGTGTCCGCGATGTCAACGTGCGAGGCTTTGTCTACCATGAGCGCTCGCGTGACCAGGTGCTTCACTCCCTTTATCAGGTGTTGAAGGAGCGCAAGCAGACACTGGATGAAAAAGGGAACAACAACAGGGAGAAAATCTATTTTTCTCCGCATTATGCCATCCTGATCACGGACGAAAAAATGATCCTTGATCATACCATCATGGAATTCTTTAATGAAGACCCGAGTGAGTTAGGTGTTTCGCTCGTATTCGTGCAAGATGTGATGCACGCCTTGCCGGAGCATGTCAAAACAGTCATCGATATACGGGATGCCAATAACGGAACGATTGTGCTCGAAGAAGGCGAACTCGTCAACAAACACTTTTCACCAGACCATTTTCCACAAGGATTTGATAAAGAGGAAGTATCACGCGCCCTGGCACCGATCAACCATTTGCAAAACCTGAAGAACTCCATCCCGGAAAGCGTGACCTTCCTGGAAATGTATGGAGTGGATAAAGTGAACGAATTGGCGATTGCCGAGCGCTGGGTAAAAAACGAGACATATAAGAGTTTGGCCGTACCGTTAGGACTGCGCGGAAAAGAGGACATCGTCCAGTTGAATCTGCATGAAAAAGCGCACGGTCCCCATGGACTTGTCGCTGGTACAACCGGTTCCGGTAAGTCGGAAATCATTCAATCGTACATTCTATCGCTGGGTGTCAACTTCCACCCGCATGAAGTCGCCTTCCTGTTGATCGACTATAAAGGCGGCGGCATGGCGAATTTATTCCGGAATCTGCCGCATCTGGTCGGAACGATCACCAACCTGGACCGGGCCCAGTCGATGCGGGCGCTGGCTTCCATCAAAGCGGAATTGCAGAAACGGCAGCGTTTGTTCGGAGAGCACAATGTCAACCATATCAATCAATATCAAAAGCTATTCAAACAGGGAGAGGCAAGTGAGCCAATGCCGCATTTGTTCCTGATATCCGATGAATTTGCCGAATTGAAATCCGAGCAGCCCGACTTTATGAAGGAACTGGTATCGACGGCGCGGATCGGACGTTCACTCGGGATTCATTTGATACTCGCCACGCAAAAACCGAGCGGCGTGGTCGACGATCAAATCTGGTCCAACTCCAAATTCAAGCTCGCCCTCAAGGTGCAGAACGAAGGAGATTCCAACGAAATCCTGAAAACACCGGACGCCGCGGAAATCACGCTGCCTGGGCGCGCTTACTTGCAAGTGGGAAACAATGAAATTTATGAATTGTTCCAAAGCGCCTGGAGCGGTGCCGATTATGTGCCGGATAAACAGGATCAGGAGTACGTGGATACGACGATTTACGCAATCAACGAACTCGGCCAGTACGATATCCTGACCGAAGATTTAAGTGGACTGGATAACAAACAAGAAATTGAGAAGACACCGACCGAGCTGGATGCCGTCATCGATTATATCGCTGACTATACGGAAGCCCAGCAGATAGAACAGCTGCCAAGACCGTGGCTGCCGCCGCTTCCGGAAAGGATCAAAGCAGCGGACCTGCACCCGGTGAATTACGAAGAAGAATGGCAGAAGCCGAAGACAGCTTTGCAGGCTACCATCGGCTTGCTGGACCAGCCGGAGTTGCAGTCCCAGTCTCCATTGACCTTGAACTTGGGCAAGGATGGCCATGCAGCCGTCTTTTCCAGTCCTGGTTATGGGAAATCAACCTTTTTGCAAACCGTCGTAATGGACCTCGTGCGGCAGCATAACCCGGAGCAGTTGCACGTATACCTGCTGGACTTCGGCACAAACGGCCTGCTTCCGCTGAAACAGTTTCCGCATGTCGCCGACACCATCCTTGTCGATGAGGAAGAGAAAGTAGGAAAACTGATCCGCCTGCTTACAGCGTCCATGAAGGAACGAAAACAAAAACTGAGCCAATACGGCGTCGCCAACATGGAAATGTACGAAAAGGCCAGCGGCGACAACGTCCCGAACACCGTCATCGTGATCGATAACTTCGATTCGGTAAGAGAAGCAGATTTTTCTGATGAATTTGAAAAACTGGTCACGCAAATCGCCCGAGAAGGTGCAAGTATCGGCATCCATCTCGTCATCAGTGCAGGAAGGCAAAGCGCCATGAAAATGCCGCTTCTTTCCAATATCAAAACACAGATACCACTGTACTTGATTGAACCGACAGAGGCTAGGTCGATCGTCGGCAAAACCGACATCGAGATAGAAGAAATTCCTGGAAGAGGTCTCATCAAGCTGGAAGACCCTGCTCTGTTCCAGACCATGCTGCCGGCAGAGGGAGAAGAAACCCTCGAGGTAATCGATGCGATCCAGCAGACGGCGAAGGAAATGGATGAACACTGGCAAGGCGAACGGCCGGAGGAGATACCGATGGTTCCCGAAAGGCTTGCATACGAAGATTTTATCAAGCGTTCAAAAACACAAAAGCTTATTTCCGAAGGCGGCATACCGTTCGCAGTGGACTTTGAAGCGGTCGAGCCTGTTGCACTGGATGTGGAAAAAGATCAGAACACATTGGTGCTGGGCGACAATATGGATGGTATTGAGGAGACATTCCTTACGATTCTGACCAGTATGTCCGCGAACGAGTATATTGACATCGGACTGATCGATAATGCTTCACTTCGGTTTGCAGCACATAAACAACATACGAATATTTATGCGGACGGAGAAATTTCCATGGAAGAGATGGCAGGACAGCTTCAGCAATTATTCGAAGCGAGAGAAGATGCTTTCCGTGAAATCCAGTCATCTACAGGCGGCCAGGCAACCGTAAATGATTTTCTTGAAGAAATACGCCCGATGATCGTATTGGTAACAGATGCATCCCACGTCATCGATTCCATGTCACTCACTACTCAGACGACGATTGCAAAACTCATGGAGAACGGACCGCGGATGGGAATACACTTTGTCATCGGTGCCGTCCATAGTGCCATCGACCGTTTATATGACGATGTTACGCAAGCTATCAAAAAGCAAAAAAACGGTGTGCTGCTTAGCAGAATAACAGATCAGAATATATTGGAAGTTGCCAACAGGCCATACCGTGAGCCAAGCCTGGAGGCCTATGAAGCCTACTATATCCAGCAAGGAAAGTCGGAAAAAATAAAAGTTGCGGCACCTCTTATAAAAAGGAGTGAAAAGGATGTCATGGTTTTTTAGAACCGAAACAGAAAAGAAGCGGGATGACTACTTGAAGCTATACTATAAGCTGAAGGATGCAAAAGCGGATCATGACAGACTGGTAAACGAAGCAGAGTCGTCCTATTCCAGCTATACCAGTTCGGTACCTAATCTATCAAATTCCAAGATACCGTCTAACGACTTTGACCCGAAACGAGAGGAATTAAATCAGGAGCTGCTTCGGTACTTCAACTATGAAAAAAACAAACGGAGCCAGATTGTACATGCGGCTTCCCGCGCTTATGAACGTTACCAGTACTATAAACAATTGGCTATAAAAGAAGCGGATGAAGATTAGTACAAAAAAGATTGACGGGAGTGATAATCATTGGGAGAGGTAAGAATCGATGGCAATCGCTTGAATGAGGCAAGAGCGGCGGCCCGTACGCTGGAAAGTACGATTGATTCCACTTATGAACAATGTGAGCAACTCATTTCATTTGTTCACTCAGCAAAGTGGAGCGGGAAATCAAGGGACAGCTTTTTAAGTTACTTAGAAATCATTTCACAATATCACAAAGATTTGAAATCGGCGTCGGCATTACAAACCAAAGCATTGGATAACTTGGATCGTTATATTGACGACTTTCGTAATGACAGTTCGGTGAAAGAAGTGAGAAGCTTATGAGCAACGTGTCAACCGATACATTTAACGTACCTGAACTTTACCTGCTTGCCTCTGCGTTTGGCGGAAATGTCCTTTTCGGCCTGCCTGAAAAACAAATCTATCAGCTCAAAGGGGAAGAAGTATTCGAACAGGCACATAACCGTTTAATCGAAAAAGGCATTCTTAACGGGGAAGGGAAAATCACAAAAAGCGGAGCCATCATTATTCAAGCACTGGAATACTATTATCAGAGTGAGAAATATGTCCGGATTAATAACTTGATGTTCGGATTTCCTTCCGACAATGAGGATGAGTTAGTAATGATGGTAGAGACAGAAGAACAAGCACTCTACAAGTTATTTGTCATTTCAAAAGCGATTGTATTGCAGCTTCTTAGTGAAAAATTTCCGATGATTACGCGTGAACCGGAGGAAAAAGAAAAGAACTTTTTAAAACAGGAATTGACAAATAAAGAGAGAAGGGAAACGGAACAACTAGAGCCTGGAGATTCGATGGTAAACCTTGAGTTGTTTCATTTAAATGAGAAACACCGGGAAGCAAGCAATCCTGCTTACTATCAACAGTTGCTCGTTTTCCCTAAAGAAGAAAAGCTGATCATGGTGGATACAGTTCAGCGTAAATATTATCATGCTAGTCAGTATTGGTTCTTGAAAGTTCTCTTTGATGAAATGGAATTCCCATACAAGGAGGCGAAGTAGATGCATAAAGCGGCTGCGATGGGAAGTACCGGAGTTGGAGGCGCGAAAATCAATGTCAATCCCGATGAAATAACCTCTATCTTCAATCAGCTTGAATCGATCATTTCCGAATTGGAAAGCAATGCAACCCCTTATATCAAGAAGCTCGGGGAGCTGGACTATTATAAAGCAGGAAAGGCAAAGGAAGCGATGGAAGCTTACGATGAAGCTAACGAGAAGTTCATGGATCTTTATGATAATTACGTAAGAGCATCCACTCTCGTCATCGATGTCCTTAACACCATGATTGAAACAGACCAGGCAATTGCCGAACAAATCATTGCAAAATTGGAGGTCTGATAAATGGATGTAAAGTACATCCCGGCAGACTGGGATAGAATGAAGGACGGTCTCGGCGACCTGATTGGGCTTGGGCGCTGGGGGAAAGGCATGATCGATGATTTAAAGGATATAACGGAAAACCTGGAAGACGCAGAATCGGATATCGCCAAATATGACCGGGATGGCGTCATTTCTTTTTCCCATATCGACAGGGAAGGAAAGTACCAATCCTTATTCGAAGATTTTAAAGTACTGCATGATTTTTCGGGAAAGGTTGGCGATATTGTAGACCGCACGATCGATGATCCTTTTCATGAGGACATCGATAAGTTTGTAACAACCATGCGGGACGCCACCATTTCCAACTATACAACGAAAAACCGGATTGATGCGACGGAACAGCAAGTGATCTACCAGCGTTACGGCATGCAGGAAACCCGGGAAGTCCCGAAGGCGGAAGTTAGTCTGGATGACCTGCTCAGCGGCGATAACTTCTATGCGGAACAGCTGCAGCTGGAATACGACATGTGGAAAGCGGAGCATCCCGACCAGGAGTTCACGCAGGAAGAATACCGCATGGCCGCGGTCAATATGAACGCCTTTGAATATGAATCCATCAAGGACCAGCAACATAGCGAGGAATTTTGGGCGAATCTGGGAGCCCTTGTTGTAATAGTCGGTGCTGCTGTCATTTGTCCGCCTGCCGGCCTGGCCCTCGGCGCTGTCTATGGAAGCATGGAATTAAAATCTGCGATATCCGGAGAGGACTGGATATCTGGAAGAGAGCTTGGCACGGGCGAACGGTGGCTGCGAGGGGCTTTAAGCCCACTGGACATTGTTCCCGGCGTCGCCGGTCTGAAGAAGTTCAGCAGCGGTGTCCGTGTAGCCAACCAGGCTGCAGATATGGGCCAATTTGGGCTGAGATCAGGAATCAAAACCAGTGTACAACGGGAACTGAAGCATGTAGGAGATATGATCACCACGGCAGGAAGACAATCGACAGCAAGGCTGAAAAGTGCCGGAGCCGCAGTCAAAGACCGTGCCATACGGGATGCCATTTCTGCGGGCAAAGCAGCAGACAGCATGGTTACCTCTGCCAAAAATATCACCTCTACCCGAAATGTAGTCGCCATGGAGGAATTGGGTAAGGTCCATATGCCTGCCGAAAACACCCACTTCTTTGAGAGTAAAGTGAAAGATACGTTGAGTAAGGCAGAAGGAGTTAGTGTTAGTTCAGGGGCTAAGGGGACGGGTGAAATTAGTAATAAAGCAAGTAAAGTTAAAACTACCCTTGATGGTGTAGAATCCCAAAATAGTTTCAAAAAACAAGTGGGAAAAGTTTTAAAAAAACATAATTTAACGTTGAGTGACTTCCAAGAATTAAAACTAAAACATGTATCAGAATTAACTAGTAATGAAGTTCGTATTATGAAAGAAATAAGAGATTCGGTACCTCCTATTACTAAAGATACCCTGTTACAGAAAACAATTCCAGAAAGTGATATCGAAAAATACTTATCTGGTGAGTATACGGAAATAGGTGGATATATTGCTAAGTATGATGATGTTGGTCATATTAATAACTATGGTGAAGTGGTTGAATCTTTCCGCCTTGACTACACTTCATGGAATGGAAGTAGGCCATTTCCTGATGATGGGGATAGCTATGGAAAAATTAAATTTACAACTAACAATGAAGATAATATTAAGATTCCCTATGGAAAACGATTCGGTGGAACGAATACAGACGGTCCACCTTGTACACAGAATGGTTTTACAGGATCCAGAAATGGCGAATTAGTTCCGGAATGGCAATTTGATAGTAGATATTTCCCTAATAATGGAGCTGAATTATATAGAGTTAAGGACGGAATTGAGAAATTAGTAGCTATATATGATAGCGATCTAAAAAGGTTTATACCGGTCAAATAGTAAGGGAGGATAATGTATGGAAAAAGGAAGATTTGCAAAATATAAAAATAAAATCTTTAGAGTGAGTAATATTAATGGAGATAATATAAGATTAGTAAGTGAAGATTTAGCCGATTTAAACAATGGTTTTAAAGAAAAGGTTTATTCTGGCAATATTAAAGATAGTACCAATCTCCCCAGGCTGTATATTAAGGAAGTAAAGAAAAAAGAGATTGACGAAATATTTGAAGTTGATTACAAAGCAAGACACAAAGGGCATATATTTAATTTGAGTTTTAATGCTTCAGGTTCACAATTTAGGCTAGGCACTACTAACGCAGAACTTGCAAAACAAAATGGATTTGAACGAACTGACAAATACTATTATGAGAAAATTGTAACACAAGATGAAATTGAAGTTTTGAAATTTACAAAAAATCTGTAATGCTGGGGAATCTGTTCAAAACAGATAAAATGAATTTGTTGGTGTTTAGGTAANAGACCGTGCCATACGGGATGCCATTTCTGCGGGCAAAGCAGCAGACAGCATGGTTACCTCTGCCAAAAATATCACCTCTACCCGAAATGTAGTCGCCATGGAGGAATTGGGTAAGGTCCATATGCCTGCCGAAAACACCCACTTCTTTGAGAGTAAAGTGAAAGATACGTTGAGTAAGGCAGAGGGGGTGGGAGTTGGCAGTAGTACTTCTAGTAATTTGAAATTTAAAAATGCTGGAGAATATTTCGACCATATTAATAAGATTGGTAGACGAGAAGATATAACGATTGAAGAAAAGTTTGAGATGATTCATGAAGCATATGCTGCATTAGAAGTAAAAGGCGATGTAACTGTCGTCTCTGACTTGAAATTCTTGAAGGACAATGGGTTTGTAGAAGGCAGAATGAATATAGATTGGCCAGATAAAATGGGTTTTGCAGAGGAATCCATTCAGTCTGTTAGTAGAAGTAACCCTTTGCCAGAAAATTGGGACAGAGTAGGTGGAAAAGGCGGAGAGAATTTCACTACACTGCCTGATAACGGAGTACCTTATACCTATGATGAACGTGCTATTCCTTACTTAGAGAACCCTTCGGCAAGACACGTTGGTACATTTGACAATGAATCTTATTTTGAGGCAATTGATGCAATTAAAAAAGGAAGTCTAGAAGAATTGAATAAAATTGCATTAGAGAATGGAAAAAAATCTATATCTAATGTAGAATTTTTGGATTTTCAAGCACGTTACTCAGCTTTCCAAGAAAATACAAAGAGGCTAATAGGTGACATAGATGCAACTTATGGACTTAAAGGTGTAGCAGCACCATGGAGAAAAAGCTCTACAGGAGAAGTATTAATGGAGGGAGGGGCGGAACAAATAGTCACTCCGTTAAATGCCAAGATGCTAGAACGAATAGGAATTATTCCAGAATATTAGGAGGAAAGCAATATGACAAAGCAAGAGTTTCTTAATAAGTATAATAGCAAAAAAATAAATTTAGGTGAATATATTCTGGTGCTTGATAAAATAACGGATGCTCCATTAGTGATTGGCTGTGCTCATGATCAAGGCGTATGGAAAGTCTATAAAACATTTGAAAGAGGAGGTCACTATATTATAAAAGAGACCCAAAGTGAAAGCGAAGCTTTTGACTTACTGTATGAACTGCTATTAATAGAACAAAATGATTAATCTTAACAATTTAAAATGACAAAACAAGAATTCATAAAGAAATTTGAAGCTGAAAGCCTAAATATTGGTGAGTACATGATGATACTCGACAAGATATCGGATGCTCCTCTTGTATTGGGTTGTGCATACGACCAAGGCGTATGGAAAGTCTATGAAACAAGAGAACAAGGAGGGCACTTCATTATAAAAGAGTTAGATAATGAAAATGATGCCTTTGATTACTTTTATCAGATTGTGTTGAGTCAACATAATAGAACAAACAATTAGTGTAACTGGAAAGAAATCTAATTGGTTACCAACTTATTCTGGTAATAGAAAATGTTTAGCCCTTGAGAGATGTGCGGAAGTCAGTGACGAATTATGGGTTTCAAACGGGCTATTGGAGGTCTGATAAATGGATGTAAAGTACATCCCGGCACATTGGAAAAAGATGAAGGACGGTCTCGGCGACTTGATCGGGCTTGGTCGCTGGGGAAAAGGGATGATCGACGATTTAAAGGATATAACGGAAAACCTGGAAGACGCAGAATCGGATATCGCCAAGTATGACTGGGATGGCGTTATTTCTTTTTCCCATATCGACCGGGAAGGAAAATATAAATCGTTGTTTGAGGATTTCAAAGTTCTTCATCATTTTGCCGGAAAGGTTGGCGATATTGTAGACCGCACGATCGATGATCCTTTTCATGAGGACATCGATAAGTTTGTAACAACCATGCGGGATGCCACCATTTCCAACTATACGACGAAAAACCGGATAGATTCGACGGAACAGCAAGTGATCTACCAGCGTTACGGCATGCAGGAAACCCGGGAAGTGCCGAAGGCGGAAGTCAGTCTGGATGACCTGCTCAGCGGTGATAACTTCTATGCGGAACAGCTGCAGCTGGAATACGACATGTGGAAAGCGGAGCATCCCGACCAGGAGTTCACGCAGGAAGAATACCGCATGGCCGCGGTCAATATGAACGCCTTTGAATATGAGTCCATCAAGGACCAGCAGCATAGCGAGGAATTTTGGGCGAATTTGGGAGCCCTTGTTGTAATAGTCGGTGCTGCCGTCATTTGTCCGCCTGCCGGCCTGGCCCTCGGCGCTGTCTATGGAAGCATGGAATTAAAATCTGCGATATCCGGAGAGGACTGGATATCTGGAAGAGAGCTTGGCACAGGCGAACGGTGGCTGCGAGGGGCTTTAAGCCCACTGGACATTGTTCCCGGCGTCGCCGGTCTGAAGAAGTTCAGCAGCGGTGTCCGTGTAGCCAACCAGGCTGCAGATATGGGCCAATTTGGGCTGAGATCAGGAATCAAAACCAGTGTACAACGGGAACTGAAGCATGTAGGAGATATGATCACCACGGCAGGAAGACAATCGACAGCAAGGCTGAAAAGTGCCGGAGCCGCAGTCAAAGACCGTGCCATACGGGATGCCATTTCTGCGGGCAAAGCAGCAGACAGCATGGTTACCTCTGCCAAAAATATCACCTCTACCCGAAATGTAGTCGCCATGGAGGAATTGGGTAAGGTCCATATGCCTGCCGAAAACACCCACTTCTTTGAGAGTAAAGTGAAAGATACGTTGAGTAAGGCAGAGGGGGTGGGAGTTGGCAGTAGTACTTCTAGTAATTTGAAATTTAAAAATGCTGGAGAATATTTCGACCATATTAATAAGATTGGTAGACGAGAAGATATAACGATTGAAGAAAAGTTTGAGATGATTCATGAAGCATATGCTGCATTAGAAGTAAAAGGCGATGTAACTGTCGTCTCTGACTTGAAATTCTTGAAGGACAATGGGTTTGTAGAAGGCAGAATGAATATAGATTGGCCAGATAAAATGGGTTTTGCAGAGGAATCCATTCAGTCTGTTAGTAGAAGTAACCCTTTGCCAGAAAATTGGGACAGAGTAGGTGGAAAAGGCGGAGAGAATTTCACTACACTGCCTGATAACGGAGTACCTTATACCTATGATGAACGTGCTATTCCTTACTTAGAGAACCCTTCGGCAAGACACGTTGGTACATTTGACAATGAATCTTATTTTGAGGCAATTGATGCAATTAAAAAAGGAAGTCTAGAAGAATTGAATAAAATTGCATTAGAGAATGGAAAAAAATCTATATCTAATGTAGAATTTTTGGATTTTCAAGCACGTTACTCAGCTTTCCAAGAAAATACAAAGAGGCTAATAGGTGACATAGATGCAACTTATGGACTTAAAGGTGTAGCAGCACCATGGAGAAAAAGCTCTACAGGAGAAGTATTAATGGAGGGAGGGGCGGAACAAATAGTCACTCCGTTAAATGCCAAGATGCTAGAACGAATAGGAATTATTCCAGAATATTAGGAGGAAAGCAATATGACAAAGCAAGAGTTTCTTAATAAGTATAATAGCAAAAAAATAAATTTAGGTGAATATATTCTGGTGCTTGATAAAATAACGGATGCTCCATTAGTGATTGGCTGTGCTCATGATCAAGGCGTATGGAAAGTCTATAAAACATTTGAAAGAGGAGGTCACTATATTATAAAAGAGACCCAAAGTGAAAGCGAAGCTTTTGACTTACTGTATGAACTGCTATTAATAGAACAAAATGATTAATCTTAACAATTTAAAATGACAAAACAAGAATTCATAAAGAAATTTGAAGCTGAAAGCCTAAATATTGGTGAGTACATGATGATACTCGACAAGATATCGGATGCTCCTCTTGTATTGGGTTGTGCATACGACCAAGGCGTATGGAAAGTCTATGAAACAAGAGAACAAGGAGGGCACTTCATTATAAAAGAGTTAGATAATGAAAATGATGCCTTTGATTACTTTTATCAGATTGTGTTGAGTCAACATAATAGAACAAACAATTAGTGTAACTGGAAAGAAATCTAATTGGTTACCAACTTATTCTGGTAATAGAAAATGTTNATAAAGTGAAAGATACGTTGAGTAAGGCAGAAGGAGTTAGTGTTAGTTCAGGGGCTAAGGGGACGGGTGAAATTAGTAATAAAGCAAGTAAAGTTAAAACTACCCTTGATGGTGTAGAATCCCAAAATAGTTTCAAAAAACAAGTGGGAAAAGTTTTAAAAAAACATAATTTAACGTTGAGTGACTTCCAAGAATTAAAACTAAAACATGTATCAGAATTAACTAGTAATGAAGTTCGTATTATGAAAGAAATAAGAGATTCGGTACCTCCTATTACTAAAGATACCCTGTTACAGAAAACAATTCCAGAAAGTGATATCGAAAAATACTTATCTGGTGAGTATACGGAAATAGGTGGATATATTGCTAAGTATGATGATGTTGGTCATATTAATAACTATGGTGAAGTGGTTGAATCTTTCCGCCTTGACTACACTTCATGGAATGGAAGTAGGCCATTTCCTGATGATGGGGATAGCTATGGAAAAATTAAATTTACAACTAACAATGAAGATAATATTAAGATTCCCTATGGAAAACGATTCGGTGGAACGAATACAGACGGTCCACCTTGTACACAGAATGGTTTTACAGGATCCAGAAATGGCGAATTAGTTCCGGAATGGCAATTTGATAGTAGATATTTCCCTAATAATGGAGCTGAATTATATAGAGTTAAGGACGGAATTGAGAAATTAGTAGCTATATATGATAGCGATCTAAAAAGGTTTATACCGGTCAAATAGTAAGGGAGGATAATGTATGGAAAAAGGAAGATTTGCAAAATATAAAAATAAAATCTTTAGAGTGAGTAATATTAATGGAGATAATATAAGATTAGTAAGTGAAGATTTAGCCGATTTAAACAATGGTTTTAAAGAAAAGGTTTATTCTGGCAATATTAAAGATAGTACCAATCTCCCCAGGCTGTATATTAAGGAAGTAAAGAAAAAAGAGATTGACGAAATATTTGAAGTTGATTACAAAGCAAGACACAAAGGGCATATATTTAATTTGAGTTTTAATGCTTCAGGTTCACAATTTAGGCTAGGCACTACTAACGCAGAACTTGCAAAACAAAATGGATTTGAACGAACTGACAAATACTATTATGAGAAAATTGTAACACAAGATGAAATTGAAGTTTTGAAATTTACAAAAAATCTGTAATGCTGGGGAATCTGTTCAAAACAGATAAAATGAATTTGTTGGTGTTTAGGTAAATGAAGAGAACATTCCTTGTTGATGGAAAAAACAACAACCTAAAAGTCAAGGTGTCTAGGCGATTTGAAATAGAGTTTAACTAAATGACCGATGCCTCTTATGAGATGGAAGGTTGATTAGGTTGAGAGAGTATGGAGAATTAATGAACTTACTATCTACAGGGGATTAATAACACGGAATGTATGGTCCAATTTATTGGCGAAAACGGAAAATTGTTATCAAGACAGAAGCCTTAGATAACTGGTTGGCATATTATGCGTTCTTTAAGTTTGTGTATTACTTATATTTATTAAATGGACACAGCAAGAAACTAATCAGCAAAAATGAAATGAACACTAACTTTGAAGAGGAAGATTACGCAGTCGTCTTATCTTGATTAGTTCATATACAACCCTACTGAACACGTAAACATTATAAAGTGGTTTAAGCAATTTAAAAATTAAGAGGTTAAAATGATAAAAACAGAATTCCTAAAGAAATATGAAGCTGAAAAACTAGATATTGGTGAATATATTCTAGTGCTAGATGACATAACAGATGAATCGCTAGTGCTAGGTTGTGTATACGACCAAGGCGTATGGAAAGTCTATGAAACAAGAGAACGAGGTGGGCATTTCATTATAAAAGAGTTAGATAAGGAAAATGATGCCTTTGATTACTTTTATCAGATTGTGTTGAGTCAACATGATAGAACAAACAATTAGTGTAATCGGAAAGAAAGCTAATTGGATATACCCATTTATTCTAAAATAGAAAATGTTTACCCCTTGAGAGATGTGCGGAAGTCAGTGACGAATTACGAAACGGATTATTGGAGGTCTGATAAATGGATGTAAAGTACATCCCGGCGCATTGGAAAAAGATGAAAGACGGGTTGGGCGATCTGATTGGTCTTGGACGCTGGGGAAAAGGCATGATTGATGACTTAAGGCACATAACGGAAAACCTGGAAGACGCAGAATCGGATATTGCCAAATATGACCGGGATGGCGTGATTTCTTTTTCCCACATCGACCGGGAAGGAAAATATAAATCGTTATTTGAGGATTTCAAAGTTCTTCATCATTTTGCTGGAAAGGTTGGGGATATAGTTGACCGCACCATCGATGATCCTTTTCATGAAGACATCGATAAATTTGTATCCTCTATGCGGGATGCGACTATTTCCAACTATACGACGAAAAACCGGATAGATGCGACGGAACAGCAAGTGATCTACCAGCGTTACGGCATGCAGGAAACCCGGGAAGTACCGAAGACAGAAGTCAGTCTGGATGATTTATTCAGCGGCGATAATTTCTATGCGGAACAGCTGCAGTTGGAATACGACATGTGGAAAGCGCAGCACCCTGACCAGGAGTTCACCCAGGAAGAATACCGCATGGCCGCGGTCAACATGAACGCCTTTGAATATGAGTCCATCAAGGACCAGCAGCATAACAAGGAGTTTTGGGCCAATATCGGCGCGTTGGCAGCCGTTGTCGGCGCTACCGTTTTAGCTGTAGTCGTGCCGCCGGTCGGGTTCCCTTTAGCGCTTACAGTAGGGGCGGCATATGGTACAATGGAGCTGGGAACGGCTGTTACCGGAAAAGACTGGGCCTCTGGAAGGGAACTGGGTACCGGGGAACGGTGGCTTCGAGGAGCCCTGAGTCCTCTGGATATCGTCCCGGGAGTGTCCGGAATCAAAAAATTCAGCAGTGGGGTTCGCATGGCCGAACAGGCAGCAAACCTAGGACAATTCGGCCTAAAAGCGGGCGTTAAAACCGGCATGCAGCAGGAACTGAGGCATGTAGGGGACATGGTCACCACGGTAGGAAGGCAATCGACTGCAAGGCTGAAAAGCGCCGGAGCAGCTTTGAAGGACAGGGCCATTCGTGATGCGATATCCGCAGGAAAAGCAGCAGACAGTATGGTCACTTCTGCGAAAAATATTGCTTCGCCCCGGCGAGTAGTTTCCATGAATGAATTAGGCAACGTACATATCCCTGCCGAAAATACCCGCTTCTTTGAGAACAAGATAAAGGATACTTTAACTAAGGCAGACGGGGTTAGAGTTAGTTCTGGTGCTAAGGGTACGGGTGAACTTAATAAGGATTTAGCAAAAACTTATCTGAGGGATATAGAGGCTAAAACTGGACGAAAGGTTAATAAAGAGCAGATTCATCTTATAAAAGAAACCTTGAGAAACAAAAACTATGAAAAATTGACACCAAAAGAGACAGCTAAGCATAGAAGTAAATTTACATCGAGCTTGAAAGATAAATTGATTGCAGAGTGGGAAGAAAAAACCAATCAAAAGTGGCCAAGATATACAGAAGAAGTGTTTGATAAGAATGGAGAGGTTGCTCGGAGTATTGGTCAACCGTATGATGCCCATCATATCATAGAGAACAACTTTGGGGGCCCTCATGAGTGGTGGAATATTCATCCAGCAAAATATCCTAACGAACACCAAGCAGGGATACATGGAAAGGGAGCTCCAGCAGGTAAACTATTTCCAAGGAGGTAAAATAGCATGGCTGGTTTTGAATTTATTAATGAACTAGAAAATAAAACTTACAAGGTATCTGAAGATGATATTTTAAAAGCTGAACAAAGAATGGACATCAATTTTCCAAATGATTTAAAACAGTTATATTTAGAAGTTGGTTATGGTTTTATTAAAGGTCAAAGTGCTAATGCAATAAATAGAATATTGGGACCAGGGGCTGTAGCAGATATTAGATTAAGAGAAGGTATTTTTGAAGATGACCCAGATTTAGATGAACTTTTTGAAGATGAAGATAAACTTATCTTTTTTGAAGTAAACGAGGGTGTTTATATTTCAATAGATTTACAACTAGTTAATAATCCAATATATTATTTCGATATTCAAATAGCTGAATCGTTAGAGGATTTTTTTATAAAGTTTCTCAATAATAATGAATATTATATAGATTTAATTGAGGGTTAGGCTTAATTGGTAGAAGAAGTAAAAATTAATTGACCTTGATTGGCTGTGAACTGCCTTTCAAGGTTTTTTGCTTTATTTGAATCAACTACTGTTAAGTAGACGAAAAGAACATAATTTCCATGAAAATCGAAAGCTCATGATGTTTGTACCATCAAGGAGTATCGTTTTGATACTTTGCGGGAACTGAATAAGAAAGAGAAATGGGCGAGATGACATTTTACATGGCAGCGATAGTTATATTATGGACGGCTTACAAACTAACGAGAATGACAAAGCTCGTGGCGATAAATATTGGGTAAGGTAAAGAGGTGATGTTTTATTGCAAATTAACTTATGGTTAGTTGTATTTTTACTAAAAACGGTCGTATAATATTCGCTATTCGTTTAAAAAGCGTTAAAATCATTAAAACTTATGTAACGGGAGGGTGAAGAGTTGTATGTTATTAGGTATTTACGAGTTTCAACACCTGGGCAAGCAAGAAATGGATATAGGCAAATATACTAAAATGTTTTAGTGAACAAGGGCCTAATAATGTATTAGAGCCATTTAAGAATAAAAATCAGAGTAGGAGGGAGCAAGAATTCCTTGATAATAAGTATCATAATAAAAATATAAATTCAGGTGAATATATTCTGGTGCTTGATAGGATAACGGATGCTCCAATGGTGATTGGCTGTGCTTATGATTGTATGGAAAGTCTACAAAACTTTCGAAAGGGGAGGTTACTATATAATAAAAGAGGCCCAAAATGAAAGCGAAGCCTTTGGTTTAATGTATGACCTGTTATCAATAGAACAATCTGATTGATTTAACAACTTCAAAACAAGAATTCTTAAAGAAACTTGAAGCTCTAACCTAGAATAAACTAAAGCCAGCATGCAGCAGGAACTGAGGCATGTAGGTGACATGGTCACCGCGGCAGGAAGGCAATCGACAGTAGGGCTGAAAAGCGCCGGAGCAGCAGTAAAAGACCGTGCCATCCGTGACGCGATCTCCGCAGGTAAAGTTGCAGACAACAACGTCACTTTTGCCCAAAATATTACCACTCCACGGCAAGTAGTCTCCATGAATGAATTGGGCAATGTACATATCCCTGCCGTAAATACCCACTTCTTTGAGAACAAGATAAAGGATACGTTGACTAAGGCAGACGGGGTTAGTGCAGGTGTTAAGGGTACGGGTAATAATAGCCAAATAGACTTTACAAGAGGTTTTGACGTAGACCCTAAATACAGTTCTTATGAACAACGAACGAGCAGAATCGTTATTTATCTCCTATAAGACCGGTGAAATAAAAAAATACCTTGATGAAGCTGGTGTTGATGGAGTTGAGTATAAAAACGGAATGCCAGACTTTTCTCCATTTTCCAAAGGTGAAATCAAATTAGAAAATATGACTAATGAGGAAATTCAAAATTTTTGACTGCTGATGAAGAATTGGCTAAAAAGTGGAGTAAACCAGAACAAAAATGGACAGCAGAAGATATAGCTGATTGGCGAGAAGATAATAAATATACTTGGCATGAACTTAACGACTTGGAAACAATACAATTGGTGCCAAGTAAAATCAATAGTGTTTTTAAACATTTGGGTGGAGTTGGAGAATATAATATAAAAGTTAAGTTAGGAGAGTAATTAGGATGGCCATAATCAATGATGAATTATTTGGAAAGCTTGAATATAAAAACAACTTTTGGAGAGGAAAAACAACCATTAGAATGTTTGATTTGGAAAGAGAAATACTTTTAAGTGTTGATGCACATGAAAACGCTGGTTTTTCAAATGTGCAAAGAGAAGCATTTATTAACTTTAATCAAGAAATGAAAAACATAATACATGAGGCTGAAAAGCAAGTCTACGATTACTATATTGAGAACTATGAAGAGTATAGAGAGATGTTAGGTAATGAATCAGAAGCAGATAAATTTGCACCAAAGATTGATTCTATCTCAGATTTAAGAGGAATAGTAAAGCCAGTTGAATTAATTGTAAGAAGAGTAAGAAAGAATGGAAAAAGAAGATTAGGTTTACTTTGTGATGTTTCCTGGGATATTGACAATGGAATGGGAATAAAAATCGAAGATGAAATGGTAGAAGAAGTAGGTTATCAAGATATTGTATTATAACTTTCGAAATATTATGGACGATAAAGTTGACCTTGAATGGAAGTGAGTTCCTTCAAGGTTTTTTCACATAATAATCCCTGTTTACCTATACTAGCTGAATAAATTTATTGTTAAAATATTTAATAAAGATATATGGTGGCGATATAAATTATTTTTAAGAATCTACAAAAGGAATGTGGTTTAAGTGAATATCTGCCAGGTATCCAAGCTTTTGTGTAAGGTCGGTAAATCTACGGAGTGCAAGAACAATTATATTAAAGAGCTAGTTCCCCCTCAAGATAACTACTATTGCTTGGAAAAGGTAGATGGATTATGGAGATATGGATTAATTATGATGGAAAATCAGAATAATCCATATATGAAACAAATAAAAGAATTCAAAACAGAAACTGAAGGTGCGAAATACTTTTTCTGTGATAGATTATCGGCTTTTTATTTTTCGGAAAGAATACGTCCTTTTATGCTGAAGCATGGTGAGTTGGATATAGGGGGGCCTTCTTTTGATGAGAATGGATTAGGGAAAGTGATGTCTATGTTGGGTATTTCTTCTTCACTTTTCCATAGAGATCCACGACGATATTGTAAACATAGGGCAATACAGTTATCAAGTGGTGATGATACAAACTATGTTGTTTCCTTCATTGATAGAAAGGGGAACAGGGTACACTCTACTATTCCAATAAATTATCAAAGAGCAATATTTCTAACCTTTAAGAAAGTATATATGCTTTACCTTTTTGAACAAAAAGTAAGCAATATGTTAGAAATGGAAGGTCTGGGAGATGACTTTTCCGAAGAGGATATAAATACCTTTCTATCCTAGAATTGAACAGGAAAAACTGGATTTAGGTGAGTATTAATTAGTTTTAGACAGGATTACGGATGAACCACTAATTTTAGGCTGTGTGTTAGATGAAGGTGTATGGAAAATATTCGAAACACGGGAGCGTGGAGGCTCCGTTATTATTAAGGTGTTGAAAATGAAGTTTTGACTATTTCTATGAATTGTTGCAGGTTCACCAGGGATATTCAAATTCAAATACTTAGAATGCAAAGATACAAGTATAAGCAAATAAAACATGGGTATCCTGAATGCTTTAACGCTTTGAGAAAGTAATAAAAAATTGTCCAAATAACCATGCTCTAAACAAGTCGACTGGATAAGCTGAAAAAATTATAATTAGACATTTGACTTTTGAACAACAGTATGATTAACAAACTGTTGTTTTTTTAGGCTTGAGTTTCTTGATCTTTCACCTAATCACACACCACATATAGAAAAATATTACATAAAAGGGTAAAATGATTAGTGGAGAATTTGTCTGATATAGAAAATGTTATAAGTGGCAAAAGGGAGGGCGCACTGAACGTATTTGCAATCAGGTTCATTCCTGTTTATACAATTAGTGTTCTTCTTTATTTATTGTAACCTTCTCTGTATGCAGGTCAAAGAAGATTCTATAGTCTAACTTTCCGTTCTTCTTTATGAGTAAAACTCCTAATACTTGTTAATTTAAGAGAGAAATCAAAGCAAGATCCGACAGTTATAATTATTGGAATACGGTTAGTGGCTTTGTCATAACTGGAAACGGAAACATTGCTAAATAAAGCATCATTAAATATACTCCGTTTCGAGGGAAGCTGTGATGTATTTTGGGGGAACTCCGTATGTTAAATAAGTTTTCAGAAGAGGATTTTCTTGTTTTTAGAAACCCACTAGTATCGGGAAGACATAGTCCGGCCGGTATTGGCGGTTTGCTGTTAGCGGGCGTTGCTTTCCAAGCTTTCTTTTTGCGGTTGGAATATTTTGTGAAGGATTTTTCTTCTTACCCATATAAAGAAAATATTTTTATCATTCATTTTTGTTTATCTTGTATTATTGTAACTCTATCCGTTCTATTCGCAGTATCTCCTGTTTATATGAGAGCGCAAAGACTCCAATACTTTATTAGTATTTTATCTATTCAAAACATTGGTGGTGTATCCATTTATATACTTGCTCTGCTTGCTTTAGGGGCTGATGTAACGTCAGCCTCGGCTTTGCTTTTAAAATTCACTTCTATTACATTAGCTGGTGGAATTTTGGTATTTTTATTAACTTGTATAAGGCTCTATTTCCTGATACAAAACGGAAAATTTCGAAAGGGTTCATCAAAGAATAAACAAAGGACCAGACTGGAGAAACAAACACGTTTATACTTACCAATCGTTGTCATTGGCAGTACAGGGTTGGTGTTTATAATGGAGTATATTATGAGGAATTTCAATGTGGCAGGAATTGATACTATAATCATGGTCACTCTAATGATTGCAATATTCTATACGATGCTATTTGTCCTGCCGGAACAACTAGTCATTCTCTACTGCAAATATCGTTTTGACAGTTTTAATTATGAACAAAACGGTCAATTAAAACCAATCCGCGACCAAGCTGGAAATATAGTGGACGAAAACGTGGAAGAAGATATCAGTTACAAGGAGCTCTATGAAGAGATGGAGGATTGGGAGAAAAACTAGCTTGCGGAATAGTTGAAGATAATTAAGATACGAGCGTTTTATTATAGTAAAACTATTAACCTATTAACGAGCGTTTTAAAACCGAAATTGGCAAGAGGGAGTTTTCTTAATAGAAGAGCTCCTAGTTTAAGGAAGTAAAACAATTACATATTTGTGTGGATATACAAAAAGTAATGGAGTGAGAATGATGAAAAAATTAATTATATTTTTGATGATGAGCTTGTTTGTACTTATGGTGGCAGGCGTAGCCTTTATAGTAATCTTATCTTGATGCAGGCTTCTTAAAAATCCAAATGATACAAAGTTAGGGATGATTGTATGCTGAAAGAGTTAAAAGAAGATTTTGCAGTGTTGAGGGGACCCTTGGAATCTGGGAGACAGAGTCCTACCTCTTTTGCGGCTATATTGTTGTTATCTGTTTTTTTACAAAGTTTATCGTTCGTTTTAACGTATGTAGTTGCTGCAGACGAGACAATATTTCCTTATAAAGATCAAATGTTTGTTACCCATTTGGTGATAACAGTATTATTGATTATTTTATCGGTAGTATATGCCATACCTGCTGTTTTTAAAAAAGGGGAAAAGTTCCAATATCTTTTATCAATTTTAGTGTCCCAAAACATATTGGGGGTATCTTTTTATATTTGTGCCTTATTTTTTATAGGATCAGAAAGAGGAATTACTGAACAGTCTCTCCTACAATTTACGGCCGTAACTCTATTGTTTGGTTTGATTGTTTTTATATTGACTTGTGTACGCTTTTTAATCCTTTTAAAAAAGGGGGCGTATAGAAGAGATTCCAGTAAAGATAAGCTGCGTTCGAAGTATGAAAGGGGCATTAAGAAATATCTGCCTATCATAATAACAGGTAGTTTGGGTGTGGTTTTCATTCTGCAATTTTTAATTAGATCGATTGGTATATATGATCTAGAAACTGCCTTTATGATGGTGCTGTTTATCCTGTTATTTTGTGCCATGCTTTTCGTCCTTCCGGAGCAGTTGGTCATCCTCTACTGTAAATACCGTTTTGACAGCTTTAATTTTAATCAAAAAGGTAATCTCAAACCTTTGGGGAGGAAAGGTGCATGAGTAAGAGTATCGACTCTGGAAACATTCACAAAAGTAAGGATGAGGAAGATTATGCTTGGAAAACTATCTGAGGAAGATTTTGCGGTTTTAAGGGGACCTTTTGAATCTAGAAGGCAAAGCCCGGGAAACTTAGGTGCCATGCTAATTTTATCTATCATTCTTCAGCCAATTTTGTTTGTTTTGGCTTATGTGGTCGGGGCTGATCAGTCAATCTTTCCTAATAAGGGGCAGATATTTACAATACATTTAACTATTAGCATACTATTATCAGGCTGCTCTGTTTTGTATGCGATTCCTTCGATTTATAGGAAACAACAAAAAGTTCAATATTTAGTAACCATATTGGTATCGCAAAATATTTTCACTGCTTTACCGTTCCTGATCGCTCTTTTTTTCATTGGTAAAGAGAGAAGTCTTTCAGAGCAATCGCTAATGTTTTTAACTGAAAGCATTTTATTATTTGGAGTATTAGTGTTTCTTGTTACTTGTATTAGATTTTATTTTTTATTAAAAAAAGGTGCTTATAGGAAAGGGACAAATAAACATAAAGTAAGATCCAATTGGGAAACTGGTATAAAATCTTATCTGCCAATAATGACAGTGGGCACCGTAGGCATTCTATACCTTGTTCAATTTTTGGTTAATTTGTCAGGTTTTTATGATATTGAAATAAAGTTTATGATAACTTTATTGATTTTGATATTCTTTACCATGCTTTTCGTCCTGCCAGAGCAGCTGGTCATCCTTTATTGCAAATACCGTTTTGAAAGTTTCAATTTTAATGAGAAAGGTGACCTTAAACCGATGGGGAGAAATAGGTCTTGATATTATTTTGTGAAAAGTGGTACTAAAAGAAATTTTAATGCGGTAGAAGGTTTAATTCAATAGCCGTGCCCCCAATGATCGCTGCTTTCAACACACTATCAATGATAAAGGGCCGGTTAACACCTAAATCCAGACGGAACATAAGTGAATGGAAATGATTGGCGAATTTGTTATAAAGAAATGATATTTACAATAGATGAAACGTTGAACCGAAAATAGCAACAGTTTTCTTATATCTGGAATGAGGTAGCGCGTTTAGTCTATTAATTGTGGGAGGACGCCAAGTGTTTATGAAATTAAAAGAAGAAGATTTTGCTGTGTTGAGAGGTCCCTTGGAATCGGGAAGACAAAGTCCAAGTTCCTTAGGTGCTATGTTCATTCTTTCTTTATTTCTGCATCCTTTGTTTTTTGTTTAGAATACTTTGTGGCAGCAGATCGTACCTTTTATCCGGGGAGCGAAAGTATATTAACTTTCCATCTATGGATTACAGCTTTTCTAATTTTTTTATCCTTACTATTTTCGATTCCTAAGATTTATCTAAGGGCTCAAAACCTTCAATACCTTCTTACCATTTTAGTATCGCAAAATATGGGGGCAGCTTGTTTTTATATTTCTTCCCTATTTGTGCTAGGTAAAGATCGAAATTTAAGTACAACCTCGCTTTTGCAATATACTTACATAACTTTAATCATAGGAGTATTACTGCTTGTTGCCACCGGTGTACGATTTTTCCTTCTACTTGTTAAAGGAGAATATAGAAGTGGTTCTAAAAAAGACTTACAACGTTCCCTAGTGGAAACAAACATTACATCACTTTTACCGTTAATTGTAATAGGCAGTACGGGTCTAATATATGTGATTCAATATTTCTTTCGACAGAGTTACTTTTTGGACTTCAATTACTTGACTATTATACTGATAGGGCCAATCCTCCTTTATGCCATGCTTTTCGTCCTGCCGGAACAGTTAGTCATTCTTTATTGTAAGTATCGATTTCTAGGTTTAGGTTTAATGAAAAAGGCTTTCTCAATCCGTTACGGAAGTAGGTTGACTCGCCAATTTTTGAAATGTTAATGGAGGAAGAAATATGCTTGGAAAATTACCGGAAGACTATTTTGGGGTTTTAAGAGGTCCCTTGGAATCGGGAAGACAAAGTCCAGGAGGATTAGGTGGTGTTTTGGTAATATATGTAATTCTTCAAGCACTGATGTTATTTTTAGAACATTTTGTAGGGGGATATTCGGTATATCCAAATAAAGATATTATATTCCGGTTTCATTTTGGGATATCTTGTATTATAGCTTTTTTATCAGTTATTTACATGATTCCAGCTGTTTATATGAATTCTCAAAAATTCCAATACTTTTTAGGCATTATAGCCTCTCAAAATCTTTTCGGTTTTTCATTTTTAATAATGGCTTTTCTGGCATTAGGAGCAGATATTACACCAAATATCAATTCACTTGTAAGATTAACTTTTCTAACGTTAGGAGTAGGAGTTTTAATTTTCTTTTCAACTTATATTCGTTTTTATATTTTGCTGCAAAAAGGTGAATTTTGTAAAGGAAGTAAGAGGGATATCCAACGAAGTAAGCTGGAAACAAAGTCTTATTTACCCATTGTGATCATTGGCAGTACGGGGTTAGTTTTTATTTTGCAATATATAATGAGAAATTTTGATATGGCTGGTTTTGATACAATCGTTATGGTAACTGTCATGATTGGATTATTTTATACCATGCTATTTGTCCTGCCAGAACAGCTAGTTATCCTCTACTGCAAATATCGTTTCGACAGCTTTAATTACGAACAAAATGGCCGGTTAAAACCTTTGCGTGATCAAAGTGGAAATATAATTAATGAAATCAAGGATAAAGATATCAATTACAAGGCGTTGTTTGAAGAGATGAAGGATGACTAATGAAAAAGACAGATTTTGAGCAAGGGGTTAATGTCATGTTGATAAGTTTTTTATAGCGGCGTTAAACCTTTGTTGAAAGAGAACAAACAAGGATGGGATGATCATGTTAGGTAACTTGGCGGAAGAAGACTTTTTTGTATTACGAGGTCCATTTGAAAGTGGTAGACAAAGCCCAAGAAATTTAGGAGCTATGCTCATTCTTTCAATACCATTTCATATATTAATGTTTTTTTTAGCTTATGTAGCTGCAGCAGATAGTTCTGCTTTCCCTTATATAACCACGTTGCTATGGGCACATTTAGTAATTAGCAGCAAAGTGATATTGTTTTCGATAATATTTGCTATTCCTTCAATATATATACAGAATCAAAAACTACAGTATTTAATAGTTATATTAATTTCTCAAAATATTTTTGGTATTCTACCATACTTTATGGCAGTCTTCTACATTGGGAAAGAGTTTTATATACCTATAGAATCTTTAATGAACTTTACCTACATTACCTTTTCAATAGGAATCCTGGTGTTTTTTGTAACTGGTATCCGATTTTTTGTTTTGTTACGAAAGGGAGAGTATAGGGTTGGTACGAAAAAAGAAGAAATAAGAACAAAAATGGAATTTAAAGTGAAGTCTTATTTACCTATAATAATCACAGGTAGTTTGGGTGCGTTTTTTACATTTCAGTATTTAATACGTTTATTAGGTATAGGAGATATCTACAATATTATGATGCTGACTTTGTGCGTGCTTTTGTTTTACGCCATGCTTTTCGTGTTACCAGAGCAGTTGGTCATCCTCTACTGTAAATATCGTTTTGACAGCTTCAATTTTAATAAGGAAGATAAACTTAAGCCGGTGAGTAGAAAGGAGGGGTTAAAGTGAAAAAAGTATTTTTCGCTGTATTATCTGTTTCTCTTTTCATCCTGCTGATATTATTAAATGTCGACAATTCACCAAAAAGTGAGGAAGAACGATTGGACGAAGTATTGGATGCAGCTTGGAATCGATATGACGTTCTTGCATATATGGTACTTCCAGAAGATTCCCAAATCTATTTCAAAATTGCTGATCAAGAAGACAAAGAAGAATTCAGACAAGAGTTAGAAAAAAAGCTTGAAGAAAATGATTTGGCTGGTAAATATGCTCCTCACATTGTTTATAAAAGCGAGGAGAAAGCCCACCTTCAAGGTTGAAAAACAATCAAATTGATATAAAAATATTGCGCCTGCTGTAAGAAGCAGGTGTTTTGTTTTCAGTATGAAGTATTCAACAAAATCTCTCCCCCCCATCCTATTGCCAAAAATGTAAGCGATTACTTATAATGGAATAACAGCAAGCTGAAACGGCATTTCACTAATAAAAGGATGTGGTGGTATGGAGGAAGCGGTAATCGTCAGTGCAAAACGGACGCCGATCGGTGACTTTTGCGGCATGTTGAAGGATTATTCGGCGGTGGAACTGGGCACGGTTGCGCTGAAGGGGGCAATCTCTGCTGGTGGGATGGAAGCCGGACTGATTGAAGAAGTAATCGGAGGACAAGTCTATCAAGCAGGCTGTAAGGGAAATACGGCCAGGCAAATTGCCCTTGCGGCAGGTTGTAGCGATGACACCGTGGCGTTGACGATCAATCAGCAATGTCCGTCTTCATTGCGGGCGGTCGAGATGATGGCGCAAAACATTATGCTAGGGAAAATGGAAGTCGGAGCGGTCGTCGGGTACGAAAGCATGACCAATGTTCCGCATTTAATCCAAGGCGCGCGAAGTGGATACAAATTAGGTGGCGGCAAGATTGTCGACGGGTTGCTGCATGATGCGCTGATTGACGCGTTTAACGGCTATCATATGGGGATTACAGCCGAAAATTTAGCGCAGGAGTACGATATCAGTAGGGAAGAACAGGATGCATTTGCGCTGCAAAGCCACGAACGAGCCTGCCAGGCTGCATCTGCAGGACGTTTCACTGACGAAATCATCCCCTTGGAAATAAAAACAAAACAGGGGATCGAGCAAGTGGTAAAGGATGAACATCCGAATCCGGAAACCAGCCTGGAGCGGCTTGCGGAGCTGAAGCCTGCCTTCAAGCCTGATGGAACCGTGACAGCCGGCAATGCTTCCAGCTTGAACGATGGTGCGGCGGCCGTTATTGTGATGAGTAAATCAAAAGCAGAGCAGCTTGGTTTGCAGCCTTTGGCAAAAATCACAGCTTCCGCTTCTGCGGCTGTCAATCCCGAAGTGATGGGGATCGGCGTCGTTCCTGCCGTGGAAAAAGCATTGAAATTTGCCAGTATCGGACAGGAAGCCATCGATTATTGGGAAATCAACGAAGCCTTTGCCGCACAATTTTTGGCAGTGAATCGCGAGCTTAAACTGGATCTCGACAAGGTGAACGTGCACGGTTCCGGCATTTCACTTGGACACCCAGTAGGATGTACCGGTGTGCGATTGCTCGTGTCGTTGTTGACCGTCATGGAGCATCGTGAAATGAAGAGAGGCTGTGCGACCTTATGTGCCGGCGGAGGCCCGGCTGCCGCCATGATCGTGGAAAGATTCTAACAGCCTATGTTCAAGGGACACAAGCTTAGGAAAAAGGGCTTGTGTCTTTTTATGTGACATGTGTCCAAAGGAGCTTTTTTCCTTCATAAGTCCCGTTTTGAAATATCATAACACTATTTAAATAAAATATTGACAAAAAAATTCAACGCTTATATAATGAAAGCAACTTAATCATGGAGGATTCCTATGCCTTTTGTTATTGGAATAGATGGTGGAGGAACAAAAACTACCTGCTTGGTAAAAAAAGCAGGGAGCAAGCAAAAAGAGATTGCGAGATTTCAAGGATCTGGTACGAACCCGCATGTGGTGGGATTTGAAACGGCTGCTGCCAGGATCGGTGAGCTTATCAGAAGTGGACTCGAAGCGGTAAATGTGAAGACGGAAGAAGTGTCCGCTGTTTGTTGCGGTCTCGCCGGCGTAGGAAGGAAAACAGAAGAACAAAGGATGCAGCAATTAATCTCTGATGAACTCGATTCACTTGAAATTTCCGAATATTGCGAATTAAAGGTGTGTTCGGATTCCTATATTGCCCTACGGGGAGCACTTGAGCCGGGGAAGGACGAGGGAATTCTTATTATATCAGGAACAGGGTCAAATGCCCTTGCTTTGACGAGCTCCGGCAGGCTGACGAAAAGCGGAGGCTGGGGGCATATTCTTGGAGATGAAGGCAGTGGTTATTTTATTGGGATGAAGGCTCTAAATTATATAACTCGGGCATATGATGGCAGAGACAAGCACACGATGTTGACCGGGCTGATTTTAAAACGTCTGCAGCTGGAAAAAGCGGAAGATCTCGTCGCATACATATATGGCGAACGGCCGGAAAAACAGGAAATAGCCAGTCTTGCTCGTCAGGTTATCGAGGCGGCTGAGCTTCAGGATGAAGCAGCTGAATATATTTTACGCGAGGCAGCAGAAGAGCTGCTTACACACGTTAAAAGTTTGTTCCGGAAAAATCCAGAGTTTACTGAACAAACGGTAGTGACCGCCGCTGGATCTATTTTTTCGTATTCTAAACTAGTGAAGGATACCTTTATCAACGGACTGAGGCAGCGGAATCTGGGAACCTACCAGGAAGCATATGAAAGTCCGGCAATTGGAGCGGCCCGTGTCGCAGAAGAGCTGGCATACCCATCTAAACAATAGGGGGACGAATAAATGGAGTTGGCAAGCCTAGTAACAGAACAGCGGAATAAAAACAGTATGAAGCTGGATCAAATGTCGACAATCGAAATCCTTCAGACAATCAATCAGGAAGATAAAAAGGTTGCCGAAGCAGTCGAAAAAGTCCTGCCGGATATCGAGAAGGCTATCGGGCATGTTTATCAGGCATTTTTAAAAGGCGGTCGGCTGTTTTACTGTGGTGCAGGTACGAGCGGCAGGCTGGGGTACCTGGATGCCTCTGAATGTCCGCCCACCTTTATGACGTCGCCGGAAATGGTTCAAACAGTCATGGCCGGGGGAAACCAGGCTGTCAGCAAAGCGCTGGAAGGATCTGAGGATAATGAACAGCAGGGTGTGGAAGATTTGCGGGCCAGGAATCTAACCGCTGATGATGTGGTAATCGGCATCACCGCAAGCGGTCGGACGCCATATCCTATCGGGGCTCTAAAGTATGCAAGGGAAGTCGGTGCATACACGGTCGCCCTTTCCTGCAATGAACAGGCGGTCATTAGCAACCATGCGGACTGCAGCATCGAAGTAGTAGTCGGTCCGGAAGTGCTCACAGGTTCTACCAGGCTAAAAGCAGGAACCGCCCATAAAATGATTCTTAATATGATCAGTACGACGGCTATGATCAAGCTTGGCAAGGTGCAGGAAAATTTGATGGTCGATGTCCATGCCAGCAACTATAAACTGATGGAACGAGCAAAGCGGATCATTATGGAACTTACCGATATCTCGTATCAAGCGGCGGAAGAGGCACTGGAAGCTGCGAACAAACAGGTGAAGCCGGCCATTGTCATGGTGGAGTCCAAGGTTACATACGAGGAAGCCAAACAAGCTATCAGGGAAAGCAAGGGGTATGTCAGAGAAGCGATTGATTACGCCAACAAGCATTACACGCAAGCGTAAAATGGGTTGAAACAACGTCTGTGGTCAGCAGGCTATGGATGTGTTTCTCATAAATCAATTTTTCACAAAGGGGGATTTTGTTTGGAAAAGTGGAGGAAAGGTCCTGTTGGGTTATTGTGGGCTGCCATTTTGATTCTGGGATTAATGCTGGCAGGCTGTGCGCCTGGTGCCGGCGGCGAGGATGAAGCAGAAGGCGGTCAGTCGGAGGAGTCAGGTGACACTTCTGACAGCGGAGAAGACAGTGGTGATAGCAGTGGAGAAATCTCAGGCGAACTGGAGATTCAGTACTTTGTCGGCGGATACGGCGATTCCTGGTGGAAAGAAGTTATCGGGGACTTCCAGGAAGAGTATCAGGATGTGACGATTACCGAGCACGCCGGACCGAATATTAACGAAGAGATGCGTTCACGCTGGGTTTCGGATGATCCACCGGATGTTGTGTATATCGACGGAGCTGGTTCAAGTGAAACACAGATGGTAGAAGATGGTCAGCTGATGAATCTTACTGACTGGGTGAATGAAATCGAAGTGGACGGTTCACCGCTGCTGGACAACCTGATTGTCGAGCCAGCCGATTATGACGGCGATATCTATAGTTTGCCGCTTGTATTTGATACATGGGGAACTTGGTATGATCGGGCATGGTTCGAGGAAGAAGGCTTTGAAGTACCGGAAAACTTTGACACCTTTATGGATTCCATGGCTACAATCAGTGACCAGGAAGGCATCGCGCCATTTGTGACAACTGGACAACATCCATACTACTTCCTGCGCGGCATGCTTTATCCGGCATTCGCAGCTGCAGGTGGGGAAGAACTGCTTGCCAGCGTGATTGACGGGGAGGAAGGCGCCTGGACAAGTGAACCGGTATTGGAGGTCATGAAAAAAGTAGAAGAAATGCAAAAAGCAGGCTATATCGATCCAGGTTTCGGTGCTTTGAACCATACGCAATCGCAGATGAACTTTTTACTTCATGACAATGCATTCATTCCGGTAGGTTTCTGGCTGCCGAATGAAATGGCCAATGATGTTCCGGACGGATTGGAATTCGGATTTATCCCGTCTCCTATGCAAGATGCTGGAGATCCATTTGCTATCGTTCCAGATTTGCGTCCGTTGGCAATCGCTGAAAAGGCAGAGAACCCTGAAGCAGCAAAAGCGTTTGTCGAGTTTGTATACAATCGCGAATATGCAACCTTGTTCTCGGAGCATACCGGCGCGATCATGAACATGACGGATGTTGATTTGACAGGTAACGACAATGTACCTCCTTACCTGACAGAAGCGAACGAAATGATCAATGATCCAGAGCAGGTGCAAATTTATAACAAGCCACATCCAATGAGCTCAGACTTGGAAACACCGATCGGTGATGCGCTGACTTCATTGATGCTAGGAAACATCACAGCAGAGGAATTCGTCGAAAAAGCGGAAGCGGCAGCAGCCGAGTACCGCGGCGAGTAACATAAATAAAAAGAACTGGTTGGAATGTAAAGGCAAAGTATGAGTCTTTGCATTCCAATTTTCTTTATCTGAAGGCTTGAAAAACAGGCCATATCATGGAGCCGGCAATGCTCCGCCAAAAAATGATAGAGCAGTTATATTCCAATAAATTGCAACGCTCCCGAGAATCGATTTACAAAGCTGAAAAGGGTGATACGATGGTTCAATCAAAAAAACAGAAGTACCTGTTCCTGGCTTTTTGTCTAGTGCCGACTTTAGTGATGTTCTCTATTTTTACGTTATACCCATTAGTTAATGGTTTGTATTACTCCTTGTTTTCCTGGTCCGGCTCTTCTTCCGCAGCCGAATTCACCGGGTTGAACAACTATGTAAAGCTGTTTAATGATTCGATTATCCCGCGAACGATTTACCATGATTACTTTTTAGTAGTCACGAAGGTGTTTGGCATCATGATTTTAGCTACTTTCTTTGCTGTAGCCCTGACGCAGCTGCGGATAAAAGAAGCGCCGTTTTACCGGATTGTATTCTTCTTTCCGAATATCATGTCAGTCGTCGTCATTGGTATTCTTTGGTCGTTTATCTACAACCCAAGTCTTGGCCTTATCAACTCCGGTCTTGAACTGATCGGTCTGGATAGCTGGGCACGGCCATGGCTCGGAAGTGAAGATTGGGCATTGCCGAGCCTGGTACTGCCATCGGTCTGGGCAGGAATCGGCTTGTTTATGTTGATGCTGATGGGCGGCATCTCCAACGTCTCGAAAAGTTATTATGAAGCAGCGGAAATAGATGGTGCTACAGAATGGCAGCAATTTTGGAAAGTGACACTGCCGTTGATCTGGCCGCAAATCAAAATTTCCATTCTGTACATAGTAATTACCACCCTTAATGGATCGTTCATCATCGTGCAGGTAATGACGGGCGGAGGTCCAAACAATTCTACACACGTGATGGGGTCTTATCTTTACCAGCAAGCATTTAAGCAATATAACTTTGGTTATGGTGCCACAATCGGTGTAATGATTTTGATTCTCTCCTTGATCACCGTGTTGATCATGCAGTTTTTCATGAGAAGAGAAAAAGTAGAGTACTAACCTTAAAGAGTTTCTGACAAGGAAGCTTATGGATTATTACGAGAAAAAGGAGAGAGAACCATTGAAGAAGTTATTATCGCGAATCGTGATTCGACTGCCGCTTATCTTATGGACGATTGCAGTCCTTTATCCGATACTTTGGATGTTCATCGGGGCATTTAAGTCGAATGCAGAAATTTATGCCAATCCTTGGGGCCTCCCGCACGTATTCAACTTTCAAAACTTTTCCCAAGCCTGGAATGAATACAATATCGATACGAGTGTGTTCAATAGTTTGATTGTTACAGTGCTGGGCGCTTTACTGACGCTTCTGATGGCGATTCCGACAGCGTACGCCCTGGAGCGCATCGTCTTCAAAGGAAACCGCTTTTTATTCACCTTGTATATCTCTGCCATGATGATTCCGACCGTGTTAGGCTGGATTCCATTGTTTTTCTTGCTGATGCAGTTGAATTTGCTGGATAATATTTACGGTTTGTCTATCGTTTATGCTGTCAGTCAGCTTCCATTCAGTATTTTTGTCCTTACCAGTTTCATGGGGACCATTCCCAAGGCGCTGGAGGAATCAGCAGCAATGGACGGATTGTCCCCTTATGGTGTACTATGGAAAATCATTACCCCGCTTTCTATGACGGGAATCATCACCGTCACAATCATGAATGCCATTCAATTTTGGAATGAATACTTCATGGCGTTGATTTTCCTGCAAAGCGAAGAAAATTACACGTTGGCTCTGGCAATCGATTATATAAGTAATGAGGCTGAATACACGAATGCATGGGGTACATTGTTCGCCAGTCTCGCGATTGCAATTATTCCAGTCATCATTTTATATGCGATCTTCCAACGTCGGATATCGAAAGGGATGACTGAAGGAGCCATCAAAGGGTAACGAAAACCGGTACACAAAAAGGATGAGAATGTTGAAAGAAAAAAATTTGCTGACGTCCTTGTCAGGAGGACTCGCGATGCTGAATGAAGTAAAGCATAAGCTGCCTCCGTCGGAACGAAAAATTGCCGAATTCATGTTAAATAAGCCTCATGAAGCTATCCATTGCACGGCAGCGGAATTGGGAGAGAGAAGTTCGACAAGTAGTGCTGCTGTCATACGTCTTTGTAAATCACTCGGTTTAAAAGGATTTCAGGAATTGAAGCTTCGAATTACCGGAGACTTGCAAAAATCGCCGGATATACAATACAGGGATATACAGCCTGGAGAATCTCCAGAGTCCATTGTAGAAAAAGTGACCAACAATAGTTTGCAGGCCATCCAAGAAACAACTGAATTCGTCAATTATGAAACATTGCACAAAGCGGTCACCGCTTTGAAAAATGCCGGAAAAATACACTTTTTTGGTGTCGGTGCCTCAGGCATCATCGCGCAGGATGCCCAACAAAAATTTTTGCGGATGAACAAAGCGACCTCGGCTTTTACGGATATCCATAATGCTGCGATGTATATTGCCAATGTGAATCAACAGGATGTTGTATTCGGCATTTCCTTTTCCGGAGAAACCATGGAAACGGCCAAAATGATGGAGCTGGCCAAGCAAAAGGGAGCGATCACCATCAGCCTTACCAGATATGGAAACTCACCGGTTGCTGCGCATGCTGATATCAATCTCTATATTTCCGCTTCGAGGGAAGTTCCTGCACCTTTCCGAAGCGGAGCAACTTCCTCGCGTTTAGCCCAGCTTCATATGATTGATATCTTGTTCGTCAGTGTGGTTACAGATCAGTATGATAAAGCCGCGGACTACTTCCAGGAGATCAGTACAGCGATGAACTTTTTGAAACAGCGTTAAAGAGGCCCTTGAAATGAAGGGCCTCTTTTTGTCTAACGATATATCAAATATTGCTCTCTAACCTCTTTAAATGCATCCAGCTCATCCTGCCATTCGGCTTTCATTTCGTCAACAGACTGGCCGTTTTCAATTGCTTCACGAATCCATCCATTTCCGATCAGGTTGTCAAAGAAAGATATGCCGCTGCTGTTTTCTGCGCGGAAGGCAAAGTCATCCGGGTACAGATCATGGATGGTTTTTACCAAGTATAGTCCTGTTTCAACAGGCATAAAACTGTCTCGATCGGTCACATGAATTTCCACCCCGTTGGAAAGCTCTCCGCTATGCTTGGAGAAGCTTGGTGTAAACGATGCAGCACGGAAGGTTACGCCAGGAAGTTCCAGATCATTAAGGGCCGCTGCAAGTTCGGTACTGTTGATGAATGGGGCTCCGATCAACTGGAACGGTTTTGTTGTGCCTCTTCCTTCTGAAACGTTCGTGCCTTCGATCAATGCAGCTCCGGGATAAACCAATGCGGTATCAAGTGTTGGCATGTTCGGTGATGGCAGGACAAACTCTAATGGCGTTTCATCATAGTACTCGTCCCGATCCCAGCCGTTCATTTCCACTACGGTCAAATCAGCACCGATATCATATTCTTCGTTGAAAAATTTCGCAAGTTCGCCAACTGTCATCCCATGCCGTAAAGGAATCGGATAATTACCTACGAAGGAAGCATACTCGGGATCAAGGACAGGACCTTCTACTTTCTCCCCGCTAATCGGGTTTGGTCTGTCTAGTACGATAAATGGAAGATCATTTTCAGCTGCTGCTTCCATGGCGTAGGCCATCGTGTAAATATACGTATAGAAACGTGTGCCGACATCCTGGATATCAAACAAAAGGACATCGATATCTTCCAGCATTTCTGGTGTAGGTTTTCTCGTCTGGCCATACAGGCTATAGACAGGCAAACCGGTTTGTTCATCGATATAGTATTCCACGTATTCTCCTGCTTGGGCACTTCCGCGAACACCGTGCTCTGGACCGTATAATGCTGTGAGCTCGACATCCGGATCATTATGCAGTAAATCTACGATACTATTAAGATCCTGGTCGACGCCGGTTGGATTGGTGATAAGGCCCACCTTTTGCCCTTCTATTAAATCTTTTTGCTCATTTAATAGCTGTTCAACACCGAGCTGAAACTTATGCGGGTTGCCTTTTCCTTTATCATTGCCATAGCCGTTTCCATTTCCGTTTCCGTTATTGTCAGCGAAAACAACGGTTAACGAAGAAAGCAAAAGGACGAGAGCAAACAGTGAGACAAACGTTTTTTTCACATGAACCACTCCTCGATTTGTTTTTTAATCTTGGATACCTCCCTACACCATTTGCAGGGGGTATCTGCTCAGGAAGTATCACGCTTTCATCTGCTAGCTTTCTAAACTCATGAATGAAAAATTAATATAGTTCCAATCGACAGGACATCTTTCACACCTTGTGTGAAAGAGTTTTTAATAGTTGCGTTTGACCCATCCATCACTTTTTACATCCGGCTTGATGTTTTTCCCTTGTTCAGAGGACAGTTGAATATGGTGTATATACCATCCTCTTCCATTAACGCTGCCATCGGTATCGTAACGGAAGCGAATGTACCTTGTCCCTTCCGGAATCTGGAGTTCCTTGTGCTGCCAATCGACACTGCTGCCGTTGATCGAATCAAGTTCCGTCCAGTCTTCCCCATTCTCGGAAACTTCTATATAGCCATAATCATAATTGGTTTCGGTTCGATACCAAGTATCAAAGCTTAACAAGGCTGGTTCGTCTCCGTTCCATTCCACTGTCAATGAGCGATCCAGCTGATTGCCATAACCGGCAAACCAGGCATCCTCTTTTTTACCAGGCATCGCTACAGGTATGGCATCGGCAACATGCTGGGCGAATTGCTGTCTTACGGGATTTGTGGACACGGTATCTCTGCTGGGATGGACGCGATTCGTAAGCAAGATGGCAATCGTATCATTGTTCTGATTGATTACCATGGATGTGCCGGTGTAACCGGTATGACCAAGTGTTGTTCCTTCCGATAACGCATCCATATACCATCCTTGTCCAAGTTCCCAGCCTAAACCGTGGCTGTCTCCCGGGAATTGCGGGATTTGGTTTTCGGTAAGCAATTTCACTGTTTCTGGCTGTAAAATTTGTGTACCGCCATAGCGTCCTTCATTCAGGAACATGTGGCCAAATACAGCCAAATCTTCGGCGGTGGAGAAGACGCCGGCGTGTCCGGCAACTCCATCGAGAGACCAGGCATTTTCATCATGGACTTCTCCCCAAACCAATCCGCGGTCGGGAACATCCTGGTATTCTGTGGCAGCAATTCGGCTTTTCAGTTCGGCTGGTGGGTTGTACATCGTATCTTCCATGTTTAGCGGACCAGTAATAGTATCATAGACAAATTGATCCAGGCGTTTACCGGATAATTGTTCGATTAGTCCGCCAAGGGTGATCATGTTCAGGTCACTATAGGTGTATTGCTCACCTGGAAGGGCAATCAATTCAGATTGATAGACAATTTCCATTCTGTCTTCGCGGTTTTCTCCCCTTGAATAGAGAGGAATCCAGGCAGGAAAACCGGAGGTATGTGTCATTAATTGCCTTATTGTCACTTCTCCCTTCCCATTCTCGGCAAACTCGGGAATATAATCGGCAACAGGATCATCTAATTCAAAATAACCTTGTTCGTATAATTTCATTGCTGCGGTGGTCGTGAATATTTTACTGAGGGAGGCTAAATCAAAAATGGTATCTTCCGTCATGGTGATCGGTTCGTCCATTTCAGAGCGGTTGGCATCTGTATAACGGGCTGCATAACCATATGCATCTTGCTGGACGATATGGCCGCGCCGGGCAACTAATGTAACGGCCCCTGGCATCGCCCCATCGGCAATAAATTCATTGATCGATTGGCCGATAGCATCTAGTGGTTGTTGTACCATCCCTGCTGCCCGGGGATTACCGGGATGAAGGACAGGAGACAAGACTCCTGGTTGATCCCAGGAAAAAACCGGATGGGCCATTGGCTGTGTTTGTTTATTTTGTTTGGATTCCATAGTAGGTGAATGGTCTGAGGTGTGTGAATCTGCGGTGACAATAGCGGGTATAAGAAATGATGAACAGATAACGACTGTGCAAAGTGGGACGAAATATTTTTTCATAAATCCTCCTTTTATCTCCAATTTTAGATACGATACTCAATTGTTCTAGTAATGTACCTCCTTTCGAATGATAGAAAATTCCTCTTTTTTATCGTATTAAAAGATTAATATAGTTGTCTATACCGAATAAGTCCCTATTCATCGAAAAGGGAGCTATTATCAAGGTAATATTACGCAGGTAAAAAGAATTATTTTTTCGACACGATTTAGGTGATAAGAAAAGGGAGGGGTAATTGGAATTAAAAAGCAGGCCTGTGTATGGCCTGCGAAACTTTCTGTATATCATTAAAGGAAAGTAGTAATGATAGTTATTTGGTTGACGGGCTACTATTTTCTCCAAACATTCCAATAATGCCTGGATCTTCGATAAATTGGTCTTGTTCCAGGTTTTCTTCACCATCTAATTCCATCATTTCTCCCTCTTGAACTTCAAAATCTTCTTCAAATTCTTTTTCATCATAATCGTCTACCAATACATTCAACAACTTTTCCAGCATTTAGATCACCTCTTATTCCAGGATGGCAAGCACTTCTCCGTGGTATACCCGAAAGTTTCGCATGTTAATACAGAATAATCATAATTGGTTCGAAAAGATCAGTTTCTATTACAACGACATGACCAAATACCCGCCATGTAATGGTTTTGGCAGGACGAAGGGGAAATCTGTCGGAGCGACATCTACCTGCTTTTGCATTAGACGTTGGTTTAAAAAAGTTGGTCCAAGCAATGTTTTGTTAAAAGGATACACCTGCATTTTTATCGTTATATGGAAAATTTCTCTGGGGTTTTGGTATAACGGTTGGCATAGCCGGAAGCAACGAAGGCTTCCGGTTTCACGACCGGTTCCCAGCCAGAGGCTTTGATACGGGCCATCATTTCGCCAGCTAAAAAACGGGAGAGTGAACGTTTTTCCAAACCAACGTCGATATGCCCCTCCATTGTGAGGGCACTACCTTGATACAAATGGGGCAGGATGACATCGATCAAATGCTCTTTTTTCTCCTCATCGAATAAATAAGCAACTTGTTCGGTTAACGATGTTTCCATTGAAATCTTCTCATGCAAGTTCATGTACTTACGCGGGAAAATGGTTGGAAGTACACATCCCCAGGCCCCTTTCCCTTGCCGTTGAATGACAATACCAGTAACAAAAAGTGTGTGCGATCGATACACCTGTGAATCTGTTCCTACCATTAAACGGTAATTGGCAGCTGGGGCACGTTGCATAAAAAGAAGAATCCGTTGAAAAACCTCTTCAAAGCTTAAATTTTTTTCGGTCAAGTTCATAAAATGGTGTCTTGCAGATAAAGGCAGGTTGCCTTGTTCCATCTGATCCAACTCCTTTTAAAATGAAAGAACCATTAGTGGATTTTGCACAAGGCTTTTATGTAATGATGACCAATTTTCCTTATTATATTCTCGAACGAATGTTTCGTGTGGGATGATTATGCTGTCATCCCTTATAAACAAACACTCAAGGTTTGGGTGCTAAATGTCATAGGGACGCTTTGGCAGTTTCCGTCGAAAAACTTATTAAATCTCCAACCTTAGATGTATGACAGAATGAGAAAACCATGTCATAATGATGGAGAACAATCTATTTTTCATAAACAATGCACGAGTACTCCGATAAGTGGCCTCCCCGGCGATTTTCCGATAACTCGTGCATTGTTTTTGTTTTTTATGATTATTTTTTGTAACTTCTTACTTTTCTCCGACTGTTCTCCTTTAAAATTGCCAATAGCCATCCGATAAATAAAATGAGGAATAAATTCGTCGTTATTCGACATGAGGAAAATACTGTACCTTTACTTGATGATGGTACATATAATCAGCTGGGAAGAAAAAGAGCTGTATACCATGTATTGAAATCAGTTTTAGCAGATGAGGAAAGGTTATGTAGAAGCTCTCATCTATATTGAATGGTTTTAAGTATATGTTACATTTCAGAGTCTAAAACAGAAAGTTGTTTTCATAACAACAAGAATCGATTTGGGGGAGAATAATGGATAAGACTTCATTTGGTGGAATTTTGCTGGCTATTATCGCTGTCGGAGTAGGGATGATTTTAAAGGGAGTCAGCCCGATGAATTTGCTCAACCCTGCAGCATTACTAATCATTTTTCTTGGAACGGTGGCCGCAGTTTGTATTGCTTTTCCTTTTGAAACACTAAAAAAAGTACCGGCTTTATTTAAAATCATTTTTACGGAGCAAAAAACAGAAGATGTAAAAGACATCATTCCGATGTTCACGGATTGGGCAAATTTAACCAGAAGAGAAGGAATTCTCGCTCTAGAAAACCATTTGGATGAGATTGAGGATCCGTTCTTGGCATCTGGTTTGGAATTGGCGGTGGATGGACAGACCCCGGAATTTATCCGCGATGTATTATTGGAAAAGATCGATGCCATTGAAGAGCGTCACCACGAAGGGGCGTCGATTTTCACGCAGGCTGGGACATATGCACCGACCTTGGGAGTATTAGGTGCTGTAATCGGTCTGATTGCCGCGCTCGGCAACATGGAGGATACAGAGGCATTGGGACATGCAATCGCTGCAGCATTTGTTGCTACTTTGTTCGGTATTTTTTCCGGTTATGTTCTATGGCACCCTTTTGCCAATAAATTAAAGGAAAAGTCCCGCAAAGAGTTACATGTCAAGCGTGTTATGATCGAGGGCATTTTATCCTTGACTACTGGCGATTCTTCACAGGTGATCCAAGGAAAATTGAGCTCTTATCTCTCACCGAAGGAATTTGCAGCATTTGAGGAGGGAGAGCCACAGTGAGAAAGAAGAAGAAGCAAAAGGAGGAACACGTGGATGAATCCTGGCTCGTTCCTTATGCCGATTTGCTGACACTTCTTCTTGCCTTGTTTATTGTACTGTTTGCCATTAGTAAGGTCGACCAACAAAAATTTGATGAACTGGCAAATGTGATGAGAGGCGAGTTTGCTAGCGGCAAAGGTATTATGGAGAGCGGTACAACGATTGCGCCAGAGGAACAGCCTTTAGTCGGTGAAGAGCAGGATGAAAAGACCGAAGAAGACCAACAGAAGGAGACAGACGAAGAAAAAAAGAGGGCTGAAATTGAGCAGTTATCCCAAGTCCAAGAAAAAATCAATGGGTATATTAGGGAAAACGAGTTAACGGAAGCATTGGAAACGAAGTTGACGGAGGAAGGGTTGTTGATTTCTATTATGAATGATGTGTCTTTTGACTCCGGGAGTGCAGAAGTTAGCGGAAACGGACAAAAGATCGCCAAAGAGGTTTCCAACTTTTTATATACCAATCCTCCTCATGAAATCACGGTCAGCGGACACACAGACAATCAGCCGATCCGCAGTAGTGAATTCAAGTCTAACTGGGAACTGAGTGTCATGCGTGCAGTTAATTTCATGCGGCTGCTGTTGGAAAATGATGATTTGGATGCCAAATTGTTCAGCGCAAAAGGCTACGGAGAATTTGAACCGATTGCTCCGAATGACACGGCAAAAAACCGGGAGAAGAACCGGCGTGTGGAAGTATTGATCTTGCCAAATTATGATTGATAATAATTGTAATTAAAATCCCTGCCGGGAATACCGGCAGGGATTTTATTCATGTAGGGGCGATCAAGTCGCTTCCGCATTTCCTTCTTCAGGTAATTCTTTTTCGGATCCGGAGATAACGACTGTTGCGGATGCGTCTCCTACAACATTCAAGGTCGTCCGGAACATATCCAGAATTCGGTCGACTCCGGCAATTAAAGCAATACCTTCCAATGGCATATTGACGGAGCTTAATACCATGGTCAGCATAATCAATCCAGCTCCCGGAACACCAGCGGTACCAATAGAAGCAAGCACAGTCGTGATGACTACTGTAAGCAATTGGACGAATGAGAGATCAAGCCCATAAAATTGGGCGATGAAAACAACGGCGGTTCCTTGGTATATGGCAGTTCCATCCATATTGATCGTTGCTCCCAATGGAAGTACAAAACTGCTGATTTTTTTAGGAACTCCAAGATTTTCATGGGTATTTTTCAATGTAATCGGCAACGTCCCGGCAGAACTAGCCGTACTGAAGGCCACTAATGCGGCCGGTGTAATGCCTTTGAAAAAGGTAATGGGGTTAATTTTTCCGTATATCCGGACTGCTGAAGAATAGACAATTCCGGCATGCAAAATACAGGCAATTACTGCAGCTAGGATGACCTTCAGAAGCGGGAGAAGAACCGACAAACCATATTCTCCAATCACTGGGGCCACTAGTCCCAAAATTCCGATCGGTGCCACATACATAATGATGGAGGTGATTTTATACATTACTTCTGCGAACCCATCAAAAAATCGATAAACAGGCTGCGCCTTCTCTCCAACAAACGTGATGGCCAGTCCGATAAACAGAGCAAAGAAGATAATTTGCAGGATGTTGCCGCTAGCCAGTGCTTCGAATGGATTTTCCGGAATGATGTTCAAGAAGGTATCGATAACACCTTGGGATTCCTGCGCCTCAGTGGCAGGGGCACTTTCCGAAAGCGAAACATCGACTCCTTTTCCCGGTGACAGCATAAAAGCCACTGCTAAGCCGATAATGATGGCAATGGCGGTCGTCAACAGATAGTAAAGAACGGTTTTTAATCCGATTCTTCCCAGCTGCTTCGGATCGCCGCTGCTGGCAACACCGACAACCAGGGTGGATAAAATAAGCGGGGCAATGATAAATTTAATCAACCGTAAAAATAAATCACCCAGCGGCGCAATAACTGCGATTGATTCTTTGAAAATAATCCCTAGAATAATAGCGAGGATGAACGCTATGAAGATTTGTGTAATGAGATTGAATTTTATTCGCACGACTACCTTCCTTCCTCTTTTCGATTTAGAACCCCAATTATATATTATAAACTCTAGCAATCAAAACCTAAAGTATAGAATGAATCATGGGATTATTGAAAATATTGGATAAAAGGGAGCAGGAAGAACTGTGGGGAGATTTTGAGGCTGATTTTGATAGAAAAATCGAGCTGATTGATATTTTACTGGAGCTTTGCCATAGCGAAAATTTATAGGAATGCTCGTTTAAAGACCGGGATACAGGGAATGATAACGGTAACAATGGGCGGAAGGGTGAGAATTTTGGCGAAACAAATCGATGCGTATTTCAAGAATGAAAATGATGCAGAAGCAGTAAGTGCGCGGCTTCAAACATTGAAGGTCAGCAATGTTTCGGTTGAGGAAATACCGCGAGGAACAGACACGAAAGTCCTCGTGCCGTTTTTTCCAGCGAATACCGGTACTGGCACGAGTGGCAGCGTCGGCCCGATTGCCCCTCTGTTCGACCAACAAGGGAAAATAGAGGGCGATTCGGAAACATTGAAACATTTATTGCATTTTGAAGTAGAAGAAACAGATTACCACCAAGCATTGGATGTTTTAAAAGAAAGTGACTGTTATGGTCACCAATCAGAAATAGAAAGATCTTAAACAAAAATCCAGAGAGGCTGCGGCTTCTCTGGATTTCTTTGTTAAAAAGAAAAAATAAAAACTCGCTAAAAGTGGAGCATGGCGTTCTGCTGTTTCTTACATTCATGAATACGTTCCGGTTAAAATTTTTCGCTAATGGTAGACAAAAATTTACAATATTATAGTATAATAGTTGAAGATATAAAAGTCGTTATCATATAACAGATGGGGTGTATTTATTTGGCTGAAAGTAGAAGGGCTAATAAAACGGGAAAGTCGAAGCGCTGGTGGAAAATTTTACTGGCGGTTGTTGCGCTAGTTGTAATCGGTATTGGTGTTTATGGTTTTTCTATATACAATAATGCGAAAAATACGGTGGAAGAGAAGATGCATCAGCCTGTCGAATCGATCGACACGTCAATCGGCAAGAAAAAGGTAAAGGATAACGAGCCGTTGAATGTTCTGCTCCTTGGTGTCGATGAACGGTCAGGTGATGCCGGTCGTTCCGATGCTTTGATGGTTTTGTCGCTTGACCCAAAAGAGGATAGCATGAACCTGGTTAGTATTCCGCGTGATACCCGTACCGAAATTGTCGGGAAAGGATTCGAGGATAAAATCAATCATGCGTATGCGTATGGCGGTACGGACATGTCGATTAATACAGTCGAAAATTTTCTTGATATCGAGCTTGATTATTACGTGAAAATGAACATGGAAGGCTTGTCTGAAATGGTGGACGCTGTTGGCGGTATTACGGTCGACAACAAGACAGATTGGATTGATGAGGGCTTTTACAAAAAAGGCTATCATTATAAAAAGGGCGAAATTGAATTAGACGGTGCAAAAACAATGGGATTTGTCAGAATGCGTCATTTTGATAGTGATTTCGCCAGAACTGGGCGACAACGGCAGGTGTTCCAGGCAGTTGTTGATAAAGGTGCAAGCGTTGCTTCTGTTAACAAAATCGATGATATGATCGATGTACTAGGAAACAATATGGAAACCAACATGGATTTCACTGATATGAAAAACCTGATGATGAACTATCGTGACACTAGGAAAAACTTTGTCAGCTATCAAATGGAGGGTGAAAGCACATATATTACGAATTCAAGCGGTCAGGACATTTACTATTTGGTAGTTTCCGACGACGAAATTCAAAAAGTGCATAACATGATAAAAAAAGCAAAATCTTAATAGATCAGTAAAAGCCCGGGCAGCGAAAGAATTAAGCTCCTGGGCTTTGCTTCCTTGTAAAGGTCCATCCGTATAATCCTGCAATTCCTTTTTGTAAAGCATACCGGGTTAGGGTTGCTTCTATATTTACATATTCTGGCGAATGGTTAGCCGAAAATGACATTGGGGGAATTTCATGCAGTTTAACAAAGAAGCAGTAGCAATCATTTCGACAATTATTTTAGTTATCGCTATGGGAGCTGGCGGATTTTTCATTGGAAAAAGCTTTTTAGAAGGAAAAACCGTTTTTAATCAGCCTTCGGAATCCTCCANTGGTTTTTCTATATACAATAATGCGAAAAATACGGTGGAAGAGAAGATGCATCAGCCTGTCGAATCGATCGACACGTCAATCGGCAAGAAAAAGGTAAAGGATAACGAGCCGTTGAATGTTCTGCTCCTTGGTGTCGATGAACGGTCAGGTGATGCCGGTCGTTCCGATGCTTTGATGGTTTTGTCGCTTGACCCAAAAGAGGATAGCATGAACCTGGTTAGTATTCCGCGTGATACCCGTACCGAAATTGTCGGGAAAGGATTCGAGGATAAAATCAATCATGCGTATGCGTATGGCGGTACGGACATGTCGATTAATACAGTCGAAAATTTTCTTGATATCGAGCTTGATTATTACGTGAAAATGAACATGGAAGGCTTGTCTGAAATGGTGGACGCTGTTGGCGGTATTACGGTCGACAACAAGACAGATTGGATTGATGAGGGCTTTTACAAAAAAGGCTATCATTATAAAAAGGGCGAAATTGAATTAGACGGTGCAAAAACAATGGGATTTGTCAGAATGCGTCATTTTGATAGTGATTTCGCCAGAACTGGGCGACAACGGCAGGTGTTCCAGGCAGTTGTTGATAAAGGTGCAAGCGTTGCTTCTGTTAACAAAATCGATGATATGATCGATGTACTAGGAAACAATATGGAAACCAACATGGATTTCACTGATATGAAAAACCTGATGATGAACTATCGTGACACTAGGAAAAACTTTGTCAGCTATCAAATGGAGGGTGAAAGCACATATATTACGAATTCAAGCGGTCAGGACATTTACTATTTGGTAGTTTCCGACGACGAAATTCAAAAAGTGCATAACATGATAAAAAAAGCAAAATCTTAATAGATCAGTAAAAGCCCGGGCAGCGAAAGAATTAAGCTCCTGGGCTTTGCTTCCTTGTAAAGGTCCATCCGTATAATCCTGCAATTCCTTTTTGTAAAGCATACCGGGTTAGGGTTGCTTCTATATTTACATATTCTGGCGAATGGTTAGCCGAAAATGACATTGGGGGAATTTCATGCAGTTTAACAAAGAAGCAGTAGCAATCATTTCGACAATTATTTTAGTTATCGCTATGGGAGCTGGCGGATTTTTCATTGGAAAAAGCTTTTTAGAAGGAAAAACCGTTTTTAATCAGCCTTCGGAATCCTCCAGAGCACAATTGTCGGCCGGCATCCATCAGCCAAAACAGCTTTATTCAGCAGTACTCCGAAACAGTTCAGAAATCCCTCATTATATGCTGACAAGCGGAAGCGATTCAGATGAACAGGAACTTGGAGATTCCTTGGAGATTGAAGGGACTTCTAAGGAAGAAGAATCATGGACGACAGAGGCCTCCGCAGAGCAGGAAGGTGACCAATCTGGACAAGGCGAATCGCCGATTTCCCGATTTTCATCTAAACAGGAACCCGTTTCCTCTGCTTCTTCAGGGAAGACGACGTCAAATTCACCATCTTCAGAGGATTCATCGAGCGGGTCTGTTCAAGGGAATGAATCTACGTCGACGACAGATGGAAAGAATGGCGGGAAAAGCTCAAAAAACAAAACGCCAGAGCCGACTGATACTGATTCTAAGAAGGAGAGTGCGTCTCCTGATATAGAGGAAAGCACAGCCGAAAAGGATGGACAAAAAGAGGAAGAGGAAGTAAGCGATGAAGATCAAGCGGAAAGCATAGAAGATTCAAATCAAGCGGATAAGGATGAAAAGAAAGAAGCAGACCAAGAGGTATCCCCTGCCTTACCACATAATAACGAAGAATAGCGATAAAACAGAAAGCTGCTTAATAAAGCCCCCCGACAGAATTTTCGCTTGTTCAAAGCCTCTATTCTGTCGGGGGCAATTTATTAGACGGATTTGGATTGCTGCTCCTCTATTGGAGTAGCATGTTTGCTTCGGCTTCTTGCTATACTTACGATAAAGAATCCAGCAAGAAGGATGACGAGAGCACCTACAAAAAGAAGAGGAGAGGTAAATAACTGAATTGGATATCCCAATGTAACGCCTATGACACCGAAATCAGCGTCTCCAAACGTGGTTCCTTCAAAACCGAGTGAACCGAGCACAGGCAGTAATATCGCGGGAAGAAAGCTGATGATCAACCCATTTGCCATGGAACCGAAAATTGCGCCCTTGCGACCTCCGGTTGCATTTCCAAAGACACCTGCAGCGGCTCCAGTGAAAAAATGGGGGACTAAACCGGGCACAATAACTCTCAGTCCTAAAAGCGGCAGTAAAAACATACTAATAAGACCCGCCAGGAAGCTGAAAACAAATCCAATCACTACAGCGTTATTTGCAAATGGGAAAACGGCTGGACAATCCAGAGCCGGGATTGCATTTGGTACCACTTTGTCAGCGATTCCTTTGAATGCCGGTACGATTTCAGAAAGGATCATCCGCACACCTGCCAAAATGACATAAACACCAGCAGCAAAGGTAATGGATTGTAAGAATGCGAACACTAAAAAATTAGTGCCGTCGCTTAATTCTGCTTCAATGAACGTTGGGCCTGCAAATAGTGCTACGACAAAAAATAAAATAGCCATCGTTAGGGAGACAGAAACAGACGTATCACGAAGAAAACCTAATGATTTAGGAACTTTGAGCTCTTCTGTAGACTTCGATTCCTTTCCAACAAGTCTTCCGACAGCACCGGCAGCCAGATAACCGAAGGAACCAAAATGTCCAACGGCAAAATCATTAGAACCAGTGATTTTGCGTGTGAACGGTTGGAGCATAGCTGGCATTAACACCATAAGGGATCCAAGTATAATCGAGCCAGTTAGGATTAATGTCATTCCTTCGATGCCACCCGTCGACAAAATAACAGCTATCAGACAAGCCATGAACATCGTATGGTGTCCAGTCAGAAAAATATATTTAAAAGGAGTGAAGCGAGCAAGGACGATGTTCACAATCATACCAAACAACATGATCATTGCTGTCTCGGTTCCAAAAGCATCCTGTGCTAAAGCCACAATCGCTTCATTGTTGGGAATGACACCGGATAATTCAAACGCCGAATCAAACATACTGCTGAAGTTGCCCAAGGAACCAGTTATCGCTCCAGCACCTATATCCAGAATCACAAACCCCATAATCGTTTTTAATGTTCCTGAAATGACATCGGCGATTTGCTTTCTTTGCAGGAGCAATCCGAAAAAGGCGAATAATCCGACCAGGATCGCAGGAGTGCCGAGTATATCATTCATCATTAAATCGACCATAACTACGCCTCCTCGATATTGGTTTCAATAGCCGTGCGTAATTCTTGTTTGTCCATTAAATTATTTAATTTGATAACATTCCTTGTGCCATCGTCTAAACTGTTTACGATGTCTTCCGATCCTAAGTAATAATCCGCCTGCTCCGTTTTACTGGTAGTTAAATCGGTATGGGAAACCTCCGCTTCCATACCAAGTTCAGCTAAAATTTGCTTGACGTTCATCTCTACGATAAAACTGCTTCCCAATCCATTTCCACAAACAACCAATATTTTTTTCATTTTCTCCATCTCCTTTTTATTGTGAATAGTAATCGACTAAATCTAGTATTTCTTGTTTATTACTTGTCTCTACCATCCGTTTGATATTTTTTTCTTCTCCCAGCAGATTTGTCAGCTGTGATAATGCCTTTAAATGGGTTTCGTTATCAATTGCTGCCAATACAAAAATTAAGTTGGCTTGATGCTTTTCCTGATTGGAAAAGGAAACACCGTCAGAAACTTTTAAAAGGCTGATACCTACTTTATTTACACCGTGTTCCGGCCTGGAATGTGGGATAGCTATTCCCGGCGCAATCACTACATAAGGTCCGAGTGTCTTGATATCATGAATCATGGCATCAATATAATTGCGTGTAATGTAATTACCGGATAGAAGTGGTTCGGAAGCTATTTGGATAGCCTGTTCCCAACTATCCACTTCCTCGGTGAAACTTATCATATCCTCTGTCAATAAATCTTTTAACATAGGTTTGCTGCGCTCCTTTAACATATCGGTTGTTTCTACAGGGAGGTAGTTGGACAAATCACGAACCAATGCTGTTTCATCAAGGATCTTGGTATGCTTCTGGATTATCCGAAGAATGCTGTCCAACGATACTCTGTTGGTTACTGGAGAATTGCCAAACAGGAAATTATACTGCTTCAAAAGCGCTTCTTTTTCGGTTTCTGTTAAAATCGGTTGTACTAAAATAACCGGTATGGAAGCTGATTTGATAGGGGTGGTCGAAAATATGATATCGACTTCCCTGTTTGTTTGATAGAATTGCCGTAATGAAACACACTCTATGATATCGATAGTTGATAATAACTCTTCCAGTTGGATCCGCAGCATATTGGATGTCCCAATACCATTTTGGCAGACGATCAGTGCCCGCTTTCTTGATGCTGGTTTTTTGCCTTCTTTTTTTAACCACCCGCCTAAATGAATGGCGATATAAGCAATTTCCTGTTCCGATACTGGTTTATGGAGGATTGCTTCTAGATGAGAAACAGTCCTTGAAGTAAGCTTATAGATTTCCGGATACCTTGTTTGGATTGTGCTGCTCCATTCATCTGTCAAATCGACATTATATTTGATGCGGTAGTAAGCTGGCTTCAAATGTTTGAACAGAGTGGATTCCAGCTCGTTCTGGTTTTGAAAAAGGATACAAGCATACTTTTGAAAATCATTTACCATATGATGGATAGCCTTTTTTAAGTCCATCATCTCTTCCGTTTTTTGAGCTTCGAAGTCTGCGTTATTCACCCTCGAACCAAGAAGATTCATCGTGATAAAATACCATTCATCTTCCGGGAATCCAACATCTTCCAGGATACTTAATTGATCTACAATTTTTCGGGCTGTTCGAAACTCGTTCGTTCGCTTAAGTGCCTCTTTTTCATAGCTTTCTACCTGGACAAAAAATCCTTCTCGAATTCGCTGAATCAAGATGACAAATTGTAAAGTAAGCTGTTCTAGTGTGTCATCGGTTAATTCCACTCCCAGTTCCCTCTCGTTGGAAACGATTACATCCTTTACTTGACGAAGGCGCTGTTCGTTGAAATACGGCAGTTCTTTCATGTGCGGGAATAAAGTTGTATTCAATTCTTCCAAAATGTTTTCCCTTTTCTTATTAGTCACTAATTGCGTGACATAATGACCCAATGCCTGCCGTTTATTTGTTTCACTGCCGACAACAGAATAGCCATTTCTTCTGTCAAAGTAAACCTCGAGATTGAATTTTTCCCAATTGTTTTTAAGTGCCTTCAGATCAAGGGATGCAGTCCCTTTGCTAACCTTGGTGAAGGATTGAAAGTCTTCTAGAAAAAGGGAGTGATCGGAAGATAGCAACTGAACTGCCATCATCATGATACGAACTTGTTTGTCGAAAAAATACTGGGTATGGTTCATTAATTGGATAAAGTCAGGTACCTTTGTTTTATCTTCTTCCTTTAAGTAATAGCCCAGTTTTTTCTTTTGCTGGATTTCTTGCAGCCCGTGATCCGATAGAAATTGATTGATTTTTTTTAAATCGTAATAAAAGGTTCTTCTAGAAATGTTCAATAAGCTTGTAATAGACTTTACGGTTAAATAACCGTCTGAATGGACAAAACGGTTTAAAATATACGAACTCCGTGCGTCTAATGTCATATGAGGATCCCCAATCGACTACGAATTCTTCATTTTTAAGTGCAAAAATTAAAAGCTGTCAGCTGACTTACTTATTATTATAGAGGGTTTGATTCAAATGGAAAGAGAAGAGGCGTTGCTATTTTGGTACACATTTACTGTGCAAAATTAAACGATATGGATCGGAGTCTTCTGATAATCGTTTCGTCTCGAAAACAATGGGGAAAGGAGCGGGTAAAACTAATTTGGATTGGGAATAGTTTAACTAGGTGGAAACGGTTGGAAAGGATGGATCAGATGTATAAAAAAATGAATGAATTGATTACTTTACTGGAAGGCAGCGGGAAATGTGAAGTGAAACTAATCAACCGGGAGAAACACGACTATGCAGTTGAGACGATGGCAAAGTTGCCATGGAAGCGTCATTCAAAGCGATTCGGGAAAATACATGCGGGAGAAAACCGTTTAAGGATTGATTTTCATGTGCCATCAGAATCGATTCCCTTGAAAGAAATGAAACAAGACATCAAACTGCCTCATCGGGAAGAAGTGTCCCATGCAAGGACTTCTCATTTTCAGCTAACCCAAAATGATCAAGGTTTTGACTCGATTGTTCTCCAGATATACCGAAAGGACTTAGAGGAATTTGCTTTTGACGATGAGTCATTTGTCTCCTTCGTAAATAGGGTAATAGAAATCAATACGGACAAATAAAAACAGCAGGGTAAATTGCCCGAGGCCACTGAAAAAGTCCTTTTAATCTAAAGTGGCTGTCAACGCTCGTTGTTGATTCCGTGAATCGCTTGTCGGTGGATGCTTGCCGCGGGCACGGCCACAGCTAACTTGGTCAAGGAGACCACTTGTCCAAGTGGATCTTCGGCTCGCGCTGTTCCCGCAGGCGTCACCACCGCTCGCTCATCATGGTATTACCAAGGCATATCTAAAAAGAGTTGATTTTTCTTTGATTTAAAAAGAAAATCAACTCTTTTTTCTTGTCCAATGAAAGGAACACATTAAAGGGAGGAATTCGATGCTAGAAACCGTCAATTATCCATGCGTTTAACTCAGTATGAAGGCCTCTACAATATGGTGGTCCCTAAGGCCCATCTTCTTCGGGAAATCAATGAGCTTATCGATTTTTCCTTTGTTTATGACGAACTGAAGGACAGGAATTTGGAGATACAGCTTATTCGGCAAAAGGAAATATTAACTATGCCAAAGAACACAAGATCGAATTCATTTCTAAGTTGAACCCTTCGGTTTCTCATGGATATTGTAAGAAAGAAGAAGAATTTGAATTTAATAAAGACGCTGGCTTGTACGTTTGTTCGGCTGAACATATCGATCAACTCATCTTTCAAAACAGTGATACCTTTAAAGAAAGGGCGAAGGAACGATATAAACGATATAGGATTGAAGCTAAAAATAGCGAATGGAAGCATAGACACGGATATGAGGTCGCCTCATCTTCGGGTCTCGAAGGCATGCGCATTCAAGGTGCGATGGCGATTCTCACGGCAAACGTAAAATGAACGAAGGAATAGAGGGCACAAACATCTAAAAATTAGACAAAAAGCGTTCAATGTGGAATTTAATTTCCCACTGAACGCTTTTTTAAAATCTATCATAAAACTTCAGTTTTTCAGTGGCCTCGAATTGCCCTGCTGTTTTTATTCATTGGATTTGGGGCTTGATAAGCCAAGCTTTTTGATCAACGGTTTAATGGTTAACCCTTGCACAATCAGTGAAAATAATACAACCGAAAAGGTTAATAAAAGGACGGTGTCTCGTCCGGCAAAATCCATGGGAAGGCTGAGAGCGAGTGCTATTGACAAGCTTCCGCGTAGTCCGCCCCAATTCAGCAGGATGCGTTCTTTCCGGTTCAATTCTTTTACCGGAAGGGTGCTGATATACAGGGCGATGATTCTCCCGAAAATGACGAGAACGATCGCAAACGCAATGATATCCCACTGATTATTGAAATCGATATTGCGAATTTCCAGTCCGATGAGCAGGAAGATGATCGAATTTGCAACAAGGGTGATCACATCCCAGAAAGTATTGATTGTGACCCTTGTTTTGTCCGACATACCGATTTTTCCGCCGTAGTCAGCGAACATAAATCCTCCCGCTACAACTGCTATTACCCCGGAAACCTGCAAGTGCTCCGCGATGAAATAGCTGCCGAAAAACAAGATTGCTGATAAAGCTATTTCAAATGGATAGTCATCAAAAAAGCGGATGATTTGGGAAAAGAGGAAGCCAAGAATGACACCGACTAAAACGCCGCCCAGGCTGAATTGAAGAAATAACAGAACGCCGCTGCCAAGTCCTTCCCAGCCTAATTCGATGTAGGTTAGCAAGTATATCGATGAAATTTTGAAGAGTACGACTGCTATGCCGTCATTAAATAGCGATTCTCCTTCCATCACCGTTGATAACTTTTCCGAAACGCCTAACGACTTAAAGATAGACACGACACTTATCGGATCTGTGGCACTCATCAGTGCTGCGAACGTAAATGCCACGGCTATCGGAAGTCCGATGAAGTAATGGGTCGATAATCCAATGACCAAAAAAGAAAGAAAGGTTCCTCCGAAGGCCATTCCAAGAACGGCGCCTTTATGGCGGTATAAGTGTTCGAATGGCAGTTTCAACGTTGCATCTCCCAGTAAAATCGGCAGAAATAAAGAAATAATGATTGCCTGAAACACTTCTGATTGGGTAATAAACGCTTCTGCTTCGTCAATAAGCGGAATATGGACGTTGATGATTCCCAAAACCAAACCAACTAAGACAAGGGCAATCGTATATGGTTGCCCGATTCTTTTGGCAATACCGATGATAGTGATCGAGATAGCGAGCAGGATAAGGATTTGGATAAAAACCTCATTAAATTCATGCATAATGTCTCCTCCTGAATTAAGTATATCTTTATGTTTCTCAAAAGTTTTAAGGTTAAACCTATGTAGTATCATAAAGCTTTACAACAAGTTGAATAATTCCGATTTTTGAAAAAAATAGTTGACAGGTAAAGGCATTGGGGATTATGATAAATGTCAAATTAAAAATTCTTATCCAGAGAAGCTGAGGGAACTGGCCCTGTGAAGCTTCAGCAACCTCTGACTTAAGGTCAGAAAGGTGCTAATTCCAGCCAAGATTAAGTCTTGGGAGATAAGAGCGGATATAGGACGACAAAAGCCCTCTTTTCTCATGATGCAGAAAAGAGGGCTTTTTTTATGAAAAATCCCTCTTGGCATGGATCCCACTTAGTCGATTAGAAAAAGCCATTTTGCAGAAAGGGAGATTATTATGAGTGAAATCATTATATTGTCAGGAAGTCCTTCAGCTCAATCAGGAACCGACGCTGTTTTGAACTTTTTAGGAGCGACATTGAAACAAAAAGGTATTTCAACGGTGCACCTATCGGTTAAAGATTTCCCGCCGGCCGATTTGTTTGAAGGAAGATATGACAGCCCGGCTGTACAGGAAGCAGGAGCACTCATCAAGCAGGCAAAGGGAGCAATTGTTGGCTCTCCTGTATATAAAGCAGCTTACTCCGGGGTATTAAAGGCTTTACTCGATATCCTGCCGCAGGATGTATTTGAGGATACGCCGGTTTTGCCGCTGATGACTGGTGGCAGCCCGTCCCATTTGCTGGCCGTGGAATATAGTTTAAAGCCGCTGCTGGCTACTTTAAAGGCGCAGAATTTAAAGGGTGTTTATTTGTTGAATGATTGCATCGATAAACAGGACATAAAGCAGCCGATTCATGACTTGGATCTGAATCGACGGTTAGAGAAGCAATTGGATTATTTTGTGCAGACGGTAAATAAGCAAAAGCAGCCGGTATAAACTAGAAATCAATATGGAAACGGAGAGGAAGAAATAAATGACGAAAAAGCGGATTTACTTAAATGCATTCGATATGAATTGTGCAGGACATCAATCACCGGGATTGTGGACACATCCTGATGACCAATCACACAAATACAAGGATAGTGATTACTGGATTGAGCTCGCGAAGCTATTGGAAAGAGGGAATTTCGATGCGGTATTTTTAGCAGACGTGCTAGGAACCTATGATGTGTATCAAGACTCAAGGGATGCGGCGGTACGGCAAGGTGCCCAGTCACCTGTCAATGATCCGCTTCTCGTCGTTCCGCTCATGTCGGCGGTTACCAAGCATCTCGGATTTGGTGTAACAGCGTCTGTAAGCCATGAACATCCTTATACCTTCTCCCGGCGTATGTCGACTTTGGATCATTTGACCAATGGAAGGGTTGGCTGGAATATCGTTACTTCTTATTTAAAGAGCGCGGCCGTTAATATGGGGCTGGAAGATCAGGTGAACCATGATGAGCGGTATGAGATAGCAGCAGAATATGTCGATGTCTGCTACAAGCTTTGGGAAGGCAGCTGGGAAGAGGATGCAGTCCGTCTCGATAAAGAAAACGGGATTTATACGGACCCGGAAAAAGTGCATGATATCAACCATGAGGGTCATTATTTCAAAGTGCCTGGCGCCCATTTAAGTGAGCCATCTCCACAGCGGACACCGGTGATTTATCAAGCAGGTGCCTCCAAAAAAGGCAGGGCTTTTGCTGCCAGGAATGCTGAATGTGTCTTCATCGGTGCTCCGACTATCGAAGCGGCAAAGCAGTCGGTTAAAAAGCTGAGAGAAGAGACCAAACGGGCTGGGCGTAATCCTGAAGATGTCAAAATCCTGACGATGTTCACCCCGATTGTCGGCCGGACCGAGCAGGAAGGTATAGAAAAGTTCAACGATTATAAAAGCCATATCAGTCATGAAGGGGCATTGGCCTTATTCGGAGGCTGGACCGGCATCGACCTTTCAGAATACGCACCTGATGAAAGCTTGCGTTATGTGGAAAACAATGCGATTCAATCGGCGGTCGAGAATTTTACAAGAATTGATCCGGATAAACAATGGACCATGGAGGAAATTAAGGAGTTTATCGGGATTGGCGGTCTTGGGGCTTATACAGTCGGTTCTCCTGAACAGGTAGCCGATACAATGGAAGAATGGGTCCAGGAAGCAGGCGTGGATGGTTTCAATATTGCCTACGCTATTACTCCGGGAACATTCCAGGATTTCATAGATTTGGTTGTGCCGATTTTACAGCAACGTGGATTAGTACGAACCAGTTATCAAGGTGACAGTTTGCGAGATAATTTGTTCGGATCAGGTTCCCGTCTTCCAGAAAATCATCCGGGGAAAAAATACAGCTGGGGAACTCAAACAGTGTAATCCGGGAGAGGTGGAGGAAGCCTCTCCTGTTTCTTTTTAAAAATGGTTGCGCTTTTCGGTCGTGATGCGTTAGATTAGGTATAATTATGTGAAGGTTGGTAAAAGGAGAGCAAATTATATGGGCAAACACTTTGATACGAAATCTGTACATCTTTCTAGCATTCAGGATAAAAAAATTAATAGCAAGTCTACGCCAATTTACCAGACGTCAGCGTTTAAGTTCAAAAATCTGGAGGAGTTAGAAAGCTTTTATCAAGGGAAGAACGACTATTTATATACTCGAGTAGGGAATCCGAATACGGACGAGTTGGGAACGGCTGTTGCACAGCTGGAAGGAGCTCCAAGCGGTGTGGCTGCTGCCTCCGGAACAGCAGCAATATTGGCAGGAATCCTCAGCGTGGCCAAACAAGGAGACCACATCATTGCCGCGACCGACATTTACGGAGGTACATACCAATTGCTGGCTAATGAATTGCCGGATTTAGGCATAGAAGTTTCGTTTGTCGATTTTGCCGAAGGAGAGGAAATCGCGGGACACATTAAAGGCAATACAAAAATGATTTACTCCGAATCGGTATCGAATCCATTACTGCGTAAGGAAGATTTACAAGCACTCTCTGTACTGGCTAATGATGCGCAGCTTGTTTTGATGATCGATAATACGTTTGCCACTCCTTACTTATCCCGACCATATGAATACGGTGCAGATTTGGTTGTCCACAGTGCTACCAAGTATATCGGAGGTCATAGCGACATTACAGCCGGTGTACTGGTCGGTCATGAAGAATTGATTGAGAGGGCGAAACAAAAAGTGGTCAATCTCGGGAGCAGTTTAAGTCCCTTTGAGGCGTGGCTTACGTGCCGGGGCTTGAAGACGCTAAGTGTCAGGATGGAGCGGCATGTAGCCAATGCGCAACGACTTGCCGATGAATTGCGTAAGCATGACGCGGTAGAAAAAGTATATTATCCGGAAGATGTTTCACCACTGGGAAATGGAGCAATCGTGACAATTGATATTACCGGAACATGTGATGTGGATGTTTTCTTTCAATCGCTTGGTTGGATTAAAATCGTTCCTACTCTGGCTGGTGTGGAGACGTCTGTCTCTTATCCACTGGCAACTTCTCACCGCGCTCTCCCTGAAGAAACCCGGGAGAGATTGGGTATTACGGAAGGACTGATCCGGATATCTGTAGGTATTGAAGCGGCAGATGATATCATTGCTGGCTTCAACGAGGCGCTGAAGCAGTCTAAGCGCAGATGAAGGCAGGATGGGAGGCGGGAATATGAAAGAATTTATTCTACTGCTCGCTGAAATGGTTAATAGCATCCATGATGCGCTGTTCGAGCGTTTTGGTTTGACGATGACCGATAAACAGCTGCATTTTTGGGTCATTGGCATAATCGGTATTGTTGCCTTTTTTGTTGTCTACTTCTTCTTTAAGTTGATTGCTCAAATGAAGTGGAGTATTACGATTCTTTCTTTTATCTATACCTTCACGATGATGATTGTGTTGGTTTTTGCAATTGAAATACAGCAGGCTCTGACAGGTGGGGACATGGAGTTTGCTGATGCAGTAGTCGGACTTTGGGGGTTTATTGTGTTTTTCCTTATCTATGCTGTGCTTGCTTTGATTATCCTTGCTATTGTAAAGTTCATGCGTCGAAAGAAATAAATTCTCCTCATGAAGCTGTCCTACGTAAAAAGCGGTAGGACAGCTTTTTTTAGGAATTTTTCTCTTTTTGTTTATGCGTATGGTATCTCTCCATAAAAAAACCATGCTGCGATAACACCTGTCATATCTTTAACCAAGTCAAGCTGCCCACAGTACGTTCAATCCCATGGTAGAACCTCCTGAAGAAAGCTTACCAATGTATCATGCAAATCACTTGATTGAATCCAAATAAGCAAAGCATATAAGATAGGAAGCAGCGAAATCAAAACTCTTTTCATCGTCCTCACACTTCTCTTGAAGGCCTTTTAACTCTTCCCGCCGGGTTAAGCTGGAAAACCTTCATTTGTAGAAGGAAAAACGGATATATTAACCTTTAGTTCGGCGGTATGATAGAATGAATAACTATCAGTAAAATAACGGAATTAGGTGATAATAAAATGACGGAACTCCAAGGAATTTTACCGGCAATCCGCGATATGAAAGATTTTGAAAAACTGCTTGAAAGTAATTATCCGTACGTAATCTTTTTGGAAACGAGAATTTCGCAGCTTGTCTCGTTAATGAAGTATGCGAAAAGAAAGCAGAAAAAAGTGTTTGTCCATGCCGATTTAATCCAAGGATTAAAAACAGACGAAGCGGGCATCGAATTTTTAGTTCGAAATTTAAAACCAGACGGGATCATTACTACAAGAGGGAACGTTATTTCATTTGCTAAAAAACATAATGTTTTAGCTGTCCAACGTTTGTTTGCCCTGGACTCCCATGCATTGGAGAGTAATATTAAAATCATTAATAAAGTGAAACCGGATTATATCGAGGTGCTTCCCGGGATTGTTCCCAAGTTAATCGGAGAAATTTTTGAACGGACAGGCATTCCGGTAATTGCCGGTGGACTGATACGCAGTCAGGAAGATGTAGCCAATGCATATGAAGGTGGAGCAAGAGCGGTAACGACTTCCCGATCTGCTTTATGGAATTTAAGCTGAAGTTTTACCAGCGATCAGCAATTCTCTAAAAGCAGCTGGGTAAAAGGTTTGAAGTTTCCGATTTATGTTAATTAGATTTAAAAAATCGGAAGGAGTGCGTTTTCATGTCAGAGTTTTTAGCTGAAATCATAGGAACGATGATACTGATTATTCTCGGGAACGGTGTAGTTGGCGGAGTCGTTTTGAAAGGAACAAAATCAGAAGGTGCAGGCTGGGTGGTCATTACAATTGGATGGGGACTCGGCGTGGCAATGGGGGTTTATGCGGTAGGGAATGTGTCCGGAGCCCATATCAACCCTGCCGTTACCCTTGGCTTTGCGTCAATTGGCGAGTTTCCTTGGGAGAAAGTGCCGTTGTATATTTCGGCCCAGCTGATTGGGGCAATAATTGGTGCAGGGATTGTCTTTTGTAACTATTTACCTCATTGGAAAGCGACGGATGACCCAGGCGCAAAGCTCGCGGTATTTTCGACAGATCCGGCGATTCGCAGTCCCTTTTCGAACCTTATCAGTGAAATAATTGGCACTTTTGTTCTGGTAATGGGACTGCTTTTTATCGGGGCCAATGAATTTACGGAAGGGTTGAATCCGATGATTGTAGGGCTGTTGATTGTGGCAATTGGTATGTCATTGGGAGGAGCGACCGGTTACGCCATCAACCCTGCCCGTGACCTGGGACCGCGGATTGCCCATGCATTGCTTCCGATTCCAGGAAAGGGGTCTTCTGATTGGGGCTATTCCTGGATTCCATTAGTCGGCCCGCTAATAGGCGGAGTTTATGGTGCCTTGTTTTATCGGGCATTGTTTACAGGTAATTATTCTATATTATTCTGGGTGATCAGTGCCATCATGGTTCTTCTGTTGATCGCAGCTGCCAGCAAAGAGGTGAAACACGGCCACTCCACTGCAGAAGAATTGGAGGAAAAAATGGTAGGTGATGAGTGAGGAAAACAGCGTCATCATAAAGATGGGGGAAAGCAGTCCTATCATGCAGCAAAGAAAATGCTTACAAAAATAGTGAAAAAGTCATTGACAGCGTTTGCATCTGGGTGTATGGTTAAGTTAACAAGTTAAACGATGTGATGGAGATTCGGAGACCCACACTACAATGGTACTTCTTGGGAGAAGTGCGTCAATTGGAGTGTGGGTCTTTTCCATACGAAAAACACATCGTTTACTAGGTTAATAAAGGTAAAGGGGTGCTTTAAATGTCCGAATTTTTAGCAGAACTGATTGGTACAATGATTTTAATTATTTTCGGCGGCGGTGTTGTCGGGGGAGTCGTTTTGAAAAGTACAAAAGCGGAAGGCGCTGGCTGGATTGTTATTACAGTTGGATGGGGTCTTGCCGTAGCGATGGGGGTTTATGCAGTCGGAAATGTATCAGGAGCGCATATTAACCCGGCGGTAACGTTAGGCTTTGCATCTGTCGGCGAATTTCCTTGGTCTAAAGTGCCGATGTATCTCACAGCACAAATGTTAGGAGCATTTATTGGCGGTATTATTGTATTTTTAAATTACCTTCCGCATTGGAAAGAGACAAAAGATACTGGCGCAAAGTTGGGCGTGTTCGCTACTGATCCGGCTATTCGCAGTCCATTTTCCAACCTTGTCAGCGAGATTATCGGTACATTTGTATTGGTAATGGGTCTTCTATTTATTGGTGCAAACGAATTCACTGAAGGGCTGAATCCATTAATTGTCGGTGCTTTGATTGTGGCAATTGGTATGTCGCTGGGTGGTGCAACCGGTTATGCCATCAATCCTGCAAGGGACCTTGGTCCTCGGATTGCCCATGCATTGCTTCCGATTCCTGGAAAAGGCGGATCTGACTGGGGTTACTCCTGGATACCTGTGGTCGGCCCGATCTTCGGCGGTATCTACGGCGCAGTTTTTTACCGGGCAATTTTTGTAAGCGATTTTTCCGTATTGTTCTGGGTATTGAGTGCTATTGTGGCGGTCATCTTGATCGGGGCAGCCAATGCAGAATTGAAAAAAGGGCAAACCACTGCTGATAAAGTGGAAGAAAAAATATCTTAAGGGGGAATGAATGATGAGTGAAACGTACATTTTATCATTGGATCAAGGAACAACGAGTTCAAGAGCAATCCTATTTAACCACCAGGGGGAAATTGTTGAGACTGCCCAAAAAGAGTTTGAGCAATTTTTTCCTCAGCCAGGCTGGGTGGAGCATGATGCAAATGAAATCTGGACTTCAGTACTAGCTTGTATATCAGAAGTCTTGCGCAAGGCGGATGTGGAACCTTCTCAAATATCCGGAATCGGCATCACTAACCAACGGGAAACTGCAGTTGTCTGGGATAAAAACTCTGGAAAGCCGATTTACAAAGCGATTGTCTGGCAATCCCGTCAGACACAGGGGATTTGCAATGAGCTGAAAGAGCAAGGGTATAATGATTTGTTTCGCGAAAAAACCGGCCTGTTGATTGACCCTTATTTCTCAGGTACTAAGGTAAAATGGATTTTGGATAATGTGGAAGGAGCCCGGGAAAAGGCTGACAATGGCGACTTGCTGTTCGGAACGATTGATTCCTGGCTTGTCTATAAATTATCCGGTGGAAAAGCCCATATTACTGACTACTCGAACGCTTCCAGAACACTGATGTTCAATATTTATGACCTTCAATGGGATGAAGAACTGCTTGATATTTTGACGGTGCCGAAAAGCATGCTGCCGGAAGTGAAGCAATCCTCAGAGGTATATGCAAAAACAGTTGATTACCATTTCTTTGGCGAAGAAGTACCGATCGCCGGTATCGCCGGTGACCAGCAGGCGGCATTGTTCGGGCAAGCATGTTTTGAAGAAGGAATGGCGAAAAACACCTATGGAACCGGCTGTTTCATGCTAATGAATACTGGTGAAAAGGGGGTAGTTTCTGAACATGGTCTGTTGACTACACTTGCCTGGGGTGTTGACGGTAAAGTCGAGTATGCCTTGGAAGGTAGTATCTTTGTAGCAGGCTCTGCCATTCAATGGCTGCGTGATGGATTGAAAGTGATCAACGACTCCCCGGAGAGTGAAGCTTATGCCGAAAATGTAGATTCGACCGATGGTGTTTACTTTGTACCTGCTTTTGTTGGTCTGGGTACTCCATACTGGGACAGCGATGCTAGAGGAGCGGTCTTTGGATTGACCCGCGGTACAACGAAGGATCACTTTATCCGGGCGACATTGGAATCTCTTGCCTATCAGACAAAGGATGTAGCAGATGTGATGAGCAAAGATTCCGGTATCGACATGACCACACTCCGGGTCGACGGTGGTGCTGTGAAGAATAATTTCTTGATGCAATTCCAGAGTGATGTTTTGAATGTCCCGGTAGAGCGTCCTGTCGTGCAAGAAACAACGGCTTTGGGAGCAGCTTATTTGGCCGGATTGGCAGTCGGTTACTGGAAGGATAAGCAGGAAATCGCCAAACAATGGCAGAATGAACGTACTTTTGACCCAGCGTTACCAGAGGAGCAAAGCAAGAAGCTTTATGATGGCTGGAAGAAAGCGGTTGAAGCCACACGAACATTTAAATAAACCACTTTCCGTTTTTCGTCAACATTGAGAAGGACGGATGCTGATACATTACAGTGGCGGGACCGGTGATCGAATTGAATTTGTTTCAATCATAATGGTCCCGCTTTAATTTACAAATAATGTCGAAATAACTCGGAAATTGACGAAGAAATCTTTTTACAGAAAAGGATTTCCGGTGAAAAATAGCGAAGGTTTATTAATAGCTATTTTTGATGAAAAATTAAGGGAGTGAAAACATTGAAAAAAATTATTAATGATCCAAATCAAGTAGTGCAGGATATGGTGAAGGGGATAGCCGCAGCCTACCCGGATAGCTTGAAGCATCTTCCGGAGACAACAGTGCTTGCCAGGAAACAGAAATCTGCTGCTAACAAAGTAGGATTGGTAAGTGGTGGAGGCAGTGGACATGAACCAGCCCACGCTGGCTATATCGGTGAGGGAATGCTGGATGCTGCTGTTTCAGGTGAAGTTTTCACTTCCCCGACTCCTGACCAGGTATTTGAAGCAATCAAAGCGGTCGACAATGGAGCGGGGGTTTTCCTGGTTATTAAAAACTATACGGGAGACGTGCTTAATTTCGAAATGGCTGCGGAGCTTGCTGAAGCTGAAGGAATCAGTGTCGAACATGTGGTGGTCAATGATGATGTAGCGGTGGAAGATAGTTCTTTTACCTCTGGACGCAGAGGAATTGCCGGAACCGTTTTTGTCCATAAAATTGCCGGGGCGAAAGCGGAGGCAGGCGGCACGTTGGAAGAAGTAAAAGCAGTGGCGGAGAAAGTGGTCGCCAACGTACGCTCTATGGGAATGGCGCTCACCTCCGGTACTGTACCAGCTGCAGGCAAACCCGGATTTCAATTAGAAGACAACGAAATGGAGATTGGAATCGGTATTCATGGGGAACCTGGAATAGAGAGAAAACCAATAACTACTGCAGATGAGATTGCCGAAGAACTAACCAATAAAATCTTGGCTGATATTGATTATGCCAACGGGGACGAGGTTGCTGTCATGATCAATGGTCTTGGTGCGACTCCTGAAATGGAATTGTACATCTTGAATACAAAGGTTCAGGAATTGCTTGCAGATAAAAACATACAAGTATATAAAACCTTTGTTGGTGAATACATGACTTCTTTGGAAATGGCAGGATGCTCGGTAACCTTGTTAAAGCTGGATGACGAGTTGAAGGAGTTACTGGACGCTCCTTCACAAGCACCGGCATTCAAGATGTAAACAGGAAGGAGAATGAAGGATGGAGCTACAACCGCAGGATATAAAACAATGGCTTTTACATGCTAATCAAACGTTTCAGGAAAACAAGGGTTATTTGACTTCGCTTGATCAGGCAATTGGCGATGGGGACCACGGCATCAACATGGCCCGGGGATTTCAGGAGGTAGAAAAAAAGCTGGAATCCACTGAATATACCAATGTCGGGGACGTGTTGAAGGATACGGCCATGACGTTGATGTCCAAAGTCGGAGGTGCTTCCGGCCCATTGTTCGGTACTGCGTTTCTAAAGTTATCTACGAACTTAAAGGGACAGGATAATGCCGATTTTAAAGGCTTTGCAGAAGGAATAACTGCTGCAGCAGAAGGATTGAAGCAAAGAGGAAAAGCGGAGAAGGGCGAGAAAACGATGGTCGATGTCTGGCAGCCAATGTCAGAGTTCCTGCAGGCGCAGGCTGATTTTTCCGGGGATGATATCGAAACAGAGGCAAAAAAGGCTATGGAAACGACAAAAGATATGTCAGCTAAAAAAGGAAGGGCTGCCTATTTAGGGGAACGTTCAGTAGGGCACTTGGATCCCGGATCGGTTTCCTCTTACTATTTATTTTCAGCGTTGGCAGAGGTAATCAATAAAGGAGCGTAATAATCAATGGATCAAGTAGGTATTGTATTAATCTCCCACAGTCCCAAAATTGTGGAAGGAGTCCGGGACATTATCCGCCAGGTGAATACCGAGGTTCCGATAGAATTGGCAGGAGGCACGGACCAAGGGGAAATCGGCACAAGCATCGAGAAAATCCAGTCTGCCATTGAAAATGCGAAAACATCAAAAGGTGTACTGCTTATTTTCGATATAGGCAGTGCGAAAATGAATGCGGAAATGGCAGTGGAAATGTCCGAATACGAGCAAATTGAAATTGCCGATATCCCAATTGTAGAAGGGGCGTATGTGGCAGCTGTTGAATCGGGAATGGGCAAATCGCTGGCGGAAATAACCGAGACACTAAAGAAAAACTTTGGATAGGCTTTTCTAAGGTTGAGAAACGTGCGTCACCTTTTAATCGGCACCCTGTGTAGTAGACACACAAGTAAAGTCTATTGCGCAGGGTGTTTTTATGTACCAGAAAATAAAGTCAGGAAGGAGAATCCCAGGAGCAAGAACTTTTCAAAAAAATTTTTTAAAAAAGGTGTTTAGGTTATGGGAAGAGGGGAATAAGTGTTGTAACCTGCTTTTTTCGAACAAGAATGACCGCGAGGAAAATAAAAAACAGACCGGAAGATTCCGATCTGTTTTAACCAATTACATACGTCCGTATCCAGCAAAGTGGCTGTTCCAGTAAGGATTGCTGATGCTGGTGATTTGTACGCCGCTTGAGCTGGCATGTACGAACTGATTGTTACCGGCATAGAAACCAACATGGGAAATGCCAGGCTTGTACGTACCTTCAAAGAAGACTAAATCGCCAGGTTGTGGATTGCTCACCTTTGTGGATTGATTATATAAGTTAGCCGCAGACGTACGACCGAAGCTGTTACCAGCTTGCTTGCTTACATAATAGATAAATCCGCTGCAGTCAAATCCGCTAGGAGACGCGCCGCCCCATACATAAGGAGTGCCAATATGCTTTTTGGCTTCATTGACAATGGCAGAACCGTTGTTGCCACTAGTTGAAACGCTGGCCGACTTTACTTTCGTTTCTTTTGCGCTGACTTTTTCACTTGTGGTTGATGTCGATTGACTGGAGCTGGATCCGCTCACTTTCAACGTTTGTCCGGTAACAATCAAATCAGAAGAAAGGTTGTTCCAGCTTTTCAAATTGCTTACCGATACACCGTGATTCTTACCAATCGCCCATAACGTATCACCTGATTTTACTTTATACGTGGATACGCTGGACGATGGAGTACTGGAATTGCTAGTTTGGCCATCACCAGTTTCGATTACTTGGTCCGGGTAGATGATATTGCCGGATATATTATTAATAGATTGTAAATTTTGTACAGTCGTGTTATATTTTTGCGAAATGCTCCACAGTGTGTCCCCGCTTTGTACTTTATAGGAAGAAGCTTCTACGCTTGTTGTAAATGCTGATGCCAAAACCACAGTTGCCGCTACAGAAAATAATGTTTTATTAGACTTTCTCAATTCTTCCACTCCCTGAAAATGTTTAAGATAAATTTCTATCTGCTATTTGCAAAAGAAATAAAGAGTCACAAAGCAAAGTTACGTGGTTACTATTTTTTCTCTCTTTTGGAGAACTGGATACAGTATAGCATGGATTTACCAGTTGAGAAGGGTTGTAATAGATTTGTAAAGGATCTTAATCTAGCTGTTAAATAAGGAAATAATAGATAGTGTTACCAAATCCTGAAAATTCAAGGGTTATCACGGGTTGAAGCCGCAGCCCGTGATATCTCTTTAATCTGTTTGTAACCTAATTTCCCCTTTTTTGATAGAATTGGACCAAGAAATAGACATCCAATTATCTATCGGGGAGGAAAGGAAATGTTTAATCGGATTCATCATACCGCCATCATTTGTTCAGACTATAAGCGGTCCAAGCAATTCTATACGGAGAAGCTGGGATTGCAGATTATCAGGGAAACCTATCAATCGGAGCGGGGTACCTATAAGTTGGATTTGTCGCTGAACGGAGAGTATGTAATCGAACTATTTGGCTTTTCCGATGCACCTGAAAGGCCCAATTACCCTGAAGCTTGTGGTTTGCGGCATTTGGCATTTGAAGTGGAATGTTTTGAACGGACGATCGATGAACTGCTTGCAAAGGGAATCGAATTGGAAAAAGCTCGTACAGACCCGACAACTGGTAAAAGATTTACCTTCTTCACCGATCCGGATGGACTTCCCATCGAAATCTATGAAAAATAATGGGACAGTGCATGATACTCTTTTCAGTACAAAGGGAATCAGTCTCTGTTTCCTGTCATAATTGCTGCCGACCAAGAATAATTATGCTCTATATGGTTGTTCAAGGGAGAAGGGGTTTCAGTGCGCAGAGGAATAAACCCGCTGATCATACTGGGGCTTGTCATTATTTTAATCGTTTGTATAACTGGAATGGTGTATTTTTCGCCGAATCGGCAAGCAAAGGCTGTCGTGGATAGCTTTTACAGCTACGAACAACAGGGGATGTTTGCACAGTCTTATGACTTGTTCCATCCATTGATGAAGGAGAAATTTGAAAAAGGAGCCTACTTACAGGATCGTGCCCATGTGTTTATAAATCATTTTGGTGTTGAAACATTTACTTACTCTTTAGGAAAAACAGATAAAATGAAGCAATGGCAAATCGAAAAGGATGCAGAACCGCTTGGTGTTGTGTACAAAGTGACCGTCACACAAAAATACAAAGGAAAATATGGGAATTTCAGTATTGTGCAGGATGTTTATGCCGCAAAAGATGATGGAGAATGGAAGGTTCTATGGAATTACCGAAAATAATCAATGCGTGCTTTAGACGGATTCGGGCAGGAAAGCGCGGTTTCGTCAATATTCTGTCTTGTCCGGATGTTTTTTCCACTCTTCAAACGGCCGGTTTCTTCCCTCTAAGGGGATCTCTTGAAAAGGCAGCTGCCTCTCATGAGAAGGTTTTTGCATTTCTTCATATATATAAGCATCATCAAAACCTCCAGCAGCCGCCATTGTCTGGTCGGCAGCATAGTAAACCTTTTGGAGCTTAGCCCAGTAAATAGCCCCGAAACACATTGGGCAAGGTTCACAGCTAGTATATAATACGCAATCAGACAATTGAAAGCTTTCCTTAGCCTGACAAGCCTGGCGTATCGCTTGTATCTCAGCATGTGCGGTAGGGTCGTTGGTTTTGGTTACTACATTGGCACCTTTTCCGATAATCTTGCCATTATGATCTACGACGATTGCTCCGAATGGTCCTCCATTCTTTTTAACATTGTCGATGGCCATTTGAACCGTTTGATTCATATAGGTTGTATTCATCTTATGCCTCCGATTTTTATGTCAACTTGAAATGTTATGTATGTCTTCATGATAGGTCAAACATGATACATACCATTTTACATAGAAACAGTCAGAAAGGCCATTGGTCGAGGTGTTGTTTATAGAAGGTCCGTAACATATGCGAATAATTAATAAGCAGAAAAGGGGAGTTGGTATGCCTTATATCAAGGTAGATGAAGAAACAAATTTGTATTATCAGGACCAGGGGGAAGGCCAGGCTGTTATTTTTGTTCACGGTGTGATGATGAGCAGCAGATTTTTTGAGAGGCAATTTGATTTTTTTAAAGAAAAGTATCGAACGATCACATTTGATTTGCGGGGTCATGGTCAATCCAGCAAGGTACCTTATGGCCATACTGTCGCGAATTATGCCAAGGACTTAAAAATGTTCATTGAAAAACTCGGCCTCGATGATGTCATCCTTGTCGGCTGGTCCATGGGGGCATTCGTCATCTGGGATTATTTCAATCAATTCGGCGATGAACATATCAAAGCGGTTACTATCGTTGATCAGTCTCCTTCTGACTACCTTTGGGATGGCTGGGAATATGGAGCTTTTCATTTTGAAGCAATTAAAGGGGTCATGCAGGCAATACAGGAGGACCAGCGTTCCTTTAACAGTGAGTTCATTTATGGAATGTTTAAGGAAAAACCAGATCCTGTTCAGCACCAATGGATCCTGGAAGAGATGATGAAGCTGCCTGCGGCGATTGCGAGTACCATCGTATTTAACCAAACGGCGGTCGATTACCGGGAGACACTATCGAATGTTACCGTGCCAACGCTTATTTGTTTTGGACGAGATGACACCTTTTTTCCGGTGGCAGCAGGTGAATATATCCAGCGAAGAATTCCTGGTTCAAAGCTGATTGCCTTTGAAAATAGCAGCCATTGCTTGTTTTTAGAAGAAACGGACACTTTTAACCGGGAACTTGATACATTTTTTCAATCGTTGAATTAAAAAATTGCTAAAAGGAATGCCGCTTACGTGTCGGCATTCCTTTTTCATGGAATCTTCAGAGTAGTACGGCTGGAACGAATGGTACACTCCGTCCAATCTGTACGGAAAGCGCTTTTCCTAACGAGTCATTTAATGTTTCCTGGTTTTTCTGATCACATACGTTTTCGGGAAATGGCATTACGGATATGAGTAAGCGCCTGTTTTGATTGATCCGCTTTTTGGATACTGTAATTGACATACAAAGCGTCAATTAAAGATAATTCAGCGATTCGCGATGATAAAGCTTCTGAACGAAATTCGGTTTCTTGTGAAGCAGTATAGAGGCAGACGTCGACCAATTTATTTAATGGAGACTTTGCATAATTGGTAATTCCGATGGTCTGTACCCCGCTTTCTTTAGCCAATTCGGCTACTTCGAGTAAATCTTTATTGGTACCTGTATGCGAGATGAAGACAGCGGTGTCGTGCATGGTCAACTGGGACACCGCCATCAGTTGCATGTGAGTATCCGTATGTGCATAGCTTGGAAGACCCGTCCTCATAAATTTATGCTGCCCGTCCATTGCGACAATTCCGGATCCGCCATTTCCGTAAAAATGGACTTGGTTCGATTGGACGAGCAGTTGTACCGCTTTTTGAAAATCGACTGACTCCTGAATTTCCCTTGTATATTCCAATGCATTAATATTCGATTGAAAGACCTTTTGGACGATTTCCAATGCGGAGTCCTCGACATTAATGGTTTCATGAATATCTTTTATCGGGTTGACGATTTCAGAAGCGAGGGCGATTTTCAAAGCCTGATATCCCTTGAACCCAAGCCGCTTACAGAATCGGAAAACGGTTGCATCAGCTACATTCAAATCATCCGACACCTGATTGATGGTCGAGTGGATGATGCCGGCAGGATGCTTTAGTATATAGTCTGCGATTTGTTTTTCTTTATCACTGAACTGCTGGTAGATCGATCGGATTCTTCTGGTTACGCTTACATTTTGGGTTTTAGCCACGGCCGTTTCCCCCTGTTCATTTTCTTTTATTTTATATTAAAGGAATTTTTTTTAATAATAAAGCAAAAAATCCGAAAAAAATTTTCTTTCAACGGCTTGATAGGAAAAATATTTCATGTATAATTGGTAACCGAGAAAAATATTTTCTTGAACACACCGATGCTTGTTCAGGGAGATAGGAAACATAACAACAAATTGAAAGCGCTCTAAAGGTTGAAAGTTTTTGTAAGAATGGAGGGAATCCGATGAGTGAGCAAGTAGTCATAGCCATAGATATCGGGACAACGAGTACAAAAATCCTCGCCTATGATAAAACAGGAAATACCTGGGCGGAAGAGGAACAGGAATATCCTCTGTACACCCCGCATCCTGGTTGGAAAGAACAAGACCCGGAGGAAATTTTCCAGGCGTTGAAGGCTGCTTTAAAACGAGTTTTGAAAGCGGTTGACGAAAAGGGCGGAATTCCGGCAGGGGTCGGCTTCAGTGCAGCGATGCATAGTCTGATAGCAATGGACGATGAGGGCAAACCGCTGACAGGCTCGCTGACTTGGGCAGACCAGCGTTCAGTAGAAGAGTCCGAGGCATTGAAAAAGGGAGAGGGACATGCGATTTATTTGCGGACAGGCACTCCGATCCATCCGATGTCGCCACTGACCAAATTGCTTTGGTTCCAGAAACATGACAAGGATATTTTTGAAAGGGCTTCAAAATGGATTTCCATTAAAGAATTTGTTTTTTACCGACTGTTTAACCGTTACATTGTCGATTATTCGATTGCTTCTGCAACTGGCTTGTTTAATTTGGAGCAGCTCGATTGGGACGAGAAGTCACTTGAACTGACTGGAATAAGCAAAAATCAGCTTTCTGACCCGGTTCCGACAACACATCAAGTCAGCGGCATGGATGCGGACCTTGCGAAAGAATTTGGACTTCCAGTGGACATCCCGTTTGTAATCGGTGCCAGTGACGGTGTATTGGCAAACCTGGGGGTAGGAGCGATTGAGCCAGGTTCTATAGCGTGTTCGATCGGTACTAGCGGTGCTATTCGAACGGTTGTTTCCAAGCCGTCTGTCGACCCTAAAGGAAGGATATTCTGTTATGCATTGACAGATGATCAGTGGGTGATCGGGGGACCGATCAATAATGGGGGAATTACCTTCCGTTGGGCAAGGGACAACCTGTTTCCGGATGTAAAACAACAGGCGAAACAAGCGGGGAGAGATGCTTACGATGACCTGGCGGAAATTGCATCTAAAGTTCATCCAGGATCAGATGGCCTGCTGTTTTTCCCTTACTTGACAGGAGAGAGGGCTCCTTATTGGAATGCTGACACGAAAGGTGTATTTTTTGGATTGACATTGGACCATGGCAGGGACCAAATGATCCGCAGTGTGTTAGAAGGCGTTATGTTTCAAATGTACACGGTGGTGATCGCCCTGATTGAAGCCGGAGTTGAACCTGTGGAATTCCGTGCCAATGGTGGTTTCGCCCGCTCGGAGTTATGGCGGCAAATAATGGCAGATATTTTTGAAACCGAAATCATGGTTCCGGAAAGCCATCAATCCTCTTGTATGGGGGCAGCATGGCTGACCATGTATGAGCTGGGTATGGTGGAACAACTTTCGGATATCAAAGATCTTGTCAAAACCACAGTGAAACATGAGCCCATCAAGGCGAACAGCGACGCATATAACAAATTGAAACCGTTGTTTATTCGTCTGGCTCGTGATTTACAGGATGATTTCGGCGTCATGGCTGATATTCAGCGTCAATTTGCCAAAGAACAATCCGCAGGTAGTTAAAGGGGAAGGAACTGCAAAGAATCTGCCGGGTCAGAGGAATGTCCCGACAGATTCTTTCTGAAAGCAATCGTAAACGCTTCCTTTTTTGAGGAGAAGGGAAGCAACACTACATGAAAAGGGGAATGGTTATGACATCTACATCAGGATTAATTATTGTAGCAGTATTAGCAGTCGTATTATTGTTGTTTCTAGTGATGCGTACGAAACTGCAAGCGTTTATCGCACTTTTGGTCGTCAGTTTGCTAGTAGGTTTGGCGGTGGGCATGTCGCCTGCTGACATTATTTCTACCATTGAAGAGGGCATGGGAGGAACGCTTGGATTTATTGCTGTCATTATCGGGCTTGGTGCTATGTTCGGAGAAATGCTTCGTGTTTCTGGGGGAGCAGAACGACTGGCTCTGACATTGATGGATAAATTCGGTGAAAAAAATATTTCCTGGGCTTTAGGTTTAACCGGATTTATTGTATCGATACCTGTATTTCTTGACGTCGCACTCGTTATTCTTGTACCGATTTTATATAGTTTAACGCAAAAAACAAAGAAATCATTGCTCTATTTCGGTATTCCACTGATGGCAGGGCTGGCGGTAACACACTCTTTTATTCCACCAACCCCGGGACCGATATCCGTGGCATCCCTGTTGAATGCTGATTTAGGATGGGTCATTCTGTTTGGTGCCCTTGCAGGTCTGCCGGCAATGATCCTTGCCGGACCGGTGTTTGGTAAGTATATCGCCAACAAAATTCATGTCGGCGTACCGGAATATATGATGGAACAAATGAAACAAGTTGACTATGATCGTGAATTGCCAAGTTTTAAAAGCGTTGTCTCTATTATTTTACTTCCACTGATTTTGATTTTGGTGAATACCACAGCGGATTTGGTACTTGCGGATGATAGCACACTAAGGGAAATATTGACGTTTGTCGGTCACCCGTTTGTCGCTTTAACGGTCGCCTCTCTGTTGACGTTTTATATTTTTGGCTATAAAAGGGGATACAAAAAAGAAGAGATACAGCAAATTACGACAAAAGCGCTTGAACCGGCCGGTATCATCATCCTTGTTACCGGTGCCGGCGGTGTTTTTGGTGAAATGCTGATTCAATCCGGAATTGGCGACATTTTAGCCGATGCGATGAAAGATGCTAATATGCCGTTGATCGTGTTTGCTTTTATTACGGCTACGGTTGTCCGGATCGCACAAGGTTCTGCAACAGTTTCCATGATAACGGCTGCAGGTTTGGTTTCTCCATTGCTTGATTCCTTTAATGTAAGTGAACCAATGCTTGGATTATTGGTTATCGCCATTGCATCAGGTGCAACAGTAGTTTCCCACGTTAATGATTCTGGTTTCTGGCTCGTCAATCGTTACTTTGGTTTGACAGAGAAGCAAACATTGAAATCGTGGACAGTGATGGAAACCATAATCGGTTTGGTCGGCTTTGGAGTAGCTCTGTTAATTAGTTTGTTTGTGTAATCTGAATCGAATGAAGGAGGAAAACACCATGAAAATTGGCCTGATCGGACTTGGAAAAATGGGTTTTGAGATAGGGGCTCACATGCTTGAAAAAGGTCATGAAGTCACAGCTTATGATGTGGTCGAAGAACAAGTCGATAAATTTCAACAGGAAGGCGGGCGAGGGGCCGACTCCTTGGCTGGATTGATAAACAGCCTGGAAACTCCGAGGACAATTTGGGTAATGGTACCAGCGGGTGATATTACCAATAGTGTGCTTGATGAATTAAAGCCTTTGCTTGCCAGTGATGATATCGTCATCGATGCAGGTAATTCCCATTATAAAGATACGCTTGCCCAATACGAAAGTTTTAAAGAAAATGGAATTCACTTTTTTGATTGCGGAACGAGCGGTGGTGTATCCGGTGCCCGGAATGGGGCGTGTTTCATGGTCGGTGGAGATCAGCCAGCATTTGAACGTGTTGAGCCATTATTCAAAGAGCTCGCTGTCGAAAATGGATATCTGTATGCAGGAAAAGGCGGAAGCGGTCATTTTTTGAAGATGGTCCACAATGGGATAGAGTACGGGATGATGGCTGCCATCGGAGAAGGATTTGAGATACTGGAAAAAAGTCCTTTTGATTATGACTATCAGGCTGTTGCCAAGGTATGGAACAACGGTTCTGTCATCAGAAGCTGGCTGATGGAATTGATGGAAGACGCTTTTGCCAAGGATGCCAAACTTGATGATATCCGCGGAGTCATGAATTCTTCCGGAGAGGGTAAATGGACAGTAGAATCGGCCTTGGATTTTGAAACGGCTGCACCGGTTATCGCCCTTTCGCTGATGATGCGTTATCGTTCTCAGGAAACTGATACGTTCACCGGAAAGGTTGTTTCCGCATTGCGCCATGAGTTCGGCGGCCATGCAGTCGAAAAGAAGTAACGCAAATCGGTGATGAGGAGGAAATAAAGTGAATGATGTAATGGATGTGATAAAACAGGAAAAGCTTGTATCAATCATCAGGCTGGAAGGTGCAGACCATGTCGAAGAGGTAGCTAAAAGTCTCTACCAGGGCGGCATCAAAGTGATCGAAGTCACGATGAACACGCCAGGTGCTTTGGAAGCAATTCGTAAAATCAATGAAATGCCGGAGCCGATTTTAGCTGGAGCGGGAACCGTTTTAGATGCTGCTTCCGCAAACGCTGCAATCCGTGCGGGGGCCAGTTTTTTGCTGGCTCCTACCTTGAATACGGAAACCATTATAATGGGTAGCCGTTATGGTGTACCGGTAATTCCGGGAGTGATGACGCCTACTGAAGCGTTGACAGCTTATGAGGCTGGTGCCCGTATGGTCAAGGTTTTTCCAGTCCGTTCGCTCGGACCGGCTTTTGCCAAGGATCTCAAAGGACCTTTACCACAAATAGAGTTAATGGCAGTTGGTGGCGTTTCAGAAGAAAATGCGGGAGCATTTTTTACAGCTGGCTGGGATGCCATCGGTATAGGAGGTTCTCTGGTGAATTCTAAGTTAGTCAAAGAAAAGCAGTTTGACGTGATCGAAACAGCAGCCCGGAAATTGGTAGAAGCAAGAGACAAAGCGGTTAATTCTTAGCAATAGAAAGTGAGGTGGGACACTTTGCATAGCATATTTATCGACACAGGAACCACCAACTCACGAATTAGGCTGTTGGATGAATCGAATGGAAGTATTCAAGATACATGGAAGCTAGCGGTCGGGGTGAAAAACTCAGCCGTCGAGGGGTCTAATCAAACGTTGAAGAAGAAATTGGCGGAAACCATCAAACAGCTGCTGGAAGAGAATCGGCTACAACCAGATGATATCAGCTACATAGCTGCTTCCGGTATGATCACTTCAGGACTGGGTCTTCATGAGGTTAACCATGTTGAAGCTCCGGCATCGTTAGCTGATTTTGCTTCTAAGTCAGAAATAGTTCGGGAGAAAGAATTTTATTCGATACCGACAGTGTATATCACCGGTATGAAAAACAGGGTTAACGATGATCGGCTTGGTGGGCCGCTATCCATTAATCCATATGATGTGATGCGCGGAGAGGAAGTGGAAACGTTTGGCCTGCTGCACCAGATAAAACCGGAAGGAAACGGTCTGATGATTTTGCCTGGTTCTCATACCAAGTATGTGTTGGTTGATGACCATAACACCATCCGTTCTTGTATGTCGACACTAGGCGGAGAACTGCTTGAGGCTGTAAGTAAGCAAACTATCCTTTCAAGTTCCCTGGAAAATCGGTTAATAGAGAATGTTGATGCCGAAAAATTGGAGCAAGGTTTTCAGGCGGCATCTTCCTACGGATTGACACGGAGTTTGTATCATGTCCGATTGCTGGATTTATTTACCGGCTGGAGCAGCAATCAGCGTGCTAACTACCTGGCTGGTGCAGTCCTTCATGAGGATGTACAGGCCCTCCATGCTGTTGATCAAGAAGATTTCGAGCTCGACTGGGTGATAGTCGGCGGTTCTAATCCGCTGCGGACAGCATTTTACCAGCTGCTTACTGCCCATTTTTCAAGCTGGAATGTCATAGAAGCAACGGATGAACAGGTGGATCATTCGCCTGTCGCAGGTGCCAGGGAAATCGGTTCTATAAAATTTTCGTTGTCTGATTAATAGAGGAGGAATCATGATGAAGATAACAGATTTTGAATTGTTTCAAGTGCCGCCACGCTGGCTGTTTTTGAAAATCAGCACAGATGAAGGCATCGTTGGATGGGGAGAACCTGTGATCGAAGGAAGAGCACACTCCGTAAAAGCGGCAGTAGAGGAATTGATGGAATACTTAGTCGGAAAAGATCCACTGCAGATTGAAGACCATTGGAACGTGATGTACCGGGCTGGTTTTTATCGCGGAGGTCCGATTTTGATGAGTGCCATCGCAGGCATCGACCAGGCGTTATGGGATATAAAAGGAAAATATCACAACGCCCCGGTTCACCAGCTAATGGGAGGGCGCTGCCGGGATACCATCAAGGTATATTCCTGGATTGGCGGCGACCGGCCCTCTGATGTGGGAACAGCTGCCAAACAGGCAATCGATACAGGATTCACCGCTGTGAAAATGAATGGGACGGAAGAATTACAATACATCGATTCCTATGAAAAAATTGATGAAGCTGTCGAACGGGTGGCTGCAGTAAGAGAGGCAGTGGGAAACGGAGTCGGCATCGGAATCGATTTTCACGGCAGGGTACATAAACCCATGGCGAAGATTTTGGCCAAAGAGTTGGAAACCTATCGTCCGATGTTCCTTGAAGAACCAGTCCTGTCGGAAAATGAAGAAGCATTCAAGGAAATTGCCCGGGCTACCCACATTCCGATTGCAACAGGTGAGCGAATGTTCTCCCGCTGGGACTTTAAAAATTTATTGGCCGCTGGCTATGTTGATATTATCCAGCCTGATTTATCGCATGCAGGAGGTATAACCGAATGCAAAAAAATTGCCTCGATGGCAGAAGCATATGATGTCGCACTGGCCCCGCATTGCCCGCTAGGCCCAATCGCCCTGGCAGCATGTCTCCAAGTCGATGCAACCTCCCATAATGCTTTCATTCAGGAGCAAAGTCTTGGCATTCATTATAATAAAGAGAATGATATTCTGGATTATATCAAGGACCGTAGTGTGTTTGCTTATGAAGATGGCTATGTCGCTATACCGGACGGTCCCGGTCTCGGCATCGAAGTCGATGAAGATTATGTGCGTCAGCGGGCTGAAGAAAGCCACAACTGGCGTAACCCTGTTTGGCGCCATAAGGATGGCAGCCTTGCCGAATGGTAACATACTTGACCTGAACATTCAGGAGGATAGTCTCACTGCAGCAATGTTTGCTGCAGTGAGTTTTTTGTATCCATAGATTAGAAATGGATAATGCAAGACACGTGGTAGATTTTATTTTCTTTGATGGGCAGAGAACGTCATAAAAAGGAAAATGGTTGCTAAATAGAAAGAAAAGTTGGTAAGATATAAGTAGTTAGTTCACTCGACAAACAAAGATCACTCTTATTTTTGTAAGCGGTTTCTGTAAAGGGAGGTAACTTGGCTTTAAATTAATCTATTAAAAGGGAATTTCGGGAAGTTACTGGCTTTATGCACGATAAAGAAAAAACCTAACAAAGCGAAATAGACTAGCAGACAAGCACACCATGAAATCCAACCTACTGTATTGAAGTGGATCCGGTGTGTTTTTTATTGTTGGAAGAGAGGAGATAGCATATGAAAAAAGCGCTGATTTTTCAAGGCGGATGGGAAGGTCACGAACCTGCAGAGGTTGCCCGAATACTAGCGGATATACTGAAGGAAGAAAACTTTGACGTAAAGGTGTCTGACACATTGACTACATTGGAAGAGGACGACTTAAGTCGCTATGATTTGATCGTTCCGAATTGGACGCAAGGAGAAATTACAAATGACCAGCTAACCCCTCTGATGGAAGCTGTAGCATCAGGGACAGGGCTTGCGGGTCTGCATGGCGGGATGGGCGACTCTTTCCGAATGGCGACAGATTACCAATTCATGGTCGGTGGTCAATGGGTTGCCCATCCTGGCAATGATGGAGTAAAGTATAGCGTCCATATCAAGGATAAAAACAATCCGCTGACGAAGGGAATGGAGGATTTTACTGTCGTTTCGGAACAGTATTACATGCATATAGACCCGGCGGTTAATGTCCATGCAGTCACTACATTTCCGGTGGCAGATGGCCCACACTTAAGTAATGGAGAAGTAGACATACCGGTTGTATGGACGAAGATGTGGGGAAGTGGAAGGGTATACTACTGTTCTTTAGGACATGTAGCAGAAATTGTCCGGATGCCGGAAGTGATGACACTCATGCGAAACGGGTTTAACTGGTCTGCTAGACAATAGGGGAAGGGAAAGTGATTCGGATGGAAAAATTGTCAGCTGGAATCATTGGCTGTGGCAACATCAGTAGTATTTATTTTGAGAATTTGAGAATGTTTGATGTAGTGGAAGTGACTGCTTGTGCCGACTTGGATATCGAGCGAGCGAAGGCGAGGGCGGAGGAGTATCATATTCCACATGCCTATACACCGGAGGAACTCCTATCGGATCCTTCCATAGACATTGTCATCAATCTGACGATTCCAGCTGTTCATGCCGAAGTGGCACAAAAGGGCCTGCAGGCTGGAAAGCATGTCTACGGAGAAAAGCCGTTTGCCGTCAAAAAAGAAGACGGCAAGGCAATCTTGGAAACAGCCAGACAAAAAGGACTGTATGTTGGCAATGCACCTGATACGTTTCTGGGAGGGGGCCTGCAGACTTGTCGCAAGCTGCTTGACGACGGCTGGATTGGCAAACCCGTTTCTGCTTCTGCGTTTATGATGGTACCTGGACACGAACGATGGCACCCAGATCCGGCTTTTTATTATCAGGAGGGCGGGGGTCCGATGTTCGATATGGGCCCATATTATCTGACAGCATTAGCTTTCCTATTAGGTCCGGTTAAGAGGGTGACGGGATCGGTCAATATAACTTATCCGGAAAGGACGATTACAAGTCAGCCGAGATATGGCGAAAAAATTAAAGTAGAAACGCCTACCCAGATAAACGGGGTGATGGATTTTTGCAATGGAGCAGTTGCGTCAATCATTACTAGTTTCGACACCTGGCACCATCAGCTGCCTCATATCGAAATTTATGGCACGGAGGGGAGCATAGTTGTTCCAGATCCCAATACGTTTGGTGGTCCTGTTTATCTTCGGCGTCATGATCACAGCGAGTGGACAGAAGTGCCACTGAGCCATGGGTTTACAGAAAACAGCAGGGGAATTGGTGTGGCAGAAATGGCTCATGCTATTCTGACGGGGAAAGAACCGCAAGCAAATAGCAGACTTTCCTATCACGTTCTGGAAGTAATGCATGGTTTTCTTGAGTCATCCAAAAAGGATCAGCACATTTATATGACTAGCAGCTGTGATCAGCCGGATGTACTCCCGACGGGTATTTCAAAGCAAAATTTTGATGCGGTTATGACTAGAGAAGGCGGTAGATGATAAAATAAGGAAGAACCCGGACATTTCTTTGACGATTGTGGTGGACAAGCCTGATCTGCAAGGGTTCTACATGATTTGTAGCTTTCGTCCAGGCGATTATCCTTTTTCTTCTATAGGAAACAGAAAATGAAAAAGCAGTACAACGGATTCCGTTTAGGCCGTTGCACTGCTTTTGTTAACGATTTAAGCACCTTTACTTTGCAAATCCACCTTGAAAAAGTTTTCGACAGAGAAAGCTGCGACTCCAAGTGCAGCAGAATGGGTGGACAACTCGGAAAATTGAATTTGTAAGTCCTTTTGTTGAAACCAGAGCGTTTGGTTGACCATTCTGTTGATCAACGGGTCGCGCAGCCATTTTTTTGCCGAAGCCATCCGGTTGCCGATAATAACCTGTTGCGGATTGAAAATATTGATAATGTTGTTTAATCCGACACCTAAATAATCGCCAATCTGTTCAAAAAGTCTGATCACCTGTTCTTCGCCATCATCAGCCATCTCGGAAAGATTTTCAAGGGAGGGCTGTTCCGTTCCATCTGTTAGTTTAGCAGCATTCCTTAGCAGTGCCTGCTCGGAGGCGTAAAGCTCCCAGCAGCCTTTATTCCCGCAACGGCATTCTTTACCATCGACTTCAATGGTCATATGACCGAGTTCACCGGAAAAACCGTTGTTCCCTTTATAGAGAGAACCATTCAGGATTAATCCGACACCTATCCCGATCCCTGCACTGATATAAATGATGTCCTCTAAATCTTTTCCTGCTCCGAATTTCTTCTCTCCATAGGCACCAGCATTGGCTTCATTTTCAATCACAACCGGTACCTGATACTTCCTTTCGAGTACTGCCTGCAAATGAATATTTTTCCACCCTAAATTTGGGGCGAGCAGAATTTCCCCTGTATTGCTGACAGTCCCCGGAACACCTACTCCGATTCCGACGATTCCATAGGGGCTTGGCGGTGCGGCGTTGATCAAGTAGTCAATCATGTCAAACAGCTTCGCTTTGATTTCTTCATAAGTTAATGCCGTGTAGGATTCCCGTTTTTCATCAATAATATTGCCTTGCAAGTCGGTCAATACTCCTAACAGATAATTGACACCGATATCAATACCGATGGAGTAGCCGGCAAGCTGGTTGAACAGCAGCATTACCGGTCGTCTGCCACCGCTTGATTCTCCAGGTCCTGACTCTGAAATCATTTGTTCTTCTAGTAATTCACTTACCAAGGAGGAAACCGTTCCTTTATTCAAACCAGTGATGTTAGCGGTTTCAGCCCTGGAAATAGGGGAATGATCTTTGATGGTTTCCAGGACAAGCGATTTGTTTCCTTTTTTTACTACATGTTGGTTCCACGTCTGATTTATTGTCGTTTTCATGTCATCATCTCATTCTTCCTTTTCTTTTCAGTTTATCACATTTCCATAAGAAAAATAAACTTAGTTTATTCAGTAGACAAACAAGGTTAGTTTTGGTATGATTGATTTCAGAAGTTGTTAATATTTAGAAATGAGGGGGTTTACTAATGGTAAAAAAGAAAGCGGTTTCACTAATATCTGCTGCTTTTGCTTCTGTTCTACTGTTGGCTGGCTGTTCTGGTTCCGGGGATTCTGCAAGTGGCAATTCTGATGAAAAAACGATTGAATTCATGCACTTGTGGCCGGAAGGGAGCTCAAAGGATCACTACGAGATTGTAAACGAAATCATTTCCGAATTTGAAGAGGAAAATCCAGATGTCACCGTGGATTTAGAGGTGTTAAGCAACGAACAATATAAAGATAAGATTAAAGTGTTGTCATCTTCTGGAGAACTGCCTGACGTCGGGATGACATGGCCGGCAGGATACTTAGAACCATATGTAGAAGGAGAAATGTTTTCTCCGCTTGATGAGATACTGGATGACGGCTTGAAGGATGAATTCGTTTCAGGCACTACTGAAGCCTACCAGGTAGATGGGAGTACTTACGGACTTCCACTGGAACTCAATATTGCAACCGTTTTCTATAACAAAGCGATTTTTGATGAATACGGACTGGAGCCGCCAGAAACGTATGAGGAGTTCCAAAGTGTCGTGGACACACTTGTAGAGAATGGTGTCGCTCCTGTCGCATTGGGCAACAAAGACCGTTGGACAGGTTCCCTTTGGTACATGTATCTAGCTGACAGGATCGGCGGTGCTGATGTATTGAACAAGGCAATCGATCGTTCCGGCAGCTTTGAAGACCCTGCATTAGTGGATGCAGCAGCAAAGACTCAAGAACTAGTGGACAATGATGCATTTATCAATGGGTTTAACGGCCTTGCAGATGAAGAAGCGAAAAGCATGTTTATGAATGAACAGGCTGCCATGTATTTAATTGCCACTTGGGATCTGCCAAACTATACAACCAATGAAGATGTGCCGCAGGAATTTAGGGATTCAGTAGGATTTTTTAACTTCCCGACTGTTGAGGGTGAAGGGGATATGAATAGCTTTGTAGGAGGACCTGGTGTCGGATTGTTCGTAGCCGAGGATTCGGATGTGAAAGAAGAATCGATGGAGTTTGTTAAATATTTCACTGAAAACTGGGGCGAGAAATCCGTTACACAAGCTGGCGTTATTCCTGCCACAAAAGTGAATCCGGATGAAGTAGATTTGCCGGATATGTATTTAGACGTGTTGGATGAGTTGAATAATGCTTCCAATATCACCTTGTTTGCAGATGTTCAAATGAGCCCGGATGTTGCCGAAGTACATCTTGATATGATTCAGTCCCTATTTGGTGGTGAAGTGACGCCAGAAGAATTTGCCAAACAGCACGAAGAAGCACTTTCGAAAGAAGAATAAGCACACTGACAGACATGGCCTCTCCGAGACACGGGGAGGCCTTTTTAACAAGGTCGGAAATCCTATGCGTGAGTGTTACGGAGAAAGAAAATAAATAGGTACTCAAACTTAGTTCATCCACTAGACAAACGAGCTGGAGTCTGCTATTCTGAAAAAGAATCAAGTAAGCGATTACATGTTTGTTTTTGTGAAGTGACATAAAGGGGAAAAAAGTGCTTACAAGGCAAGGGGCAAGCGGATGACATGACTGCTGGTGAAGACGCTGAACGATGGTTTTTCTGCTATGTGTGTTTCCTGTCTATTTATTAAAAAATAGGGGTTGAATGTGATGAACAAAGTGATGTCCAACAAGTTGATGATTGCGCTGTATGTACTGCCTGCGCTTTTGTTGATTGCCATATTGATATTTATTCCGCTGATTCTTACCGGATATTACGGGCTTATGGATTGGAACGGAATCGGGAAAATGGAATTTATCGGACTGGAAAACTACTTAAACGGCCTTCAAGATCCAAAGTTTTGGGAAAGTGCCTATCATTCTTTTTTGTTGGCCGTGTTCTCTGCACTCAGCCTCATTATTTATTTGGCCATCTCGCTTATCTTAGCTTCTAAAATAAAAGGTGCAGACTTTTTGAGAAAAATATATTTGATACCGATGCTGTTATCGTCGGTTGCAATTGCACAATTATGGATCAAAGTCTACAATCCGAACAATGGAATCCTGAACAGTATTCTGACAGGGTTGGGAGTAGAAAATCCTCCTGCGTGGCTGGCGGAACCATCCATTGTGCTTTATGCGATTTTTATACCGATTCTTTGGCAGTACGCCGGATTCTACATACTAATTTACTATGCTGCTTTAAAAAATATCCCAGAATCATTGATTGAAGCGGCTAAAATTGACGGAGCTACTCCGATGCAGATTGCTTATAAGATCAAATTGCCGCTAATCATGGGAGTCATAAAAGTAACGATCGTTCTGGCAATCGTAGGCTCGCTAAAATATTTCGATCTTATTTATGTAATGACCGGCGGAGGACCGAACGGGGCTAGTGAAGTAATGGCTTCGTATATGTATAAATTGGCTTTCTCCACCAATGAATTCGGCTATGGAAGTGCAATTGGATTCCTGTTGCTCATTATCACGCTGATTGTCACAGTCATTATTCGTAAACTGACTGCTTCGGACGATGAATTACAATACTAGGAACCAAAGGAGGAACAACTGATGAACCGCATTGGATACACCGTTCTTTATGTTTGTCTAGGGCTCGTTGCTTTGTTTCAAATATTCCCGATTGTCTGGCTTTTCTTGTTTTCCTTGAAGGACAATAGAGAAATATTCTCCGGTTCCCCATTTGCACTCCCAACAGAACTGAAATGGGAAAACTACGCAAAGGTTTGGGAAGGCGGAATCGGTGTTTACTTTTTCAACAGTGTATGGATAACCGGTCTTGCTATTATCCTCACAGTCCTGCTTGCGAGCATGGCTACCTTTGCCATCACAAGAATGCATTGGAAATGGAGTGGTTTCGTACTCGGACTGTTTATGGTGGGTTTGATGATCCCGATTCATTCTGCATTGATTCCGTTATTCAGCATGTTTCTTAATGTCAACTTGATTGATCATCCGCTTTCGATTGTAATTACCTATACGGCATACAATTTGCCAATAACGATGATGATTTTACTGGGCTTTTATTATACATTGCCTCGTGAAATTGAAGAAGCTGCCATTATCGACGGGAGTTCCATCCATCGGCTGTTTTTCCAGATTATCCTGCCGATGACGATACCGATTATGTCGACGACCGTCATCATCAACATGATCTATAATTGGAATGAATTCGTCTTTGTTAATACATTCATCAGTTCGGATAAATATAAAACCCTTACAGTTGGGATTCAAAATTTCATTGGCCAGTATATGACTGATTGGGGAGCAATTGGCGCAACACTCATCATCAGTGTCCTGCCCATTCTGTTGGCATTTATCTTTTTCAGCAACAAAGTTGTTGAAGGGATTTCTTCCAGTGCGGTGAAAGGCTAAAACGAACAGGCAGGTTCTTTTCAGAAATGACGAGACTGAGACACAAACCATCGTGAACCAATATACAAACCGAGCGTTTCCAATTCGCTCGGTTTATTTCATTAGAAGAAAGTAACCCTTCTCCTCACTTTTTTTATGCAATTTTTCACTCCGGCAAGGTATTACGCTTTCCGTTGGCACGGCTTCAGCTAACTTGGCAAATAATATCGCTTTGGCAAGTGGATCTTCAGCTCGCGCTCGTCCCACTGGGTATGTGTACCTTGCCACCGTTGGCTGGAGGTACTTTCTCTTATGGCATGATTTCCGAGTGGTCTATTGTCGTTATGGGTAGAAAGCGAAGTTACATAGTCCTTTTATGTATATGTCCGCTCCCCTCCCATTTCCGAAGAATGAACGCACCTCATATGCTGATTTTTAGTCTTCATCACTGTTTGGGATCACAATCAGCTAATAGAAGAATAGATTCTATTCGTCTGTTCTTGATCATGTGGAAATCAGACCACGAAAACGTAGCGAAGGCAAGATACGGAGACTCCTACGGGAACAGCACGAGCTGAAAATCCCGCAAGAAAGCGGTTGGTGCTTTCTGAGGAAGTTAAAGCCGTGCCCGTGGAAAGCGTAGTATCTTGCCATAGCGATACGAAACACGCATCAAACAACAGGATAAAAGAAAGTTTATCTAAAGAACACAAAAACCAAATGAGTTCGATTGGCGTTTTTAAACCGTTTGGTTTTTGCTTTGGTGGTCATGTTTTTGTCCCGATCTCGTTTATCGTATTTTGATTCTATAGGTAGATAGTTTGTTACGGCCCTTCGATGTAACAAGCTAATTGAACACCATTTTATCGAAATCAGAGATTAGAAGGGTTCTATTACTTGCTAGCGGGGGAGTCCATATTCCATATTAATCTGCAAAACTAATGAAAGAATGCAACGCTAAGCTTAGTGTATTCGGTATGTCAGACCATGTTATGGTGACTTTGCAGCTAATTTGCGGAAAGCATGCATGCTCATCCACATCGTGATAAAGGCATAAACACTGCCTCCAAAAATGAAAAACAAAGCAGGAAGGTATCGCATCAGGATAAACATGCAGGTTAGGCAAACAACGATAAAGAAAGTAGTGACTGGGTTGACTAACATAATGAGAAAAGTATGACGCAGCAATCCTCCAATTTTTAATTCAAAATGGACAAAAACAGGGAACAAATAGAAGAAGTAAAATAAAACCAATAACATGAAGGAAAACAACGGCACGTAGGTCCATTTCAACTCCGTTGATTGAATGAATTGAATGTCTATAAAAATCAGTACAACAATCAAGCCTATCCACAATCCGAGCAAGTTGGACTTCCAAAAATCTTTTTTATAATAAGACAAGAAAGTAGTCGTTACAGGGAGAGAGCTTCGTCCTAGCAGCCATTGCCGTATCAGAGCGAACATGGCAGTGGTCGCCGGAAACAAGCCGAAAAGTACACCACCAACAAGGGTGAAGAAGATCCACAATAGATTGATATAGGCGAAGCGGGTGATCCATTCCAATATGTTGTAAAGAGTTCCTCCAGGGTGCATGTGCGTTCCTCCTCGAAGTACGTAGACTTTTTCTACCAAAATAACCAACTTTCTTTCATTATCTCAAATTCGGCATCATTTAGCCTGCATAAAACCATTATAAACTTTGTTTATTTAATAGACAAACTAAATTGATATTGCTATAATCAAGTATGAAAGCAGTTACATTTTTAGGGCAACTACATACTATGCTGCTTTGGGCTCTCAAAGAAGGATAATCCTGTTAGTTGTCTTTTCATTCATTATTAGTTCATTGATAATAGGAGGTTTTCGGAATGGCTTATTTCACGGACATCAACAAAATCAATTTTGAAGGGGCAAAATCAACGAATCCATATGCCTTCAAGTACTACAACCCTCAAGAAGTTGTCGGCGGTAAAACGATGGAAGAATATTTGCGCTTTGCGGTGGCATATTGGCATACCTTTACCATGGATGGTTCTGATCCATTTGGTGCGGGAACAATGGTACGCCCATGGGATCAATACAGCGGAATGGATCTGGCGAAAGCACGCGTAGAAGCTGCTTTTGAATTTTTCGAAAAGTTAGGGGTTCCTTATTTCTGCTTCCACGATGTCGATATTGCCCCAGAAGGCAGTACATTGAGAGAAACGAATAAGAATCTTGATACCATCGTAGCGATGATCAAGGATTACATGAAAGACAGCAAAACAAAGCTGTTATGGAATACAGCAAACAATTTTACCCATCCACGGTTCATTCATGGGGCTGCATCTTCGAATAATGCGGATATTTTTGCTTTTTCTGCTGCGAAGGTGAAAAAGGGATTGGAAATTGGCAAAGAGCTTGGTGCTGAAAACTATGTGTTCTGGGGTGGAAGAGAAGGTTATGAGACCTTGCTGAACACCGACATGAAGCTGGAAATGGATAACCTTGGTCGCTTTTTCCATATGGCCGTCGATTATGCTAAGGAAATTGGATTTGATGCCCAGTTCCTTATTGAGCCAAAACCGAAAGAGCCTACGACCCATCAATATGACTTCGATGTGGCGACAGGCTATGCATTCCTGCAACACTATGATCTACAAGATCATTTTAAATTTAATATCGAGGCCAACCACGCAACCTTAGCCGGACATACATTCGAGCATGAGTTGCATTACGCTCGGGTCAACGGGATGCTTGGATCTGTAGACGCCAACCAGGGCGATCCATTGCTTGGCTGGGATACAGATGAATTTCCGACAGACTTGTACTCTACTACACTGGCAATGTACGAAATTATCAAAAATGGCGGACTGGGCAAAGGCGGACTCAACTTTGATGCAAAGGTTAGAAGAGGATCATTCGAACCTGAGGACTTGTTCCATGCACATATTGCCGGAATGGACAGCTTTGCTGTCGGCTTAAAAGTCGCACAAAAGCTGCTCGATGACAACGTGCTCGAAGGTGTACTGGAGGATCGCTATAAGAGCTATACCGAAGGAATCGGCCAAGACATCGTCAATGGAAAGACAGACTTCCATAAGCTGGAGGCACACGTACTTGATAAGACAGAATTTAAGCATCAATCCGGCCGTTTAGAAAAAATCAAAACAACGATCAACCAATATTTGTTACAAACTTTTGCTGACCAATAATATAGAAGAGATCCAATGTCCGAAGCGAGGTGGAAACCGATGAAATATGTCATTGGTGTCGATTTAGGAACCAGTGCAGTAAAAATTTTGCTGGTCGACCAGCAGGGAAACGTCGCGCATGAAGTATCGAAATCTTATCCCTTGATTCAGGAAAAAACCGGATACAGTGAACAGGAGCCGGAAGTATGGGTGGATCAGACAGCCGCAGGGTTGTCTGATCTGCTGCAGGAAACGGGTATAAGTCCAGAAGAAGTGGAAGGGATCAGCTTTTCCGGACAGATGCATGGCCTGGTACTGTTGGATGAAAAGAATCGAGTGCTGCGACCTGCTATCTTATGGAACGATACGCGGACGACGGAGCAATGCAAAAGCATTTATCGGCAGGTGGGTGAAGAGAAGCTGCTGAGTTTAACGAAAAACCCGGCATTAGAGGGGTTCACGCTGCCGAAATTGTTATGGGTAAAACAAAACGAACCGGACATTTATCAGCGGGCTCATAAATTCGTGCTTCCGAAAGATTATTTACGTTACAAAATGACTGGTGAGTTGCATATGGAATATTCCGACGCAGCCGGAACCCTCCTATTAAATATTAGCGAGAAGCAGTGGAGTCCGGAAATTTGTGAAGCGGTAGGGATTGACGTGGATTTATGTCCTCCGCTAGTCGAATCCCACGCGGAGATTGGTACGATTACGGAAGACTTTGCCGAAAGGACCGGAATGCATGCTGCCACGAGAGTTTTTGCGGGTGGAGCGGACAATGCATGCGGGGCGATAGGTTCCGGCATATTGGAGGACGGAAAAACACTTTGCAGTATCGGAACTTCCGGTGTCGTCCTGTCTTATGAACAAGGACCGGAAAAGGACTTTAAGGGAAAAGTCCACTATTTCAATCATGGAGCAGAAAATGCTTACTATACCATGGGAGTCACTTTGTCTGCCGGTTACAGTTTAAGCTGGTTCAAAGAAGTCTTTGCCAGTGACGAAGACTTTGACGATTTACTTGCAGATGTGGGGTCAGTCCCCGTTGGAGCCAATGGTTTGCTGTTCACTCCTTATTTGACAGGAGAACGGACACCACATGCGGATGCGGCTATTCGAGGGAGTTTTATCGGAATGGGCAGCTCACATCAGCGCTCAGATTTTGTGCGGGCCGTTATGGAGGGAATCACGTTTTCTTTGAATGAATCGATCGATATTTTCCGGCAGAGCGGCAAGCAAATCGATACAATCGTTTCCATCGGCGGTGGAGCAAAGAATGAAGTGTGGCTGCAAATGCAGGCCGACATATTCGATGCGAAGATCGTTAAGCTTTCCAGTGAACAAGGTCCCGGGATGGGGGCCGCCATGCTCGCAGCTTACGGATGTGGTTGGTTTGACTCCCTTGCAGACTGTGCCGATCACTTTTTAAAAGAGGCAGCATCCTATGAGCCGAATCAGGAAAATGTGCAACAATATCGTGAGCTGTTCCTGCTATACAAATCAATATATAAGCACACTGCGGACATAAACCATGAATTAATGCGCTATCGTAAATAAAATGGTTCAAAGCCGGCTTGTTTAGCTGGGGGCTGTCTGGAGTTATCCCGGCAGCCTTTTTATATACAAAACTTCATCCATTGTTAAATGTGTGGATAAAAGCTAACCATTGCTTGTCGTGGTCAAACAGGAGAAGTTTTCGTTTCTTGTTGGTTTGTATCCCTTTCTTCATTGGAACTTTGTAGCAAATATAGAAACTTACATGCTGGAACCTCTGTCCTATATTAATTTTCCATTAAATAGGGTATAATAGAAACAGAATCAGAAAGGGGATTAGATTATGGCTTATTATAACAACAAGAAAGAACCAGCCCCGGAAGTAGAAACAAATATTTGGTCTTGCACAAGCGAGGACTGTGCAGGTTGGATGAGAGAAGACTTTACGTTTGAAGAAACCCCGACTTGTCCGCTATGCCAGTCAACGATGGAAAAAGGAACAAAAACATTACCACAAATTAAGTAATACCGGGCTGACTAATCATTGGAAAGCCGGGTTTATTTAATTCGCGGGAAGCTCAAGTTGTAAGGAATAAGACTGCCTAAGAACCCCAGGCAGTCTTATTTCTTTTTTTACGAAGACAATAGTTAGAATATTTGTAATAAATAGTTATCGTTTGATATACTCTATATAGAGAAATTGCCCCAAGAGATAGACCTCAAAATTGAAAGCGATTACAATTCGAGGAGGTTGTGCCATGAAGTATGAAGCACCGAATACCAAGGGAGCAGTCGTGAATTTTAAAGAGCGGTATGGCAATTTCATCGGCGGAGAATGGAGAGAGCCGGTCAGTGGAGAGTATTTCGATAATGTTAGCCCGGTAACGGGAGAAGTTTTTTGCCAGGTGGCCCGTTCGTCAAAAGATGACGTTGAGCTGGCATTGGATGCCGCTCATGCCGCCAAGGACAGCTGGGGGAAAACATCACCTGCGGAACGGGCTGTGATACTTAACAAAATCGCAGATCGTATGGAAGAGAATTTAGAAAAACTAGCGGTCGCCGAAACATGGGATAACGGAAAAGCGGTAAGGGAAACACTTGCTGCAGATATTCCCCTAGCCATAGACCATTTCCGCTATTTTGCCGGTGTCATCCGTGCCCAGGAAGGCAGTCTGAGCCAATTGGATAATGACACGGTCGCTTATCATTTCCACGAGCCGCTTGGAGTGGTCGGCCAGATTATCCCATGGAACTTTCCGATATTGATGGCAACCTGGAAGCTTGCACCTGCATTAGCGGCAGGAAATGCTGTCGTTTTAAAACCAGCGGAACAGACACCAGCGTCCATTCATGTTCTGATGGAACTTATTCAAGACCTGCTGCCGCCCGGGGTAGTTAACATTGTCAATGGTTTTGGCGTGGAAACCGGAAAACCACTGGCGTCGAGCAGCAGAATAGCCAAAATTGCTTTTACTGGAGAAACGACAACGGGGCGCCTGATTATGCAATATGCCTCGGAAAATATTATTCCGGTTACATTGGAGTTAGGCGGAAAGTCTCCTAATATCTTTTTTAAAGATGTAATGGATGCTGAAGACTCCTTCCTTGATAAATCGATTGAAGGATTTACCATGTTCGCACTCAATCAGGGCGAGGTTTGCACCTGTCCTTCGCGCGCGCTGGTTCACGAATCAATCTATGAGCCGTTTATCGAACGGGCTATCAAGCGGGTAAAAGAGATTAAGATCGGTCATCCGCTGGATACGGATACGATGATGGGGGCGCAAGCTTCCATGGAACAAATGGAAAAAATCACTTCTTACCTGGATATCGGTAAGCAGGAGGGAGCGGAAGTTCTTGTCGGGGGTAATAAAAACAGTCTGCCCGGCGAGCTCGCAAACGGATACTATGTCGAGCCAACCATCTTTAAAGGCAATAATAATATGAGGATTTTCCAAGAAGAGATTTTTGGACCGGTTCTGTCTGTCACTACTTTTAAGGATGAGGAAGAAGCCCTTCGGATTGCCAATGACACACTTTATGGACTTGGTGCCGGCGTCTGGTCCCGGAACATCAACACGGCTTACAGGTTTGGCCGTGAAATTGAAGCAGGACGGGTGTGGACGAATTGTTATCATCAATATCCAGCCCATGCAGCCTTCGGCGGCTATAAAAAATCGGGTATTGGCCGAGAAAATCACCGGATGATGCTAGATCATTACCAACAGACGAAAAATTTGCTGGTTAGCTATAGTACGGATCCAGCAGGCTTGTTCTAAACGTATCTGCCAAGGAAAGGAGCGGGAGCCATGGTCGAGAAGGTTACGGCTACCGAGGAAGCGATACAGCTGATCGAGCGCTTAAAGAAACGTCATGGTCCATTAATGTTCCATCAATCAGGGGGCTGTTGTGATGGAAGTTCTCCCATGTGTTTTCCACGGGAAGAGTTTCGTGTCGGGAGCTCGGATGTAAAGCTGGGAATGATCCAGGATACGCCATTCTATATGTCCAGGGACCAATACGAGTATTGGAAGCATACGCAGCTGATCATTGACGTGGTCAATGGGAGAGGAGGGATGTTTTCTCTGGAAGGACCGGAAGGAAAACGCTTTTTGACAAGATCACGCGTTTTTACGGAAGAAGAACGGAAGCAACTGGCCGAGTAAAAAAGAAGCAGCCTAAGCAGGCTGCTTCTTCTGTTTACCTGTAAACAAACTGTAATAAATTGGTTGAATGCCTTCATGGAGAAGGTTTGAGGAGGTCGGCTTCTCTTGATCACTTGCAAAGGGATAAAAAACCATGTATAAAGGGGGAAGAATATTTAAGAAATGAGGCATGAGCGAATGAAGAAACTCACACTTTTACTGATGGCGCTAGTCATAAGTTTGTTAGCTGCGTGTAGTAATGATGAAGAAAATGCTCAAGAAAATGATCAGAATAGCGAACAGCAGCAAGCTCAGGAGGAACTGGCTAAACAACAGCAGGAACAACAGGAGCAAATGGAAGCACAAAAAGTGGACGAGGCTGAACCTGTCGTCGTAGTAAATGGTGAAGAAATCAAGGGTGATGCCTTTAACGAAGCACTGCCACAGGCATTTTCCTCTTTAATGTCTAGCGGCCAGGATACAAGCGATGAGGAACTGGTAAAACAGCAAACGATAGATATGCTGGTCAATCAGGAATTGGTCATGCAAGAAATTGAAAAGCAGGAAATAGAAGCACCAGATGAGCAAGTGGATCAGTCACTTGAAGAATATAAATCTCAATTCGAAGATGAAGAACAATATAAAGCTTCCCTTGAAGAAAATGGTGACACGGAAGAGGATTTGCGTGAATCGTTAGCACAGCAAGTTAAAATGCAAGTTTATTTACAAAACGAAGTTACCGAACCGGAAGTAACCGATGAAGAAGCTAAGGAATATTATGAACAACTTGCTAGCCAGCAGGAAGATATCCAGAATTACGAAGAAGTAAAAGACCAAATTAAAGAGCTGCTCGTACAGCAAAAACAGAACGAGGAAATCAGTGAACTGCTAGCACAATTGAAAGAAAATAGTGAAGTAGAAACAAAAATATAAATGAAGCAAAGCCCCCTTCGAATTCGACGGGGGCTTTTGTTATGGTTGAGTTTGGCTTTTACCGAATTAAAGGGATTCCCTCTTTTTGAAACCGCTCGTTAAGACGATGGGCGAAATCAGGAGCTTGAACATTGTCGCCATGGATACAAACGGTATCCGCATGAATCGGAATGGTTTTGCCGGTATTCGAGGTGACCGACTGAAACTTGACCATCTGGATCACTTGGTCAATGGCCTGTTTTTCCTCTGTGATCAAAGCATTTGGCTCCCGTCTTGGTGTCAACGTTCCATCATCCCGATACGTACGATCTGCAAATACTTCATGCGCCACCGTCAATCCTGCTTGTTCACCTGCTTGTGCCAATTTGCTGCCGGATAGGGCGAAAAGAGTTAAATCAGGATCAAAGTCAGCAACTGCTTTGGCTATGGCATCGGCAATCGATTGGTTTCTAGCTGCTTCGTTATATAAAGCGCCATGTGGCTTCACGTGTGAAAGCCTGGTGCCATAAGCTTGAACAAATGCCGATAAGGCACCTGTCTGATAGAGGATCAATTGATACGCCTCATCGGGTGTCACCTGCATGTTGCGGCGACCGAAGCCGTTCAGGTCAGGAAGGCCAGGATGGGCACCGATTTTCACATGGTGATCGATACAAAGCCGGACCGTTTCGGCCATCGTTGCGGGATCACCAGCGTGGAAACCGCACGCAATATTGGCAGATGTGATCGAGTGAATAACCTTCTGATCATTTCCGATAGTATATATTCCAAAACTTTCTCCCATATCACAATTAATATCGACTGCCTTCATGCTTCCATCTCCCTCCATTTTCTTTCAGCCATGTTTATTAGTAAAGACAATTCCCGGTTTGTATGTTCCCATTCACGAATCGCTTCTTCCAAACTTGTTTTTTGAAAAAAGATAGGTTGTCCCGGTCTTACTTGACTTAATGCCGGCAGGTCTGTTTGGATGACTTGTCCGATTTTAGGGTATCCGCCTGTCGGTTGACTTTCAGCCATTAAGATGATCGGCTGGCCGTCCGGAGGGACTTGTATCGTACCGAATCCTGTCGCCTCTGTAATTAAATCTCCTTCTGTTCTTCGTACAAGCGGAGTTCCTTGCAAGCGATAACCCATGCGATTGGACTGCGGGGTCGATTTATAAGCAGAAGAAGTGAAAGCTGACAATGATTTCCCGGTAAACCACTCGTATTGTCTGCCTTCCAAAAAGCGAATGGTCGTTTGGAAACCAGTTATATAGGTGAACAACTTTGGACTTAAGCGCCAAGGAATAGACTCCATCTTTGTTGGGGTTTGAATGGGTATCGTGTCCCCGGCCTTCAGCCTGCTGTGAAAACGGCCGCCTAATTGATCCTTCAAGGAGGCACTCTTGGAACCAAGGAAATCGGGGATATCAAAACCGCCTTTGACTGCCAAATAACAGTGAAGTCCCCTGCGGGCGGTCCGGAGTTGAAGGGTATCTCCTGATTTAACGTTAATTGGTTTGCCAAGTTGTACAGGTTTCTCATTGATTTTCGCCGCCATGTCAGCACCGGCCAAGGCAATGATCACACCGTCTTCAAACGTTATACTCGGTCCGACATAACTCATTTCCAGTACCGCTTCATCCGGATGGTTATGGACTGCGATATTCGCCAATGCAGCTGCCCTGCTATCCATCGCACCGCTTACAGAAAATCCGACTGCCCGGTAGCCGAACCGGCCGGCATCTTGAATGGATGTTTGTAATCCTTCCTCGATTATCCTTAATGCCATGATGCATCCTCCTGTCTCAGGTATTCCTCTTTGCTTATCGGATAAAATCGGATTTTATCTCCTGGCTGCAACAACGTCGGATTGCTATTGCCGAGGCGTAAAAGCGGTTGGGGGGTTCGACCGATTATTTGCCAGCCACCTGGTATGTCAATCGGATATACCCCAGTTTGTTCGCCGGCGATCCCAACAGAACCTGCCCGGATTTTTCTGCGAGGAGCCTTTTTCCTTGGAGTGGCGATAGCCGGGTCCAGTCCTCCCAAAAATGGAAAACCAGGCGCAAACCCGATGAAATAAATATGGTAATCCTTGTTCGTATGTTTTTCGATTACCTCTTCCTCGGATATGCCGTTATGTGCAGCGACATCCGTGATATCGAGGGCAAATTCCTCATCATAACAGACTGGCAGTTCCACGGTTTTGGTTTCCAGCTTGTGTGGGGAATCTGGAAAGGCGATTTCTTCGATCAAATGGCAAGTTTGTTCATAGGATTGGACGCCGCCACCAGCGGCAAGCGGATTATAATACACGGCCAATGTCGTGTACGCAGGCACCGCTTCGATAAAACCAGAAAAAGGTTTCACTGCCAACCTTGCTGCCAGCTGGTGGATAAACATATTTTTTTCAATGGAGGCTGGTTCTCCAAAATCAAGCAAAACAGCGGATTCACTAAGTGGAAAAAAGGTCCACTTAGGTTGAAAAAAATCCAATATCGTCACCTTCTTAGTTTACATGTCTTTTAACTAGTTTAACGCAAGCGGGTAGGGAGGTTAAGGGAGAAGCCTTTTCAAGAATGGTAAAAAGCAGGCTTTTCATAAGCCTGCTATTCTGGAGTCGAACTGTCGTCCTCATCAAGGAGGTCTTCAACTAAATTATAAATCGATAATATTTCATATAAAATGATGATTTCCGCAGTGAAAAACGTTGGACTATCCTTTTCTTGAGGGTCTGCTGCATCCTTTTTGCTTTTCCAAAACTGGGTCATTAAGGATTGGATTTGTTTACGGTGCGTATCCCGGCTGAATTTGTCGGGGTTTTTCAAGGCTGCCACCAGGCTTTCCACAGTCTGCATTACTTTTTCCTTCTCCTGATCTGTCCATAACAAGGTATGGAGGGGAGTATTGATCAAATTTCCGATATGGTAATGGATCAGTCGTAAGGCAGAAAGCTTTTCTTGCTCGCTATAGAAAACTTTTTTTGATTGTTCATCGAATCGATGGTATTTTGACTCCTCTTTTTGAAAACGTATCAACATCTCGGTTTTATCTAGTTTTTTCTTTAACTGCGCAAAAGTATCACGAATCTGTTGTTGGTCTGGTTTTTGTTCCGCCAACGTAGCCTTCAGGATATTTTCCAATTCTATGCCGGTTGTCCTGGCCATGGAATGGATATTATTGAGAATCAGCTTGGAATAATTGGGCGGAAATACAAACAAATTGACAGCCGTAGAGACCAAAAGTCCAATAGAGGTGGTTCCCAGCCGGATTATGAAGGAAATGAGAAAGTTGCTGTGAATCACTTCGATCATCGCCACTGATGTCAGGGTCGCTACTAGCAGTCCCGAATGCAGTTTTAATTTGAAACAGGTAACGATCGTACATACAGCAGCTGCTGTATACGTAATCGGGGAATTTCCGAACAGGAAAATAAACAAGACAGCATACGCTGATCCAATGGCAGAAGCAGGGAAACGGATCATTCCTTTTCTGATTGAATCGGCTGCTGTCGGCTCAATGGTGACAATGGCTGTTATGACAGCAAAAACAGCTGGCCAGTTCAACCACTGGCAGATTAATGAGGTCAAAAATACAGCGATCCCTGTTTTGATAATACGTCCGCCGAAAAACCTGAATCTTTTCATCAACAATGCACCCTTAATTCCTATAATAAGTAAATTATAGCACACCAACAAAAAATCATTCATGAGCCATAATGGAAAAGCGGGGGTCAGTCCCCCAACCAATTAGAGCGATAAAGCGATTGTGTGGTAATGTGGTGGGGGACTGACCCCAGTACGATGCCCTACGTATGTGCCCATTCTTCCCGTACAAGCTTGGTAAAAAACTGATGAAAGCGTTATCATAATGTGTTATGATGAATAATAATCATTAAATATATTAGTGATTCAAAGCTTTCGGCTTCACTTTTTGATTGCTGCTGACATACAATATGTTAAATACATCAGGATGCAGCTACAGGGTCCATCAAATCAAGGGGGTGTAGGTATGCTGTCTGTTAAACGATTCAAACCATATTACATTAAAGAAGAGCGTGATTGTATTAGGGTGGTACTTGCTTATCAATATTTTTCGCTTCTGCTGGATGACAAGGTTTATCAGTTTGTCCCGCTTGAATCACGCGAAATTATCGTCAACCGGGAAACACGCCAAGTAGAGAATCAAGATGACGTATTCGTCTTCCAAAAAGGGAAGGAATATAATCGCCTGCCACTTTCCGATTTAATCAGATTGAAGGACTTTATTACACAACTAAATACCATTATCCACCCTTACTTAACTAAGTCGTCGATAATCATGGATGAAGCCGAAACGGTCATTGAGCAGCTTGAAGAAGAAAACCTGAAACGGTTGATCGACAAAGCCCTGGAGGCAGGAGATCAGGACACCTTCAAAAAGCTGGCAACCATGCTCAATGCAGAATACGGCCAAGGCAAGTCCTGACTGCTGATCCTTGATTCTAGCCAATGATTTTTAATAGGCAATAACCAAAAAAAAAGGCCCTTTAACCTCCAGAAGGTAAAGTGGCTTTTTTATGTGCGGATAGGTGTATTTTCTCCATTTGTAATGGAAAAGCATCTGTGTATTTGCTTATTCAACCTTTTTCTTCAAATCCTCGCTTTCCCTTTACATGTTATAACTTTAACCCGCTCCGGCTCTTGAAACGTAACAGAATCTGGCTGTCCACCGGGAAATTCCTTCCAAAGCATATAATTCCTTATTGATAAATGACTCCAGTTAAGTAAAATCGTCCACTAGCACATGCATGTGCTGAGTGCTTGGACCGGTCATTTGATAACAGCTTGCGACGCAAGGATTGTTCGCTAAGTTTTCTGCAACTTCAACTAAATTATTCGGAACAATCTACGCCAAAAAATGCAGAAAGATTTTTTCCTGCTATTTCACTACTCCAATCGTACCCTGTCAGATGATATATTAAAGCATTGGTTTGAAACATTCGCTCCAGGCGGAAGACCGCTGGAAATCGAAGAAGTATGGAGGTCGCCCGGACATGCGAATACGTTGAGGGCTATTAAGTGAGACCAATGGAGAATCTTTTTATCAGGGAATTGGCAACAAAACAGCTGCCTTTACTAAGAAGGAAAGGTTTTCTGACAAGAGAAGATCTGGAAGGGTATTTAGCCGGAATGGGTAGACCCGGTTTCTGTTCCGTATCGTGGCTATGATGTATGGGAGATACCACCTAATGAACAGGGGTTAATTGCATTGATGGCGTTGAATACATTAAATGGTTATACGTTTGGTGAAGATGAAAAAGGATCGATCGATACATATCATAAACAGATGAAAGCTATGAAGCTTGTACTCACTGAGGGTAAACAATATATTACGGAAAAACAACACATGACTTATTCTGTAGATGATTTGCTGGCCGAAGCTTATACTAAACAAAGGCGAATGTTACGAAGAAGCATTGATGCCAAAGCCGGGCAATCCACCAAAGGGAGGAACGGTCTATTTGGCGACTGCTGATCAGGAAGGAAACATGCAATAATTCGGAGGTATGCAAATGACACAATGGCATTTATTTTTAGCTTTTTTTCGGGTCGGAATTTTCGGTTACGGAGGGGGACCTGCTTCGATTCCGCTTGTTCAAAAGGAGGTAGTCGATAAATATAAATGGATGGACAATGATGAGTTTGCCAGTATACTGGCCCTTGGCAATTCATTGCCCGGACCAATTGCGACGAAAATGGCCGGTTACATAGGTTACCGTGTTTCCGGTCTGATTGGAATGGTTAATGCTGTATTGGCAACCATCTTGCCGACAATTGTCTTCATGATCATCCTGCTTACCTTTTTGGCGTCCATGAGCAACCGCCCCTGGGTGCAGGGGATGACCAACGCTGTAGTTCCGGTAGTAGGTGTCATGCTTGCTATCCTAACTTATGACTTTTTGAAAAAGGCGAAAGGCGGTCTGGGATGGATGATGACTATCGTTCTTGCGGTTTCCTCTTTGCTTTTGATGGAATGGGCTGGATTGCACCCAGGAATACTGATAGCGGGTTTATTACTTTATGCGCTTTTTGGCCCTATGGATCAAAAGCAGCAAGCCCAGAATTCCGAAAAGGCTAAACAGAGAGGACAATCATCATGATTTACTGGAGAATATTCTTGGCGTTCTTTATACCTGGTATTATTGGTTATGGCGGGGGACCTGCTTCGATTCCCTTAGTGGAAAACGAGGTAGTAGATCGATATCATTGGATGTCTGTCAGTGACTTTAGTGAAATGCTCGCGATGGCGAATGCCCTCCCCGGCCCGATAGCTACCAAGATGGCTGGCTATATCGGATATCAGCAGGGCGGTATCCTCGGATCGACTGTCGGAGTTTTTGCTACGGTGGCGCCTTCACTGCTTTTAATGATAGTGCTGCTGAGCATATTGAATAAATTCAAGAATTCTCCCCGTGTAAAAAAGATGACAGCTTTGATTCGCCCTACAATTGCTGTTTTGCTCGGTATTATGGCCTTCAGCTTTTTTCATACCTCCTATCAGGACACGGGGATTTGGCAGACGGTTTTCTTGATAGTAACGAGTTTTTTATTGCTGGAAAAGTGGAAAGTGCATCCTGCCTTTGTGATCATGGGAACATTGGCATATGGAGCGTTGTTTTTAGGGTAGGCTGCTTTTTTCGAAAAAAAGTGGATCTGCCGCCTAGCTTATACATTCTGTAAAATAACGCTTTTCGTGGGCGGCTGGTGAGCGTGCTCGAAAGAACCCTTGTCATATCTCACCCTTGCTTCTCTCGCTGGCATCTCACGTAAGAGTATGACCAGCTTCCTAATCTTCAAGCTGTAACGGATTGTTTATAGGATTTTTCGGGTCGACAGGCGCATGAGTCTGTCGATTTTTTATGGGCAAACACTTTGATTGCTGAATGAAAAGGAAAAGGTATAAGCTACAAACAAATGGATGAACAGGAGAGGATAAACATGGATCTTCAGTTAACAGGAAAAACAGCGGCTGTAACAGCTTCCAGCAAGGGACTTGGCAAGGCAGCTGCGCTTGAGCTGGCGAAGGAAGGGGCAAATGTCCTGATTTCCAGCCGGGATGAGCAGGAATTGCAAAAAACTGTAGAGGAAATTAAACAAAAATCAAACAATGATAAGGTCGCCTATGTGGTCTGTGATATGAAAAATCCAGCCGATATCAAAAAGATGGTGGAACAAGCGGCTGGTTTTACCGGAACAATCGATATCCTCGTGAATAATGCCGGAGGTCCCCCATCCGGAGCTTTTCTTGACTTTTCTGACGAAGATTGGCAGCACGCATTTGAGCTCAATTTATTAAGCTTTGTCCGGACTATTCGTGAGGTGGTGCCTTATATGAAAAAGCAGCAAAGCGGAAGAATTGTCAACATTGCTTCTTCATCGATCAAATCGAGTTTGGACAACCTTATTCTTTCCAATACAATGCGGCCTGGGATTGTAGGACTTGCCAAAAGCCTTTCTCAAGAGCTGGCACCCGATAATATATTGATCAATACCATTGGACCTGGCAGGATCGAGACGGGAAGAATAATGGAATTGAATAAAAAAACAGCAGAGAACAAAGGAATATCTCTGGAACAAGCGAAAAAAGAGGCAGACAGACAGATTCCGATAAACCGCTTGGGGCAACCGGAGGAGTTTGCGAAAACAGTAGTATTTTTAGTATCGGGAGCCAATACTTATATAACCGGCCAATCGCTACTAGTGGATGGAGGCCTGGTCAAAGCTTTATAGCGACCAGTAAAATCGGGGAAACGTAATAATATAAGGAAAATAGGACATAAATGAAACATAAAGGATGTTTTCGCAATTGGAAGGATGGGTGCACAAATGGAAAAAGCATTGCAAAAACGGTTTATAACAAAAATGGATGCAAGTCCTGCTTTTTTTGGTGTCCGTTACCGTTCGCAGCCTTTCCAAGAAGCGGAAACGGATGAACAGGCGAAGCACAGACTGGAAGCAATGCTTGAAAAAGGAATAAATGTCATCGAAGCAACAACTATTACTTCGGTCAAACAAATCAGTACCCTTTTTCCTATGCGTCAGGAGGAGATTATCGTTTGTTTGACATGTGGTTTATCCTCGCTTTCTTTGAGAGAAGAAGACATAATTTCCTCCCAGGTGATTAAGCAATCAATCGATAAAGTTTTGGACCAATTGCCACTGAAAACAGTCGACATCCTTTTTTTTGATTATGCAGACGTACCTGCAGCGGTGATCGAAAATGGTGAAATCTTTCAAGCGATGAGAGCCGTTCGGGATGAGGGGAAAGTAGAATTCTTAGGTGCATGCATCCGTAACCATCCTGGTGAGCAATTTATTTTATCCAACACATTTGACGTGATTCAGCTTGAATATAACTTGATTAATCAAACGAATGAATCGAGTATCAGGCTGGCCAACGAAAAAGGTATCGGTGTTTTTGTCTGGAACGGCCTTGCTGACGGTTTACTGGACATGAATGATCCGGCTTCTCCGAAAAGCAGTGAATTACAGCAACTGATGGAAATGGTGGATGATGATCAAGAGAAGCTTCATCGGCTTGCACTTCATTTTATTCACCGGAATAAAGCCATTCATTCAATTCTCCTAAAACCAAATGGAGTGGCTGAATTGCAGAAAAGCATTGATTTATTGGAAGAAGAGGTGGATGAGTGGCTTCTCCAACGTGTGGCGGCTTTGTATCAACCATAAAATATTTATCCCCCCGTGTTAAATAAACGGGGGGATATTTTGTCTAATAGGAAAAGCCTGGAGATCCCTGGCCGAATCTTGGCAACAACCTGCTACCAGAAATATTGAATCTACCAGAAATGAGATAAATACCGCTTTGTTTTGTTACGGCACAAAGCGCTCCAAACTGCCAGTTTTCATTATTGCCATCTTGTTGGAAACGACTGCATATCGATTCCCCAGACTGCCGGAAGCAGGTAAAAAACAGCAAGTGTGATGACCGCAATTGCTGCAATATTAAGAGAGATCCCTGCTTTCGCCATATCAGGTATTTTTAAATATCCCGACCCAAAGACAACCGCATTCGGCGGGGTAGCGACCGGCAGCATGAATGCACATGAGGCAGCAATTGCAGCAGCAGCCATTAGGACATACGGATGAACGTCGATGGCCATGGCAAGAGACGACATAATGGGCATCATCATCGTACCTGTAGCTGTATTGGAAGTGATTTCGGTCAGGAAAATAACCATGGCAGTTGCCAGCAGGACAATGATGAATAAATGAACATTTCCTAGTATGGTCAATTGTTCCCCCATCCATCTCGCAAGTCCGGATTCAGTGAAACCGGCAGCGATGGCAAGACCTCCACCGAAAAGAAGCAGGATCCCCCATGGCAGCCGCTTGGCTGTTTCCCAATCCATTATGGCACCGCCATGCCTTTTCCCGGCAGGAATGAGGAACAAACAAATGGCTGCTGCAATAGCGATGATTGCATCATTTATCCCTGGAACGTAATTACTGAGAAGGAAGGAGCGCGTAATCCAGGCTGTTGCCGCCAGTACAAATACAATCGAAACCGTTCGCTCTTCCCGCGTCATTGCACCTAGAGACTGTTTTTGACTTCGGATAACTTCTTTTCCACCGGGAAGCTGCTTAATACCTGGAGGATAAGCAATCTTGATCAAATAATACCAAGCCAACGCCAATAGAACGAGAACAAGCGGAACACCGAACGTCATCCACAGTGCAAACGAAATGTCGATTCCGTAAGTTTCCTTAATGAAGCCGACCATGATGGTATTTGGCGGGGTGCCGATAATGGTTCCCAGCCCTCCTATGGAAGCGGAATAAGCAATCCCGAGCATTAGTGCTTTCCCGAATGTGAAATTCTCCGGATCGACGCTACCGGGTCTTTCTGCATTCATCGAATCGGACACCTGATAAATGATGGCTAAACCGATTGGGACCATCATCATGGCGGTAGCGGTATTGGAAATCCACATTGATAAAAATCCGGTTGCTACCATGAACCCCAGAATGATTTTTTCCGTGCTTGTACCGATTGCGGAAATGATCGATAAAGCGATCCGTTTATGCAAATTCCACTTTTCCATTGCCAATGCAATGATAAATCCGCCCATAAAAAGAAAAACTGTATCAGAACCGTACGCAGAAGTTGTCGTGTCGATATCCATTCCGCCAGTCAAGGGGAATAATACAATTGGCAAAATGGAGGTAGCGGGAATCGGAATCGCTTCAGTGATCCACCAGACAGCTATCCAAAGTGTACTTGCTAATATCGCAACGCCCGACTGGTCAAGCCCTGACGGGTGAAAAAATAATAAGACGACTAAAAAAAGTAATGGTCCGGTAAGCAGACCAATCCGCTGCCGTTTACCTGGCCTGTCGGGTGCTTTTCCTTCAGGCATTCCGGTGGGTGAACCACCGCTTATTCCTTTTGCGAAAAATTGAAGCAGGTTATCCAGTTGTTTGTGTTGCATCCATAATCCTTGCCAGCTCCAACGCAATAATGCTTTCATTGCTATCATCCTTTCAAGTGTTGTACATGCTGTAATGGTTTAATTAGTCATTCCAGGGTGCAGAAAAGATCCAAAATACAGGAAAGAAATGAACCGTTTTATTTGGTCTGCAACCAAAACTAGCAAACATTCATTACCATTGATTGGACAATGGACTGGTGAAAAACACGATGGAATGAGATAATCTAATAGAAACAGTTGTATTCGATTACCGCTTTTTATTAACCGCTTACAAGGCGGCGCAGGAGGATAAAAATGAAGAAACTGCCAAAACGTATTTTATTCACCATAGTACTTGCGCTATTCCTTGCCAGTTTTTTTCTTATGCTGTACTTCGGTAAAGAAACTTTCTACGTCGAAAAGCAAATTTCCTCCCAGCAAATCTATGATTATCATTTTGCTCTTATTACGGAGGAAGTCGGAAATGATTATTGGAGGGAGATAGAAAACGGTGCAAAGGAAGAGGCAGCGAAGCATAACGTTTATTTAGAATATATTGGTCCACGAAAAAGCGATAAAGAAGAAAAACTGCAAACCTTTGACCGGATGATCTCGTCGAAGGTGGACGGCATCATTACCCAGGGGATACCAGGAGAACGATTTAAAGCGCTTGTCCATAAAGCAGTGGAAAGAGGAATAAAAGTAATCACGGTTGATACCGATGTCCCCGACAGTGAGCGGCAGCTGTATGTCGGAACGGACAATTACAAGGCGGGCTACTCGGCAGGACAGGCAATCATTAAAGATACCGAAGGGGAGATCATGGTCGGAGCGGTTATCGGAATGTTCGATGCGTTGAATCAGCAAGAACGGCTTCAGGGCTTTAAAGATGCAATAGCCGAATCCGACCGGATAGAATTGGTGGAAGTGATGGAGTCAAATATCACCGAGATAGGGGCAGCCGAAGCGACTTATTCACTGTTAAAACAGTATCCGCAAATCAATGCGTTAGTCGGAATGAGTGCCTTGGACGGAGTGGGAATTGTGCAGGGAATTGAGGAAATCCACCTCGACCATACTCCTTACGTACTAAGTTTCGATATTTTACCACAGACTTTGGAAATGATCGATCAAGGAAAAATTGCAGCGACAGTGTCACAATATCCTGCACAAATGGGAAAACAGGCAGTCAGCCGATTACTTGACCTCCAGAACGGCAGAAAGGTGGAGCAGATGCAATATACCGGGACCGGCATTATTCGGGCCAGGGATATCCGTAACGGGGAAATCATCCGGAAGGGTGAGCGCTCATGAAATCGATTCGCACGAAATTGATCTTTTATTTTTTTGTATTTGTCATTCTGTTCAATATCGTATCGATTTCCATTTATGTCAGCTCCAATACGCTTGCCAATTCCTATCACTCTAGTTTTGAACGCTTTTTGTTATTGAATTCGATTTCCCAGTCGGCAAATAAACTCTATGAAAATACCAAAGCCTATGTCATGGAACAGTCAGAAGAAAATCAAGCTGCCTATTATCAATCACGCCGTTCGATGATGCAAGAGGAAGAACGTCTGCAGAATATGCTTAGTAGCGAAGAACAAATACATACGAGAAACTATATCAATTTGATTGATAACATTATCTATGAAAGTGAAATCACTACCGGTTTTGTCCTTCGTGATGATATTGAAAGGTACACAGCTCATTTGAAGGAAACCGAAAGTACTGCTTCTTATATTCAGGAAACCACCCTGCATTTGATCGATCTGGAATTGACGGAGTATCAAACCTTGTACCAGGATCTACAGGAGCGTAATGAAGCGTTTCGCTGGTTTAGCTTTTTCGTGTTCACGACAACCGTGATGCTTGCCGTATTTTTTGCCATCTGGTTTTCCAACGGTATCAATAAGCCGATACAAACATTGACACGAGCGGCAAGAGAGGTTTCCAGCGGTCGTTTTGATGGAGAACCTGTCGAGGTCCGCTCCAATGATGAATTAAAGTTGCTTGGCAGCTCCTTCAACCAGATGCGGGCCAGTATCCATGAATTGATTGAAGAAATAAAGGATCAATCAGAACAGGAACGGCTGATGAAAGAATTGGAGCTAAAACATTTGCAAAACCAAGTCAATCCACACTTTTTGTTTAACACCTTGAACACTATTTCAAAAATGGCTTACCTGGAGGAAGCCAAGTCAACCTCCAATTTGATTGATTCGACAGCCGCGCTTTTGCGCTATAGCCTCGGAGATATTGAGAAATTTGTACCGCTGCGTGAAGAAGTGCGTGCGGTGAAAGAGTATTTAACGATACAAAAAACGCGATTTACGGAAAGGATCACTTTTATTGTCGAGGTTGATGACGAGTGCCTGGATTTCCCAATCCCTCGGCTGACATTGCAGCCGCTTGTCGAAAATGCGTTTATACATGGGGTAGAGGAGCAAGAAGAGGGCGGTGAGATAAAACTATTCATCTATCAACAAGAAAAGGAAATCATCGTGGAGATTGCCGATAATGGAAAAGGGATGACTTCAGATAAAATTTCCAGCATCCTTAATTTTTCAAAGGAAAAGCCGGAAGGTCATATCGGCCATTCTACAGGTTTGGGAGTTACCAATGTAATCCGCAGGCTCCAACTGTTTTATCGTACAGAGCATGTCATCGAAATCGATTCACAGCCAGGTAAAGGGACGCAAATCAAACTGCTGCTGCCTAAGCAATTTTCATTAGCTGACAACGGGAGCCGGGAAGGAGGAAATGATGCGAGTACTGATAGCCGAAGATGAACTTTTGGAACGAAAAGCGATGCGTAAATTTCTCGAAGATAATTTTTCTGATTTAACCGTAGTTGGAGAGGCTGCAAACGGCAGAAAAGCAATCGAAATGGCAGAAGCTTTGCAGCCGCAAGTAGTGCTAATGGACATAAAAATGCCCGGCATCAATGGATTAGAAGCAATAGAAAAAATTCATCAGCGGGATCCACACATTAAATTTATTCTTGTTTCTGCTTATGATTCTTTTGATTATGCCAAACAGGCGATGAAAATGGGAGTGAAAGAGTACATTCTGAAGCCCAGTAAAAAAGAAGAAACGATCCGTGCAATTTTGCGGGTGAAAAAAGAAGTGATGGAAGAATCGGCACGAGCTGAAGAATATCGGCATTCCAGTCTCATCGCCAGAGAACTATTCTTGACCCGGTTGATCAAACATGAAGTCGGTAAGGATACAGTCGAGCTACAGGAAACCCTGTTTCCACATTTGCAGTCAGCATACTTTCTAGTGGTCAAGCATCAGCAGCTAAGTGAAAAGGCTGCCGCCGGTTGGGCCAGTTACTTTGGGGAAGACGATTATATATACCGGATGGAAGATGATCAGCTGGTTATCGTCGTGTTATCGCAAGCCAAAAAGGAGAAAGGAGCAGTATTAAAACTTGCGCGGAAGCTGCAAATGCTGCTTGGTCACAAAGCATATATAGGGGCCGGTTATCCGAAAGAGAAACTGGAAGATTTACCTGACTCCTACCATCAGGCAATGCAGGCAGCCAGACACCTAGAACTAAACGGTCACAGCAATTTTGGATTTCCGCCGGCTGAACAGCGCCAGAGCAGTAACTTTCTGGAAGACATCCTGTTGGAAGTGATCAGCGGCAATCAATCCAATGCCGTCCACTTCTTTTCCGAGTTGTGGAAGAACGAAGAAGCTAGTGCCGAATTGCTCCATGAATTATATTTTCGATTGAAACAGGAGCTCCAACAGCGCAATATCCAGACACCGGAAACAGGACTCCCAACTGAGAGCGACTATTATGAGTGGGTGGATTTTTTGAAACTTTCGAGCTTGAATGTACAACACCATTATCATTCACAAGATAAGATTGAACGGGCAAAAAAATATATTCACGACCACTTTCATGAACCAATTAGTTTGGAGGATGCCGCTGAGCGTTCCGAGCTAAGCCCGAACTACTTTTCTAACCTGTTCAAAGCATCAACGGGTGAAACATTCATCGATTATTTAACCCATGTCAGGCTGCAAAAAGCAAAAGAGTTTTTGCATTCCAACCGCTATACGTTGAAAGAGATTTGTTTTATGGTCGGCTACAAGGATCCTAATTATTTCAGCAGGGTATTTAAGAAATACTTTTCGCTGTCTCCGAAGCAATATCAGAAAGAAATCTTAAAAAAGTGAAGAAAATCATAAAATAGTACAGAAAATTGTCCCCCTTTTTTCGGGAGACAATTTTATAATGGTAAATGTAAGCGTTAACTGAAAACGCTTTATAGCAAAAGAAAAGGGGGATTTATAAGTGAAAAAGCTGTTTGGCATTCTTTTATTAATGGTTATGGCACTTGTAATTGCAGCTTGTAGCTCTGATTCTTCATCTGAAGATGGAGATGACGCCAACGCGGAAGGCGGAGATTCAAATGAATCTGCTGAGTCTGGTGGAGGCGGCGAAGGAACAGTGGAGATCTTCAGCTGGTGGACTGGAGCCGGTGAAGAAGATGGACTGTTGGCATTGATCGACTTGTTCGAACAGGAGCACCCTGATATCACTGTGGACAATGCTGCTGTTGCCGGTGGAGCCGGAACAAACGCAAAAGCGGTACTGGCTACCCGGATGCAAGGGGACGATCCACCTTCTACTTTCCAGGTCCATGGGGGCGCTGAGCTGAATGAAGGCTGGGTGGCAGCCGATAAAATGGAGCCGTTGAATGACTTTTATGAAGAACAGGAATGGATGGATAAATTTCCTCAGGATTTAATCGACATGGTTAGCAAGGACGGTAACATTTATTCTGTCCCTGTCAATATCCATCGCGGCAATGTTATTTTCTACAATAAAAAAGTATTTGAAGATAATGGTTTGGAAGTACCTACTACTTACGACGAATTTGTTGAAGTAGCTGATCAATTACAGGATGCCGGTGTCACTCCGCTTGCGCTTGGTGACAAAGAGGCTTGGACAGCTACCCAGATTTTTGAAAACATTCTGCTTGGCGAGCTCGGTCCTGATGACTACAAGAGCTTATGGGCAGGCGATATTCCATTCGATGACGATCGTGTTGTGGCTGCCGCTGAGAAATTCAAAACTGTTCTTGGCTATGTAAACGATGATCACGCGTCCCGTAACTGGCAGGATGCTGCACAGTTGGTCGGTGACGGTGAAGCTGCGATGATCAATATGGGTGACTGGGCGAAGGGCTATTTCTCCAATGACCTTGATTTAGAAACAAACGTGGACTTCGGATACTTTGCATTCCCGGAAACAGATGGCGATTTTATGGTTATCACAGATACCTTCGGCTTGCCTAAAGGTGTAGAAAATCCGGATGAAGTAAAAGAATTTTTGAGCGTGCTTGGTTCTGTGGAAGGTCAGGATGCATTCAACCCGCTGAAGGGTTCGATTCCAGCCCGTGTTGACGCGGACGAATCCAAGTATGATGAATATGGTAAGGATGCAATGGAAGATTTCAATAATTCCAACTTGACTCCGAGTCTGGCACACGGTTCCGCGGCTGCAGAAGGCTTCGTAACCAAGGCGAACCAGGCAGTGAATATCTTCGTCACCCAGCTTGACGTCGATAATCTGATTAACACACTGAAAAATGCTGCATCTGAATTGTAAGAACTAAACAGGGTAATGCAACATTAATCAAAAAGCGGCTGACTCCGAAACAATGGTTGAAGCTTCTCTCCCTTGCCAGTTTACTGGTGGTGAAGAGTACGGCTCCGTCGTGAGGAGTCGGCCTCTTTCTTGATTGAGACTCTACCCTCTGACAGGAGGTTGATGACATGGCAGAACAAGCAGTTAACAGACAAGAACAGGATTATCCGGAACCAAGTCGGCAGCCGGCAGTGCATAAAGAAAAGAAACCGAAGAAAAAAATCTCCGGTGACCAGTGGGTGGCTGTCGGATTTTTAGCACCTTCTTTCTTATTGGTCCTCGTATTCGTGTACGGTTTCATAGGCTGGACCGGCTGGGTTTCCGTGAGTAACTGGAATACCCTTGTTCCGGATTTTTCATTTGCAGGATTGAAAAATTACATTTATTTGTTCAATGATTACCGCTTCCAGGCAGATTTGCGTAACACGGTATTTTTTACGATTCTTTTTATCGGATTGGTCATCGTGATGGGGCTTGGTTTATCCATTTTGATCGACCAGAAACTGAAGGGTGAATCCCTTTTTCGGAATATCTTTTTGTTTCCCATGGCCTTATCCTTTGTTGTTACCGGGGTTGTATGGCAATGGCTGCTCAATCCGTCGACTGGTTACAATCAGTTTCTGGCGCTGTTCGGAATCCAGCCGAAATGGTACACAGACACCAATATACTGGCAGGCTTTGAATGGGGAAGTATCGAATTCGGACTTCCTGTCGCCATCATTGCAGTCGTAATTGCAGCTGTCTGGCAAATGACCGGTTTTTCGCTGGCAATGTACCTGGCAGGTTTACGCGGTATTCCGGACGAATTGCGGGAAGCCGCCCGAATGGATGGTGCCTCTGAATTCCAGATTTACAAAAAAGTGATTTTACCGATGTTGATGCCGATTACGGTCAGTGTCATCATCATTATGGCGCACATATCGCTGAAAATATTTGATCTCATCTATGCGATGACTGGTTCTGGTGCAAACTTTGTCACCGACGTACCAGGTGTCTATATGTTTGAAACGACCTTCCGGGGCAACTACTATGCCAATGGTGCGGCAATCGCGATCATCATGCTGCTTCTGGTAGCTGTATTTATTGTCCCTTACTTACTGGCCAACAGAAGGAGTGATGGATAATGGCTACGTTCAACGTTTGGAAACCAATCAAATACTTGATCTTAATTGTGATGGCCATTATTTTCCTGACACCGGTTTACGTTATTCTCGTAACCAGCTTAAAACCATTAGATGAAGTATCGTTATCGAATATGTGGGCTTTGCCTTCTGCGATTGACTTTAGCAGCTATTCCCATGCATTCTCGGAACTCGCTCCGAATTTCATGAACAGTGTGTATCTGGTTGTTCCGGCGACCTTGTTGTCCGCATTACTAGGAGCGATGAACGGATACGTTTTGTCTAAATGGAGATTTAAAGGGTCGGAAGTGATTTTTACGATTATTTTGTTTGGGATGTTCATCCCTTATCAAAGTATCCTGATTCCGCTGATACAGTTTTTACGCAATATTGAATTGTACAACTCCATTGGCGGACTCATCCTGACTCACGTTGTTTATGGATTGCCGATTACAACCTTGATGTTCCGCAACTTTTATGCCAACATTCCTGATACCATGCTGGAAGCGGCTAAGATTGACGGGGCCAATTTCCTTGGAATTTTCCGCCACATTATTATTCCTTTATCGATTACCGGATTTGTGGTCGTGGCAATTTGGCAGTTCACGAATATTTGGAATGAATTTCTGTTCGCCGTGACTATTACCAACTCGGACAGCCAGCCAATCATGGTTGCCTTGCAAAACTTGTCCGGGAGCCAGATCGTCCAATGGAATGTCCAGATGGCTGGAGCATTGCTGGCAGCACTGCCGACATTGCTCGTCTATATTTTGCTCGGTAAATACTTTGTCCATGGATTACTTGCTGGATCTGTCAAAGGCTAATCCGACATTAGGGACTTGACGGGTAGTAAGGAACAGTAGAGAGGACGGATAATCGTGAAACATATGAATTGGGGTGTACTCAGCACAGCGGGCATTGGCAGACAACAACTGATCCCGGCGATCAAGCGCTCAATCAATGGGAGGGTTTCCGCTATTGCCAGCAGGGGAGATAAAGCTAAGCAGATTGCAGCAGAATTAGATATTGGCAGGGCTTATACCAGTTACGAGGAGCTGCTGGCAGATCCGGATATCCAAGCAGTCTACATCCCGCTGCCAAACAGTCTTCATAAACAATGGGTAATGGAAGCAGCGAAGCATGGTAAGCACATACTTTGTGAAAAGCCTGCTGCACTCAATGAAAATGAGCTTCAGGAAATGCTGGACACTTGTAAGACACATGGTGTTAGATTTATGGAAGCTTTTATGTATCAATTTCATCCACAGCATCAAAAAGTCCGGGATTTAATCACACAGGGAGAAATTGGAGAAGTTTCCCTTATCAGAGCAAGCTTCTCTTTTCTGCTTCAAGATGATCCAGAAAATATCAGGCTCAATAAGCAGCTGGGCGGCGGAGCGATTTACGATGTCGGCTGCTATTGCCTCCATTCCATACGGGAGATTTTGCAGGAAGAGCCAATTCGGGCTTACGCGCATGCCAGGCATAATGCTGCACACGTTGACACGACAGTTGCCGGGACATTGTCCTTTGCCAGCGGTGTGGAAGCGACCTTTGACTGCAGCTTCGACCAGTTTCCAGTAAACCGTTATGAAGTAATAGGTTCTACTGGGAAAATAGAGGTGCTGAACGCATACCGTCCAGACAAAAACCTTGATGGAGCAGGTTTGTTGCGCATATCGAAATCGAACGGGGAAACGCACGAAATGCATATCGAAGGGGATCAGTACAAGCTGCAGGTCGAGCATTTTGCTGAAGCCGTGTTGGAAAACAAGCCGCTGTTTTATACGGAAGAGAAAATGCTGAACAATATTAGAGCGATTGATGCCTGCTATAAGTCGATAGAGACTGGCGAAGCAGTGCGGTTGTAAATGTTGAAAAACCATCCTTTTGAGAGGCCACTGAAAAACTGAAGGTCTTCGAAAAGTAGAATTTTAATAAAGCGGTCTGTATGGAATTTGATTTCCATACAGACCGCTTTTTATCTAATTTCAATGATTTGTGCCCTCTATTCCTTCATTAGTTTAACGATTCGTTTCACATTAGCTGTGAAAATCGCCATCGCACTTTGCATGCGCATGCCTTCGAGACCCGAAGATGAGGCGACCTCATATCGGTGTCTGTGTTTCCATTCGCTATTCTTCGCTTCAATCTTATATCGTTCCTTCGCCCTTTCTTTAAAGGCATCACTGTTTTGAAAGGTGAGTTGATCGATATGTTCTTCGGATTTTAAGCTGACCGAATAACTTTTGGTTTTGGCACCAGGTTTATACTTTCTGAAGGGGACACCGTTTACACTTTTCGAAAAGTCATATGACCAGCCGGACAAACGTACAAGCCAGTGTCTTTATTAAATTCAAACTCTTCTTTTTTCTTACGATAACTATGAGAAACCGAAGGGTTCAACTTGGAAATGAGTTCGATCTCATTCTCTTTGGCATAATTGATAGTTTCCTTTGCCGAATAAGCTGTATCTCCAATGACTTCCTTCACTTCTAACCCAGCGTCTTGGCTTTTCTTCACTAACTCAAGTAATTGCTTTCCGTCCGTTTTTTCTCCGGTAGTCACTGTGGCTACAGTAATGATACGTTCCAGAGACATGCCGAGATCCGTCTTATATCCAAAGAAAGCAGAGTCAGCAGATTTGTGCCCCAAACAGGCATCAGGATCTTGAGACTCTTGTAATTCCAGTTGGTCATCTGTAATCGTCTCTTTCAGTAAGTTCAGAGGTTCTTTGATTTTGGGGATAAAAACGAGCTTTGGTTCCTTTTCAATGACTTCGACAAGACGTTCTGAATAGTCCAGCTCAGCTTCAAGCGTATCTTCGGTTGGTTTCAGGAAATTTTTCTTCATGGATTCATCGAGAGAATAAATCATTTTACGGACGTTCTTGGAACGGCTACGCAATACTTCTTGAGGGGATGTTTGATTGTATCGAGCCTTTGTGTGTGTCGCATTAAGGATGAGAGACTTCGATTGGATCACGCCTTTCTCAAGCGCGACCTCTACGGTTTTTCCAATCAGGAAATCTAAAAGGTTTGGATCTTTCAGACGTTTACGACGGAAGTAAGCTAATAAGCTGGGATCAATGACGTCATCTTCCGGTGCCATTT
>NZ_LN611424.1:1007495-1008290 GCF_000821245.2 Virgibacillus senegalensis
TCTGGAAACGGTGAAGGGGGAAATCGAACAGGCGGGAAGCGATTTTGGAAAAGTCCAGGAACTGTACAACCGCCAAGAAGAGCTGGAAGCCGGTTTGGAACAGGCAATGGAACGATGGGAAGAATTGTCGATTTTAGTGGAAGAAATCGATCAGCAATAACCGGTACGCTTTCCGAGGGCAGGGCCGCCTTTGTAGAAGCAAAAAAAACGCTTCTTCAGGTGAGAGGCCACTGAAAAACTGAAGTTGTTTGAAAAGTAGAATTTAAAAAAGCGGTCTGTATGGAATTTAATTTCCATACAGATCGCTTTTATCTAATTTCAATGATTTGTGCCCCAAACGGGCATCAGGATCTTGAGACTCTTGTAATTCCAGTTGGTCATCTGTAATCGTCTCTTTCAGTAAGTTCAGAGGTTCTTTGATTTTGGGGATAAAAACGAGCTTTGGTTCCTTTTCAATGACTTCGACAAGACGTTCTGAATAGTCCAGCTCAGCTTCAAGCGTATCTTCGGTTGGTTTCAGGAAATTTTTCTTCATGGATTCATCGAGAGAATAAATCATTTTACGGACGTTCTTGGAACGGCTACGCAATACTTCTTGAGGGGATGTTTGATTGTATCGAGCCTTTGTGTGTGTCGCATTAAGGATGAGAGACTTCGATTGGATCACGCCTTTCTCAAGCGCGACCTCTACGGTTTTTCCAATCAGGAAATCTAAAAGGTTTGGATCTTTCAGACGTTTACGACGGAAGTAAGCTAATAAGCTGGGATCAATGACGTCATCTTCCGGTGCCATTT
>NZ_LN611424.1:1009964-1109455 GCF_000821245.2 Virgibacillus senegalensis
CAGGCATCAGGATCTTGAGACTCTTGTAATTCCAGTTGGTCATCTGTAATCGTCTCTTTCAGTAAGTTCAGAGGTTCTTTGATTTTGGGGATAAAAACGAGCTTTGGTTCCTTTTCAATGACTTCGACAAGACGTTCTGAATAGTCCAGCTCAGCTTCAAGCGTATCTTCGGTTGGTTTCAGGAAATTTTTCTTCATGGATTCATCGAGAGAATAAATCATTTTACGGACGTTCTTGGAACGGCTACGCAATACTTCTTGAGGGGATGTTTGATTGTATCGAGCCTTTGTGTGTGTCGCATTAAGGATGAGAGACTTCGATTGGATCACGCCTTTCTCAAGCGCGACCTCTACGGTTTTTCCAATCAGGAAATCTAAAAGGTTTGGATCTTTCAGACGTTTACGACGGAAGTAAGCTAATAAGCTGGGATCAATGACGTCATCTTCCGGTGCCATTTCCCCTCTGTTGATTCCACGATGAGCGTTCGGTGGTGACGCCTGCGGGAACAGCGCGAGCCGAAGATCCACTTGGTTAAGTGATCTTCTTGACCAAGTTAGCTGAGGCCGTGCCCGCGGCAAGCATCCACCGATAAGCGATTCGCGAGAATCAACAACAAACTTTAAAATCTCTTCTGGATTAGAAAGGACTTTTTCAGTGGCCTCCCTTTCGAGGGTGGTTTTTTGTAAACCTTAATATTAAGAAAATTTAAACAATATATTGACCGATGTCGTTTCTTCTATTAAAATGTAGTTTAACTACATAAAAAATATAAAAATATGAAATAAAACTCCGTACGACTGGCCGAGTATCATTGGGGGATTTAAGGATGAATGACGGGTTAGAAAGAATCAGACAAGGAATTACAACGTTGAAACCTTCAGAAAGAAAGGTAGCTCAATACATATTAAAAGATCCTGACAAAATATTAGCGATGCCTATCTCTCGACTAGCCAAAGAGTGCGAAGCTAGTGAAGCTACTATTATCCGAATGTGCAGATCCCTCCAATTTAAAGGGTTTCGAGAATTAAAATTAAGTATTTCTGCTTCCGTTAATAAAAGAGAGGGTCATTCAGAGAGATATCAAGACATTACTACATCTGCAAGCATGAAAGAAATTATTGAAGTTGTTTCGAATAATAATCTCCAATCAATCGAAGCTACCTTATCTGTCCTAAATGAGCACTCCATGGAAGATGCTGTTACAAAGATGGAAAATGCACGAAGAATTTTAGTTGTGGGCGTAGGGGCTTCTGCAATTGTGGCACAAGACTTTGAACAAAAATGTAAGAGAATCAACAAATGGTGTGAAGCTTTGACAGACAGTCATTCCCAACTCACCTCTGCTGTACACCTTACCAAGGAAGATGTAGTGCTGGCCGTTTCTTATTCAGGAGAAACGAAAGAGGTCATCGACACGATAAAAATAGCCCTTGAAAATAAGGCTACTGTAATTTCTATAACAAGTTATGGAAATAATGCAGTGCAAGGTTTAGCAGATGTGAATCTATTTGCTTCCAATCTTGAACAAAGCGTTAGAAGTGGAGCAACGGCTTCAAGGATTGCACAGCTCAATATAGTCGATATTTTGTTTACCGGATTAGCCTCTAAGAACTATCAAACATCAATTGCATTTTTAGATAAGACTAGAAATGTGATTCAAAACAGATTTTAATTTTTTGGAGGTTTTTATGGAAAAAATAGATCAGATATTTGAGCGATACCTCCAAAAAAAGTTCTTTTCAGGGGGAGTTTGCTCTATATCCATTAATGGGCAAGAAGCTTTTCTAAAAGCATACGGAAAAGCCGATACGGTTAAAAATAAGGTAATGAAAGCAACTACCATCTTTGATTTAGCCAGCATCACTAAGATTTTCACCACCACGATAATCCTGCATTTAGTCACTAACAAGAAAATTTCTCTTTCAACGACATTGAAACACTGCCTTCCTATTACATCACGACATTCCACATTAGCTAACATAACAATCAATCAGCTATTATCCCATTCATCCGGGTTGAAAGCTTGGCACCCTTTTTATACGAAATTACCCAACAATAATTTTTTTGAAGTACTTGCTGAGATAGATTTAATAGAAGAAAACAGACAAGAAGTTATGTATAGTGACTTAAACTTCATGTTATTAGGTGAAGTGATTAAAGAACAGACTAACGAAACTTTAGAAACAACTATACAGAAAATGATAAGAGAACCACTAGAATTATCCACCTTGACTTACCAGCCTTCAAGCCATTCCGATATTGCCGCTACAGAATATGGAAACAGAATAGAGATGAAAATGTGCGAGGATAGGAATCTAGTGTTTGATGGTTGGCGGCCAACTCACCAGCCAATCTCAGGCACTGTAAATGATGGGAACGCTTTTTACTTCTTTTCTGGTGAATCGGGGCATGCTGGTTTGTTCTCTAATATAGAAGACTTAATAAAGTTGGGAAATCTGTATATGAAGGGAGGCGTTTATAAAGGCAGGCAATTGATCAGTAAGGAACTGGTTGATTACAGCATCAGCCAGAGAGTCCACAATCGGGGGCTAGGTTGGGAAGTGAATGGGATCTTTCCTGAAGGTGCAGGCCATACAGGATTCACAGGGACAGCTATATGGATTGTACCAGAAAAACAGTTAACTGTAGTAATTCTTACGAACCGTCTTCATGTTGAAAAACCGAAAAACATCAATCCTTTTAGAAAAGAAATCGTTGAAACAGTGCTCAAGGAATTTGAAAAATTAAAGGGGGATTTATAAATGTTTATTAACAGAAAAAAGTGGCTGCTGTGTTTATTCCTTTTTATTTCGCTTATCGTTGCCGGATGTTCCTCTGATGAAACAGGAGGAGAAGAGAATACTGGAGAAGTAAAGGGAGAGACGGCTGAAGAACAAGTTTTGAATATTGCGAATGATCAGGAACCGGCAGGATTGGATCCGCACAAAACACCAGCACATTCTTCTATACGGGTTTACTCCCAAATTTACGAAGGTTTACTTACTTTTGATGAGAATATGGAAGTGAAAGGACAACTGGCAACAGATTGGGAGCAACCCGATGACACTTCTTATGTATTCCATCTGGTAGAAGGTGTTAAATTCCACAATGGCCGTGAAATGAATGCGGAGGATGTTGTTTACAGCTTTGAACGAATTCTGGATGAAGAAACTGCTTCCCATATCGCATCGTATTTTTCCAATATAGAAAAAGTCGAAGCGGAAGATGAGTATACGGTCAAATTTACTTTGAGTGAACCTGATGCAACGTTCCTTTCTTACTTAACCAACGCCAGTGCTGTCGTCATACCTAAAGAGGTGGTAGAAGAGAATGAAGACTTACAGCAAACAGCTGTAGGAACTGGACCATTTAAGCTGGAAGAATGGGTTCCCGATAACCATGTAACCTTAGTTAAAAATGAAGATTATTACATGGAGAATCAGCCGAAATTGGACCAAGTAGTTTATAGCACAATGAAAGAGGAATCTTCCAGGCTATCAGCTATCCGTACTGGAGAAGTAGACTTAACAACTTTATCTGCCAAATCTGCTTCCTTATTACAGGATCAAGATGGAGTAAATATTATGGATTATCAGTCTCTCGAATACAGTTATGTTGGATTCAATGTCGATAAAGAACCATTTAATAATGAAAAAGTCCGTCAAGCATTAAGTCTGGCCACTGACCGTCAAAGCATTGCAGATATAGTATGGGATGGCGATGCCGTCATTTCGGGTCCAGTAGCTCCTTCTATGGGAGATTGGGCAATAGATGTCACAGAGGAAGAGCTTTATCAAAGGGATTTAGAAAAAGCGAAAGAATTATTGGCGGATGCGGGTTATCCGGATGGTTTTAAGACAGTAATTACTACTGCCTCAACATATCCAGACATGGTGGATACAGCGCAACTCTTACAACAACAATGGAAAGAGATTGGGGTAGAAGCAGAGATCAACCAAATTGAATGGGGAGAGTACATTGACACATGGTCAAATACTTCTGCAGATATTCTGGTGGGGCGGAACGGCTCTGGGACGGATCCAGATCGTTCATTAAATTACTTCTTTAACACCGAAGGTTCTGCGAATGTGTGGAATTTTTCGAACGAAGAATATGATGAGCTAGTGGAAAAAGGAAGGCAAACGCTAGATAAAACAGAACGACAAGAGATTTATACAAAGGCACAAGAGCAAATTATTAATCTATCACCTAACCTATTTCTGGTTTCTCCTATGAATTATGTAGCTGTCAGAGACACTGTCGAAGGATTTACTCCTTACCCACATAATGGTGAGGAAATCGTAGAGGTTTATAAGAAGTGATTTTAGGGGCTGTTTTTACAGCCCTTCCTATTCTCTTGGTAGTGAGGGTGATTGAATGTACGCATACATAGCGAGACGTTTATTAATGCTCATCCCGGTATTATTTGGGGTTTCCGTTTTTATTTTTGTCATTATGAGAATCGTTCCAGGAGATGTGGCCATGACTATTCTGGGAACCGATGCTACCCCGGAATCCCTGCAACAGCTGCGGGAAGATTTCGGTTTAAACCTGCCGATTTATCAACAGTATGTTGAATGGATGGCAGGTGTTCTTACAGGAGACTTTGGTGAATCAATGAGAACAGGCAAAGAAGTTCTTCCTGACATCCTTAATCGTTTTAAATTAACATTTGAGTTAACCCTTATTTCAGCAATCATCTCCTGGATAATCGCTATTCCATTAGGAATAATTGCTGCTATAAAGAGAAACTCCAAAACAGATTTTGGAGTCCGGCTGATTTCTTTGTTAGGTGTATCCGTTCCTAACTTTGCTTTAGCCACCGTTTTAATTCTGGTTTTTGCTTTGTTCTTTTCCTATAGTCCGCCTGTGGGATATGTTGGATTCTTTGATGACCCTGCCACCAATTTGCAGATCATGATTCTCCCATCCTTTGTGTTGGGTACCGCGATGGCAGGAGCTGTCATGCGTATGACAAGATCCTCCATATTGGAAATTCTGCGTCAGGATTTTATTCGGACTATTAGAGCTAAGGGAGCAAGAGAAAGAGTGGTCATTTTTCAGCATGCGTTGCGGAATGCGATGATTCCGATTCTTACCATCATTGGGATGCAAATCGGTACCCTTTTGGGAGGAACAGTTATCATCGAACAAATTTTTTCTCTGCCCGGCTTAGGCCAACTTGTTCTAACGGCTATTACGCAAAGAGATTTTACAGTAGTCCAGGGAGCAGTTCTTTTTATTGCATTTGTATTTGTATTGATCAACCTGCTAGTTGACCTTCTTTATTCTTATCTGGATCCAAGGATAACGTACAAATAAGGATTGGAAAGAATCAGGGAAAAGAGTGATGAGATGAAAAATTTTTGGGGAAGATTGAAAAAAGATAAAGTCGGTTTAATAGGATTTCTGGGAATCTTTGTCGTTATAATAATTGGTTTACTCTCACCAGTTATCGCCCCCTATAGTCCGGAACAGATGTTTACCGACCATACCATGGAAGGTCCCAGCAAACAATTCATTTTTGGAACTGATGAATTTGGCCGCGATATATTTTCAAGGATTGTTTATGGAACGCAAGTATCATTAAAAGTGGGAATCATAGCGGTAGGAATTGGAGCGGGCTGTGGGTTGATATTCGGTTTGATTAGTGGATACTTTCAAGGAAAAGTAGATCAGGTGATTATGAGAATTATGGACGTCTTTTTTGCTTTTCCTGATATTTTACTTGCCTTGGCCATAGTCGCGGTTTTGGGCCCTAGTTTAACGAATACCATGATAGCGATAGGCATTGTCTTTACTCCCGTATTTACCCGGACAGTTAGGGCAGCAGTTATCGCTGTGAAAGAGAATGAGTATATTACAAGTGCTGTGGCGATAGGTGTATCTCCATTAAATATTATTTTCAAGCATATAACACCAAACATACTTGCTCCTTTTATCGTCCAAATTACCCTGGCTTTATCTGGAGCAATACTGACAGAAGCGGCCTTAAGCTTCTTAGGTTTGGGTATTCAACCTCCAAATCCTTCATGGGGAGTAATGCTTGACGCAAGCCGGACTTATATGGAGTTCGCTCCATGGACGATTTTATTCCCTGCAGGCGCGATCGTATTCACCATCTTTTGCTTCAATCTTTTTGGAGATAGTTTAAGAGATATTTTAGATCCTAAAATGAAATAGTACACGAGGAGCGTTGCGTATGGACGTGAAAAAAAGCCATCTTGTTACTGAGGAGACCAATCGATTAAGCAGAAACATTGATGAAATGAGCACAGAGGAAATATTGACACTCATAAATGAGGAAGATAACTCCGTTGCTTCGGCAGTAAAACAACAAATACCTAATATCCAAAGCGCAGTTGACTTAATTGTTGCAAGTATTAAAAACGGTGGCCGCTTGTTTTATGTCGGTGCAGGGACAAGTGGGAGATTAGGAGTTTTGGATGCATCTGAATGTCCACCAACATACAACACGCCACCTAACTTGGTGAAAGGATTAATTGCAGGAGGATACTATGCGCTTGTTCATTCCCTTGAAGGAGTGGAAGATGATGAAAATCAAGCCGCTGTTGATTTGTCTGAAGAAGAACTGTGCTCCAAGGACATAGTTGTCGGAATCGCTGCAAGCGGCTCTACACCTTATGTTATAGGGGCTTTAAAGCATGCAGGATTAATGGATGCAAGCACTGTAAGTATTTCATGTAACCCTGCCTCTGTTATTTCCAATTATGCGGATGTTGCTATTGAGGCTGTAACAGGACCCGAAGTTGTGACAGGTTCAACGAGAATGAAAGCAGGAACAGCACAAAAAATGGTGTTGAATATGTTAAGCACAACAACGATGGTGAAACTTGGAAAGGTCTATCAGAACTATATGGTGGATCTTCAGGCAACAAATGAAAAATTGAGAAGAAGGGCTTGTCGTATTGTAAGTAAATTGGCTTCTGTATCGGAACCTGTAGCACATGCTACCTTGCTGGAATCGGAATGGAGCATAAAAGAAGCCTTAATCATGCTCGAGACAAACCTAAGTAGAAGTGCTTCCCGAAAATTTCTCCGTGAAAACAATGGATTGGTAGTACAAGCGATTAATTCAGCAAGACAGGGGTGGGATTATGAATAAACAATTAGGGGTCGGCTTAATGTCAGGTACTTCTCTTGATGGCATAGACGCTGTACTGATAGAAATAGAAGGAGTTTCACCCGACACGCGAGTTAGGTTAGTAGAGTCTTTATCCCATGAATACGATCCAGAAATAAGACAAGCACTAAAAGAATTATGTGATCCGGAGACAGCATCACTAGAAAAAATTTGTTCCATGAATATGTTTTTGGGAAAAGAGATGGGAAAGATAGTCAACGACCTATTAAACAAAGCGAATATAGGTAAAGAAGATGTTCTTTTTGTCAGTTCCCATGGTCAAACAATTTTTCACAAGCCAACAGGTGGAAAAAATGTAACAGATGTGCCTGGTACTTTGCAAATAGGAGATTTGTCGATGTTATCAGAAGTAACAGGAATAACCGCTGTTGGAGATTTCCGAACCGCAGATATGGCTGCAGGTGGACAGGGAGCTCCTCTGGTATCGTTTGTCGATTATATTCTTTTTAATAATCACGAACGTTCCAGGGCCATTCAAAATATTGGCGGAATTGGAAATGTTACATATATACCAAGAAATGCAAAGAGAGATCAGATAATGTCTTTTGACACTGGGCCCGGAAATATGGTAATAGATGAGGTTGTTTATAGAATAACAGAAGGAAAGCAAGCTTATGATAAAGATGGGGCGATTGCTTACAGTGGAGAAGTGAATCAGAAATTATTGGAGAAGCTTATGGAGCAACCATATCTTTCAATGGAACCTCCTAAGACTACTGGCCGTGAGCTTTTTGGAAGTTCCTTTGTAGATTCTATTATGAGGGAGACCGATGATTTGCGTCAGGAAGATATTGTGGCTACAGTTACCGCCTGGACTGCTAAAACAATAGCCGACGGGTACTCCCGTTTTATTGAATCCTCGAATAACGTAATCGATGATGTTGTGATAGGCGGAGGTGGCAGCTACAATCCATTTTTAATGGAGCAGCTGCGTCGGTATCTCCCGAACAAAACAGTTTACAAGCATGAGGATTTCCAACTATCCAGTGATTTTAAGGAAGCTATTGCCTTTGCCATTCTAGGTTTTCACAGTCTATGTGGCCAGTACAACCAAATCCCGTCTGCCACTGGAGCAGATCATCCTGTAATAATGGGCAAAATCTCGCATACTCAGCCACTATCATTTCTCCGATTGAACGCTTTAAGGAGGGATCTGCCGTGAGTTCGTTGCTTGAAATTAGAGATCTTTCCATAGATTTGCATGCAGATCGTAAAAAATTCAATGTGATCAATAGCATCAACCTTACAATAGATAAAAAGCAAAAATATGGAATTGTTGGTGAATCAGGAAGCGGAAAGAGTTTAACTTCTCTTTCCATTATGGATTTACTTCCAGATGCTCTTGCTATTAGTGATGGGAACATACTATTGGATGGAGAAAAAGACTTAACGAAACTCTCCAAAAAAGAATTGTTGAAAATCAGAGGAAATGAAATTTCGATGATTTTTCAGGAACCGATGACTGCTTTGGATCCCCTTTATCCCATAGAGCATCAAATAATGGAGGTATTGAAGTTTCACGGAAGTTATAGCAAAAAGCAAATGAGGCAGTTGGCTGTGGAGATGCTGGAAAAGGTAGGGATACCGAGGCCTCATCAGTTGATGAAAGAATACCCCCACCAATTGTCTGGAGGAATGAGACAAAGAATCATGATTGCTATTGCGCTAATTTGTCATCCAAAGCTTCTTATTGCGGATGAACCAACGACGGCACTGGATGTAACCATTCAAGCGCAAATTCTTGATTTGATGAATGAACTTACGGATACCTATGATACTTCTATTTTAATGATCACTCATGATCTGGGGGTCATAGCGGAAACATGTGAGAGGGTTGCCGTAATGTACTCTGGCGAAGTAGTGGAGGAAGCAGCTGTAACAACGTTATTTAAAAATCCAACCCATCCTTATACGGTGGGATTGCTTGAATCAGTGAAATCACTAGGGGACAAATCGAAAAAATTATATTCTATACCAGGTAATGTTCCATCACCCAAGCAATTGACAGGAGGATGCCGTTTTGCTTCCAGGTGTCCTCATGTAATGGAAATCTGTCATAGCCAAGCCCCACCATTGTTTTCAGTAGATGCAGATCATAAGAGTAAATGTTGGCTATACGGGGAGGAGGAAGTAGTCAATGGGTGATCAACCAGCAGTTCTGGAAGTGAAAAATCTTAAAAAGTATTTTCCTGTAAAAGAAGGAATATTTAAAAGAACGAAAGGCCATGTGAAAGCTGTTAATGATATAAGTTTTGAAGTTCAAGAACATGAAACCTTCGCTTTAGTAGGAGAAAGCGGCTGCGGGAAATCCACTACGGGGCGTTCTATTTTAAGAATCTTAGAACCTAGCGAGGGGGAGGTTTTCTTTAAAGGGGTAAATCTATTAGATTACTCGAAAAGAGAATTTCGAAAAATAAGAAAGGATTTACAGCTTATTTTTCAGGATCCCTACAGTTCACTGAATCCGAGAATGACTGTGAAAAAATTGCTTTTGGAACCGTTGCTTACACATGGAATCACAAACAAAAAGGAAGCAGAACAAAAAGTTATAGAAATTGCAGAAAGAGTAGGACTCTCGAGAGAACAAATTAATCGGCATCCTCACGAATTCAGCGGGGGACAACGTCAACGAATCAGCATTGCCCGTGCTCTGATTCTTCACCCCCAGCTGGTCATTTTAGATGAGGCGGTGTCTGCACTTGATGTGTCCATACAAGCTCAGATTTTAAATCTTTTGATCGAGTTGCAAAAAGATTTAAAACTAACCTATGTATTTATCTCACATGATTTAAATGTGGTGAAGCATATAAGTGACCGAGTAGGTGTCATGTATTTGGGCCAAATGATGGAACTGTCCAATACTGAAGATTTGTATCACAACCCGCTGCATCCCTATACACAATCTCTTCTTTCCGCTATCCCTTCACATGATCCGTCTGTTAAAAAGGAAAGGATTATATTAAAGGGGGATGTACCTGATCCGGCTAATCCGCCCTCTGGTTGTCCGTTTCATTTGAGATGCCCAAAGGCACACAAGAGATGTACTTTAGAAAAACCAGCATTCTTGGAAAAAGAATCAAATCATTGGGTTGCCTGTCATCTTTATGATCAGGAATAGCTATTTCGGTTTTTAAAACCATCCTTTTGAGGGTGGTTTTTTTGTTGAAATTAAATATCCCTTGTTATAGATACTATGACTGACTAACGTTACCCCCTACACTTTTTGTTTTTTCGACAAATTTAGCAATCTATTGATTTTACCGGTTGTAATTTGAATGCGTTTACATTATACTCAAACTAAATCGATTTACTAAACCGTTTTATTAAAAAGCGGTTGCTAATCTTTTACACTACCTTTTTCAAGTACAGGGGTAAGGGAGAGGGGGGCAGGGTTATAAAAACAGTCACGATAAAGGATGTCGCAAGAAAAGCTGGCGTGTCACCTAGCACGGTTTCCCAGTTTGTGAACAAGCGATATCATTATATGGGGGAAAAAACAAAAAAGAAAGTGGCCGAAGCCATTGAGGAACTAGGTTTTCATCCGAACACAGTGGCCAGAAGCTTGAAACAAAAGAAAACGCTTACGATAGGCGTGATTATCTCTAATATTTTGCATCGGTATTCCACTGTCGTCAGCAGGTCGATTGAAGACTATTGTTACAACTATGAATATCATACGATTATCTGCAATGCCGATGATGATCCGGAAAAAGAGCAAAAATACGTGGAAATGCTTCTGGCCAAGCAAATAGACGGTTTGATCGTCGTCCCGACGAATTACAATCGTGAGCTTTATCAAAGGTTGAAAGAACGAAATATTCCGGTCGTATTTTTAGACCGTTATATCGATGACCTTGAAATCCCGACAGTGGTTGTAGATAATCAGAAAATCACCGAACAAGCGATCAACCATTGGATTGAAGCAGGTCATAGGCGGATTTCCTTGATAACGGCTCCGTTGAAGGTTAGTACAAGAAGGGAAAGAGTCGAAGGGTATAAGCAAGCGTTACAACAGGCGGATATTCCGATAAACGATGCCTACCTTCATCATGTCGAGATGGACGATGTCTTTGAAGTTTGTAAGGAGATGCTGGAACTTGAAGAGCCTCCGACAGCTATTTTGGCAGCCAGTGACCTCGTTTTGATTGAACTGGTGAAATTTATTAAGCAACAGCACATACAGGTTCCGGAGGATTTGGCGGTCATGGTATTTGATGAAGTACATCTGGCAGAACTGCACGAACCACCTATTACAACTATCAATCAACCATTCTATGAAATGGGCCAGAAAGCAGCAAGCCTGCTAATGGATTTGATCGACCACAAACCAGTGGAAGATAAAAAGTATGTGTTCGAAGCGACAATCAATATTAGGGAATCGAGCGAAACAAAAATATTAGACAAAGGGGTAATGTAAGATGAAAAAGCGATTAGGAGTTATTTTTTCTGCACTAATCTTATCGGTTATGACAGCATGCGGAGGCACAGAAACGGAAAACAGCAATGCTGCTGAAAATGGAAGCGTTAACTTGATTGCAGCTACACAGTTGGATGCAGATAGTCCGTTTGCTACAGGCTTTGAAAAATTTAAAGAAGTGATTGAGTCAGAAACCGATGGGGATGTAACCGTTGAAATCCACACGGACGGCGCTTTAGGCGGTAATGAAGATGAATTGGTGCAAAACCTGGAATCTGGATCCGTTGATTTGGTAGCAGCTTCTCCTGGATTCATGACCCAAGCGGTTCAGGACGTAGATTTCTTCGCGCTTCCTTACCTATTTGAAAGTCGTGACCATTGGAAAAAAGTTGTGGATGGAGAAGTTGGGGAAACCATTTTTAACAGAATCGAAGAAAATACCTCTTTCAAAATGCTTGGTTACTGGTCAGCAGGTGTGCGAAACTATTACGGCTTCAAACCGATTGAAAAGCCGGAAGATTTGAAAGGCGTAAAAGTACGTGTGCAAAATTCACCTGTCGTTCAAGACACTTGGAAAGCATTTGGTGCACAGCCGGCTAACGTAGCTTGGAATGAAATGTATCAAGCGTTACAAAACAAAGTAATCGACGCAGCAGAAAATGACTTTACCAATATCTATCAAGCAAGTCACTATGAACAGGCAAAATATATTTCCGAAACTGAGCATGATTTCACCACGCGTCTTTTCTTCACTGCTGACAGAGTTTACGACCAATTGAACGATGAACAGAAAACAGCATTTGATAAAGCGGCTGAAGAAGCTACGAAAGCAGCACTTGAAGCTGACGATCAACTAGCAGAAGAATCGTTGAAGGCAATGGAAGACGAAGGGGTAGAAGTCTACGAAGTTGATAAGCAACCATTTATTGATGCAACAGAACAGATCAGACAAGATGCAGTTAAAAAGCTTGGTATGGAAGACTTGTATCAAATCGTACAGGAATTGAAATAAGCTCATCTTGGGCAAGTTCAATAAGAAAACAAAGGGGTTCAATAAACAGTTCAAATAAAAAACCAAACACCCGCTGCCCCGCATTACAAAGTTGTTGGGGGACAACCAGAAATGCAGGCGGCTGCTGGAAATAGAGGAACAAAGATGGAGTTGGGGGACAGTCCCTACCACGAGAACTCTTGCATGATTTGCTCTAGTGGAGGACTTCCGGGGACTGACCCCATTCCACCAATTTGAAGCTTGGAAAAAGAGCGAAATGCTGAAATGGCGGCTTTTTTACAGGAGTGGGGACTGACCCCGGAGCAGGGTGAATTAGCGTGGAACAGCATTAGGGGACTGACCCCATAAATCTCTATAGGGGATGCGCTTGGTGGGTTGGTTTTTAGATGGAGGGGTGTTTTGGGTGAAGAAATGGATTAATGGGTTAGCAAAGGTTCAATTAGTATTGGCGGCAATCTTCTTTATCATCTTTATGGTGTGTGTCATCCTACAGGTTGCCTCCCGTTATATTCCGGGTATCTCCGTGTTTTGGGCGGCCACGATTGCAACTTATTCCTTTATTTGGATGGTCTTTTTCGGAGCGGCAATTACCTTACGCGAGAAGGAGCATTTCAAGCTGACGATTTTACTGGATAAGTTGAAAGGGTTGCCGTTATTGGTCCTGCAGGTCATTATCCAGGTGATCTTGATCTGGTTCGGTTATATTATGGTTTCCGATGGTTATGAAATCAGTCAGCAATTCTGGGGTTGGACGGTTAACAGCATGCCGCAGTTGAAGCAGGGGTATATGTGGCTGGTACTGCCGATTACCGGTGTGACGTTCATGATTTATGCATTGGAAAGCCTTGTCGAGGAATTCAACAAATACCGCAGAGATAAAGGAGGGTATCAAGCATGACAGGTCTATTGCTCGTTCTGCTGTTTGCTGTTTTACTGATTATCGGATTGCCGATCGCATTTGTCATCGCTGTGACGGCTTACGTAGGAATAGCCATGCTTGATACTATTCCGATGACTACGGTAGTTCAGCGGATGTTTTCCGGACTTGATTCTTTCATCCTTCTGGCGGTTCCGTTATTTATTCTTGCCGCCAACATCATGAACCAAGGAAAAATTTCCGATATGCTGATCAAGTTCGCTGTTTCACTTGTAGGACATATTAAAGGCGGACTCGCACAGGCAAACATTGTTGTTTCCATGTTTTTTGGGGGGATCTCCGGGGCTTCCACAGCTGATACGGCCGGAGTCGGAAAAATCCTTATCCCGAACATGCTGCGGGAAAATTACAGCAAGGAAACCTCTGTGGCAGTAACCGCCGCATCTTCAACGATGGGGATGATCATTCCGCCAAGTATTCCGATGGTAATCTACGGAAGTATCGCCAATGTATCCGTAGGAAAGATGTTCATGGCCGGTATTATACCAGGACTTGCAATCGGGCTTGCGCAAATGATCTTTGTGAACTTCATCGCGAAAAAGCATGGCTATCCAAGTCACCAGCGAATGAAGGTTGGCGAGGTACTAAAAGAAGGTATGAAAAGCTTGCCGCCGCTAATGACACCGATCATTATTTTGGGTGGAATCGTCGCAGGTATCGTTACACCGACAGAAGCGGCGGTCATTGCTTGTATCTATGCTTTTATTCTTTCCTTTTTCTTTTATCGCACCATCAAGATAAAAGACATGATGCCAATTCTATATGACACATTAAAGCTAAGCTCGCTTACATTGTTTGCTTTGTCAGCTGCTAGTGCATTAGGACGTCTGATCAGCTATTACAATTTGCCGGTTGTTATCGGTAATTTCTTCACCCAATATATGCCGTATAAATGGTTGTTCATCGTTGCGGTTATCCTTTTATTCTTGTTGATTGGCATGATTCTCGATACGGTTCCGGCTATCATCTTGTTTGTCCCTATCGTTTTGCCGACTGCGTTGAATTTGGGAGTGGACCCCATTCATATCGGAGTCGTGATAATGATGTGTTTGGCCATTGGATTGGTAACACCGCCATATGGGTTATGCCTTCTGTTGGCAAGCCAGATAGCGAAGCTGCAAATCGGAAAATCATTTCGTGCAGTCTTACCGTATATCGGGATTATTCTAGTAGTCATTTTGCTTATAGCATTTGTCCCGGCCATCTTTATGTGGCTGCCGACGATGTTTGACATTTAAATAGAAAATGGAAAGCAGCCAAGCGCACCGGGCGTCAGTTCGGCTGCTTTTCTACTTTCAGAAAAAGGAAGTGTTTTACATGCTGGACGTATTAACAATTGGAGACGGGATGATCACCTTCAATCCCAAAAATACAGGACCGATGCGGTTCGTGAATGAGTTTGAGAGAAAAGTGGGCGGAGCAGAGCTGAATTTTGCTGTCGGCTGTGCCAGGCTTGGAATGCACAGCGGCTGGATTAGCCGTGTGGGGAAGGATGAGTTTGGAAAATACATCCTTAACTTCATGCGCGGGGAAGGGGTAGATGTGACAGAAGCAAGGCTTGTCGAGGGGTACCCAACTTCACTCAATTTTAAAGAAATCCGAGACTCCGGAGAAGGCAAAACGTTTTATTATCGGGAGAAATCACCGACCGAAACGATGACGTTGGACGATATAGACGAAGCCTATATCAAACAGGCGAAAATCCTGCATGTCACAGGGGTATTCCCGGCAATATCCGAAAAAAATATAGACTTGATCAGAAAAGCGATATCGCTTGCCAAGAAACACGGTTTAAAGGTTTCGTTTGATCCGAATATCAGACTGAAGCTTTGGAGCGAAGAAAAAGCGAGGGACGTACTGAAATCGTTTCTTCCAGATGTCGATATCCTGTTGGCCGGAATTGAAGAGTTAAGCTTTCTGTTTGAAATAGAAGAGGAGGAAGCAGGATTGGTCGAGCAGCTGCGTCCTTATGAAATCGAAGCCATTGTCATTAAAAAAGGGGCTGAAGGCAGTGTTGGATACATGAACGGTCAGCGCTTTCAAGTTCCCGGGTTTCCCGTAGGAAAAGTGGTTGATACCGTCGGAGCCGGTGATGGTTTCGATGCAGGTTTTATCTATGCCTGGAATCAAAACTGGAAACCGGAACGAATGCTGACGTTTGCCAACGCAGTTGGTGCGCTTGTTGTTTCCGTAGCTGGTGACAACGAAGGATTGCCTGACTTGGATGAAGTATTGGAAAAGATAGGAGAGAAAAAAAGGGTTGAGCGGTAGCACACAAAGGAGGAGTGTTGGAGGATGAAATTGCAGGTTGCCTTGGATCGACTGCCGTGGGAAGAATGTTTTTCGGTAATCGCTTCGGTAAAAGATTCCGTTGATTATATCGAAATCGGAACGGGAGTCATCAAAGAATTTGGGATAGAAATAATCAAAGAGATGAAACGAACCTATCCGGATAAAACACTGGTTGCAGACATGAAAATTTGCGATGCAGGCAAGCATGAAACGGCACTTGCATTGGATGCAGGAGCAGACATTGCCACCGTCATGGGATTCGCCCCACTACAGACAATCAAGGATTGTATAGAAGTCGCCAATCACGCGGACAAACAGATCATGGTCGATTTGCTTGGAATCCGTAGCCGCGACAAGGTAGATCAACTTGTGGAGAGTGGGGCAGACTTGCTCTCCTTGCATATAGGCAAAGATGAGCAGAAAACCGGTGGACTGGATGCCGGACATTTTGATTTGGTGGAAGGACTGACAGGTGTCCAAACTGCTGTCGCAGGAGGAATTAATCAGGACAGCTTGCCAGCATTTCTTAAGTATCAGCCGGATGTAATCATTGTCGGAAGTGCGATCACGAAAGCAGCGAACCGGGAAGAAGCGGCAAAAACGATTAAAGGGATGATCAAATGAAGGATATGTCAGCAATTATCGATACGATCGGAAAAGAAATAACCGGCGTTCTTGCACGGATTGACCAGGATAGCGTCAAGCAACTGGCAGAAGAATTGAACAGTGCAAGGCGGATTTTTGTCGATGGGGAAGGACGTACAGGACTGATGGGAAAAGCTTTTGCCATGCGGCTGATGCACGCCGGCTTTCCTGTGTATGTCGTAGGAGAGACCATCACGCCAAGTATAGCGGACGGTGACTTGTATGTTGCATTGTCAGGATCTGGGTCGACCGGCGGTACGTTCACGAAAGCCGAAAAAGTACGGGAAGTTGGTGCTAAGGTAGCAGCAGTTACTGCCAATCCTGAATCACCGTTGAGCAAGCTGGCTGACCATGCTATCTACCTTCCGACAGCAACAAAAAAACGGCTCCCGTATGAACCTGATACGATCCAGCCGCTAGGTAATCAATTTGACCAAACGTTGCATTTAGTGTTGGACGCTTCTGTCATCTATGCGATGGAAACGTTTAAAAATACAAATCATGAAGCACTTAAACAACAGCATACCAATTTGGAATAGAGGACAGCAAAGGGACTATCTAACTGGTAGTCCTTTCTTATTGTATTTTTTTTGAAAAGGGAAAGTTTTTTGAGGGTGTGAAGGATTTTACTAGCACGAAGCCAACTTAGATAAAAGAAAAATCGGAAGCAGATGTAAAAAAAAGGGTTCTACGTCAAATGTTGGGGTGGGAGAAATTTGCTCCTACTCCTTAACCCACTTGAAAGCCCCTGAATTCCTTCAGTTGATGATGTAATAACACTTTCGTTCTTAAGCGATCGTAACGACGAAACCCAAAAGCATTCCGTTTGATGACTTTCGTTTGGTTGTTCAATCCTTCAATAAACCCATTGCTATAATCGAGCGCAAAGCTATTCAGAATCTCTGTCTGCCAATTCTTCAAGGTGCCAATCGCTTGTAGATATTCTTCCATACCACTTTGCTTCACTCGGTCATAATACTGATACAATCGTTGTTTTACATAGCCAATATCGGTTTTCCCCATTGCTTTTGCCTCTTCAAACCAGCTGCGAAAAGCCTCTTTCAGCTTATAGGCGACTCGTAGTTCATCCGATAGATCGAGGTATCGGTTCAGATACCAGCGCTGCTTCTCGGTTAGTTCCTCCTGCTTCTTGTAAAAGATATGTTTCATCCGTTTACACTTTTTCCGGTCGTATTCATGGAAGTTCTTTTGGACTCGCCTGCGCACCTTTTCCAAAGCCCAATAAATATACCGACAAAAATGGAAACGATCGGCCACAATGATGGGGCTTCCCACCGCCTTCCGGACAGCTGACTTAAAACTATAGCTCATGTCCATGATGACCTTCCGGACATTACCCCCTTTTTCCCGAAGGTACTGCTTGACGGTTTTGACGGATCGATCAGGCAGGATATCTATTGGATTTCCGGTCTCTCCATCGCCAATGATGACCTGGTATTTCCCCGCATTGGTATCGCCTTTATATTCATCAATCGCAATCACTTCTGGAAGCTCTTCCACCTCTTGAAGTTCTGGTGTGGCCACCTGATCGAACCGGCGAATGGCTGTAGCTTGTGAGGTACGGAACTGCGCAGCGGTATCCTTGAAGTTCATCCCCTGGATCACCCGAAGGCCAAGTGCCTGGTTCCACTCTCTTGAATGACGCTGATAACGGTCCACCATCGGATTGGCTTCTGCGAATCGTTTACCACAGGAACAGGCATAGCGTCGTTTGCGGTAAAACAAATAGGTGGTTCGTTCAAATACCTTTAAGTGCTGGATTTTCTGTATTCGGTAATCATGAACGCGGGAAGTCTGGTTACCACACGCCGGACAGGTTTGCGCCTGCCTGGGCATCTCCACCTCTATGTGGTAAGCTCCCTCCACCTCTTCTACTTTCTTGATAGAAACACTTTCTAATCCGGGTAATGTCATGTTAGAATGCATGTACACACAACTCCTATCTGCTTGTTTCTTAGTCAATTCAAGTGTAGTAGAGATAGGAGCTTGTGTGTATTTTTTATGCGGAATTTTTCTAAAACCCCAACAAATATTGTAGAGCCAAAAAAAGAGAGCGTTCCATTGGAACAGCTCCCTATTTTGCAGATATGTTATTTTATTTCCTCTAATGCTTCGACAGCGCGGTCGACAACAATATGGCTGCCGCCTTGGTCTTTGACGTTCTCCATCATCATCGAGATTAACATATCCTCGTCTTCAGGATAGGTGACAAACCAGCCATTTTCTTCGCCATCTTCATCATCCAGGCTTTTTTTCAATTCTGCTGTACCCGTTTTACCAGATAAGTTGATGTCTAGTGAGGCTGCACTATGAGCCGTTCCGTTTGAAGCGGAGACGACTTTGCGGAGTGCACCACGGATAATAGAGATGTTGTCTTCGCTAACGACGCCTTCTTTCCAAACCTGGCCGTCTTCTTCGCTTTCCTCCAGGGTCGGCTGGATCATATTACCGTTGTTTAGCAAGGTAGTATAAGCCGCTGCCAAATGCAGGGCGCTCATTTCCAACTGTCCTTGACCGTAGCTGGTATCGGCCAACATCGCTTCACTATCGATTTTCCCGTTATTGGAAACGGAGGAAGCTTCGATTGGATAGGTGTAAGGGAAGTCCTCCCCGACTCCAAATTGGTTCAGACCGTCAATCAGATTGTCAGACCCGATTTCCAACGCTTGCTTTGCGAAGTAAATATTATCTGAGCGTACGAGTGCATCCGTTAAATCGACGGGACTGCCTTCCGAGACACGCGTTACACGATAGTCACCCCAAGATTCATCCTTTTGCCATTTAAGACCATTGATTTCGATTGCCTCATTCGGATCGATCGCGCCTGCTTCCAGTCCGATTGCCGCAGTGATTGGTTTAATGGAAGAGCCCGGCGCAAAGGTTGCACTGAAACGATTTTGCAGTGGATGCTGTTCATCATCCTGTAGTTCTTCCAGTCGTGACTGGCTGATTCCATAAGCCAGCTCGTTTGGGTCGAATCCTGGAGCACTCACGAGCGCAAGGGTTTCCCCAGTTTTTGGCTGGACTACAGCTGCCGTGCCGGACTGGTCTTCATAGGAGTTGTAAATCGATTCCTGAATATCTGCATCGATGGTGACCGTAATATCTTCGCCATTTTTCACTTCGGTTTGTGTCAGAACCTGGTCTTCTTCTCCATCCTTTGTTACAGCGATGGTTACGCCGGGTTCACCCTTTAGTCTGTCTTCAAACAATAATTCCAGGCCGCGTTTTCCAATGATATCACTATTTGAATATTCACCCGGATCGGCTTCCTCTATTTCTTCAGCAGTTACCGAGCCGATATACCCGACTAAATGGGAAGCTGCTTCGCCATAGGGATAAACCCTGCCGGTTGTCGTTTGACTTAAAACAGGTCCCAGTTCAAATAGGGCGTCCAATTGTTCCTCGTTCGTTTTTGGAACTTTTTTCAAAGGAACAAACGAATCATCTTGCACCCATTCTGCTTCCAGTGCTGCATTTATTGTATCGACATCCATTGAAAGCAGATAAGCTATCTTTTCTTTCGTTTCTTCAGCATCCTCGCCGAATTCCCCTGGGACTACGCCAATTTCATAAATTTCCTCATTTACCGCAAGGCCATTTTCGTTTCGATCGAAAATTTCTCCCCGTTCTGGAGATTCTGTTTGAAACGAAATTTCGCCTCCGTCTTTCAACTGCGGAAAAATATAGCCGGGATCCCAATTGACTACCCAGTCGGTTTCACCTTCGTCATCCTCTGTTTTGTTCAAAGTAGCATCATATTCAAAGGAAATCGGCCCGCCTACCGTATCCATTTCCACGGAGACCGGGAATTTAGCCGTCTCATCCTCCTGGCTATTTTCTTCACCTTCCTCCGGTTTCTCATAGCTGACATTTAAATTTTCTACGTTCAAATCGTTATAGATTTTTTCATAACGATCAACAAACTCTTCTGTAGGGTAAGCCTCTTTTGATTCAGAGGATGCCATATCGTACATTGCTTTAAAGTCCTGCTCGTTCCAATGGTCGACGAATTCGTCCATCCGTTCTTCCGGTGTTACTTCATCGTTGGAACAAGCTGATAGGACAGCAATTAATGTCATCATAGCTAGCAAACTATAAATTTTTTTCACAGTACCCATCCTTTCTTTATCGTACTTCAAGTAAACAATACAGCCGTACTATCTCGTATGTATTTCTCAACGTTGTACCCGTATGGCCAAAATGAGAACAAAGATTGTTCCGTTTTTGAAGACAAAGCTTCATTCTAGTCAAAAGATTCCAACCCCCATTATACCTCAATACCCCAGCTACCGTCTAAACCAGAAACCAAAAAAACACCAAAAATTTGAAAAAAGAAAAGGTTGAAAAAGAGGATGCAAATCAAGGGGTCAATCAGGGGGTCCAATCAGGGGGTCAGCAATCAGGGGGTCAGTCCCCAAATTAGAGGAACATAGGAAATGCCAAGAAGAGGGGACAGTCCCTCCTTTTCATAGAATGCTGTAGCGATAGGATTTAGATGAATTTTTGGCAAGGAAAACTTTTATTTAGGGTGATTTGGGGTCAGTCCCTGAATCAGTCAAAATGTATGGGAATGAGTTTTGAGGGACTGTCCCCGAGTTAAGGCCGGATTAACTTCAGGAATAGTGGGTTCGCGTTTCTTCAGTGATTAGTCGATTGGGAGGGCTGTAATGATATAGCGCTGTGGGGCGTTTCCTAAATAGGAAAATGGATAACAGGTTGTCAGCGTCAATACTTCGTCGGGCGCTGTGGATTTGATTATTGTCCGATCATTAGCATCGACAATTCTGGCACTTTCCATTTGATAGCGAAACTCTCCATAAGGAAGTTTAACAATAAAAATATCACCGATTTCTACTTCGCCCATTCGTCGGAAAACCGTATCTCTGTGTCCTGATAGTACAATTTGGTCATTCTCGGTAGGATATGCTGTTCCCTTGTAATGGCCAACTCCTTTTTCCAAATCGTCCGGGTCGGTTCCTTCTACAATTGGCAGCTCCGCACCTATTTTCGGGATAGCAAGAATTCCGGCAGTTTCTCCTTGCTCCGGAAGATAAGCTGCATCGCCGTGTTGCTTATCAATTATGGTTGGGTTATTTTGTTTCGTTTCAGAGGAGTTTCTTTCCTTTAATAGTAAATGAGCCTCAGCAAGGCTTTTTTGCTGGGACTGTCCCGTTTGCACTAACTGGATGGCGCCGTATCCTGCTAACACTATACCCACTGCCATGATTAGAAACGCTATTTTTTTCACCCGTTCCATCCCTCTTTCAACGTTTTCTCTTCTATATTAATGAACGGTAATCTTGAAATCTGAAAATCGTTTACATTCAAACTAAATTTATCAGTAATCACTTAGCAAAACAACAGACATTAACCCCTACAATCCGCCAATTTTTATAAGATTGCTAATCAAATTAGGGCTATTAGCCCGGGAATTTTTACGAAAAAGCAGGGTCTCATTAGATTCCCTCGAATCAAGCAGCATTTTGTCTTAATTATAGTATAAATGAATGAGTCTGATTCGCTCTCCTTTACAAAACTAGTAGTTATTAGACAAAAACAACCCATAGGAAATCCATGGAAATTATAGTATATTTTCAATATAACATTGCTTCTTCAGTAAAAGGCAAACTTATTGAAAAATAAGGACGCAAAGCAACAGATCTAAAGCACCTTGGTGCTAGGATGGCTGTGCTGCCTGACAGAATATTGGAGGGTAAACCGTATGTTGAAAACGTTGGACGAAAAAATTCTGGATAGAGATTGGATTCACCTTATGGAAGAAGCAAAGCAGATCGGACTGCAGATTGATGAAGTGAAAATATTTTTGTCCAAGCAATCTTCTGTAAATAGCAAATAACTGTGTGGCTTTTACGTGCTTTATATAGAACCATTCGCCTTTCTTGTGATATAATCTGGTTGAAAGAAGGTGAATGGCCTTGATCGGGGATAAAATCAAACAATTGCGCCAAGAGAAAAAAATGTCCTTATCTGAATTGGCAGAACAAGCTGGCGTGGCAAAATCATACTTAAGTTCAATAGAAAGAAACCTGCAAACGAATCCTTCTATACAATTTATGGAAAAAGTAGGCGCGGTACTGGGAGTGTCCATCAATGAGCTGCTAATGAAAGAAGAAAGCGAAGAAATGAAGAAGCAGCTGGACGAGGATTGGCTGGAGCTCGTTCAAGATGCCATGGAATCCGGAGTTTCTAAAGAACAATTCAGAGAGTTTCTCGAATTTAATCGTTGGCGAATCAACCAGGATAAATAAATAGTACGAAAAAACCTGGACACCCGGAGGGAAAAACGCCCTCCGGGTGTTTCACGTTATTTGGGCGTGGGAGCAGTTTGGGGTCAGTCCCTCATCCTGTTAGCGCTCTAAAGTGTTAAAGCGAGATTTAACAATAGCGGAAAGCTTCTGGCCCTTTTAATGAGGGGACATGCTAAGATCCACTCCTGAAGATTTTGATAAACAAATCTGGGGACTGACCCCCACTCTGTTACAGTTGTAAACGATTCTTTTTGGTATAATGCTAGGTAGGTCAGTGACATGAGGAGATTGGAATGCAGAAGATGAAAAAATGGAGTTATTGGTTATTGCCTATCAGCTGGATGGTGGTGATTTTTTATGCTTCATCCCAGCCATACGAGGATCAGGATATCAAACCTTTTATGGCCGATTACGTTGATTTGGACTTTTTAGCGCCCTCATTAGATGGGATAGTGTTTTCATACCACCATTCGGAGGTTAGTATCCATTCGTTAGGGGTATATGGGTTTGTGGAATTCTTTATAAGAAAAGGAGCACACATGGCTGTGTTCTTCGTGTTACTGCTTTGTTTTTTTACCGCCATTAACAGGACGCTCGATGTTAAGCGCAGAGTGCAAATAATCATTTCCCTTTTTATTACAGTTGCATATGCTGCAATAGATGAGTTTCATCAGAGTTTCACTCAGAATAGGACTCCATATGCCGGTGATGTCGTGCTGGATACTTGCGGTGCTATCCTGGCAATTCTATTTATTTATTTGTTCTATCAGCGAAAAAACAGAAAAATCACAAAAAAAGCTGTAAAATTTTGAAAGAAAATCCCCCTTTTTGTTCCAAAAGATGATATAGTGGAAACAATTATGAAGAAAAACGAATTTGTCAGATGATTCTGTGACTTATATAAAAGCTTAGATTGATAGAAAAAATGAGGTGAAGTAATGAAAGAGCAAGAGTTATATAAAAGCGTATTATCAAAATTGATTGATAAAACAGAGAACTCTCAAATAAATGATTCCCATGAATTTATCGAGCACTTAATCAAGGAATTGAACCAGAATCATGTAGTGAAATCGGAAAATGCCTAAACGATATAAGAGAAGAAGCGTTGAAATTCCAGTCAACGCTTTTTCTTTGCTTCCATACTTTAACACGCTACCACTTTACCATGGTGGGGGACTGACCCCTAAAATATTCTCATTTAGAGATGCTGTTAAAGAGGGTTTTAAGTGATTTTGTCGAAAGGTTATCTGAAATACTATAAGGAAAGAGGGAATGCTAATGCCGAGAATGTTGAGAGCCTGGGTCCCCGGGGGAACTTATCATATTACGGCCCGGGGAAACAGGAAGCAAGTTTTATTTAGGGATGAGGAGGATCTTCACCGATACCTGGAAATTCTCCAATCCGTGAAACAGAAGTATCCTTTTCAGCTACATGCCTACTGCCTTATGCCCAATCACATCCATCTCCTCGTGGAAGCCACCGAACAAGCCCCGAGTATGTTTATGAAAATTCTCCATACGAAATATGCTATTTATTTCAACAGAAAATATGATCTAGTCGGCCACGTTTTTCAGGGAAGATTTCATGCCCACTACATTACTTCAGTACAATATTTTCTCCACGTTTCCCGCTATATTCACCTAAATCCATGCGCAGCCAAGATTTGTTCTATCCCTGAACAATATAAGTGGAGCAGTTACAATGAATATATGTTCCCGGAAATGCAAAAAAGAATAGTAGACCAAGACAGGCTGTTGTCTTATTTTTTTGAACCAAGAAGGTTTCGGTATCATCAGTATGTAAACGATAGAAAAGCCGAAGTAACTGCCTTGGCTCCAGTATTACCAAGTCCTATTCCTGAGGAAAAGTAATTTTTTGTTTTATTTTTGGGGACAGTCCCTCTATAATAAGTTTAGTCGAAAATTGTAGTTGGAGGGACTGTCCCCACACTAAATAGAATTGGTATAGACATCTATATATTACCGGTGTTATACTTTCTACAGCGTTTTCAAAATATAGAGGAGTGGAATTAATGCTAGCGTTTTTACAACGAATTGGTAAATCTTTAATGTTTCCAATCGCTATGCTCCCTGCTGCTGCTCTACTGGTTAGACTGGGTGCTGATGATATGTTGGATATCCAGTTTATCAGCCAGGCAGGAAGCGGGATATTAGATAATCTTGCACTTATTTTCGCGATTGGCGTAGCGATGGGCTTCGCTCGTGATGGAAGCGGAGCTGCCGCCTTGTCAGGTGCAGTAGCATTCCTGGTATTGACTGGCGGTGTCGGAGCCTTTGGTGATGAGTTAGATATGGGCGTATTCGGCGGTATTATCGCCGGAATTGTTGCTGGTCTGCTTTATAACCGGTATTCCAATATCCAACTCCCGGACTGGTTGGCTTTTTTTGGTGGAAAAAGGTTTGTCCCGATCATCACGGCAATTGTCATGGTGATCTTATCTGGTATCTTCGGACTCATCTGGCCGCCAATTCAGACAGCGATCAATGGTCTAGGGGAATGGATGCTTGGTGCAGGCGCCCTTGGGGTCGGAACATATGGCTTTTTCAACCGGCTTTTAATTCCGGTTGGACTCCACCATGTCATCAACACCCTGGTATGGTTTGATTTTGGTTCCTTCGTACCCGAGGGAGCTTCGGAGCCGGTAAGAGGAGAAATCAATCGTTTCTTGCAAGGAGACCCGTCTGCAGGTACTTTCCTTGCAGGATTCTTCCCGATCATGATGTTCGGTCTGCCGGCAGCTTGTCTCGCCATGTATGCCGCTGCTAAAAAGACACGCAGAGCCGCGGTTGGTGGTATGTTATTCAGTATCGGATTTACTGCATTTTTGACCGGTGTAACGGAACCAATTGAGTTTTCATTTATGTTCTTGTCTCCACTTTTATATGTGGTACATGCCATACTGACTGGTATCTCTATGATCATAGCTTTATGGCTAGATATCCGGCATGGGTTTGGTTTTTCAGCCGGTTTCATTGATTATGTCTTAAATTTCGGTATAGCACAAAATCCAATCATTTTGTTCATTCAAGGACTGGTCTTTGCGGCTATTTACTTTGTGGTATTCTACGTGTTGATTGTCAAGCTCGATTTGAAGACCCCCGGCCGTGAGGATGAGGACGTAGAACATGCCGATGAAAGCGGGATTATCGCTAAAGGCGGTAAGAATTATGATGCTAAGGCTTATCATTATTTACAAGCACTCGGTGGTCCAGAAAATATTAAAAACCTGGACTATTGTGCAACCCGGCTTCGCCTGGAAATGAATAACATGGAGGAAGTCGATGAGAAGGCGCTTAAACGCCAAGGAGCCAATGGTGTCATGAAACTGAACAAGCGAAATTTACATGTGGTTGTGGGAACTACAGTTGATTTCCTTGCTGAAGCAATGCGTAAACGAATGGAAAACAACAACATGGAAGCACCGGGAAAAGAAGAGGATGCAGAAATCCCGGCTGAAGAAAGCCAGAGAACAGTAGGAAAACTTGCGAGCAACGATTTTGTTGCTCCTGCATCTGGTAAGCTAATGGAAATTACAGAAGTGCCGGACGAAGTATTCTCTGAAAAAATGATGGGTGATGGATTTGCAATCGAACCAGAAGACGGCTTGTTTGTTGCCCCAGTCGATGGCGAAATCATCAACGTCTTCCCGACCAAGCATGCTGTCGGAATTAAAGCTTCCACTGGACATGAAGTGCTGGTCCATGTCGGACTTGATACCGTGCAGCTTGGAGGAAAAGGCTTTGAAGTATTTGTAAGCGAAGGGAAGCAAGTGAAAAAAGGGGAAAAACTCCTGAAGGTGGACCTCGGATTCATTAGAGAAAATGCAGCTTCTGCCATTACCCCTGTCATCTTCACAAACCTCGGAGATAACGAGCAGGTTAGATTACTTCAAAGCGGTACCATTAAAATTGGCCAGGAAAATATACTTGACTTAAAACAAGAATAACAATCGTAAAACCCCAGCTTTAATAAAAGCTGGGGTTTTGTTTGATTCATTGAAGCCAATTTACTAGGAATCCCGCCGGGGTCAGTCCCCAAAATAACAAAAATGCGAAAAAAGGTGATTGCGGGGACTGACCCCAAACCAAACATAAATAAAAAGAAACCGACTTTGGGGTCAGTCCCCGATCCGCTTAAATCCACCAATGACAAGGTTTTTATATAAGGGAAGACACGAAAAAGACCGTTTCGGGGACTGACCCCTAAACGGTCTTTTCTGCACATATGGGCTCTTATGTTAGCGGTAGGGGACTGTCCCCTCAAGCGTGCTGTCCCCATCCCACCGTCCCATCCGAGCTTAACGGGGCATTTGCAGTTTGAATTTGTATTTGTCTGCCCGGTAGGCGGATTTGACATATTCGAATGGTTCATCATTGCTTAAGTAGGTGAGACGCTCGATTAACAACACAGGATCACCTGGTTTAAGCTGTAAGTACTTGATTTCCTTATCATTGGCAAGTGCCGATTCAATTTCCTGATCGGCATGCTTGATGGTATGGCCGAGCGTGTTTTCGATATAGTCATAAAACGACGGTGCAAAGTCTTCTCTCGTCATGTTCCCTGCGATTTTCTTCGATGTGTAGATTGTTTCTACTGCCAGCGGTGCTTGATCTGCCATCCGAACCCGTTCGATTTTAAAAATCGATTCTCCGATGTCCACTGCCAGATTGGCAGCAAGTTTTTCGTCAGCCTCCATTTCCTCGAAGCGTACAAGCTTACTGGAAGGAGTAAGACCCCTAGCCCGCATATCCTCACTGAAGCTGGTCAATCCCTGTAAGTTTTGCTCGAATTTTTTCTCAGCTACAAATGTACCTTTGCCTTTTTGGCGATACAGCAGCCCTTCAGAGGCCAGGTTGTTAATGGCTTGTCTGACAGTCATCCGGCTGATGTGGTGTTTCTCTGCGTATTCCCGCTCGGAAGGGAGGAGTTCTCCCGGTTTTAATTGTTCGGTTTCGATCAGGTGTTTGATTTCCTCTTCCAATTGATAATATATAGGTAATGGTGAATTTTTATCGACCATATCCATCTCCTTTCATCGCCTGGCTTGTAAAGAGAAAATGAAAAGCTATAAAAATTTTATCAAAATATTCAGGTTAAGTATATACTTATATTAATGTATAGACAACTATATCTCATTGTGATACCTTAAAAGTGACTTCCTATATTATCGGTGTTTTTTGCAATTATTTAGAAAAGAGGCGAGCGACTGTGGCGAAAGAAGGCACGTTACTCATAAAAAATGTTAAGGTTTTTGCGGAAGAGGAAGTAATCGAGAAGGGATATTTATTGGCTGAGCAAGGAAAAATAAAAGAAATCGGCCCAATGGAACAGCTGACTACCGAAACATCCGACAAGGCAGTCGTGGTGGACGGAAACGGTCTTAATGCTATTCCCGGGTTTATAGATGGGCATATTCATGGAGCCAACGGGGCAGACGTAATGGATGCCACTCCGGAAGCATTGGAAACGATGGCGACCGTCCTTCCACGTGAGGGGACCACAAGCTTCCTGGCGACAACCATTACCCAGTCTACCAATAACATCCATAAAGCATTGGAAAATGTAGCTCGTTACCAAAATAAACCGGCTCAAGCGGAGATCATCGGAATCCATTTGGAAGGACCGTTTATCGAGGAAAGCAAAGCAGGTGCCCAGCCGAAGGAACACATTCTAGCTCCAGATGTAGAGCAATTTGAAAAATGGCAGCGAATTTCTGGTAATCGGATCAAGACGATTACTATGGCGCCTGAAAAAGATGAGGATGGAGCACTTACCAAATACCTTACCGGTCACGGAATTAACGTATCGGCAGGACATACATCGGCAACCATCGCCGATATGCGAAAAGCGGTCGAGAACGGTGTCCAACAGGTGACCCATCTATGTAACGCGATGTCGCCAATTCACCATCGTGATATCGGGGTTGTAGGGGCTGCTTTAACACTGGAAGAGCTGAAAAGCGAACTAATTGCTGATAAAATTCATGTCTCTCCGGAGATGATCAATTTTATTTATCAGAACATTGGCAGTCAACGCCTCATGCTGATTACGGACGCGCTCCGGGCAAAGTGCTTAAAACCGGGCACTTATGATCTTGGCGGACAAGAAGCAACGGTAACAGAGGACCGTGCTACGTTAAGTGATGGGACGCTTGCTGGATCTATTTTGAAAATGTACCAGGGCGCCCAAAATATGATGGAAATTACCGATGCGAGGTTAACGGACATTGTAACCATGACAGCAGTCAACCCGGCAAAGCAAGTCAACATGTATGATCGAAAAGGAAGCCTTGCGCCAGGAAAAGATGCGGATGTTTTGTTGGTGGAAGACGATGTCTCCATTAAATACACTTTTTGCCGTGGAGAATTGGCATACGAGGAGGCGAACGAACGTGAATATTAAACAAGTAGAAGACTATGAGGCTATGAGCATAGCAGGTGCCCAGTTAATTATGGAGACAGTAAAGCGGCTGGAAAACCCCGTACTCGGACTGGCGACAGGCTCAACGCCAGAAGGAGTTTATAAACAGCTGATCGATGCATATCAGCGGCAGCAAGTGTCATTCCGTGAAACGACTACCTTCAATCTCGATGAATATGTCGGTCTCGCTGGAGAAGACCCGAACAGCTATCGTTATTTCATGGATGACAAGTTTTTTGACCATATTGACATCAATAAGCAGCAAACCTTTGTTCCGAATGGAAAAGCGGATGACCTGCAACAGGAATGCGAGCAGTATGAACAACGGTTGAAGGACCATCAGGAAATCGATTTGCAAGTATTGGGAATCGGTGTAAATGGCCATATTGGCTTTAATGAACCGGGAACATCGTTTAAAACGAGAACCCACGTTGTCAATCTCGCGCCATCAACACGAGAAGCCAATGCCCGCTTTTTTAACAGCATGCAGGAGGTCCCGGAACAAGCGATTACGATGGGGATTGCAACGATCATGAAAAGCGAGAAAATTGTATTGCTCGTTTCTGGAGAGAAAAAAGCGAGGGCGTTAGATCAATTGCTTCATGGGGATGTAACGGAGGAATTTCCTGCCTCGATATTGCAAACCCATGATAACGTCCAAATCATCGCAGATAAAGCAGCATTATCGAAGGTAAGAGTGTAGGCAATCCGGTGAATTTTTTCACAGAGGATTGCCTTTCCTCTTTTAAAACGGAACGCTAGATTAAGTAAGGTTTCACAGCTGATAGCCACATCCAACTTCGACAAACTTGCCATCCATAAGTGGAAAATGACGTTTCTTTTCCACGAAAGACCTCGACCACTATCATTCCCCGGGAAATAATGTCGAAAAAAAGTACTATACGTCGATTTCCAAATAAGAGCTTCCGCCGGGTGTAATTTCAACCTGGTCGCTGGTTAGGTCTACCATCCAGTCGGTGAACGTTTCTTCCTGACCACTTTCGACGTAAACAGAAAAAGCTACATTTTCCTGATAGGAGATGTCTTTCAACAAGTATTCCGAATTGCGAAGTTGATTTTCCAATTTGCCGAGTAGGGAATAATCAGCTTTGACAAGAAAGTGTTTCATTAGCTGGCGTCTAACGATCCCGGTCGTATCCAGCGCCTGCGAGGTTGTACCGGAATACGCACGGATCAATCCGCCGGCGCCTAGCTTGATCCCTCCGAAGTATCGGGTCACCACTACGACGGTATCTTTAAGGTCCTTCTTTTTTAACACTTCAAGAATGGGAACACCAGCTGTTCCGCTTGGTTCGCCGTCATCATTGGCTTTTTGGATTTGGTTATGTTCCCCGATCATATAGGCAGAGCAGTTATGGGTAGCATCATGATGTCGTTTTTTAATTTCCCCGATGAAGGCTTGAGCTTCCTCCTCGGTTTCGACCCGCTTTACATGGCCGATGAAGCGAGACTTCTGTATGGTGACTTCATCCGTCCCTTCGGTTTTTACGGTAAAATAGCTATTTAGCATCTTGCATTTAACCTCCTAAATCTTCATTATATAAAGTAAGAGCAAGTGCCGCAAATAATTGAGAAACTGCTGGCCGCGCATGTTGGGCTTTTTTGGGCATAATGGAATTTTTTGAAGGAAGACCTTTTATAAAATTTTGAAGCACAGGGAAAATTACCCCCATAAGCCTGATTTATCCTTCGAATGTACTATGAGGAGATAGGTGGAGAAAGATGACAAAGAAAGCAGATGAGAAAGCATTGGATCATATTATAACTGAGATGATCGATACGGTGGAAAACAGTAAGGATGAAGTTTTTTACATAGGCGAAGAGTCCCGTAAGGAGTACGAACAGCTGCAAAACGAATTAGCTGAAACGAAGCGTCAGGTCATCCATGTTATAGAAGAAGGCGACGATCTCGAACAAAAAGTACGTTTCTCCAGAATTAGACTATCTGAAGTAAGTAAGCATTTTGATAACTTTTCAGAAAAAGAAATCAGAGAGGTTTATGATCAAACCCATACGTTACAATCCGAGTTGACGATGAAGCGGGAAAAGGAAAAAAATCTGCGCGAGAAACGGGATGAAATTGAGCGGCGCCTTCGATCGCTGGAACAGACAGTCAAGCGGGCGGAAGGTCTAGTCGGCAAGATTTCCGTCGTCTTAAATTATTTGAACGATGATTTCAAACAAGTGTCCGAGGTGCTTCAGGACGCTCAGCAAAAACAAGAATTCGGCTTGAAAATCATCGAAGCCCAGGAAGAAGAGCGAAGACGTTTGTCCCGTGAGATGCATGACGGGCCAGCGCAAATGCTTGCCAACATTCTCTTGCGCTCCGAACTAGTCGACCGCACATTCCGTGAGCGAAGCGTCGAAGAAGCTGTCCAGGAAATGAAAAGCATGCGGAAAATGGTCCATACATCCTTGTCGGAGGTCCGGCGGATTATTTATGATTTGCGCCCGATGGCACTTGATGATCTCGGGCTCGTCCCGACCATGAAAAAGTACTTGACCAACACGGAAGAATATAACCGAATCAAGATTGAGTTTACTCCGCTTGGAGAGCAGCGGCGGCTTGACACCAAATATGAAGTGGCCTTGTTCCGACTAATGCAGGAATCGGTGCAGAATGCCGTCAAGCACTCGGAGGCGACGTTGATCCAGGTAAAGATGGAGATTATGCAGGACAAAGTTGGATTGGTGATCAAAGATAATGGAAAAGGGTTTGAAATGAGTGACAGAAGGGAAAAGTCATTCGGTATCATCGGCATGAAGGAACGTGTTGAAATGTTGGATGGAGAAATCGATATTTACTCCAAAATCAACGAAGGCACTTCCGTGATTATCAATGTGCCGTTGAACCAGCAGGAAGTATAGCGGGATTGACTAATGTCGTAATTTGAGGATGATTAAATTAAAGTAAAACTTGCTCAAATTAATACAAATCCAGCTATATCATGTATAATATAGAGAAAGAGACACACTGCGACAGCAGAAAGGTTTAGTAACTGGTGGTAGAAAACATAGCAACTATTACAGCAAGAGGAAAAAATCAACTTAAAAGGCGGTGTTTAACGCTGTCCTGGTATATGTTGATTTATTCTGGCCGTTGGCGGGCAGACAATTCCCGCTGAAGGAGTTTCACTTCATGCAATTAGGAGGAACAGAGTATGACAACCAACATATTATTAGTCGATGACCACAAGTTATTCCGTGAAGGTGTTAAAAGAATCTTAGATTTCGAGCCTTCATTCAATGTTGTCGCTGAAGGGGATGACGGTTCCACAGCAGTAAAGCTGGTGGAAGAGTACAATCCGGATGTCGTCTTGATGGATATCAACATGCCGAACCTTAATGGTGTCCAGGCAACTTCGGATTTGATTGAGAAGCACCCGGACATAAGCGTCATCATTTTATCAATCCATGATGATGAAAATTACGTGACACATGCTTTAAAAACCGGTGCGCAAGGGTATTTACTGAAGGAAATGGATTCTGATGCGCTGATCGAGGCGATTAAGGTCGTCAGTGAAGGCGGTTCCTACCTCCATCCGAAAGTAACCCACAACCTTGTGCAGGAATACCGCAGACTGGCTGAGGAAAGTGCCAACAAGCCGGTGGAAAAACAAATCGATTATCGCAAACCATTGCATTTGCTGACACGGAGAGAATGCGAAGTGCTGCAGCTATTGGCTGACGGCAAGAGCAACCGCGGAGTCGCGGAGGCATTGTACATTAGTGAAAAAACGGTAAAAAACCACGTCAGTAATATTTTGCAAAAAATGAATGTAAACGATCGGACACAGGCCGTTGTTTCAGCTATTCGAAATGGCTGGGTCGAAGTCCTGTAACCAACACTGAAAAAGCCGGGGGATATCCCCCGGCTTTTGTCCATTCTGCGAGCAGACGTGTGCCGGAAAAGGTTACCATTCTAGCAAATTTAGCCAAAAGAATTTTTTTGTGCTAGATAATCATGGAATCTGCCTGTAAAATAGAAGATAAGCATAATCGAAACTTTGTCTATGAAAGGTAGATTTTATGAAAATTGCTGTTATGACTGATAGTACGGCTTATATACCGGAAGAGGTCCGCCGTGAAAAAAATATACATATGGTGCCGCTCAACGTCATTTTTGAAAATCAATCCTATCAGGAGGAAGTCGATATTACGGCAGATGAATTTTATCCGATGGTGAAAGCTGCCGCGGAACTGCCAAAAACCTCCCAGCCATCGATCGGATTGATCACCGAAAAGCTGGAAGAACTGGCTAAGGATTATGATGCCGTCATTTCTGTCCACTTATCAAGCGGGATTAGCGGGACGTTTGAAGCTGTCGGTTCTGCCGGGAGAATGGTCGAAGGAATTGACGTACACCCTTATGATTCGGAAATGAGTTGTATGGTACAAGGGTTTTATGCCCTGGAGGCTGCAGATATGGCCGCCGACAATGCAACGGTTGAAGAGATTCTGGCACGGCTCGATGAAATGAAGCAGTCGATGAGCGCTTACTTTATGGTTGATGATTTGAACAACTTGCATAGAGGGGGACGTTTAAATGGTGCCCAGGCTTTGGTTGGCAGCATGCTCCAGGTAAAACCGCTGCTTTATTTTGAAGATAAAAAAATCGTTCCATTTGAAAAAATCCGTACCCGGAAGCGTGCCTTGAAGCGGATTGAAGATTTATTTGCGGCTGATGCCGAAACCGGTAAGCCGATTCGGGCGGCCGTGATTCATTCACTTCGTGAAGAGGAAGCACAGGCGATGAAACAGGATTTCGAAGCAAAGTATCCAAACGCCGAAGTGGTCGTCAGTTACTTCGGTCCAGTGATCGGTACCCATTTAGGCGAAGGTGCCATCGGACTTGGCTGGTATTTTAAATAGGTTCAAGCTATCATTCAATTTTATATAATCTATGTCCCGCCTCAATTTGGCGGGGCATCAATCTTGGAAGGAGCTGGTTTTCATTTTTCATTTGTTTACCTCCATCCAGTCGTATTTTCATCCCACTTTTGACTGGATTCCCTCTACTAACAAACCCTCTGAAGTAGCCTCTAAAAAAGAAATCCCGGAAAAATATTTTGTACATGCCAAACGATTTGCCGGAAAACTGTTGCTTAAGGAAGAAATTCCTCTTGATGCTTCTGAATGGAGTGAATTACTCCACGCCAGAGCGTTTGAAGCTGTTAACTCAATCGAAGGCCATTGGTGGGGATGGCGCTGCCGCCGCTGTGGCAACAAGCTGCGCCGACAATTTGCAAATATCCCTTGCGCCCGCTGTAACGAAACCCATCTTTACTGCCGTAACTGCGTGGGAATGGGGAGGGTGCTTCAATGCCAGCCGTTGTATGTTTGGACGGGCTCTCCTCCAGAATGGCCAGTTCAGGAAAACGTGTGCAGGTGGGAAGGGCAATTGACAAACGCTCAAAGGCATGCCTCCGACCGGATTAAGGAAGTGATGGAAGCTGGTAATGGGGAGCTCCTGATCTGGGCGGTTTGTGGCGCTGGAAAAACCGAGATGCTGTTTGAAGGAATAGGAAGTTCTCTGGAAGCAGGCAAGCGTGTTTGTCTTGCTACGCCACGCGCCGATGTGGTCAGGGAACTGCTGCCCCGATTTAAACAGGCATTCCCTGACGTATCAATCTCCGGTTTGTATGGGGGAAGCGAGGATAAAACGGGTGACGGTCAGCTCGTACTAGCGACAACCCATCAGCTGTTGCGTTTTGCTCGTGCATTCGATGTCCTCATTATCGATGAAATCGACGCATTTCCATATCACAAAGATCCTTCACTACCATTTGCGGCTGCCCGAGCTGCAAAAAAAGAAGCTGCCCGTGTGTATTTGACAGCAACTCCGAGAAAAGAAGAGCGCCGGCGGATCGATTCTGGTCAACTAGAATCCGCTTTTGTTCCGGTCCGATTCCACGGACACCCTCTTCCAGTACCCCGCTTTATGCTTTCCAATCGAATGAAAAAGTCATTGCGACAAAATCTCCCTCCCGACAATTTTTTTGAATGGCTGAAGCATCGTCAGCAACCGAATAGACAGCTATTGATATTCGTGCCACACGTGGAGCTTGCCGGAAAAATGGAGAAAGCAATCGGTCTGGTGCTGAATAATCAGTTTGGTTTATCGGCAGTTTCTTCTGTCCATGCTGCCGATGAGGACAGGGAAGAGAAGGTCCGGCAATTTCGAAATAAACAACTGAACGTGCTGATCACCACAACGATATTGGAACGGGGTGTCACCTTTCCTTCTGTTGATGTGGCCGTGCTGGATGCAGGGCATTCTGTATTCGATGAGGCTGCACTTGTGCAGATCGCAGGCAGGGCAGGGAGGAGCCCTGATGATCCGGATGGTGAGGTGCTGTTTTTTCATGCGGGGAAAACGAATGCGATGGTAGCTTCCGTCCGTTCGATACAAGCAATGAACAAGCGGGCGGTGAGGATTTGATGCATTGTTTATGGTGTGATCAAGAAATCGTGAACGAAACGCATTGGGGAAATGTTTTGCTGCCTGATCGGGTGAAATATTTATGTGTGAGGTGCGAATCAATGTTGGAGAAGCTTGACGGGGCTTTGTGTGTCAAGTGCTCCCGGCCCGTTAAGCAAGGGGGCGAAACCTGTCAAGATTGTCGCCGGTGGGAAAAGCTCGACCAGTGGAAAGGGGCCCTGAAGCAAAATCGGTCTGTTTACGCGTATAATAAGGGGATGCAGGAGATGCTGGCCAAATGGAAGTATCGCGGTGATTATAAATTGCGTGAAGCATTTCAGGTGGATTTTCAGGCAAGTTATCGGAATGCCTTTAGCAGCGACTTGCGAAAGCACGCAATGTTAGTACCCATCCCATTAAGTGAGGAGCGACTGTACGAGCGGGGTTTCAATCAGGCAGTGGCGCTGATTGAGTTATTGGATAAATCGGCTTCGCCATTATTGAGCAGAATACATGGCGAAAAACAGTCCAAAAAATCCCGCCGGCAGCGCATCCAAACTGAAAACCCGTTTTCGATCGTAGAGACGACCGATAAACCGGTCATTCTAATTGACGATATCTACACTACCGGCACTACCCTCCGCCATGCCGCCCGAACCCTGAAAACAAACGGATCCCCGGAAGTTTACTCCTTTACGCTTGTTCGAAGCTAATACACACCTCCAAAGAAAAAAGCCTTAGGACATTACCCCAGGCTTAAAACATCTTAAGCTATTACTGAATTTTCAATGGCAAGTGTTTGATTATATTCTTCAGCCAACATAGTAGATACAAACTCAACTGTTGGATCTATTTCTTCAACTAGGTTCCGTAAATTGTCGATGTCAGTTTTAAAAAATTCTTTTCTGAAATTCACTTTATTTACACGCTGTTCTTTTAGCTCAGAATGCAATTTCTGTTCTAATTCTACTGCGTTGTCACTAAAAACCATAGCATGCACATCAAATTTAAAAGGAACTGATGCACTTCCTAATTCGTCAATTCTTTCTTGAGGAATCATTCTTCTTGTCATGCCAATTTTAAACATATTTTCTCCGAAAGATCCTAAATTAGAAATAGCATAAACATATCCCGCTTTTCCAAGTGCTAAACTTGATATTTCTTCCTTCTTATCATTGACACTTTTCATTTGCGATTCAAGTTCTTTTAATCTGTCTTCTAACTGTTTTACTTTTAATTCATCTTTCTCCTCTAAAAGTAATTGTTTATTTCTAGCCATTTCTATTTCGAGTCTTCAAGATTATTATATTTTAATTGAAATAATAATATTTGTATTTCAGCTTGGAGAGCAATAATCATCAAATTATAAATGGTCTTATTACTTTTTGTTGAGTATCTATCCTCAAATTTAGATAATACCTTTTTTATTTCTTTATTCGTTGCAGTAGAAAGCTTACGTAGTTCTTTTGAATTATCCGAATGCAAATGAAGAGTCATAACTGTTCCAATCAGCGAGTCATCAGACAATTCCTCTTCTAACTGTTCTATTTGATTTTCTACTTCTTCAAAATTAATAGTAAAAGGAAATCTCTCATTAAAATTTTTTAATCCAACAACCTCTGACTTATATTTCCTTGCTTGAGTCCTATACTTTTTTATTTCTTTAAGTAACATTTCATATTCATTGTTCATCGATTCTAGTTTATTTTGTTGTTCTTGTGTTTTTTCTAATACTATTTTTAAATCCTCATTAGCAGAATTATTTATAGAATCTGCTTCCTTTTTTGCATTACTAATAATTTCTTCTTTTTCTGTGAGAGTATCATTTTTTGTTTCTTCAATTATTTTGTTGATTAGTTCGTTTTTATTCTCTAGAATAGATGACTTTTCTTCAAGTTCACGTGTAGTGTGCTCTAGTTCTTTGTTTAGGTTGGCTATTTTTTCATCCTTTTCCCTTACTGGTATATTTAGTAACTCATCCTCTTTCAGATGGTTATAAAATTCACTTCTTTTTTTGGACTGAATTATTAGCAAAATTATAGCTAAAATTCCAGGAACAACTAGAAAACCTAAAAATGAAAGGCATACAATTACTGTGCTGGAGTACCACCACTTATCTCTATAAGTTGTCATTTCCTTCCTCCTTGTTAAATGATAATTATAATTCTAACATAAATTGGAAGGTGGCAACCTTTTAATAGCAAATTAGGTGATATATATTCAATTAATTTCTTATGCTAACAAATTAGAAGTTTAACCTTTACTATAAGGTACAGACCTTCCGAAACTAAAAATCCTGTTTTATCAACATTCCACTTAAAAATGAGAGAGAAAAACCCCTGATTGGGTTCAGTCCCCTCCCGAGCCAAAATCTCTAATTTCTCTCCAAGGGGGACAGTCCCCGGTTCATGTCTCCGGCTGTTCTGCCATTATTTCTCATTCTCTTGTCACGGTTCAGGGAGTCATGTGCTATAATGTACGAAAAATGCTTTTAGGGGGAACGACGATGGGAGAATTAATGAACTGTCCACGCTGTGATGCATTGTTTGTATCTGGTGTCCGGTCAATTTGCCAGGATTGCTACAAAGAAGAGGAGCGTGCTTACACGACAGTTTACAATTACCTGCGCCCGAGAAAAAATCGCCAGGCCACTATCCCGGAAATTGTAGAAGCTACTGGAGTAGATGAAGAAATTATCTATAAATTTATAAAAGAAAAACGTTTACGGCCATCTCAATTCCCGAATTTGACTTATCCATGTGATCGATGCGGGACGATGATATCAGACGGTAATCTCTGTAACAACTGCCTGACAGAGATGCAAGCAGACCTGGACGAACAAAGAAAATTGGATGAAATCGCCCGACGTAACCAACAGAATGTTCAAGAAGCAAACACATACTATACAGTCGAAAAAAAACAATGACTTTTTATTAAACAATACTGCCCATCTGCCGATATTAAGATTAGAGCATGTACGCCAGTTAACCGTGAAAGGAGTGCAGTGCATTGAAGATTAATGGTACCAATCAAACCAACTTTAATCCGTACCAAAAACAACTGCAGAAGCAGGCGGAAGTGAAAAAAGAATTGACAAACAAAGAAGATAAAATACAAATCTCGAGCCAGGCAAAACAGCTTCAGGAAACGGCGAAACCAGATCCGGCACGGCAGCAGCGAGTACAGGAAATTAAACAGGCAGTAGAATCCGGCGAATATAATATCGATCCAAAACAGACTGCTAAGAAGATGATTGAATTTTGGAATAATCAAGGCTAGAGGGAGGACATCCGATGTCCGTTCAACCGATCGTGGAATCATTACAGCGTATGATCAAGCTGCATGACAGTTTATTAACCCTTTCAAAAGAAAAAACAGAGTCGCTGAAATCCGGTGAAACAGATAAGCTGCAAAGTCTGATGCTGCAAGAACGAAAGCATGTGCAGGCAATCAACCAGGTTGAGAAGCAGCGTCAGCAGGAAGTGGAAGCATGGGCAATTCAAGCCGGCCTTCGTCCGGAAGAAGCTACTGTATCGGTCATCCTTGACCATTTGGAGGATGAGCAGGAGAAGATAGATTTAGAAAATCGCTTTTTAAAGCTGACCAATGTGCTGTACGACTTAAAACAGCAAGAGAACCTAAATCAGGATCTAACAAGGCAATCCTTACAATTCATTCAAATGTCAATAGATATGATGGATCCTTCCTTGAAAAATATGAATTACGGAAATGCAAAGATCCAGCAGCAGGCATCACAATCATCCAAGCGTTCGCTGTTTGATTCAAAAGCGTAGGGAGAGAGGAGTAACAAGTGTGAGTTCAACTTTTAACGGATTAGAGGTAGCCAGACGTGCGCTGACGACCCAGCAATCCGCTTTATATACCACCGGTCATAACATAGCCAATGCGAATACGGAGGGTTTTACCAGACAGCGAGTCAATTTCGAACAGACGGGTCCATACCCGCCGGCATCTCGAAACAGACCACAGATTCCAGGGCAAGTAGGCAGCGGTGTCCAGGCGGGGTCAATTGAACGGGTCCGTGACCAGTTTTTGGACAAGCAATACCGAAGCGAGAATGCCAAGTTCGGTTACTATGACTCCAAAGCAAGTGCGATGGAGCAAATGGAATCGATCATGAACGAGCCGTCAGAGCAAGGGCTGTCGAAAACAATGGATCGTTTTTGGCAATCGCTTCAGGACTTGGCTACCAATAAAGACGAAGGCTCCAGGTCTGTTACGGTGCAACGGGCTACTGCGGTTGCTGAGACGTTTAATTATGTTTCCGATTCTTTAAATTCAGAAAGAAGCAATCTGCAGGAAGAAATGAATGTTACGAAAAAGGAGATAAATTCATTAGTCAGGCAGATAAACAACCTAAACAAACAAATCGGGGACATTGAACCCCACGGTCTGGTACCTAATGATTTATATGATGAACGAGACAGATGTATAGATAAGCTCTCCGGCCTTGTGAATATCAATGTTTCCTATGAAAGCAGCGGTGGACAGCCAAACGCGATTGCACAGGGGAAAGCAACTATCACTTTGGCTGATGCACAAGGAAAAGATACAGACACCGTCTTGATCGACGCATCATCTGGCGAGTATAAGCAAATGGAAATAGGTCTTGATGATAAACAAAATGTAGAGCAATTCAATTTTAAAACCATTGACAAGGATGGCAATGAAACATCGACTGATTCCATTGCTGCGGCTGATTTTTCTTCTCAAGGTAAAATGAAAGCACTCATGGAATCCAATGGCTACATAGATGGTGGCGAAGCAGTTGGGGAATATCCGGATATGCTGGACGAGTTGAATTTTTTAGCTGAAAACCTAACTGCCGCACTTAATGAAGTTCACGCTCAAGGTGTTGATGCCAATGGTGGCCCTGGGCAGGAATTCTTTGTGATTGACGACCCGGAAAATGCTGCCGCATCGATAAAAGTATCTGAAGCAATTCAAGAAGATAGTGACTTGATTGCTGTCAGTGCCAATGGAGACAGCGGTAATGGGGAAAACGCGCTCGCCATGGCTGAAGCAATGCGTAAGAAAGGTGTCGGCGAACTGGGAGAAGGTTCGTCGATACAAAGTTACTATGAAGGGGTTATCGGTGAAATGGCCGTGGTTGCTCAGGAAGCCGATCGGATGCAAAGCAACGCTACGGTACTCAGAGATCAAGTGGATGCAAATAGACAATCGGTCAGTGCCGTATCGCTCGATGAAGAAATGACAAACATGATCAAATTCCAGCACGCATACAATGCGGCTGCACGGAATATGACGACCGTGGATGAAATGCTTGATCGGATCATCAATAATATGGGATTAGTCGGAAGGTAGGTGACTGAAATTGCGCGTAACACAAGGGATGCTTTCGAATAATATGTTGAAAAACTTAAGCAACAGCTATAATAGTTTAGGGACCTATATGGATCAATTATCGACGGGGAAAAAGATAAATCGGCCTTCTGATGATCCAGTGGTCGCTATGAAAGGTATGAATTACCGCACGCAAGTGACAGAGATTGAGCAATATCAGCGTAACACAAGCGAAGTTCATAACTGGATGGACAACTCTGATTCGGCTTTGGATCAAGCTACGCAAGCTCTTCAAAGACTACGGGAATTAGCGGTTCAAGGCAGTAATGGAACGTATGAAGATGGACAAAGGGAAAACATGGCACAAGAAGTTGATCAATTGCGCGATCATTTGGCTGACATTGCCAATACGAAAGTGAACGGGAAATATATTTTCAATGGTACGAAAACCGATACCCCTCCTGTAATCGATGGTGAAGTCCAGGAGGGTGGTGGAGACGTTCTAGTCGAAGTGGCCAGCGGCACTAAGTTAAAGGCCAATATTGATGCCGGAGAAGTATTCAGTAGTGACTTGTTCGACGATATTCAAGCTTTCTCTGATGCCTTGAGGTCTGATATACCTGATGAAGAAATGGGTGCCAATATTTCTTCGCTGGATAATCATATCGACAATGTAGTAAACGAGCGAGCAGATTTAGGTGCACGCATGAACCGGTTAGATCTTATAGAAGACCGCCTTTCTTCTCAAGAAGTTACAGCTAACAAAATGATGTCAGATAATGAAGACATTGATTTAGAAAAAGTCATCATGAAACTAACCACTCAGGAGAGTGTTCATAGGGCCGCTCTCAGTGCCGGGTCACGAATTATCCAGCCAACTTTGACAGATTTTCTAAGATAAAAATAATTTTGGTGAAAGCACTTGCCCTCTATATGAGCGGCAAGGCTTTTTACTATGAAGGGAATGGAGGAGCACGTATGCAACTGCCTCAGGTCAGAATGCAATCTAAACTGGCAAAAATCCAAATCACGCAGACACCGGTACAGCAAACCATTAAACAACCAAAAGCAGAGCAAACAATCAGACAACCCCATGCTGAAGTTACCATGCAACGCATACCGTCCAAAATGACTATTGATCAATCAAAAGCTTGGGAGGATATGAATCTTAAGAGTGCTGCCAAGAGCATATCTGAAGCGGCTCAAAAAGGGAAAGAGGCAGTATATAAGGGCATGCAGCGAAGAGTGAGCCAAGGGGAGCAACTGATGAAAATTGAAAATGGAGGAAATCCAATAGCCTCTCAAGGAAAACAAAATGGGGAAAAACCAATGAAGCAATTCAATATTGGCTGGATTCCATCCCATTTTGCCGTGAAAACCGATTACCAGCCGTCCGAGCTGAAGATAAATGTCCAAACCCATGAACCGATTATTGAAAATAAGCCGAACAAGCCAATCATCAATAATCAACCCGGTGGAGTAGAAACATCTATTCTTCAAAAGGAGAGTTTGGATATTGACTTTGCAAATTTGAAATTTAAAGGTATTGATTTTGAAATGTTGATATAAAAGGATGATGAATATGAAAATAAAAACAAAATATTTGGGAGAAGTAGAGATAGATAGAGAAAAGGTGATCGCTTTTCCACATGGAATTCCGGGTTTTATTGAAGAGAAGGAGTTCGTTTTGTTAGATTTTCCAGACAACCCTGTCTTTCAAATATTACAATCTATCAACACCCAACAACTAGCCTTCATCGTTACTGCACCTTATCAATTTAACAGTAGTTACGAGGTTGAATTAGATAAAGCCATTTTAGATGTATTAGAAATAAATGAAGAACAAGAGGTAGTCATTTTGGCCATTATTTCATTAAAAGAGCCATTTGAAAAAAGTACGATAAATTTACAGGCTCCCCTTGTTATAAATAACAGGAATTGTATGGGAAAACAGTTTATAACGAATAATAAAAGATATGGTACAAAGGAACCAATCAATGTTGAATCCATTTCCTCTAGTGAGAAGGGGGATTAATGATGCTTGTATTAACCAGAAAATTAGATGAAGCAATTCAAATCGGAGAAGATATTGAACTAAAAGTATTAGAGATAGATGGAGAGCAAGTAAAACTGGGAATAACTGCACCAAAACATATCGACATCCATAGGAAGGAAATCTATCTCGAAATTAAGCGTGAAAACAATGAGGCTGCTCACGTTTCAAAAGACTTGCTGAATTTATTAAAAAATAATTCAAAAAGAGGTTAAACATTATGCAATTCTCTCCGATAATATAAATGTACACCAAATGATGCCAAAGACGGCCGCTTTGGTTCATGCGGTGGAGACCACAAGGACGTGGGATATATTTAACCATTCAGGGAGGAAATAATAATGAGAATTAATCACAACATTGCGGCGTTAAACACACACCGCCAACTTGCAGGTAACCAATCTGCTACTCAAAACTCTTTAGAAAAACTTTCTTCAGGTCTTCGTATCAACAAAGCTGGAGACGATGCTGCAGGACTTGCAATCTCTGAGAAAATGCGCGGACAAATCCGTGGATTGGATCAAGCACAAAACAATGCTCAAGACGGCATCTCTTTGATTCAAACTGCTGAAGGTGCGATGAATGAAACTCACTCTATCCTTCAACGTATGCGTGAATTGGCTGTTCAATCTTCCAACGATACGAACACCGACGCAGACCGTGCTGAACTTCAAAAAGAAGTAAACCAGTTGTCTGAAGAGTTGACTCGTATTGCAGACGATACAGAGTTCAACACCCAAAAACTATTAGATGGTAACTTTGAAGGTAAATTCCATATCGGTGCAAACAAAGACCAAAACATTTCTCTTTCTATCAATGCAGTTGATGCTGAAACACTAAAAGTAGGGGAAGAATTGGATGTAGCAAATGCAACTAGCGGTGACTACAGCGGTCAATCCGTATTGCAAGATGCCAGCGGTAACACTGTAGCTGTATTTGTTGATGATGCATACTATTCAACTAGTGATGTAACAGGTACTGCTGCGAGCGGTAACCTTGCTGCTGCAACAGATGCAGTTGCTTATGTAGATTCTGCAGCACTTGCTTCCGGAGACACTGCATACCGTGGTATTGACATCTCTTCTCAGTCCGGTGCTAACAGTGCTATTGACACAGTTAACGATGCAATTGAAACAGTATCCGCTGAGCGTTCTAAACTAGGGGCATACCAAAATCGTTTAGAACATACTATTAACAACTTGGGTACTTCTTCAGAAAACCTTACTGCTGCTGAATCTCGTATCAGAGACGTAGACATGGCTAAAGAAATGATGGCGTTCACCAAGAACAATATCCTTTCTCAAGCTGCTCAATCTATGCTGGCTCAAGCTAATCAACAGCCACAAGGTGTTCTTCAACTACTTCAATAATATAGTATTTAAAACCGCCGTTTTAGACGGCGGTTTTTTTGTGTTTTCATATTCGCAGAAATAAAACACAAATTACCCTTGATAGTTGTCGATTTTTACCGATATAAATAGTATAATTACCTAAGTTTATGGGAGGTTTATTAGGTGCTTCTTACAATTAACGACAATTCATTTGAATTTGAGAATAAATTATCCGCTGTTGAATCCATCATTAAGAAAATTGAAAACGAAGTTTCTGATTCAAATCAGTTCTTTAGTCACTTAATAATTGATGATGAGGAAATTTTTGATCAGTTTGAACTGAGAATTGAGGAAGACATCGCTTCTATCCAAGAGGTGAAGGTTGTCCTTAAGTCCATTAAGCAATTCGTGAACGATTGCCTTATCACAAAAGAAGATTATTTAACAGGAGCTATTCCTGAATTGGAAATTTTAATAGATGAATTATACCAGGGACCAACTAATGAATCCTGGGAAAAGCTTGGGCAACTTTTAGAAGGCTTGCAATGGTTGAATCAGCTCATCGATACCATTGACAAAGGTTCGCATCACCCGGGAAATTGGGATGCCTATCTCCGATTGCATGCTACATTAGTTGCTGAGTTTTCCTCATTAGAACAGGCAATAAATACGCAGGATCACATTCTTATTGCTGATATCCTTCAATATGAGGTACTGGCCGTATTGAATTCATTGAAAACCGAAACAACAACAACGATTGACCGGGAAGGGACAAGAAGTAATGTTAATTGAAAACATTAACTATTTAAGAAAGCACTATCGGCAAATAAGAGACTATTTCAAAGAAAATGAAGAAATGTTATTAGAAGAACCTATTGAAATGGTTCAATCTAAAACAGGAATACCGACTCTTCAAGTGCATACCGAAAGTGGTTCATTGCTACTCCATAGTAAATATAACCCTGAACAAGAAGCTGAGCGTCTCGTTCAAAAATACAAAGATGAGATGGACCAATACCAACATGTGTTATTCTACGGAGTGGGATTAGGCTACCATGTGGAAGCATTCTTGAAAGAGTTTCCAAATATTTCTTTTTCATTGTATGAACCAAGCCCCGCTATCTTTTATCATTATCTATCTACTAAGCGATTAGAAAGTCTACCTGTAAAACAGTTGACCAACCTATACTTGGAGACCTCGTCCAGGACTAGTCTGAAAAGCCTCGTCCATCATACTAACGAATTGAACGGGAATATGCTGCTGGTACCTTTGCCAAGTTATGAGCGAGTATTTAAAGAATCCTATCAAACCTTTTTGAAGCAATTTAAAAAAAGCATGCAAAACAAAAAGTTCTCGTTTCATACAAACTTAGCATTTGAAAAACGCTGGACGGTCAATAGTATGAAAAATTTTCCTAAAGTCATCAAAACACCGAACATTCTTCACAAAAAAAATGAGGGCATCTTTAAAGATAATCCAGTGATTATCGTTTCTGCTGGTCCCTCGTTAAATGATGAACTGGAAAATCTAAAATATATTAAACAAAACCGTCTAGCTTATATTTTTGCGGTAGGCTCAGCAAACAAAACACTAATCAAACATGGCATAATTCCCGATGCCGTTTGCTCCTACGACCCTAAAGCGGTGAATTATTTGGTAGTCGAAGAAATTAAAACAAATAAAATCGACATTCCTCTTATTTTTGGCAGTAGTGTAGGTTTTGAAACTCTTGAGAACTATCCTGGGCCTAAGATTCATTTTATTACAAGCCAGGATACGGTTTCAGGATACTATTTGGATGAAGACCGTTCGGATTATTTTATTGTCGATGATGCACCTTCTATTGCCATTATCACCTTCCAGATTCTTTCCAGACTAAAGGCAAGTACAGTTATTCTGGTCGGGCAAAATCTGGCATACAGGGATAACCGTTTTTATTCATCTGGGATTGAGTATGAGGGAAGGAGTACTTCGGTTTCTAAAAGCGATCTGGATAAAGCAATGACCGTAAAAGATGTTCAGGGAAAAGAAGTTTTAACCAATGAAAGCTTTTTGCGCATGAAATCAGTACTGGAATATTATATTTCAAAGTCCAAAATGAACGTGATTAATACAACAAAAGGCGGGGCTGCCATCTCTGGCACAATTTTTGAAAGCCTTGAGGAAGTAATTAATCAAAAGTTGACGAATGCTGTGGTGGATGAGAAGTGGTATCACGATCTTAACTATTTTTATAATGTGGAAAATATTTGGAAAAGACAATCGGACATGGATAAAGCCAGGGACGAAATTGGAAATATAATGGATGGACTGACGACCAGGCTCCGACAAATTGAATATTTAACAGACAGGAAGCAATCCAAGGAACTTGAAAAAGAATTCGTCGGTTTAGACAAAGAATTTAAAAAGCTTAGAAAAAATATCTATTATCGGACTTTTTTACATCCCATGCTGCGAGTTCCCTTTGAATTTACTGAAAAAAAGGTAAAAAATGTAAAGTTCGAACATAATCAGATAGTAAAAGGGACAACCATTGTTAGAGCTTATAGCCGATTCATTTATGAATGCAAAAAAACTTTAAACCAGACGTTACCTTTTTATCAAGAGCTCGAAAGTACAACAGCTAAAGAATCAGTCAAAGGAGAATACTAGATGATACAACTACCTGACTTTGACAAAAGTTTTGACTATGAGGATGACTTTTATTTATCGTGTGATCCTTCCAGGGTCTCAAAAATCCTCGCACACTATGAATTATAAAAAAAGTCTTGAACAGCCTGGGAGCAATTGTGGAATATGGGGTGTTTAAAGGTGCTTCATTGGCCAGATTTGCTATGTTTCGGGAGTTGTTTGAAAATTCCTTTTCTAAAAAAAATCGGATTTGATGCATTTGGGAAATTTCCCAATACTGATTTCTCGGAAGATAAAGAATTAAGACAACATTTTATTGACGTAGCGGGCCGGGAAGGAATATCCAAAAAGCAACTGTATGACGTTTTGGAAAATAAAGGGTAAATAATCAAATTAAATTAATGGAAGGGGACATTTCACAAACAGTTCCAGAATACTTAAATAAGAATCCCCATTTGAAGATATCTTTGCTGAACTTAGATACTGATATTTATGAACCAGCGGTTACAATTTTAGAAAATTTATACCCACGAATCTCTATCGGAGGGATACTGATTGTAGATGATTACGGGGTTTTTGCAGGTGAAACTAAAGCTGTCGATAACTTTTTCAAAGATAAAAATATTCAAATCAACAAGTTTCCATTTGCAAAGACTCCAAGTTTTATTATCAAAAAAGAGGGATAGTCTTCGTTAAAATGATTGTTCCCTTAGTATTCTCTATAGCTAAAAAGTGCTGAAAGTCAAGTATGATAAATGTAAAGGGTGATGATTATTAGTTACATAATCATCACCCTTTATTGTCAGCCGGACTCAAAGGAAATCCCATGGCCGATCAGTGAAATTCAGGAGAAAAAAATCCTCATACTTTAACTCTTCTCAAGAGTTCTTCAATATCGCTCTGTTTATCTATATCCAAATCATACTTCTCGTCCATGATATAGCCTATTTCGTTATCATTCAGACTGGTCTGATTAGATAAGGAGGAGATCTTATTAATGTAAATAGCACCATTTACTTTATAAACATCGGGGAAATCCTGACGTCTTAGGGTACTGTTTATATTTAGGACGTTTTTTAACCGGCCTTCCGAGCTTATCGTTCTCATTAAAACGGGATGTTCAACTACTTTACTAATGCTGACAAGGCCATTTTGACCATTTTCAATAATTTTCAAAGCTGCTTCATCAATATGCCAACTTTTCCGTAAAGGCTGGGTGGGTTGCAGGATAACAACGTAACTATATTCCTTATACCGGTTTCTTTGCTCATTAATGACATGCATGACAGCATCGATTGTTTTCGAATGATCACCGGCAAGTTCAGGCGGTCTAAGGAAAGGGACACTTGCCCCAAGTTTGATGGACACATCGGCAATATCCTGGTCGTCGGTAGAGACAATAACATCATCGATAGCTTCAGATGTTAAAGCCTCTTCGATTGTGTACTGAATAAGTGGTTTCCTATTAACAAATGTCAGGTTTTTTCTCGGTATTCCCTTGCTTCCGCCGCGGGCAGGAATCACTGCTAAGAAAGTTTTTCCATTAAGCATGTTTACACCTCATTACTAGAAGCATCAATAAATTTCTTTTGGATAGAGACGCTCCATATAGTGTCACTTTCCAAAAGCTTAATGAACTGCTTGTGGCTATTTCCTTCGCCATAATCTACTTGCCTGTTTTGCCTGCCATTTATGGAAGCAATAGCATGTAGTATATCTTCACTATTTTCCTTTACGGAAATTATTGAACCGCCCTGTTTAGTGGCATCATATCTTCCGTTTTGTCTATTTCCGATATCAATAGAGGGTATGCCGTAAATGCCAGTTTCTCTAATCCCAGTACTAGAATTGCCAATTAAAAATCTTGAATTTTTAAGTAAAGTCAAAAAATATTCGAAACGCATAGAGGGATACAATTTGATTTTTGGATTTTCTTCAAATTGTTGATACATATCTAAGATTTTTTGGTTGCCTTCATCATTGTTCGGGTATATTACCACATAATTATGGTTGGATTGTACTACTGCCTCGACAACTTGTTTAATATTGTGTTCCAATTGTTCCAACTCAGTAGTGACGGGGTGATAAATCAGAATAGCATATGAATCAAAAGGAAGCTCGTATCTTTGTTTTACTTCGTTCAAATCGGGCAAGTCTTCTGACAACATGATGTCTATATCGGGTGATCCAATGATGAAAATAGTATCCTCTTTTTCGCCGAGTTGTATGACCCTTCTCTTAGCTTCCTGATTACTTACAAGATGTATGTGTGAAAATTTGGTTATGGCATGTCTGATCGATTCGTCAATCGTACCTGAAATCTCGCCGCCCTCGATATGGATAACCCGTATATTATTGAATCCACCTACTATAGCTCCTGCTAGTGCTTCAAGTCTGTCTCCGTGAATCACTATCATGTCCGGCTGGAGTTCGTGAACATAGTTACTTAAACCCAATATGGTATTACTTAACGTAATATCCATTTGACCTTGTCCTGTTTGGTTTATATACTGATGGATGTTTTTGAAATTATCTTTTTTTATTTCCTGCCAAGTAGAACCATACTTAGATAACATGTGCATCCCGGTGACAAAAACAAACAATTCAAAGCTATCACTCAATTCAACTTCCTTCATAAGTGATTTCAATTTACCATAGTCTGCTCTTGTTCCCGTGATGAATAATACTTTTTTTTTCATTAAAGAACGTCACTCCAACTTAGATGCTCATCTTTTTCAATAGTCCTTGCTGATTTCCTGCCAATCAACCGATTATAATCCTCTGCTTTGATTTCGCCTGTTCCAGGTCTTTTAACCCAAATGTTATCTTTTGTGATTGTATCCCCGGATGCTATTTTTTTGGTGCTCACCACTGTGGCAAACGCAAAGTCGACTGTCACTTTTTCTTCTGCCGCTGCTTCTTTTTTGCCACCTCGCATTTTGGATATCTCTTTACTGCCGCTTATGAGTTGTTCTAATTCTTGAGGATCCATTGAACAAACTATATCCGGCCCTTTTCTAGCTTTACTATCGGTGAAATGTCTTTCCAGTATACTGGCCCCTAAGCCGGTAGCGGCTAAGCAAGCATTGTTATTAAGTGTATGATCGGACAACCCGACAACGGCATTAGGGAATTCCTTTATTAATTCTTTCATTGCCCCCAATCGAACTAACTCAGGGGGGGTAGGATATACATTCGTACAGTGAAGTAAAGCATATTGTATTTGATGCTTTTCTAAAATATCGACCGTTTTTCTTACGGCCTCGATGTCATTCATACCTGTCGAAACAATCATAGGTTTTCCAAAAGAGGCAATATGTTCAATCAAAGGATAATTATTACATTCACCAGAACCAATTTTATATGCCTTTACTTGCATTTTTTCAAGCCTGTTTGCTGCTGCCCTTGAAAAAGGGGTGCTCAGGAAAATCATTCCTTTGGCTTCAACATAATTTTTGAGTTCCATTTCTTCCTTTTCATTAAGTGCACACCTATCCATTACATCATAAATCGATACATCTGTATTGCCGGGAATGACACTCTTGGCAGCTTTGCTCATTTCATCTTCCACAATATGAGTTTGATGTTTAATTACTTCTGCACCAGATTTAAAAGCTGCATCAACCATTTGTTTTGCAGTAGTCAAACTGCCTTCATGGTTGATACCGATTTCTGCTATTACTAAAGGTTCATAGGCATAACCAATTTTTCTATCACCTATTTGTAAAACGGGGTTATTCATTTAGGGGTCCTCCAATAAGATGATTTAATCTATCTACTATAATTATCGGGTGAAATCAAGGAAATTTTAAATCAAGGAATCCTATTATACTATGTTTAGGAGAGTAAATAAATATTACTATTTTTATTAGAGAGAGATTCAAGTTTGGGATTTTTGTTTAGACTCTAGTCATTCGACAGCTTTTTTGATAATCTTTAAAGTGGGAAACCTTGTAAGCGTTTTTCACTATAAATACGCGACAAGCTAGTCAACTAGATTAGAAGGGGTTAAGGTATGAGGAGATTAGTGATACTTGGCGGCGGCTACGGAGGGGTTAAAATTCTGAATAAACTTTTGGATGGTGGATTACCTGGAGATGTCCATATTACGTTAATCGACAGGAATCCTTACCATTCGTTGAAAACAGAATTTTATGCAATAGCTGCCGGGACAAAAGCAGACAGGGAAGTAAGAATGGAGTTTCCAGAGCATGGGCAGGTTGATTATGTGTATGGAGAGATTGAAAAAATCGACGTGGACGATAAGCAGATTCTTGTCCAAGGGGTGACGGAAGCTGTCCCATACCATTATTTGGTGATCGGGTTGGGCTGTGAAGACAATTACCATGGCATTGAAGGAGCAGCGGAGTTTACCGAAAGCGTGCAGACCATTTCACGGGCCAGACATGGAAGTGTCGCAGTCGGCGACTTAAAAGCATATGGTAAGGTTGCCATCGTGGGTGCCGGTTTAAGCGGTATTGAGGTAGCATCCGAAATCAGGGAAAGCCGGCCGGACTTGAACGTAAGGTTGCTCGATCGCGGGGAAACGGTGTTGAGTGCGTTCAATTCGAAAATCCAAAATTACGTGGAAGAATGGTTTGCCAAAAATGACGTCGAAGTCATTCACAAGGCAAATGTCGAATATGTCGAAAAAGACGGTGTATGCAACAATGGGGTTTGCTTTGTGAATGATGTTACAATTTGGACTGCAGGTGTACAGCCAAATTATTTGGTCCGGGAGCTTCCATTCTCGAAGGACCGACAGAATAAGATAGTGCTAAATGATTATTATCAGGTTCCTTCTCATCCGACGGTATATGTTGTGGGGGACTGTGCTTCTTCTGTGCATTCGCCCAGTGCACAGCTGGCTGGACAACAGGGGGAACAAATAGCGGATGTACTGCTTGCATTGTTAAACGACAATGCGCCGGAACAGCCGAAAGAAATCAAGTTAAAAGGAGCTTTAGGCTCATTGGGCAAATCGGACGGTTTCGGGAACATGCTGCAGCAGCCGGTGACAGGATTGTTGCCTCGTCTGGCCAAATCGGGTGTGCTGTGGCTGAACAAACGACACTAGCATTCAGTATTGGTGAACGGATAGGAGATGTCCTATCCGTTTTTATATATTTTTCGGATGAACCTTTACTTTTTAAATGTCTTGCCGATATAAAAAGAAACTACATAGAATAGGAGTGGCTTTTGCCATGAACGTTGGGAAGATTTTATCTGGATCCCAACTCCTGCAAAAGACTGAACAACTTGAGTTTTCTACAACTGCAAGAGAAAGATCCATTAATGAACCTGTTAGTGAACAAACTGATTTTGAAGTAATTAATGGTGCGTATAAAGAAGAAAATGAAAAAAATCAAGTCCAAAACACTATCGACGCACTGAATGAATTTTTAGAGCCGACTCATACTGGTCTCAAGTTTGAATTGCATGACAAGCTTGAAAAGTATTATGTAACAGTGATAGACACGGATACAAAGGAAGTAATCAAGGAAATACCACCGAAAAAGCTTCTTGATGTCTATGCTGCAATGGCTGAATTCATGGGATTTATTGTCGATGAAAAGATTTAAAGGCTGGTGAAAAAATGGTAAACAATGTAAATAGTATGCGAATTGGCGGTTTGGCTTCCGGGATGGACATCGATCAACTAGTCAATGATTTAATGGAAGCTGAGCGTATCCCGCTGCAAAAGATGGAGCAAGACAAAACGTGGACAACTTGGCAGCGCGATGCTTACAGGGATGTAAACAAAAGTTTATCTGAATTAGATGATCTGGTTCAGAAAATGAAATATCAAAAAGTCTATAGTACCAGACAGGCTTCCTCGTCACAAGAAAGTGCAGTATCAGCCACGGCAGCTGCCTCAGCTTCAAATGGAACCTATAACATTGAAGTGACTCAGTTGGCAGAGGCTGCAGTGAATGTCAGTACCCAAGGGATTTCTGGAGGAACTGAAAAGATAAATCCGTTCGGCAAACTATCTGAGCAGAATTTTACCGGCGGTGTTACAGTACCTAGTACGATGAAATTCACCACATATGAAAATGGAGAAGGAACAGAATACGAAATTGACATTACAGAAAACGATACATTAAATAGTGTGTTGACGAAGATTACAAACCAAGATAACGGAGTACGTGCTTTTTATGACGTACAAGCGGATAAAGTCGTAATGGAGCGAACAGAAGCAGGTGTACATAATGAAGGAGGCCCGGAAATCGATTTCAGCGCAGACACCTCCGGGTTTTTTACAGGCACCTTGCAGCTTGGTCAGGAGAAGGCTGCGCAAGATGCAGAATTCATATACAATGGCGCTATTACGTTGAAGTCCAAAACAAACTCAACGACTCTAAACGGCGTGACATTTAACTTCAATGACACAACAAATGGTTCCGCCAATATAACCGTCAGTAATGACGTAGATGCCTCAGTAGAAAAAATAATGAAGTTCGTGGATAAGTACAATGAAGTGATTGAAAAGGTAAACGGAAGCCTAAGTGAAGAAAAATACCGGGATTATAAACCATTGACCGATGCTCAAAAGCAAGACATGTCTGAAAAAGAAATTGAGTTGTGGGAAGAAAAAGCGAAGAGTGGATTACTAAAAGGTGATTCAATACTTTCCTCGGGAATTTTCAATATGCGGCAGGACTGGTATTCGGAAATTGACAATGGCAGTGAGTACTCTCATTTATCAGAGATAGGCATTGAAACCTCTCCGAATTACTTGGATGGAGGGAAGTTAATCGTAACCGAAGGTAAACTGCGTGAAGCACTTCAGAGTGATCCTGATTCTGTTTATCAGTTGTTTTCCAATGATGTGGAAGGTGATGGTCGTGGCATAATCAACCGACTGGATGATTCGATTAATTCCACAGTGAAGAGAATCGAAGAACGTGCTGGTAAAGGTTACCACACATTGGAACAATATACACTCGGAAAGCAGTTGAAGGATGTTGATAGCAGAATTGACCGTTTTCAAGATCGATTGACCCAAATCGAAGACCGATACTGGAGCCAGTTTACTGCGATGGAGAAAGCAATTCAAAGAATGAATGAACAATCTTCTTATTTGATGCAACAATTTAATGGATAATATGTTATGGGGAGTGTTTTACACAAATGTCAATGCAACAGCAATACCAGGCGTATAAAAATAATTCCGTGACAACCGCTTCGCCAGGGGAATTGACGCTGATGCTATATAACGGATGCCTCAAGTTCACAAAACAGGCAGTCAAGGATATTGAAGCAGGAAACCATGAACAAAAAAACATCAATATACAAAAGGCTCAAAAAATCATTCAGGAATTAATGGTCACTCTTGATCAAAAAGCCGAAATTTCCAAGGAAATCCTGCCTATTTATGATTATATAAATCGTCGGCTTATGGAAGCGAACATAAATAGCGATAAGGAAATCGTGGAAGAAGTTATGGGCTTGGTGGAAGAGTTCCGTGATACTTGGAAGGAAGTCATCAAACTAAATAGACAAAAACAATATGGCCGGGGAGCCCAAGCATGAAGAACCGGATCCAGCCTCTTTATGATATTACCCTGGAACTAAGCGAGAAATTAAAAGGAGAAATTCCAGCAGACCAGCGTGAAGAGACCATTTCAGAGATTAATAGAGTCCTCGAACACAGAGACACTTTGATAGAAGGAATTGCATCACCTTATTCCGAGGAAGAAATGGAAACCGGGCGCGCTTTACTGCCGATAAACCGGGAAGTTCATGACAGCCTGAAACAGTTACTGATGAGGTTGCGAACAGAAATGAAAACAGTCAAAAAGCAAAAAAACTCTAACCATAAATATACTAATCCTTATAAACAATTAGCGAACTATGATGGCATGTTTTTAGATCAAAAGAAGTGAAAGAGAGGCGTTTCGACGCCTTTTTTTTATTGGATAAATCCTGTAAAACGGGGTTGGATTAGGAGTGGAGGATGTCTTTTCCTTTACCTTTTCGACACATATTCGACAAAATATTTCTTTGTTTAGGGAGGAATTGGACAGGGTATTGTGGAATAATAAATACATAAGGTTAAAAAGGAGGCACTTACATGAAATTCAACATTCGTGGTGAGAATCTAGAAGTGACTGAATCCATCAGCAGTTATGTGGAAAAGAAGATCTGTAAGCTAGAACGGTATTTTGAAAAACCGCCAACATCCGATGTATATGTGAATCTAGGTGTCTATAATGATGAGCAGGTAATCGAAGTAACCATCCCGATGACCAATTTGCTGTTGCGTGCAGAGGAACGACACAGCGACTTATATGCTGCCATCGACCTTGTAGTAGATAAATTAGAACGGCAAATCCGTAAATATAAAACAAAAGTAAACCGGAAATCCCGGCAAAACGGCGCCCCTAAACATGTTTTCGCAGAATTGGAACAGGAGGCGTTGGAAAGCCAGCTGAACCAGGAAGAAATGGAAGAAGATGCGGGCGTCGAAATCGTCCGTACCAAGCGATTCAATTTGAAGCCGATGGATTCGGAGGAAGCAGTCCTGCAAATGGATATGCTCGGTCACGCTTTCTATGTATTCACTAACGCTGTAACAGGTGATACGAATGTTGTTTATCGTCGCCGTGATGGCCGCTATGGCTTGATTGAACCTAATGAAGCTTAACGGCAACCGCTTATCTTGATTGTAACGCAGGAGTATGAAGTCTCGATAAAGCCCCGATTAAATTACTGTAAAGAAACGATCCGGCTGATTTTGATTGGCCGGATCTTCATTTGACATTTTTCTTGCAAACTTGAAGTTTGAGGATAAATATACCTATCAAAATACAAAAATCCCCTGGGCAAACGTAACGTTTCAGGGGTTTTGTGTATGAATTTGTAAAAAACGCTCATTCGTCAGAATTCCTTCCCTATGATATAACATACTTAACACGGGAACAGGCTCTCTCTAAAGTAAAACCATTTTCCGAACAGTCTGCTTCCCGTACATATTTCTACATCCTCAAGGGAGGGAGCGCAATTGGCAGTCAGCCGTTGCAAGCAATGCGAAGAACAGAAAAATACGTTAAGGCAACACGAAGATACGATCACCCAGCTGTTGGAGATTATCGCTGTTACCAACCGGAAGCTGGCAGAATTGGAAGAAAAGCATTTCAAGCTTGAAAAGGACTCCTTCTTTCAGCATCAAGCTCCCCGCTTCACCGTGCCTCCCCAAGCCTCGCACGTTTCCTCTATGCTCCCTCGCCTGAATAAGTAGCCCGTCCCTCCGGGCTGCTTATTTTTATTTAAAAAAAGGAAACCACTCTTATCTATTCGTGTTCACCGGCGCTTTCTTGTCATCGAACACCGCTAGTGTTATTATAAAGTTTGGACTAACCTATTTCTTACAGATTTCAAATATAGGAGAAAGAAAGCCTTTTTATCGAGCTTTCTTAAATAAAGAGGAGCGTTTTACATGCGTGGATTACTAAAGAAAGTTTTCGGGGATGGTAACCAACGTCAAGTTAGTCGTCTGCAAAAAACGGCAGATGAAATAGAAGCGCTGGAACCTGAATACGAGCGATTGACAGATGAAGAATTACGAAATAAAACAGAAGCATTTAAAGAGCGTTATCAAAACGGTGAAAGCTTGGACAGTATGTTGCCGGAAGCCTATGCGGTTGTCAGAGAAGGGGCGAAGCGTGTTCTGAACATGCGGCCATTCCCTGTCCAGTTATTAGGAGCGATAGCCCTGCATGAAGGAAACATTGCAGAGATGAAGACAGGGGAAGGTAAAACGCTTGCTTCCACCATGCCTGCTTACCTGAATGCGTTGACTGGTAAGGGTGTACACATCGTTACGGTCAACGATTATTTGGCAGAACGTGACGCCAACCAGATGGGTGAGCTGTTTCAATTTTTAGGGCTTACGGTTGGAATCAACAGCAACGGCCTTAGTAAGGAAGAAAAACGTGCTGCCTATGCAGCAGATATCACGTATGGTACCAACAATGAATATGGATTCGATTACTTGCGCGACAATATGGTGCTGTACAAAGAACAAATGGTGCAGCGTCCGCTTCACTTTGCCATCATTGATGAGGTTGACTCGATTTTAATTGATGAGGCGAGAACACCTTTGATTATTTCCGGTTCAGCACAAAAATCGGCAAGTCTTTATCAGCAGGCGAATGCTTATGTACGCACACTTCGCAATGAAGAAGATTACACCTATGATGAAAAAACAAAAGGGGTTCAGCTGACCGAGGAAGGGATCAACAAAGCGGAACGCTTTTTCGGCATTGAAAACTTGTTTGATTTGGAAAATGTCACGTTGACGCACCATATCAACCAGGCGTTGAAGGCGCATGTCTCAATGCACCGTGATACCGATTATGTAGTGGAAGAAGGAGAAGTCGTCATCGTTGACCAGTTCACAGGCCGTTTGATGAAAGGGCGCCGTTATAGTGACGGACTCCATCAGGCGATTGAAGCAAAAGAAGGTTTGCAAATTCAAAATGAAAGCATGACCTTGGCATCGATCACCTTCCAGAACTTTTTCCGTATGTATGAAAAGCTTGCAGGGATGACGGGTACAGCGAAAACAGAGGAAGAAGAATTCCGTAATATATATAACATGGATGTTGTAGTGATTCCGACCAACAAGCCGATTGTCCGGGATGATAAAGCGGATCTCATCTATCAGTCGATGGAAGGGAAATTCCGTGCGGTGGTAGAGGAAATCAAAGAACGCCATGAGGCCGGACAACCAGTGCTGGTCGGTACTGTTGCCGTGGAAACGTCTGAGTTGATTTCCAAGCTGCTGAAAAAAGCAGGTGTTCCGCATAATGTGTTGAACGCGAAAAACCACTATCGGGAAGCAGAAATCATCGAGGATGCCGGACAAAAAGGTGCGGTAACGATTGCGACCAACATGGCTGGACGCGGTACCGATATTAAACTCGGAGATGGCGTCAAAGAATTGGGCGGCCTTGCCGTTATCGGCACGGAACGTCATGAATCCCGCCGGATCGATAACCAGCTGCGTGGTCGTTCCGGTCGTCAAGGTGACCCGGGTGTGACTCAGTTTTATCTTTCGATGGAAGATGAACTGATGCGCCGGTTCGGTTCAGACAATATGAAAGCAATGATGGAGCGTTTCGGCATGGATGACACGCAGCCGATTGAAAGTAAAATGGTTTCCAGGGCGGTCGAGTCAGCTCAAAAACGAGTGGAAGGTAATAACTTCGATGCCCGTAAAACGATTCTTTCCTATGACGATGTACTGCGCCAGCAAAGGGAAATCATTTACAAGCAGCGCTTTGAGGTCATTGATTCCGATAACCTGCGTGAGATCATCGAGCAAATGATGCAATCGACGATCGAGCGGACGATCCAATCCTACACTTCCGATGAAGTAGAAGAAAATTGGGATTTAGGTGCTCTTGTGGAGTATCTGCATGCTAACCTGTTGGAACAGGAAGATATTTCAGTCGATGATCTAGCCGGAAAAGATCCGGAAGAAATGAACGAACTGATTTTTGAAAAGGTTAAACAGCGCTATGACAAGAAAGAAGAAGAACTGACAGCTGAGCAAATGCGTGAATTTGAAAAAGTTATCCTGCTTCGCTCTGTTGATACCAAATGGATGGACCACATCGACCAAATGGATCAATTGCGTCAAGGTATCCACCTGCGGGCATATGGTCAAAACGATCCGCTTCGCGAGTATCAAATGGAAGGCTATGCGATGTTTGAACAAATGATCGCTGCCATTGAAGAAGAGGTTTCCAAGTATGTCATGAAGGCACAAATCAGGGAAAACCTCCAGCGGGAAGAAGTCGTCAAAAATACGCAGGCAGTGTCAGGCGGTCAAGAAGAGAAGAAGAAAACGAAAAAGCCGTATGTGAAAACAGAAACAGTCGGCAGGAATGAACCATGTCCTTGCGGCAGCGGCAAAAAATATAAAAACTGTCACGGGCGGTAGAGCTCAAACAGTTAGACAAGGAAAGCACTTCTTTATACGGAAGTGTTTTCCACTGTCAGGAACGGGAAAACGTTTGATAAACAATCATTTGAGGTGACGACACAATGGAATTAGTGGAAATCAGGCAAGAGTTGGATAAAATGGCTAAGCGATTAGCGGACTTCAGGGGGTCTCTTTGACTTAGAACAAAAGAGAGCCCGTATTGCTGAACTGGAAGAAGAAATGACTGCTCCGAACTTTTGGGATGACCAGCAAGAGGCACAAAAGGTCATCAATGAGGTCAACGGGCTGAAAGAATTGGTGCAAACCTTTGATAAGCATGAAGAAACTCATGAAAACTTGGAAGTTTCTTATGAACTTGTAAAAGAGGAAAACGATGAGGATTTGCGTGAAGAGCTGGAGTCGGAAGTATTGGAATTGACCGAAGCACTCAACAATTATGAATTGTTTATTTTGTTATCTGAGCCGTACGACAAGAACAATGCGATTCTTGAGCTTCATCCTGGCGCCGGCGGAACGGAGTCACAGGACTGGGCAAGCATGCTCCTGCGGATGTATACCCGTTGGGCAGAAAGCAAGAATTTCAAGGTGGAAACCATGGATTACTTGCCTGGTGAGGAAGCGGGGGTCAAAAGTGTCACCCTGTTGATTAAAGGTCACAACGCATATGGGTACTTGAAAGCAGAAAAAGGGGTGCACCGGCTGGTTCGGATTTCCCCGTTTGATTCTTCTGGCAGAAGACATACTTCGTTTGTTTCCTGTGAAGTGATGCCGGAACTTGACGATAATATTGATGTTGATGTGCAAACAGAAGATTTGAAAATCGATACGTACCGTTCCAGTGGAGCTGGCGGTCAGCACGTCAACACGACGGATTCCGCTGTACGGATTACCCATTTACCGACCAATACGGTCGTTACGTGTCAATCGGAGCGTTCCCAAATCAAAAACCGGGAGCAAGCGATGAAAATGCTCAAGGCAAAGCTGTATCAATTGGAAATTGAGAAGCAGAAGCAGGAGCTGAATGAAATCCGTGGAGAGCAGAAGGAAATAGGCTGGGGAAGTCAGATCCGTTCGTATGTTTTCCACCCGTATTCAATGGTCAAAGACCACCGTACCAATCACGAAATCGGCAACACGCAGGCTGTGATGGACGGAGACATTGATCCATTTATTGATTCTTATTTACGTTCCCAAATGTAAACAAGTAAAAGTCTGGAGTAGTGCCAAGGAGGCATTCTCCAGACTTTTTGTTTGGAGGAATCTGCAAAATACGGCTCTTTAGTGAATGCTGGGGTGTCCTATCCCCGGTCATGATATAGGTTCGTAAAGTGACAAAAATCATACCAACACCTTTGACCGCGAATCTAAGTTATTCATCGCCTGTTACGGACTCTTCCTACGTTTACCTTGCTGGCTGTTAGGCTATTACTTTATATATGGATACAGGAAGAGGATGTGACGGTATGAAGGAATTGACGAAACGTAAGTGGTTTGTCCCTGGTGTAGGGATCGTTATGTTATTATTGATCATTTATTTACTTGATTTAGTGAGCTTTGTTTTCACCCCGCTTGTCATTATATTTACGACGCTGGCTGCACCGATTATCGTAGCGGGTGTCTTATACTATTTGATGAGGCCGTTTGTCCACTTTGGGAGCAAATACATTCCCGATAGGGTGGCCATTTTACTCGTTTATTTATTGGCTGCCGGAGTGCTGACAGGTTTCATTTTCCTGATCGGCCCTCCATTGCAACAGCAGTTTACCAAACTCGCGGAAAATTTACCGCAATTTATCGAGGGTGTTCAGGGCTGGATAAAAGACGTGCAAAGCAACGGCTGGGTTCAGCGTTTTCAGGAAAGTGGCAATGTTTCTACTGGCGAGCTGGCCAGTAAAGTCGGAGATTACCTTAGCAGTTCAATGGAATCGATCGGTTCCAATATTTTGACGGTGATCACTACGATTACGAATATCGTGGTATTGCTTGTCACCGTTCCTTTCATTTTGTTTTATATGCTTAGGGAAGGTGACAAGCTTCCGAAGCGACTTTTGCGTTTTACGCCAGATAAATATGAGAGCGAAGGCAGAAAAGTACTAAAAGACTTGGATCATGCCTTGAGCTCCTATATTCAAGGACAGCTTATTGTCAGTCTTTGTGTCGGTACGCTCCTGACCATCGGCTATTTCATCCTCGGATTGCAGTACCCCCTCGTACTTGGTTTGGTAGCCACCGTTACTAATGTTGTACCGTTTATTGGTCCGTTTATCGGAACAGCACCAGCGGTCATTGTTGGATTGACGGAATCACCGGTTAAAGGCTTGCTTGTCCTGTTGGTGATCGTTATCGTGCAGCAAATCGACAGCAACTTCTTCTCCCCTCAGGTTATGGGGAAAAAACTCGACATCCACCCATTGACCGTTATCTTGATCTTGCTTGTTGCCGCGAACTTTGGCGGTCTTATTGGATTGATTTTAGGCGTGCCAGCGTATGCAGTCGGCAAGACCATTGTCGTAAACATGTATCGATTTATTCTTATCCACCGAAGAGCTAGGTCAGAAAAGCAACAAATATAAACCGGGGACAGTCCCCCGCCGATGTAGAGTGGTAAAGCGGTGTCGCGCTAATACACTACCGTGGTGGGGGACTGTCCCCGAAGCCTTGCTGTCCCCGAAGCCTTGTTACCGAATGGCGGTAAATGATATACTCCATAAGGTTGGGTGGGGAGGGTTGTCCTTCTCTGCTACTTGATGAACGGGGTGTTATGATGATTGCAAAGTACAGGCGGAATCCAATGCCTATATGGCTTGTTCATGTAATGGAATATTCATTGGTAATTATCGGAGCGTTTTTTGTGGCGCTCGCTTTTAATGTTTTTCTTTTGCCGCATGATATCGCATCAGGCGGTGTAGCCGGTATCAGTACGATAACCAACGCATTGTTTGGCTGGGAACCTTCTGTGGTACAGTGGGCGCTAAATATCCCTTTGTTTATTTCCGGGGTAATAATTCTTGGGAAAAACTTCGGTCTGAAATCCTTGGTCGGCACCGTGGTTTTGCCATTTTTCGTGTTTTTAACACGTGAATTACCGCCAGCTACCCCTGATCCTTTGCTTGGGGCGATTTTCGGAGGGATGGGTGTCGGGCTTGGTCTTGGCATTGTCTTCCGCGGGAAGGCGTCAACTGGAGGAATCGATCTTGCTGCCCAGATCCTTCACAAATTCACGCATTTACCGCTCGGCGTTTGTGTGCCGATATTTGATGGGATGATTGTGCTGACAGCAACGTTTGTTTTCTCGGTAGAAGAAGGGTTGTATGCCTTGATCGGCCTGTTCGTGACCAGCAGGACGATTGACTTTGTACAGGTAGGGCTGAACACGTCGAAAAATGTTTTGATCATTACCGACTATACAGAAGATATAAGGAGAGCGCTTTTGGAGGATGTCGACAGAGGTGTTACTGTTCTCAACGGGACCGGGGGATACACCGAGCAAGAACGACGCATCGTCATGTGCGTGGTAGCACAGAACGAATTCACCAAATTGACACAACTTGTGAAAAGAATTGACCCGAATGCCTTTGTGGTAGCTATGAATGCCACGGAAGTACTTGGCGAGGGTTTTAAAACCCATTGATTTGCTTATAATAGAGAGGACCAAGTAATAAATGGGGGATAGACATTGAAAAAAATTTCATTCCTGTTCCTGCTTGCTGCAGCCTTTATCCTAAATGGATGCGGCTCTGGTGACCAGGCAGAAGATGATGGACAAACACCATCTGAAGACCAGCAAACCGAAGAAAATGATGGTTCGAATGCCACAGAAGGGACTGTTGATACCGCTGCAGCTGAAGAAGCATATAAGAAAAGCTGTCAATCGTGTCACGGAGCAGATTTAAGTGGCAATGTGGGACCAGATCTCACGGAAGTCGGAAGCAAGTATTCCCAGGAAGAAATCTTGGAAATCATTGAAAAAGGCAAAGGCGGAATGCCACCAGGACAAGCGACAGGAGAAGATGCAGAATTAATCGCCACCTGGCTAGCAGAGAAAAAATAGAAACAGAAAAAGATGTCCTGAAAAGGGCATCTTTTTTATTCAAAAAAACAGGAAAGCTGCCGATAAAAGGAAGGTAGTTGAATTTTTCTAGCAAAATCACTGTCTATCCTACCAATTACGTCATTATTCCGGTTGGTTTACTAGGTAAATAGGTTAAATTGTTGGGATAACGCTAAATTTGAAATATAAATGTAATAATTTTAGGGCTAAAAAATTTTAAAAGAGATGTTATAATGTTAAAAGACTTGCTGATTCGACAAAATATCAGCGTCGGCTAGCTAGAAAATTCAACAAGATAGAACATATTGAGATAAAGGTGATAAATTTATGATAGATATGCAGGGAGTTTACAAGACTTACCCGAATGGTGTCACTGCCTTGAATGGTATTGACGTCCGTATCGAGCAGGGTGAGTTTGTATATGTTGTTGGTCCAAGTGGCGCGGGGAAGTCTACGTTCATCAAGATGATTTTTAGAGAAGAGAAACCAACAAGAGGTACAGTTATCGTCAATGATTACAAGCTTCATGATTTGAAGTGGAAAAAAGTTCCTTACTTAAGAAGGGATATAGGCGTTGTTTACCAGGATTTCAAATTACTCCCCAAAATGACAGTCTTCGAAAATGTAGCATTCGCACTGGAAGTAATTGAAGAGAGCCCGAAAGTAATACGTAAGCGAGTTATGGATGTATTGGATCAAGTCGGTTTGAAAAACAAAGCTCGCTTTATCCCGGATGAATTATCTGGGGGAGAACAACAACGGGTAGCCATTGCCAGGGCGATTGTCAATCATCCTCATTTGGTTATCGCTGATGAACCGACCGGAAACCTGGATCCGGAAACTTCGTGGGATATCATGAAAATCCTAGAAGAAATCAATGCAACAGGAACAACCATTCTAATGGCCACTCACAGCAAAGAGATTGTGAATACTATCAAGAAACGCGTCATTGCTATCGAAGACGGTATTGTAGTGCGTGATGAACACCGAGGTGAATATGGCTATGAAATTTAATACATTCAAAAGGCACCTTCGCGAAGGCGCTAAAAACATCCGCCGGAATGGCTGGATGACGATTGCTTCTGTAGGAGCTGTAACAACTACCTTGATTTTGGTCGGTGCTTTTCTTGCCTTGATGCTTAACCTGAACCAAGTAGCCGGAAACATCGAGGAAGACGTGGAAATAAAAGCGCTGGTAGAAGTTACTGCTGATGAAGCGCAAGTAGACGAAATCCGCCAACAAATCGAAAACATCCCTGATGTTGCTAGTATAGATTATTCCTCAAAAGAAGAGGAATTAAACGGTTTAATAGAAAGTATGGGCGAGCAAGGTGAAACGTGGGAGATGTTCGAACAGGACAACCCGCTGAATGACGCTTTTGTCGTCAAAACAGCAGATCCGCTAGATACGTTTAATGTAGCTTCAGAATTAGAAAAAATCGATAATATTCAGGAAGTAAACTATGGAGAAGACGTAGTCCAAAATTTATTCCGTTTCAATAAGTACGCAAGAAACATCGGATTGGCCTTGATTATCGGCTTGGTTTTCACGGCAATCTTCCTTATTTCCAATACCATTAAAATTACCATCATGGCTCGCAGCAAGGAAATTGGCATTATGAAGCTTGTAGGAGCAACGAATGCATTTATTCGCTGGCCGTTTTTCATAGAAGGTCTGCTTCTCGGGGTACTTGGAAGTATTATTCCGATAGCAGTGATTATCTCAGGTTATTATTACCTAGACACGAATGTAAGCCAATTGATCACATTTGATTTTGTCTCATTGATGCCTTTCAATCCGTTTGCTTGGCAGCTTTCCCTCATCATTCTGGGAATCGGCGCAGTAATCGGAGTTTGGGGCAGTGTCATGAGCGTTCGGAAGTTCTTAAAGGTGTAGGCAGAAAAGTTAGTCAACAAAAAAGAAAAAACCAATCGCTATATGGGTATTAACAGGGGGAAAAGAAGATGAATAAGAAAAAACCGGCATATTTATTCATGATCACTGCATTAACGTTAGGAACTGTTTTACCGGGTGTCAGCCATGTCAAAGCAAATGAAATGGACAACGTAAAAGAAGAAATCAATTCTTTGAAAGAAAAACAGAATGATGTCAGTGAAGAGAAAAATCAAGTGAATGGTAAAAAGTCCAACACAGAAGAGAAAATTGAACAGAATAAAGAAAACCAGAACAAGGTAACAAACGAAATCGAGACAATCGATCAGGAACTCGCTGATGCACAAGAAAGAATCGCAGACAAAGAAGCGGAAATCAGCACAACCAATCAGGAAATCGAGCAAACTACTGCTGAAATCGAAAAGACCAAACAAGAAATTGAACAGCTGAAAGCGGATATCGAAGACCTGAAAGAGCGGATTGCCAAGCGAGAAGATTTGTTGAAAAACCGTTTGCGTAACATTCAGAAAAACGGTGGGGATATCAGTTACCTGGAAGTCCTGATGGGAGCGCAAAACTTCGGGGATTTCATCAACCGGGCAACTGCCGTGAACAAAATCATGGATCAAGACAAAGATATAATGGAAACCCATAGGGCAGAAAAAGCTGAACTGGAAACGAAACAAAAAGAAGTGGAAACAAAGAAAGAACAGCTGGAAACTAAGCAAGCAGAGCTTGAAAACAAGAAGAACAGTTTGCAACAACAAAAGCAGGAACTTGAATCGTTGAAAGCTGATCTGAACAAGAAGATGGAACAAAAGGAATCGTACATGGCTGAGCTGGAAAACGAAGAGCATGAACTGGAAGAATACAAAATGTCTCTAGAGGAAGAGCAGCAATTGCTTGCAAGCCAGGAAAGCGCGATTCAACAAGCAATTCAGCAGGCACAAGCTGAGCAGCAAAAACTGGAACAGCTGGCAGCAGAGAAAAAGCGTCAAGAAGAAGCCCGCAAGAAAGCGGCGGCAGCCAAATCAAGCGGAAGCAGTAGCAGCGGCGGCTCATCTTCCCAAAGCAACGTCTCTTCCCAGCAATCAAGCGGTAATGGCATGTTTTCTCGTCCAGCAAGTGGTCGAAACACTTCCGGCATAGGGCAGCGCTGGGGTACGTTCCATGCAGGGATCGATATTGCCAATAGCATCGGTACACCTGTCCATGCTTCAGCTAGTGGGGTAGTAAGTAGAGCATACCGGTCTTCCTCTTATGGAAACTGTGTATTTATCAGCCATTACATTGATGGACAAGTTTACACTACTGTATATGCTCATTTAAATAGCTATAACGTATCGACTGGTCAGACTGTGAGCCAAGGACAGCAAATCGGACAATTGGGTAATACGGGCGATTCAACTGGACCTCACTTGCACTTTGAACTGCACAAAGGACCATGGAATGCTTCGAAAAGTAATGCAGTAAACCCTTATAACTACTTCTAAGCTTTGTTGACATGTTTGGGACAAGTCCCGCATAAACTGAATTAAGAAAAGGCATCGCACAGCTTCGGTGTGATGCCTTTTTCTACATCTTCCTTTTTTTCTATTGTCTCTCAACCAGGGATTATTTCATGTTAAAGTAGTAAGGAGAGGCTTTTGGCGGAACAGAATTAAATCCATTGGAGTGAAAACCATGAATCTCAAGAAACGCTACATAGCGGTGATAATGGCAGCGGCTTTACTGCTCGGCGCTGTCGGGGCCTATTTCGGTGTCCAGCTCGCCCAGTCACAGGATTCCACTGCCGGGCAGGGAAACAGTAGTGAAAAGTTTACTGATTTAAGTGCAGATGAGCAGCAACAGTTTATGGAAAGTGCACAAGGGAGCGAACAACTTGATAAGGTGAACAAGGCGTTTAACCTGATAAAAGACAGTTACTTGGAAGATGTGGAGGACAGCCAGCTAATTGAAGGCGCGATTCAAGGAATGATGGACAGCCTCGAGGATCCATATAGTGTATATATGGATCAGGAAACGGTAGAGGAATTCAATCATTCGATCGAATCATCGTTTGAAGGAATTGGTGCCGAGGTAAGCATGGTGGAAGGAAAGGTTACCATCATTGCACCCATCAAGGATTCCCCGGCTGAAGAAGCAGGTTTGAAACCGAACGATCAAATCCTCAAAGTGGACGGAGAAAGTGTAGAAGGATTGGATTTATACGACGCTGTTTCCAAAATTAGAGGGGAGCAGGGATCGAAGGTAACATTGGAAATCAACCGGCCGGGAGTTTCAGATCCTTTGAATATCGAATTGACAAGGGACGACATTCCACTAGAAACCGTGTATGCCGATACAGAAGAAGTAAACGGTAAAACAGCAGGAATCATCGAGATCACTTCTTTTTCAGAAGGAACAGCAAAACGGTTCGACGAGGAACTTGCGAAACTGGAAGAGAAAAATATAGATGGATTGGTTATCGATGTCCGAGGAAACCCTGGCGGCTTGTTTACCGCTGTAGAGGATATTCTGAAAAATTTCATTCCAAAGGATACACCATATGTCCAAATAGAAGACCGCAATGGGGAAAAGTCCCGTTATTTCTCTGAAATTGAGGGAAAGAAAGGCTATCCGGTCAGTGTTTTGATCGATGAAGGCAGCGCTTCTGCCTCGGAAATACTGGCAGGGGCAATGAAAGAAGCGGGTGACGCAGAGCTTGTCGGTACCACTAGTTTTGGGAAAGGTACTGTTCAGCAAGCCATTCCATTGGGAGATGGCAGTACGATCAAGATGACGTTATTCAAATGGTTGACACCGGAAGGGAACTGGATTCATGAAAAAGGCATTGAACCTACAGTAGAAATCAAGCAGCCGGATTATTTTTATACGAATCCTCTGCAAGTGGAGGAACCGCTTGAGCTGAACCAAAACAACGATCAAGTGAAGAATGCCCAAATCATGCTTAGTGGACTTGGTTATGAGCCTGGCAATAAGGATGGACTATTTGACCAGAAAACGGCAACAGCAGTACAACAATTCCAAGGGGACAAGAGCCTCGACCAAACCGGCAAAATTGATGAGCAGACAGCCAACAAGCTGCAAGCTGATATTGTGGAAAAAATTAGAGAAGGCAGTAACGACAAACAAAAAGAAAAAGCACTGGAAGTATTGTTTCAGTAACTAACATTACTAACACCCGCCCGGTCCCAGCCGGCGGGTGTTTTTTAGGTGAACCGGGGTCAGTCCCCCAACGAGGTAAAGTGTTAACACGTTATCTCGTTGGGGGACTGACCCCAAAAAGATCTTATTTGCTATTACTCGTTCATAATATTGCTGTCTTATAGGCATTTTCCTATGCTATAATAAACCTACTATTATCGAGACAAGAAACGTGATAGAATTACGAGCCGGAGAGGAGGGATGGCATGGCGATGGATGCATGGTTGATAGAGTTAGCAAAAGGAGTCGGCAGGCTGTTTTTGAATCCGCTGCTGTACTGGTCGGTAATCCTTCTTTTGTTGGCTTCTACCCGGCGGATAAAACAAGAACGCACTCAGTTTGGACTTAAGGTTTTCGATGCATTTTCAGAAGCGAAGCATACGTGGTCAGTCAGTATGATTGGAGGGATTCTGCTATCGGCAGCTTTTGTCGGAGGCGGAGTAGTATTCAGCTATCCAGTTGTCATACTGTTGTCGATCATGATGATTTTGTTGTCCATTACGGGAAGATTCACTTTGTTATCGGCAGCTTACACCTTCGGGTTCAGCTACTTGATTTTACTAATTGCTCCGCCTTTGATAGAGCAATATTCCGATTTTAGCTGGACAACGGATTTGCAATCCCTGAATTTCACCGGGCTTGCCATACTGCTTTCGGCCTTTCTAGTAATAGAAGCCTTTTTGTATTTGCGAATTTCCAGCAGGGAAACCTATCCGGAATTAGTAAAAGGGAGCCGTGGGAAATGGGTGGGGCGGCACCGTCTGAAAAAACTTGCCGTCATTCCGTTTTTCACGCTGGTGCCAGCGGGCATGATCGAACCATTCGCAGATTGGTGGCCTGTATTACATATCCAGGGAGAAAGCTTCGGTCTTATTCTTTTGCCTTTGATGACAGGATTGGAGCAAGTAGTAAAAGGGACAAAGCCAGTACATGCTGCCAAAAATATTGGCAGATCTGTCCTAGTGCTTGCATTCCTCGTACTATTTTTTGCTATTGCGAGTTACTTTGTGCCGTTTTTCTCACTTGGAGCATTTGCTGTAGCTTTGATTGGCAGGGAATGGATTACGTATCGTTTTCGTGAGAAAGAAAAGCAGGAGCAGCCTTTCTTCCATCCTTCTGAAAAGGGTCTGCTGATACTCGGTATCATTCCAGGTACCCCGGCAGATAGACTCGGTATGCTTGTCGGAGAGCGGATTGAACGGGTGAACGGGCAGCAAATCGGGAATGAAAAGGAGTTTTACAGCGCTTTGCAGCGGAATAGTGCCTTTTGCAAATTAGAGGTAAGGGATGAACAGGGAGAGCTTCGTTTCTTACAGCGAGCGATGTACCAGGGGGATCCACATGAACTCGGTATCCTGTTCGCAAAAGAGGAATACCGCTTACGTCAAAAGGAAAAGACTAGCTAAACAATAGGATAAAGGTTTTTAGTAAAGGGGTGCCCTGTCTGGCACCTCTTGTTTTATTCTATTAAGTTCCCATCCCAAAGTTGTTGAAGAAAGGGTGGTGCACACCTTAAGTTCTTGTGACAAAAATAATAGAGAGAAATAAAAACTACTAAAAAAGCATCGTATAAAAACAATGCTTTTTTAGTGTTTCGTTATAAAAGGGTTGGTAAAGTGTAATTTTCTATCTCAAAAAGACCTCTTTGCCCCTGTTATACTTTCATTTGCAGCAATTCCCGTATTTCCTGTTCGGACAGCTTCGAGAGCATGGTCTCGCCCGGCTGGATGATTTGGTCGACAAGTTCGCGTTTTTTTTGCTGCAATTCATATATTTTCTCTTCAATCGTTCCTTCGGTGATCAAACGTACTACCTGAACGACGTTTTTCTGGCCAATGCGATGCGCGCGGCCGGCAGCTTGTTCTTCGACTGCGGGATTCCACCATAAGTCGTATAAAATCACCGTATCTGCCCCGGTAAGATTCAAGCCCGTTCCTCCAGCTTTCAAGGAAATCAGGAAGACTGCCTTTTCCCCGTTATTAAATCGATCCACCATTTCCATACGTTTTAAAGAAGGGGTCGAGCCGTCCAGGGTAAATACCTCGATACCTTGCTCAGTCAGTTTTTTCTCGATAATGCCCAGCATGGTTGAAAATTGGGAGAACACGAGCGCCCGTTTTCCATTTTCCTGTAATTCCTGAAGCATTTCCAGTAATTGTTCGAGTTTACCGGATTGTCCTTGATAGTTATCGAGAAACAGGGCGGGATGACAGCATATCTGCCGCAGTCTCGTCAATCCGGCCAGTATTTCCAGTTTCCCTTTATCAAAGCCTTTTTCTTCGATCGTCTCGGCGACTTGCTGCTGCATTCTTTCCAGGTAAGCCAAGTACACTTGTTTTTGCTGCTTGGTAAGATCGGAATATTGAACTGTCTCGATCTTGTCAGGAAGTTCCTCGAGGACGTCTTTTTTAAGCCGGCGCAAAATGAATGGCCGGGTGATTCGGGCAATATAGTCATGTTCCAGGTTAAGAAATGCTTTCTTATTGACAAACAGGCCGGGAGAAATCGTATGGAAAATCGCCCAAAGCTCTTCAAGGGAATTTTCGATTGGCGTTCCACTAAGGGCAAACCGTTTACTAGCGTTAATCACCCTTGTCGCTTTGGCCGTTTGGGTTAAATGGTTTTTGATTGCTTGCGCTTCGTCCAATATAAAGTGGTCAAAAACGGTTTGTTCGTATATGGCCGTATCTTTGCGCAGCAGCGGGTACGACGTCACATAGACATCCGCATCACTGTTGGCATTGACTATTTCCCGGCGTTGTTGTTTGGTGCCGGCGACTACGGCAACATGGAGCGAAGGCGCAAATTTCTCGAATTCCTTTTGCCAGTTGTACAACAACGAAGCCGGAGCGACGACGAGGCTTTTCATTTTCGATTTGTGTTCTTTTTCTGACAAGAGGTACGTGATCGTTTGGATGGTTTTACCTAGTCCCATATCGTCTGCCAATATGCCGCCAAGCTGATAATGACTCAATGTTTTAAACCATTGATAGCCAGTCAACTGATAATCACGGAGTTCCGCCTCCAATTTTTCAGGGAGGGGAAAATCCAGCTCTCCAGGGTTTTTGAGCTGGGTCAGCAGCTGTTGAAAAGCTTCACTGTATTCGGCATGGCCGTCCTCGAATGCCTCTTCGACTTGGAAACTACGGGCCATCGGGACTTGGATTTTACCGTCTTCGACATGATTTTTATGAAGATGAAGATTGTCTGCAAGCTGTCGAAAGGAATCGAACGTTTCATCCTCCAACGAGACAAGTGCCCCATCTGGAATTCGGTAATAGCGCTTTTTCTCGATCAGCGCCTGCATTAACTGCTGTACTTCATCGGTGGAAATTCCTTCGATGTCGAATTGGATATCAAGCATGCCGTTTAGTCGATTGACTTCCACAGAACTGGACATTATTGGATCAGCGGAATTTATTAGTGTTTTTATCTTAGAAGAAAGGTACACATCAGCCATCTCTTCCAGCTTCGGGAGCGTTTCTTGAAGAAAATGATAAATGGCATCTGTTTTGAATAATTGATACATGTTGTTTAAAAAGACAAATTCAGCTTTCTCCAGCATGCGGATCAGCGCCAATTCTTTAGCAGCTTCCCTTTTGATCACTTTATCCGCCAGTCGGTCTTCCTGATATGGATATACAATGTCTTCCCCATAATGAAACGCCAGCTTCAATTGAAGGGAATCTGCTACTTCATCAAGATATACTTTGGCTCGTAGCGGACTTGTCGTGATGGCTTTTTTGGTTTTTTCGGCATAATGAACGCGGCCGATTTTTTCCAGTTTGGGAACGACATTGCTGACGAATGAACTCATCTCTTTACCGGCGATCTGTTGCTGTTTATCCGTCCTGTATGGCAGCAGGGCATACAGCTGGTCCATGATTTTATGTTGTTCCTTATCGAGCAGGTAAAAGGTTGCGTCAGAAAATAGGCAGCCATAGTGTTGGAAGTACATATAATTCGCCAAATCGGAAATATCGATTTGAAAGGATTCCTCGGCCTGTTTGTCTAGTTGGAAGCGGACAGGCTGAACGTTTTGTTCCACCTCGATCGGCATTTTCTCTTCTCTCACCTGATAATAACTGTCTGCCTCGGCCAGCAGCATGAGCATTTCTCCAGCAGAAGCCGGCGGCAGTATAATCGATCGTTTATCAGCCATAGGATTGGAAAAAGAATTTTCGTATAAGGCCTCATTGTCATAGGCATCGATCAACTGGTCGATAACATGTTGATCTTGCTCACGGAATACGTGGCTGCTGGGCTGATAGGTGAAAGAAGGCGTTACTTTATAAGGAATCCCTTTTTTGATATGGGACAACAATTCCCGGATGTCTTTGATGACATACGTTCTGGATATGCCCAGTCTCACTTCTGTTTCAAGGAAAAACGTTGAATTATGAGGATTCACCCTGCTTTGCAGGATGTATTCTACCTGCAACAGTTGCTTTTGTTTCGGCGTTTTTTCGGTGAATGCATCAATCATTCTTACAGAAAAATCATAATCGGCTTTTTCAACCGCGAAATCCTCCTGCCCGGTTTCAGTCCGGATTTTGCTCCATGACTCTTGGCTGATTGCCAGCAAAACGGCGGCTATATGCTTGCAGGTATAATGCGTGGCATAGGCAGGACAGTCGCAGCTCCCTTCCAAATCATCATCATCAAAAAAGAAAATACGGACACTGTACGTTTCTGTTCCCCGGACTTGACCGCGCCAGGCATTGATCGTCGGATTGTAGGTGATTCCATGCACCCGGCCCTTTTGGAAATAGTCCAGGCCTCTTTTATAAAAACGTTCCCCGGTGATTTTTACGATGTCTTGTTTATCTAAAAAAAACGTTCGCAACTCTATCTCATCCCTTACTGAAAAAACATAGTCATCTCTCTATTATAACAGAGGCTGCAAGCAGGTAGATGACGGAACAAAGAGGTAAATCATACAAACGACAATGGAACGGCAGGAATTAGAAAGGATTTGTGTTAGCATAAGGAAATACAAATAAAAGGGGGAAGGGGAATGAAGTTTATTCTGTTGTTCGGTCCGCAAGCTGTCGGGAAAATGACTATTGGTGAGAAACTCGAGAAAATGACCGGTCTTAAGCTGTTTCATAACCATATGACCATTGAATTAATTCATCATTTCTTTGAATTTGAAACACCGTCATTTCAACGTCTTGTGAACTTATTCCGTCACGAAATTTTTGAAGAGGTTGCCACTAGTGATTTACCCGGAATGATTTTCACTTACGTGTGGGCATTCGACGAGAAGGAAGACTGGGATTTTGTCGAGAAAATTTGTGATACTTTCGAATCGAAGGGAGCAGAAGTCTTCTTCGTGGAATTGGAGGCGCCTTTGTCCATTAGACTGAAACGCAATACGACGCCACACCGTCTGGATCAAAAGCCTACTAAAAGAAACATCGAACAATCGGAAAACAATTTGCGCCACATCCACGAAAAGCACCGTTTGAATTCAGCACCTGGAGAGATTACCAGGGATGCATATATGCGAATCGATAATTCCGGTTTGACAGCAGAAGAAACGGCCTATCTTATTAAAGAGCGGTTTAATTTATAAAACTGTGGAAATTACCTGGTGAAAACCTAAATATTGTCTTTGTTCTTATTGAGAATTTCAGGTTGATAAACAGCAGGCAAATTAGCTATGATAGTAAAGGTATTAAAACGTTGAACTCTCCCCGGAAGGAGAGTCTGCTTGAAGCACTGCTATATAGCCAAGCTTTTAGCGCACCTGTTCCTGACAAGTGCATGTTAAATAAAGGAGAATCATCCAATGTAAACATAAATCCCTTGTAGTACAGAAGCGTAATAACCATCAATCTATAAGGAAAGGGATTTTTTCTATGTCTATAAAAGAAGAAGTGAACAAACGAAAGACCTTTGCGATTATTTCCCACCCGGATGCCGGAAAAACGACTTTGACGGAGAAACTGCTATTATTCGGAAACCTGATTCGGTCGGCTGGTACAGTAAAAGGGAAGAAATCAGGAAAATTTGCAACATCCGACTGGATGGAAATCGAGAAGCAGCGTGGTATCTCGGTTACTTCCAGTGTCATGAATTTTCCATATAAAGGACATCAGGTGAATATTTTGGATACACCTGGTCACGAAGATTTCAGTGAAGATACGTACCGGACATTAACTGCTGTAGACAGTGTTGTCATGATCATTGATGCGACAAAGGGAATCGAGGCGCAGACGATCAAGCTGTTCAAGGTTTGCCGGATGCGCGGAATTCCGATCTTTACCTTTATCAATAAGCTGGATCGGGAAGGCCGTGAACCGCTTGAATTGATGGAGGAGATCGAGGAAGTACTCGATATCGAAACCTATCCGATGAACTGGCCGGTGGGAATGGGCAAACGATTCCTGGGGATATTCGACCGGCACGGAGAACAATTTGTCCGTTTTAACGGCAATGAAGAGGAAAGCTATATACCATATGCTGATCTCGATAAACCGGAATACGCAGACTTGGTGAATGATGCAACCTATAAAGAAACGGAAGACGAGCTGGCACTTCTCGATGAAGCGGGCGATCAATTTTCGCTTGACGCCGTTTTGCGCGGAGAACAGACGCCGATCTTTTTTGGCAGTGCGCTTGCTCCATTCGGCGTGCAGACCTTTTTTGATACGTTCATTTCGATGGCTCCTGCTCCGACAGCGAGGAAGTCGACGGAAGGATTGGTAAGCCCGGATAATCCGGACTTTTCCGGGTTTGTGTTCAAAATCCAAGCCAATATGAATCCAGCCCACCGGGACCGCGTTGCCTTCCTGCGCGTCTGTTCCGGGAAGTTCCAGCGGGGCATGAGTGTTAAACTGGCTCGAACGGATAAACCGATTAAACTATCTCAATCCCAGCAATTTGTCGCATCCTCGCGGGATACGATTGAAGAAGCGTATGCTGGAGATATTATCGGGATTTATGATCCGAACGCATACCGGATCGGTGATACGCTGATCGAAGGCAAAGAGTCGTTTGAATACGATGAACTGCCTCAGTTCCCGCCGGAATTGTTTAAAAAAGTATCTGCGAAAAACGTCATGAAGGCAAAGCAATTCAAAAAAGGCATCGAGCAGCTGGTTCAAGAAGGGGCCATCCAGTTGTTCCGTGGCAGCAATGACGAATCTTATATTATCGGGGCGGTCGGCGAGCTGCAATATGAAGTGTTTGAATACCGCATGAAAAACGAATATAACGTCGAGGTCATCCTGGAATCCATCGGGGAAAGAATACCACGCTGGCTTAAGGAAGAACAAGTCGACCGAACGATGTTTGATGAACGCAACCTGCTTGTCAAGGACCGTGAAGGGGAGTACCTCGCGTTATTCAAGAATGACTTCTCGCTGCGCTGGTTCCAGGATAAGCACCCTGATGTCGATCTTATTGATTTGTTTGAAGTGAACCAGTATAACCAAAGCTCTCAATAAAAACATATAGATAAACAGATAAGCATAAGTGGCTTGGATAATAGCCAAAGTGCCCAATCCCACAACCGAACGAGGCTTTGAACTCGTTCGGTTTTTGACTTTTAATAGAAGTTGCCAAACTACTTTCTCTTAAAATACCCCACTCCGCGGGAACAGCTCCAACTACCTGATATAGATAACTACTTTACCAGTAGGATATTCAGTCCACTTTTCAAAGCAAAACTCTATGGAATTTTATGTTAAAATTGTAGGCAAGCAAGAATTTATAGGAGGGGATAGTCAAGATGGCTGATTTTGAGATTAAAAGACTCCATACGATTGTGGTTCCTGTAAAGGACTTAGAAAGGTCTATCTCGTTTTACAAAGATGTGTTGAATTTAACGGAAGAATTTGTCGAGAACGGGATGGCTTCTTATTCCGTCGGTTCCGGAGAAAAGAAAATCACATTGCTGTTACACATCATCGATCAACCAGAACCAGTGGAAAAAGGGATTGTTATCGAGTTTGAGGTAGACGACGTGAATAAAACAGTCACTTCCATAAGAGAAGCAGGAGGGCAAATTATCCAGGAACCAGTTGAAAGGGAATGGGGAGTGAAGGAAGCTGTTATTGCCGATCCGGATGGTTATAACATTTGGATGGTAGAGCCGTTATCATAGACAGGCAGTTGTAAGAGAGATAGAAGTTCGCAATACAAAAGAGTAGCCTGATCATCCGAAGTGACCAGGCTACTCTTTGAAACTGGTTAACCATGTTATCCGCGACAAGCCTATTCCTCAACCTCTATGGCCGTCTCCTGATGCGAATGTAATTCCCCTTTTTTAACATGGATGTTGACAGCATGACTGCCGGGATGGGCAAACGTCACATTTCCGGTATAACTACCGCTATCTTCTTCATTTAAATCAATCCATTGCGGATTCTCGTTTTCATCAAAGGAAATTTCGAGTGTGACATTGGCTCCGGTCAATGGCTCGTCTTCCTGATTGATGCTGACAGTCATTTTGCTATCCTCGTGAACCTTAATTGCTTCTGGGGAATCCAGTTGGACAGTCAAACCATCCGCATGGTGGTGATCACTGTCTTCATGACTATCTTGTCCATGCTCTCCTTCGTTCACTTTTGTGGTGTCCGAATCACCAATCACCAAGGACTTTTTCGGCATGATATGCATTTGACGGGCGGTGACGTGGGATTGAACCACATATGTTCCTTCGACTTCAAAACTTTTTTCTATTCCGTAAATCCCATCACCCTGGTATTCCGCTTCGATCAGTTCACTTTCCTCTTTTGTACCTTCCTGCCAAACTTCAAATTCTACTTCTTCGGCATCTTCCACATTTTCTCCGCCTTGGGTAACTTTAGCGGTCAAGCTGACGGAATCGCCACTTTCCGCTTGTTCCGGCACCTGCAATGCTACCTCAATCGGTTGCGGTTCGGTAGTTTCACCGTCAGATCCAGATCCCTGATTGTCGGATTGACCACAGGCGGTGAGGGTCAGAAAGCTTACAAAAAGTAACCATAACATTCGTTTCACGGTAGTAACTCATCCTTTCTTAGCTAAGTTCGCTATGTAAATGTTTCTATTTCAGATTATAGGCAATTGTATTATAGACTACAATGCTAATAGATGACTCCTTTGTGAACAATCATCGAATCAAACATTTTTCTATAAACCATGGAAAGAACGTGTTAAACTGTCTTCGTGCCGCTATCTGGCAAAAATTAAAAAGAAAACGGATCAAAAATCGAATGTTTGTTCGGTTTTGTGTTAATATAGTAATACCATGTGATAAAATAGTTCACGAATAGAAAGAACGGAGGTTGGTTTGATCGTGGAAAATAAATTCGACCTTGTTGCCCAGTATCAGCCACAGGGAGATCAGCCAAGAGCGATTGACGAACTGGTGGACGGTCTAAGAAAAGGGAAGAAGCACCAGACGCTTCTCGGTGCTACCGGTACAGGTAAAACGTTCACGATGTCGAATGTCATTAAAGAAATTAATCGCCCGACTTTGGTGATTGCCCACAATAAAACATTGGCAGGACAGCTGTACAGTGAATTTAAAGAGTTTTTTCCGGATAACGCAGTCGAATATTTTGTCAGCTACTATGATTATTATCAGCCGGAAGCATATGTTCCGTCGACGGATACATTTATCGAAAAAGATGCCAGCATCAACGACGAAATTGATAAGCTGCGGCATTCCGCTACATCTGCGTTGTTCGAGCGCAACGATGTCCTGATTGTCGCCAGTGTATCGTGTATTTATGGTTTGGGTTCTCCGGAAGAATACCGCAGCCAGGTACTATCGCTCCGAAGCGGTATGGAAAAAGACCGCGATCAACTGTTGCGTGATTTAGTTGATATCCAGTATGCCCGTAACGATATTGATTTCCAGCGCGGTACATTTCGCGTCCGCGGGGATTCCGTAGAAATCATCCCTGCTTCCAGAGAGGAGCATTGCCTCCGCATTGAGTTTTTCGGAGATGAAATCGACCGGATCCGAGAGGTAGATGCCTTGACGGGCGAAATAATCGGTGACCGTGAACATATTGCGATTTTCCCGGCCTCCCACTTCGTAACCCGTGAAGAAAACTTAAAACGCGCAATCAAAAATATTGAGCAAGAGCTACACGAACGGGTGAAGGAACTGAAAGATCAAAACAAGCTCCTGGAAGCGCAGCGAATCGAACAGCGGACCAATTATGACCTGGAAATGATGAATGAGATGGGCTTTTGTTCGGGAATCGAAAACTATTCCCGCCATTTGACGTTTCGGGAGCCGGGCTCTACACCATATACGTTGCTTGACTATTTTCCGGATGACTTTCTTATTGTTGTCGATGAGTCCCACGTCACCCTGCCTCAAATCCGTGGTATGTACAATGGTGACCAGGCGAGGAAACAGGTGTTGGTGGACCACGGATTCCGTTTGCCATCCGCGATGGACAACCGACCGCTGACATTCAGCGAGTTTGAAAAGAAAATCAATCAGATGGTCTATGTATCGGCAACTCCTGGACCTTACGAACTGGAGCATACACCAAAAATGACCGAGCAGATCATCCGTCCGACTGGCTTGTTGGATCCTGAAGTCGAAGTCCGTCCAATCGAAGGACAGATCGATGACTTGATTGGCGAAATCAACAAGCGGATCGAGCGGAATGAACGGGTATTGATTACAACGCTGACGAAAAAAATGTCCGAGGATTTAACCGATTATCTTAAGGAAATCGGCATCAAAGTAGCTTATTTGCATTCCGAAATTAAAACTTTGGAGAGAATCGAGATTATCCGGGACCTGCGGGTGGGTAAATATGATGTATTAGTAGGAATCAACTTGCTCCGGGAAGGACTCGATATTCCGGAGGTGTCGCTGGTGACGATTTTAGATGCAGACAAAGAAGGCTTCCTGCGTTCCGAACGTTCTCTGATTCAAACAATGGGAAGGGCTGCACGTAATGAAAACGGCCGTGTTATCATGTATGCCGATAAAATTACCGATTCGATGGAACGGGCGATAGACGAAACCAACCGTCGTCGTGCTAAACAACAGGCTTATAATGAAGAACACGGCATTACACCGAAAACGATCAAGAAAGGTGTCCGTGACGTAATTCGCGCTACAGTGGCAGCGGAAGAGACGGAAGAGTACAAGTCCGAACAGCCAAAACTATCGGAAATGACGAAAAAGGAACGGGAAAAAGTAATCGAAGATATGGAAAAAGAAATGAAACAGGCGGCAAGGGACCTGAACTTCGAAAGGGCCGCCGAGCTGCGTGACTTGGTTTTGGAACTAAAAGCGGAAGGATGACCTAGGTATGGCGAAAAAATCGATAACGATTAAAGGGGCCCGTGCCCATAATTTGAAAAACGTTGATGTAGATATACCAAAGGATCAGCTAGTCGTTTTGACTGGCTTATCCGGTTCCGGAAAATCCTCTCTGGCTTTCGATACAATTTATGCAGAAGGGCAGCGCCGTTATGTCGAATCACTATCGGCATATGCCCGCCAGTTTCTCGGCCAGATGGACAAACCGGATGTCGATGCGATTGAAGGGTTATCACCTGCTATCTCGATCGATCAGAAAACCACGAGTAAAAACCCGCGTTCCACAGTTGGTACCGTGACAGAGATTTATGATTATTTGCGGTTGTTGTATGCGAGGATCGGTCACCCAACTTGTCCGATTCACGGAATCGAAATTTCTTCGCAGACCGTGCAGCAAATGGTCGATCGAATCCTCGAATATCCGGAAAGAACCAAAATGCAAATCCTGGCCCCGGTCATTTCAGGCCGTAAAGGGGAACACGTGAAAGTGCTGGAGGATTTGAAGAAAGAAGGGTATATCCGGGTAAGAGTGGACGGAGATATGTATGAGATTACCGATGAAATAAATCTGGAAAAGAACAAAAAGCATTCGATCGAAGTAGTTGTCGACCGGATTGTCGTCAAAGAAGGTGTGTCCGGACGTTTGTCCGATTCATTGGAAACGGCTCTGGGCCTCGGCGATGGCAATGTTATTGTCGATATTATCGGAGAAGAAGAGTTGTTGTTCAGCGAACATCACGCATGCCCCATCTGTGGGTTCTCCATAGGGGAATTAGAACCGCGTTTGTTCTCTTTCAATAGTCCTTACGGGGCATGTGATCGTTGTGACGGCTTAGGTACCCAGTTGGAAGTCGATGTTGACCTCGTCATGCCTGACCGCAGTTTGACATTGAGAGAAGGGGCAATTGTTGCCTGGGAACCAACGAGTTCCCAATATTACCCCAAGCTTCTTGAAAGTGTCTGCAATCATTTTGGCATTGACATGGATGTACCAGTCGAGCAGCTTCCGAAGCGGCAGTTGGATAAAATCCTGCACGGAAGTGGCAAGGAAAAAATCCATTTCCGTTATGAAAATGATTTTGGCCGTATTAGGGAGAATGACATCTATTTTGAAGGTGTATTGAAAAATATTGCCCGCCGGTATCGGGAAACAACATCCGATTTCATCCGCGAGCAAATGGAAAAATACATGACGCAAAAGCCTTGTCCGAAGTGTGACGGCTACCGCCTTAAAGACGAAGCGATGGCTGTTTTGATCAATGGCCTTCATGTCGGGAAAGTGACAGAAATGTCGGTCACCGAAGCGTATCAATTTTTTGAAACAGTTCATTTGTCAGAAAAAGAAGAGCAGATTGCCCGGATGATTTTAAAGGAAATCGGGGACAGACTGACCTTCTTGAACAACGTCGGGCTCGATTATTTGACGTTGTCCCGTTCTGCCGGAACATTATCCGGTGGGGAAGCGCAGCGTATCCGGCTGGCAACGCAAATCGGTTCTGCCCTGACAGGTGTTTTATATGTATTGGATGAACCTTCTATTGGACTGCATCAACGAGACAATGACCGTTTGATCGGCACCTTGAAACGAATGCGGGATCTCGGAAACACGCTGATTGTGGTGGAACACGACGAAGACACGATGATTGCTGCTGACTGGTTGATCGATATTGGACCAGGAGCAGGAGAACATGGAGGACAAGTAGTATCAAGCGGCACGCCAAAACAGGTTATGAAGGATAAAAAATCATTGACCGGTCAATATTTATCCGGGAAAAAATTCATTCCGCTTCCCCAGGAACGAAGGAAGCCTGATGAACGAGCGATTGAAGTCATTGGTGCAGAGGAAAACAATTTGAAAAAAGTGGATGCTAAAATTCCGCTTGGCTTGTTTACCGCCGTCACTGGTGTGTCCGGCTCCGGAAAAAGTACGCTCATCAATGAAATTTTGCATAAGTCTCTCTCCATGCAGCTACATCGGGGCAAGCAAAAACCAGGGAAGCATAAACAGATTAAAGGTATTGAGCATTTGGATAAAGTAATAGATATCGACCAATCACCTATAGGTCGGACACCGCGTTCCAATCCGGCGACGTACACCGGTGTGTTCGATGATATTCGTGACGTTTTCGCCCAGACGAATGAAGCAAAAATACGCGGTTATAAAAAGGGACGGTTCAGCTTCAATGTCAAAGGGGGCCGTTGCGAGGCCTGTCGCGGCGATGGAATTATCAAAATCGAAATGCACTTTTTACCAGATGTTTATGTACCGTGTGAGGTATGCCATGGCAAGCGTTATAACCGCGAGACATTGGAAGTGAAGTACAAGGGGAAAAATATCGCTGATGTGCTAGATATGACCATTGAAGAGTCGCTTGATTTTTTCGCCAATATACCGAAAATCCAGCGTAAACTGCAGACCATTTTCGATGTCGGACTCGGGTATGTCCGGCTTGGACAGCCTGCCACTACCTTGTCAGGAGGGGAAGCGCAGCGTGTCAAGCTGGCCAGTGAACTCCACCGTCGATCAAACGGCAAGTCCTTATATATATTGGATGAGCCGACAACCGGTCTCCATGTAGATGACATCTCCCGTCTGCTGGAAGTATTGCAACGATTGGTCAACAACGGGGATACGGTGCTGATCATCGAGCATAACCTTGATGTCATAAAGGCCGCAGATAACATTATCGACCTTGGACCTGAAGGTGGTGACCGGGGCGGCCAAATCATAGCTTCCGGTACACCCGAAGAGGTAGCCGACGCACCACAGTCTTACACAGGGAAATACTTGAAGCCAATCTTGGAAAGAGACCGCCAACGAATGACTGATAAAGTAAAACAGCAGGAAAAGGTAGCTTCCAAATAAGGTTGAGTATTGATACAAAAACAAAGGCCGGACGATGATTCGTTATTCTTCGGAATCGATCTCGTTCGGTTTTTTTGCTGGTTTAAAAAAAGCACTGGCTCTATACTGAATGTGGTGGTGTCCCCTGTTGTGATGGGTGTACCTGCAAAAAAATACACTCATTCCCTCTCTCTTTGTTACCCTAAAGTTGCTGACACCAAAGGAAAAAGAGAGGGATATGAGTGCAACGTCATATTATGGAATTACTGGGGATTAAAGATAAACAAGTAGATGTATGGAATATAGAGGAAGAAGGAAGCGCCTTAAGAGTAGAGCTTTACACAGCGGGCTTTGCGAGGAGGCTCGGGCGTTCGTCCGCGGAAAGCGAGTTTATTTCCTCTGCGGTTTGAGCAAAATAGCTGTTTTTAGAATGAGCCTTTCGATAAAGAGAAGAAAAATCGCACCACCACATTTGACAGAGAACCAAAGCTCTTTTCCATGCTCTGTTGTAGTCACCTAATAGTTACAAAATGCGAACGATTTTTGGATGATATAGCCATGTCAGCGGAAAGTGAGGTATACAGCCGAAGCAGTCGGTTAGCTTCCTGTTTCGAATCGTTTCTCTCTTCCATTGCGTATCACCGGATGTTTACAAGGTTCATGTTTGCTCGGGAATATTGCTTGTTTTTCCTCGTGATACTGACGGTATTTGGAACTTCTTTTTAGTTGCCGAAACGGGGGGAAGGGCAGAATAAATGTTTTGACGCTCCCGTCGATTTTGGGTAAGGTGAAAATAGTAACCGGTGAAGGAAGGGAAAGTTGGAAATGGAACCAATTCAAATAAATGAAGTACAAAAACAATTGGATCGGCTGGCTAACAAGGATGTATATGTTCACTTGGAAACAACCAATGGTGCCTATGCCAGTCACTTTAATCAAAATGCTTATAATGTCGGTGCGTTCATTCGCAATGCAAAAGTAAATTACTTGCATGGGAAAATCGTCGGCGACAATGGTACATACCGTGTCGGTTTAAAGCTGGACATTGGCTGGGTTTATGCAGAAGGAGTCAGCCAATGGGAGCTTGATCACCTGGGAAGGCTGTTGATGGCCGGACATGACCGTGAAGGTCGACTGATGGTCGCCTTGGAAATCAGCGAAAAGCCGTTCAAAAACTAGTAGGGAGAGATGATTGATTTGGAGAAACATGTAGTTGTCATATATCCACATCCTGATGATGAAGCATTCGGAGCTGCCGGTACGATCAGTGAATTCAGGCGAAATGGAGTACCTGTAACCTATTTATGTGGAACGCTGGGTGAAATGGGTCGGAATATGGGAAACCCCACATTTGCCAATCGGGAAACCTTGCCTGAAATCCGTAAAAAAGAGTTAATCGATGCTTGTAAGGTAATGGATGTCGAGCTTCGGATGCTAGGATACAGGGACAAGACATTGGAATTCGAGTCACGGGACGAGATTGCGGACCACTTGAAAAAACTGTTAGAGGAAATCGAACCGAGCCTGGTGATCACCCATTTTCCGGGCCATGCCGTCCACCCCGACCATAATGCAATGGGAGCTGCAGCGATAGAAGCAGTCCGACAGATGGAACCAAAAAAGCGGCCAAAAGTATGGGCACAGGCAATCAGTCATGACCATGTGAAACTTTTCGGGGAGCCGGACGTAATTAATAATGTAAAACCTGTTTTCGATCAAAAAATGAAAACAATCATGGCTCATCGTTCTCAAGCACAAGGTGTATTGGGTAGTATGAACGGAGATACAGAAGCAGCTGCTAGTTTGGAAGAGGCTGCCAAGGAACGTCTGGGCAACGAAAGTTTTTATACATGGAATTTTGATTGATAATCGGGTTAACAGCCGCTGGACTAAACTTTACCTGAATGCGAGGTTTTACGTTTTAGTTGAGCGGTTTTTTAAGATGGTCAACTTAACAAGGCAGGTGGAGAACGTGAAGGAAGAACGCAAAAAAATATTGAAGATGATTGAAGATGGCCTGATTAGTTCACAAGAGGCCGAAGAACTGCTCGATTCTCTTGAAGAAGCAGAGCAAGCCGGGCAAAATTCGAATGCTGTGTCTACCAAGGTGGATTGGGAGCAAGGAGAGAAACAGAAGCAGTACAATACGAAAGAAGCCAAAAAAAGCACCATTTTTGGTTTTGTAGAGGAAGCTTTTAAAAAAATCAAGAATGTAGATTTAGACTTCAATTTCGGCACCAATTACGAGGTTTCGCATATATTCCATCATCACCATGCTGCTTTTCATGACATTGATATCGATGTCGCCAATGGGAATGTGACAATCCAGCCATGGAGTGAAACAGATGTCAGGGTCGAATGCAAAGCGAAAGTGTATCAAGTAGACAATCAAGAACAAGCGCGTGAAAAGTTCCATAAAGAAGCTGCTTTTCTATTGGAAGAGGAGCGTCTGCAATTTTATCTGCATAGCCAGCAAGTGAAAGTAGACGTAATCGTCAAAGTTCCAGAACAGGAATATCGAAAAGCAATCGTAAAATTGTTTAATGGCAGTTTTTTCGGTGAAAAATTAACCGTGGATCATTTTCAAGCAAAGTCGACCAACGGTTCCATTAATCTGATGGATGGGAATGGGAAGGTCATGGTGGCCGAAACAGCAAATGGTTCGATTAAAGTTAGAGACTGCCGCTGGGAAGTGGCGGATATGGAAACAATAAACGGAAAGATTAATGTAGATGGGGCGTTCGAAAAAATCGATGCTCAGCTAGTCAATGGCAGTATCGGCGTTCGGTGGAAAGAAGGCTTCCAGCCAAAATCAGGCTTCTTTAAATCGACCACTGGAAGTGTCCGTCTGATTTTGCCAGACCAAGTTCGTATCGACGGGAAAGCGGAAACGAAAATCGGAAACATCCATTGTGATTTGAATAATTATCATATAACAGAAGAAAAGAGAGAAGTAATCAACCGTTCCTTACATTTCGAAGTCAACCAGGAACTCGATGCTGAACCATTTAATGTAGAGGCAGAAACGAAAACAGGTTCTGTATGGATTTTACCAACCAAGTAGGAGGAATGTTTAATGAGTAGAAAATTATTCCGGTCACGAAATGACCGTAAGATTTCCGGTGTATTAGGTGGGTTGGCCGATTATTTCGATATGGATGCTACCCTGCTGCGCCTGCTGTTTGTGCTCATCTTTATATTCACCGGTTTCTTTCCACTAGGAATTCTCTATATTCTCTCTATCTTCATCATGCCTAAGGAGCCGCTTGTCTAGTGCTAAAGCGGTGGCTCCTTTCCATCCTGTTGAATGCAGTGGCCCTGATAGTAGTTGATCAGCTGTTTGCTAACTTTTTTCTCGAAGGCTTTGGTACAGCGCTTCTGGCCAGTTTAATTTTATCGATACTGAATGTCGTCATTAAACCATTGTTAATCCTTTTGACATTGCCGATTACGGTTATTACGCTGGGGTTGTTTTTGTTCATCATCAATGCGATCACCCTGATGATTACGCAAGGTTTTTTGGGAGGCTCTTTTGTCATCGACGGTTTCGGCGTTGCAGTCTTGGCAGCGATTATCTTGTCGTTGTTGAATTTGCTGCTCAACCGCTTAATCAGAGATACCATTGATTTGAACCGCTAAACACGATATTAAAAAAGCAGGCTGACGGAAATAATTTCACGGCAGCCTGTTTTTTTATGTTGGCTGTTCTTCTATAAAAGATCATTGAGAGTCTATGAGGGATGCTTCTTTATGGCGGAGACACGTGGGCGCTGTTTATTTTAACGGATGAGACGACAAAATAGATATAGGCTGTTCTGATAAAGTAGAAATCTAATGAAAGAAGGAGCGAAATACGGCATGCCACCGCTATAAGCATTCGTTTTCATCTTGATGTCAGATACTAATGCCTCCGAATAAAAAAAGTGCTACAATAGGATACAGTGATTAGCAAGGTACGATGGAGGGATACATAATGGCAAAGGTACGTACCCAGGATTTATTGAACCAGTTCAACTTAGAACTTGTAGCAGGCCACAATGGCGTGCACAGGGAGATTTTCATGAGTGACATTTCCCGGCCTGGTCTGGAAATGGCCGGTTATTTTAAATACTATCCGAAAAATCGGTTGCAGTTGCTTGGCAAAACGGAAATGTCTTTTTTTAACGAGCTGAGCACGGAAGAACAGCGCGACCGTGTAGAAAATCTTTGCACAGATATCACCCCGGGGATCGTCATAACAAGAGGGATGGACATCCCGGAAGTGCTGATTGAAGCGGCTGACAATTCTGGTGTGCCGCTGATGCGTTCTCCGCATAAAACGACCAGGGTGACCAGCAGGCTGACGAATTATTTGGAGACCAGGTTTGCCCCATTTACCGCCATTCATGGCGTTTTAGTCGACATTTATGGTATAGGCGTCCTAATAACCGGGCAGAGTGGTGTTGGTAAAAGTGAGACGGCGCTAGAGCTGGTAAAACGGGGACACCGGTTGGTCGCTGATGACAGCGTTGAAATCCGGCAGGAAGATTACGATAGTCTAATCGGCAATTCTCCGCCCTTGATCGAGCATTTATTGGAAATCCGCGGTTTGGGAATCATCAATGTTATGACTCTGTTCGGCGCTGGATCGGTCCGGTCGCATAAAAAGATTTCCATGATCATCCACCTCGAATTATGGGATCAGAAGAAACAATACGATCGGCTCGGATTGGAAGAAGAAACGATGAAAATAATGGATGTCGAAATACCGAAGGCAGTCATCCCTGTCCGTCCGGGAAGAAACTTGTCTGTCATTATTGAGGTGGCAGCGATGAATTTCCGCTTGAAAAGAATGGGTGTCAATGCTGCCGAAGAGTTTTCTGAACGGCTGACCAATATGATCCAACAGGAAAAAAGCGAGGATATACAGGAGTAGGAGGCGAACGAATTGACGTGTAGTGCACCCGCGTTAGACCGCGTATTATTTGAACTAGGACCACTGACTGTTTATTGGTATGGAGTTATTATTGCGGCCGGAGCTTTTCTTGGTCTTTGGCTGGCAACAAGGGAAACGGACCGGTTAGGCCTGAATAAAGATTTGTTCGTGGATCTGATTGTATTTGCGATTCCTGCTGCAATCATTTCTGCACGGATTTATTATGTTGCCTTCGAATGGGACCGCTATGCCGGCGGTCCCTGGTGGGATGTGTTTGCCATTTGGGAAGGCGGCATTGCAATACACGGGGCATTGATCGGTGCAATTTTAACAGCTGTAATTTTTGCCAGGGTACGGAACGTGTCATTTTGGCAGCTGGCAGATATTGCAGCCCCGAGTCTCATTCTCGGCCAGGCAATCGGACGCTGGGGGAACTTTATGAACCAGGAGGCTCACGGAGGTCCGGTCTCACAGACTGCTTATGATAACTTCATACAGTACCTTCCGGATTTTATCAACAATCAAATGTGTATCGGCGGGGTTCTGTATCATCCGACTTTTTTGTATGAGTCGGTCTGGAATTTGCTCGGTTTGATCTTGCTGTTGATATTGCGCCGTTTCAACCCGCGACGCGGCGAAGTGTTTTTAAGCTATGTTATTTGGTATTCCATCGGCCGTTACTTTATTGAAGGCATGCGGACGGACAGTTTGTATATCGTCGGACAGCTGCGGACGGCTCAGGTGATTTCCATCGTGCTCGTTCTCCTTAGCATTGTCTTGATCATCTACCGTCGTTATTCCGGAAAAGCAGACCGCTACTATAACGGAAAGAAAGTCTGAAGAAAATAGGGGGAAGGTACATGACTGGAATATTACAACGCGGCTTTAAGGCAGGATTGTCTTTGTCCTGGACATTGGGCAAGGTTATCTTTCCTGTCACCCTGATTGTCACTATTTTGCGCTTCACACCGATATTGGGATGGTTGATTGATTTGCTCAGCCCGATGATGAAGTGGATCGGGTTGTCCGGTGAGGCAGCAGTTCCCCTTGTTTTGGGAAATCTCTTGAATCTTTATGCCGGTATTGGGGCGATCGTTTCTTTTGATTTTTCAGTTAAGCAAGTGTTCATCATGGCGGTGATGATGTCGTTTTCCCATAACCTGTTAATTGAATCCACAGTCGCTTCCAAAGTAGGGGTTAGCTGGTGGATTGTCGTTGGTGTCCGGGTTTCGCTTGCATTGGTTTCCGCATTGCTGATCAATTTGTTTTGGAAGGGCGGCGGAGAGCTTGCCCAATATGGCTTGATTTCCAAAGCGGAGCAAGTTCCCGAAACATGGACTGGTATTTTTGCGCAAGGTCTGCAGACAGCTGCTATGGGCGTGTTACAACTGGCTTTGATTGTGATACCGCTGATGGTATTCATGCAATTCTTCCGTGAACTCGGCTGGATGGATAAACTATCCAATTGGTTTGCTCCTTTCACCAGACTTCTTGGCATGGAGAAAAACGCTTCCATGACACTGGTTGCTGGATTGACGCTAGGACTTGCATATGGAGCTGGATTAATGATTCAGGCGGTCAAAGAAGACGGCGTTTCAAAAAAAGATATGTATTTAGCCCTGATTTTTCTGGTATCCTGCCATGCAGTCGTCGAAGATACGCTTGTATTCGTACCTTTAGGCATTCCGGTATGGCCGTTATTGGCAATCCGACTGGTCACTGCAGTATTGCTGACAGCAGCAATCGCTTATTTTTGGAACAGGGCGGAATCGAGACAGAGAAAGGAGCCCGCACATGAACATTCGTACGATTCTCTTTGATTTGGATGGTACCTTAATTGATACAAATGAACTGATTATTGCTTCGTTCACCCATACATTGGGCAAATATGCGAAGAAGGAATTTGCCCGGGAGGAAATATTGGAGTTTATCGGCCCACCGTTAAAAGACAGCTTCATGAAAATAGATCCTGACCGGGTAGAGGATATGATTGCGACTTATCGCGAACATAATTTAAGCAATCACGACAGCTACGTAACGGCTTATCCTACCGTTGTCGAAACATTGACCGCTCTCCATGATGCAGGCTACCAGCTTGGAATTGTCACCACGAAAATCAAATCCACTGCCATGATGGGGTTGAAATTGACCGGAATCGACCATCTTTTTGAAACAGTCATCGGCCTGGAGGATGTCACCCATGCCAAACCACATCCGGAACCGATTTTAAAAGCTTTACAGCAGCTGGGAGCCAAGGCGTCTACATCTTTGATGGTAGGCGATAACTACCATGATATCGAGGCAGGTCATCATGCAGGGACCCATACCGCCGGAGTGGCCTGGACGATAAAAGGACGGGAATTTCTACAATCGTACAACCCGGATTACATGCTGGAACAAATGAGTGATTTGCGTGAAATACTGGGAGCGTGATCGTCATGCGTAAAACCGAGCGTTATCGGGTGAACACAGCCAACTCGCTTTGGCATATTTACAAAACGGTTCCGTTTCTCAAAGTCGTAAAAAACTTTGCTGTCATCCAGGTTGCCCGTTATACGCCGTTTTTGTCAGTGAAAAATTGGCTGTACCGAACATTCCTGAGAATGAAAGTCGGCGATCAGACGGCATTCGCTTTAATGGTAATGCTGGACATCATGTTTCCGGAAAAAATATCGGTCGGTAAAAATACAGTCATCGGCTATAATACGACGATATTGGCACATGAATACCTGATTCGCGAGTATCGTCTCGGAGAGGTCGTAATCGGTGAGAATGTTATGATTGGCGCAAACACGACGATTTTACCCGGAGTCACGATCGGAGACGGTGCGATTGTTTCAGCAGGAACACTTGTACATAAAGATGTGGAGGCAGGAACTTTCGTCGGGGGAAATCCGATGCGGGTTATTTATTCCAAAAAAGAATTGGAAAAACGGCAAGTAGAGGATACATTTTTTGGGGATGGGCATTACCAGTAGTTCTATTACAGACAATACCTTGTGATGAAAGTAGTAGGGCAATAGCATAATGGCCAAAGCAAAAACCGGACGAATTCGAAATGATAATCGAATTCGCCCGGTTTTTTGATTTTCCACTACAATTTCCTGATCCGACAGTCTCTCCTTCCAACAAAGACTAGGTACGCAGACTCCAACTGTGCCCGCGGAAGGTGAAGTACTTTGTCGGAGTGGAATAGTTGCCAATAGTACTTTTCATCCTTCTATGTTGTTTTTCTTTTGATTTCATTGAAAATACGTTTCAACAGGAAAACCATGTTATTTGTAGAATCCAATTGTAAAAGGAAATGGGAGAGTGGATAGTATGATTGAAGTGAAAAGGGGATTGCCGGAACACGTGGAGGGTATTGCCAGAGTTTGTATAGAGGGAAGATGGGGCGCAATCCGCCATATTAAAAGTCCGGAAAGTTTAAGAAGGAATGATCAAATATTTTACAATCAGGAACGTATCCGTCGAGAATTAGAGGAAACAGATGGATGGGATGGATATTTCGTTGCCCTTGATGAAGGAAATGTTGTCGGAGCTATTGGTGGAGGAATGACAGGAGAGTACACAAGTGAAGTCTTTGTTTTATATTTGGATCCCAATCGTCGTAGAGAAGGGATAGGTACCAAACTTTTAGACCATTTAACAACTATTCAGCGCACCAAGGGAGCTAAGGAACAATGGGTATCCGTTTTAAAAGGAAACGATAAAGGGATTCCTTTCTATGAAGCAAGAGGCTTTCAGTTTGTTCGTGAAAAAAAGGCATATGGAAATGCCGAAGGAGAAAATTATATTTCACTGAGGTATAAACGGCAGATTTAAAAAGGCTGAACATAAACACCAGAATGGCAGCTGGGGTGCTCTTCTGTTTTCCCCACGAAACAAGCGATATCCATTAAACCGTAAATTAAATGTATTCATTTCATTTTCCTCAGAGGAGAAACGCCGTTGTTGTGGAAATAAAAAATAGGTTGAAGTCTACGAAGAAGGATTTATTAAGTGTGTAAAGCTAAATATGTTTTAAAAAGAAAGGATGGTGCTAATCAAAACCGGATAAGCGAACGGAAAGGAGGATGAAGTGTATTGAAAGAAACGAACGCCATCACTTTTAAGGGAGTAAGAGAATCAAACGAAAAGAAATTAGTCGGCTTTCGTGTGGTTTGCGAGGATATGGAAGGCTATAGTCAAGAGATTCCAAAAGAAAATCGATGTCGTTAGCTAGACGTAAACAGGAGATAAAGCAGTTGGTTAATCCGGTTAAATTAATCGGAGCGTTTAAGGCTGGTGAGACTTCAAAAGAAGATGACGGTTACTGGGTTTGTTACGAAGTACACCACTTTGAAGAGATACCCGATGGGATGTTTAATCAAGTCGTCCTTGAACAGAAGTATGCCGTTTTACACTTTAGAGGGCATGCTTCCGAAATTTTTCGAGTTTATCATCATTTGCACCAGTGGATTGAAGAGAATGGATATAAGAGAGTGCCAGATAAGTGGACATTGGAACTATATTCGAAATGGACAGAAAAGGAAGATCATGTGGATTTATGTAATCCGATTTTTTAGTTGCGGGAGAATATTCCGATGAGAAACAGTTTCTAATCGAGGAGGAAAATAGCATGGTGAAAAGTCCGATTAAAAGCAAAATCAACTTGGTGTTCATTCCGGTAAGCGATATTGAGAAAGCTAGAGAATGGTATGCCAAGATACTCGGAATTGAAGACGGAGAGTTTCATTTCGACCATTTATTCGAAGCAAAAATGAGTGATGGATCTGGCTTGATGCTGGATACCATGCCTGCCTGGAGAGACGAGAACGGGGAACTTCCAACTATTAACATTCCTGCAATCCAATTTGGTACTGATAATATTCAAGCATCCTATCAATTTATGAAAGACAATGGGGTGAACCTTGTCACGGACATTCAGTACGATCAGTTTTTTGTTATAAAAGATCCAGATGGCAATATGATGATGGTGTGCAAGGATTAAATGGGTCGCATTTCATTCATTATTTTTGAAGGTGGGAAAAGAAAATGAAATATGAAATTGTCACGTTACCCGAATATCGGGCAGTTGGATTAAAATGGCAAGGTACATTCGATGAAATTGTACCTGGGTTAAAAAAGGTGATTCAACAAATGGGAGAACGTGCGGGTGAGCTGGAAGAAAAGGTGAATCCTCTTGTACAATTAGGCCTCTCCTATCATGTGATTGAAAACGGCTTTATCCATTATGCAGTTTATGAGGTGAGTAAGGATCAGGAAATACCTGGTGGAATGGTGGAAATAAAGATACCCGAAATGACCTATGTGAAGACTTCCCATCACAAAGGTGAAGATGTTTCGGAGACTTATTCAGATTTACATCGATGGTTATTCCAAAGCGACTATAATGCACTAAGAGAAAATGATATGATATACTATGATCCTTATATGCCAATTAAACATGAGCATTACCCTGTTGATAGTGATCCTGAGGACCCTCATTTTGATATCTACATTCCGATTGTCAAAAATCATAACACAGGGCGTTGATTGTCAAAGATCAACGTCCTGTTTTGCGGTAAAACCTGTAGATCCTTTAAGCAGGACTCTCTCATTCTGGAAGAAAAGGGTTAGTAGGACTATGGAATGGGAAATAAAGCAAATAAACGCTTACAAACATAAAATGGGAGGAATAAGCTATGGAAAAATACATAATGGCACTAGATCAAGGAACGACTAGTTCAAGAGCCATCTTGTTTAATCATCAAGGCGAAATTGTGGAAACGGCCCAACGGGAGTTTCAACAATTTTTCCCACAGTCAGGTTGGGTGGAGCATGATGCCAATGAAATTTGGACATCGATTACATCCTGCATTGCGGAGGTTTTGCGTAAGTCGGATGTAGAACCGGAGAATATTGCTGCCATCGGCATTACCAACCAGCGGGAAACGACGGTTGTTTGGGATCGTCATACAAAAAAACCGATCTACAAAGCGATCGTCTGGCAGTCCAGGCAGACAGCACCGATTTGCAGGGAGCTTAAAGAGCAAGGGTACAACGATCTTTTCCGGGAAAAAACAGGGCTGTTGATTGATCCGTATTTTGCGGGAACAAAGGTTAAATGGATTCTCGATAATGTAGAAGGTGCCCGGGAAAAAGCGGATAATGGAGACTTGATGTTCGGCACCATCGATTCATGGCTGATTTACAAGCTTTCAGGCGGAAAAGCACATGTCACGGATTATTCCAATGCCTCCCGTACCTTGATGTTCAATATCCATGAGCTGAAATGGGACGAAGAGCTGCTTGACATTCTAGGTGTGCCGAAAAGCATGCTGCCTGAGGTGAAGGATTCATCAGAAGTGTATGCAGAGACGGTGGAATATCACTTTTTCGGCCACAATGTTCCTATCGCCGGAGCAGCTGGTGACCAGCATGCTGCTTTATTCGGACAGGCATGCTTCGATGACGGAACAGCTAAAAACACATATGGAACTGGCTGTTTTGTTTTGATGAACACAGGGGATAAAGCAGTTAAATCCGAGCACGGCTTGTTGACCACACTCGCTTGGGGATTAAATGGAAAGGTGGAGTATGCGCTAGAAGGAAGTATTTTTGTCGCAGGATCAGCCATTCAATGGCTGCGTGACGGATTAAAGATTATCGAATCGGCACCGCAAAGTGAAGCGTATGCAAAACGTGTAACCGATTCTTCCGGGGTTTACATGGTACCTGCTTTTGTCGGATTGGGAACTCCATATTGGGACAGCGATGCCCGCGGTGCAATGTTCGGCCTTACCCGCGGAACGGAAAGAGAACATATTGTCCGGGCGACGTTGGAAGCCTTGGCATACCAGACCAAAGATGTAGTGGACGCCATGGTGGAAGACGCCAACATGGATTTGAAGTCACTGCGTGTAGACGGTGGCGCTGTAAAAAATGATTTTCTGATGCAATTCCAAAGCGATATGCTCGGCGTTTCGGTTGAAAGGCCGGCTGTAACGGAAACAACCGCGTTGGGAGCAGCTTACTTGGCAGGCTTGGCAGTAGGCTTTTGGGAGGATAAAGAAGAACTGAAGCAACATTGGAAAATGGAGAAAAATTTTGAACCGGAAATGGATAAAAAGGAAAAAGACGAGCTTTACCGGGGATGGAAAAAAGCAATTGAAGCAACACAAGTATTCAAGTAAAATCCTTTGCAATGGATTCAGGTCGTGCTATAATGAAAGCAAGTTAATAAGAAACGGCCGGAGAAATGGAGAGACCGCACAATTCTATGGGGATACCTGTAGAACTTGTTGCGGTCTCTTTTTTTAATGCCCCCTCTGCTAAATAATCCGAAAACTTGTGGATTTCCAATTATGGTACATGAACCTGCCCTGTTTCGGGTAAAGAATAGATAAGATTATTTCTCTTAGCCGTGAAGAATAAAGGAGTGTCGGATAATGGCTAGATTTTCTAATTTGCACAGACAAGAAATTTTCGAGGAATTGACGAAAGAACCGCTTGACTTATTTATAATAGGTGGTGGAATTACTGGGGCCGGAATCGCCCTGGACGCAGTCACGAGAGGATTAAAAACAGGTTTGGTTGAAATGCAGGACTTCGCAGCCGGAACATCAAGCCGCTCAACGAAACTGGTGCACGGCGGTCTTCGTTATTTAAAACAATTTGAAGTGAAAATGGTTGCTGAAGTCGGGAAGGAACGGGCAATCGTTTATGAGAATGGTCCGCATGTCACGACACCGGAATGGATGATGCTTCCTTTCCATAAAGGAGGAACCTTTGGTCCGTTCACTTCGAATATCGGTTTACGGGTTTATGACTTTCTTGCCGGAGTTAAGAGAAGTGAAAGAAGAACCATGCTTTCGGCCAATGAAGCGATCGAACGGGAACCGCTTGTGAAAAAAGACGGCCTCCGCGGAGCCGGTTATTATGTTGAATACAAGACTGATGATGCCCGGCTGACCCTGGAAGTGATGAAAAAAGCGGCAGAGCAAGGTGCGTATGCCGTCAACTATACGAAGGTCACTGATTTTATTTACGACAAAAACGGCAAAGTGGCTGGTGCCGTCATCGAGGACTTGACCACAGGGGAACAACAGGAAGTATATGCGAAAAAAATCATCAACGCAGCAGGTCCTTGGGTGGATACGCTACGGGAAATTGACGGATCCAAAAAAGGGAAAACACTTCAACTTACAAAGGGAGTGCATCTTGTCTTTGACGGAGAAAGATTCCCGCTTACCCAGGCGATTTATTTTGATACACCGGATGGCCGGATGGTTTTTGCGATCCCGCGTGAAGGTAAAACATATGTGGGAACAACTGATACTGCCTATGAAGGCGATATTGCGCATCCAGTTATGACCGTGGAAGACCGCGATTACATCCTTGAATCAATCAACTATATGTTCCCGGATGTTGGCATCAAAGCAGAGGATGTAGAATCTAGCTGGGCTGGCTTGCGTCCATTGATCGGAGAAGAAGGCAAGGATCCGGGAGAGATTTCCCGTAAGGACGAAATTTTTGTATCAGATTCGGGGCTGATATCCATGGCCGGTGGTAAGCTGACTGGTTATCGGAAAATGGCTGTCAGTGCGGTTGATTTGGTCGTCAAGCAACTGAAAGAGGAAGAAGGGGTTCTTTACTCTTCATCAGAAACACGTAATATGCCGATTTCCGGTGGGGATGTCGGTGGATCAAAAGGTTTTGAGCGCTACAGACAACAAAAAATCACGGAAGGAACGGCACTTGGCTTAGGCGAAGAGGAAGCAGCTTCCTTAGTCGATACCTATGGTTCCAATGTGGAGAGAGTTTTCTCCATGTACACCGATTTACAAAATGAAGCTGCCGAAAATGGCATTGATCCGCTTGTGTTCGCTCAGCTTCGCTATGCTATCGATGAAGAATTGATTTATAAACCGGTCGACTTCTTTGTTCGCCGGACGGGTGCTCTGTTCTTCCATATCAATTGGGTTCGGGAGCATAAGGACAACGTGATTACGTATCTGGCCAAAATATTTAAGTGGACAGATGAGAAAAAGAATGATTATACGAACGAATTGGATCAGCTACTAAACGAAGCAGTAAATCCAGTGGCCTAGAGAAAAAACGAGCTGCCTGTAAAAAGGGCAGCTCGTTTTTCTGTTTTTAGCCGATAAATTCTTTCCATAGCTTTTTGACATGCTTTACTTTTCCGATTTGCCGGGTCAAGTAAATTTTTTTTGGCTTTAAAAAGCCGTCACGAAAATAATACTGTTTCTGCTTACGATCCATTAGCCGGAGTACTTCGGTGTCCCATTGCTGGAGCATATACTTTCGGAAAGGGAAATGTTGATATTGCTTTGGCTGATAAAATTTTTGAGAATATAAATCCGGATATTGATACAGTTCTCCTTGATATACTAAATCCAGTTCAGGATGATAGCGGAAATCATCCGGGGTGATCAAGGAGCTAGGCCTGTTAAACAGTCGATGTCCAGCCCTGTTCAATACTTCCGCCACGAATTGGGAACAAAAATAAGAAGCGGGTATTTCAATGGGATAATTAATCGGAATGCCTACAAGACCAGCATAATTATACAAGTAACGTTTCGGATTCTTTTCGAAGACAGCGATCAAACGCTCGAGTCTTCGGTATTCTCTTGCAGACAGTTTTAACCGGTATATAGCGCAGGTCGAGTCAGGATACCAGCTGAACGTTCCTTTGACAAAATCTTCTCTGACAAAACCACCCCAGAATGGATTGAGTGGCTCCCGCCGTGCAAAGCTGTAAATCCGGCTGAGATCTTTATCCAGCGCGAGAGAAGCGTGATTGTACGGTGCAGAAGTAACCGACTTTAACGCCCAGTTGATCAACGATCCTGTATTCGTCAGCACAATATAAACCGCTCGCATAATGCCACCCCATGTCAGAAATTTACTAACTGGTGTCAATATACTATGTTTTCCAATTCTTGTATAGCTAGTTTCCAAAGAAAGGGCGTATCATCAGAAAAAATACTTCTTGAGACGTAGTGCAACAATGTCGGATATTTCAAAAAGCTGCTGTATAGGAATATACCTTATGACTCGAATTGATCTCTGGCACTTGCAGCAATTAGCAATGCACCGATTATAAACGAAACAATACTCAAAGCGAGCAGTGCATAACCTGCATTGCCAATTTCATGAGAGGGTGGTGTGTTTGGCCAGAATTGGTTGCTGGCGGAAAGAATCGCCGAAGTTATATATTGAGCCGATAGAAATATCGCTCCTATTAGAATAAAAAGTATCCCGGAAAACATCTTGTAAGGATTCATGAAAAGTCCTCTCTTTCAACTAAAATAGATGGAGCGGATCGGCAGGATTCTATTGAGGGTAAAAGCCCGCAGTTCTGGTGGACTGCTTCTTCCTCCAAAAATACGTTGCCAATCCGCCCCTTAAGGAAGTTCATCTTCACGCAAACGGTTTGATCAATCCATAAACGGCGCGTATCGTCGGCAGTTCTATTTCCGATTCGGCCGCTAATCGTAAAGCGCCGCCGTGTAAATGCTCAACTTCCAGACTGATGCCTTTCCGTCTGTCCTGGTGCATGGAAGAAGTAGCAGTCTTGTCAAGCCCGTTTAATCGTTGAACTGCTTGATCGACATGCTCCTTGGTCAGGTTGATATTATGCTGGTTGGCCAGCAGCTTCATTTCTTGCAGCATGGCTTTGGCGATTTCGAAAGTTTCCGGGAAGTTTCTAATTGTTCCGATCGGAAGGTCTGCAGCTGTGGTGATCCCAGAGAAAGAGGTGATGAACATATATTTTTTCCACATATCGGTCTCGATATCATCACTCCACCTAGCATTAAAATTAGCCTTTTTGGAAGCAGCATCAATCTGCCGGCAAATGTCATCCTGATCCGGAGTCAAAGGACCGAAAACAAGATCGTGGAATTCACTTGTATGTACGACGCCGCCTTGTTCATCCAGAGTGGATATAATAAACGACAAACCGCCTAACACGTTGTTTTTTCCGAGTTTCTTCTGCAGAATTTGGATATGCTCGATTCCGTTAAGGACAGGAAGTACCTTTGCACCTTTATCTGTAAGTACTTGCAATTGCTCCAATGTGCCGTCAAGATGATAACCTTTTACCGCCAATAAGACGAGATCGGCTTCTTGAATTTTTGTTGCATCTTCCACTAGTTCCGGTTGTTCAATATAATAATCCCCTTGTCGACTTTGTATTTTCAGGCCATGTTTTTTCAGTTGACTTGCTCTTTTCGGTCGAACCAGGAAGGTGACATCCTCGCCTGCCTCCTTCCATCTCGCCCCGAAGTAAGCCCCTAAGGCACCTGCGCCAACAATTACGATTTTCATATGATCCCTCCTGATAAAATTGCTGCGTTTTCATCGTTCATTTTAGCACAATCCATGGTTTCAATCAGAAAAAACGCTTGATTTTTCTGACAATTGAAACCAAAACGAAACAGAATCGTACATTCCTTAAGGGAGGAGGAAAAGGATGACAAATGTATCAGACTTGTTAAGAGAAGATGGAAAACGCCAACTAATAACCGGCATTATTTTATTATTTTGCAGTTTATGTACGACCCTATTGTTTTTATTGTATGCCCGTCAATGGGAAACAGGCGTTTTAACTGTTGCCTGTGCCGTCGTAGGAGGTACCGTTTTTTCCAGAGGAATGCATGATAGGAAGCTGGGGAAGCAAACCAGCTTGATTATGCAAAAAGATAAAAGCATACCTGTAAGTAGAAAAGTAGATCGGGTAATGGCCATTGAAGGAACGCTTTCATCCCAAACATCGATTATGAGCCTGGATGATAAATTATTTTGTACATTAAAGGAAACAGGGTTTCCAAGCAGCTTGTTTTTTCATATTGTTCGGTTTTTTATGACCCCCGGCTCCTTTTTACCAAAAAACTTTCAGCTGCTTGATGATCAGGGTAATACCTTGTTTTATTTACAAAAACGGGGTGGAGTTTCTTGGCGTTCCTACGTATTTAATGAAAATGGCGATTGTGTCGGTTATATTTGCCCGGTAAAAGGGGAGAAAGGCTCTGTGCTGCAATTTATCGACGAGTCAGGCCAACGTTGGCGGGCAGTGAAAGATTATCGGGATTTTTTCTCGATTACAGATATAGAAGGGAAAACGCTACTGATAATGAAGCCTGGAGCCATTCCGCTCGAATACGCCGAACGTTTTTCTAAAAGTGATTCCGTGGTAGTGGAATGGAGTGAAACGGAAAATATCCACTATTCCTTGTTCCTGTTCCTTTTGGCTGTATTGAAAAGCAGGTCAACTGATTGAGGCCACTGAAAAACTGAAGGTCTTTGAAAAGTGGAATTTAAAAAAAGCGGTCTGTATG
>NZ_LN611424.1:1110109-1112527 GCF_000821245.2 Virgibacillus senegalensis
TTTTACCGCCAATAAGACGAGATCGGCTTCTTGAATTTTTGTTGCATCTTCCACTAGTTCCGGTTGTTCAATATAATAATCCCCTTGTCGACTTTGTATTTTCAGGCCATGTTTTTTCAGTTGACTTGCTCTTTTCGGTCGAACCAGGAAGGTGACATCCTCGCCTGCCTCCTTCCATCTCGCCCCGAAGTAAGCCCCTAAGGCACCTGCGCCAACAATTACGATTTTCATATGATCCCTCCTGATAAAATTGCTGCGTTTTCATCGTTCATTTTAGCACAATCCATGGTTTCAATCAGAAAAAACGCTTGATTTTTCTGACAATTGAAACCAAAACGAAACAGAATCGTACATTCCTTAAGGGAGGAGGAAAAGGATGACAAATGTATCAGACTTGTTAAGAGAAGATGGAAAACGCCAACTAATAACCGGCATTATTTTATTATTTTGCAGTTTATGTACGACCCTATTGTTTTTATTGTATGCCCGTCAATGGGAAACAGGCGTTTTAACTGTTGCCTGTGCCGTCGTAGGAGGTACCGTTTTTTCCAGAGGAATGCATGATAGGAAGCTGGGGAAGCAAACCAGCTTGATTATGCAAAAAGATAAAAGCATACCTGTAAGTAGAAAAGTAGATCGGGTAATGGCCATTGAAGGAACGCTTTCATCCCAAACATCGATTATGAGCCTGGATGATAAATTATTTTGTACATTAAAGGAAACAGGGTTTCCAAGCAGCTTGTTTTTTCATATTGTTCGGTTTTTTATGACCCCCGGCTCCTTTTTACCAAAAAACTTTCAGCTGCTTGATGATCAGGGTAATACCTTGTTTTATTTACAAAAACGGGGTGGAGTTTCTTGGCGTTCCTACGTATTTAATGAAAATGGCGATTGTGTCGGTTATATTTGCCCGGTAAAAGGGGAGAAAGGCTCTGTGCTGCAATTTATCGACGAGTCAGGCCAACGTTGGCGGGCAGTGAAAGATTATCGGGATTTTTTCTCGATTACAGATATAGAAGGGAAAACGCTACTGATAATGAAGCCTGGAGCCATTCCGCTCGAATACGCCGAACGTTTTTCTAAAAGTGATTCCGTGGTAGTGGAATGGAGTGAAACGGAAAATATCCACTATTCCTTGTTCCTGTTCCTTTTGGCTGTATTGAAAAGCAGGTCAACTGATTGAGGCCACTGAAAAACTGAAGGTCTTTGAAAAGTGGAATTTAAAAAAAGCGGTCTGTATGGAATTTAATTTCCATACAGACCTTATCTAATTTCAATGATTTGGACCCTCTATTCCTTCATTAGTTTAACGATTCGTTTCACTTTAGCTGTGAAAATCGCCATCACACCTTGCATGCGCATGCCTTCGACACCCGAAGATGAGGCGACCTCATATCCGTGTCTGTGCTTCATTCGCTATTCTTCGCTTCAATCTTATATCATTCATTCGCCTTTCTTTGAAGATATCCATGAGAAACCGAGGGGTTCGACTTGGAAATGAGTTCGATCTCATTCTCTTTGGCATAATTGATAGTTTCCTTTGCCGAATAAGCTGTATCTCCAATGACTTCCTTCACTTCTAACCCAGCGTCTTGGCTTTTCTTCACTAACTCAGGTAATTGCTTTCCGCCCGTTTTTTTACCGGTAATCACTGTGGCTGCAGTAATGATACGTTCCTGAGACATGCCAAGATGCGTCTTATATCCAAAGAAAGCAAAGTCAGCTGATTTATGCCCCAAACGGGAATCAGGATCTGGTGATTCTTGTAGTTCCAGTTGGTCATCGGTAATCGTCTCTTTAAGTAAGTTCACCGGTTCTTTGATTTTGGGGATAAAGACGAGCTTTGGTTCCTTTTCAATGACTTCGACAAGACGTTCCGAATAGTCCAGCTCAGCTTCAAGCGTATCTTCGGTTGGTTTCTCAGGAAATTTTTTGTTCATGGATTCATCGATAGAATAAATCATTTTTCGGACGTTTTTGGAACGGGAGCGCAATACTTCTTGAGGAGATGATTGTATCGTGCTTTGGTGTGTGTCGCATCAAGGATGAGAGACTTCGATTGAATCACGCCTTTCTCAAGAGTGACCTCCACGTTTTTTCCCTTCAGGAGATCTAAAAGGTTGATGTCTTTCAGACGTTTACGACGGAAGTGAGCTAATAAGCTGGGGTCAATGACGTCATTTTCAGGTGCCCTTCAAAGAAAATCACTTCTTTTTCGTTTCCCCTCTGTTGATTCCACGATGAGCGTTCGGTGGTGACGCCTGCGGGAACAGCGCGAGCCGAAGATCCACTTGGTTAAGTGATCTTCTTGACCAAGTTAGCTGAGGCCGTGCCCGCGGCAAGCATCCACCGATAAGCGATTTGTGAGAATCAACAACAAACTTTAAAATCTCTTCTGGATTAGAAAGGACTTTTTCA
>NZ_LN611424.1:1113452-1144824 GCF_000821245.2 Virgibacillus senegalensis
ATCAGGATCTGGTGATTCTTGTAGTTCCAGTTGGTCATCGGTAATCGTCTCTTTAAGTAAGTTCACCGGTTCTTTGATTTTGGGGATAAAGACGAGCTTTGGTTCTTTTTCAATGACTTCGACAAGGCGTTCTGGATAGTCTAACTCAGCTTCAAGCGTGTCTTCAGTTGGTTTTTGCTTCATCGATTCATCGACGGGATGAATCATTTTTCGGACGTTTCGGAACGGGTGCGCAATACTTCTTGAGGAGATGTTGATTGTATCGAGCTTAGGTGTGCGTCGCATCAAGAATAAGAGACTTCGATTGACTCATTCCTTTTTCAAGAGCGACCTCCACCGTTTTCCAATCAGGAGATTAAAAGGTTTTTGTCTTTAAGACGTTTGCGACGGAAGTGAGCTAAGCTGGGGTAATGGCGTCATTTTCGGGAGCCATTGCAAGGAAATACTTGAAGGACATGTCGACCTGAGCTCGTTCCACGAGATCTACGTCAGACAACGTATAGATGGTTTTCAGTTTACAAGAAAAAAGAGTGACCTCCTTTCAGAAATCAAAGAAAATCACTTCTTTTTCGTTTCCCCTCTGTTGATTCCACGATGAGCGTTCGGTGGTGACGCCTGCGGGAACAGCGCGAGCCGAAGATCCACTTGGTTAAGTGATCTTCTTGACCAAGTTAGCTGAGGCCGTGCCCGCGGCAAGCATCCACCGATAAGCGATTTGTGAGAATCAACAACAAACTTTAAAATCTCTTCTGAATTAGAAAGGACTTTTTCATTGGCCTCCAAATGACTAAGGGATTTTTCCAAAATTCAAAATATCGAATGTTTACAGCAAATTTCCTCAAAAAGTAACTTTTTTCTCTAGTTTTCAGGTTTTATGCCAATTCCTATATATTACCTTTCCCAAATGTGTTATACTTCAAGCGGTATTAGTCTGTAATGGTCGACTGTCATGCAGGGCGAAGCTTTTCATGGCAGTTTAATTATATACGGTTGAATAAGTAATACAGGGGGAGACGAATGCATACTTCGCAAAAGATGAAACAACCATTAAATGTTGATAAAGTCATCCCTTTTATCCCTGAGGGCGATTTTTATTTTACGAAAGGTGTGGAAGCTTTTCAGAAACGGAAATTTGATATTGCGGTGAAATGGATGAAAAAAGCAGTGGAAGCTTCACCGGATGAGCCGCTATTTCAATGTCAGCTTTCCATTATTTATACAGAAGCAGGTGCATACCATATGGCCAATCAGGTACTGACAGAGGTACTGGATGCCCATGGGGAAGAATATGTGGACTGTTATTATTTAATTGCCAACAATTATGCGCATTTAGGGCTGATGAATGATGCCTTGAAAAATGCCCAGCAATACTTGGATCAAGCGCCTGAAGGGGAATTCAGGCAAGAAGCAGAGGAATTGCTGCAGTTCCTGGATATTGTAGAAGAAGAGGAAGACTGGGACGGTATCGATGATGAGCTGTTGATTTTCCAAGAAACTGCTTTTTACCATTTGGAACGCCGGGAGTGGGATTATGCTCTTCCGTTATTGAATGAAATGATGACGTTGTTTCCCGAGCACGTGACAGCAAAACATGAATATAGTTTTGCGTTATTCTTTTCGGGCGACGAAACAGAAGCGGTTGCGTTGGAGGAAAAGTGGCTGGAACAGGAACCACAGTCGTTGTTTTGCCTTACAAATTTGGCAGTTTTCTATCACCTGACAGGTGAGACGGATAAAGCCGTGACACATATTGAAGCGCTTCTCAATGTATATCCGATACACAGTCAGCAAAAACTGCGGGTGGCTGTCACCCTGGCGAGAACCGGATATTACCAGCAAGCGGTGCACCGGTTCAAGACTTTGCCTAAATCCTCCTTGCAGGGCCATGCATCCTATTATAAATGGTACAGTGTAGCTGCTTATCATACTGGACACCCATCGAAAGCATTGATGCTTTGGGAAGAGGGCTGCAAACGGCATCCTTTTCTCAGCAAGGATGAGGGACCGTGGATACACCATAGCCGTTAAATCCATACTATAAGTAAGGAGCGTATGATGAGCAGAATAGTAGACCTGGACATGGATTCATACGATAATGGGGCAAGAGAAAACAAAGATGTAAATGAAAAGGGGCTGAACGAGAATGGCCGATGAAAGAATTTATGATGTCATTATCGCCGGAGCAGGTCCAGCAGGCATGACCGCCGCTGTTTATACTTCCCGGGCGAATTTAGATACGTTAATGCTGGAACGAGGAATTCCCGGCGGACAGATGGCAAATACAGAAGATGTGGAAAACTATCCGGGGTATGACCATATTTTAGGTCCGGATCTTTCTACCAAGATGTTTGACCATGCGAAAAAATTCGGTGCAGAATATGCATATGGCGATATCAAGGAAGTCGTTGACGGCAAGGAATATAAAACCGTTGTAGCAGGAAACAAGGAATATAAAACGAGGGCGTTGATTATCACTACAGGCGCCCAATATAAGAAAATCGGCGTTCCGGGCGAGGAAGAGCTTGGAGGCCGCGGTGTATCTTACTGTGCAGTATGTGATGGTGCTTTCTTCAAAAATAAAGAATTGATTGTTGTCGGAGGCGGGGATTCCGCTGTAGAAGAAGGTGTTTACCTGACGCGCTTTGCCAGCAAAGTAACCATTGTCCATCGCCGGGATGAACTGCGGGCTCAAAAAATCCTGCAGCAACGCGCTTTTGACAATGAAAAAATAGACTTTATCTGGGACACTGTCGTGAAAACGATCAACGGGAAAGACGGAAAGGTCGGAAGTGTTACGCTTCATAACCAAAAGACGGATGAAGAGTATGAGCATCCTACCGATGGCGTATTCATTTATATAGGTATGGTCCCGTTGAGTAAACCGTTCAAGTCACTTGGAATCACCAACACGCAAGGATATATTCCGACGAATGAAAAAATGGAAACGAATGTGCCGGGAATTTTTGCAGCTGGAGATATTCGCGAAAAAGAATTGCGTCAAATCGTAACAGCTACTGGTGATGGTAGTATTGCGGCACAGTCAGCCCAGGCTTATATTGAAAACCTGGTAGAGGAATTGAAAGCAGTCAATTAAAAGGATGCAGCAGAAATCGAAAACGTAAATGCTTTTTAACCCTGCTGTAACATGGGCGAAATAATTATTGGGTACAATGGTATTAACTAATTGACCCCCTTTTAATAAATATATTCTTTATGCACAGGTGGAATCTTCCGCCTGTGTCTTTTTTTGTCTGACATGGAAAGTGATGGGTAACGCTTCGGCTTCGAACCAAACATTGTAGGAATCCTTTTAAACATAGTATAATAATAAAAGATGTCTACTTTCAGACAGTAAGAACAACATGAAGGAACAGCCGGATCTGAAAGCAGAAAGAGGTGATGATATGCGTCGAGTCACAACGAGTATCCTACGGGATGACGATAAACTATTAATGCTGCAAAAGCCAAGACGAGGCTGGTATGCCATGCCAGGCGGCAAGATGGAACAAGGAGAAACAATCAAAGAAGCGGCCGTCAGAGAATACGGAGAAGAGACAGGTTTAACTTTGATCAATCCCCGTTTAGGCGGAGTGTTTACTTTCGTGATTAAAGAAGATGACCAGGTTGTCGATGAGTGGATGATGTTTACCTTTTTCAGTACGGAATATTCTGGATACCTGACAGAAGACTGTCGAGAAGGAAAACTGGAATGGATTCCGGTCGATCAGGCAATCCAAAAGCCGATGGCAGATGGAGACCGTTTTATCATCAACCATTTTCTCACCAGTGGCGAGGTCCTGTACGGTACCTTTACTTACACAAGTGATTATGCGTTAATCGATTATCGGCTGGATCCACCGGGTCCTTGACTGCTGGAACAAGCGTGGGAAAAGGGGAGATTGAGATTGACAGAAAAAAATAACGAAACACAACTTGTTATTATTACAGGCATGTCGGGAGCAGGCAAAACGGTTGCCATGCAAAGTTTTGAAGACCTGGGTTTTTATTGTGTCGATAATTTGCCTCCGGCATTGCTGCCTAAATTTCTTGAATTAATGAAAGATGCAACGAATAATATACGAAAAGTCGCGGTAGTCATGGACCTTCGCGGTCGGGAGTTTTTTGACACGCTGTTCGATGCCCTGGATGCATTGGCGAAGGAAGACGCGTGGCTGGAGGAACACATTCTTTTTCTGGATGCCAAGGATCAGGCGCTTGTTTCGCGCTACAAAGAAACACGCCGCTACCATCCGTTGGCACCGGAAGGACTTCCGTTGGAAGGAATCAAACAGGAGCGTGCCATCCTGGATGAATTACGGGGACGCGCGCACAATATTATCGATACGTCGACATTGAAACCGAAAGATTTACGGGAAAAGATTGTGGATACTTATGCCGAAAGAGAACAGCAAGTCTTCTCGGTTCACACTGTCTCGTTTGGTTTTAAATATGGCCTTCCGATTGACGCTGATTTAGTCTTTGATGTCCGGTTCCTTCCCAACCCTCACTATGTTGCCAATATGCGTCCGTTAACTGGTCTAAACTCGGAGGTATCCTCTTATGTGTTTAAGTGGACAGACACACAAAAATTCCTTGAAAAGGTGACAGATCTTCTGGAATTTATGCTGCCGCAATATAAGAAAGAGGGCAAGAGCCAACTAGTGATAGCTATTGGCTGTACTGGAGGCCAGCACCGTTCGGTAGCCATTGCGGAACATTTGGCGAAAAAATTCTCTGGTGATTATGTCACCCATGTCAGCCATCGGGATATTGACAAAAGAAAGGGTCATTAAGCTATGAGTAAACGGAAAAAGCCACATGTAGTCGTCGTCGGGGGAGGAACGGGCATGCCCGTCCTTTTGCGGGGATTGAAGAATTATCCTATTGATTTATCTGCAATAGTCACTGTCGCTGATGATGGCGGGAGCTCGGGCAGGCTCAGATCGGAAATGGCCATCCCTGCTCCTGGAGATATCCGCAACGTGATTGCGGCTCTGTCAGATGCCGAGCCGATGCTGCTTGATTTATTCCAGCATCGATTTACCAACGGCAACGGATTGTCCGGCCATGCGATGGGTAATCTATTATTAGCTGCAATGACTTCCTTGACCGGCGATTTTTATAACGGAATCAAAGAAATATCCCGTGTTCTAAACGTAAAAGGAAGGATTTATCCAATCGCTAATCAGAACATGTTCCTTCACGCCGAAATGGAGGATGGCGAGATTATTTCCGGTGAATCGAATATTCCCGATGCTAATAAAAAAATTAAGCGTGTGTTTTTAAGTCCTGAGCCGGTTCTTCCATTGCCTGAAGCAGTGGAGGCGATCAAGCAGGCAGACTTGGTAGTGATTGCGCCTGGAAGCCTATATACAAGCACGCTGCCGAATATGATTGTGCCACAAATCGGGGATGCCCTCCGCCATACCAAAGGGAAGGTCACTTATGTATGCAACGTCATGAGCCAGTATGGCGAGACAACCGGTTATACAGCAGCAGATCACGTGCAGGCTATTACCGATCATATTGGTGAGGGCTGTATACATTCTATCATTGTCCACAACCAGCCGATCGAAGGGGACGTGCGGGAGTTATATGCGGAAGAAAATGCTGCCCCGGTTATATATGATACAGAGCGCCTGCTGGATATGGGGTTGGAAATTATTGAAGGGGACATCATTGATCATTCGAAGAAAATGCTGCGCCATGACACTGCAAAAGTATCTGAATTGTTATATTCGTTAATATAACGATTCGTAGAACAGGGGAGGTGAGGGAATGTCTTTTGCATCTGAGATAAAGAAAGAATTGACAAAAATTTCGACAGACCAATGTTGTGCCCAATCGGAATTGGCAGCACTGGTCCGGATGAACGGGGCAATTTCTTTGGCACGCCAAGAATATCTGCTAGATGTTCAGACGGAGAACGCTGCGATTGCCCGGAGAATTTATACATTAATTAAGTCCCTATATGATTATCCGGTCGAATTGCTCGTCCGAAAAAAAATGAAACTGAAAAAGAATAATGTTTATATCGTTCGGATGAAGGAGGGGGTTCGACCTATTCTTGCGGATTTGGAGATTTTGAAAGAACCGTTTTCCTTCAACCACGAAATATCAGAGAAGTTCACCCGTAAGGATTGCTGTCGCAGGTCCTATTTACGTGGAGCATTTTTGGCTGGAGGCTCGGTAAACAATCCGGAAACATCCTCTTACCATTTGGAAATTTATAATTTTCATAAAGAACACAACGATGCACTATGTGAATTAATGAATTCCTTCGACTTGCATGCACGCAAATTGGAACGGAAAAAAGGCTATATAACCTATATGAAGGAAGCGGAAAAAATTACAGAGCTTCTTACTTATATGGGGGCACATCAGGCACTGTTCAAATTTGAAGATGTGCGCATCGTCCGCGATATGCGTAATTCTGTCAATAGACTGGTGAATTGCGAAACGGCCAATTTGAACAAAACGATAGGCGCCGCATTCCGGCAAGTGGAAAACATCAAGTTTATTGATCGGACAGTCGGAATTGAAGCACTTCCGGAAAAACTCCGTGAAATAGCCACGCTCCGTGTACAGCACCAAGACGTTTCCTTGAAAGAGTTGGGAGAGTTAGTTTCTACCGGGAAGATCAGTAAATCAGGAATTAACCATCGGCTGCGTAAAATCGATGAATATGCCGAGAAACTTAAAAAAGGTGAACCATTGGGAAAATAGCTGTGTCCTGCTAAACAGGTGTATGGTATAATGTGAAAAATAGTTGCTGCAATGCTTGCAGCTGCTCTCTTGCAATAAGGGAGTATTTTTTTTAACAAAAATGAAAGCGTTTTCTGCGGGAAGGAGAATCAGAATGAAACAAAAAGAGATGGTGGTGGAACTGGAAGCTGGTTTACAAGCTCGTCCGGCAGCGCAGTTTGTTCAAAAGGCAAGCGGGTTTTCAGCAGCGTTGTTTATAGAGAAAGACGGCAAGCGGGTCAATGCTAAAAGTATCATGGGATTGATGAGTCTGGCGATAGCGACAGGTGAAGTCATCACACTCATTGCCGACGGGAGTGATGAAAGCACTGCTATTGATCAGTTGTCGGTTTTCATTAGCCCTGGTCACGCGGAACCGACGGTATAATCTCCACCAAGTCTTCATTTGAAGGCTTGGTTCTTTTTTTTGAAGTTCCCCTTAAATAATCAAAAATGGGAACTAAACTAGTCCTTCGTTCGTAAGAATAGTCGAGTAAAAACTCTTAAACTTCTAAGCTTAAGGAAACGATGCGAGAAGCAAATCAAAAGAAAGGAGGGAGAGCATTCTTGGAAAATCAATACATATGCCCCTGGGCCAAATCCAGTCAGTTGATGACTTCATATCATGACGAGGAATGGGGAGTCGCAAGCTATGATGATACGTACTTATTTGAAATGCTTAATTTAGAAGGGGCTCAAGCCGGATTATCCTGGAGCACGATTCTGAATAAACGAGAAGGTTATCGCCAGGCTTTTCATCATTTTGAAATCGACCGTTGTGCAGCTCTGTCGGACGAGGAGTTGGAAAGTATTTTATCCACGGCTGAAGTAGTACGGAATCGGCTGAAGGTATACGCTGTCCGAAAAAATGCACTGGCGGCAATGCGCGTTATTGAGGAGTATGGAAGTTTTTCCAATTACATTTGGCGATTCAGTGATCATAAGCCTGTTATTCATCACTGGGAAGAAGCAGGACAAGTTCCTGCCCAAAATGATTTATCTGCGGCCATCAGCAAAGACATGAAAAAGCGGGGTTTTACGGTTGTTGGTCCCGTAATCATTTACTCCTTTCTCCAAGCTATCGGGTTATATGATGATCACTTAGTCACATGTCCTTGCCACTCCGGCAACCGCAAACCTTTTGTTTAAAGGAAAGGATGAGAGAGTTACTGGATGAATCGGAATCCTACTGGAATAGAAAAGGCATCTGCGATACTATTTAATAGAATGACAGAATAAGCCGACAGAGGAGGAATCAAGAATGAATGGAAAACGTTGGCTTGCATTAGGCATAGCAGCAGTCTTGTTTTTAATTTCGGTTGGCGTACAGCTGGCAACCAGTCTGGCGTCCGCCAATTTTGAAGATGTGTTCAGCCAGCAAGAAGACGGATTTAAGGAAACGGTTATCGAAAAAGGAACAAGCGGTAAAAAGATTGCCGTACTGGATTTGCAAGGGGTAATACAAGATACCGGCTCTAATTCCTTGTTGAATACATCCGGCTATAACCACCAGAATTTTTTGCGAATGCTTGAAAAAGCGGGAGAGGACAACCGTACCGACGGTATCATTATCCGTGTGAATACACCTGGTGGAGGAGTGGTAGAAAGTGCAGAAATCCATGACAAAATGGTAGAAATCCAAGAGAACACGGATAAGCCTGTCTATGTTTCCATGGGTAATACTGCAGCTTCAGGCGGTTATTATATATCAGCGCCCGCGGACAAAATTGTTGCCAATTCCGCCACTTTGACGGGATCGATCGGGGTGATCATGGAGAGCATCAATTACGCCGAGCTGGCGGAGGAGTATGGAATCGATTTTAATACCATTAAGAGTGGAAAATACAAGGACATTATGTCAGGTTCCCGCCCGATGACAGAGGATGAGGAAGATATTCTTCAGACGATGGTGGATGAGCTGTATGGTGAATTTGTCCAGGTAATCGTGGATGGTCGGGGAATGGATGAAGACACAGTGCGGAGGCTTGGAGACGGTAGGGTATATACTGGAAAGCAGGCCTTGGAAAATGGATTGATTGACGAACTTGGAACAATGGAAGACACCATAGCGATGATGGAAGAGGACCATGATTTGGGAGAAGCGCAAGTAGTTCAGTATGGAACTGGGTTTGATTTTGACCAGCTGCTCGGTATGACTGCTCAAAACTTCTTCGGTTCGGATATGAAATTGGCTGGCCTTCAGGAATTGATCAGGGAATCCGATGCTCCACGGGCCATGTATCTTTATTCAAGGTAGGAGGTGCGGCAGATGAGCGATGATATACAAGATAACATCCCACGCGAAGAAACAGCCCTTGTTATCAGGGACAGACGTTATGCTGGCTTCTGGATGAGGTTTTGGGCATATATAACAGATTTGCTCGTTGTTTTCAGTGTCAACGGCATATTGCTAAGCCCACTTCATTTTGTGAATGAAGGACAGCCGCTTGATATCGGATTTTGGACGTTGACCGGTATCTTGGGCTCTATCGTCTTTTACGTGTATTTTTTACTGATGACTAAGTTTTTCGGGCAGACTCTCGGAAAAATGTTATTCGGCTTGCGGGTAATCAGGGAAGACGATGGTTCGTTGACATGGAGTGATTTACTGTTTCGAGAAGTGGTCGGAAGATTTATTCACAGGGTATTGTTTTTAACGCCACTACTCTATGTGGTGGTCGCTTTCACAAATCAAAAACAAGGGCTGCACGATATGTTCGCAAGCACTCGCGTTGTCCATACGGAATAGCTATAAGCAGGCTGTCTCACAACGAGGCAGCCTGTTATTTTTGGTTCTCTGTCAAATGTGGTGGTGTGATTTTTCTTCCATCCTCTCTTTATCGAAAGGCTCATTCTAAAAACAGCTATTTTACTCAGACCGCAGAGGAAATAAACTCGCTTTCCGCGGACGAACACCCGAGCCTCCTCGCAAAGCCCGGTGTGGGGTCTCGGCCGCCCGTTTTTCCGCAGGAGTCTCGCTTATTTCCTCTGCTACGCTATTTCGCTCTACAGGGCCTTTTAAACCGCTTGCTGCCATAAATTTTTATGCTTTAATCGTTCAACGTCTTTGATTCCAAAGGAATCTCGTTTTAAAACCTTTATCGTATTGTTTATTCCCTCGATATACCCATTATGAAATGGATACATGAATGACTTTAAAATCTCTTGTTTCCAACGCATGAACGTTTTTCTTACACGGTGAAATGCCTCTATGTTTAAAGCACGCATCCATTTCAAACATCAGGGGACACCACCACATTCAGTATAGAGCCTTATTTTTTAAAGGTTTGGATAGAAGTAAAATCAAAAAACCGAACGAGATAAATTACTCGTTCGGTTTCCACTTTGGGGACGATGCTTTTGTCCCATCTAATTTGATTGCCTGTTTATTAGTCAGGCTTTTTTTCCATTACTTTGTCAATCAAGCCATATTCAACAGCTTTGGAAGCTTCCATGAAGTTGTCACGGTCGGTATCGCGCTCGATTACTTCCAATGGCTGTCCAGTACGCTCAGAAAGGATTTTGTTCAACTTGCTGCGCATTTCAATAATTCTTCTAGCGTGAATTTCGATATCTGCAGCCTGGCCTTGCGTACCACCTAGTGGCTGGTGGATCATGACTTCACTGTTCGGTAGTGCATAGCGTTTACCTGGCTCACCAGCTGCTAGAAGGAAAGCACCCATAGAAGCTGCCATGCCGATGCAGATGGTAGAGACATTTGGTTTGATGAACTGCATCGTATCATAAATTGCCATACCGGCAGTGATCGAACCACCTGGTGAATTGATGTAAAGCGAAATATCTTTATCCGGATCTTCAGCAGCAAGGAAANGACCGGTATCTTGGGCTCTATCGTCTTTTACGTGTATTTTTTACTGATGACTAAGTTTTTCGGGCAGACTCTCGGAAAAATGTTATTCGGCTTGCGGGTAATCAGGGAAGACGATGGTTCGTTGACATGGAGTGATTTACTGTTTCGAGAAGTGGTCGGAAGATTTATTCACAGGGTATTGTTTTTAACGCCACTACTCTATGTGGTGGTCGCTTTCACAAATCAAAAACAAGGGCTGCACGATATGTTCGCAAGCACTCGCGTTGTCCATACGGAATAGCTATAAGCAGGCTGTCTCACAACGAGGCAGCCTGTTATTTTTGGTTCTCTGTCAAATGTGGTGGTGTGATTTTTCTTCCATCCTCTCTTTATCGAAAGGCTCATTCTAAAAACAGCTATTTTACTCAGACCGCAGAGGAAATAAACTCGCTTTCCGCGGACGAACACCCGAGCCTCCTCGCAAAGCCCGGTGTGGGGTCTCGGCCGCCCGTTTTTCCGCAGGAGTCTCGCTTATTTCCTCTGCTACGCTATTTCGCTCTACAGGGCCTTTTAAACCGCTTGCTGCCATAAATTTTTATGCTTTAATCGTTCAACGTCTTTGATTCCAAAGGAATCTCGTTTTAAAACCTTTATCGTATTGTTTATTCCCTCGATATACCCATTATGAAATGGATACATGAATGACTTTAAAATCTCTTGTTTCCAACGCATGAACGTTTTTCTTACACGGTGAAATGCCTCTATGTTTAAAGCACGCATCCATTTCAAACATCAGGGGACACCACCACATTCAGTATAGAGCCTTATTTTTTAAAGGTTTGGATAGAAGTAAAATCAAAAAACCGAACGAGATAAATTACTCGTTCGGTTTCCACTTTGGGGACGATGCTTTTGTCCCATCTAATTTGATTGCCTGTTTATTAGTCAGGCTTTTTTTCCATTACTTTGTCAATCAAGCCATATTCAACAGCTTTGGAAGCTTCCATGAAGTTGTCACGGTCGGTATCGCGCTCGATTACTTCCAATGGCTGTCCAGTACGCTCAGAAAGGATTTTGTTCAACTTGCTGCGCATTTCAATAATTCTTCTAGCGTGAATTTCGATATCTGCAGCCTGGCCTTGCGTACCACCTAGTGGCTGGTGGATCATGACTTCACTGTTCGGTAGTGCATAGCGTTTACCTGGCTCACCAGCTGCTAGAAGGAAAGCACCCATAGAAGCTGCCATGCCGATGCAGATGGTAGAGACATTTGGTTTGATGAACTGCATCGTATCATAAATTGCCATACCGGCAGTGATCGAACCACCTGGTGAATTGATGTAAAGCGAAATATCTTTATCCGGATCTTCAGCAGCAAGGAAAAGCAGCTGTGCGACGATGGTATTGGAAACATTATCGTCAATTCCGCTTCCAAGCATGATAATACGGTCTTTTAATAGACGGGAATAAATATCATATGCACGTTCTCCGCGGTTTGTTTGTTCAATAACTGTAGGGATTAAATTCATTGGATAGTTCCTCCTTTTTTAGTTCTTTCATCCTTTTGATGAATGACTAATTTCATCTTACTCTAATAGGTCAATAAAGGTCAAACAAAAAACACTCGCTATATGTAAGAAGTGTTCGACCTTGGATGCGGCGAGAAAAGACAAAAAAAGCACGGTTTTCCAGAAAGGATTTTAGTCTATAACCATCGTTCCCTCATTTCCGATAAATAAACTAGGGGAATAGGCGGTTTAGGTTATTTTGTATTTATTTTTTGGCCTCCCTTTGCTTCCATACTGGGATAAGACGGTTATTTCACCTTGATCAGCCAGGTAGTTCAGGTACCGGTGAACGGTTTGATAGGCAATCGGCAGTCCTTCCTGGATTTCTGAAATAGTCAAAGGTTCATTTTGCTGATAGAGAAAGTGCTTGATCGTTTGCAAGGTCTCTGGCTTGATACCTTTTTCTACAAAAACATCTTTTTGTCCGGCTGTCAATTTGCCGACTTTCAAATTAAGGCGGATCCTCGAAATCAAGTCTGGTGCTTTTATTGGCTTTAAGGCAAAGTCGGTTGCACCTGCCTGGAGGAATTGATCGGCTATTTCATGGCGTTCATCGATGGTCAGGATAATAATCGGTACAGAAGAATCCATTTTCCGTATCGCCTTTGTCGTTTTAAGACCATCCCAATCCGGCATATGATAATCAATCAAGACGAGGGAGGGGGTAACTTTTTGAAACAACTCCACACCAGCTTTCCCTGTAGACGCTTCGAAAACCTCCCAATCGGCGAACGAACAAATTTCCTTGATGGTAAAGCGGATGTCTTCATTATCATCAATGATCAATATCATAGTGGGCACCTCCTTGCCTGGAAGACACCGGCAAGTAAATATCCATTTGTGTATGGCTGCCGGCAGTGCTCGAAACGAATATGGTCCCATGGTGATTTTCAACAACCCGTTTTACAAAAGATAAGCCAATGCCGGACGAGTTTTTCGTGCTAAAGCCTTCTTTCCATATTTCCTGCATAAGCTCCTCCTTGATACCAGGGCCGTTATCTCTGATTTGAAACCGGATGGTATCATTCACTTGTTTGACATCGACGTTGATAAATCCTGCTTTTCCTTCAAAGGAAATGATTGCATTCTCCAGCAAATTGGCAATTGCACGGGCAAATCGGATTTTATTGATGTAAATATTGGGCAGGTTCTCCTGGACCTTCATGTTAAGGTAAATTTTTTGATCGTCCAGAGAAAGGTGACTGATTACGTATCGAAGAAATTCATCAACTTCGATTTCTTTTTTGATATTTTCATGAAGGATTTCTGAAATCATTTCATTCATTTTTTCAATAGAATGATCCACACGAGTTAAATAGTCCTTCAGTTTAATGTCATTGGATTTTTCATACTTCATCGCAATCAGTGAAATCAATCCTCTCACCGTTACTAAGGGAGTCTTCAAATCGTGTACAAGGGTATGGATCTCCTCATAAACTTTTGATTCCGTTAGAGCAAAACGCGTTTCTTTTAGCTCTTTCTCCTGTTTTTGAAACTTCTTTAACGTGGTGATTTGCATGTCGAATAGATGAACAAGTAATGTAAAAATAACCGAAATCAGAAAAAAGATAGCAAACAGAACGAAATAGAGTGCTGTAAATAGTTGATCCTCGGTAATAAAACTATCTGCTGTTTTCAAGCTGACTGCTAAATCATCCGTCCCGAAACTCCATTTAGAAAGGAGTGGAATCAGATTTAAACATTGCATAGCGGTTATCAAGAAAAACAGGATGACGGCAAAGGTTAAATAATAATACCTTTGCTTAGCAACATAAGTATGTAAAATCAGTAGCAGGCCCAATGATAGAAAGTGAGGTGCGTAGGAGGGGGATTCTCCGTGAAATTTATTGATTAATACAATGGCAGTTATCGTTGCGCCGATATAAAGAAAGGAAAATTCATTCTTATCAGAATTTTTGACAACTGCACTTACCATCAGCAACGTGCTGAAGTAAATCAAAAAGTAAAGCAGACCATTTCTGGAAATGTAGGCGAAGGAGGCAATTAACAATTGACCGCTATCCATGATTTCCATGCTTTCCTGCAGCCTGTCAATGATAAAGGATACCCATTCGGCAGACAGACTGGGGAAAAACAGACCATAGGTTAATAGGATAATCCCTATGATACCGGGAATCGTATCACTTTTGTTTTCTATCATGCTACATCCTTCCTTTTTCCGCTAACGGAATACTGAATTAAATGGTGTTAGCAGGTCTTCCAAGTCTTCCACAAGTGTTACAGGGACATTGGCTGCGTCCAATAAATCAATGATTTCGGATTTGTTGCCTAGCGATTTCAAGCCAAGGAAATAATCGGCATGCGGTGTTGCTGTCTTTAAAAGCTTGAAGTTCTGTCGCTCGTTTCTTTTGTCACCCGCAACATGCATGATGATGACTGGCATCTCTCTAAGTTCTGCTTCTTTGAGTAATCGCCTTGTCCTGTCCAGTTCTTCTGTAAAAGTTCTGTTACGGTTCTGCAGACCATATGGACTGCTTCCCACGGCGATGACAAGCGTCTGGTAGTCGTACAAGTCTGAGGCCAAAGCTCGAGGCCGGTAATCCCCCTCCAGATGTAAGTCCTCGGCAATTTTTGAGAGCAGGATGTTTTCGGGGGCCTGTCCCGCCGAAGTAAACAGTATCTTTTCTTTTCCGATCGGTGCGGGCAGATTTGGATACAAATTAAGCGAGTTTACGGAGACCGGGCTGGCAAACGGAATGGCAGCCAATAAGAGGCTTGCCAACAGACAACTTATAACAGCGCTTGATTTTTTCATGGCATACCTCCAATTTCAAAACAAACAAGGTAAAGCCAGTTCAGGCTTTACCTATAGTTTACATGATTGGAAAATAAAATTGGGATGAAATGGGAAGAAAACGTTTCTTTTTCTAATTCGACTTATTGCTTGAGCCTCGGATCCAATGCATCGCGCAGCCCGTCGCCAAATAAGTTGAAGCCTAACACGACTAGAAAAATGGCCATCCCTGGAAAGGCTACAACCCATGGAGCTGTTTGCAAAGCCGCTCGTCCATCACTCAACATAGCTCCCCATTCCGGAGACGGGGGCTGTGCGCCCAATCCGAGAAAGCTCAGACCTGCGGCATCAAGAATCGCGGTGCCGATGCTGAGTGTGGCCTGGACGATGATCGGGGCGAGACAATTCGGCAATACATGCTGGAATAAGATTCGGTTGTTTTTGGCTCCAATGGCCCTTGCGGCTTCAATATATTCTGTTTCTTTGACAGATAAAACGGTGGAGCGGACAATCCGCGCAAACTGGGGAACGCCGACAATGCCGATGGCAATCATCGCATTGGTAAGACTGGCTCCCAGGACTGCTACCAGGGCGATAGCCAGCAAAATACTAGGAAAGGCCATAAGGATGTCGATTAAGCGCATGATGATTTGATCGATCCAGCGGCCGAAATAGCCGGCAATGCCGCCGAGCAGAATGCCGATCACAGCGGAAATCCCTACGGCGATTAAACCGATTTGTATGGAAATCCGCGTCCCATACACAATTCTGCTGTAAATATCTCTGCCGAGCTCATCGGTTCCGAGCCAATGATCAGCTGATGGAGCAAGATAGCGGTCAAGCAGCTGTTGCTCGGTCGGATCATGGGTTGCTACCACAGGTGCCATGACTGCTATAACAATCAATAGCAAAATGATAAGCAGGCCAATAAACGACGTTTTGCTTTTCACCAGTCTGGATAACGCGTCCAGCCACAGGCTTGAAGACTTGGCCGTAAATGCTTCCGGGTTGTCTGGCACTTCCGGTGGCGTTGGAGAGGTTTGTGGTATTGCTGGCATCCTAATTCACGTCCTTTCTTAATCGTAGCTGATTCGTGGATCAAAGTATTTGTACAGTACATCGGTAATCAAATTGACGAGTACAAAAATGACGGCAATTATTAAAATCGTACTTTGGACGACCGGGTAGTCTCTGCCCATCACTGCTAAATAAACATAGCGGCCAATCCCCGGCCAGGAAAAAATGGTTTCCGTCAATACGGCACCACCCAGCAGGAGGCCGAATTGCAGCCCGATTACCGTCAATACTGGAAGAAACGCATTTTTCAACGCATGCTGGAAAACGATTAAATGACGGGCAAGACCTTTTGCGCTAGCGGTTCGTATGTAATCCTGTTTCATTACTTCAAGCATACTGGAACGGGTCATACGGGCGATGATAGCCATCGGGATCGTTCCAAGTGCGATACCAGGCATTAATAAATGGGAAAAAACATCCTTGAACGCTGCCCAATTACCGGTGATGATGCTATCCAGCAAGTAAAAATGAGTGATGGTTTGTAGTTCAATATCATTTGAAATTCTCCCTGAAGCCGGTAAAATATTCAGTTTGACGGAAAAAAGCCAAATCATCATTAAACCGAGCCAGAAAATTGGTAGTGAAACCCCGAACAATGCCCCGGTCATACTAAGGTTATCAAACCAGGAGTACTGTTTCACTGCAGCAATAACGCCAGCCAGGATGCCGATAACCATTGCCAGGATCATGGCAAAGACCGTTAATTCCACTGTGGCGGGCAGCCTGCTTGCAATTTCGACGCTTATTTCTTCCTGCGATTTTACCGACTCACCTAAGTCCCCCTGAAGGATTTTTCCGATAAAACGACCGTACTGGACGATATAGGGATCATTCAAACCGAGATCTTCCCTCAGTTGTTCCAGCTGAGACTCTGTCGATTTCTCACCTAGCATACTTCGCGCAGGGTCCCCAGGTATCAAGTGGATCAGTGAGAAGGTAAGAATGGAAACGCCGAGAAGTACCGGGATCAGCAAAACCAGTCTTCGCAAAATGTATTGGAGCATTCTTGTTCCTCCTTTCGGTGGCTTTCGTTAGTGGTCCGGATAAGCGGTTTGAAAACAGAAGTTACCCTGGCCCTATAGCCAAAGTAACTTCTGGAGTTTCCTATAAAACCGTTAACGACTGATATCCAGGAAGTTGAAAGGTTCGCTTCCTGTCGGATGTGGAAGATAATCGACTACATCCTTGCTTGCTGCAAGCGGTGGTGTCGTATGGGCGATAGGGAACCAAGGTGCGTCCTCATGGATGATTTCCTGTGCCTCCATATACAACTCCGTACGTTTTTCTTGATCCATTTCTGTCTGTGCGGCCTTTAACAAGTCATGTACTTCGTCACTTTTATAAAAGGCTACGTTTCCAGCAGAACCCAATTTGGCATTATCTTTATCTAGCAACACGTATAGGAAGTTGTCAGGGTCCCCGTTGTCACCGGTCCAGCCCAGGAAGGCCATATCATGCTCGCCGTTCTCTGTAGCAGCCAGGTGGGTATCCCAGTCATTTTCCACGATTTCTACTTCAATGTTCACTTCCGATAGCATTTCCTGGATCGCCTGTGCGGCAACCTTTGGCTGCGGCAAGTATGGACGAGGATTGGCCATGGAATAAAGGGTTACTTTGAAACCATCTGCATAACCTGCTTCGGCTAACAGTTTTTTCGCTTCTTCAATGTCATATCCATAGTCTTCAATATCGTCATTGTATCCCCAAAGTGAAGGCGGCATCGGGTTTTTGGCAGCTTTGCCGACTCCTTCGAAGAGCGTTAGCAATCTTTCTTTATCGATTGCAAGGTTGATAGCCTGCCGAACTGCTTTTTCACCCATCGGGCCATCTTGATCGGTATTCATTGCCATGTAACTGACGTTCATGGATGGTCTGCGGATGATTTGCAAATTGTCGTCAGATTCTGCCTGTGCGATATCCTGAGGGTTAAGTCCGTTCATGACGTCAATGGATCCCGATTGGAGTTCCATGAAACGTGCCCCGTTATCCGGAATGGTTCTGAATATGACTTTGTCGACTTTTGCTGGCTCATCGAAATAGTCATCATTTTTGACAACCGTGATGCTGTCGTCTTTAACCCATTCCTCAAATACAAACGGACCTGTACCGACTGGATTTTTAAAGAAATCTTCCCCATGTTTCTCGATTGCTTCGGGGCTTGCTATACCGAATGGAGGCATGGCAAGCGTGTAAAGGAAGGGCGCATTTGGTTCAGATAAAGTGAATTTTACTTCATGGTCACCAGTGGCTTCTACTTTTTCAATAATGCCTTTCAAATTATCCTCTGTGGCACCGAACATGTAACCGTAGTAAATAAAGTCTGCAGATGTAGCCCAGCGCTCAAAATTGAATACGACATCTTCGGCAGTAAAATCGTTGCCGTCATGGAATTTAACATCGTCACGAAGCTGGAATGTCCAAACAAGGCCATCCTCGCTTGTTTCCCAATCTGTAGCCAGAGAAGGTCTTACCTCTGTGCTGTCTTCTTTGTAACGCACCAGCGTGTCATACAACTGGTTGGTTACATAGATGGATTCTCCATCGGTGATTTTTGACGGATCGAGCTGCACAGAGTCTGCGCCACGTCCGAAGACGAATGTTTTTTCACCGTCGTCGCTTGCTTCTGTGTCATCACTTGCCTCAGCTGTGTCCTCACCAGTATCCTCTGAGCCGGCTTCGTCACTGCTGCAGCCACTGACTACCAAAACTACTAATAACAACATACCAAATAGAGTCCATAATACTTTTTTGTTCATTCTTTTCCCCCTTAAAAAATTTTTTATAGAATTGACGCGAGAGTCAGTACTCAAGCGCCACTTCTTTAACAAAGTGACAAGCAGCCAGCTGGCCATCAGGTGTAACCTGCTTAAGCTCCGGATTTACCTTCCGGCAGATTTCCTCTGCAAAGGGGCATCTGGTATGGAACTTGCAGCCTTCAGGCGGATTGGAAGGAGAAGGGAGGTCACCTTTAATGGTGATCCGTTCTCTGGACACTTTCGGATCTGCTTCCGGAATAGCAGAGAGCAATGCCTGGGTGTACGGATGCTTCGGGTTTGCATAAAGCTCCTCGACTTCGCCGATTTCGACGATTTGTCCAAGGTACATGACTGCAACACGATCACTGATATGATGCACCACACTTAAGTCGTGGGCGATAAATAAGTAGGTCAGCTGGAATTCATCCTGTAGTTCTTCCATCAAATTGATGACCTGTGCCTGAATGGAAACATCCAGCGCGGATACAGGTTCATCACAAATCACCAATTCAGGATCCAGCGCAAGTGAACGGGCAATGCCGACCCGTTGTCGTTGTCCGCCACTGAATTCATGTGGGTATCGTTGTTTATGGTAGGAGCTAAGGCCGACTACTTCGAGAAGCCGGTCCAGCTTCTGTTTACGCTCCGCTTTCGGGATATTGAAAATTTTCATCGGTTCCGTGATGATTTGTTCAATCGTCTTTCTGGGATTGAGGGAAGCATAAGGATCCTGGAAAATCAGCTGCATATCACGCCGGAGCTTTCGAAGCTTTTCACCTCGGTAGTCGGTGATATCTTCTCCCTTGAAGCGGATCGTGCCGGAAGTGGGCTCCAACAGCTTTAAAATTGCCCGTCCGGTGGTCGACTTGCCACATCCACTCTCGCCGACAAGGCCTAATGTTTCTCCTTTTTTGACATGAAAGGAAACACCATCCACCGCTTTAACGGCACTGGATTGTTTTTCGAATAGGCCACTCCCTTTTATAGGAAAATGTTTTTTCAGGTTAGTTACTTCTAGTAGATTGCTCATTCCGATACCACCTTCTCCGCATCTTCTTCATATAACAGACAACGGACATGATGATTGGCTGTTTGTTCCGTCCAGGCTGGGTCATGGCTAAAACAGCTTTCCATCGCATGATGGCATCTCGGCGCAAAACTGCAACCGCCAGGCAGAGCCCGCAAATCAGGAGGAAGTCCTTCGATAGCTGCCAGTTTTTCTTTTTTAGAGCCAATACGTGGAATCGAATTCATTAGCCCCAGTGTGTAAGGATGCTTTGCCTGGTCGAAGAGGGTGTTTTTGTCTGTGTATTCGACTGGTTTACCCGCATACATAACCATAACGCGGTCACACACTTCCGCGACAACACCGAGGTCGTGGGTGATCATGATAATCGCCATTCCCAATTCCTTTTGCAGCTTTGCCAGCAGTTCTAAAATCTGTGCCTGGATGGTTACGTCAAGAGCGGTAGTCGGCTCATCCGCAATCAGTACTTCAGGATTACAAGCCAAAGCCATTGCTATCATGACCCGCTGTCTCATCCCTCCGCTAAATTCATGGGGATAGTTCTTCAAGCGGCCGCGTGCTTCAGGGATACCGACTAAATCTAGCAGTTCTACCGCACGTTCCCTTGCTTGTTTTTTGTTCATCTGCTCATGGACCAAAATCGTCTCAACCATTTGTTTTTCCACAGTAAATACAGGATTGAGGGAAGTCATCGGATCCTGGAAAATCATCGAAATTTCTTTCCCTCGGATTTTACGCATTTGTTTTTCGGATTTTTTTAACAAATCTTCTCCTTTGAACAAAATTTCGCCATCGACAATTTTACCGGGTGGGGAAGGAATCAAATTCATGATGGACATGGCTGTAATACTTTTTCCTGAACCGGATTCTCCCACGATACCCAGCGTCTCACCGGGACTTATAGCGAAAGAAACACCATCTACCGCTTTGACAACGCCCGACTTCGTAAAAAAATGGGTATGTAATTGGTTGACTTCCAGGATGGGTGTATCTGAGTTCATGCTCATCCTCCTTGCTGGTAGGTACTTCTGACTGTAAATCCTAAACGTTCCGAACGTTCAATAAATCATACTTTTCTGAATTATCTATATATTATACATGTTATGATGGGCTTGTGGACTTTTTCTCATTTTTCTCATAAAAAAGTATGTTACAGATAAAAATAGGGGAAATGATTGCGAATAAATGGTCAGGACAGTAGGCATCTAGTGAGAAGCGGGAAAGGCAGAGGAAAGGATTTTTCTCGGAGTTAAAATAAAACCAAGTCGACTCAAACTAAAAAAGCTGGCCTTAAGTCATGTTTATGACTTAAGGCCAGCTTTTTGATAGATGCGCTCGGAGGGATTCGAACCCCCGACAGACGTGGTACCGGAAACCACCGCTCTATCCAACTGAGCTACGAGCGCAGAGTAATAGGGTTGTAGCGGAGCTGTATAACCAGCGCCGACTGACAACGACTATTATACGTCAAAAAATGTTTGAGTGCAAGAGGAAAAAATATATCCCGAAAAGGAAGTAGCTATCACCGGATTATTGGTCCCGTTTTTTCTGTTCAAGCTGATTGATTACCTTGTCCAGCGTCTGGGATATTTGGAGCACTTCTCGTCCGGTCGGGTTTTCGTTGTATGCTTCGTACATTTTGATTCGTAATGCTTCGATTTTATCTTCGAGTTCCTGCAAATAGACCATAACTGCCCTCCAAGAAAAGTGTATCACGATAAGTACTTCCCCGGATAAGCAAGAAAAAAACAGCCAAAATGATGTTTTGTTCGCCATACCTATTCCAAGAGAGAATGACTTCGGTCATAAACGAGGTATAAAGTAACAATTAAAAGAAAAAGACTGTGCGCGCTAGCGTGCACAGGCCTTTTTCCCTTGATTATTTATCAAGAGGTGGGGTGGAATGTACATATGGAGGTGCTGGTTTCAGTTCTGGTTTTCCACCATACCCCACTGGTTCGCTTTCATACTGAAAGTCGTGTCCATCCGGGGCATTACCTGAAGCCCATACGCCCCGTGCGCTGTCTTCTCCTTCAGAAAAGTTGTATAGTTTATGGGAAAAATCGAGCGCTTCCCATTCAGCGGGCACAGTGGTCGGGGTAATATTTCCGCCTTCTTTTTCCTCTAGTTCCTTCAGAGCAGCCATCCACTGGTTTTGGTGCATGGTATCTCTTGCCAGTAAGAAAGAAAGCATATCTTTCACGCCTCGATCTTCGGTTAGTTCATATAATCTGGCGACTTGTAACCGTCCTTGAGACTCGGCATTGAGGTTGGCGCGCATGTCAGCCATCAGGTTACCGCTGGCAATGATGTACCCTGCATTCCATGGTACGCCGGCACTGTTTTCTGGAGTTGCTCCAAGGCCGGATACAATGGCATGATGGGGGTTCATTCCGCCCATGATTGCTCCGATCACAGGATCTTTCGCAGCTTTTTCTTGTTCATTGATAGGAGCATCGTCCAGTAAACGAGCGATCATTGTAGCAATCATTTCAATATGGCCAAGCTCTTCTGCACCGGTGTCCATGATTAAATCTTTATATTTTTCATTCCCTCTGGTGTTGAAGCCTTGGAATAAATATTGCATGGCTACGGACATTTCACCGAATTGTCCGCCAAGGATCTCCTGCAGTTGCTTGGCAAAGACCGGGTCGGACTTTTCGGGTTTCGCATGATACTGAAGCTCTTTTCTGTGAAAAAACAAGTTAAAAACCACCTTTTCTAGCATTTTTACGGTTTGTTTAGCTTTTTATCGCTGGAGGGCCCGTCCTGTCGCGACATTCAACTTGTTCCCATATCATGATCGAAATAAACGGTTATCTTATTTTTTCTTAATAATTATTTCAAAAAAGAAAACAGACAGAAAACCTGTTGACAGTATTTCCGCCTCATGCTAGAATTCAGATTAAATCAAAACGAAATATTGCGAAAACTTATCCAGAGAGGTGGAGGGACTGGCCCGATGAAACCCGGCAACCTTTAAGCCACGGCTTAAAAAGGTGCTAATTCCTGCTGAGCGCAAGCTTGGAAGATAAGGAGTGAATTGAAATTCAATGCCTCTCTATCTTCTGGAGAGGCATTTTTTGTGTACTCAAAGGGGCTTTTTATGAGGTAAGCAAAGAGCTGATGAAAATCAGAATCCCAATCAGCTACTACTGCTATCGATGGATTGAGAAAAAATCAGGTTAATTGAAAAAGAAAGGTGGTGAATCCGTCGTATGGAAGTGAAAACAGCTGCTAAGAGGAAGACTGGCACCATCAATATAGGAGAACTCGAATTGGAATCAGGAACGGTTCTTCCTGAGGTTGAGCTTGCTTATGAAAGGGTTGGCTTTTCCGATGCTCCGGCGATTCTGGTCTGTCATGCGCTGACCGGAAGCCAGCATGCTGTTGGTGACCAGGATTCACCAGGCTATTGGGCGGAAATGATCAAACCCGGAGGATTCATCGATAGTGACCGTTATCAGGTCCTATCCTTCAATGTTCTGGGAGGATGCAATGGTTCGACAGGACCGCTGAGCATCGAACCTGAAACAGGTAAGGCGTATCAGGCGAAGTTTCCGTTTATTACGGTGCGTGATATGGTGCTCGCGCAGCATCAGGCACTTGAAAAACTAGGGATTACCCATTTAGCGGCGGTCATCGGCGGATCACTCGGTGGCATGCAGGTACTTGAGTGGGGAGTCATGTTCCCAAATAAGATGGACCGTTTGATTCCACTGGCCGTTACGCCGTATTTAACCGACTATGCTATTGCATTCAATAATATAGCAAGGCTTGCGATTTTGCATGATCCTAACTGGAATAACGGCAATTACGCAGAGGGATCCATACCGGAGAGCGGGTTAAGCCTGGCACGTATGGTAGGAATGATTACGTACCGATCTGGAGACTTGTTCAACGAACGCTTTTCCAGAAAACAACGGGCACCGGCAGGGAACTTTCATGATGAAATAGCTTATGAAGTCGAGTCTTATCTCGATTACCAGGGGAAAAAGCTTACCAAACGTTTTGATGCCAACAGTTATCTGTATTTGTTGAAAGCAATGGATACACATGATATTGGACGGGAGCGGGGAGGCTGGAAAAAGGCGGCTTCCCGGATCAAAGCTCCAGTGACAGCGCTAGGCTATAGCGGAGACCTTTTGTTCCCGCCAGCAACCTTGGAAGAGCTGGTGGATGAATTGAAACAGGACGGGAAAGAGGCATCATACCGCTTGATCGACACCAGTTTCGGCCACGATGGTTTTCTGGTCGAATTTGAAAAATGGGGGGGCATCATCAAATCCAAATTGGAAAGCTCATCTTGATGAAAAATGAATAAAGACAAAACTCTTATCCAGAGAGGCTGAGGGACTGGCCCGATGAAGCCCGGCAACCTTCAAGTTTATCTTACTTGAAAGGTGCTAATTCCTGCAGGAGAAATCCTGACCGATAAGGGGAGGAATTTGCATGGGCAGCCCTCTTCTTATGAAGAGGGCTATTTTCATTTATCAGAAATTATGGGGAGGAAATCAAACATGGCAAACACGTACGATTTAGAAACTTTATCACTTCACGGAGGACAATCACCGGATCCGACGACAGGTTCACGTGCGGTTCCTATCTATCAAACAACTTCTTATGTTTTTCACGACACAGAGCATGCGGAACGGTTATTTGCACTTGATGAACCAGGAAATATTTATTCCCGTTTAGGCAATCCGACAGTCGATGTTTTTGAAAAGCGGCTTGCACTGTTGGAGGAAGGCGTTGCAGCCGTCGCTGTTTCTTCTGGTATGGCTGCCATCACACTGTCGATTCTTAATCTGGCAAGTGCCGGGGACGAAATCGTAGCAGCCACCAACTTATACGGCGGTACGTACAATTTGTTTTCGACTACGTTACCGCGATACGGCATTAAGGTAACCTTTGTCGATCCTACTGATCCGGAAAATTTCCGTCAGGCGATCACGGAAAATACCAAAGCCGTTTATGGAGAGATTATCGGCAATCCTAGTCTGCATGTACTCGATGTGGAAAAAGTGGCGGCAATTGCCCATGAACACGGGGTTCCGCTAATCATTGACAATACTTTTGCAACGCCTCATGTTTGTAAACCCATTACACTTGGTGCAGATATAGTCGTCCATTCTGCTACCAAATGGATCGGTGGGCATGGAACATCGATTGGCGGTGTGATCGTCGATGGCGGAAGGTTCAACTGGAACTCGGAAAAATATCCGCAGTTTACAGAACCAGATCCTAGCTACAACGGTATCCACTATGCAGTTGATTTCGGCACATTGGCGTTTAGCACCAAAGTAAGGGTTCAGTTACTGAGGGATTTTGGAGCGTCACTAAGTCCATTTAACGCCTTTTTGCTATTACAAGGACTCGAAACATTGCACTTAAGGGTCGAACGCCATAATCAGAATGCCCTGGAGCTTGCGAAATACTTGCAGAATCACCCGGCAGTGGAATGGGTTTCGTATCCAGGACTGGAAGAGCATCCGTCTCATCAGTTGGCCGATAAAACCCTTCAACACGGATATGGATCGATTGTCAATTTTGGAATTAAAGGCGGCAAAGAGTCTGGTCGTAAGTTAATCGACAATGTAGCTTTATGGTCGCATTTAGCGAACGTCGGAGATGCGAAGTCCTTAATCATCCATCCGGCTTCTACAACTCATCAGCAATTGTCACCAGAAGAACTGATAGCCACCGGCGTTAAAGCAGAGCTTGTCCGGTTGTCGGTCGGTATCGAGTCGGTGAGGGATCTGATTAACGATTTGGATAATGCATTGACTAAAGCGACAGGCCAACAAAAAGAGAGCGGCCCGCAGATTGTGATAAACGATGAAGGCGTGATCCGTTGGGCTTTGCAGTCCCCGACAGAACGCGTCGAGTCCGATGGAAAAGAGGAACAGCGGCAAAAAACCTTGGCAATTGTCGGGTTAAGTGGTAAAGAGGCAAGACCAAGCCATCGACTCGCCAGAAAGATGCAGCGGCTTGGCTATAAAATCATTCCTGTGAATCCGCGTGAAACGGAAATTTTGGGTGAGAAGGCATATCCGGACTTGAAGAGCATCACGGAACCGATTGATATCGTCCAGGTTTTCAGAAGTCCGGAAGCAGCAATCGAAATCGCTCGAGAAGCAGCAGAAGTCCGGCCGAAAATCTTCTGGCTCCAGGAAGGGGTAGTTTCAGACGAAGCAGCTGAAATTGCAAGGGATGCAGGACTTCAGGTTGTTCATAACCGTTGTACGTATAAGGAAGCGCAACGGTTGAGAGGGACCATAACGACTTACGTGTGTGAAATATAAGAAGGATGTAACAACGAGGAGGATACCCATGAATCGCATACCATTGATAGACATAAGAAGCTTTTTGGCTCTGACAGCATTGGCGTTAATTGTGATTGTTACTGCCGGCTGTTCATCCAGTGCAAATTCGGAAGGAGCACCAGATAAGATACGGCTTGATTATGCTTACTATTCACCGACCAGCCTGGTGTTGAAAAATTTCGGTTGGGTGGAAGAAGAGTTTGAAGAAGAAGGCATCGATGTAGAGTGGGCGCTTAGCCAGGGAAGCAACAAAGCGTTGGAGTTTTTGAACAGCGACAGTGTCGACTTTGGCTCGTCAGCAGGTGCTGCCGCTCTAATGTCTAAAGCAAATGGCGCACCGATTAAAAACGTTTATATTTATTCGAAACCAGAATGGACGGCTTTGGTGACTGCCAATGATTCCGGAATCACCGACCTTGAAGATTTGAGAGGGAAAAAGGTAGCAGCCACGTTGGGAACGGATCCTTACATATTTCTGCTGCGTGCTCTGGAAGCAGAGGGAGTGCCGTCTGATGAGGTGGAAATTGTGAACCTTCAGCATGGTGATGGTGCTTCTGCCCTGACATCCGGTCAGGTAGACGCATGGTCCGGTCTTGACCCGCATATGGCCCGGTTGGAGCTGGAATCGGATGCCGAGCTTTTTTATCGTAATCCAGACTTTAATACGTATGGTTTCTTGAATGTCAGAGAAGAATTTGCAGAAAAACATCCTGAATACGTTAACCGTGTGATTGAGGTTTACGAAAAAGCTAGAAAATGGATCCAGGAAAATCCGGAAGAAGCAGCCAAATTACTGGCTGAGGAAGCAGAGATTAAACAAGAAGTAGCGGTAAAACAGCTGGAAAGAAACGATTTTTCTGAACCAGTTCCTGGAGATGTGCAAAGAGATGCGTTGATAGAGGCTGGGAAAGTGTTACAGGAAAGCGAGACGATTGATCCGGAAGCCAATATCGAAGAGTTGACAGACGAATTAATCGATCCATCTTTTGCAGAGGAAACGATATCGGAATAAATCAGGCGGGGAGGAGGATTTATGGCTAAAAATCAAAGTGAAGTGAGGAGTGTCTTCACGGCAAATGGAAAAAGGAATGTTAAGACAGCCAAACCATCAAATGCATTCACGCATCCCCTTTTATTGGGAAGTATTTTGCCATTGCTGTTGGTGGTTGTGTGGGAAGGATTATGCCGGTTGGAAGTATTTCCTTCCTATCAGCTTCCGGCTCCCTCCGTCATTTTAAGTACGATTGTCGAAATGGCAACAGACGGCACGCTTTGGGGACATGTCGGTATCACCAGTTACCGGGTATTGATGGGATTTTTGCTTGGAACGGCTGCAGCTATTCTGCTTGGTGCGTTAGTCGGTTTTTATAAGCATGCGGAGGCGTTATTCGATCCGCTTATCCAGGCGTTTCGTTCTATCCCTTCCCTTGCCTGGGTACCACTTTTTATTTTATGGATGGGAATCGGCGAGCCGTCAAAAATTGCCATGATTGCAGTCGGTGTCTTTTTTCCGGTCTATTTAAATATTGTCAGTGGTATAGGCGGAGTCGATCGGAAACTGATAGAAGTAGGGAAAATATACGGATTGAATACATTTCAGCTTGTACGAAGAATTATTCTCCCGGCGTCTCTTCCTTCTTTTCTAGTTGGACTGCGCAGCGGTCTTGGTCTGGGCTGGATGTTTGTCGTGGCGGCAGAGCTGATGGGTGCGAGCCAGGGGCTGGGTTATTTGCTAGTCGTCGGCCAAAACACGTTGGCGCCAGAAACCATCATAGCCAGTATTGTCTTATTCGCAGTGATAGGGAAGCTGTCGGACTGGATCCTTAAAATACTCGAGACCCGAACCTTGCACTGGCAGGATCGGGCAGCAAAGTCATAAGGGGGAAAAGAGATGAGTCTGCAATTAGAAAGAGTGGGCAGGACGTTTGCAGGAAAAACTGCTGTCCAGGAAGTTTCCTTTCGTGCGGAACCAGGAGAAATTATCGGCCTTCTAGGAACAAGCGGATGCGGCAAAAGTACGCTGCTTCGTGCCATATCCGGGCTTGACAACGAATATGACGGTGTAATCGAGATCAATGGGCAAAAAGTGAATGGGATACAGAAGACGACAGGGTTTATGTTTCAGGAGCCGCGTCTCCTGCCTTGGTTGAATGTCCTTGACAATGTCACGTTCGGTCTCGAGGGAAACAAAGAGGAGAAACAGGAGAAAGCTGCCCGATACTTGAAAAGTGTCGGTCTTGCGGGCAATGAAAAATTGTATCCGAAACAGCTTTCAGGCGGTATGGCCCAGCGTGTGGCAATTGCCCGTGCACTGGCTACTTCACCGGAAATTTTGCTGCTTGATGAACCGTTCAGTGCCCTCGATGCGTTTACCAAAATGCAGCTGCAGGATCTGTTGCTGGAAGTGTGGAATAGTTATCGGTCGACCATGGTCCTGGTAACACACGATGTAGATGAAGCTGCTTATTTATGCGACCGGATCATCGTGCTGAGAGGGCAGCCAGGCAAAGTTGAAAAGGAAATCACGATTCCCCAAGCGAAACCTAGAGAAAGGGGAAGCAGCGAGTTGGCTGCTTATAAGGCAGAAATACTTGCCAGCTTGGATTTAACAACAGATACAGCATGAAATAGCTAGATACATAGAGGAGGTTCAACATGACAGCCAATGACTTGAAAATATTAGAAGCCGATAGGGGCGTACACAACTTAACAAACTATCGTGGTGTGGCTGATACATTTACCTGGGAACAAGCCGCACAACAGCTAAGCCTTTCCAAAACCTGTAAATGGAATGCCGCTTACGAAACGATCGACCGTCATGTTGCAGAAGGATATGGCAATAAGACGGCCTTGTATTTTGTCCAGGATGAATACAACGAGAGCTACACGTTCGCAGAGGTGAAAGAAAAAACAGATCACTATGCCCGTGTATTGAAGGAACAGGGAGTCGGCAAAGGTGATCGCGTATTTGTGTTCCTGCCGAAAACTCCTGCCTGTTACTTTTCCATTCTGGCCATCATCAAAATCGGTGCAATTGCTGGTCCATTGTTTGAAGCATTTATGGAAGAAGCAGTAAAAGACCGAATGAATGACTGTGACGGCACTGTCTTGATTACGGATGATCAGCTTGTTCAGCGGGTGCCTCAAACGGAAATCCCCAGTTTACAGACCGTGTTGCTGGTTGATCAAATCGAAGCAGCAACAGTCAAAACCACAGGAGAAGAGCTGGTCGAATGGGTGGATCCGGAGGACGGGATGCTGATACATTACACTAGCGGATCGACAGGAAAACCGAAAGGCGTGTTACATGCACACAGAGCTGTCGTCCATCACTACCAATCCGGCAACTGGGTACTGGATATCCAGGAGGATGACGTATATTGGTGCACTTCCCATCCAGGTTGGGTTACGGGTAGTGTTTACGGTTTGTTTGCACCATGGTTGAATCGTGCCGCTATCGTCATCCAAGCGGGCAGGTTTCGGGCGGAAAACTGGTACCAGATCATTGAAGATTTTGGCGTCACTATTTGGTACAGTGCCCCTACTGCTTTTCGCATGCTGATGGCTCAGGGAGAGTTATATAAACAATATAACTTGAAGTCGCTACGGCATATTTTAAGTGTCGGAGAACCTTTGAATCCTGAAGTCATCAGCTGGGCATGGGACAACTTAGCACTACGGATTCATGATACATGGTGGATGACTGAAACCGGCGGCCACTTGATCGTCAATCTTCCGTCAGAACCGATAAAGCCTGGATCAATGGGGCGTCCGTTCCCGGGAATAACGGTCGGTATATTGGATGAGGACGGGGAAGAACTTCCGGCAGGATCCATCGGTCAGCTTGCAGTTAAAACGCCTTGGCCGGGATTAATGAAAGAAATTTGGGGAAACCAGAATAAATTTGCTTCCTACTTCTTATATGAAGGCTGGTATGTCTCAGGTGATCTGGCTGTCCAGGATGAAGACGGCTATATCTTTTTCCAGGGCAGGAGCGATGACATGATTAATTCAGCCGGGGAGCGGATTGGACCCTTTGAAGTGGAAAGCAAGTTGATCGAACATCCTGCAGTTGCAGAGGCTGGTGTTATTGGTAAGCCGGATCCCTTACGCGGTGAGCTGGTAAAAGCATTTATTACCTTGCGTTCCGGCTATGAAGGAACGCCAGAACTGCTCGAAACAATACGCGTTTTTGTTAAAGAGCATTTGGCCGCACATGCTGCTCCAAGGGAGATTGAAGTAGTCGAAGAATTACCCAAAACAAAAATAAGCGGTAAAATCCTGCGCAGGGAATTGAAGCAGCGGGAGCTCGATAAAGATAGCATAACCTCATAGCTGCAGATAGAGAGGAACAGGAGGTAAAGTATGACTACGGTCAAAATAGCGTTGCTGGGATTTGGTACAGTGGGGAGCAGTGTTTACCAAACCATTCAAACACGACAAAGCAAATTCGAAAGATTGATAGGAAGAAAAGTGGAAATCGTTGGGGTATTGATTCAAAATGAGGCAAAACACCGTGATATCGCTGAGGGCATTTTGGTAACCTCTTCATTCGAGGAGCTGATCTCTATCCCGGAGATTGACGTAATCATCGAAGCGATAAACGGAGCCGAACCGGGAGCCGGTTATTTGCATCGCGCCTTGGAAAAAGGAATCCATGTGGTGACCGCCAATAAAGAGCTTCTTGCTAACCAGGGAAATGCATTACGGGAAAGCGCAGATAACGGTAAAGCCAGACTTAAATTTGAAGCAGCGGTTGCAGGAGGAGTTCCGGTAATAGGGACGCTGCAACAGCTGCTGCAGGTGAACGATATTTCCAATGTAGAAGCCATTTTGAACGGGACATCCAATTACATCCTTACCGAAATCGCAACAAACCGGGTAAGCTTTCAAGAAGCGTTACAATCCGCCCAGAAGCTAGGATATGCTGAAGCAGATCCCGGGAATGATATTGATGGATGGGACGCATTTTATAAGCTGATGATTTTGAGCGATTTATTGCTTGGCCAACAGCCGGAATGGACACAAGTGGCAAGGCGCGGCATTCGTGGTATCACGCTTGCTGATATTCTGGCCGTTGAGTCGGCCGGATGGAGAATCAAGCCTGTTGCCAGTTTCCGACTTAAGGAAGGAAAGGCACGCCTTCTGGTTGAGCCGATGGCGGTTCCTGCTGGTCATCCATTATATGAGGTATCAGGAGTGGATAATGCTGTATTCATTCACGGAGATTTGGCCGGCAACTTAAAATTACAGGGGCCCGGGGCCGGTGCACTGCCTACTGCTAGCGCCATTTTAGAAGACTTCGTCC
>NZ_LN611424.1:1144870-1188803 GCF_000821245.2 Virgibacillus senegalensis
GGAAAAAGGAATCCATGTGGTGACCGCCAATAAAGAGCTTCTTGCTAACCAGGGAAATGCATTACGGGAAAGCGCAGATAACGGTAAAGCCAGACTTAAATTTGAAGCAGCGGTTGCAGGAGGAGTTCCGGTAATAGGGACGCTGCAACAGCTGCTGCAGGTGAACGATATTTCCAATGTAGAAGCCATTTTGAACGGGACATCCAATTACATCCTTACCGAAATCGCAACAAACCGGGTAAGCTTTCAAGAAGCGTTACAATCCGCCCAGAAGCTAGGATATGCTGAAGCAGATCCCGGGAATGATATTGATGGATGGGACGCATTTTATAAGCTGATGATTTTGAGCGATTTATTGCTTGGCCAACAGCCGGAATGGACACAAGTGGCAAGGCGCGGCATTCGTGGTATCACGCTTGCTGATATTCTGGCCGTTGAGTCGGCCGGATGGAGAATCAAGCCTGTTGCCAGTTTCCGACTTAAGGAAGGAAAGGCACGCCTTCTGGTTGAGCCGATGGCGGTTCCTGCTGGTCATCCATTATATGAGGTATCAGGAGTGGATAATGCTGTATTCATTCACGGAGATTTGGCCGGCAACTTAAAATTACAGGGGCCCGGGGCCGGTGCACTGCCTACTGCTAGCGCCATTTTAGAAGACTTCGTCCAGTTATATAAGGATTCAGACAACCAAAAAGCAGCCGTTGAAGCTGTATTCTCTGCACATGATTCCAACCGATTGCAGGATTGGTTGATTACGGCTCCCTCGACACCGAGAAAAGCTGCCGTCAAACAGAGGTGGAGTACGGATCAGGAGCATATCAATACGTACCTTGTTTCGGCTACCGCTGAAGGATTGGAGAACATGGTGAGGGCCGGTGAAATAAATAATTTCTTTAGACTGGCAGGCGCAGCACAGGAGATTCCGGATAATAATCCGGTTCTGATTTGAATTTGTTTCTACTATATTTCTGAAATTCTTTAACATTGGAATACTAGGTTAAATCGCTTGAAGAACTGATAGGTAACAGGAATTATAAAAAGTAGTGGATAATATAGTTGATATTATCCACTACTTTTCTTTCCCCAAAAACAAACCATAATGAGGCGTAACTCTATTGGTTAACAGCCTCTTCATCCAAAATAGATATAGCCTTCTTTAGGACGTTCTTCTCATCCTAAACATTTGACCAAATAAAAAAGTTTTTTCAATTGAAAGAAAGATTTGTAAAAGGGTTTTCCCTTAATTGTGAAGGTGGGTACGGTACGATATAATAAATGGATAAATACTTAGAATGCTATCAAATAAGGGGTTTTTGAATGAAATCAATCGGCAGCTTTTCCTCAACAATTAAGGATTCAACTAAAATTCTTGAAGCGATTGGTGAAAATATTATTGTCGCTGATTCAGACTATAATGTTATTTGGATTAATCCAAAAGCTACAGAGTTGTTGTCGGAAATTATTCCGTATTTTGATATTGATGAGATCGAAGACCTTATTGGTATTAATATGAATCATTTTCACAAAAGACCAAGCTATCAGAATGAAATCATGGATAATTTAACGAGTACTCACAGCTCGCGGATAAATATAAAGAATCAATATGTGGCAGATATCGTCATTACTCCAATAAAAGACGAGACCACTATTATTGGTTATGTCGTCATGTTAATGGACGTTACCACTACGGTACAAGAAGAGAAAAGAAAGAATCAGATGATTCAAGATTTATCTGGACCGACTCTTCATGTATGGGATAATACAATAGCCATTCCATTAATAGGATATTTGGATGAAAAACGTTTTAGTTTTGTATTAGAGAAGTTAATGAAACAGTGTGAGAACGACAATGTCGAAAATGTCATCATCGATTTTAGTGGGATCAAGGAATGGAATGAAGAAATGCCATATCAAATCAGGGAAATGACTTTAAGTCTGTCTATGATGGGTGTTCAGTGTATGATAGTCGGTATCAAGCCAGCATTGGCTAGAAGCTTAGCTGAAAAAACTGATTATAATGTCCCGAAATTTGGAACTACCAAAGCAGCAATAAAATACATTATTTCTCAGAGTTTTGATGTCTAGTTCAGTATGATAATAACGCATGGTTGACTATTTTTTGCTGCCTAGAACAACGGCAAACGGAATAAGAACGCTCTCCTTTAAAGTTGAATTAGGATGTCCAGTTTATGAAAAAAGGAAAATCAGAAAGAACGGAAGGAGAAAGATAGTGTCTGGATATTTAACCGTTAAAAATAAGAGAATCTATTATGAAATTCATGGTGATGCCCATCTACCTGTATTTTTATATTTGCATGGCGGACCGGGGGCTGGTTCCTATGATTTCTTGGAACATCAAGGACAGCGGCTTTCAAAATTCATGAGGATTATTGCGATTGATCAAAGAGGGGTACTTCGATCAGACCGAGTCGATGATGAAGAAACATTTGGGCTGCATGATCTGATAGATGATTGTGAAGCTATTCGTAAGCAACTGGGTGTACAAAAGTGGGGGATCATTGGCCATTCTTTTGGCGGGTATGTGGCGGGATTATATCAATTNAAAAACAAACCATAATGAGGCGTAACTCTATTGGTTAACAGCCTCTTCATCCAAAATAGATATAGCCTTCTTTAGGACGTTCTTCTCATCCTAAACATTTGACCAAATAAAAAAGTTTTTTCAATTGAAAGAAAGATTTGTAAAAGGGTTTTCCCTTAATTGTGAAGGTGGGTACGGTACGATATAATAAATGGATAAATACTTAGAATGCTATCAAATAAGGGGTTTTTGAATGAAATCAATCGGCAGCTTTTCCTCAACAATTAAGGATTCAACTAAAATTCTTGAAGCGATTGGTGAAAATATTATTGTCGCTGATTCAGACTATAATGTTATTTGGATTAATCCAAAAGCTACAGAGTTGTTGTCGGAAATTATTCCGTATTTTGATATTGATGAGATCGAAGACCTTATTGGTATTAATATGAATCATTTTCACAAAAGACCAAGCTATCAGAATGAAATCATGGATAATTTAACGAGTACTCACAGCTCGCGGATAAATATAAAGAATCAATATGTGGCAGATATCGTCATTACTCCAATAAAAGACGAGACCACTATTATTGGTTATGTCGTCATGTTAATGGACGTTACCACTACGGTACAAGAAGAGAAAAGAAAGAATCAGATGATTCAAGATTTATCTGGACCGACTCTTCATGTATGGGATAATACAATAGCCATTCCATTAATAGGATATTTGGATGAAAAACGTTTTAGTTTTGTATTAGAGAAGTTAATGAAACAGTGTGAGAACGACAATGTCGAAAATGTCATCATCGATTTTAGTGGGATCAAGGAATGGAATGAAGAAATGCCATATCAAATCAGGGAAATGACTTTAAGTCTGTCTATGATGGGTGTTCAGTGTATGATAGTCGGTATCAAGCCAGCATTGGCTAGAAGCTTAGCTGAAAAAACTGATTATAATGTCCCGAAATTTGGAACTACCAAAGCAGCAATAAAATACATTATTTCTCAGAGTTTTGATGTCTAGTTCAGTATGATAATAACGCATGGTTGACTATTTTTTGCTGCCTAGAACAACGGCAAACGGAATAAGAACGCTCTCCTTTAAAGTTGAATTAGGATGTCCAGTTTATGAAAAAAGGAAAATCAGAAAGAACGGAAGGAGAAAGATAGTGTCTGGATATTTAACCGTTAAAAATAAGAGAATCTATTATGAAATTCATGGTGATGCCCATCTACCTGTATTTTTATATTTGCATGGCGGACCGGGGGCTGGTTCCTATGATTTCTTGGAACATCAAGGACAGCGGCTTTCAAAATTCATGAGGATTATTGCGATTGATCAAAGAGGGGTACTTCGATCAGACCGAGTCGATGATGAAGAAACATTTGGGCTGCATGATCTGATAGATGATTGTGAAGCTATTCGTAAGCAACTGGGTGTACAAAAGTGGGGGATCATTGGCCATTCTTTTGGCGGGTATGTGGCGGTATTATATCAATTGCACTATCCTGAAAACGTGACATCCCTTTTGCTGGAATGTCCGATGTTCGATCTCAGTAGTTCTGCTCGCTCCCTGATCAAAGGGGCTGTTCAGGAGTATAAACGATTAGGAAAAGAGGAAATGGTCAAAGAATGCCTGGCTGCTACAAAATTAACGGTTACAGAAGAGGTTTGGGATAAATGTATAGAAGTTCTTCGAGATTTGGGGGAGTATAAAGACAATTTATATGTCCATGGAGAAGATAAGCATTTCTTTGATCATCTTGTTGAAAAGTCGGGTATTCCTCAGGAAAATTGGGAACGGGCGGCGAATCATCAAGAAAAATTGTATCAAGAAGGGAAAGTATTTGAATCACTGTTACCTCATTTAGACTCTATTAATTGTCCCATGCTATTGATCAAAGGTGAATATGACTGGGTAACTAGTAAAGAGCAACTGACAGCTTTTAAGAACGGTCATTCCAACCGTAAGCTATCTATATTTAAGCAAAGCGGACATTTTCCGAGGTTCGAGGAACCAGAATTGTATGCCAGGGTGATAAAGGAATTCATCTCGGTTTACTGATACAATTAATTAATATATCTGTAATATGGGACAAGGTATAAGCGTGTTATATTGGATGTTATTTTCATGGCAAATAAAAAGTATATTAGTTGATTAGCTGTTCTATATACTGCGCAACAGTGAATTTGAATCCCATATTTTATTGATTTGCAATTGAGAAATTTAATTTATACTGTGTAACAAGTTTATACACTTTAAAAGGACTCTTAGTAACTGACTTGTCATATTCTAGTTATCCAATCATTTTTCTTAATCAATTTCTTATAATATTACTAGAACCTCCCACAGTGTGCCCATAGATATCTTTCGTTTTTTTACCCAACTGTATGATCAACCAACTACATCTTTCCACCGCATTTATCCCTAAATTGGGAGGGAGAGCAGTGGCTTATTTTTTTAAAGTGTTTATAGAAACTAGAAATATTTTTGTATCCTACTTGAAAGCAAATTTCCGTGCAGGTATGAGATGTATCCAATAACAAATTCTGGGCTTTTTGAATTCTTATTCTTTCTAGGTATTGAAGTGGGGAAACACCTAACTTTTCTTTAAAGATTCGGCTTAAATAATACGGACTTACAGCAATATGGAAAGCTAGGATGTTTAAAGATATCTTTTCTTTATAGGACTGTTCTAAAAAAGCTATTGTCTCTTCCACTATTTCTTGCTTAGGCTCGTATATGTCAGCAGACTGCTCTGGCTGACATCTTTTACATGGCCGAAAACCTTGTTGCTTAGCCTTCAAAGCATTATCAAAGAAACGTATATTCTCATAATTTGGAGTTTTAGATTTACAAGATGGTCGACAAAAAATACCTGTCGTCCTCACCGCATAAAAAAATTTACCATCATATCTTTTATCACATGTAACTATTGCTTTCCACATTAAACTGGAAGGCAATTCAGTATTGGATTTCATAAATAATCGCTCTCCACTCAATGTAAAAATTAACTTTCGTTACCCAAAAATCAATAAAATAATAATGCCAAAATCAGAATTTTTACTGTATAGGTTTCTTGATATTTGAGGACCATTTTTGAAACGTCATATAGCTAATATATAAAGCGATAACAATTACCGGCACAAAAATATACAAATGAAAAAATGGTAGCACCAGGATACAAAAGATTAGTGATAAAAAAGAGGACCACCAGGGTAACGTTTTAGTTTTAAAAAGTTTAATACCAGCAGCCATAGAAAAAATATACACTATTACACCTAACGAGGTCGGTATAAATAAAATATCATTAAACGTCATTCTAAAAGACTCAGTAAAAATAACTCCAATACATGCAAATCCAATTACAAAAACAACCATACGTCTAGGGATTTGTTTATCTGAATGTACATATGATAGACGTTTTGGAAACGCACCATCTCTGCTTAAAGAGTACCCTAGTTGGGTCAGACTTGCTACAAAAGCATTAGAAGTACCAATACATATAAAAAAAGCTAAAATAGCGGTCACAATTTGTGCACCTATTCCTAAAATTTCTCCCATTATAACACCAATCGGTGAAAGTTCTTCCTCTATATTCCCATATGTTCCGGTTCCAATTGTTACAAAAATTAGTGCCAAGAACATTACTCCTATGAGTATTACGGTAATGACCGTACTTTTAGTTATATTTTTATCAGGATTTCTAAAGTGACTAGCAAGATTACAAATGGCTTCCCATCCAAAAAATGCCCAGAATATTACTGTTATTGCCGTTCCGATTGAGTACCACCCTTTTGATAAAAATGGAGTGAAATTTCCCAAATTAATATACGGTAAAGAAAGTAAGACTACAATTGTAAGTAATAAAAGTAAACAACCACTTAAAATCAAAGCCATCCTACCACTTGTATTAACCCCATTATAATTAGATATCCCTGCAATAAATAAGATAGTGAACGCAATCCATGGTCTTGTAAAATCGGATAAACCAAAAGCCTCAGTAACATAATATGCTCCTGTTAAAGACACAATGGTTTGTCCAATCGCAGCAGTAACAAAGTAAAACCAACCTACAATATTTCCAAAATGAAATCCAAATGATCGTCGGACAAAAGTAGCTGCCCCTCCTGCATCTGGAAATTTTTGTGCTAAACAAGCAAATGTGTACGCAAGTGGAAAATTAGCTAGAATGACAATTATCCAGGATAATATGGATGCAGGTCCTGCGATTGAAGCAGTTGTTTATGGCATTCTAAAAATGAAGGGTTTGGCAATTAATTTATGCCTGCCCGGCCGGGCAGGCATAAATTAAAAAAGCCACTTGCCAACATTCCCAAATAACTTTAAACTCCTCGTTGGACCAACAACGTTTGACAGGAGGAAATTTAGGAGATGTTAGCAGTGGCACAAATGGATTATATCAGATTTGAGGTAAATCAAAAAGGCAATACATATGCTGATGTGGCAAGAAATATGGGGATTGATTCCAGAACCGTCAGTAAATATGCCAATCAAGAAGCATTCAATCAGAAAGAAAAACAAGTGAGGCCATCTCCTGTAATGGATCCGGCCAAGCCAATTTTAGACAAGTGGATCAAGGAGGATTTGAAGAAAAAGAGGAAATTTCACCGAACAGCCAAAAGAATGTACCAGCAGCTAGAAAAGTTTCATAGTTTTAAAGGGTCATATCGGTCAGTGAGAAACTATGTTTCCAGGAGAAAGAAAGAGTTGAAGGAACAGTCGGAAGCTTCGCTCCCATTGGAATCTGTATCAGGAACAGCTCAAGTAGACTTTGGGGAAGCGCCTTTCCAGTATGGCTCGGAGATTATTAACCTTCCTTATCTGGTGATGTCCTTTCCCTACAGTAACGCTTTTTATTTTCAGGTATTTCCTTCTGAGAATACAGAATGCTTACTAGAGGGGCTAAAAAGAATGTTTCATTATATGGGTGGAGTACCAAAGACGATTCGATTTGATAACCTTTCTCCGGCTGTAAAGAAAATCTTATCCAAAGGGGAACGGGAATTAACAGATACGTTTGAGCGATTTACCCTTCACTACGGATTTTCTTACGAGTTCTGTAATCCTGGAAAAGGAAATGAAAAAGGGCACGTGGAAGCCATGGTGAAATATGTGCGAAATAACTTCCTTCTTCCGGAGTGCACTATTGTACATCTTGATCACTTTAATGAAACGTTATGGGGACTGGCAGAACAAGATAGGGATCGGATTCACTATGAAAAGAAACAGCTCCAATCCCAACTATTTAAAGAAGATCAGAATGAGTGGCTTATGCTTCCGGAGAAAGAATTTGAATGTGCTGCTCGTCGAACGGTGAAAGCTGATAAATCAGGAATCGTATCCATCGATAAGAAACTCTATTCCACCTCTCCGAGGTTTGCCAAAGAAGAGGTGATCGCCAAGATCAGCTATAACTATGTTGAACTGTTGAATTCCAATTATGAGTTAATTGTTAAGCATCCAAGGTTATACGGCGCTAGGAGGAAGTCGATGATCTGGCAGCCATACCTTGAGTTACTTTCAAGGCGGCCGAGAGCTATCAAGTATACCAGTATCTTTCAGCAGTTTCCGCCTGAATGGACAGAATATTTAAGCCAGTGTACAGAAGAAGAACAAAAATCAGCTTTGCGATTACTGGGCAGGCTGTTGAAAAACGATGACTTTTCCCTATTGAACCAGGCTTTACAGAAAGCAAAAGAATATGGCGGCCATCCGACTTCCGATCAAATCAAGCATTGCTTTTATTCAATCGTTGAACAGAATGATCAATATACCACGATTACTCCTAAATCTCCATTGCCAAAAGTACCTTTGGCAACGAGAGGGCTCTCGCATTATGATGCTTTCTTCTCGAAGGGAGATGAAGCACGGTGAAAGAACTGATTCAGGGATACGCAAAACGACTGAAGCTGAGCTGGACAAGGGAACACTTTGAAGAGATCAAGGCAGATAGTAATGAGGAATACTTATTGAAATTGTTTGAACAGGAGATTTATCACCGGGAAGAACGAAAGGTTAACTTACTGTTAAAACAGGCTCAGCTCCCCAAAACGGGGACACAGCCTTTTGAGTGGCAGCACATTCAAATCCCGCAAGGGATTGACAGAAGCAGCGTGCTGGAAGGACATTTCATCAGGGAGAAAGAGAACCTCATCTTGTATGGTGGCGTTGGAACTGGAAAGACCTATTTGAGTACCTTGATTGGCATGAATGCCATACGTACATTTGGCAGTCGGATCAAGTTCTTTACGGTGGCTTCATTGGTCAATCATCTAATGGAAGCCAATCAAAAAGGGAACCTTCAGAAAGCCTTCAATCAGATTAAGAAGCTAGATTTATTAATCTTGGATGAGCTGGGATATATACCGTTAAATAAGCAAGGGGCAGAGCTACTGTTCCAAGTAATCTCTATGTGTTATGAGACAAGAAGCATCATTATCACTACGAATCTACAATTCGGTCAATGGAATCACGTCTTTGGTGATCCTATCTTAACAGAGGCAGTCATTGACCGTCTGATTCACCATTCGCACCTTCTTGTGTTTACGGGAGACAGTTTCAGATACAAAGAGTCATTATTGAGTCAGTAAGAGATCGGGAGATTGGCAGTGGCAGCATACAATTTTGTTTGCCATTTCATACATTTTTTACTTGCCAAATACAAAGCAGTAACCGATGAAATAAAAAGAACACCCGAACCAAGTACTGCAGCGAAATAAAATGCTATTCCTTCATATAAACCAATAGAACGTTTTTCCATTAGACATCCCTTCCTCAGTTTAAATTTACCACTTAGGAGGCATTAAATTCTTCTCTATTCTTGCGTTCTAATCCTAATCATTCAAACTCTCTAAATTCAATGGGTTAATAATATGGTAAGTAATGAAAAAAGTGTGATTTTTATGATTAGGAAATAGTTTAAATTAAAAGAACCCTGGATTGGCTTCTTAGATTGAGGGCTTTACTCCAATAAGAGGTAAACGATTTAACACGTTTCTAAAACAAAGGCGCTGGTTTTTTGGATGCTTTTAGCACGATAATGACAATTACAGTAGGAATTTTTATTTCTTATTTAGGTTATCTAATCGGAGTAAAACAGATGTTAACTTTAATAATCGGTTTTAAGGATAGTACATTTTACGGTGATAAAGATGAATATGCTAAAAGAGTGGGATTATCTACAATAATTTTAGGAATTGGCGTTCTCGCATTTCCGTTTATAGTTTTGTTTTTTGGTGAGGGAGTTGCACAAATATATAAATCATTATTTGTATATATGTCGTGATATTGCTTATTGTTGCTAATTATTGGAGATTCGATTTTTGATAGATGTTATAGGGGTAGCGTTGGCTGTAATTTTTAATACCTCACGAAATCGCCCTTTAACAGTTAGGGGTAATATTAAAACTTATTTAACCATAACTATAACCCATTTTCGGGGGAAGGATCAGGTATTTGAAAAAACGATAGGTGAATGGATTGGTATTATATTAGGAATGTTTTAAACATTTCATTAAGGAAAGTGGAACTATATGATAGGGAGTGGGAGATAATTTCTTTGTTAGGTGTTCTCGGAACGTTATCGTGATAAGATAAAGAAAACCATATAAGAGGAAGTGAAACATGCCCAAACATAAAATTTATACAATGAGTTTCGCAAGTGTGTATCCCCATTACATTACGAAGGCGGAGAAAAAAGGACGCACGAAAACAGAAGTCGATGAAATCATCCGTTGGCTGACAGGATATAGCCAGGAGGAGTTAGAAGCGCAACTGGAAAAACAAATAGATTTTGAGACCTTCTTTGCGGAAGCTCCCCGAATGAACCCGTCGCGCGATTTGATTAAAGGAGTAATTTGCGGAGTACGAGTGGAAGAAATCGAAGAACCAACGATGCAGGAAATTCGGTATTTGGATAAATTGATTGATGAATTAGCAAAAGGAAAAGCGATGGAAAAAATCTTGCGGTAGTATCCATAAACGTAAAAAAACTGGTTCTATAAAGAATAGAACCAGTTTTTTTACTTAGATGAGTAGTTTAAATTTTTATAAGGAGACTCATCCATCCAACATTTGGTGGCATCCTTTTTTCGAAAGTAGTTTTACTGCTGTTTCTTAGTGGTTTATAATGGGGTGTCACTAGAAGAAAAGATGGGAAGTGCCTATGAAGAAACGTAAGTATAGTGGAGATAAAAAGATGGGAACAAAACGCAATCAATCAACTAAATCCCACTCAAAAAAGCATTCAAAAGTGGCCACGCGTGATAAATTACAAGGCCAGAACCCGCATAAAAACCAGCGTCCAGGTAACAAGAAAAGCGTAACCGCGAAGGTGAACTGTACAGGCCTGACCGACGACGGGAAAGGGATTGTCCAGTGGGAAGGTAAGCAGCTGGAGGTAGAGCATCTATTACCTGGCGAAACGGCTGAAATCACCGTGTCCACTAGCGGGAAATATGTTGCTGTCGAACTGAAGCGAGTAATCACCCCGTCTGAAAACCGGGTCAAGCCAGCTTGTTCCTATTATTATGAGTGTGGCGGATGCCAACTGCAGCATATGAACGGACAGGCGCAAATGCGCTTTAAGCAAGTAACAATCGAAAAGTTAATGGAGCCGTTCGGTAAACCGCAACCGATTTTAACCATGGACCATCCGTATGGTTACCGGAACAAGAGCCATACGACTTTTGGTCTAAATAAGGACCGGCAGATCATTGGCGGCCTTTACGCTCAAAATAGTCATCGGCTTATTTCCATGGATCGGTGTCTTATTCACGATCCAAAAGCAGACGAGATCTGGCAAACCATTAAGGACATGATGAAGTCTTTTAGAATCCAGCCTTATAATGAAGATACTGGACAAGGCTTCCTGCGCCACGTACTGGTAAAGGTCGGCAAGGTAAGCGGTGAAATAATGGTGGTGTTGGTTGTAGCTTCCCCTGTGTTTAAGGGGAAAAATAATTTTGTCAAAGCCCTCAGGAAGGCGCATCCAGAGATAACGACCATTCTCATGAACGTGAATAACAAGAATACGAGCATGGTTTTAGGTGATCAGGAAAAACTGTTGTTCGGAAAAGGGACAATAACGGATACTCTTTGCGGGCTAAAGTTTGACATTTCCGCGAAATCCTTCTATCAAATCAATCCGATTCAAACGGAAAAGTTATATGCAAAGGCGATAGAAATGGCCCAGTTGACTGGAAAGGAAACGGTAATTGATGCATACTGTGGAATCGGCACAATTGGCCTGATTGCCAGTCAAAAAGCAGGTAAGGTCATTGGCGTGGAGCTAAATAAGGATGCTGTTCGAGACGCCATCCATAATTCCAAGCGTAATGGAGTGAAGAATGCCCGTTTCTATCAGGGAGATGCCGGTAAATTCATGGTGGAGATGGCAGCGCGCGGGGAGAAAGCGGATGTAGTCATCATGGATCCACCTCGAAGCGGAAGTGATGAAGCGTTCTTGTCCAGTGTGGTAAAGCTGAAGCCTAAGCGTGTCATTTATGTGTCCTGTAATCCGGAAACGCAGGTGCGTGATATGAAATATTTAACTAAGAATGGATATGAGGTGATAGGCATTCAACCAGTCGATATGTTTCCGCAAACAGTGCATGTAGAAACGGTAGCAGAGTTGGTGTTGAAGTAGTGTAATTAAAAGTTAAATAAACATTTCCGACTTAGATCCGGTTTTCGTGAAATAAACATTTCCGAATTCAGGATCTTTTTTATGCCTATCCCTTGCTTTACTTGGTTTGGGAGGAAAGGCAATTATTAAATGCACAGTGAATGTCCATCCTGAATTCCACAAACAATAACTAGAATACAATATTAAATATTCTATAGTAATCAATTCTATTAATTATCTTCGAGATTTCACTACAAGCCTTTTTGTCGAAAAAATCATTTTTATTTATTATATCTTATAAAAATAGAGTATAATTATTTTATCTATTAGTTGGAGGATTGTTATTATGGGAGGATTTTTAAAGTTCCTTTCTGTTTTATCTGGTAGTAAAGAAGAAACAATCTTAAAAGCACGTCCAGAGATTGCTCAGTCCCTAAGGTTGACGCAGATAAGTAATAGCAGGGAAAAGGAATATGTATTTAAATGCTACTTAAATTTCATGTCTCATTATACTGATCCAAATAAAGTAAGTAAATATTCGCTTGGTTACATACTTATCGAACTTACAGATTATATAACTCAAAATTTTATACACGAAAAAGAAATGTTGGAATTTCTCCAAACTGTAAATCGAGTATTAGTCCATCACTATGGTTTTATACTTGGGGATGACAAAACTCTAGTCCCGGCATTTGAAAGAATGGGAAATGAACTGGATGTATATTTTAAAAAGTTACTATAAAAGGGGGATTTATTGATGTCAAGCTTTAAAACATTACTTAAAGAGAAGTATCCAGATAAAGAAAGATATGAAAAGGTAGATTTGTATTTAATAGCGTTAGATGATGCTTTGAGTGGATTAATGGTCGAAAATAATATAAAACAACCTGTTAGCAAACAAATATATACCAAACTTTATAGTGAAGTTCTTTCAGATTATATGACCGGAAATGCTCCTCGAGAATGGTCAGACAGAGTTAATCAATTAATGAATGATATTCTAACAATCCTCACAGAGCTTGTTAAGGATTTCTACTATCCTAATTTAGAAATGAATGATATGGATGATTTCAGGAATATTATCCAAAAATCGGGTGAGGTTTTATTTAATGAATACTATTCTCAGATAAGGTAGTCTTCTAGTTTTCAGAATGACCTAAACTAGAATAGAAGTACTTTTATTAGATTACAATAAATAACATTCTCCTTGGTGTTATTTTACAAAAGGGAGTATTATTAATGAAAAACATTGAATTTAAAAACCAAAAAAATTGTTATGGAGTTTTAGCTGTAAATAGTTTTACTCAAAGTTCTCATTTATTTGGTATTTTTACCTCAGTGGATGAAGCAAAAAGTTATATTAATGAAAGCTATGATAGACATACATCTAATGGATTGATCAATTTTAAAGTTGTTAATTGGGATAGAATAAAATATGATTCTGCTGATTTTGTAATTGGTGATGCAATGAATATAATTACTTTTTCAAGTATGAAAATATAGTCAAGTAAATACATATTTGTTAACTATACTGAAAAAGGAAAAGGTTAAGTTATAATTTATTGTAAGGGGCAGTTAAGTAATTAATTTGGTAATTGATTGTAGATAGAGAAAGAGATGATAATAGAATAATACATACAAATAACTCTACATCTTATCTCTATAACCCATCTATCTAATATGTCTAACTAAAATAAACATTTCCGGGTCTTTTTCATGCCTATCCCCTGTCTGACTCGGGATGTATATTAGCAGTTGAAATCAATCCCCTTTAAGGATTCTGTCATTAAAGAAATTTCTGCAAGCCCGATTTTTTGTGATTCTTCATCATTTCAAGCCGCTGATTTATGGTGTTATCTCCTTCTACCACCCAATCAATATACTGTTTAATTCTACTGCGTGTTTTTTAAACAAATGACCGTTTCAAGTAGCGACATTTGATCTTTTGAAAATAATCGCCTTCCAACTTCATCACGCTCAATTAGTGGAAGTAATCCTTTTTTTTCATAATATCGTACGGTTGATTGTGGAATAATGAACTTGGCAGCAGCTTCACTTAATGAATAGTACCTCATTTGGAGACCTCCAAAATTTGAATGATTTCACTCCGTCGACAGAGTCATCATACAACTTAAACTATGGTTTAGGTCAATACAGAACTTCAAAAAATTCACTCTTAGAATATATAACAAAGTTTGTGAAATAGTGTACTTCAAGTAACGTACTCCTTTACTTGAATAAGTAAAATCCCTCCGTTTTTATTCACATAGTAGAGAAAAGAAAGTTCGTTTTAGTTTGTAATATTTCGTCCAAAATGTGGGACAAGAGGGAAGACGGAGAAAGAAGAGATGGCTAATTATCTTTCTCTTTAATGCGTTCTATTAAGGAATTCACACAATGGTAAATATAGGAGAATTAATAGTTTGGGAAGATATTTATAAACTAACGAGGTAAGTTAGTAAAACAAGTGAGGGGAAAGTTTACTTTTCTTTATGTGGCATTGGCATATATGGTGTATGAAGAAAATCAGAATTTAGTTTACGTCCTCACTAAATAAATTATATCCACTAAGAAACGGTTGGTTCAATTACAGTCAATGTATTTTCTGTTGCATTTAGATTCACATTAGCACCTATTGGAATAGCAGCTTTATAAATGCCATGACCTGTAGAAAGGTTGATTACCAGTGGTTTTCCTAAGGGGACTAATAAAGCATTAATTAAATCTTCATATGTTGTACCATAAGATACAGGGCAATTCGTACATTCTCCCATAATAATACCTAGACAATCTTGAAATTTACCAGACATTAATAATTGAGTTAAATACCTGAAAATCATATTAGTTGGAGCGTGGGTTTCTTCTAAAAAAAGTATTTTTCCTTGTGTGTTAATTTCGTATGGTGTACCGAGTGCATTTACTAACGAAGTCATATTTCCACCTACTATTGGTCCTGTTACATTTCCTGGTACTAAACTCCTTAGGGCTAAATTTGGTGGATTTTGAATTATTCTGGGGGAAATCAACGTAGACGTTGCTTCAAAAAATTGATTGAAGTTGTAAGCAGGTGTTTCTGGTCTAAAGTCAATAAGCATTAAACTATGGAAAGTAATTAAATTACTAAATTGATATAAACTATTTAATAATACCGTTATGTCGCTATAACCGGATATAACTTTAGGATTCTGTCTTATGACTTCAAAATTCAAATAAGGAAGAATGGTCTGAACCCCAGTCCCACCTCGTGTGGCAAGTATCATTTTGACACTCGGTTCTCTGAACATATTCATTAAATCGTCTGCTCTTTGTTGAGCTGATGCCGCTACAATGCCATCATTAGAATAAACATGCCTGCCAAATACGATATTAAAGCCCATATTTCTTAAGATTTGTACTCTCGTATTAATAGTATTTGCATCAAGAGGGCTGCCAAGTGTAACTAATCCAATTGTATCTCCTCTTTGTAAAAGTGGGGGTCTTATTGCCATATTTTCCGCTCCCTCTCCACAATTAAAATTTATTGATAATATAAGGTATTATAAAATGATTTGAAATATTCAGGATTACTTTGATGAGGGGCCTTTGTTTTTTGGATAACAGACAAATACGCTTATTACTTTAGTTTCTTGCAAAAAGGAAGATGTTTTGTTAATTTTATAATGATCGTTCAATACAAAGGAGTTGTCATATGAAAAAGTCACAAAAAAAAGAAGCTATTTTAAATGTGGCAGAACAACTATTTTATCGGTGTGGTTTTCATGCAGTTGGTGTCAAATCTATATTGGAAGAAGCGGGAGTGGCACCAATGACTATGTACTACCATTTCCAATCCAAAGAAGATCTAATCAAAGAAATACTAGTGCGTAGGGAAAATCAGTATCTTCAATTGATAGAAACTAACGTTAAAAGGGAAGACGGAATTAATTCATATATAAAGTCTTTAATAAAAATACACTTGAATTGGATAGAAAAGGATAGTTTTAACGGATGCCTTTTCCTAAGAGCCAAGCAGGAGTATGAAGGTATAAATGACGAAATTGCTTCGCTAACTAGGGAACATAAAAAAACACTGCTAAACAGGATTGAAAATGATATAGAGATATTTCATGTTTCCAGATCACTTGGTGTCCAATTACTTATAATACTAGAAGGGTTAACTTCAATAGCCCAAATCCAGCCAATAGATGAAGTAAAAGAAGCTGCAAATAGTTTAATAAAAGGTATATATGAAGGTATATATGATGCTGGAAAATAAAAAGGGAGAGGGAAACTAATGTTGAACATTGTTCCCTATTTTTTTACTTATTTATTATAATGAACGTTATACATAAAAAGGGGTTGGACGATATGTATGAAAAGAAATTGATTGTTGTTGGTTTACCAATGATTGCTGTGACATATGGTTTATCTCGCTTTAGTTATGGTTTAATGCTTCCATATATTAATGAAACGATGAATATGGCACAGTCCACTAGCGGTGTCATTTCATCTCTGTCATACATCGCTTACTGTATTGCAATCGTATTAGCGATGGTATTTTCTAATAGAATTTCCTCAAAGTCTATACTTGTCATAGCTGGATTAACATCGATAATTGGCTTGGGGATTATCTCAATCTCGTTTAATCCGGGCGTACTAAGTCTAGGGATATTTCTGGCAGGACTAAGTACAGGTTTTTCATCCCCGCCATACGCTAATATTGTTGACTTAAATGTCGAAACAAGATTACAGAATCAAACTAATTCTTGGATTAATTCTGGTACGAGTATTGGCACAGCCTTTACTGGTGCAGTTGCAATTTTAATGACAGATAGCTGGAGAGAAACGTATTTTGTATTTATGCTTATTGCTATAATAGTATTAATTGCTAATTACAAAGTACTGCCAAAGAATCAACCTTTAAAAGAAAACGTTATGGTTAGTTTCTCTAAAGAAGAGTGGAGAAGAGCCACACCATTAATTCTGTCTGCTTTATTACTAGGAATATCCTGTTCTGCCTATTGGACATTTTCAAGAGACTTTATGTTTCAGATAGAGAATGTTCCCTCATACCTCGGAGAGTGGCTCTGGGTGATTATTGGAGCAGCAGGGTTATCAGGAGGAACTGCTGGAGTATTTGTAAATAAATATGGTTTAATGCCTGCATACAGGATTTCTGTATTAGCACTTTCAACCTCGTCTCTCTTATTGGGGACAGTTGCAGAGTATCTAATAGTAGGGTGGTTATCACCAGCCCTCTTTGGTAGTTCGTATATTTTTATGACAGGTGTTTTAATCGTATGGGGCATTTCCGTGTATAAATCAAACCCATCATTTGGTCTAGGTGTACCTTTCTTAATACTAGCACTTGGTCAAGCGATAGGGTCTATTCTCTCTGGAGTGGTCGCAGATTTATGGGGATATGATGATCTTTTTACAGGAGCTTCAATCATCGGTTATGTAGCTTTAGTATTCAAACAAAAAAACAAATGATATCTAAATTTCGCACTCTCTATTATAGGTGTGTCTGTTAATAATGATCCATTTAAATCAATCTTCTTTACTACTATGTCTAACTAAAAAATAAATCTCTAGTTACCAGTCCGACCTTGATTTCGTAAAAAATACTTTTGCGAGTTCGGGGTCTTTTCATCTACAAAAGCTTGTAAGTCTGGCAGAAAAATCATTAGCGGAGTTTGAACGTTCTGCAAATGACCGTGAAATATATGGAATATTACGGGGCAAAAGAAATAATCCGTAAAGTAAAAGATTGTATATTATCTGCAAAAAAGAATCCTCTTAGAGGTTTGGAAAGAGGAATTTGAAGAATTGGAGGGAGAATTACGATGGATGGAAAAAGAGGGTGTCAACGTAACAAGTATTGCCTATGGGGAAATCGCCTCTGATTTTGCAAATGTATATTTTCATTATATGGGTGATGAAATTACAGAAGAGTATGGTGGAGGATGGATTGTATTTAGTGCAGATGATTCAGAAGTAGTAGCTGGTATTTTCTCATTGAAGGAAGATAGCCGTGCAGCATGGACGAGGCATGTAGGTTTAATAATGCCAATTACAGAAGTCATGATTCATGATTCATGATTTGTATATCATGGAAATTATGGAGAAACATAGAGAACTTTTAGAGGAAAGCTTTGGAGAAAACCTCGTGAATTTACGCCATAAATTCTCAATTCACCCAAACTTTAAAAATCATTATTTAAAATAAATTTTAGATTCCTTTCTAACATTTACTTGCTATCCTGCTGGTTTAAATGTAGGTGTTTGTCATGTTACCATTTACTTGAAACTAAAGAATTAAGGAGTAAATGAATGATGGATATACACGTACTTTACGAGGACAATCATCTGCTTTGTGTAGAAAAGCCTGTTAATGTTCCCGTACAAGAAGACAAAACGAAAGACAAAGATTTACTATCGATATTAAAAGAGGATATAAAGTATCGGTACCAAAAGCCTGGCAATGTGTACCTTGGGCTCGTTCACCGTTTGGATCGGCCTGTCGGCGGCACAATGGTTTTAGCCAAAACGTCAAAAGCGGCCTCGCGCTTATCTGATATGATGCGACGAAGAACGATTGATAAAAGCTACCTGGCAGTGGTCCGGGGGACTATGCCAAAACAGCATAATGTACTAGAGGATTATTTGGTGAAGAATCCTCGTAATAACAAGGTGTATGTTTCTTCTCCCAATCATGAAAAAGCCAAAAAAGCAGTATTGGAATATGAAGTAATAAGTGAAAAGAACGGGTTATCTCTTCTGTCAATAAAACTGCACTCAGGCAGGCCACACCAAATACGTGTTCAACTTTCCTCTCGAAACCGCCCCTTGTATGGCGATCAAAAGTATGGGGAGGAAGTTAATCATCCAGGGCAGCAAATCGCGTTGTGGTCACGATCGCTTTCGTTTAAACATCCTACAAAAAAAGAAGATATGAAGGCAGCATCTTTGCCGCCAAATACGTATCCCTGGAATTTATGGAAAGAGTTTGTTTGGTAATCAATAACATTTTCCAAACAGTTCAACAAAAACGTTGACGTAGAAATCGAAATTCCCCTCGGGCGCTAATCATGAAACGATTAGCGTTTTTTATTAGATAGGAGTCCTGTCCTGCTTTAAAAAAGAAATGAGTATTCTGTTCGTTTCTCGGCCCGACTCTCCAAGCCAAATCAAATGGCCCCAAGCGTCGAGCAGCTGAAGTTTAGCCATACGAATGTTTTCTTTCGCAAAATAAGGATGATCCAGGGACACCGAACCATCGTGTTGGCTGTGCAAGATCAACGTGGAACACGACACAGCTCGTAAATCCTGAACCGTCAGCTCGTTTATCTGTTTTAAATCGATTGCAAAACCATAACCTGACCGCTGTCGGTTATTCATTTTCCGGATTGCTACCACATCGTTTTCTCCAAGTTTATCTTTGGCTTCCTTGTATGGTAGCTTGCTGAAGGAAGGAAACATTTAATGAAGTTCGGGAAAATATTATTGAAGGTAGATAATAGTTTCCAAGTGTATTTCTCGGTTTTTGGATGGAACAAAATGTTTGCAGCTTTGTATTCGATATCTTTTGGCGTGAGCCATTCCTTTGTAACAGCGGATTGCAGGACGAGAGAACGGGTGTGCTCGGGATAATGTGCAGCAAAGTAAATCGCCGTGGGACCGCCGGCAGATATTGTAACGACATGCGCGGTATCGATGTTCAGGTGGTCTAATAGTTTTGCATAGTAATAGCAGGCAGTTGATAAGCTGCTGCCTACTTCGGGAGAAGTTGCTCCATATCCTGCTCTTGAAGGGGTAATCACGGAAAACCCATTTTTGACCAACGTTTCATATCCGAATTCTTCCTGGCAATTGGAATGACCGCCATGGAAAACGAGCACCGGTACACCTTGGCCGACAATCGAGTATTCCATTGTAAATCCGTCTATGTAGTACTCGCCAACTTTTCTATTCATCCTGTCACCTTCTTTAATAGGAATCGATTTATTGTGCTTCGATTGCATAGTGAATTTCCAACAGTTTTTTCTGCAAATCTGTATATTGTTTATACGCTTGGATGAATTCCCCGGTTTCATCAATTCGATAAAACTTTAATTCTGTTAGCTCGTTAACTAAATAGGATAGATCGGCTTTGATTCGTTTATTTTCAATTAAACTCTGAGCCTGTTCTAACAAAGTGACTTTCTGAGCGACGTGATTAATCAGTTTTCCAGATTGATTATTGTTATTCTTCTTATGTAAAAGGGCCATTTCTTCTTGATTTCCTATAAAGAACGAAGGTATCTTTTCTTCTTCCGGAATTTTCTGTTCTCCTTTGGGATTCATAGCCATTGCTGTTCGCTTCAAAAGTTCGCGTGCTTTATCAGTAGATGCTTCATTTCGATTATGCTGAAAGTAGTCTTCATACATTTCCTCATCAATGACCAATTCTCCGTTCTTTACATTTACTTTGCCTTCCTCTGCGACCTTTTCCTCCGTCTTGTCTTGTTTTATTTCTTCTGCTGTTTTTTCTCTGCTTCCTTTATCTAGGGAAAATTGAACAGAAATAATAAAAAGCAATAAGATCCCCAGTACCAAGATAATGTGTTTTCGGATACAATCACTCCTTAAAGGTACAGCATATAAAATACGAATATAGGTGCTTTCTTTAAGCTATTCGGTAGTATTGAAGGAGTTTCCTTCCTGCTTAATTCGTATTTTGTTTTGGGAGACTCCACGCATGCAGGGCTGACAGGAGCTTCCTGCTGTTTTCTTTGTAAAGATTGTGGCACAATAAAGAGGTGGAGGGAATGTCATGCAAAAAGTGGTTTTATATTCAAAGCCGAATTGTCCGTTGTGTGAAGAAGCGAAAGAGCTTTTACTCGCTATGCAAGATCAATATGGATACGAATTGGAAGAAGTGGACATTTACAACGATGATCAGCTGCTGGAGAAATACCAGTTGATGATCCCGGTAGTGGAAATTGATGGACAGGAAGCAGGCTATGGCCGGATCGACCTGACTGATTTAAGTGAATTTCTTGATTCTGAGCGCAAGTAGTTGTCGTAATTTGACGGTTCTGATACAATGATTTTTGTAAGAGGAATTTTTTTGGAGTATGCGGGACATAATACGCCTGCCAGGGACATTTTTAACCCGGTTAGCATTAACTGGTTATAAAGGAGTAATAACATGAGAGCACTGATTGATCTTCAGAAAAAATTATTCCCTGATGTTTTGGAGGTTATGCAGCGCAGGTATAAGATTTTGCACTACATACAATTGATGGGCCCGATTGGCCGCAGAAGCCTGGCAGATAATATCGAGATGGGAGAACGCATGGTAAGAAGCGAAGTAGACTTTCTAAACACCAACGGTTTTCTCGATATCACAGCGAAAGGTATGCTGCTGACCACGGAGGGCATCAACATCCTGCAACAGCTTGGGGAGTTCATGAAGGAAGTATCAGGCTTCAGTGTTTTAGAACAAAGTGTAAAGGATAAATTACACGTAGACCATGTTATTGTGGTTCCTGGTAATAGTGATGAGGTTGATTGGGTAAAACAAGAAATGGGAAAAGCCGCGGTAGGATTTTTGCGGTCGATTCTGAAAGACAATCAAACCATTGCTGTGACAGGCGGTACTTCGATGGCTGCCGTGGCTGAAATGATGACTCCTTTGGAAAATGCCCAAAACTGTATGTTTGTTCCTGCCCGCGGGGGTCTGGGAGAACGTATGGAAAACCAGGCAAATACGATTTGTTCGGAAATGGCGAAAAAAGCAAACGGGGAATACCGGCTGCTATATGTTCCGGATCCTTTAAGCGAGGAATCATATCAATCAATCATTGGTGAGCCATCCGTCAAAGAAATTCTTCAATTAATCAGACAGGCAGATGTGGTCATCCACGGCATCGGTGATGCTCAGACGATGGCCAGGCGGAGAAAGGCTTCCGAACAGGTTTTGCAAAAAATCATTGCCGGCAATGCAGTAAGTGAGGCATTTGGCTATTATTTCGACAAAGCTGGAGAAGTCATTCACAAAGTAAGAACTGTCGGTCTGCAGCTGGAAGATTTGTATAATTCCCAATGTGTTGTTGCTATTGCCGGTGGAACTTCCAAAGCAAAGGCAATCACATCCTACTTCCAGCAGGGAAAAAGCAACGTCCTGGTGACAGATGAAGGGGCGGCAAAAGAGTTAATAAGGGAGCAATCCCTTTAAATATATAGGAAAATAAGGAGGAATATAAAATGGCAGTAAAAGTAGGTATTAATGGTTTTGGCCGTATCGGTCGTAACGTTTTCCGTCAAGCATTGAAAAATGACGAAGTTGAGGTAGTAGCAGTAAACGACCTTACAGATGCAAACATGCTTGCACATCTTTTGAAATATGACTCTGTACACGGAATCCTGGAAGAAGAGGTATCTGTAAACGGTTCTAACCTGGTAGTAGCAGGAAAAGAAATCATCGTTAAGTCTGAACGCGATCCAGCTAACCTTGGTTGGGGAGATTTGGGCGTAGAAGTAGTAATCGAATCTACTGGTATTTTCACAAACCGTGACGATGCGAAAAAACATCTAGACGCTGGTGCGAAAAAAGTAGTTATCTCTGCACCTGCTAAAAACGAAGACCTTACATTGGTTATGGGTGTTAACGAAGATAAGTATGATGCAGCCAGCCATCATGTTATTTCTAACGCGTCTTGTACGACAAACTCTTTGGCTCCTGCAGCGAAAGTACTTCATGAAAAATTCGGTATCAAGCGTGGTCTGATGACAACAGTTCACTCTTATACGAATGACCAGCAAATCCTTGATTTGCCGCATAAAGACTACCGTCGTGCACGTGCTGCTGCACAAAACATCATTCCTACCACTACTGGTGCAGCAAAAGCTGTTGCAAAAGTACTTCCTGAACTGGAAGGCAAATTGAATGGTATGGCTATGCGTGTTCCAACTCCAGACGGTTCTATTGTTGACCTTGTCGTAGAATTGGATCAAAACGTAACTGCTGATGATGTCAATGCTGCACTTCGCGAAGCTGCAGAAGGCGACTTGAAAGGAATCCTGGAATACAGTGAACTTCCACTTGTTTCTTCTGACATCGTAGGTAACACTCATTCTTCTATTGCTGATGGTCTATCTACAATGGTACTGGAAGATAACATGGTGAAAGTCGTTACTTGGTACGACAACGAAATGGGTTATTCTACACGTTGTGTAGACTTGGCTGTTTTCCTTAAGAAACAAGGCCTTTAATCCCTGCAGAAACAAGAATAAAATAAACGAATGACCAGCAGGGAGGGGGAGTTGTCCTCCTCCTTTGCGTGGTTTTTGAATTAATTTAAAGGTTCCCGGTTAACAGGAACCTACATACGGGAATGATAGTATGTGGAGCCATTACAGGTAAGGAGGCTGAAACAGATGGATAAAAAGACAATTGCTGATCTAGACGTAAAAGGGAAAAAGGTCTTTTGCAGAGTAGACTTCAACGTGCCGATGAGCGATGGAGAGGTCAGCGATGATACCAGAATCAAAGCTGCACTTCCGACAATCGGAAAACTGATCGAGCAGGGTGCGCAAGTAATTCTTGCCAGCCACTTGGGAAGACCAAAAGGTGAAGTGGTCGAAGAACTTCGTTTGGATGCCGTTGCAAAACGGTTGAGCGATTTACTCGGCAAAACAGTGACAAAAACAGATGAGGTACACGGAAGCGAAGTCGATCAGGCATTGGCCGAAATGAAAGACGGAGATGTATTATTGATTGAAAATGTCCGTTTCCATCCCGGTGAAGAGAAGAATGACCCTGAATTGGCTAAAGCTTTTGCCGATATGGCAGATGTTTATGTCAACGATGCATTCGGAGCAGCTCACAGAGCGCATGCTTCCACTGCCGGTATTGCAGAGCATTTGCCTTCTGCGGCAGGATTGTTGATGGAGAAAGAATTAAGCGTATTGGGCAAAGCTTTGTCTAACCCAGAACGTCCGTTTACGGCAATCGTGGGTGGTGCCAAGGTTAAAGATAAGATCGGTGTAATCGATCATTTGCTCGATAAAGTCGATAACTTGATCATTGGCGGCGGACTTGCATATACGTTCATCAAAGCACGCGGCTATGAAATTGGGAAGTCCCTTCTGGAAGAAGACAAGATTGATTTGGCAAAACAGTTCATGAAGAAAGCCGAAGACAACGGGGTGAACTTCGTTATGCCGGTCGATGTCGTAATAGGGGATGATTTCTCCAACGATGCAAATACGCAATTTGTCGATATCGAAAACATTCCTGCTGATTGGGAAGCGTTGGATATCGGTCCGGAGACAAGAGAAAAATACAGCAAGATTATTTCGGACTCCAAACTTGTAATTTGGAATGGACCTATGGGTGTGTTCGAATTGGATATCTACGCGAACGGCACCAAAGCTGTCGCCAAAGCAATGGCTGAAACAGAAGGTTATACGGTCATTGGTGGCGGAGACTCCGCAGCTGCCGTTGAAAAATTCGGTTATGCGGAACAAATGGACCATGTTTCCACTGGCGGCGGAGCTTCCCTGGAATTTATGGAAGGCAAAGTATTGCCAGGCGTCGATGCACTAAGCGATAAATAACAGGAGAGGTGATTCTTATGCGTAAAAAAGTAATTGCTGGTAACTGGAAAATGAACAAGGTTCTATCAGAAGCCGAACAATTTGTGGAAGCAACAAAGGCTAAGATCCCAAGCGAAGATAAGGCTGAATCGATCGTATGTGCACCATACCCTTTTCTTCCTTTTTTAGTGGAAAAAGCGAAGGGATCTGATTTGAAAGTAGCCGCACAAAACATGCATTATGAAGACAACGGTGCTTTCACTGGTGAAGTCAGCCCGGTTATGCTGAAAGATTTAGGTGTAACCCATGTGGTACTGGGCCATTCAGAACGCCGTGAGTATTTTGCAGAAACAGACGAAACAGTGAACAAAAAAGCGCATGCTGCTTTTAATCATGGTTTGACACCGATTATTTGTGTCGGCGAAACACTGGAACAACGTGAAAACAATGAAACAATGACCTTAATCGAGTCTCAAGTCAAACAAGCATTGTCTGGTTTGACTGAAGAGCAAATTAAGGCTTCTATTATCGCATACGAGCCAATCTGGGCAATCGGTACAGGCAAAACAGCCACTTCGGAGCAAGCCAACGAAGTTTGTGCTCATGTCCGTAATGTCGTCAAGCAATTTTCTTCTGAAGAGGCTGGCGAGGCAGTCAGGATCCAATACGGCGGCAGTGTAAAACCTGCCAATGTTGATGAACTGTTGTCACAGTCCGATATTGATGGCGCACTTGTCGGCGGAGCAAGTTTGGAAGCCGATTCCTTTGTTCAATTAGCGGAGGCTGGTGCGAAATGAAACAAGATAAATTAGCGGCCCTGATTATTTTGGATGGCTTCGGTATCCGGGATGAAGTGAAAGGGAACGCAGTCAAACAGGCCAATATGCCGAACTTCGATCGTTATTTCAATAAGTACCCGCATACGCAATTAAATGCATCGGGCGAGGCTGTAGGTCTTCCGGAAGGCCAAATGGGTAACTCTGAAGTCGGGCACTTGAATATCGGGGCCGGCAGGGTTGTTTACCAAAGCCTTACACGGGTTAACAAGTCAATTAAAGAAGGCGACTTTTTCGAGAACGAAGCATTGGTAAATGCAGTTAATCATGCTAAGGAAAACAACAAGGCTCTTCACATTTTCGGTTTGCTTTCCGATGGTGGTGTTCACAGCCATATTGAGCACTTGTTCGGTCTGTTGAAGCTTGCTTCCACAAAGGGACTTGAACAAGTTTACGTTCATGGTATATTGGATGGAAGAGACGTCGGACAAAAATCAGCTGAAGCGTATATCCGGCAAACAGAAGAAATCATGGAAAAGTACGGGATCGGCGAATTCGCTACGATTTCCGGACGCTACTATTCCATGGACCGTGACAAACGATGGGATCGCGTGAAAAAATCCTATGACGCCATGGTATATGGAGAAGGTCCAAAGTACAAAACACCGTATGAGGTAGTCGAGGACTCTTATGAAAATGAAATTTATGATGAGTTCATCCTGCCTTCGGTAATCGTCGGTGAGAATGGACAGCCGAAAGGCACGATACAAGACGAAGATTCTTTAATCTTTTATAACTTCCGTCCAGACCGTGCGATCCAGATTTCCCGGACTTTTGCCAACGAAGATTTCCGTGATTTCGATCGCGGCGACAAATACCCGAAAAACCTTTATTTCGTGGGACTTACCCAGTTCAGTGAAACGGTCGACGGCTTTGTTGCCTATAAGCCTGTTAACCTTGATAACACTATTGGGGAAGTATTGTCCCAAAACAACTTGAATCAGCTGCGGATTGCAGAAACGGAAAAATACCCGCACGTTACATTCTTTATGAGTGGCGGTAGGGAACAAGAATTCCCTGGGGAAAAACGAATCTTAATCGATTCCCCGAAAGTCGCTACCTATGATTTAAAACCGGAAATGAGTGCATACGAGGTAACTGATGCACTATTGAAGGAATTAGATGAAGGCAATCAAAATGCCATCATCCTCAATTTTGCCAATCCGGACATGGTGGGGCACTCAGGTATGTTGCAGCCAACCATCGATGCGTTGGAAGCAGTGGATGAATGCCTTGGCAAAGTAGTCGATAAAATCCTTGAACTGGGTGGCGAAGCAATTATTACAGCCGACCACGGTAACTCGGATGAAGTGGTAACATTGGAAGGAAAACCAATGACAGCCCACACAACCAATCCTGTTCCGGTGATCGTGACAAGAGAAGGGATTGAACTCCGCGAAGGCGGAATCTTAGGTGATTTATCACCAACATTGTTGGATTTACTTGATGTAGAACAACCGAAAGAAATGACAGGCCAGTCATTAATCAAAAAATAAAGGAGAGATTTACATGCCTTACATTACAGATGTTTATGCACGCGAGGTATTGGATTCCCGCGGCAACCCTACAGTTGAAGTAGAAGTATTCACAGAATCAGGAGCATTTGGCTCTGCATTGGTTCCAAGTGGTGCATCCACTGGGGAACATGAAGCAGTAGAACTTCGCGATGGTGACAAAGAACGCTATCTTGGAAAAGGTGTTCTACGCGCAGTAGAAAATGTTAACGAAACAATTGCACCAGAACTTATCGGAATGGACGTTACCCGTCAAATCATTATCGATCAGCTATTGATGGAACTTGACGGAACAGAAAACAAAGGCAAACTAGGTGCTAACGCTATTCTTGGCGTGTCTATGGCAGTTGCACACGCGGCAGCAGATTTCCTTGGACAGCCATTGTACAAGTACCTGGGAGGATTCAGTGCCCATACATTGCCTACTCCAATGATGAACATCCTGAACGGCGGTGAGCACGCAGACAATAACGTCGATATCCAGGAATTCATGATTATGCCTGTCGGCGCTCCGACTTTCCGTGAAGCATTGCGCATGGGTGCAGAAATTTTCCATTCCCTTAAGGGAGTATTAAAATCAAAAGGCTACAATACCGGTGTCGGTGACGAAGGTGGATTTGCTCCAAACTTGAAGTCCAATGAAGAAGCTTTCCAAACCATCATCGAAGCAATTGAAGCAGCTGGTTATAAGCCTGGTGAAGAAGTGAAACTTGCAATGGATGTTGCTTCTTCCGAATTCTATGAAAACGGTAAGTACAACCTGAAAGGCGAAGGCGTAGAACGTACTTCTGAAGAAATGATCGACTGGTTTGAAGAAATGATCAACAAGTATCCAATCATTTCGATCGAAGATGGTCTTGATGAAAACGACTGGGAAGGTCACCGTATGCTTACAGAGCGCATCGGGGACAGAGTACAACTTGTTGGAGATGACTTGTTCGTAACTAACACAGTACGTCTTAAGCAAGGAATCGAGCAAGGTGTTGGCAACTCGATCTTGATCAAGGTGAACCAAATCGGAACACTTACCGAAACATTCCAGGCAATCGAAATGGCTAAGCGTGCAGGCTACACTGCCGTTATTTCCCACCGTTCCGGTGAAACGGAAGATGCGACTATCGCTGATATCGCTGTAGCAACAAATGCCGGCCAAATCAAAACGGGAGCACCTTCTCGTACAGACCGTGTAGCGAAGTACAACCAGCTTCTTCGTATTGAGGATGAACTAGTTGGTACTGGCGTTTACGGTGGACTGGATTCTTTCTACAACCTAAACAAATAAATTAGTATTCCTTCCTTTAAACGGGAGGCAGGCTGTCGGGTGATAAACCCGGCAGCCTTTTTTAAATGCTTTTTTGCAACCATATATGGGCAGGAAACGGTCATTTTACATTCCGTAAAGTTTGATAACATCGACGAGCTTGTGAGGAACAAGGGGGAAGAGAAGTATGTTTATAATAAAACATTCCGGCACAGGGTTGACTGGTATGTATTCAGGGTATAATTACCGTATATTGGGATCATCCTGAGAAGAGGGAGGCGGATAATATGTTGAATAACACGGAGGAACTGAAAAAAAAGGCTGGTAAAAAAGCAGTAGATTACATAGAGGACGGCATGACAATCGGGCTTGGTTCGGGTTCTACCGTCTATTGGATGATGAAGCAGCTGGGGGAGCGAATCGCTCAAGGACTACAGGTAAGAGGAGTTCCCTCCTCGGTCAGGACGGAAGCGTGGGCCCGAAAGTTCGGAATTCCGCTTGCCTACTTCTCGGAAGTAAACAGACTCGATTTGGCTATCGATGGGGCAGATGAAGTGGATCCGGATTTTCAGCTGATCAAAGGAGGCGGGGGATCTCTGCTTCGGGAAAAACTGGTGGCTGATGCTGCAAAGAAATTAATCATCATAGTTGATGAAAGTAAGCAGGTACAAAAACTGGGAAATTTTCCGCTTCCGGTCGAGGTTGTCCGTTTTGGTTGGGAAAACACGGCAAGGAAGCTATCAGCGCTTGGATGCAACCCCAAATTGAGAAAGGTAGAAGGAGAAGCGTTTGTTTCCAATAATGATAACTATATATTGGATTGCAGTTTTGATGACCTGTCAAAACCTAAGGAAATACATCAACGGCTTAAGCTAACGTTAGGAGTCGTCGAAACAGGATTATTCATTGGAATGACAAATAAAGTCATAGTCGGAAGAAAGCGTTGTGTAGAAGTTCTGGAAAGATAAAAAACAAACGTGCAATGGACACATGATCGGGTGGTCCTGTTATGCCTCCAATATGCTGACTGCGTATCCACCTATGTGCTGCCAAAGTATCGGTAACTAATCCATAGTCTGCTGGTGTACTAGTCTGTTGAAGATTCCGATAATCGTTAGCGACTTCCAAACATTTTTGTATAAGAAATGAAATAGATTCCAGCTATTAAAAAGCATTAAAAATGGAAAATCCCCGAAAACCTGGTTCCGGGGATTTTTTGATTCTTATTGGTTATTGATTTGTCTTTTCGCGAATGAACTGTTCGACTTCTTCTGCCGTATTCATGGACAATAGCTTGTCCTTGAAGGAAGCAAGCTCTTGTTTCGATAGATCTTTGATCTGCGTACGGGCAGGGAGAATCGAAGTTGCACTCATGCTGAATTCATCGAGACCGAGTCCAAGAAGGATTGGGATAGCGATAGAATCGCCGGCCATTTCTCCGCACATTCCTGCCCATTTCCCTTCGGCGTGGGCTGCTTCGATTACATTGTTGATCAAGTTAAGGATGGAAGGGTTATATGGTTGGTACAAGTAAGAAACCCTTTCATTCATCCTGTCTGCCGCCATGGTATATTGAATCAAGTCATTTGTACCGATGCTGAAAAAGTCAACTTCTTTGGCAAATTGACGAGCAATTACGGCTGTAGATGGAATTTCCACCATAATACCGATTTCGATATCATCGGAAACTTCGATACCGGCTTTTGTCAAATTGTCCTTTTCTTCCAATAGAATGGCTTTTGCCTGACGGAATTCATCCAGTGTAGCAATCATTGGGAACATGATTTTTAGGTTGCCGGAAGTGCTAGCACGCAGTAAAGCACGCAGCTGTGTACGGAAAATATCATCCCGTTCCAGGCAAAGACGAATCGCACGGAATCCAAGGAATGGATTCAATTCTTTCGGCAATTCCAGGTAGGAAAGTTCCTTGTCTCCACCGATGTCCAAGGTACGAACAACTACTGGTTTATCGCCCATTTGTTCCAATACGGACTTGTAAGCTTCATACTGTTCTTCTTCGGTAGGAAGCTCGCTTTTTCCCATGTAAAGGAACTCGGTACGGTATAGGCCTACACCTTCACCACCGTTATTGATAACACCTTCTACGTCTTCCGGCGTACCAATATTGGCCACAAGCTCAACGTGTTCACCTTCTGCTGTTTTCGTCGGCTCATCCTTCAGCTTCGCCCATTCTTGTTTTTGCTCTTCAAAATCAGCCTGTTTTTGTTTGTAAGTAGCCAATTGCTGCTCATCTGGATCGACAATTACTTCGCCATCGATACCATCCACGATCACTAATGTGTCCTCTGAAGCTGTATTGGTGATATCTTTTGTTCCTACAACTGCCGGGATTTCTAATGATCTGGCCATGATGGCAGAGTGGGACGTTCTGCCGCCAATATTGGTCGTAAAGCCTTTGACGAACTGTTTGTTCAATTGGGCTGTATCTGATGGTGTCAAGTCCTCAGCGACGATGACAACTTCCTCATCGATCAGTGCTGGATCCGGGAAAGTCACTTTAAGCAAGTGAGCCATCACACGCTTGGTAACATCCTGAATATCTGCTGCACGTTCTCTCATGTATTCATTGTCCATGTTTTTAAACATATCAATAAACATGTTTGCTGTTTCGTCCAAGGCCGCTTCTGCATTGACGTTTTCTGATTTGATTTTATCTTTTATCGGGTTGATCATCTCTGGATCACTTAATACAAGCAGGTGGGCCGAGAATATTTCAGCATGTTCATCGCCCAGTGATTTTCTGGCATTTTCTTTGATGATTTCCAGTTCTTGTTTTGAAACGGCTAACGCATCGTCTAAGCGCTCGATTTCCGCTTCTGGATTTTCGATTTTTTGCTTATCGAAAGAAAGTTCCGGGACCTCTAGTTTGTATGCTTTGGCAATCGCGATCCCGCTTGATGCTGCAATACCCTTTATGTTGTTCATTATGTTTATTCTCCTAGCCCTTCATTTTTAATGGTGTCGACAATTGTCTGGAGCGCTTCTTCTTCATCAGAACCGTCCGCAGTTACTTTGATTTCGGCATCTTTTGGAATACCAAGGGACATTACTCCCATGATCGATTTAAGGTTGACGGTTTTTCCGTTGTACTCCAGGTTGATGTCTGATTCAAAGTTACCAGCTTTATTAACTAAAACCGTTGCAGGACGTGCATGTACTCCTGTTTCGTCTGTGATAGTCATTGTTTTTTCTACCATAGATAAAACCTCCTAAAAATTTATGTGAAATGAAACAACGGGCAGTCTCCCTGTCCTATTTTACTCTTTTGTCAGGTCTTTTTTCAAGAATCCAATGATGACAGCACTTACTATAGAACCAATCAGGATAGCCAGTAAGTATAACAGTGGATTACCCTCTACAAGCCCAGCTACTACAATACCACCATGCGGTGCTCTTAGTCCAATATCAAACAACATCGTCAGTCCGCCGGCAATAGCAGAACCGAGGGCTACAGACGGGATGACCCTGGCTGGATCGGCCGCTGCAAATGGAATGGCTCCTTCCGTAATAAAGAAGGCACCAAGTGCATAGGCGGATTTTCCTGCTTGTTGTTCTTGTTTGGTGAACTTGTTTTTGAAAAACGTCGTTGCCAAGGCTAGGGATAGAGGCGGCACCATTCCGCCTGCCATGATTGCTGCGATGAACGAGAAGTTATCGGCATCAAGCATGGCAATGCCAAACGTATAGGCTGCTTTGTTAATCGGACCACCCATGTCTATGGCCATCATACCGCCTAGCAGCAGTCCAAGCAATACCAGATTGGAACCTCCAAGACTTTCCAGCCAGTTGGATAGTCCTGTGTAAATAGTCGTTAACGGGGGATTGATCAAGAGCATGATCAATCCGGTAATACCGATCGAAAATACAGGATACAGTAACACGGTCTTTAATCCATCAAATATGGCCGGTAATACTTCCATTGCCTTTTTGACGAGTATAGTGATATATCCCGCAAGGAAACCGGCAATCAATCCACCTAGGAATCCTGAGCCGCCGTCTGCACCTTCTACCCCGGAAGTAATGGCGATCAAACCGGCAACCATCCCTGGGGCGAAGCCAGGCCGGTCGGCAATACTGGAAGCGATAAACCCTGCTAACACTGGAACCATCAGGAAGAAAGCATTTCCGCCGCCGATTGTATTCAGCATTTCGGCAAACCGGTTATAATCCGTACTCTCCGGATCAGCCGAATGAATGCCCCATAAGAAGGAAATGGCAATCAAAATCCCGCCACCTACAACGAAAGGAAGCATATTGGAAACACCATTCATTAAATGTTTATAAAAGCCGGTACGGCCTTTATCGTCTTGTTGTCCCTCGTCCTTTGCTGATCTACCGTCACCTTGATATATCGGGGCATCCTTTTGAACGGCTTTGTTGAGCAGTTCCTCCGGCTGATGAATCGCTTTGCCAACTGGTACTTGAATTAATGGTTTTCCACGAAAACGATCGGTTTCTATTTTGGTATCGGCTGCGACAATAATCGCATCGGCAGCTTCTATTTCTTCTTTAGTCAAACGGTTCTTCACTCCACCAGATCCATTCGTCTCAACTTTGATGGATACGCCCATTTCAGAAGCCGTTTCTTTCAATTTATCTGCCGCCATATACGTATGGGCAATCCCGGTAGGACAGCCGGTTACTGCCAAAATCCGACTGGAAGTGCCAGCATCTACGGTTTCTTCTTCAGATGCTTCGTCTTGTTCTTTTGCATCTACGACAGCCATCACTTCTTCAGCTGTAGACGCTTCTTCCAGATTTTTACGGAAACGTTTATCCATTAAGAAGGAAGACAGCCGTGACAGGGTTTCCAAGTGTGTTTGATTAGCGCCTTCAGAAGCTGCAATCATGAAAAACAAGTGGGAAGGGGCTCCGTCCAAAGCCTCGTAATCGATTCCTTCTGCAGACCTTCCGAACACGATAGCAGGTGTTTTTACAGCTGCGGTTTTTGCGTGAGGAATGGCGATACCTTCGCCAATTCCGGTCGTACTTTGGACTTCCCGTTCCAAAATCGCATTTTTATAGGTTTCCTTATCGTGCAGGCGACCTACTTCGTCCAGCTTGTCAACAAGTTCGTCTATGACTTCTGATTTGCTAGTTGCCTGTAAATCAAGGATAATCGTATCTTTTTTCAATAAATCAGTGATTTTCACTATTAGAACCTCCCTTAATCTAGTGGATGAACCGTTACTTGATCGAGCAGGCGGTCAACGTCTGCCTTTTCACATAAATCATCTTGAAAGGCAGTGGCACTTCCTGCAGCCACCGCTGTTTGAAAAGCTTTTTCCGGTGTGGAGCCGGAAGCGATGCTTGCGATAAATCCTGCTACCATCGAGTCACCAGATCCGACTGTATTCTTTACCTCTCCTGCTGGGACGCTTGCCTGAAGGGATGTGTTGCCGCTCACATAAACTGCTCCCTGTCCACCCATTGAAATGATGACATGTTTGGCACCCTGTTCATGCAGCTGCCTGCCATAATGGAGAGCTTCTTCTACATTGGAAATCGTAGTGTCGAATAATTCCCCTAGTTCATGATGGTTTGGCTTTACCAGAAAAACTTCCTGACCAAGCATTTTTTTCAGAGCACTGCTGGAAGTATCGGCAATCATGTTGACCTTGTTTTGACTGCACAGTTCAGCAGCCTTGATATAAAAATCAGGAGAGATAGTAGTAGGAACACTTCCCGCAGCTACCATATAATCGCCTTCGTTGAGTCTGGCAATTTTTTGGAGTAAATCGTTCTCCTGTTGTTCAGTTATGGCAGGACCTGGCCCATTGATCTCTGTTTCGTTTGTTGATTTTAATTTCATGTTCACTCGCGTTGTGCCGTGAACCTGGATGAAATCGTGGGCGATATCGGCTTTATTCAGTTCTTGCTTAATGAAATCACCTGTAAAACCGCCGAGGAATCCAAGGGCGGTATTTCGCTGGCCGAGCCGCTGAAGCACTCTGGATACGTTGATTCCTTTCCCACCGGGATAATAAGCGGTATCCGTCCCTCTGTTCAATCCCCCTTCGGTAAACTTTTCGACATGAATGATGTAATCCACAGATGGATTTAATGTACATGTATAAATCAATTGCTACACAACCTTTATGTTTGTCTTATTCTGATAAGGAGAGAGGGTCTGTTTGTCCATTTTATTGGTAATAAGAAACGTTTCCTCCAACTCTGCAATCTTGCTGAATGACACCTGACCGAATTTCGTATGATCTGCCAATACATACCCGTGTTGGGCAGAATGCAGCGCTTGTTGTTTGATCATTGCTTCTTCCGGATCGGGGGTAGTAAGCCCGTATGTCAAATCGATACCGTTTACTCCGATAAAACATTTATCAAATCGATAATTTTGCAATCCAATCAAAGCTCCGCGACCAATCAGCGCTTTTGTCTTATGTTTTACATAACCACCCGTCAGATACGTTGTTATCTGCTGCGCGCTCAATGCGTCCAAATGGGTGAGGCCGTTAGTCACCACGGTGATGTTCTTGTCTTTTAGATAGGGAATCATCTCGAAAGTCGTGGTGCCGGCATCCAAGTAAATATATTCATCTTGTTTCACCAATTTCGCTGCTTCGGCAGCAATCCTCCTTTTTTCTTGAAGGTTTTTGGTTGTTTTCTCGGGAATGCTCAATTCCTGGCTGATTGTTTGCTTTGATGCTGCGCCACCGTGGACCCGGATTAACTTCCGTTGTTTCTCGAGTTCGCTCAAATCTCTGCGAATCGTCGATTCAGAAGCTTTAGTCAATTTAATCAGCTCATGGAGTGAAGCGGTTCCATGTTTTTCAATATGTTTTATTATTAGTTGATGTCGTTCTGGTGTCAGGATAAGTCATCACCTCTATTTTCGCTGACCAACTAAATCATAAAGCAAACCCTTTCATTTTTCAATCATAAAAATTCAAAAACAATCAAAAACGTTCATTTTGTCACAAAATAGTCACGAACAGGGAGAATGTCCTCACGTTACTAGTCGAGAAAAAAGCAGAGAGAATCGGGAGAAATTCAAGTGAGGATAACTTTTAAGTGGGTTAAATAGACAATAGACATGGATAAGAGCGAAGTAAAGAAAGGGGACTGAAAAGAAGTGGTGTTCCAATGCGGAAGAACACAAGAGCTCCAGTGGGAGAATGGTCAGGTGAGGACCCAGGAGCATACACTCGATGAGGCTCACCCGTTTGCAGTGTTTGAAAGGGAGCTGTTTTTTACTAATTGGTTTTCATTGCCCATCCAATTAAGAAAGAACATGATGGATCCACCTTACGATGTCGGCAAAAACTTCTTCTTTATTTAATTCATTCAACATTTCATGACGTCCGTTTTCGTATATCCGAACAGTAATATCACGGATGCCATGCTGATAGTAATTTTCAGCGGAACGGAAGACGCCTTTGGTTTGATTTCCGACTGGATCCATATGTCCCGAAAAAAACAGCATGGGCAGATCTTTGGCAATGGATTTCACTCCGTCCGGGTCGTCCATGCGGTCAAAACCAGTGAATAAATCAAAAAAGAAGGAAGGTGTCGGTACAAAACCAGAATATGGATCATCGATGTAGGATTGGACTTGTTCCCGATCACTACTCAACCAGTCAAACTTGGTCAGTTGATTGTCCAGCTTGCGATTATAATTTGCGAATACGAGCTGGTTGAGGAAGTTGGAGGGCGCTTCTTTTCCGATACGTTTTGCTTCAACAAGTGCCAGCCCCTTTCCTAATTGGTTTATCAAACCTGGGTGACTGCCTGTTCCGGATAAAATAACACCTGCAAGCGCATCGCTATGCTGTTGGATGTAACGTCTTGCCAGGAATGAGCCCATGCTATGGCCCAATAAAAAAAGTGGTTTACCGGGATGGTGCTTTTGGATGGATTTCGTTACGGTCCATAAATCTTCTGTTGTTTTGTCAAAGCCTTTGTCGTCGGCTAAAAAACCAAAAGTCCCTTGTTTTTTTCCGGTATATCCATGTCCGCGATGGTCATTGCTGTATACGGTAAAATGTTGACTAACCAGAAATTCGGCGAATTGCTGGTATCTGCCTGAGTGTTCGGCCATTCCGTGGGCCAATTGGATGATGGCTCGAGGAGACTGCCCGGGTTCATCCCATTTTCGGACAAAAATCTTGTGCTGATCCTCCGTTTCCAGCCAAAACGTTTTTTGCTCCATATTTTTCCTCTCCTTTGTTTTATCATAATAGTATTTTGCAAAACCGTCTATTCTCAGCTTGCTAAGAGCCGGGAAATTATGCTACATTACTAATATGTAAACGTCCGTTTTGACGAGATATTTTCGATAAGAGATGGATTGGACAAGGATAATTGCTGGATGGACTTATAATCGGCGGTATTCAGCCGACAGTTTATTAGGGGGTGTAGCGGCATGTATGCAGCTGCGATTACGATTTTAATCATTGATGCAATTGCACTTATCGTATTGGTTTTACTTCAGTCGGGTAAGAGCGCGGGGCTTTCCGGAGCAATCTCCGGAGGAGCGGAGCAACTGTTTGGCAAGCAGAAAGCACGGGGAATGGATTTGGTTCTTCATCGGGCTACCGTAGTAGCTTCGGTTATTTTGTTCGTGCTTGCGTTTGTCGTTGGCTTTATCTTGGAACCTTAAGGCGATGGCCTGAACAGGGCTGGCTGAATTTGAATATGGTATTCTAACGATCCCTTGCTGCAAGTGCGGCAGGGGATTGTTTGTTTTTGACGAAGAAAAGACCTTATTTCGTTACAATCGTTCATAAGAAAGCTAAAATAGGGGAAGAGAAACTGGAGGGGCCTTATACAAAAACAGTAAAAAAGGTAAAGGTGTATCGTTTACACGAGGCTAAAACCTTCATTATTCATTCTTCAAAGTAACAGTTACCAACAAGGAGTGAACGGAAATATGAAAATCAAACTGCCTGAACCATTTACGTTTGAAGGTGGAGAGCGTGCGGTATTATTATTACATGGTTTCACTGGCCATACGGCCGATGTACGGATGCTGGGAAGGTATCTGCAAAAACAGGGATATACTTGTCATGCCCCGATTTATCGCGGGCATGGAGCACCACCGGAGGAATTGATCAAAGCCCATCCTGACCAATGGTGGGAGGATGTGCAAGCAGCGATGCGGCATCTTGAGGACCTTGGTCATAAGGAAATTGCCATCGCCGGCCTGTCCCTTGGCGGCGTGCTTGGTTTAAAACTGGCACACTCCCGGCCGGTCAAAGCAATCATCCCGATGTGTGCACCGATGTTTTTTGATAACGAAAAGCAATTGACGAAAGGGTTCCAGGCTTTCGCCAAAGAATTCAAGCAGCTGGAGAAAAAAGATGAGCAGACAATCGAACACGAGGTTGAGGAGTTGCTTGAACAATCGGACCGTATGTTCAAAGACTTAGGCGGACTGATTACCGAGGTGAAAGAAAAGGTGGATGAGATTTATGCACCCACCTTTGTGGTCCAGGCTAGGAATGATGAAATGATCAATACGGAAAGTGCTTCTTACATATATGAAAATGTGGAAGCAGACCATAAAGACATCAAGTGGTACGAAAATTCTTCTCATGTGATTACGTTGGATAAGGAAAAAGAACAGCTTCATGAAGATATTTATCAATTTTTAGAATCCTTGGAATGGACTTAAGGAATAATAGAAATACTTATACCATGCTGAAAAAATACCGAACGTACCAAGTAACGACAAGCGAAAGAAGGTGAGTGTTTGGATAACGAAATGAAACAGCAGATTTTGGATTATTTTAAAGAGAACTCGTCCAAGCCGTTGTCTGTGCAGGAAATCGAAGAAATTCTCGATTTGCAGGAAGCGGACGATTTCAAAATACTGATGAAAAATCTAAATGAGCTGGAAGAAGCAGGGGAACTGGTTAGAACGAGAAAAAACCACTATGGTCCTCCAGAACGAATGAATTTAATTCGCGGAAAAATACAAATGCACGCAAAAGGCTTTGCGTTCCTCATACCGGAAGAAGAAGGGCTTGATGATGTCTACATCAATCATGCCGATTTACAGTCTGCTATGAATAACGATAAAGTACTCGTCCGAATTGAAGGCAGAGACGAGCATGGTAAGCGACCGGAAGGGGTCGTGGTCCGAATATTGGATCGAGCTGCAACCGAAGTTGTTGGGACCTATGATGATAATGGGAATTTTGGTTTTGTCATTGCCGATGATAAACGGATCCCCAATGATATTTTTGTCCCAAAAAGTGCTTCAAAAGGGGCAGTTGACGGCCATAAGGTGATCGTTAAAATCACCAAGTTCCCTGAAGGGCGCATGAGTGCCGAAGGAGAAGTGTTGCAAATCCTCGGCCATAAAAACGATCCCGGAATCGATATCATTTCCATCATCTACAAACATGGTATCAAAATCGATTTTCCGGAGGAAGTTCTCCAACAAGCGGAAAATACCCCGGAAACGATTCGTCCGGAGGAAATCGCCAATCGAAGAGACCTGCGGGATGAAACGATTGTTACCATCGACGGTGCTGATGCCAAGGATTTGGATGATGCAGTCACTGTGAAACAATTGGATAATGGTAACTATAAATTAGGCGTCTATATTGCAGATGTCTCTTATTATGTGGGGGAAGGATCTCCGATAGACGAGGAAGCAAAAGAAAGGGCAACGAGTGTGTATTTGGTTGACCGGGTGATCCCGATGATCCCTCACCGGCTGTCTAACGGGATTTGTTCATTGAATCCGCAGGTGGACAGGCTGACGCTCGGGTGTGAAATGGAGATTACGCCACAGGGAGAAGTCGTCAATCACGATATTTTCCAGAGTGTCATCAAGACCAATGAACGTATGACTTACCATGATGTCAATAAGATTTTAGTAGATGATGATCCGGATTTGAAAGATCGTTATGAAGCATTGGTTCCCATGTTCAAGGATATGGAAGAGCTTGCGGCTATTTTGCGTCGAAAGCGGATGAACCGTGGAGCCATCGACTTTGACTTTAAAGAAGCACAAGTTCTGGTTGATGAAGAAGGGAAAGCGACCGATGTAGTATTGCGTGAACGTTCGGTGGCAGAACGTCTAATTGAAGAATTCATGCTTGCAGCAAATGAAACGGTGGCTGAACACTTCCATTGGATGGATGTTCCGTTCATCCACCGGATTCACCAGGACCCGAACCCAGACAAGCTGCAGCATTTCTTCGAATTTATTGCCAACCTGGGTTATGTGGTGAAAGGGACTTCCAATGAAATCCATCCGCAGGCACTTCAGAGTGTCTTGGAGGAAGTACAGGGTACTCAGGAAGAGATGATTATTTCCAAACTGATGCTTCGTTCCATGCAACAGGCGAAATATGATCCGCAAAGCATTGGTCACTTTGGTTTGGCGACAGATTTTTATACGCACTTTACGTCTCCAATCCGCCGTTATCCCGATTTGATTGTTCATCGACTGATCAGAACTTATTTGGTAAACGGCCAGCTCGATCAGCAAACCCAAAAACATTGGAAAGAAAACATGCCGGAAATCGCCAGACATTCTTCTGAAATGGAACGTGCAGCGGTCGATGCCGAGCGTGAAACCGATGATTTGAAGAAAGCCGAATATATGCAGGATAAAATCGGTGAGGAATACGACGGTGTCATTAGTTCGGTAACCGGGTTTGGCTTGTTTGTCGAATTGCCGAATACGATTGAGGGACTTGTTCATGTCAGTTATTTGACGGACGACTATTACCACTTTGATGAACGGCAGTACGCCATGATCGGAGAACGTACCGGGAATATTTTCCGAATCGGGGACGAAATCACGGTGCGAGTCGTTAATGTCAATTTGGATGAGCGTGTAATTGACTTTGAGGTTGTTGGCATGAAGCCCCGAAAGGCCAGGGTCACACCAGATCGTCCGAAGGTGATAACAGCCAAGCGGGAACGGTCCAATAAGCAAAACGGCAAAGCAAAAAAGAAAGCCCCGAAAGGCTCTGCGAAAAAGAGTAATGGAAAACGGAAGAAAAAGAAAAAGTAGAAGTTTGGTTTTGTGGCTGTCGGAAAAATTACCGGCAGCCTTTTTGCTTATCTTTCCATACGGTCTGACAGTGCATTAATTTGTTGTTGATACAAAATACGACATAGTGAGAATTTAAGTTAGATGCTGATACGTGTAAGTCCGGCGCTGCGGAAAAACACTCGCTTTCCGCGGGGAACGCTTCAGTCTCCTTACTGGCAAAAAGCGCCAGTAGCGGGGTCTTCAGACTGTTCCTTTCCCACAGGATATTGAAGTGACATCCTTGAAATCTCACCGCACGAAGAAAATGCGGGGGCATTTTCGAGGATCTCGCATTTTTCCGCAGCTTAGTATGATTTTTGGGATAGAAGGAGAGGAATTCCAACATTCAATTTGAGAAGTATTACTATTCGAAATTCTTAACAGCGAAGGTAGAACATTTATAAACATTGAAAATCCAAATTGATTTTTTCACTGCAGCAGCTTTCCTTGTCCAGCGGGAGGAAAAGTCTCGGTGAGATCCCGAAGAGATTAAGCTCAAGGAAAGATCACCAGCCGCCCGCGGAAAGCGTAGGGTATTTCCGCAGCGCTAAACTCCAAATCATGGTGTAGGAGATTAGGAAGACTCCTTCAACATATGACACCGTTTCTATCTTTCGCGAAAGAGCAAGTATGTTTGAGGAGGAGGACCATAGAAAAAACACTCGCAATTTTTGCGAGTGTTTTCAACGCTCAGGAAAGCAGGAGTGCCAAGCAAATGAACAATATGGCCGATATCAAATAAACAAGTCCGAGGATGCGTGATTTTGTTTCCTTTTTCCGAACGGAAATGCCTCCTGTAATCAAAAGAAACAAGGTGAATACGGTAAAGGCTACCCAGCCCCAACGGTAAGGAAGGCCGAATTGAAGCCGGATTAAGAACAAAATGTTTGCCGGAACTGCTATGATCAACGGGATATATAAGGAGTTAAGCGTAAGTTGTTTGTTCTGTTCCATCCTAACCTCTCCTTATGAATTAATCTTCCTATATGTTTACCCGATAAGTTTTTCCGTTAAATCCAGGTACCATACAATACCCATGCATCTTCGATTCGGAAAGCATGCTTATTCGGAATTTTTTCAAATGCCGATTGAGAAAAGTCGAACCAGGCAGTCGGCTGAAGGGCATCATTGTCCACATGATTTTTGACAGTTTCCAGGAACCCGGGCTGTTCAAAATGGTCGTTCCAAAAGTATTTAACTTGAGCAAACCACTCTCGTTTTTGATCATTCTTGATGGTGAAGAATCGCTGTTTATCCGGACTGACGTAAAAAGCAGATTCGGCTAAGTAGTCATCCGTCAGCAAACCTTCAGTCAATGGAAGCGGATAATAGCATTCATATGGGAAAACATTTATCGCATTTTCCTTTAATGAATCGAGTAAAGCACGTTTATCCTCCAGGTTATCGATGCGCTCCCATTTTAGACCAGGCATTCCGTAAACTAAATGGGGTTCAACAAGCGGCAAGGAATGCAGTTTTGTGACGACCTCCAGGTTCAGCTTCTCCAGTACGCGCCTTGCAGGAAAATTGTGTTCGTTTGTGTTGGCTCCTGCCCATTGAATCGCTGGATCCTCTTTTAATTTGGCTAGGATGTAGTTTAAAAGCTCCGTTGCATGTCCTTGCGATAGGAAACGATTGTCACTTCGAAGCCGGCCGAGCATGGCCATACCACCGGGAAACAAGGTGTAGCCTGCAATCGCTGCAAGTTGGTTACCGGAAAAAAGTCCGTAAATCTCATGGGCGTTTGAGCTAACTAAATCCGGGAAAATATCAACGACGTAATCGTATTCTAATTGTGTTTGCATTTGTTTTACTAAATTCCAGTCATCCGTTGTCAGTTTTCTGATTTGCAATAGTTCGTGAGGCAAGGTCATCGTACTCCTTCTGCTGATATTTCTTTTGGTATTTTCTCACAGAGAGAACTGATTTGCACTAAAAGTGATTGAGCTTCACGTTCAGGAAGGAGGCTGTTAAAAGATTGGAATAGCAAGGTTTTTTTGTTAAAATGAAAGGTACGGAATAATAGGAGGAAATAGGGATGCCAAAAGGACAAGGGAATACAATCGCACAAAATCGCAAAGCAGGGCACGATTTTTTTATAGAAGAAACATTTGAAGCCGGCATCGTTTTGAAAGGAACCGAAATTAAATCGATCCGAGCCGGCAGGGTGAATTTGAAGGACAGCTTTGCCCGTATTGATAGAGGAGAAGCCTACTTGATGAATATGCATATCTCTCCTTATGAGCAGGGCAACCGTTTCAATCACGATCCCACCAGGACGCGAAAGCTGTTGCTTCACCGTAAAGAAATCGATAAATTGATCGGTGAAACCCAGCAGCAAGGATACTCGCTAGTACCGTTGAAGGTGTATATTAAGAATGGGGTCGCGAAAGTCCTTATCGGGTTAGGAAAAGGGAAGAAGAAATACGACAAGCGGGAAGACTTGAAACGAAAACAGGCAAAACGTGATGTCGACAGGGCTATGAAAGAAAGCCTTCAGTGATTGGTAAGGGTTGAAAATAGCCGTATTTATGATATAATGGGAATTGTCTTAGGGACATTTACAACTTCATATGATAATGAGTGATCATATATTCCGTTGTACCCTTCTTACATGGGGACGTTACGGATTCGACAGGGATAGATCGAGCTCAGGTTGCGGGTCGAGGTTACGTCTCGATAACCGTTATTCGCCTAAATATAACTGGCAAAGAAAACAATTACTCTTTAGCAGCTGCGTAAGTAGCACTAAAGGATCCTTCCTGCCATCGCCCGTGTGGCAGATTGAAGGGTCTCAACTGAAGCGGGCTACGCTGGCATCCACCGTCTGAGGATGGCAGAAGAGACTAATCAGACTAGCTCCCCGGAAGCCTGTTGGTAGGCTGAAAGGGTAGTGAATGATAATATACCAACTACGCTCGTAGATGCCTGAGTGGCGATATCTCTGGACGTGGGTTCGATTCCCACCGTCTCCACCAAATACATAGAAGATGCTTTGGTGGATTTTCCTATATCATAAACCGAAAAAGCATAAGCCTTCCTTAAGGAAAGCTTATGCTTTATTTTTGCGGATTTTATGATCATTCAAAAATAGAGGGCTCTATACTGAATGTGGTGGTGTCCCCTGATGTTTGAAATGGATGCGTGCTTCAAACATAGAGGCATTTCGCCGTGTAAGAAAAACGTTCATGCGTTGGAAACAAGAGATTTTACCAATCCATGTATCCATTTCATAATGGGTATATCGAGGGAATAAACAATACGATAAAGGTTTTAAAACGAGATTCCTTTGGAATCAAAGACGTTGAACGATTAAAGCATAAAATTTCATGGCAGCAAGCGGTTAAAAAGGCTCTGTAGAGCGAAATAGCGTAACAGAGGAGATAAGAGACTCCTGCGGAAAAACGGGCGGCCGAGACCCCACAGCGGACTTTGCGAGGAGGCTCGGGCGTTCGTCCGCGGAAAGCGAGTTTGTTTCCTCTGCGGTCTGAGTAAAATAGCTGTTTTTAGAATGAGCCTTTCGATAAAGAGAGG
>NZ_LN611424.1:1190019-1193496 GCF_000821245.2 Virgibacillus senegalensis
GAGACTCCTGCGGAAAAACGGGCGGCCGAGACCCCACAGCGGACTTTGCGAGGAGGCTCGGGCGTTCGTCCGCGGAAAGCGAGTTTGTTTCCTCTGCGGTCTGAGTAAAATAGCTGTTTTTAGAATGAGCCTTTCGATAAAGAGAGGGTGGAAGAAAAATCACACACCAATTTGACAGAGAACCTAAATTTAATTGTTGACAACATACCCCCTATGGTATATTGTTGGTGTTGTCATTTGGATTTGGCAACAGGGCGGATGCCCTTTTTATTTCAGTTATTTTATACCCCCCGGGGTAATAAAGTGGCGTTTAGGAGGTTACATTAATATGTCAGAAAAGAAAAAAACAACAATCGTTCTTTTCAGTGGTGATTACGATAAAGCAATGGCAGCATATATCATTGCGAATGGTGCAGCTGCTTACGACCATGAAGTGACTATTTTCCATACGTTTTGGGGATTGAATGCTCTTAGGAGAGAGGAAAATGTGGAAATGAAAAAAGGGTTCATGGAAAAAATGTTTGGAAAGATGATGCCACGAGGCGCAGACAAAATGGGCTTGTCGAAAATGAACTTTGCTGGTTTTGGTCCTAAAATGATCAAGAAAGTTATGAAAAAACATAATGCAATGAGCCTGCCTAGCTTAATGGAAATGGCTCAAGAACAAGAGGTAAAGCTAGTAGCATGTACGATGACAATGGATTTATTGGGACTTCAAAAAGAAGAACTCTTAAATGATATAGAGTATGCAGGGGTTGCAGCTTATCTTGGTGACGCCGAAGATGGCGATGTAAACCTGTTTATTTAATCATTTGTATTTTCCCTTAATCCAGAAGGACCAATATAAGGAATTGATATCCATTGAATCCATGAAATCCATGAATGATAAATTTAGAAGGGAGACTTTTAACATGAAAAAAATATCAGCAGAAGAACTGAAAAACTTAACAGAGAAGAATCAAATTGTAAATATCCTTGATGTCCGGGAAGCGAAGGAAGTAGCAGAGGGGAAAATTCCTGGTTCGGTGAACATTCCATTAGGGTTGTTAGAATTCCGTTTGCACGAATTAGATAAATCAACAGAATATATTGTGGTTTGTCGTTCTGGAGGTAGAAGTGGTCAAGCAGTACAATTTCTAGAAAGTCAGGGATTCCATGCAATCAACATGACAGGCGGAATGCTGGCTTGGAAAGGCGAAACAGAATAATTTTTTTAGTCAAAATTATACCCCGCTAGGTATAGGAGGTTTGAGTAGGATGGATAATGTGAAAGCAAATGTGTCCATGGATGCGAAAGGATTGGCTTGTCCCATGCCAATCGTGAAAACGAAAAAAGCGATGAAAGAATTGGAAGCAGGCCAAGTGATTGAAGTACAAGCAACTGATAAAGGATCAAAAGCAGATATCGAAGCGTGGGCCAACAGTGCCGGGCACCAATATTTAGGCACACTGGAAGAAGGCGAAACGTTAAAACACTATTTAAGAAAAGCATCTGATAAAGAAGAAGCGGTTGACAGAAAATATTCTAATATTGTTACCAATGAAGATTTACAATCAAAGTTATCGGAAAGTGTTGTGGTTCTTGATGTAAGAGAGTCGGCAGAATATGCATTTAATCACATCCCGCGTGCGGTTTCCATCCCGCTAGGAGAACTGGAAGCCCGTATGAACGAATTAAACAGAGATGATGAAATCTTTGTCGTGTGTAGAACAGGAAGTAGAAGTGATCTCGCCGCCCAGATATTGGTGGAAAATGGTTTTGAACATGTTGCGAATGTTTTACCAGGTATGAGTCATTGGAATGGAGAAACAGAAAATCTTTAAAATTAAATGTAACGACTTACAAGTGAATGTACCTGAATAGTTTAGTTTTGGTCCAAACTATAGGAGGATACATGATAGAACACTGCAATTTTTTTAATCAAATTTATACGGTAGGGGGTAAATGGATATGCCAGTTAACAAGATGACAGCTCACGAAGTCACCAAAAAGATTTTTAACAAGGAAGAACTGTTTATCTTAGATGTACGTAATGAAGAAGCATTTGAAGACTGGAAAATCGAAGGGGAAAACGTTGAATATTTGAACATTCCTTATTTTGAACTATTAGATGGAGTTGAGGAAATCTTGGATAGGGTTCCCTCCGATAAAGAGATATTAGTAGTATGTGCCAAAGAGGGTTCATCTTTAATGGTAGCAGAAATGCTTTCAGATGAAGGGTTGACAGTCTCTGTTCTGCAAGGAGGGATGAAAGCTTGGAGTGAACATTTGGAACCTGTCCAAGTTGGAAACCTGAAAGATGGCGGTGAAGTTTATCAGTTTGTACGTATCGGGAAAGGCTGCCTATCATACATGGTTATTTCCGAGGGGGAAGCTGCACTCATTGATGCTACAAGAATGACTGATGTTTTCCTTGATTTTGCCACGCGTAAACAAGTTAAGATTACCGATGTGTTTGATACTCACCTTCATGCCGATCACATTTCAGGTGGAAGAAAAATTGCTGAACAAACAGGTGCAACGTACTGGATGCCTTCTAAAGATGCACAGGAGGTTACCTTCTCTTATAAAGCATTAGAAGGAGGACAGGTTGTGACAATCGGAAACACAGCGATTGACATCCAGGCCCTTTATTCACCGGGACATACTCCTGGTTCCACCTCTTTTGTAGTGGACGGGAAGTATTTTTTAACTGGGGATATCTTATTCATCGATTCGATTGGAAGACCAGATTTGGCTGGAAAAGCCGAAGACTGGGTTGGAGACTTAAGAGAAAGCTTATATTCTCGTTATAGAAATTTATCAGAGGAATTAGTAGTATTGCCAGCACACTTTATGAAAATCGACGAATTGAATAGAGATGGTAGTGTTGCAAAAAAATTAGGAGCGCTTTTTGAGAAAAACCACGGATTGAACGTGGAAGATGAAGCTGAATTCAGGAGAATAGTGACGGAGAATTTACCGGCACAACCAAACGCTTATCAGGAAATCCGGGAAACAAATATGGGCAAAGTCACACCGGAAGAAGAAAAACAAAGAGAAATGGAAATAGGACCGAACCGTTGTGCGGTACGTTAATCATTGACTTGGCTAAATGAAAAATTAGGAGGAACATAGAATGAACGTAACAAAGGTAGTAGATGCAAAAGGATTAGCATGCCCAATGCCAATTGTAAGAACCAAGAAAGCCATGAGCGAAATAGAATCTGGCCAAATCCTTGAGATTCATGCCACAGATAAAGGAGCAAAAAGTGATTTAACGGCTTGGACTAAATCTGGCGGACATGAACTATTAAAAAATACGGAAGAAAATGATGTTTTAAAGTTCTGGATCAAAAAGGGATAAAAAAAGGGAACCGCTCTAGGTTCCTCTTTTTTTGAAGGGGGTCAACTATGGATCTTGCTTTTATTCTTACCATATTCTTAATTGGGGTTTCGGGTTCGTTTGTTTCAGGAATGCTTGGTATTGGCGGGGT
>NZ_LN611424.1:1194706-1232813 GCF_000821245.2 Virgibacillus senegalensis
AATAGAATCTGGCCAAATCCTTGAGATTCATGCCACAGATAAAGGAGCAAAAAGTGATTTAACGGCTTGGACTAAATCTGGCGGACATGAACTATTAAAAAATACGGAAGAAAATGATGTTTTAAAGTTCTGGATCAAAAAGGGATAAAAAAAGGGAACCGCTCTAGGTTCCTCTTTTTTTGAAGGGGGTCAACTATGGATCTTGCTTTTATTCTTACCATATTCTTAATTGGGGTTTCGGGTTCGTTTGTTTCAGGAATGCTTGGTATTGGCGGGTCCATTGTCATTTTTCCTATGCTGCTATATATTCCGGAGGCATTGGGGATAGCCCAGTTTAGTGCCCATGAAGCTTCAGGGGTTACTGCCATCCAAGTTTTTTTTGCAACACTTGGCGGTATATGGGCCTATCGAAAAGGTGGATTCCTGAATCTCTCCCTAATCAGCTACATGGGGGGCAGCATATTAATTGGAAGTTTTTTTGGCGGATTTGGATCGATATACCTGGAAGAAAGCAGCATTAATATCGTTTATGGAATTTTAGCTATAGTTGCAGTCATTTTGATGTTCGTTCCTAAAAAGGGGATTGATGACAAACCAATGGAACAAGTTGAATTCAACAAGGGTCTAGCTGTGTTCCTTGCTTTATTTGTAGGTGTCAGTGCAGGCATTGTAGGTGCAGGGGGTGCATTTCTGTTAGTCCCGATGATGTTGGTCTTCTTAAAGGTTCCGACAAGAATGACAATAGCTTCTTCATTGGCGATTACATTTATGTCTTCCATTGGAGCAACAATAGGAAAAGTTACCACAGGACAAGTAGATTATTTCCCTGCTGCAATAATGGTTATCGCAAGCGTAATTGCTTCGCCTTTGGGAGCTGGTGTCGGAAAGAAAATAAATACCAAGGTGTTACAGATTATCTTGGCATTATTGATGGCAGGAACAGCGGTAAAGATATGGATGGATATCCTTTAGTTAGGAGTGCGTAAAAGAGTATCCAAGAAAAAGTCCTCATTTGAAAAAATGCGGGTAGGGCATACAATGTGGGTGAAAGTAGTAAATGGGGGAATCATTGGTGTCTTATTGACCATATCCGTTTTCTGTTTCTTTACCGAACGTAATACTCTGTTTAGGAATTAAAGAACAGAAGACCCAAAATGATGATTTATATAGGAGAGATGTGATATTTTTAGAAAAGAGGGGTTATCAGACATTTTCCAGGATAGAGTAGGAATGCTTCTTGTATCCCAGTCCCCGATACCGCATTATGGGAATTTACCATAGATAAAAAAGTTATGATACTTCATTCGATTCAAATGGAAAGCGACGTGGGTATCGAATTTTTAAAAGCGAAAAAGGTTATTGGAGTTGGCTGTTTTCTGACTAATTAAAGAATATAGGAGGAGTACCATTATGGAATACAGTGCTCAAATGAAAAATAGAATGAAAAGAATTGAAGGTCAAGTTAAAGCATTGATACGAATGATGGAAGAACAAAAAGATTGCAGAGATGTAGTTACCCAAATGTCAGCAGTAAGAAGCGCTATGGATAAAACAGCTGCGTTGATTGTCAGTACAAATCTTGAACGATGTATACGTAAGGAACAGGAAGCTGGTGAAAGCTCTGAAGATTTAATTAAAGAGGCGGTAAATTTACTTGTGAAAAGCAGATAAATTTTATTATCTTGATTTAAAATATATTTTTTGGGTATTCCTATACGGGTACGGGTTAGGTAATTGGAAAGAGCTGAATTAAGGCTTAAGAATTGGTAAGAGGAAAACCCTTATACTGGAGTTATCAATCCTTTAATTGCAAAGGTTTATAAAGGAGGAATTGAGTTGTTTCATTATACGGTAGAAACAAATAAATCAATGGAAGAGGCAGTTGAATCTTTGGAAGCAAGTTTGAAGTATGAACAATTTGGAGTACTATGGCAATTTGATATAAAGTCTAAATTACAGGAAAAGGGTTTAGACTTTCATCAACCATATCTGGTGCTGGAGGTTTGCAATCCTAAAGAGGCCCAACGCGTTTTAACTCAAAACCAGATGGTCGGCTACTTTTTGCCTTGCAAAATAGTTGTATATGAAGATCAAGATGAAGGAAAAGTTAAAATCGGTTTACCTAGACCAACTGCTTTAATCGAAATGGTCAACGATAATTCGCTCAAAGAATTTGCAGCAGGTATTGAAAAACGACTTATAAATTGTATTGATAAAAGTGTTTAGTTAACAAACCACTAACATAAAACGATAGAGGTAAGTGCGTAGCATTACCTTTATTGTTTTTATTTTTTATCTCCATACTCCCCTTTCACGGTTAGCACATAAAATAGCTAATAAGTTCTGTGATTGACGTTTTCGCTTTCCTCTGCATACTATTTTTCAGAGACCATTTATCCGTCGAACGAGAGAATGCTTGTTAAGGAAGGTTTCCTGGAAAAGAATCGGCGGAAAAACATATACTAACAGCACTTGAGGACTATTACGTGAGCAGAGGAGAAGATGTACGTTGGAAAATGTATTACTGGCATTCACCCTCACATTGATGGCAGGCTTGGCCACCGGAATCGGCAGTCTGCTTGCATTTTTTACTTCCACTACCAATACGAAATTTTTATCTTTATCCCTCGGTTTTTCTGCGGGAGTCATGATTTACGTCTCCATGATCGAGATTTTTGTAAAAGCTCAGGATGCTCTGGTGGGTGCGTTAGACGACGAGCTTGGGCACTGGCTCACCGTTGTCGGCTTTTTTTCAGGCATGTTGCTGATTGCATTGATTGACAAAGTGATCCCGAAGCAGGGAAACCCCCATGAAGTGAAAAAAGTCGAAGATATGTCCAAAACAAAACAGACTGTTAGTGATCCGGCACTGTTGAAAATGGGAACTTTTACTGCTTTGGCAATTGCCATCCACAACTTTCCTGAGGGAATTGCCACTTTTACATCTGCATTGCAGGATCCCGGTCTTGGCCTGGCAATAGCAGTTGCCATTGCCATTCATAACATTCCGGAAGGGATTGCTGTATCGGTTCCTGTTTATTTTTCCACTGGGGATAAGCGAAAAGCTTTCAAGCTTTCCTTTTTATCCGGTTTATCCGAACCAATCGGCGCTATTGCTGCTTACTTTCTTCTTATGCCGTTTTTAAATGATGTCATGTTTGGCATGATATTTGCGGCCGTTGCAGGTATCATGGTATTTATTTCACTGGATGAGCTGCTTCCCGCTTCCAAAAAATACGATGAAGCACATCTGTCCATTTATGGACTGATTGGCGGAATGGCAGTCATGGCGCTCAGTCTTTTATTGTTTATATAGCCCGCTTTCAACGAATGGGCTTCTCGAATCAGGTAGTCATCTTGAGAAAATAAAATGCTTGTAGAAAAACTGATGGTTTTTCTACAAGCGAACTCTGTGACTTTTACATTTTACTTGATTTTTATGACAATTTTTCCCCGGGCATGATGGGTTTCACTGAGCTTATGTGCATCCCGGACTCCCTCTGTACTTAAAGGAAAGGTATGGCCTACGTTTGCGGTCATCTTCCCGTTTTCCATCAATTTTCCCAGTTCTGCTAACTGACTTCCGTCTGGGTTAAGCCAAAATGAGCTTGCTTTGATGTTCTTTTGAGCAGCGAGTTTCTTGTCGGGTTCACCGACGATGGAAATGAGTTTGCCACCTTCCTTCAAAACTTGAAAGCTCTTCTTCTGAATATCTCCGCCCATTGTATCGAGAACAATGTCATAATCTTCGAGTACATCCGCAAAATCTTCTTCCTGGTAGTTAATAAACCTGTCCACACCTAACGTTTTAAGGAGATCCTCATTTTTGCCGCTTGCTGTAGAAGCGACATAGGCTCCGAAACTTTTGGCGATTTGGATGGCAAAACTTCCTACCCCGCCCGATCCGGCGTGTATGAGTACTTTATCGTCTTCTTTAATTTCCGAAAAGTCAACAAGGCACTGCCACGCAGTCAGGCCGGCCAAGGGCACTGCTGCAGCTTCCTCAAAACTCACATTCTCAGGCATTTTTGCCAATAGTTTTTCATCGATCGCTGTATATTCAGCGTAAGTACCATTCCGGGTAGTAGCCGGTCTGGCAAATACGTGATCGCCTGGTTGAAAATGGGTTACTTCTGATCCAATCTCCTTTACAACCCCCGCGGCATCCCACCCCAGGATGATTGGAAATTCAAAGGGCAGCATTTCTTTTAAATATCCCTCTCTCAGCTTCCAATCGATGGGGTTTATAGATGTGGCGTGCATCTCGACTAATACTTGGTTTTCCTCGATTGCCGGTGTTTCCATTTCTGTTTCGTATAATTGATCAGCTGATCCATATTGATCGATGATGACTGCTTTCATATTTATCCCTTCTTTCTATGGTTTCGTTCTTAATGTTAACCTTTTTCCCGAATAATACTTTTCCCATTCAACAAAAGGGGATTTCTATGGCTTTATTGCTTTAGTAGTGAAGTCTCACATTTTCTAATAGCAAAAGAGCCTTTTATTATTTACCCGCTGTCTATGCTATTAATCGGGATATACAGCATAACGAATTCGTTAGTGTTACACAATCAAACAGCTTTCGTGATAATTTTTGTTACTTTCTACCTGTATTTGATACAAAATTGTAATATTGAGATAATATTTCTGTCATTTTGTAGTGATATACTACTAACTGCAACCAATAGATTAACAATAAAAATAGATATCAACTACTACGAGAGAGTTCATACATAGAAAAACGTTTTGTAAACAAGGGGACTAGGGGGGAATAGCATGCTTACGAGAAAGTGGATCGGAATCAATGCTGCCGTCATGATTTGTTTTGGAAGCGTAATCGCTGTACCGGCGGTTTCTGCAGAAACGAGCCTGGAGGACGAGCAAAAGCAGGTACAGAACGAAAGATCGGAAGTGCAGGCAGACATCAACGCAAAACAAGCGGAGATTGAACAGGTCCTTACGGAACTGAAGGAATTAAACGAACAAATCAATCGTGTAGAGCAGGCAATTATCGACAACGAACAAAAAATCGAAGATACAAAAACAGAAATTAAGCAAACCAACCAAGATATTGAAGAACTCGAAGCTGAGATTGCCGAAATCGAAGAAACAATGGAAAAGCGGTTCGAAATACTGAAAGACCGTGCGAAGACGTTGCAGAAAAATGGTGGAACCGTCAGCTACATGGAAGTAATTTTGGGATCGAAAAGCTTTGGGGATTTTATTGACCGAGTGAACCTTGTTTCGAAAGTCATGGACTCAGATGCAGACCTGCTCGAGCAACAGGAAGCAGATAAAGAAAAATTAGAAACAAAGCGCCAGGATATGGACGACAAGCTGGCTGAATTAAATGAAATGAAGACGGAATTAGAGGGCATGCAGGCCCAAATTCTTGAACAAAAAGAACAAAATGAACAATTAAAAGCAGAACTGAAAGAAAAAGAACAGGCAACTCGCGATGAAAAAGCATCGTTGCAGGAAAAAGATCAGCGATTAGCTTCGGAAGAACAGCAAATAAAACAAGATATCGAACAACGGGAAAAGCAGGAAGCGCAAATCCAGGCGATGAGTGTGGAGCAGCCCCGTAACAGTGATTCACAGTCTTCCAGCAAATCATCCGGTAAGTCATCTTCCGCGGCTTCAGCCAGTCCAAAAGCTTCTGGAGCAAGCGGAAATATCAGCACGGTAATTTCAGCGGGATATAAATATATCGGTAATTCGGTTTATGTATTCGGAGGAGGAAGAACAGCTTCTGACATCGCGAACGGCCGTTTTGACTGTTCCGGATTTGTCAGTTGGGCATACTCTCAAGCAGGTGTCAATTTGCCTGCCAGTACAGGTGCTTTAACCGGTGCAGGGCGAAAAGTTTCAGCAAGTGAGATGAAACCTGGCGATTTAGTATTCTTCAATACATACAAAACAGACGGCCATGTCGGTATTTACATAGGTGGCGGTAACTTCATCGGTTCACAAAGTTCAACTGGTGTTGCTGTTGCTAATATGTCCAGTGGTTACTGGAAGAATCATTTCAATGGGCGCGTGGTCAGAGTAATGAACTAGACGGTTAAATGAAAAGTTAACAGAGGACTTTCCATTTTGGAGAGTTCTCTTTTTACGTTAAGATGGCATTAATACCATCAAGCGGAAGTTACTGTTATGCCCGCTTTTTAGCGGATATTTTTATTGCCAGCCGGGTAATAACAATAACTAAGTGTCACACATTCCAATGTTATTGAGCTGAGATAGCGGAATGCAGGGATCCTAACCAGACTTATCAATCAACGATTAACTAGCGAGGTGCTATTGTGAAACGGCTTTGTGTTATATTATTACTACTTTTTTCCCAGTTAGGGATGGCTATAAACATCGATGCTGCAGAATGGGATGAAGAGCTTCTGAGCGAATCTGGCATCTTGATAGATGCGGCTTCGGGACAAGTCCTATATGAAAAAAATGCAGACAAAACGATGTATCCCGCCAGCTTGACCAAAGTAGCTACGGCGATTTATGCCATTGAGACTGCCGATCTGGATGAAATGGTAACTGTGAGTGCCAAGGCGCGCGCGGTAGAGGGAACCAGGGTTTATTTGGAGGAAGGCGAACAGGTGCCGTTAAAAAAGCTGATTCAGGGCATGCTGATTAACTCTGGAAATGATGCAGGTGTAGCGATTGCTGAACACTTAGGGGGGAGCTCTGAAGCTTTCTCCAAAGATTTAAACAGCTACCTGCAAGCGGTAATTGGGGTCCGAGATACACATTTTACAAATGCACATGGATTATTCAATGAAAACCACGTGACCACAGCAGCCGACCTGGCGAAAATTACGCAGTATGCAATGAATAATCCCACTTTCAGGGAAATTTTCGGCACGCAAAAACTGGAGTGGGAAGGTGATGCGTGGTCTACGACGCTTTACCATCACCATAAGATGATGCGGGAAGATCCATATGATGGAATAACCGGTGGAAAAACGGGTTATGTCGACGAATCGGGCCATACATTGGTCACAACCGCAGAGCGTAATGGTCTTCATCTTATAGCTGTAACATTAAAAGCGGAATCTCAAAATGGGGCTTATCAAGATGCTGAAGCATTGCTTGATTATGGCTTTGACAATTTTGAAACGATCACTGTCCCGGAAGGAACTGAATTCGTAAGTGAAAATGATACTACCTATACTGTCGATAATGATATTGTTTATACCGCTTTAAAGGACCAGGAAGCAGAGCTTTCGGTTAACAATCAAGGTACATTAAACATTGATCAGGATAAACAGTCATTGAGTACTTCTTTTTCTTTAGAAGGAGACGAGGATAGAGAAGGAAAGCATGAAGTTCAAAAGGCAAATACTAGTCAACCGGACAAGCAGTCAAGTTTCTCTTATATATGGGTGGTGGCTTTGGCCGCAATTTTTTTAGTAGCGATAAGAAAATCGATAAAGCGAGTCCGTAGGTGAGAATATCAAATAAGCGTAAATACAGGGATGCGTAGTATATGCACCCCTGTATTTTTTTGCATAAGGGCATGATTCTAAGGAAATTCCGCATACTAACAGAAGAAAAACAATGAACAAAGGAGTAATCGAGTGAACAACTTTGACGGCGTGTTATTTAGCGGTGAGTTTTCTGATGATGATGAATTATTCTATTTACGTCGGGTGAAAAATTTGCAAACGCAATCCGTCCTGTCCAACAGGCAGCTGGAACAGCTTCATCACTATTTATCCAGACAAAACAGCAGGAAGGAGAGCTGTACCATAACGGTGAATGATCAAATCCCGATTCTGTTGAATCAAGAAGAAGCAAAGCAATTGTTATCGGAACTGGATGAGATTATCGCGCACTTATAAGCAACCGAAAGAATGATAGGAGGAATGAACATGACAAACGATCGAAAAGACCAAAAAAAGCAAGCGGAAAAAGTAGCCGAAAAAATGTATGATCCCTCTGACTACCAAAAAAATGATTCATTATCAAAAGGGATGGCTGTAACACACGAACAAGTCTCCGACAATTATACAGAGGGGACGATAGAGGGAGCAATCGATGAGGTGGATGAGAATGGTAATTTAATCAGCCATCAAGGAAAAAGTATTTCCAGTAAGAGAAATTGACGAAAGGAGACAGGAAATGGCTAGAAGAAATAAAATTCTTGTTCCTGAAGCAAGAGAAGGGTTGGACAGGCTAAAGGCAAAGGTAGCGCATACACAAAATCCGGAAAATGCAAGGTATGAAACAGCCGAGGAGCAGGGTATTGATCTGAAGCATGGATACAACGGAGATATCAAGGCGAAGGATGCCGGAAAAATTGGTGGCAAGATTGGCGGGAATATGGTTAAAGAAATGATTGAAATGGCGGAAAAGCAAATCCAAAACAAACAATAAATTTTTCGGACAGTTTATCCTTCTTCTTTAGAGACCTCATTCACGGATAAAGGAATGGGGAAAGAGGAAGACTGTTTTAACGTGGTTAACGATAAAACGGCAGTTCCTTTTGTTTATTAAAGGAACTGCCGTTTGTGTATTTAACAGTGCTCGTTATATGCCTCCGATAGATTAGAGACGATTTCTTCGACTTCATGGTCTTCTATTTCTTCGCGAGGGATAAAGTGAAGAACTTTTCCGTCTTTCATAATAGCCATGGAAGGGGAAGAAGGTTCAATTCCAACAAAGTACTCACGCATGCGGGATGTTGCTTCCCGGTCTTGTCCAGCGAACACAGTCACCAGGTTATCCGGCTTTTTGCCGTTGTTCAATGATTCTCTTACTGCCGGTCTAGCAAGGCCAGCCGCACAACCGCAGACAGAATTGACTACCACCAGGGATGTACCATCAGCAGATTGAATAAATTCATCGACTGCCTCAGGAGAGGTCAATTCCTTGAAGCCTGCTTCTGTCAATTCAGTTCTCATGGGCTGGGAAATTTCTTTCATATATTGTTCATAGGGATTCATTTTCTTTCCTCCTCAATCAGTTTGTTTTGCGTTGCTTCAGTCATTTGGCTCCAAACCGAGCCTTTTGCCTTTTCGCCGCCTTTAATCCGTTCTAGCGCAAGATTTACTTGCATTCTCACTTCGAATTCTGGATCATCGCTGGCTGCTTCCAACGCAGGAATCGCGCTTTCATCTCCGGTCTCATATAAAAACATGGCGGCACGCCAGCGTACGAGTCGATTTTTGTCTTTTAACGATTCGGCCATTTGTGGAATAGCTTGAGGAAAGCCGAGATCGGAGAGACAGTCTCCCGCGGTTCGCCGGACCGTTACCACTTTATCCTGGAGCGCTTTATATAAGTACGGCAGTACGGCAGGGTCTTCTATCATACCTAGATAAGCGGTTGCCAAACGACGAACGGAGGCTTTTTCATCCTGTAGTGCTTTATCTAAAAATGGCAAATCCTCTGTATCCGGTTCCCCTAATCTGTCTAAAGCGGCATATCGATTTTTCCAATCAGGGTCGTCCAGTATTTCCAAGTTTGGCCGCTGTTTTAGGGATGCCGTCTCTTCTTCCTGATTTCCATTCTGAAAAGCTTGCTTTACCAGTTTTTTCAGACGTTCTTCATCATAGGTAGCTGAAATTTCCTCGACTATAGCTTCACCGATTTCTTCGAGGCTTCCGTAACGGGGGCTTTGTTCGACCCATTTCCGTTCCATTACCATATTCGGAGAGGCAGTGGATGCTTCCATTGCTGCATCCATGAACCGCTGGGGCAGTCCAAATCGCTGCTCTTGGCCACCCTCTTTCAGTTTCACCTGCATCGGTAATCCTCGGAACATCTGAACGAACACGTTTACTTCCCCAAAAGTATCTACAGGTGTTCGAGTGGATTCAGCACTGCCGTTGGTTTCAGGCTGTTCCTCCCCAAATACTTGTCTCGTTGCCGGGAGTATGGTTTCCCATGCGCTTTTTGGATGGCGTTCCAACGCTAGAAAATCGGCGACACGATAAATTCCTTTGACACCGTCTATGTTAAACAATGCTTGAATGTATTCAGGAGCAGTACTTAAGTCATCTCCTTTTTTATAGTTCCGGTTTTGCCCTGCTGGTAATTCCTCATCGACGTTGATTTTCATCGAATGTGGGCTGGGAGTAGGCTCTATCGATATTATCTTCATTCAAATTCCCCCTTTCAAGCCTTCTTGTTTGCGATTTTACCAGATTTCACCCCGATTATCCATTATCCTGAAAGGACGGAAGTTAGAAGAAAGCGATATACCGACTAGGAAAGGATGCTGTTCCGTTGGCAAAAAACAAGAATCCAATGACTCGGAAAGAGAGGTTGATTTCTTTTCAGCACCCATCGTTTTGGTTATAGTAATAACTGAAAAGGAGGAATGACAAGATGCCAAAACAAGTAATCATTTATAGTCAGGAAACCTGCAGTCCTTGCCATGCAGAAAAAGAGTGGCTAAAAGATAATAAAATCGAGTTTGAAGACCGAGACATCAGAAGAAATTCGGAATATATGAATGAAGTGATGGCTCTAGGGGCGAGTGCGACCCCGGTAACTGTTATCAAAGAAGCGGATGAGCAAGAGGTTGTCATGGGATTTGACAAAGAACGCTTGTCCGTTTTGTTGGGAGTTTAAAATACCTAGTTGATAGGAAAGAAGAGCACGTGAAAAGCCCGGTTGTATGCGTACAGCCGGGCTTTTTTGTGTGTAAGGCATCCGTGAATGATAAGGAAATTCAGCAACCCCTTAACTTCCTTGTTCCTTTCAAGGGGAAAATTCAGATTATTTTCGCTAGTCCGTTGACAGATGAAAATAATCTGATAATATAGGGATAGCTAATTGATAATGAATTTCATTATTGATTAAAATAAATAAGCATTACATAGGTGCAGTCGGAAAGTGAAGGGTTTTGTTATGAAGTTACGGTACTTGTCATTGGCATTAGTGGTACTATCCATGACGTCTTTATTTATCGGAGTGACAAGTTTGTCGCCTTCCGATCTATTCCATCTTGATGATAGTCAGCTTGAGATTTTATGGGTGAGCAGGATTCCAAGATTGATTAGTATTATCATTGCAGGAATGGGAATGAGCATATGCGGCTTAATCATGCAGCAACTCAGCAGAAATAAGTTCGTTTCCCCAACAACAGCAGGAACCATTGATTCAGCCAGATTCGGAATTCTGATTTCGCTAATGCTGTTCTCTTCAGCCGGTCCTTTGCAGAAAATGCTTGTTGCCTTTTTCTTTGCCTTATTAGGAACATTTATTTTTATGAAAATACTCAGTAAGGTGAAGTTCAAGGATGCGATTTTCATTCCGCTTGTCGGATTGATGTTCGGTAACATTGTCAGTTCGATCACAACATTTTTTGCCTATAAAGAAGATTTGATTCAAAATATGTCATCCTGGCTGCAAGGTAATTTCGCCCTGATTTTGCAGGGGCGGTACGAGTTACTGTACATTAGCATCCCTTTGTTGGCCGTTGCCTATCTTTATGCCAATCGGTTTACGATAGCTGGAATGGGCGAGGAATTTTCCACCAATCTTGGGTTGAACCATAAACAAGTAGTCAATATCGGACTGGTGATTGTCGCGCTGGTCACCACGGTTGTCGTACTGACTGTAGGGATGATTCCGTTTCTCGGGTTAATCATTCCGAACATCGTGACGATTTATCAAGGGGATCATTTGAAAAAAAGCCTTACTCATACTGCTTTGCTCGGTGCCGCATTTGTCCTTGCTTGCGATATCATCGGCAGGGTACTCATTTATCCTTATGAAATTGCCATCGGTGTTACCGTCGGCGTTATCGGCAGCGGAATCTTTTTATATCTGGTACTGAGGAGAAAGGCATATGAGTAATCGAAACAAATTGATTATACTAACAGTCATGGCTGTTGTACTTATCCTGTTGTTCCTGTTTGGCAGTGTTGGGAGCAATTGGGGTTACATATTGCCGAGAAGAGCAACAAAGATATTGGCAATTGCGCTCACCGGCGCCGTGATCGCATTTTCCACTATTATTTTTCAAACGATTACCAACAACCGGATTTTGACACCGAGCATTATCGGATTGGATTCGTTGTATCTACTGATTCAGACGTTTATCATTTTTATATTTGGCTCCAATAGTGCCATGGTTTTAAACAAAAATTTCAATTTCCTTCTTTCTGTGGTATTGATGATTTTGTTTGCCGGTGTGCTGTATAAGCTGCTCTTTAAACAGAGTGGAAAAAATATTTATTTATTACTGCTCGTCGGGCTGATTTTCGGCACTTTTTTTGAGAGTCTGTCCACTTTCATGCAAGTATTGATCGATCCGAACGAATTTATGATTGTCCAGAACAAAATGTTCGCCAGCTTTAACAATGTTAATACCGATTTACTGACCATTTCGTTTGTTCTGGTTTTGTTGATTGCCATTTATTTTGCGCGGTTTTCCAAGTATCTTGATGTGATGTCCTTAGGAAAAGAGCAGGCAATTAATTTAGGTGTCGACTATGATTATGTCGTTAAACGAATGCTGGTAATCATCGCGATATTGGTGTCGATATCCACGGCACTGGTAGGACCGATCACATTTCTTGGTCTGTTGGTGGCAAATGTCGCTCACGAGTTTTTAAAAACCTACCGCCACCGTTATTTGATCCTAGGATCTGTTTTGATCAGTATCGTTGCTTTGGTCGGCGGCCAGCTGATCGTTGAACGGGTATTTACCTTCTCAACGACCTTGAGTGTCATTGTTAACTTTGTCGGTGGAGTTTACTTTATCTATCTTTTATTAAAGGAGAGTAAAGCATGGTAGTTGTAAAGGAAGTTTCCAAACAATACGGGACGAAAAACGTTGTGGACAATGTGTCGATGACTATACCAAGAGGAAAAATTACTTCTTTTATCGGTCCGAACGGGGCAGGAAAAAGTACGCTGTTGTCGATGGTCAGCCGTTTAATAGCCAAAGATCATGGTGAAATTTTGATAGATGGCCAGGAAGTAACTGAGAGTAAAAACAAAGAGCTGGCCAAGAAAATATCGATATTGCGTCAATCCAATCATATAAGTCTCCGATTGACTGTGAAGGAACTGGTCAGCTTTGGTCGCTTCCCATATTCTCAAGGGAAATTGACGAAAGAAGACAAGCGATTTGTCGACGAAGCCATTGCTTACATGGAATTGCAGGATATACAGGATAAATTCCTGGACCAGCTTAGCGGCGGCCAGCAGCAGCGGGCTTACATAGCAATGGTTATTGCCCAGGATACCGAGTATATTTTGCTTGATGAACCGTTGAACAACTTAGATATGAAGCATTCCGTTCAAATCATGAAAGTCTTGCGCAGGCTGGTAAATGATCTCGGCAAAACGGTTATTCTTGTTATTCATGATGTGAACTTTGCTTCCGTCTATTCCGATTATATTGTGGCATTGAAGGACGGAAAGATTGTAAGTAAAGGACCGACAAATGAGATTATTGATAAGGCAGTCCTAAAAGAAGTATATGATATGGATATTGACATCCAGGATATCGATCAATGCAGAATTTGCCTTTATTTTTCTTAACAATGTGTAGCACAGGATAGGGGAATGTACTATTTTTTCAGTAATATTGCCATTGTAATCCCGAACGGCAGCCAGACGGTGGGCCCATGTAATAATTGTCCGGTAAATGTTGTCCAGGATTGGCAGTGGAAGATACAAATCATTACCCTATCTTTTATAAATAATTTAGTTAGAGGTGAAAGAAAATGACAAAAAAATTCACGGTGCTAGTTTCCATTCTTATATTGGCTTTGTTTACAGCTGCCTGTGGCAGTCAAGGTTCTTCCGATGATAATGCCTCCGCTGCATCCGACAGTGGGGAAAAACAGAGTGTAACAATCTCGGTGGAGCATGAATTAGGAAAGACGAAAGTACCGGTTAATCCGGAAAAAGTAGTTGTTTTTGATTTTGGAACTCTCGATACATTGGATAAACTTGGAATTGATGTGACGGCTGTTCCAAAAGAAAATTTGCCTTCTTATCTGTCGAAATATGATAGTGATGAGTATAAAAACGCTGGAACACTTTTTGAACCGGATTTTGAAAAATTAAGTGAAATCGATCCAGATTTGATCATCATTTCCGGCCGTACTGCTGAAGCATACGATGATTTGAACGAACTGGCACCTACCATCCATCTCGGTGTCGATACGACAAGGTACATGGACTCTTTCAAGGAAAATGCAACCGTCTTGGGTGAAATTTTCAGCAAGGAATCTGAAGTGGAAGCAGAATTGGCTGAGATCGATGATCAAATTTCCACTTTAAAAGAAAAAGCTTCTGCAAATGGGGATAACAGTTTGATTATCCTGACGAATGATGGCAGTATCAATGCTTATGGTCCGGGTTCCCGGTTCGGCTTGATCCATGATGTTTTTGGATTTCCAGCCGTTGATGAAAACTTAGAAGTATCTACCCATGGTCAAAATGTCTCTTTTGAATACCTGGTGGAAAAAGATCCTGGCTATTTATTTGTTGTGGACCGTAACCAAGTAGTAGGTGGAGAAGACTCTGCGAAAAAAACATTGGAAAACAAATTAGTGCAAGAAACGAAGGCGTATAAAGATAATCACATTGTCTATTTAAATCCCGATTATTGGTACCTTTCCGGCGGAGGATTAATCTCAGTATCGGAAATGGTGAAAGAAGTCTCGAGCAGTGTAGAATAAGGACACATACACCGGATTCCCTTTGGGAGGTCCGGTGTTTTTTGTTCCATCAGTCGTATTTAACGATTAGGGTGCAAGCGGCTGTATTGGGGATAAGAATTTGTTGAATTATGTCGAAAATAGTATATAATGGATGAAACCCATCTGTAACTTTATGCTTAGTCGGAAAGGACTAGCTAAAGGGAACTCTTTAGAAAAAAAGGACACAAAAGCCAGGGTTTAAAGCTATGTTGCCTGGCTGCCGGAATCTTTTGACTAGTTTATTATGGCTATGCGAAAAGATCCCGGCAGCCAATTTTAATAACAGCGTTTGAACATGCAGAAAAAAGAGGTGAGTTTCATCGTCACTAGTGAAAAAAATCGAGTCATAAAAGAGTTGTACAACGAAACGTTAAAGTCCATTCAAACCGTCATCCCCTTGGAAGCGGAGGTAGGCAAAGCGAAAGTAATAAAAGAATCCTTGCCTGTTCCTTTTGGGGTGCTGATTGATGTAACGGGAGATATACAAGGTACACTTGTCCTGAAAGCAAATGATCACTTATTTGGATCGATTGGTGAAGCTATGTTTGGCATGCCTCTGGAGGGAGAAATGCTGCATTCTTTCTCAGGAGAGCTTGGCAATATGATTGCGGGTAGTGTGTCCACGGGGATATATGCAACCGGACTGCAAACCGATATTACTTCTCCATTGGTGGCATCGGAAGAAAATATGGTAGTCGAAAATTTTCACCATGCCATACAAGTGGAACTGACTTATCAAGCAATCGGAAAGATGGAGATTTGCTTGTTGGTTCAATGAGCAGACAAGTTAATAGGCTAGTAATAACACCCATAGCACTGTTTGAATACATGAAATTCAGAGTGAACAAGACGATTCCAAGCCCGCCGGAAGGATTGGCAAGGTCTCGTTTATGACTCCAAAAAGTATTTTTATATCGTAAATAGTTTTTCTTTACTAATATGGCAAAGAAAATTCGCGTAGCCCGTAAGTCAATAAATGGCAAACGGACTGCGCCTGTTTTTTAACAAGGATTTCAAGGTATCTTTCCAATTTTAAGAATGAGCGGCTGCCTGTTTGCGCAACATTATCTTTTGTTTTAGCTTTTTGACATATGGAAGCAAATAACTGATCAACATACCGCTGAATAAAGCGTTAATCAAGGTACCTGGTCCAATTGTTCCGCTGCATAGAAAGGCTAGAAAAACCAGAATGATACTAATCAAAGCTCTTGAATACGTGACGCTCCACCCTGTTATTTCGGTAATGACCATCATGGAGCGGTCCATTGGATTAGGAGCAATCCTTGATTGAAGATAAGTTGCAACCCCAATTGCCGTGCACCCAAGTCCGGCAGCGAAACAAACAGACTGTCCGAACAACGTATCCGGTTCCACTTGCCCGTCTAATATATATACCCAACCATCGATGCCTGCTCCAGTAATGAAAGAAGTAATTAAGGCACTGTATTCAGGGCGACTCCTTTTTGCCAAAGCATTGCCAAGAATCATCGACAAGCCGACGACAACTTCCCAGGATCCTATTGTCAACCCGAAAGTGCGATACAACCCGACCAACAAAGCATCAAAGGGAGACGTTCCCAATTGGGATTGGATAGTTAGTCCAATACCTAATGTGAGAATGATTAACCCGGCTAAGTAAAAAGGGCTTTCCCGTTGAAGTGTCCGCATGGTAAAATTCCCCCTTTTTCACGTTCCTTGTTTACTATATCAAAGTACGGTAGATGCTTACAGGTAAAAATTTGTGGGACGCGTGATACTGCCACCCAAAATGTTTCTGTTTTTCCAAAGTCCAAGTAAAGCGAAGTGGAAAGTTTGTATTTTCGGAAAATGCTTTTGTAAAATAGTAGAAGATGCAAACACTATTGGTCAATAGAAGGACAGGAGTGGTAAAGGTGTCATATTTCTTAAAGTCTTTTATCCAAAATGATCGACAGCAGGAATTATTGGAGACAGCTGACAAGCTGGCGGAAAAGTTGAAACGAAGAACCGAAGAAACAGAACTGAGTGCTCAGTTTTCTCCAGACAATCTTCATGATTTGAAACAGGCAGACTATGTTACACTGCCGCTTCCGGAGAGGTTTGGGGGAAAACAGATTAATTTAAGTGAACTGTTGTTGATGCAGGAAAAGTTGGCGGAAGGAGATGGCTCAGCTGCATTGTCCATAGGCTGGCATATGGGAGTGGTGATGGAGCTTAGTGAACAACAGTTATGGCAGCAGGAACAGTTTGAAGCTTTTGCCCGGGAAATTGGTGAAAAAAAACTGGTTGTCAACCGCGCGGCATCGGAGCCGGCAACCGGAAGCCCCACCAGGGGAGGTATACCTGAAACCAAAGCAGTCCGACAGGGTGAAAACTACGTTGTCAATGGCAGAAAAACATTCACAACCATGGCCAGTGTACTCGATTACTATCTCGTGACTGCTTATATAGAAGAGAAAGACGCCGTAGGCTCCTTTTTGATTCCCCGTAATACCCCGGGTGTCCACGTTGAACATACTTGGGATACAATGGCGATGCGCGGCACCGGCAGTGATGATTTAGTCCTGCAGGATGTCCATATACCTGAACAGGCTCTAGTCGAAGTCAATAAAGGAAAATCGTCCAAACCGAAGGGCTGGCTGCTGCACATTCCAGCATGTTATCTGGGAATTGCAGTTGCTGCACGTAACGATGCAGTTGCTTTTGCCAAAAGTTATCAGCCAAACAGTTTGAATACGCCTATTTCTGAAGTGCCTCATATCAAGCAAAAAATCGGCGAGATGGATTTGAAACTGTTGCAGGCTCATTATTTCATGTACGGGGTCGCACGCCAATGGGATGAATCACCAGGATCGAGAGACCAGCTCGGGGCGGAACTTGCTGCTGTAAAAACTTCCGTTACCAACGCAGCTAATGAAGTAGTGGACTTAGCATTGCGAATTGCAGGCGGCAGGGGGCTCTCCAAGCAATACAGGTTTGAACAATATTATCGAAACGTGCGGGCAGGACTTCATAACCCGCCAATGGACGATATGGTCATTCAAATGCTTGCCGGAAAAGCAGTCAAATCTGTTTAAAAAAGCAGTCTGTGCCTGCGAGGCCACTGAAAAAGTCCTTTTAATCTTCCGCGAATCGCTTGTCGGTGGATGCTGGCCGCGGGCACGGCCACAGCCACAGCTAACTTGGTCAAGAAGTTCACTTGACCAAGTGAATCCTCGACTCGCGCTGTTCCCCGCAGGCGTCACCACCGCTCGCTTATCGTGGAATTACCAAGGACCAATCTCTCTTTGATTTAAAAAAGAAAATCACTCTTTTTTCTTGTACATGAATGGTACATAAAGCATAGACACGGATATGAGGTCGCTTCATCTTTGGGTCTAAAAGGCATGCGCATTAAGGTGCGATGGAGATTTTTACGGCAAACGTAAAACGAATCGTTAAACTAATGAAGGAATAGAGGCACAAACCTCTAAAATTAGACGAAAAGCGGTCAGTGTGGAAATTAATTTCCGCACTGACCGCTTTTTTAAAATTCTACCTATCATAAAACTTCAGTTTTTCAGTGGCCACGTGCCCGCAGGGTGTTTTTTTCATCAAAAGAAGAAGAGGCCAAGTTGATACCCGACTAATGCGGAAAAAATACCGCCTGCATAAGTAACTATCGTGTAGAAGAGAAATGCTTTTTTTTGATTGTCAACATGTAGTTGGACTGCTTCCAGCTTGAACGTGGAGAAAGTCGTAAAGGCACCGCAAAATCCCGTTCCTGCCAAAACAAGCATATATTCTCCCACGTCCAGGCCGTTGAAGAAACCGAGCAAAAAAGAACCGATAATATTTACAAACAAGGTGGCTGCCGGAAAGGTAAATGAAAAATTCCGTTTTACATATTGGCTGATAGCAAAACGGGCGACAGCGCCAATAAACCCGCCGATAGCTACCAAGATAAATAATAACACATTCATTCCGATTCTCTCCTTACGACTGCCTGATACCCTAGTCTGCTCATAGCAAGACCACCGAAAATACTCAAGAAAATATACAGGATGGCCAGAGACAGCCTGCCGTCCATGTATAAATCGACGGTTTCAACACTTAATGTAGAAAATGTAGTGAAAGAACCGACGAACCCGGTTCCAATTGCCGATTTGGCCGTGAGAGAAAGCCTGGCAGTACTGAGAATGGAGCCTGTCAGCCACGCCAACAGAAAACTGCCTGCCAAGTTGATGATCAAAGTAGTAAAAGGGAAGACGGTGTCTGCCTGGTAAAAAAGGATCCCGATTCCATAGCGCAGCATGGCCCCCAGTGAACCGGCTAACCCGACATAAAGATAAATCACGGCGAAAAACCTCCAATATTTTCCAATTCAAAAATGACTCCTGCCAGGGAAGTGTACTGGCAGGAGTCATTAGCCTATTGGCAGTTACAGGTGAACCCCATCACCTATCGATGCATTTGTTAATATATATATAGTATCATTTTAGCAGCGGGATGCAAATCATTCCGTCTCTAATCGACTTAGAACTGCCAGAAACCAAGAGAATCGAGGAGGGATATTTCTATATGCGCTCGCTTACGAATGATTCCCCTTATACTTTTGAGGAAATGGAAGCAGATATTCGTATGTTGGAAAGTCGCTATCCGGAAATCGTTCAAGTGGTTGTTATCGGCAAATCAGTCGAAGGGAGATCCTTATATGCCGTAAAACTGGGAACGGGAAAGGCAAAGGTGCTTTTGAACGGCTCCCATCATGCGAGAGAGTGGCTGACCACCTATTTATTGATGGACATGGTGGCAGACTATTGTCGGGCATGGTCTGAAGGAGATACCATCGATGGGTTCAATCTCAATGATATTCTTTCCAAAGCGACGATTTGGTTTATTCCGATGGTCAATCCGGACGGTGTTACCCTCGTTCAAAAGGGACTTGAAGCCACACAGAAGCCAGAAAAAGTTTTACAGCTCAATCATAACCAAAACGATTTTACCGAATGGAAGGCTAACATAAGAGGGGTCGATCTGAATAGGCAGTATCCGGCTGGTTGGGAAACAATCAAACCTGTCTCCGACAGACCTGGACCAATGAACTATAAAGGTCCCTATCCGCTAAGTGAACCGGAAGCAAAGGCCATTTACGAATTTACGAAAAGAGAAGGCATCCAAATGGCAGCAGCCTACCATTCTTCTGGAGAAGAAATATATTGGAAATATAAAATTGATGGAAAGTTACTGGCTGCAACTTTTGAAATCGCCCAAAAATTAAGCGAAAAAACAAGTTACCGCCTTGTAGATCCTGGTCCTGAACCAAGCGGGGGTGGATACACGGATTGGTTTTTAACCGAAATGAAGAAGCCGGCGTTCACTCCTGAAATTTCTCCCTATATTGGTCCCAGACCAGTGCCAGTCGAAAATTATCCGATAATCTGGAAGCAAAATCAGGCGGTCGGGTTACTTCTTGCAAGGGAAGCCTGCCAGCTTCTCGACAATTTTTAGTCACTCTGCCTGCCCGCTCAACATGGCCAGCATGTCCCAGAGATCTTTTACTCCTGTGACAGCTGGCGCAAGAGGCGGAAGGTTATTCCTCTTTCTTCTCCTCTTTTTTATCATCCTGTAACTCGATAATATCCTGCCCTTCACTTTCATCAGCGAATTCTGTTTGCAGACGGGCCGTCGTTTGTCTGTTTGTCTCCTCATAATCCGGTTCCTCATCGAGTACTCGGTTTTGCATGTACATATGGAAAATCACTTCTGCCGCAGCAATAAACAAGGCTGAAAACAACGAGGCATTCACTACAGCGGTGTCTGTCCCGATAAAGAAGGTGCTTAGCAGCCACACCGAAGCAAATGCCAATCCGAAGTCGGCGATGGATGCTGTCAAGTTCCCAAAACGAGGCAGGATGAATAGATCTCCCAGCAAGTATGCCACTCCTGTTACAAGCAGGGTGATAAAGAAAATATCTCCTACAGACGCTGTATAAAAAATGCCTAAAATAGAGTAAAGAACAATCCCGGTAACAGCAAATTTGATGACAAGTGCTCTTACATGTTCCATTGTATTCTCTCCTTTAGAAAATGGATTTAGTTTCACGCTTATTCTGTACAAAACACGGAAAATTATTGACCGAAGTAAAAAAACATATCGAACGCCGTTATTAAACGAAGAAAAATAGAGAAAACACAAGCAAAAAGGTTGTGATGTACGCTTACATCCCTATTTGTCTTTTGTGTATTTGTGTGGTATGATTCGGCTTGTTTTTAACGGACTTGCTTTCACGTAGAAAGTTAAAATAGAAGAGAAAGAGGTGCAGTATTGAATTTTTCTGCAATTAAACAGAATTGGTTTGGCAATATCAAGGGAGACATATTAGCTGGTGTGGTCGTTGCCTTGGCATTAATTCCGGAAGCAATTGCTTTTTCGATTATTGCTGGTGTTGATCCGATGGTCGGTTTATATGCTTCCTTTTGTATTGCTGTCGTAATTGCTTTTGTCGGCGGCAGACCGGGAATGATTTCTGCTGCTACAGGGGCTATGGCTTTAGTTATGGTGACATTGGTGGCCGAGCATGGGTTGCAGTATTTATTGGCTGCTACCATTTTGACCGGAATAATTCAAATTGTCATGGGGATTTTTAAACTCGCCAAGTTCATGAAGTTTGTCCCTAGGTCGGTTATGATTGGGTTCGTCAATGCGCTGGCTATTTTGATTTTCACCTCTCAATTACAGCATTTTGTTGGAGAGTCCTGGCAAATGTACGCGATGGTGGCCGGTGCGTTAGTCATTATTTATGTTCTTCCACGGTTCACCAAAGCTGTGCCAGCTCCGCTTGTAGCAATAGTCATCATTACATTGGTTGCGGTTTTTACTGGAAGTGAAGTTCGCACTGTCGGTGATATGGGGGAACTCACTCAAGCATTGCCGATATTCTTACTTCCGGATATTCCGTTCAATTTAGAAACCTTGATGATCATTTTCCCTTATTCCCTGGCTCTCGCGGTAGTAGGATTGCTTGAGTCTCTGTTGACCGCTCAAATCGTCGATGATATGACAGATACAGAAAGTGATAAAAATAGAGAAACAAAAGGACAGGGAATTGCCAATGTCGTTGCTGGCTTCTTTGGTGGAATGGCAGGATGCGCCATGATTGGTCAATCTGTTATCAATGTAAAATCGGGAGGAAGAGGACGGTTATCGACACTGACTGCCGGGGTTTTTTTAATGGTCTTGATATTGGTTTTCAATGATTTACTCGTTCAAATTCCGATGGCTGCCCTGGTTGGTGTCATGATAATGGTGTCTATCGGTACCTTTGACTGGTCTTCTCTCCGGAACTTGCACTTGATGCCGAAAACGGACGCAGTTGTAATGGTTGTTACGGTGGGGGCAGTGGTATTGACCCACAATCTATCCATCGGTGTCCTGGCCGGTGTTGTACTGAGTGCTATCTTTTTCGCCGCCAAGATTTCCAAGGTACACGTCCGTAGCTTGCAGGTGGAAGATGGTCGTAAAAAAATCTACGTAGTAACCGGCCAATTGTTTTTTGCATCCGTCACTGAATTTGTAGCTGCTTTTGATTTTAAAGAAGGCTACGAGGAAATAGAGATAGACTTAAAGGCAGCACATCTATGGGATGATTCAGCAGTCGGTGCAATCGATAAAGTTGTGTTGAAGTACCAGGATAATGGAAAAAAGGTGAAGATAGTTGGATTAAACGAAGAAAGCTCTATGTTGGTCGAGAGGCGTTCGGTGTATCATAAACCGGATGCGAAAGCGGCCAATCATTAATGGAAGTGGACAGGGTGCTATAAGGCGCCCTGCCTTTTTTTTGCCGGAAAAAAGAATACTTCAGCTTATTCCATTTTTGGTATAATGGATGCAGTTAAATCAACATGTTGCAGGACAGTGAATGTTTAATAAAATATTACTAGCTTCAGACGGTTCGGAACATGCAATCAGAGCATTAGATAAAGCATTGCTTTTAGTCAGAAATAATTCAAGCGCTTTCATTGAAGTTGTGTTTGTAATCGATAGAGAGCAATCGAGGGCTGACGTTTTGCATAATTGGAATTCAGCGGATTTGGAAAAGAAACGGAAACAGAAGTTAGCATTTACTGAACAGAAGTTAAAGAAAGCCGATGTGGATTATCAAATCACCATTCTCCATGGCGAACCCGGTCCTACCATTGTAAAATACGCTAATGAGAAAGAATTTGATGTGTGCGTGATTGGCAGCCGGGGATTAAATTCTCTGCAGGAGATGGTATTGGGAAGTGTCAGTCACAAAGTGGCCAAGCGCGTAAAGTGTCCGGTTATGGTTGTGAAATAATGGAACAATAAAAGAGCGGACAGGAGGTAACTGAACTGACCCAGCAAAACGGGACAAGAAAAAACACCTATGCTGCTATAGTCCTGAATTCTACAGGACTGTAGCAGTTTAATTTTGAAAACGGTCGTATGTAGTTGTAATAATACATGTAAGATTCTACTTTTTCTAGTACAATAGAGTTTGTAAGGAGCACTCTATTTTGAGTGTTGAATTCTTCCGACTTTAGCGAGGAATGGAAGGATTCGATTACGGCATTATCAAAGCAATTTCCTTTTCGGGACATGCTTGTGGTAATGCCTTTTTCTTTAGCCAGTTCCTGAAAAGCATAAGAGGTGTACTGAGCACCCTGGTCACTATGCAGAATAACTTCATGAGTTTCTCTTCCTTTACAAGCAGCTTCTAATGTATCTAACACAAGCTTAACATCTTGGGTGTCACTAACTTTATAGGCCATGATTTCGTTATTATACAAGTCCATTATGGTTGATAAATAAAGCATTTTTTCTCCATAAGGCAAGTAAGTGATATCTGTAACCCATTTTTGATTAGGTCGGTCCGTCTTAAAATCCTGTTTGAGAAGGTTTGGTACCACAAACTTGCTTTCACCAGCAATGTAAACCTTTCTTTTCACTTTCACTTGGCATTGAAGGTTATACTTTTGCATGATTTTTTGTACTGTCTTTCGGTTCACCATCATTTTGTAATCATTTTTGAGAATACCCCTTACGTTTCGATGTCCCACCCTAAATGAAAGACTTTGACAAATACCTATAACTAATTGATGGAGAAGGGGCAACTCAGCTGATATCCTCTCCTTCCAACGATAATAAGTTGACCTTGGAATCTTGAAGCATTCACAAATAGTAGTGATCGTGTATTTCTCTTTATAAGCTTCTACGACTTCAACGAATACTTCTGGAACCACTTCCTTTCGATTTCTTGGTACTTTCCCGACAATTCATCTCGCATTTCATAATACTTCACTTTTTTCCTTAACTGATTTATTTCACTATCATCATCAGGCCCTTTTCCAAAAGCATATTGTTTTCCAATTGGTTGAGCCAACCTGTGCTCCTCTCCATTCCTAAACCATTTCGTCCAGGTTTTGATCTGTGTCTCATTTTTAATGCCAAACTTCTCCATAATCTCCTTGTTCGTGAGTTCTCCAGAAAGCTTTAAGCGTATAACTTCTCTCTTGATTTCTTCAGGATAAACCATCTTCTTTCCCATAACAAAAACACCTCCAAATGTCGATAAATACTTTTATACGACTCTGGGGGTGTTTTTTCCTGTCTCATATTATTGGGTCACTCTAGTAACCTCCTAATCTGCTCTTTTTTCTTGCTCTATTTTTGTTTTTTTCTTTCTGAAGACGATAAATTTCATCAATAGAAAACTGGTAGAGAATGAAAGAAACATTGCTGCTCCTTTGGCAATGTTATGTACGAAAAAGCTTGATAATGGCAGTCCGGAAAACTGCAGCAGCTTGCTCAAACCGATAAAAACCAAGTTATTGATTATCCATGCGACAACCGCCTGCAATGAAAATAAACTGATTTCTTTGGTATTGATACGGGCATGGTGACTGAATGTGTATTTCACGTTCCATATGTAGGAGTTTAAAATCGCCAGAAAATAAGCAATGGTGTTAAAGATAAATAACATGCTTGTTTCCTCTGTCGGCCATTTCCATAATAACAGGTTTAACACGCCAATATCGATCACAGCATTGGCGATACCGATAAAACTGAATTGAAGTATCTGTGCTTTTATTTTTTTTGCCATATGATCCTTCTCTTTCCGCTAATTAGTGTCAGTTTATCATGTTTCTGCCTGTCCGTAAAAATACATTTTCCAATGATTCTTTAACCTGTGGAGTAAGTGGCGAAACAGGTTTTAATAGCCTGACGAATGGATACACACTTTATATAGATGGAATACACTTCTAAAGGGGTGAGCCTTGATGAATTTCGATGATCAGCTGCAGAAGTTGGAAAAAGTTCAGTTGCAACGTCCTGCCAAAGTGCTGTCTATGTATTTAAATACTGATCCTTCTGATCCAGAACAGCAAGGCGGAGAATGGAAAATTCATTTAAAGAACGGACTTAATCAATTTGAAAGTTATTTGAAAGAAAGCGGAGATAAACAAGAACTCAAAAATTTTCAGACCGTTCGTGGGAAAGTGGAACGCTTTGTCCATGGAAATGAACAAGCGCTGAAAAAAGGGATCGTGTTATTTGCCTCTGCCGATGAACAAGTATGGTTTGCCGAGCGATTGCAAATGCGGATTCAAACCGATTTTTACTGGGAAGAGACTCCCGTGATCGATCAACTGAAAGAACTGCGAAATAAGTTTCCGAAATCAGGCATTATTCTTGTTCAGCAGAATCAAGTAAAGGTAATCGAAGCGGAGCTGGGCACTATTTTGGAAACGAAGCATTATGAACTGGATCTTGATACAGAAGACTGGCGGGAATACACTGCGGAACAGAAGCGTCCGATGGCAATGGGTAAAGGCGGCAAAGATCCGAGCCGGGACAGCTTTAATGAGAGAGTGAATGCCAACCAGCAGCGATGGTACAAAGGGATTGCACCAAAGTTGGATAAACTTGCAAAAGACAATGCCTGGGATCGTATTTATCTTGTCGGGGAAAAAGAAGAGGCAAAGGATATCGAGTCCTATATGAACAAAGAAGTTTATCAAGTAGAGGGAAAGAATATGCTTGACCATGAAGAAATGAAAGTGATTGAAAGAGTCGTAGCATAAGGTTGGCCAAGTTCATTCGAATTTTTTAAATGCCGGGTAATTCCCTGCCAATAAGGTAATAAAAAGCTTAACGCCTTTTTCGTTTTGGTCATAAATTAAAAACGGAAAAGGCGTTTTTTCTAGGTGAAAGACTTCGTAGGTGGGCATTTTCACTCAGGAGAATCTAGTGCTTTTGTAAGGAATTGTCTGTAATCGGTTTCAATTAAGCTCACTTCGGGAACTGGGCTGCAAAGCAGCAAGTTGGTTCAGCTTTCGGAGAAAGAGGGACCTGGCCCTGTGTCCAGGCAAAATTCTTTGATCAAAGGAGACGATAACGGTGAAGCAGGTAGTAAAGATTTATACAAAAGCAGCCTGTCAGGAAAGCCAATCGCTGAAAGAGTTTTTATCGAGGGACCAGGTGCCGTATGTGGAAGTCGATATTACAGGATCGGAAGAAAAGCAAAGGCAGTTACAGTCAGCGGCCGGTACAAACTTGGTGCCGACCATTGTGATAGAACAGGAAAACATAATCGGAAAAAAGAAAAACCTGGTTTATACAGGATTTACAAATAATATAGAAAAAATTGATCGTACAATCAAACATTGACCAACGATAATCCGAATACAAAAAGAGACTGCATTGGAACGTATTAGGTATTACGCTTCGATGCAGTCTCTTTGCATATTGGCAAGCCTTCTGTGCCAGGTTTCACACTTGATTATCAGGATGCCTGGCATGCTGGACAGCAACCATATATTTCAAATTTGTGGTCTTCGATTTGGAAACCGCCTAATTCCCCTTTGATATTATCCATAGGGCAGGTGTTGATTTCCTTGGTAATTCCACACTTTTTGCAAATGAAATGGTGATGATGATGACCGACACAGCTGATCCGGAAATGCTTTTCGCCTTCCAGCTCGGTCGATTCCAAAATAGCCAGTTCATCGAATAAGTGAAGATTCCGGTAAATCGTATCAAAGCTGATGCCGGGATACGCTGGCTCCATGAAGTTTAATAAATCCTTTGCACTGCGGTAACCGTCCTCCTGATCAAAGTAAGACAAAATGTCTTTCCGTTTCTTGGTGTATTTATACCCTTTTTCCTTTAAGAGATTCAAAGCTTCTTCCATATTCATTGCTGTGCCCTCCTTTTAAAAGAATGAACCCGAAGACGTTTTACGGCCAGAGCCGCTAACAGAATGAGGATGGACGTCATGACGATCGTACCTCCTGGAGGTATTTCGAAGTAATAACCGGAAATCAATCCGGCAATCACGGAAATCTCTCCAAAAACAACAGACAAAATAATCGATTGTTTAAACCCTTTTGCGAGTCGGATACTTGCAGCCACCGGTAATGTCATCAATGCGGAAACAAGCAACACACCGACGATTCTGATGGAAGCTGCAATCACAAGCGCTGTTAATAAAATAAATAAGGAATGAATCCTCTTAGCGTGTATTCCAGAGACTACCGCATGTTCTTCATCAAAGGAAAGCATGAACAACTCCTTGAAGAACAAAAACAGCACGGCCAGCACAATGACGGTGATGACGACAATGGTCCATAAATCCGAACGGCTTACAGCTGATACGGACCCGAACAAATAATTGAACAGGTCAGTATTGAAACCATCGGCAAGGGATATGAATACGACGCTCAACCCAACTCCTCCTGACAGGATGATGGGGATGGCCAGTTCCTGATAGGCTTTGTAAACGCTGCGCAGCTGCTCGATGAAAATAGAAGCGATCACCGAAAATCCCATTCCACTGTAGAAAGGAGTGATGATCCCTGGAGCAACTTTCTTTTCGATCAATAAACCAAACGCAATCCCGGCGAGTGTGACGTGGGACAGGGCATCGGCAATCAAAGAAAGCCGTCTGACAACGATAAACGAACCGAGTAGCGGAGCGATAAAGCCGATCAACAATCCGGTATAAAGGGTATTTTGTAAAAATTCGTACTGAAAAAAGTTAGCTAACATGTTGACTTCGCTCCTTAATGCTCATGGGACACCACATTTAATTCATGCCCGTAATAATTCGAAAGCTCTGCTTCAGACAAAGCAGAAAACTGATCAGGATGGCCGTGAAAATGCATGGTTTTATTTAAGCATACGATGTTTGTGGCATGGTGTGTCATGGTGCCTATGTCGTGTGTGACCAGCAACAGGGTAATGTTTTTTTGCTCATTAAGTCTGTGCAGTAATTCATAAAATTTTTGCACATGTTCGGTATCTACTCCGACCGTGGGCTCATCCAGAATCAGCAGCTCCGGATCACTGACAAGAGCTCTTGCAATAAATATACGCTGCTGCTGTCCACCTGATAAATCTCCGATGTTCTCATGCAGGTAGGCTGACATGCCGACCTGGTCGACTGCTTCCTTTATTTTTTGACGATGTTTACGGGAAAAGAATCGGAGATAACCCACTTTTGCAGTCAAGCCCATGGAAACCACTTCTTCCACCGTAGCAGGAAATCCGCGGTTAAAAGAATTTGCTTTTTGGGAGACAAACCCTATCTTGTTCCAGTTTTTAAATTTATGGATAGGTGTTCCTAGCAATTCTATGGAACCACGCTGGGGCTTTAATAATCCGAGAATCAGTTTAATCAAAGTGGTTTTGCCTCCGCCGTTAGGACCGACCAATCCCATGAATGCTCCCTCAGGAATTTCAAAATCGATGTTTTGCAACGCAGGTTTATTGTCATAATGAAAATCGACATTGTTCATCGAAATCACTGGTTTCTTCATATATTCATCCTCCTTTTATTTCATTTATTCTGTTGCCTTTTTGAGAACTTCTAAGTTCTTCTCCATAAGAGAAAAATAATCTTCCCCGCGTTCTATATCCCGTTCCGACAGGACAGCTAAATTATGAATTTGCAAGGGTTTTCCATCTATTTCTTTTTGGACTTCTTTGGATACATGGTCCGGTACATTTTGCTCAAATATCACATACTCCATATCCAGATGCTTGGCACGTTCGATTATCTCGATTAAATCCTTTTGAGAAGGTTCACTGTCATTTGACATACCATTCACGGCGATTTGATGTATACCATAACGTTCTTCCCAATAACCGTATGCAGCATGAGATACGAGGATTTCTCTATGTTTGCTGCCGTTCAAGTTTCTTACAAATTGTCGATCCAGGTTCCTTAAATCTTCTTTTAATGACAAGAGGTTTTGCTGCATAACAGCTTGTTGGTCCGGGTACATGTCGCTTAGTCGCTTTTCAATCAGGACAGCCAAATCCAGCATTCTTAGCGGATCAAGCCACACATGCGGATCATGATCGCTGTGGTCATGAGCTAGAGGATCGATTTCATCATGATTTGCTGTGGTGTCCTCTTTCCCTTCACTATGAAATAATTCTTCCTGACCACCAAGGCCAATCAGTTTAACATCCTCCTGTTGTAAAGCGTCAGCGGTGGTGGAAGCGAATGCCTCCAATTCTTCCCCAAGATAAAAGAACGCTTCTCCTTCGGCAATATCTGTCATTGTCTTGGCTGTGGGCTCGTAGGAATGCGCATCTGCACCAGGCGGATATACGGTCGCAACCTCTGTGAAGTCGCCTGCCAATCGTTCCAGGATGTATTGAACAGGATAGACAGTGGTATAAATCGTAGGTGCTGCTTTTTCACTAGGAGAAGGACTGCAGCTGACCAGTATAGCCAATACGCTACACAGGAACAGCCATCGTATTATCTGTCTCATCGTTGTCCTCGTTTCCTTCTTTCTTCTATATGTTAACGAATGCAGGAAATCCTGTTTTTATCATTCTTCATTGCTAGAAAAAGAACCACGGTTCATTTTATCGTAATGATTATGATTTGTAAATAATAACGATTCCGTTTTAGAAAAAGGATAAAAAATGAACCATAGTCACGTATGAATCGGGCGAGTACACCAGTAACGCGTTGGATTCTTGCAGAGCATTTGGAAGAATTAGAAGGAGTAAAAAGGGGAAGGTGCATCTCGATACAGGAGGAGTCGAGGTCGCATAGGATGATACACAAGTGACCAAGCAACAAATGAAAAATAGATGTAAAAGATCAGCGTTACGAAAGGCTTGCTTAATTGGAAATAAAAACAGCCGAGACTGCATTTGCAGCTTTGGCTGTTTTTTACATGGTGAAAATTCATAATACGTTGCAGGATCCGGCGCTCACTTTATCACACAAATGAACAGACCTTCTGGTTGGCCGGGTGAGCACTCCAAGCAGGTTAATGTGCTGGAAGCTGGTTCTTATACCCGCTGAATTGCTGGTAAGCTTGTTGAATCTTCTGTTGATCTGCTGCTTCTAAAGAATACCAGCCATGTTTGAACATTAAGTTGTAAAGGTTGCGCTGACAGTCCTGTGTTTCTTTGAAAATACGGGCCAAATCTTGATACAGGCCTTGATTACTTACCTCGTTCAATGCAATGCTATAGGCGCCGGTTAAATATTTTTCTGTTGCCAATACGTCGTTGACAAAGTCTCTTTCGTTCATTTGCGGGGTTTTGGGCACCTGAGTTTCCGGGTTTTGAACTTTCTGTTGTTGATTCATGCTTATCTCCTTCCTAATTGATGTTTCCAGGCTGGGAATTCAAATGATCTAGGATCTGCTGGTAGTGCCTTTGATGCATTTGGCAGGCAGCTTCAAGCGCTTGATGGATTTCCGGAATTTGAGATTGGCTAGCATAAAAGTGTGCTTTTTTGGTGGCGTTCAGATTCCATGAAAGCATATCGGTAAGGTATAGCAAATCTTTTGAACTGATCATACTCGGGGGCTGTTGCATAGGCTGCTGGTTCATAAAAATTCCTCCTTTTCACGAAATCAGTCAATTCCCGCTTATTATTTCCGCAATGTATTCGGTTATTCTCCCTTGTAATAACATGGCGAATTTTGCCGGCAAAAAGTACCTCTTTCGAAATAAAAATGATAGAATAGTAAAAGAACACTTATTAGTTTGAAAGTTTGCACATCGATGGCGGCGGATATATACAAGCAACCGTTTGTTTTATTTATACGTAAAAGAAAGCGGTACCGCCGCACTGGATGATTACTGGGGGGGCTTATGATGGAACAAATCCTGCGTAACTTCTTTTTATTTTTATCCAAAAACAAGTTTTTCACCAAGCTGGCAAAAAAATATGGACTTCGCTTTGGTGCCGGCCGATTTGTAGCTGGAGAATCGGTTGAAAATGCGGCAAAGGTCATTAAACAATTGAACCAAAAAGGGATGGTCGTTACCGTTGATCATCTGGGAGAATTTATTGACAGTGAGCAAGAAGCACGCCAGGCTGCCGACGAATGTGTGGAAATGATTGAAAAAATCGCCGAGCATCAATTGGACTCACAGCTTTCCTTGAAAATGACTTCGATGGGGCTGGATATATCGGAAGCGTTGGTGATGGAAAACATGAGAAAAATCCTCGATGCAGGTAAGCGGCATGGCGTTTTTATCACAATTGATATGGAAGATTATGAGCGTTGTCAAAAAACAATCGACATATTCAAAGAATTAAAAGAAACGTATGATAACATCGGAACGGTTATTCAAGCTTATTTATACCGCACAGTTGGCGATATAGAAGAATTGAATGCGTATCACCCCAATCTACGACTAGTCAAGGGAGCATACAAAGAATCCCCGAAGGTCGCTTTTCCAGATAAGCGGGATGTGGACGATAATTACAAAAAAATCATCAAAATGCATTTGCTAAATGGAAATTACACGGCCATCGCAACCCATGACGATGAAATCATTGCTTATACGAAACATTTGGAAAAGGAACATTCGATTCCGAGAGATCAATTTGAATTTCAAATGTTGTACGGGATTCGGGTGGAAAGACAGGAAGAGTTGACAGCAGAAGGATATAAAATGAGGGTTTATGTTCCATATGGTACCGATTGGTATGGATATTTCATGCGGCGTCTGGCAGAAAGACCGGCCAATGTTGCTTTTGTCTTGAAAGGCGTATTCGGAAAGTGAGTTCCGTTCAGTCCCTGTCGGAAACAGGGACTGATATAGATGGAGTCCTGGGAAGTTTTCTTTATTTCATTCGGAAAATGATTGCGAAATATCTGAAAATAATTTATAGTTGAATTAGACGCAGATAGGAAACTATCTTCTTTTTTTAAAAGTATAATGAATGAGTATTCATTCAAAATGATAGGGGGATAAGGCATGACTCGAAAAATCAGACGTGCAGCCGTTTTGGGGTCCGGTGTCATGGGGTCCGGGATAGCTGCTCACCTTGCAAATGTCGGTATCGAAACATGGATGCTGGATATCGTGCCCAAAGCATTGACGGATGAAGAGCAGGCTAAGGGATTGACCTTAGACGACAAAGCGGTGCGCAACAAGCTCGCTGAAACGAGCAAAAAAGCTTTGCTCAAACAAAAGCCTTCACCGATTACTAGTAAAGGCAGTCTTGATTTGATTCATACGGGTAATATGACGGATGATATGGAAGTGTTAGGAGAAGTTGATTGGATTATTGAGGTTGTCGTGGAAAATCTTTCGGTTAAAAAGCAGGTTTTCCAAGAGGTAGACAAGTATCGGAAAATAGGTGCCATTGTTAGTTCGAACACCTCGGGGATCTCCATCGAAAAAATGGCGGAAGATTGTTCGGATGATTTTAAACAGCATTTTCTCGGAACCCACTTCTTTAATCCGCCCCGGTATTTGAAATTGTTGGAGGTTATTCCGACTAGGTGGACCGATCAGCAGGTTCTTCGCGAAATGAAGCAGGTCGGAGAAGATATCCTTGGAAAAGGCGTCGTGGAAGCAAAGGATACTCCGAATTTTATCGCCAACCGGATCGGAACCTATGGGTTGCTTGTGACGGTAAGAGAGATGCGAAAGCAGGGATTGAGTATAGGTGAGGTCGATTCGGTCACCGGTCCGATGATTGGAAGGCCGAAGAGTGCTACCTTTCGTACGTTGGATGTGGTGGGGCTCGATACTTTCATCCACGTGGCTAAAAATGTTTTTGATCAGGTTGAAGGGGAAGAAAAGCAGGTTTTTGAGATTCCTGATTTTATCCAGTCTATGTATGAAAAAGGGTGGCTAGGACAAAAAAGCGGCCAGGGATTTTTTGTGAAGAAAAAACAAAGCGGAAGCAGTACTATCTATGAATTGAATCCAGATACACTGGAGTATCAGGAGCGTAAGAAGCTGAAAACCAAAGCAACGGAACTTGCTAAACAGGAAAAAGGCCCTGGCAGGAAAATGAAAGCGCTTCTATATGCGAAAGGTGACCCTGCAGGGGATCTGATTTGGTCGATCACAAAACCTGTTTTACTGTATGCTGCAAAGCTTACAGGAGAAATAGCCGACGACATCGTCTCCATTGATGAGGCGATGAAGTGGGGCTTTGGCTGGGAACTTGGCCCGTTTGAAATGTGGGATGCGATTGGTGTGAGCGAAGCGGTCGAACGAATGAAACAGGAAGGGGAAAACGTTCCTGAGTGGGTCGAAAAAATGCTTGCAGCCGGTGCTACATCCTTTTATAAACAAGAATCTGGCAGCCTGCTTTACTACCATAAAGGGGACTATCAGCAGAGACAGGCCAACCCTAAAGAAATCCATTTAAAAAGCTTGAAAGACAGCAAAGGAGTTATCAAGAAAAACACGGGTGCCAGTTTGATTGATTTGGGCGATGGTGTGGCCGGATTGGAATTTCAGTCGAAGAGCAATGCAATCGGCCTGGATATCATCCAAATGATCAATTACGCAGTAGAAGAGGTAGAGCGTAATTTCCAGGGTCTTGTCATCGGCAACCAAGGAAAAAATTTCTGTGTGGGAGCCAATCTGGCCATGATGCTCATGGAAGCACAGGATCACAATTTTTTTGAGATCGAGATGGTCGTCAAGCATTTCCAAAATGCCATGATGAAAGTGAAATATTCAGAGAAACCGGTCGTAGCGGCTCCGTTCGGGATGACACTCGGTGGCGGTGCTGAGGTTTGCCTTCCAGCCAGCTCGATTCAGGCTGCACAGGAAACCTACATTGGACTGGTGGAAGCTGGAGTCGGTCTCATTCCTGGTGGCGGTGGAAATAAAGAACTGTACATCAAGCAAGTCAGAGATTTACCACGCGGGATAGATTTTGATTTGCAGAAGGCTGCCAACCATGTATTTGAAACAATCGCCACTGCCAAAGTGTCGACATCGGCTGCCGAGGGAAGGGAACATGGTTTTCTTAATAATCGAGATGCCATCAGCGTCAATGCAGATCATTTACTGTATGACGCCAAGCAGAAAGTGCTTGCCCTCAGCAAAGCCGGATACCGGCCGCCTGAACGGGAAAAAATCCCGGTAGTCGGAGAAGCTGGCTATGCGGCCATGCTGCTAGGCGCCAAATCTTTGGCCTTTGGAGGATATGCATCGGAACATGACTTGAAAATAGCAGATAAACTAGCATTCGTACTTGCAGGTGGCCGACTGAAGTCAGGAACACTTGTCGATGAACAATATTTACTCGGCTTGGAACGAGAAGCGTTTTTAAGTTTGATCGGGGAAAGAAAGACGCAGGAAAGAATGCAGCACATGCTGCTCAAGGGAAAACCATTGCGTAACTAAAGTCATCCTAATTAGATAAGGGGGAAATGCTGTGAAGGAAGCAGTGATTGTTTCTGGCTCAAGGACACCGGTCGGCAAAGCCAAAAAAGGCGCTTTAGCTAACGTGCGACCAGATGATCTTGCAGCTTTAACCATCAAAGAGACGTTGAAAAGGGCGGACGGATACACAGGCAATATCGATGATGTCATTATCGGCTGTGCGATGCCTGAAGCCGAACAAGGAATGAACATGGCACGGAACATTGCCGGGCTGGCGGGATTGCCGCTGGAGGTACCGGGCATAACGGTAAACCGGTATTGTTCCTCTGGATTGCAAAGCATTGCTTTTGCAGCGGAAAGAATCATGTTAGGTCACAGTGATACAATCATCGCTGGTGGAGCCGAATCAATGAGTTTGATTCCAATGGGCGGTCATGTCATCAAACCTAATTTGGAGCTCGTAAAAAATGCCCCAGGCTATTACATGTCAATGGGTCACACTGCTGAAGAAGTATCAAGGCGGTTCGATATTTCCCGTGAGGATCAGGATGCTTTTGCCGCCCGCAGTCATCAGAGAGCAGCCAAAGCATTCCAGGAAGGCAAGTTTGATGAGGAAGTGGTACCAGTTGAAGTCACGGCAAGGGAAATCGGTCCGGATAACAAAGTAAAAGAAAAAACGTTCTTATTCCAGAAGGATGAAGGAGTCCGTGCTGATACGACAGAAGAGGTATTGGCAAAGTTGAAGCCTGCTTTTTCGTTAAAAGGTACGGTGACTGCTGGTAATTCCTCGCAAATGAGTGATGGAGCAGCTTCTGTTTTAGTAATGGATAGGGAAAAGGCTGAAGCGGAAGGATTGAAGCCGTTGGTTAAGTTCCGTTCATTTGCACTTGCAGGGGTGGAGCCGGAAATCATGGGAGTCGGTCCGATAAAAGCTATCCCGAAGGCTCTGAAGCTGGCTGGGCTGGAACTTTCTGATATTGGATTGTTCGAGTTGAATGAAGCCTTCGCTTCCCAGTCGATTCGGGTAATCCGGGCGCTTGGACTGGATGAAGATAAGGTGAATGTTAACGGGGGTGCTATCGCGCTTGGACACCCGCTTGGCTGCACTGGGACAAAGTTGACGCTCAGTCTGATTCATGAAATGAAACGGAGAAAGGAGCAATTTGGAGTCGTCACCATGTGTATTGGCGGAGGAATGGGAGCCGCAGGCGTATTCGAATTAGTGTAGGAAGCTTTGATAAAACGGAAAAGGGGCGAATAAAATGAGTGAAACGAAAGAAAGAATGATTAAAGGCGGCGCTTTCATTATTGAAGATTTAGAACCGGAAGATATCATAACTCCGGAAGATTTCACGGATGAACACCATATGATTGCTAAGACGACGGAAGACTTTGTTGCCGGTGAGGTCGTTCCGAAAATCGATAAGCTGGAAAACCATGAATTTGACCATTCTGTTCAGCTATTGAAACAGGCGGGCGAATTAGGGCTTCTTGGTGTAGATGTTCCAGAGGAATATGGAGGTCTTGGCTTGGATAAGATCAGCTCTTCCTTGATCACGGAGAAGTTTTCCAAGGCGGGCGGGTTTTCGGTTACGCACGGAGCACACGTCGGGATCGGGTCGCTTCCGATTGTCTTTTTTGGAAATGAAGAACAAAAGCAAAAGTATCTGCCGCTATTGGCTACGGGTGAAAAAATAGCAGCTTATGCATTGACTGAGCCTGGGTCCGGATCCGATGCACTAGGTGCCAAAACCACCGCAAAATTAAATGAAGCTGGCACCCATTATTTGCTTAATGGAGAAAAACAGTGGATTACCAACTCTGCTTTTGCTGATTTATTCATCGTATACGCGAAGGTTGATGGGGAAAAATTCACCGCTTTTATCGTGGAAAGAGATTTTCCTGGTGTGTCTACAGGTGCTGAAGAAAAGAAAATGGGAATCAAGAGTTCTTCGACGAGGACCGTCATTTTGGAAGATGCGCAGGTTCCGGTGGAAAACGTCCTTGGTGAAATCGGCCGCGGTCATGTAATTGCTTTTAATATATTGAACGTAGGGCGCTACAAGTTGGCAATCGGAGGGGTTGGCGGATCAAAAATCGGTATTGAACTGTCTGCCAAGTACGCAAATGAGCGTAAACAGTTCAATACACCGATTTCCCGTTTCTCTTTGATTCAGGAAAAGCTGGCTACAATGGCTGCCAATACGTATGCCAATGAGAGTGCGGTCTATCGTACTGTTGGATTGTTTGAACAGCGAATGAGCAATTTGAGCAATGAGGAACTCAACGATGGAAAAGCAGTGGCAGCGGCGATTGCGGAGTACCAGGTAGAATGCTCACTGAATAAGGTTTCTGCTACCGAACTGATGGATTTTGTGGCGGATGAAGCTGTTCAAATCCATGGTGGCTATGGTTTTATGCAGGAATATGAGGTCGAGCGGATGTATCGTGATTCCCGTATCCAACGAATTTTTGAAGGAACGAATGAAATCAACAGGCTTTTAGTACCTGGATCATTGCTGAAGAAAGCAATGAAAGGTGAACTTCCGTTGTTGCAAAAAGCACAGGCGTTACAGGAAGAAATAATGATGCTGATGCCGGAAGAAGTAGGGACAGAACCATTGGAACAGGAAAAGTATTTGGTGAAAAACGCTAAAAAAATCGGCTTGCTGGCAGCTGGGCTTGCTGCTCAAAAATATGGAAAGAAACTGGAACAGGAACAGGAGATACTTTCCAATATAGCGGATATCGTGAATGAAGTATTTAATATGGAATCGGCCGTCCTTCGTACCGAAAAAGCAATCAACAAGTCAGGATTGGAAGCAAGTTCACTGAAGCTTCTATACACCCAGGTTTATGTGCAGGAAGCATTTAACCGGTTGGAAGCCGACGCAAAAGAAACATTGATTGCAAGTGAAGAAGGAGATACTTTGAGAATGATGTTGTCTGCAATGCGGAAGCTGACAAGGCATGATCCTACAAATGTTATCGCCAAGAAACGGGAAATTGCTCAACGGATAATCGAAGAAGAAAAATATGTGGTCTGATTAATAAAGGGCAGCCCAGTTTACAAACAACTGTGGCTGCCTTTTTATTTGTTTTCTTGCACAAAGGATATAAACTGCAAATTAGACCGTTACATTCTGTCTTTTACTAGATGAAGTGTAGTTCAGTGCTGCGGAAAATAAGCTTCACCCAGGGCACTGCATGAATTACTTCTTAGCTCGCCTTGGATTGACACCCTATCTATTGAGCTTAGCTGCAAGACACAGACACAGTTGGTGGTGGGGTCTTCAGACAGTTTCTTTTCCACAGGACATCGATATGACATCTTGAAGTCTAACCGCCCCGAAGAAATTGCGGGCTATTTTCGAGGATCTCGCATTTTTCCTCAGCTTAGAGCCTTTTTCTGAATATGTGAGTAAAAGCAATGAACGGTGACCTTGTTTAGCCTTCTAAATTTTCATAAGTCAGGCGGCACGAAAATAAAAATCAGGAATTTGCCAGGTGCGGAGGAAATACCTTGAGACTTCTGCGGGAGGTAAGGCCTCGGTGAGATCCCGCAGAGCTTTAGCTCGAGGAAGCTCACCAGCCGCCCGCGAAAAGCGAAGGGTATTTCCGTAGCGCCATATTCCCCACTCACTTTGTTCTATAGGTTATGTCATGTTCCGCTCAACCATATACCGTTTGCCGTTTTTTATCTGCTCTCGAGCAGAAGAACGCCAAACTCGTTTGTTGGCATATTTGCATGAAATATACCTGCAAGATATGATAAGATAAGAAGAAATTGAAGGGGGTGCTGCCATGTCTTTGA
>NZ_LN611424.1:1233596-1269071 GCF_000821245.2 Virgibacillus senegalensis
TTGAAGTCTAACCGCCCCGAAGAAATTGCGGGCTATTTTCGAGGATCTCGCATTTTTCCTCAGCTTAGAGCCTTTTTCTGAATATGTGAGTAAAAGCAATGAACGGTGACCTTGTTTAGCCTTCTAAATTTTCATAAGTCAGGCGGCACGAAAATAAAAATCAGGAATTTGCCAGGTGCGGAGGAAATACCTTGAGACTTCTGCGGGAGGTAAGGCCTCGGTGAGATCCCGCAGAGCTTTAGCTCGAGGAAGCTCACCAGCCGCCCGCGAAAAGCGAAGGGTATTTCCGTAGCGCCATATTCCCCACTCACTTTGTTCTATAGGTTATGTCATGTTCCGCTCAACCATATACCGTTTGCCGTTTTTTATCTGCTCTCGAGCAGAAGAACGCCAAACTCGTTTGTTGGCATATTTGCATGAAATATACCTGCAAGATATGATAAGATAAGAAGAAATTGAAGGGGGTGCTGCCATGTCTTTGAATTTTTACTGGTATCCAAACTGCGGAACATGTAAAAAGGCCAAAAAATGGCTGGATGAAAATGAAGTAAACTATCAGGAAATACATATTGTGAAACAAACACCATCTAAAGATGAATTAAAACGCATTGTAGAAAAAAGCGGACAACCCGTGAAAAAGTTTTTTAACACTAGTGGAAAAAAATATCGAGAATTAGGCTTAAAGGATAAATTGAAAGAAGCCGATGAAGGTCAAATGCTGGAATGGCTGGCTTCTGATGGGATGCTGATAAAGCGACCGATTTTAGAGGGGCAGCAGGAAGCAACAGTCGGTTTTAAACCGGAAGTTTATGAAGAAAAGTGGAAATAAGCAAGATAAGCAAACCAGTGGAATTTGCCAGGGGAAGCTTTTATATTAGATGAGTCTGAACGACCATTCAATCGGGACAACTGTACAAGCTTAGAAAGCAAAAGCATATAAAAAAAGTGGAGGTTATTCGATGAGTTTACCAAAGGAATTACGTTATTCAGAGGAACATGAATGGGCAAAAGTGGAAGGAAACAAAGTGCGGATCGGGATCACTGATCATGCGCAAGCTGAATTAGGAGATATTGTTTTCGTGGAGCTTCCGGAAGTAGGGGACACGATTGAAGCGGAAGAGCCGTTTGGCAGTGTGGAATCTGTTAAGACAGTATCCGAATTGTATGCTCCTATCAATGGAAAAGTAGTGGAAGTGAATGAGGATCTCGATGACAGCCCTGAGTTCGTTAATGAATCTCCATATGAAAAAGCATGGATGATTGTGGTGGAAACAGATGATCTTTCACAGGTAGATGAACTGATGAGTGCTGAGCAATATCAAGAAATGATCGGCGACGAGTAAGTTTTTCGGTCCTTCGTCGTCTATCTTTTCTAACGGTCATGCCAATGCCGTGCATGAAAATGCAAATAATCAATACAATGATAAAAGAGAGCGAATGCAATCCCTTGTTACCAAGATGTGACAAGGGATTATTGCTAAGCTTCACAAGATGGAACTTATCGATTAAAAGCAGGTGAACGCTATGAATGATGCTGATAAAGTGATTATTGTAGAGGGACGGACCGACAAGGTACAAATTCAAAAAGTAATCGATGAGCAGATTGAAATAATCTGTACGAATGGTACGCTTGGAGTCGAACGGCTGGAAGAACTGTTGATCGAATACGATTTGGACAATAAGGATGTTTTTATACTGGTCGACGAAGATAATGCCGGACACAAATTACGAAAACAGCTTTCCGTTGAACTTCCTCATGCAGAGCATATCTATGTAGATAAGACATTCAGGGAAGTGGCAGCTACTCCGGAGGCTGAGTTGGCGGCAGCTCTGTTAAGCAGAAGTATAGCAGTAAATCCGATTTACCTTTAGAAATGGTAGATAGAAATATGTAATATGGAAAAGGGACGAAACTTGATGCTACAAATTTCGGACGAACGGAAGATAAATGAGTTGGCAAAAGGATTTGTATTTATTCATACTCCTTTTTGCGGAACTTGCAAGGTTGCACGGAAAATGTTATCGGTATTCGAGCAAATGGAAGGCGCTGCAATATTTTATGAAATGAATGCCTCTCTTTTTCCAGATTTTATGCAAAATCATCAAATTGAAAGTGTGCCCTGTCTGTTGATTTTGGCAGATGGGTGCATTCAGGAAAAAATATATGCTTTTCAGTCTCTAATGCATATTCAGGTAAAGGTGAGCGAATATATGGACAAAAAGGAATGACCGTTTACAAGAGAAACGGTCATTCCTTTTTTTGAGGAAAATAGCCACCTACTGCAAAACTCTTTCGAGAACGGGAGAACAATCCAGTCTCCTCGGAAAACGATTGTTCTCATCCTCCTATAATTAGGTTGCAGGAATAAATTGGAGGATGGAGAACTATATTAGGTGAGGTTTAGTCGGGGAGGCTGAAAATGATGTCCGAACAATGGTTGAACGAATGGAAGCAGCGCTTGGAAGAACGCAAAGATTTGCTGTATTTATATGAGCGAAAACAGCTCGATGTAAACGTGGAGGGGGAAGGGGTTTTTGCTTGGGTGGTGATCCGTTCTGGTAAAATTAGACTGCAAGCTGAAAGGCCGGACTCAGATGTTGTTCCCTTACTAGTGAAAGCGAACAAGGATATTGCGGTAAAACTGTTTAACGGGGAACGCAAGTTGACTGCGTTACCGGCAAAACTTGCCTCGTGGGAGGGAAAGTATCGGGACTGCCTGCTTTTCGAAACATTGCTTTATTTGCCTTAATCGATGACGCTGCCCAATGCTTCCATGATGGTTAAAAAATCGGCTTTGTCACCAAACTGTGCAGCTATCTCTCCCTGCCTGTCTATGATGACTGTACTGGGAACTCCTTGACATCGGTATAGATCATATACCGTTGTGTTTATGTCTGCAAGAGTCGGCTGCTGAAGGAATTTCGTTTGAAATACTTCCCCGGCATCTGCCACTCGTTCCCTTCCTGTAACATTGATCGTCAACATTTTAACGTCTTCTTTATTTAATGTTTTATATAATTGTTCCTTCTTAGGTAAATCCGCAGCACAATCAGGACACCAGGATGTCCAAAAGGTAAGCAGAATCACCTTTCCGAGATCCTGTTTCAATTGATAACTTTTATTGGAATTGATCATAGGAAGTTCGAAAAGAGGGGCTTTCATCCTACCACTCCTTACTGTTTTTGTGCTCTTTCCTGTCCTATCCTACCATAGATAGAGTTGGAAAACGATTCTTAAAGTATTGGCTTGACACCTAATGGCCCTAATGCTAAAATCCTATTTAGCGCTTAAGGAACGAATTAACTGAATATATGAATCTCTTATCAAGAGAGGTGGAGGGACTGGCCCGTTGAAGCCCGGCAACCGTTAACCAGTAGTTTACTGGTTAAAATGGTGCCAATTCCTGCGAAGCGGAAAGCTTTGGCAGATGAGAGAACGTGAAAGTTGTATGACTGCGTCTTTCTGTTCTCTTGTGAACGGAAAGGCGCTTTTTTAATAAGTACGCTAAATTTGTTAAGGAGTTCGGCAAGTATTGCTTAGGAGGAAGAACGTTGATTTCAATAAAAGGCTTGAAAAAAGTATATCCGGCCAAGCATCAGGATGTCGTTGCAGTCGATGATCTTAACCTGGAAATAAGCAAAGGCGAAATTTTCGGTGTGATCGGCTACAGTGGTGCAGGGAAGAGTACCTTTATCCGACTGCTTAACCGGCTGGAAGATCCAACAGAAGGACAAATATATATTGATGGAAAAGATATTTCCGCAATGGGCAAGAAACAACTGCGCAAATCACGGCAGGAAATCGGGATGATCTTCCAACACTTCAATTTGTTGTGGTCCCGCACCGTCCGTGAAAATATTGCTTTTCCTTTAGAAATTGCTGGAGTTCCAAAACAGCAAAGAAAAGAACGCGTCGATGAACTGATAGAATTAGTTGGTCTAAAAGGGAGAGAAGATGCTTATCCTTCACAGCTAAGCGGTGGTCAGAAGCAGCGTGTCGGAATCGCAAGAGCGCTGGCCAATAATCCGAAGGTTCTGTTATGCGATGAAGCTACTTCAGCGCTTGATCCCGATACGACGGACTCAATCCTGCGTTTGCTGGTCGACATCAATGAAAAATTGGGATTGACCATTATCTTAATTACCCATGAAATGCACGTGATTCGGAAGATTTGCCATCGGGTAGCTGTCATGGAGTCAGGAAGAGTAGCGGAACAAGGGGATGTCCTGGATGTCTTCCTTCACCCCCGCGAGCCGGTCACCAAGCGGTTTGTCGAGCAGGTAATGGGAGATAGGGAACAGGAAGAATCGCTTCATTTGCTGGAGAATTATCAGACAGGCAAGGTTATTCGACTCCATTTTGTCGGAGAGACTACCAATCAGGCGTTAATAAGCCAGGTATCCAAACAGTTTGATATAGCGATCAACATTCTACAGGGGAAAATCACCCAAACACAAAAAGGGGCATATGGTACCTTGTTTGTCCACATGGATGGTTCTGACGAAGAAATTAACAGAGCAATCACTTTTATAGAGACTTCAACCACTGTGGAAGTGGAGGTGTATTCGGATGCTGAGTGAGCTTTTTCCAAACGTCAAAGTGGAGGATATTTGGACTGCGATTGGTGAAACCTTCTATATGACCTTAATTTCGGTAGCAGGCACGATTATACTAGGTGTTTTGCTGGGGCTTTTATTATACCTGACTGCAAATGGCGGGATTTGGCAAAATAAAACACTCAACCTATTTGTTTCAGCAGTTGTCAATATTTTTCGTGCTATTCCGTTTATCATTTTGATTTTGCTGCTATTCCCATTTACAGATTTTCTAATTGGGACAATCCGGGGGCCGAAAGCAGCGTTGCCGGCTCTGATTATAGGGTCCGCACCATTTTACGCACGATTGGTGGAAATCGCCCTTAGGGAAGTCGACAAAGGAGTCGTTGAGGCAGCCAAAGCGATGGGGGCTAAAACCCATACGATAATTTTTAAGGTGTTACTGCCGGAATCGATGCCGGCTTTGGTTTCAGGAATTACGGTGACTGCCATTGCGTTGATTGGTTATACAGCCGTGGCTGGAGTCATCGGCGCTGGCGGTCTGGGGGATTTTGCCTATTTCTATGGATTCCAACGGCGTGATTTTGATGTGGTGTTTGTCTGCACCGTCTTAATCGTAATTATTGTATTCATTTTTCAATTTATCGGCGATTTCATCGCAAATAAATTAGATAAAAGATAAGGCAGTTTCCACGAAGACATGGTTTGCAGTACCGTATGTGGAAAGGGTCATACTAAAATGAGAAAAGGGGAATTGGAATGATGAAAAAGTACTTCTTTTTATTAGTAACTGCTGTGCTGCTTGCAGTATTGGCTGCTTGCGGCAGCTCGGATGAAGGTGGATCTGATGAGGAAAATGGTTCTACAGAAATTAAAGTAGGAGCTTCCAGTACTCCTCACGCGGAAATTTTGCAAGAAGCAAAACCTATACTGGAGGAACAGGGTGTTACGCTTACTATTGAAGAATACCAGGATTATGTTTTACCGAACCAGGATTTGGATGGCGGCGAAATCGATGCCAACTATTTTCAGCATAAACCATATTTACAAGATCAAATCAATGAGTTTGGCTATGACTTTGTAAGCATTGGCGGAGTACACGTCGAGCCGATGGGTGTTTATTCGAAAGGCATTTCCAGCATTGATGAAATACCAGAAGGAACCGAAGTAATCATCAGTCGTTCAGTAGCTGATCATGGTCGTATTCTTAGCTTGTTTGAGGCAAATGGCCTGATTAAGCTGGATGAAGGTGTCGATAAGGTGAGCGCTACAACAGACGATATCGTGGAAAATCCAAAGAATTTGACTTTTTCACCAGATGTAGATGCAGCATTTCTTCCGGAAAGTTATGAATCAGAGGAAGACGCGCTTGTAGCCATAAACACCAACTATGCATTGGAAGCAGATTTAGTACCGACGGAAGATGCCCTATTCGTGGAAGGGGAAGAGTCTCCTTATGTCAATCAGGTAGTAGTTCGTTCCGAGGATAAGGATAACGAAGCACTCAACACACTTGTGGAAGTTTTACAATCTGAAGACATTCAGAATTTTATCAGCGAAAATTATGACGGGGCGATTGTGCCGGCAGCTACTCCTGGAGATTAATACCGGTGGAAACGGCCGGAATCGGCCGAAATCCAAATGAATTTTGAAGGTGGAAGTTCTATGCTGCCTAAAGCGCTGCAGAAACCTTCTAAATAAGACGTTTTTGTTTATTTGCTAGTTGGGAAGGGTAAAGAATCCATGATACAATTTGTTTGTTAGAAAATATAACAACCCGAAAGGAAGGATTCATTATCACTGACAGTGGTATAGGTCTTAATTACACCTCAGAAATGGAAAAAGCAATGCATCAAAACCATGGTATTGGTTATGCAGAGTATGAAAGAAAGCTTGAAAAAAGACTCGAGGTAGAGAAAGAACGAGAAGACAGCTATCGAAAAAGCCGTCGTGTTGTGGCTGAAGTAGAACGGCAAGTCCACCGCTGATCTTTGAATCGAGAGTCCACAAATAGAAGTTATAAATCGAATCCCCTGCTGCTTGTTTTGGCGGCAGGGGATTTATGTTACATTATAGGTAGAATGATGGCATTAATTGGACTTTCAGGCTGGAAAAGGTAGTATCCTTCAGATCAAATTCCATAATTGGGCATCCTAATTGAAGGATTGAAAATGTTGATTATAGATTCGAAATGATATAAGATTGTAATGAGAATAAAGTGAGAATGGATGTAATTCCATTCCAGCATTAATAAAGAGTAACTGGAGGTATTATTATGGCAGGATCAACATTGGAAATAAAGGATCTTCATGTATCGATTGAAGACCAGGAAATACTTAAAGGAGTTAATTTGACTATCAAAGGCGGCGAATTCCACGCTGTCATGGGTCCGAACGGAACTGGTAAATCGACGCTGGCATCCGCTATCATGGGTCATCCAAAATACGAAATCACTCAAGGATCCGTCCTTTTAGATGGGGAAGACGTATTGGAAATGGAAGTTGACGAACGCGCAAAAGCAGGCTTGTTTTTGGCGATGCAGTATCCAAGTGAAATCAGCGGTGTAACCAATTCTGATTTCCTTCGTTCTTCTATTAATGCACGTCGCGAAGAGGGTGACGAAATTTCTTTGATGAAATTCATTAAAGAGATGGACGAAGCGATGGATTATCTGGAAATGGATAAAAACATGGCGCAGCGTTATTTGAATGAAGGTTTCTCCGGCGGGGAGAAAAAACGGAATGAAATTCTTCAATTAATGATGATTAAACCGGAAATTGCCATCCTTGATGAAATCGACTCCGGTTTAGATATCGACGCTTTGAAAGTTGTATCTAAAGGAATCAACAAACTTCGCGATGAGAATTTCGGCTGCTTGATTATCACGCACTATCAACGACTGTTGAACTATATTACACCGGATAAAGTTCATGTTATGATGCAGGGCAGAGTGGTAAAATCCGGTGGTCCTGAGCTTGCACAACGTTTGGAAGCTGAAGGATATGAGTGGATTAAAGAAGAATTAGGCATTGAAGATGAAACTGTAGGGCAAGAAGCGTAACAGGAAGGAGGGATACCATGACGGTAGAAACAAAATTGCCATATGATCAAGAATATATCAGCCAGTTTTCACAAAATCATAAAGAACCGGAATGGATGAAGTCATTGCGCCTTCAAGCATTGGAGAAAGCTGCCGCGCTTCCGATGCCCAAGCCGGATAAAACGAATATCACGAATTGGAATTTCTCCAATTTCAAACATGAAGCAGCTGGAGAACCGATTCAGTCTTTGGATGAACTTCCTCAGGAAATCAAGGTATTTCTTGATTTGGAAAACACAGAACAGAACCTTGTCATCCAGCGCAATCATTCGGTAGCATATGCTTCCCTTTCACCAAAGCTGAAAGAGCAAGGTGTCATTTTAACCGACATCTACACGGCAATGGCGGAACATGGAGAACTAGTCCAACGTTATTACATGAAAGATGCCGTTGGGGTAGACGAAAACCGCATGACAGCATTGCATGCAGCATTGATGAACGGCGGAGTATTCGTCTATGTACCGAAAAATGTCACTGTTGAAGAACCGCTGCAATCGATTTTCTGGCAGGAGGATGCCGAAGCGGCTTCCTTCAATCATGTAATCGTCGTTGCTGAGGCGAACAGTTCCCTGACTTATGTGGAAAATTATATCTCGCATAATCAAGAGGAAGAAACTGTCGCCAATATCGTTACGGAAGTAATTGCACATGACAATGCAAAAGTTTCATTCGGTGCGGTTGATAACTTTGCAGAGGGAACAACTGCATACATCAACCGACGTGGCGTTGCTTATCGAGATGCTGTAATCGATTGGGCGCTCGGCCAAATGAATGACGGAAACACGGTTTCTGAGAACATCACCCATCTGATTGGGGATAATTCCGTATCCAACGCAAAAACAGTAACGGTCGGACGCGGTAAACAATCACAGAATTTCACAGCGAAGATTGTCAATCATGGCCTTCAATCAGATGGTTACATTTTGCAGCATGGGGTTATGAAAGACAGTGCCACATCGGTATTCAATGGTATTGGGAAAATCGAACACGGCGCTTCCAAATCAAACGCTGAACAGGAGTCTCGTGTATTGATGCTAAGTAAAGATGCACGTGGGGATGCGAATCCGATTCTTCTTATTGACGAAGATGATGTAACGGCTGGTCACGCCGCTTCTGTAGGTCGTGTCGATCCGCTTCAGCTATACTATTTGATGAGCCGGGGTATTTCCAAGCAGGAAGCAGAGCGTCTGGTTATCCATGGTTTCCTTGCCCCTGTAGTGACACAGATTCCTATCAAAGCAGTTAGGGAACAGTTGACAGAGGTAATTGAAAGGAAAGTATATTAATGGACGTGAAAGCCATTAGGGAACAGTTTCCGATTTTGAATCAAGAAATCAATGGTCATCCATTGGTTTATCTTGATTCATCGGCGACTTCCCAAAAACCGGTTTCTGTAATCAAGGCCGTTGAAGATTACTATAAACAGGATAACTCCAACGTCCACCGGGGTGTCCACACCTTGGGAACAAGGGCTACAGATAAATATGAAGGCGCCAGGGAAAAAGTGAGGAACTTCATCAATGCATCCAGTACCAAAGAGGTGATTTTCACCCGTGGTACAACGACGTCCATCAATACTGTTGCATACAGTTATGCCCGAGCCAACCTGAAGGAAGGCGATGAAATTGTCGTGACGCCGATGGAGCATCACAGCAATATCATTCCGTGGCAGCAGGCTGCAAAAGCGACTGGGGCAAGCTTGAAATATTTGCCCTTGCGACCAGATGGTACAATAGATATAGAGGACGTAAAGGATACGATCACCGACAACACGAAAATCGTGGCCGTCATGCATGTATCCAATGTCCTGGGAACCATCAATCCCATTAAGGAGATAACTGCTATTGCTCATCAGCACGGAGCAGTCATGATGGTAGATGGCGCCCAGAGCGTCCCGCATATGCAAGTGGATGTACAGGATTTGGATTGTGATTTCTATGCTTTTTCCGGTCATAAAATGTGTGCTCCTACAGGAATCGGTGTTTTATATGGCAAGAGAGAATTGCTTGAAAACATGGAACCTGTAGAATTTGGCGGAGAGATGATTGACTTTGTCAACCTTTATGACTCCACCTGGAAAGAACTTCCCTGGAAATTTGAAGGTGGTACGCCGATTATTGCAGGGGCAATCGGACTGGGAGCTGCAATAGATTTTCTTTCAGACATCGGAATGGATAACATCCACGACCATGAAGAAAAATTGATTGCTTATGCTATGGATCGCATGAAGGCGTTCGACGGGTTGACCGTGTACGGTCCGGACCATCGGGCAGCGTTAATCACTTTCAATCTTACGGATGTCCATCCGCATGACACGGCGACCGTTTTAGATGCAGAAGGAATTGCAGTAAGAGCAGGTCATCACTGTGCCCAGCCTCTGATGAAGTGGCTGGAAGTGACAGCTACCGCAAGAGCCAGCTTTTATTTATATAATACTCCAGAAGACGTTGATCGTCTTGTGGAAGGACTAAACAAAACGAAGGAGTATTTTGGAGATGTCTTTTGATAATCTCGATACGTTATATAGACAGGTCATCATGGATCATTACAAAAATCCCCGCAATCGGGGCACATTGTCAGAAGATGCCCTGACGGTCGACATGAACAATCCGACCTGCGGGGACAGGATTCAAATTCATCTCCAGGTCAATGACAATATCGTCGAAGACGCTAAGTTTGAAGGGGAAGGATGTTCGATCAGTCTTTCATCCGCATCGATGATGACACAGGCGATAAAAGGCAAGCAAGTAGACGACGCTTTGAAGATGTCCAAAATTTTCTCGGATATGATGTTAGGCAAAGAAGTTGAAGAAAATGATATAGATTTAGGTGATATCGAAGCTTTGCAGGGTGTTTCTAAGTTTCCTGCCCGGATTAAGTGCGCCACCCTGGCGTGGAAAGCAATGGAAAAGGGCGTAGGCGAAGAGCAATAGAAACAACTTACGGAAGATAATTACCTAATAGGAGGTTTTCGACATGGCGAAAAAAGCGCCCGAAATTGAAGATTATAAATATGGGTTCCGTGACAAGGATATTTCGATTTTCCGTACGGAAAGAGGCCTGACAAAACGGGTTGTTGAGGAAATTTCCCGTCAGAAGGATGAACCCCAATGGATGCTCGACTTCAGACTGAAAGCTCTCGAGCAATTTTATAAAAAGCCAATGCCTCAGTGGGGCGGCGACTTGTCCGAACTGGATTTCGACGAAATCACTTATTATGTAAAACCTTCAGAGAAATCCGAACGTTCATGGGATGAAGTACCAGAAGAAATTAAAAACACTTTTGATAAGTTGGGTATTCCGGAAGCAGAGCAGAAATATCTTGCTGGTGTTTCTGCCCAGTATGAATCGGAAGTTGTTTACCACAGTCTCCAGGAAGACCTGGAAGAAATGGGTATCGTCTTTAAAGACACGGATACCGCATTAAAAGAAAACGAGGACTTGTTCAAGGAGTACTTTGGTAAAGTTATTCCGCCTTCTGATAACAAGTTTGCGGCACTTAACTCTGCCGTGTGGTCTGGTGGTTCCTTTATTTATGTGCCAAAAGGCGTAAAAACGGACACACCTCTACAAGCATATTTCCGGATCAATTCGGAAAACATGGGTCAATTCGAAAGAACCTTGATCATTGTAGACGAAGGTGCTTCCGTCCATTACGTAGAGGGCTGTACAGCACCTGTTTATACAACGAACTCCCTGCACAGCGCAGTTGTTGAAATCTTTGTTAAAAAGGATGCTTACTGCCGTTACACTACCATCCAAAACTGGGCAAACAACGTTTACAACCTGGTTACCAAGCGTGCGATTTGTGACGAAAATGCTACGATGGAATGGATTGACGGTAACCTTGGTTCGAAATTGACGATGAAATATCCTGCGGTCATTCTGAAAGGTCAAGGCGCCCGTGGTATGACCTTGTCGATTGCTTTGGCAGGTAAAGGCCAGCATCAGGATGCAGGAGCAAAAATGCATCACCTTGCTCCGAACACATCATCTACGATCGTTTCCAAGTCGATTTCCAAGCATGGCGGTAAAGTAACGTATCGCGGTATTGTTCAATTTGGACGGAAAGCAGAAGGTGCACGGGCCAATATCGAATGTGACACGTTGATTATGGACAACAAATCGACTTCCGATACCATCCCATACAACGAGATTTTGAACGAAAATATTTCGTTGGAGCACGAGGCGAAAGTTTCCAAAGTATCAGAAGAGCAATTGTTCTATCTGATGAGCCGTGGAATCTCAGAAGAAGAAGCGACAGAAATGATCGTCATGGGCTTCATCGAGCCATTTACAAAAGAACTGCCAATGGAATATGCAGTTGAAATGAACCGCCTGATCAAATTTGAGATGGAAGGTTCTATTGGATAATTGAATAATTTAATGTAATAATAAAAGGGGCCTGATATAGGGCCCTTTTTTTCATTGAAAAGTAAAACATAAAACGATTTTGTTTTGGCATGAATTGTACATGGTTTTCTACCCGTAGGTTTCCATGACCATTTTCCTCTTTTATAGGTTAGAAACATCGGGTAAACATAAAGGTATAATATGTCGAAGAGGGACAAGTTCCCTGCATTTGACGGTGGTTATAACTTATTACCAGACCATACATAATTTTATCAGATGGAAGGGAATCAACAGTGGTTTACGTATTGTGTATCTTAATTGGGTTTTTAACAGCGTTTGTCGGTAGTATTGCTGGATTGGGTGGAGGAATCATTCTCGTCCCAAGTATGTTATTGCTTAGTCAGCTGCTTGATAGTTTCAGCTGGGCGGTACCGCAAAATATTGTCGGTATTTCCTTGGTTGTTATGGTTTTTACCGGACTGTCATCAAGCATAGCATATATGAGTAAAGGCAGAGTTGATTATGGAAGCGGCTGGATATTTTTAGCGGGAGCAATTCCGGGGGGGATTTTAGGCTCGTGGCTGAATCAGTTCATTTCGGAAGATGTTTTTTCCTTTTATTTAGGACTGTTAATGCTGCTGTTATCGGCCATGTTTTTTATTAAAAAGAAGGAGCCCGTTATCACTCAGCCGGTGCACAGCAAAGGAGTGTACCGTTCAGTAGTCATAAATGGAGAGAGATTTACTTATACGTATCCCCTGGTAGCTGCTGTTTCCATTGCATTTGCAGTTGGAGTGCTATCGGGGATGTTTGGAATTGGCGGAGGGTCCTTAATTGTCCCGGCCATGATTCTTTTATTTGGTTTTCCGCCTCACATAGCCACCGCTACCTCGATGTTCATGATTTTGTTTTTAAGCTTGATTAGTTCCTCCACCCATATAATACTTGGCCATGTACCTTGGCAATATGTGTGGCTGTTTATCCCGGGTGCATGGATTGGCGGAACTTTCGGAGCAAAAGTCAACCAGTTGCTTAAAGGGAAAACGGTAGAATGGATACTGAGAATTCTACTGGTGGTAATAGGGCTTCGGTTAATTTTACAAGGGATTGGATAGGGGATTTTAGCATGGAAGAGAAAATTTTCCTTTATTATACAAACGACTTACACAGCCATTTTGAAAATTTACCTCAAATCATAGGACATTTCAAAGAGGAAGCAGAAGTCAGGGAGCGAAATGGGCAATCGTATTGGCTTATTGATATTGGTGATCATGTTGACCGGTCTCACCCAATAACAGAAGCAATGAAGGGAAAGGCAAATGTGGAACTGTTGAACGATGCTGGTTATCAGCTTGCTACCTTAGGAAACAACGAGGGTATCACCCTTAACCACGAAGATCTATTTCATCTTTATGATCAAGCTGATTTTCAATTAGTGTGTGCCAATCTGTCGAGTTTAGATGGATTGGAGCCTGGCTGGTTGAAGCCCGTGTCTTTTGCGACGTCTGTCAATGGAGTGAAAATTGGTTTTATCGGGTTGACTGCGCCATTCAATGATTTTTATAATCTGCTGGGATGGAACGTGGGCAATCCTTTCTCGATTCTTGAGCAACATCTTCCGGACCTGGCTGCTCAGGCAGACATCGTCGTGCTTCTTTCCCACCTGGGAATCACCGATGACGAGGAAATAGCCCGACGTTTCCCGGAAATAGATGTGATTATCGGAGGACATACCCATCACTTGTTCCGTGACGGCGAGTATATAAATGAAACGTTGCTAACAGCAGCTGGCAAACATGGAAAGTTTGTTGGCGAAGTGATTCTGACGTGGGATCATGAACAACGTAAACTGGTTCAAAAAGAAGCTTACGCAAGCAGTACAGACAACTTCCCGAAGGACCTTCAGACAGAGCAGAAGTTGCTTGCCTATCAGGAAAAGTCGGATGATTTACTTGGAGAAACGGTAATTACGCTTCGTGAGCCGCTTGAATTCGGGTGGTTTAAAGAGACATTTATCATGAAGAAGCTAGTGGAAACATTGAAGGAGTGGACGGATGCAGATTGCGCGATGTTGAATGCTGGTCTGCTGCTGGATCGGTTCGAGAAAGGGGCAGTGACGTACGGGGATATCCACCGTATTTGTCCGCATCCAATTAATCCTTGTCTGGTTAAATTAAAGGGCGATGAATTGCTTGAGGTTATTCGTGCCTCCTTTACCAAGCAATTTACCGAATTGAAATTGAAAGGATTCGGTTTTCGTGGTGAAATCATCGGCCGAATGGTTTTTTCCGGGGCGACCATGACAACGAGCAAGCTGCCAGATGGCCAAGAACGAGTCGAACAGGTGGAGATAAACGGCAGTCCTTTGGATATGAATAAACAATACAAGGTGGCTACGGCTGATACGTTTACGTTTGGCCGCTTGCTTCCGGAAGTGGCAAAAGCAGAATACAAGCAGTTTTTCATGCCGGAATTTTTGCGTGATTTATTGGCGGATACGTTAAGGGAAAAAGTAGCTGCCAGATGACACAAATTCTCCTGGCCCCCATATAGTATGGTGAAGGGAGAGTGGGCAGCTTATGATTTCCATAAAGCCTGTATATATTGAAGAAAATCCTTTTACGGCAATACGTGTCGAATTGCCAAAAACCAATTTGTTGATTGTTTCAAATGATACCGGTTATATTATGTGCGGCGCGCTGGACGTTGATTTATTAAGTGAAAAACTGGCAGAACGAAAAATAATTGCCGCTCGGGCAGTAGGGGTCAAGACGATTGAACAACTCCTGGAAGCCCCGTTGGAGAAAGTGACGAATGCTGCCAGGGAAAAAGGCTGGCAGGAAGGAATGTCGGGAAAAGATGCTTTGTTGAAAATTGCAACATCAGCAAAATGAAAAAAATAGACAAATTTCTACAAATCCAGTTTTATTTCTTTTGAAAATCCTCTATACTTTGTATAGAGGATTTTCTTGTTGGACGGTAAGTAAGAAGAAAAGTCGGATTGTACGGTTAGGAGATAATGATGAAAATTGCAGCAACCAAAACAATTGAACCAGGTACCACGCTTGCCAAAGCAGTATACAACGAAAACGGACAGATTCTGATTCAGAAGGATGTCCGTCTCACAAAACGTATGCTGGATAGATTGCTAAAATTTAATATAACCTACGTACATATTAAAGACTCCTTAACGGATGACATCGATATTTCAGCCCCAATTCCCGAAAAACTCCGAATGGAAGCTTACCAGACAATTAAGCATACGTTTTTGGAATTTCAAACCCAGGGGATAGAGAAAAAGTCGTTCGTATTTGAAAAAACGGGTGGAGAGATGACCGATATGGTGGGAAGTCTTCTCGATGAAATTCAAAAAGCCGACCAAGTTGTTTCCATCTTGTCAGATGTTTTCCTGACCGACAATTATGTTTTTTCCCATTCGCTTAATGTCACGATCTATTCGCTTGCTTTGGCGACGGAGCTTGGAATGTCACGTTCGAAGCTGGAGGAAATCGGCATAGGGGCTATGCTTCATGATGTCGGCAAAATGTTTATTCCGCATGAAATCCTGCAAAAGAAAGGGAAGCTTTCCGATACAGAATTTGAAATCATCAAAGGGCATACGGAAATTGGTTTCGAATTCTTGCGTAGTAATCACAATATCCCTTTACTGGCAGCACACTGTGCCTTTCAGCATCATGAACGCCTTAATGGATCGGGTTATCCACGTGGCCTCACCGAAAAGGACATACATCCGTATGCCAAACTGATCGGGATAGCAGATGTATTCGATGCAGTAACAAGTAACCGTGTCTATCGTGATGCGATGCTTCCGCATGAAGGACTTGAAGTATTGTATGCCGGAGCAGGAGACTTATTCGACCGTGAAATGGTGGAAGCCTTCCGGCGGACCATTGCCGTCTATCCAACCGGATTGATGGTAGAGCTCAGCGATGGAAGGGCGGGTATCGTGGCAAGACAAAACCAGCAATTAAGTGAACGGCCTGTCGTCCGTATTTTGGAAGAGCGCGGTGAGGCAGTGGTCGAACCATATGAAGTAGATCTTGCTGAACAGTTGAACCTGATGGTTACATCCTGTTTTGCGGCAGACTTGGCAAAAAGTTAATCACTGAAAAATTCTAACCTCCTGCAAAAAAGCATATGTTTTTTTGAGGGGGTATTTATTTGAAAAAAAACAGGAATTTCAAAAAACAAATGTCACCGCCTCCGCTTCGCCATGTATTGGTGATTACCGTCATTTTTTTCACGGTATCCTCATTCGTCAGCATCCTGATCATCAACCGCGGCCTTGAACCTACGCTGATGGATATTGCGGAAACTAGGGCCCGTCAATATGCAAGAATGGCAATCAATGAAGCTGTCAGTAAAAAAATAGCCGATGACCTGGAATACGAGGAATTGATTCAGGAAAAGGTGGATAATGAAGGAAATGCCGTGTCGGTGGGCTGGAATTCCGTTGTTACCAACCGGGTAGTAAGGAATACCACCAACCGGGTACAAAACTTTTTAAAGCTGTTGGAAAAAGGACAGGTCCCTGACCCTGGAAGTACGCTTGATGTAGAACTGGAACCGGAAGAAAAACCTAGCATTGAATCTGTCAAAGAAGAACCGACATTGATTCAAATACCTGTAGGGCAGGCCCTTGGAATTCCATTGCTTGCAAATTTAGGACCTGATATCCCAGTTAATATTGAAGTGATCGGTGATGTCCAGTCAGAACCGGTCATGGAGAGGGAAGAGCTGGGAATCAATAATGTATATTTCGCTTTATATGTTGAAATGGATGTAAGCCTACGGGTGGTTGTTCCGTTTCAAACAAAAACGACTCAAATCAGTTCGAAGATAAAAATCGATGATCGGGTAGTTAGTTTCGATGTCCCTTATTATTATAATGGGAATGGCGGAAGTGATGGGCCACAATTGTCGATTCCGATGGACCCCTTGCAATAGTAGCCGACTGCTGGTACAATAAACGAGGAATTGAATAGCGAGACCTTATCAGATCGGTGAGGTAGAGGCGCAGACAGGATTAGTATCTTTTCGGAGGATGATAACTGGGAAGATTGGAGAAAGGCCTGTTTGCCGAAGTATAAGGGAGTGTCAGCCCCTTATTACTGGTATTATGTCGAATAGGGATAATACTGTCATGTCTGGAAAGAATAGCATGAAGGGCTACTGATCGAAATGGAGGATAACAAAAATTGCTCATAAAAGCAGTGATAGGTTATTTTCTATCACTGCTTTTTTCTGTTTTTAAGACACTTTTTTTGTTTGAAAATTTACTGAAACGCAACGTTACCGAGAATTGATTCGGCCACAAGAAATAAAGATTATAGACAGGCTGACCGTTTCTTTTTCTGCACCTTGCGTGATGACCAAACAGGCATTCCTCATTTTTTTCTTCAGCATGTCAATCCATTCATTTCCGTCATCTTAACTATAATGGAGGTACAACATGGAAGGAACAATTTATTCATTGATTCCTGCTCTGTTAATGCTTGTGCTTGTACTAGCTACAAGAAAAGTATTGCTGTCACTGGGAGCAGGTGTATTAATCGGGGCTCTGATGCTCCACGATTTTTCTTTGCCGCAATCCGTCAATGAAATTTGGCTGGTCTTCAGCACTATTTTCTATGCGGAAGGGGCATGGAATACCGGGAATTTATATTTACTACTATTTTTGTTGTTGTTAGGAATAGTGACAGCTTTTCTAACCGCATCTGGCGGAAGCAGGGCTTTCGGGGAATGGGCAATCCGAAAAATAAAAACAAGAAAAGGTGCTCAATTGATGCCAGCTGTACTTGGGGTGATCATTTTTATCGACGATTATTTCAACAGTCTGGCTGTAGGGCAAATTGCTCGTCCGTTGACGGATCGACATCGTATTTCCCGAGCAAAGCTTGCATATTTTATCGACTCGACTTCGGCCCCGATTACGGTCATATCTCCGATTTCAAGTTGGGGAGCGTATATTATCGGAACATTAGGCAGCATACTGGCAGCCAATGAAATTACGGATTATGGACCGCTGCATGCATTTGTGGCCATGATTCCGTTGAACATCTACGCCTTTGCAGCGCTTTTGTTAGTATTTTTGACGGCTTTCCTCCGTATAGACATCGGCTCGATGAAAAACCATGAAAAACGTGCCATGGAAACAGGGCAGCTGACAGATCCAAACAGAGGAGAAATTGCCGGAGACTTGGAACAAAGCTTTTCAGATAATGTAAAAGGTAAAATTTATCACCTTATTATCCCGATTCTTTTGCTTATTGTCGGTACGGTTGCATTCATGATCGGAACCGGAATCAATAACACGGAAGGGCAAGCTGATGTATTGGACATTTTCGCTAATACAGACGTCAATCTGTCCCTGTTTTGGGGTGGAGTGATAGCGGCAGCAGGTGCAGTAATCTTGTACAGCATGCAAAAGTCTCCGAAAACCAACATTGGGATTGTTTGCATAGAAGGTATCAAAGCAATGCTTCCAGCCATCTATATTTTAGTTTTGGCTTGGATGATCGGCTCAATCATCGATAGCCTGGCAACTGGTGAATACTTGGCCAATCTTGTACAGCACGTATCGTTAAATCCAGCCTTCCTGCCGTTTCTGATTTTTATTGTTGCTGGTTTCATGGCATTGGCAACAGGCACATCTTGGGGTACTTTCGGGATTATGTTGCCGATTGCAGCTGAAATTGCGGCACTTACTGATATTGATTTGGTTCTTCCGGCTCTCGCTGCCGTATTAGCCGGCTCTGTGTTTGGTGACCATTGTTCTCCTATATCGGATACATCCATCCTGTCATCGACGGGAGCTGGATCCAATCATATCGATCACGTCCTTACCCAGCTGCCATATGCATTGATTGCAGCAGGGGCTTCCACTATCGGCTATCTAACTTTGGGGATAACCGGTCAGACGTGGCTGGCTTTACTGCTAGCATTGGCTATTATTGTGGTAACAGCATTAATCATCCACAAACAAAACAATGCGAAAAGCAGTTGATCCAAGGAAATATTCCGTATAAATGAAAAAGAGGGCTTGTAGAAAAACTGGATGTTTTTTACAAGCTCTTTTTCTATTTAAGATAAAAAAATTGGAATACCTTTCCAGGAAAAACGACCTATAACCTTTCTCCTAAATCTTCCTTTGACATTCTTGTTTTGTCTAATATATAATACAATCATAAATATCAGAAAAAAAGAAAAATTTAAAACATTCATTTACATAGCAAGCGAATGTTTTAAAAAATCAGGGGAGGTTCAAACATGGAGAATCGGTCACAATGGGGAACAAGATTAGGTTTCCTGCTGGCAGCCATGGGATCGGCAATTGGGTTGGGTAATATTTGGCGATTTCCGGCCACTGCCTATGAAAATGGAGGAGGTGCATTCTTCCTTCCATATTTGTTTGCACTACTGACCGCAGGTATCCCGCTTTTGATATTGGAGTATACCATTGGCCACAAATTCAGGGGATCTGCACCGCGCTCTTACGGAAAAATCAGTAAAGGGATGGAATGGATTGGCTGGTGGCAAGTCGCTGTATCATTTATCATTTCTACTTACTACCCAGTTATTATTGCTTGGGCAATCATGTATGCTTATTTTTCATTTGGGCAACAATGGGGCGGGGACGCCACAGCTTTCTTTGTAGGGGACTATTTGCAATTAGGTGATCCAGGTACATTTGGAGCAATGGTGCCAAGTGTATTGCTTCCATTGATTGCCGTATGGGCTGTCACTTTATTCTTCCTTGGCCGAGGTGTCAAAAAGGGAATAGAGGTTGCCAATAAAATTTTCATTCCGACCTTGGCAGTCATCTTTTTGATCATTGTCATCAGGGCGGTCACATTGGAAGGGGCACTTGAAGGACTGGATGCTTTCTTCAAGCCGGACTGGTCGGCAATTGCTAACGGACAGGTCTGGGTCGCTGCCTACGGACAAATTTTCTTTAGTCTGTCTATCGCTTTTGCAATCATGATCACATATGCATCTTATTTGCCGAAAAAGTCGGATATTACCAATAATGCATTTATCACAGGTTTCGCCAATTCATCTTTCGAGCTACTGGCAGGTATCGGTGTTTTTGCTGCATTGGGCTTCATGGCTGTACAATCCGGACTGGATATTTCGGAAGTAGTGGCCGGCGGTGTTGGGCTGGCGTTTATGGTCTTTCCGGAAATTATCAGCCAAATGCCGGCTTCCGGATTTTTCGGATTCCTGTTCTTTGCGTCGCTCGTACTTGCGGGTCTTTCGTCCTTGATTTCCATTTCGGAAACCTATGTAGCAGGTATTCAGGAGAAATTTAATGTTTCCAGAGGGAAAGCTGTAACAATCGGTGGAGGTCTTGCAGCCATTCTTTCACTCGCTTACGCGACACAGGATGGACTGAATTTGTTAGATACAGTTGATCATTTCATCAATAACTATGGAGTAGCGCTTGCCGGCTTATTTGAAGTAGTTGCCATTGCATGGTTTGCGAAGTCACTAAAAGAATTTCAAAGTCATGCGAACAGTGTTTCGGACATTCAGCTGGGAACGTGGTGGAGGATATGTCTAGGTGTCATTACTCCTATCGTATTAGGCTGGATGATGCTCCAAAATCTGAAAGCAGAGGTTACATCCGCTTACGAAGGCTATCCGATTGAATTCCTGTTTAATTACGGATGGGTAGTGGCAATTGGTGCGATGTTTGCCGGTGCCTTGCTAACCTTGAAGAAGTGGCCGGGTAGAGCTGCCGAAGCTAGTAACAGCGAGTCGGAAGACAAGGAGGTGGCTCAATAATGTCAGGAGGAGCCATTATTATGGCAGTTATCGGGATGGTTGTTATATGGGGCGGATTGATTTCCAGTATCCTGTATGCCAGAAAAGTTGCAAAAGCTAAACAATAAAATAGGTTTTATAAAAGATCAATCCCCTTACCAAACCACGGTAAGGGGATTGATTAATTACGGGCGTTCCGTTCCCATCTTTTCAAATGTGGATAAGGATCAAACGACCATTCACTATATCCGTTATCTTTATACATTCCATAGTGAAGATGTGGCGGAAACTTTCCGGATGTACCCGGCGGTCCATATCCCGTTGCACCAACAGATCCAATGACAGTGCCGGGTTCTACCACGTCTCCGACATTGATCCCTTTTTCATAACCGTTAAGGTGAGCGAAATAGTGATAATGATTGCTGATATCACGGATACCGATACGCCAGCCGCCATATTTATTCCAGCCTTTCATTTCCACGACACCATAAGTAGTTGCTTTGACCGGCACGCCATAACCGGCAAATATATCGGTCCCTTCGTGAATTCGCCTACCTCCGAAACCTCGCGCATCCCCCCAAGTGTTCCGGTAGCTGTAGTTTGCTTGTAATGGCAGCGGGAAGTCTGTTTTATCCAATTCAGTTGTACCGAATTTTTCGTATATCTTTGCAATGTTCATGATCGTTTGGACTGTCAGTTCCCGTTGATAATAGTTCCATAAAGCAATTTTGACATCTTCCTTATTGTTACCATATCGATTAATCCAATCGGCCATTGTATATAAAACATCTTCGTCATTGTCTTTTTCTGCTAAACCATCTCCGTCTCCATCTCGTCCCCAACCGTTTGAAACAGTAATAATATCTTCTGCTGGCAATCCCGGATTGCTGATTCCAAACCAGAATTCATCCGGGATATCAATGGAGATGAGTTGATCCGGCTTTTCTTCTTTTTGTATATTATGCTCATATTGATCTATTGCGGCCAGGTAATACCAAGGCATATTGGTGATGGCTTGCGTTTTTTTGAATAGAGCGATTTTATCTTGTGTTTCGTCTGTATCCTTTTCTTCAGCTGTTACGGAAATCCCTGAAAAAAGCATAAAAAAGGTCAGAGCAGCGATACAGCTTTTGGTGAATTTCAAGTTTGTCACCCCCTGGTTTCAAGTTTCTGTTAATAGTGTGTGCGAGTAGGACGGAAAGATAATTGGAAACATATACAACTTCTTTTAAAGAAAAAGGATGTTCCATAGCCATGAATGGAACATCCCCTTTCATTTAATTTATTCTGTCATCGCATTGTCATCGCGGTCCTTGACATTGGCTTCGGGCCATCCTTCGCCTTGTGGAGCCTTCTTCATGCTTTCCATGACACTGCGTAGTGTGTTTTCATAATCCCTATCCAAAGTGGATGAGTTTTTCAGGCTTTGGATCTCCTGGAAGGAAACAGCTTTATCGGAGACAATGATGTCGTAATATCTCGGCATTAATGACATGGCAGTCTTTTTGGCAATCGATGCTGCTTTTTCCCTTTCCATTTCTTCCGGTCTAGTGTAAGCAATTAGCACTTCATCATCTGTGACTAGAGTGGCTGCCTCTTCGAATCCATCATAGCGAAGAATCATTCGAGTAATGGTATCGGCTGTTTTATTCCGATCAATGCTTACCATTTGCCTGCTTTCTTCATCCGCGTTAAGTTCATCTTTCTTGTAACGGACATACCCGAGTCTTGAAGTAACGTCATCTTCATTCACGTTTCCTGTCCCCTGCTGATTATTCGATTCCGTACCGTTTAAGGAACGGTCCACTTCAGGTACGGCACCCCTGTTACCTGTGGCACAACCGGAAGCCATAAGGAGAATAGACAGCAGCAAAGGTACCATTTTTCGCATTTTCATCATGTGATCATCCTCCTGACTTTTGCTTGTTGTTTTCCCCTTGTGTTAGTTTGGTGATTTTCTTTTGGTTTCATGCTGGGAAAAAACGGGGGCATATTTCTAAGCGAAAAAATGTGGTACACTAGAACCAGGCATAAGGAGTGGGTGTCATGATTGAAATCGAAGGAAAAAAATACGAACTTGTGGAAAATGTGAAAGATGGATTTCAGGAAGATGCGGTAAACCAGCGTTTTAGTGATATTTTAAGCAAATACGACTTTATCGTCGGTGATTGGGGCTACGAACAGCTCCGGTTGAAAGGTTTTTACGATAATCAAAATCCGAAAGCAGGTTTTGATTCAAAAATAAGTACGCTTGATGATTACCTGTATGAATATTGCAACTTTGGATGCGCCTACTTTGTATTAAAGCGTATTGATTAGTAACTAACACATGAATAGAGCCACAGAAAGAACTAGTGCTGTTCTTCCTGCGGCTCTATGTCGCCTTTATGGTCGTGCGGTGGATGAGCAGGCTCCACCTGTCTTGGCAAATCCTCATGAAAGTCTTTATCAGGGAAGTTAAAGGCGCTGTGGAAGCGCTGTTCTTCGTGCCAAGGAGTACTTTTGTTTTCTACCGGTTCAAATTTATTGATCGGTGATCCATAGGGACCTTCGGGGACTTCTTCAGCTGCAAGGAAATTTCTTCTATCTTCAACGGTGGAGACATCGGAATATTGCTGTTTTTTTCGCTGCTTTTTTTTCATTAACTGTACCTCCCTTAGGAATAGCTTGGCTGAAGGGAGGCGTCCTTATACAGAAGAAAAAGCACCAGAAACTTCCTTCTTGCTACTTCAATCAAGGACTTCCACTAAAAACTTTCTCAATTCTTCCGCCCGGACTTCGTTTAGGTTGAACGCATGTTCGAGATTGCCGTTTTTGGCAGCTTCCTCCTTATTCATAACCGTGAACCGATTTCCGCCTAAGTCGATAATCAAGGTTTTCCCCTGATATCTGTTAGAATGGATAAGTGCTAAATCAAACCGCTGATGATTTGCTTTAAAGCTAATGAACCGTGTTTTTACTTCTTGGACTTCATCTTTAATAATCATTCGTTCTTCCGCCAATCTAATTCCTCCTATAGTAAGCTTTATAGCTGTTTTCATCATAGCAAAGTTCCTTTTGCTTTTAAACCGAATCCTGTATAGAATGTGAATGTATGATATGATAAGGACGAATCGTTTAATTGTTCGGGAGGGATATGGCTTTGTATTTTGTAGACAGAAGTTTAATTGAACGTCATTTATTATACATGGATGGGCTGTTGAATGAGTTTGATCAACATTCTTACGATTCTTTTTTGGAAAAGCTGAGCCTTGAAAGAATGTCGCATATGATTATTGAATCGATGCTGGATGTTGGTAATATGATCATTGATGGATTCATTATGCGTGATCCTGGAAGCTTTTCCGATATCATTGATATACTGGTGGATGAAACGGTACTCCCTGCAGAAGAAGCGGATGGATACAAACAAGTGATTGAACTGAGAAAGATGCTAATAAAAGATTACTTAAATATTGATCATGAAGAGATTTTGCGGGTAATCAAAACAAATTACGTGTCAATCGAAATGTTTAGTTCGAGGGTCAATGATTTTCTTGATAATGAAACCGGTGTCGCTAACACCTTTTCCGGCAATTAGGTGGAAAATCCTGTCCCCAAAGGCAGGATTTTTTCGATAGGATGAGTTTAAATAGGACGTTGGAACAGCAGGAAAGAAAGGGGAAACCATATGAAGAACTATCAAGCCTATCTAGTCGATTTGGATGGAACAATGTACAAAGGAATGCAATGTATTGAAGATGCCCCGGCTTTTATTCAAAAGCTAAAGGACAAAAGGCTTCCCCATTTATTTTTGACCAATAATTCCTCCTTGACGCAGAGCCAGATTGCGGACAAATTGAATGGAATGGGCATTTCAGCTGAAGAAAATGAAGTCTTTACTTCAAGTATGGCAACTGCAGCTTATATAAAACAGCAGAATCCTGATGCAGTAGTCTATGCAGTCGGGGAAGAAGGGCTGTTGACAGCCCTCCGGCAAGAAGGACTGACGATTGCCGATGAGCACGCCGATTATGTAGTGATCGGTATCGACCGAGATATAAATTATGAGAAACTGGCAAAGGCCTGCTTGAATGTTCGAAACGGTGCTCAGTTCATTTCTACCAATGGTGATATCGCCATTCCGACCGAGCGAGGTCTTTTACCTGGAAATGGAGCCATAACTTCTGTCGTTTCCACTAGTACCGGGAAGCAGCCTCTGGTCATCGGGAAGCCGGAGAGCGGAATTATGGATCAGGCAATCAAAGCACTTGGCGCTTTACGTGAGGAAACATTGATGGTTGGAGATAATTATGATACAGACATTTTGGCTGGTATGAAAGCTGGTCTTGATACCCTAATGGTCTTTACCGGATTGACAACCGTGGAGCAATTAAAGACATATGCTGAACAGCCCACCTATACGGTACAAACGTTAAAAGAGTGGCTGGATAACTTATGAAAAAAAAGACGCTTATACGAGACTACTGAAAAAGTCCTTTGAACCTAGAGGTGTGCTGTCAAAGTTTGCTGTTGCTTTTACGAATCGCTTGTCGGTGGTTGCTTGCCGCGGGCACGGACTCAGCTAACTTGGTCAAGAAAATTACTTGACCAAGTGGATTTTCGGCTCATGTTGTTCCCGCAGGCATCACCACCGATCGCTCCTCGTGGAAGGAACAGAGACCAATTTAAAAAGAGTGATTTCCTTTATAAATTAAAGTTTTTCCGTGAAGGAATAGAGGCCACAAACCTCTAAAAATTAGACGAAAAGCGGTCAGTGTGGAAATTAATCTCCGCACTGACCGCTTTTTTAAATTCTACCTATCATAGACTTCAGTTTTTCAGTGGCCTCGCTAATACCAGCGTCTTTTTAATTTTGCATTCATACATGAAATGTACCATCTGAAAAAACAATTAATCGATGTCTTTTTCGTCGATCGAACTGTGGGCAAGCCTGCTCGATGCCGCAGCAGCAATCGCGCCGACAATATCATCTAAAAAGGTATGACACTCACCAGAAGATTTATCATTTAGCTTTTTCAAAATACCTGGTTTCTGTTTGTCGATGTAACCATAGTTGGTAAATCCAATAGAACCGTAAACATTTACAATGGAGAAGGCGATGATTTCATCTACTCCATATAAGCTTTCATCGATTTCGATTGTATGTTGAAGTGGTTCCTCCAGTTTTTTCTGTTCAGCTAATACATCTAACTGGATGCCTGTCAGGATGGCGTTTTGGATTTCCCGTTTGCTTAGAACCCGGTCGACATGATGTTTGCATTGCTCCAATGTAAGGTCCTCGTGATATTTATTTTGTAAGTAGTACACAAGGTCGGCAATGTCGTCCATGGTTACCCCCCTGTCGACGAGCCATGACCTTGCTTTCTGTTCTAACGCAGATTTCTTCGTATTATTCTCCATTCAAGACACCTATCCTTATCATTATTTCTACTCCTTACTATACCCTATGCCAGCTTCGATAAATCAAAAATACAGGTTCGAATTTCCTCCTGGTATTCATAAGCTGAACTAAAAGCAAAAAAAAGGAGAGCGTGATCCATGCTGGAACTTCTTTCTGAATACGTAGATGATTTTCAAGGAAGCGAAACGACCATTAATGGAGTCAAAGGGTACCGCCAGCAAAATAATTGTTTCTTTATTATACCAAAATCAGCCAATGATAACCGATATTTCGAACAAAAAGTGATCGGTGAATATTTTTGGCAAAATGGTTACGCGCATTTTGCTGTCCCGATAGCGAACAAGCAAGGGGATTTGGTTACAGAGTATGGCGGCAAGTCTTATATTGTATTACATTGCAGTCTTGCTGATGACCGGGAATACTCAGACCATGGAGCTGATTTGGCTACTTTTCACCAAATGGGGATTGATTATCCTTATCAACCTGTTGAAGCAGTGGCATATGGTCATTGGAAGCAGCTGTGGATCAGCAAGCTCGCTTTGTTTGACTCGATCTATCAACAACAACATAACGAGCGGCCTGTCTCTCGCTTTCAGCGCCTATTCATCGATACCTACCCATATGTCAGCGGATGTACGGAAAATGCACTTCAATATTTGCAGGAGACGGAATCCGAACAGCGTTTTAATGAAGGGGATGGAGGGACATTCACTTTTCAACGATACAGTGGTCAAATGAAGAATCATCCAATTTGGCCTGATGAAATAGTATATGATCACGCTGCAAGAGATATTGCTGAGCATCTGCGGCTCCTTTTTTTACGGCCGAATGCTCACCCGGAAGTGGAACGCTTTTTGTCGGGTTATCAATCCATCAGGTCGCTCTCCATTTTCAGTTGGCGCTTGATTTATGCTCGTCTGCTGTTACCTGTTCATTTATTCGGTTATATTGAAACAGGAATTTCGAGTTCCGACCCCGAAATTACTTACAGAGGATATGTGGAGCTTTTGGAGAGCCAGCCGGAATATGAGCAAAAAATGAGAAATTTTTTTGATGACCTGGGCTTAGATGCCAAGGCTTTACATATTCCAGTATTAGATTGGTGAGAAGGAGAGATTTGTTTACCATGACGAAGCCATACGTATATGTGACGAGAAAGCTACCGGAAGAAATTATCAGTCCACTTCGTGAAAAGCTGGACATTACCATGTGGGGTTCTGAAGAAGAACCAGTCGATCACGAAACATTGGCAAAAGAAATCAAACGTGCAGATGCCGTATTGACAATGCTTTCCGATCAAATCGACCGTCCTCTGCTTGAACAGGCCGATCACTTGAAGATTGTTGCTAATCTTGCTGTCGGTTATGACAATATTGATTTGGAGGCAGCCAAAGCCGTGGGGATAACGGTTAGTAACACCCCGGATGTACTAACGGAAACGACAGCCGATTTAACTTTTGCCTTGCTAATGGCGACAGCAAGAAGGGTTGTGGAGGCAGACACTTTTATTAAACAGGGACTGTGGAAAAACTGGGCTCCTTTCTTAATGGCCGGCACCGATGTTCACCATAAAACATTAGGAATAGTCGGCATGGGAAGAATCGGAGAAGCGGTTGCACGGAGAGCACTCGGTTTTTCAATGGATGTTCTCTACCATAATCGATCCCGAAAGCAGCAGGCAGAGGCGTCCCTTGGAGTCAAATATGCAGCGTTTGATGAACTGTTGGAACAGGCTGATTATGTTGTTTGCTTGGCACCTTTGACAGAGGAGACCAAATATATGTTTGACGAGAATGCTTTTTCCAAGATGAAAACAAGTGCCGTTTTTATCAATGCTTCCCGAGGTAAAAATGCTGATGAAAAAGCATTGTATCAAGCTTTGGTTAATGGAGAAATAGCCGCTGCCGGTCTGGATGTCTTTGAGGAAGAGCCGATCGATTCCAGTCATCCATTGTTATCCCTGGATCAGGTAACTTGTCTTCCACATATAGGCTCGGCCACTAAAGAAACCCGACAGAAAATGGTAGAGTTGTGTTTCGAAAATATCCAGCGTGTGTTAAATGGAAGCAAAGCCAAATCCCCTGTTGTATAAGGGGAACATCAAAACCATGTTAAACATAGAAAGAATTGTTATCACAAAATTCAAAATCCGCCTTGCTAATCAGGAGGCAGGAGCGTATAATGTCCTCTATAGATAAACAAGTGTATCTTTAATACACACACGAGGAGGCGGAGAAATGAAAGATAAAATCAACATAGGGTTGTGCGGCCTCGGTACAGTAGGGTCAGGGGTAATTAAAATTCTTCAAAACCATCAAAAAGAAATCAAATATAAACTTGGGTGTGAACTGGAAGTAAAGAAAATTCTTGTACATACGCTGGATAAAGCAAGGGACATCCAAGTAGACTCTGGTGTTTTGACTACAGATCCGGATGACCTGGTCGGTGATCAGGCAATCGATATCATCATTGAAGTGATGGGAGGAATTGATTCTACCTACGAGCTGCTAGAAAATGCCTTAGAACACAGAAAGCATATCATTACCGCCAATAAAGACTTAATGGCTGTTCATGGACAAAAGCTTCATCAAATTGCTAAAGCAAACGAGTGCGATATATTTTATGAAGCAAGCGTAGCCGGAGGAATTCCGATTCTACGTTCCCTGACAGACGGACTAGCTTCTGATCGGATTCAAAAAATGATGGGAATCGTCAATGGGACCACCAATTATATCTTGACCAAAATGACAGACGAACAGCGGACATTTTCCGACGTACTCAGAGAGGCGCAGGAACTTGGATATGCGGAGTCAGACCCAGCTGCAGATGTAGATGGATTGGATGCAGCCCGTAAGATGGCTCTTTTGGCAAATTTGGCTTTTAAGATGGATATTGATTTGAGTGCTGTCGAAGTCGCAGGCATAACTTCGATCACACAGGAAGATATTTTATTTGCCAATCGTTTAGGATATGTGGTGAAACTCATCGGAATCGCCTCTATGGAAGAGGGCAAAGTCGAAGTTACTGTCGAACCTACTCTATTACCGCATGATCACCCGCTTGCCTTGGTGAAAAATGAGTTCAATGCTGTATATGTTCACGGGGAAGCGGTCGGAGAAACGATGTTTTATGGACCGGGAGCAGGCAGTATGCCTACAGCTACATCCGTTGTTTCCGATTTAATGGAGGCTGTAAAAAACATCAGGCTCGGCATCAGCGGAAACTCGTATATCACACCACAATTCCAAACGAAGTTAAAGGACGATTCTGAAAAGCATTCCCGTTATTTTGTCAGGCTGGAAGCAGATGACCAGGCGGGAACCTTCCAGGCACTGACCAATGTATTTACCGATCAAAATATTAGTTTTGCGAAAATACTGCAGCTTCCTGGAAGCAAAGATGATACAGCGGAAATCGTTATGGTGACACACCATACAAGCAGGCAGCAGTTGAGGGACAGTTTAGACAGCCTCAACAGTCTGGAGGTTGTCAAACGGGTGATCAGTTATTATCGAGTGGAAGGGGAGGAATGAACATGGCTTGGCAGGGATTGTTAACGCAATATGAGGATTATTTGCCGATAAATGAAAACACACCCAAAGTTAGCTTACAAGAGGGGAATACCCCTTTGATCAAGCTGGATAAGCTTTCTGAGCAGCTCTCGGTCAATGTATTCGCAAAAGTGGAGGGGGCCAATCCCACCGGTTCTTTTAAAGATCGAGGAATGGTACTGGCTATAGCCAAAGCGCTGGAGGAGGGTGCCAATGCTGTAATTTGTGCCTCGACCGGAAATACAAGTGCATCAGCTGCAGCTTTTGCGGCCAGAGCTGGTCTGAAATGCATGGTTGTTATCCCGGAAGGAAAGATCGCACAAGGAAAGCTTGCGCAGGCTGTCATGTATGGTGCAGAGGTATTTTCGATCGAAGGAAATTTTGACGATGCATTGAAGGCAGTACGGAAAATTAGCAACGAGCAAAATATCACATTGGTGAATTCGGTTAATCCGTACCGGATAGAAGGGCAGAAAACGGCAGCTTTCGAAGTGTGTGAATCACTGGAAACAGCTCCTGACTACCTGTTTATCCCGGTAGGAAATGCAGGTAATATCACGGCATACTGGAAAGGCTTCAAAGAATATAACGAACGGCATCAATCCGGACTTCCTAAAATGATGGGCTATGAGGCGAGCGGAGCTGCTGCTATCGTCCACGACCGTGTGTTTGAAAAACCGGAAACAGTAGGGACTGCAATCAGGATTGGCAATCCTGCAAGCTGGCAGGGAGCCGTCCAGGCTCGAGATGAGTCACAGGGAAAGATTGATGAAGTAACAGATGAAGAAATGATTGCCGCTTATCAATGGCTTGCAGCCAATGAAGGAATATTCGCTGAACCTGCATCTTGTGCATCAGTGGCAGGCTTGTTCAAGGCTGCCAGACAAAACCAGCTGGAAAAGGGAACGACTATTGTTACCGTATTAACGGGGAATGGACTGAAGGATCCCAATACAGCGATTGATTACAGTACCATCAAACCAAAAGTGCTTCCGAATGATCAAGATAAAATTGCGGAGGAAATCAAAGGCCGTGTTCTCGTATGAGTTTCGCTATAAAAATTCCTTCCAGCACTTCCAATTTGGGGGCTGGGTTTGATTCCATCGGGTTGGCATTGAATTTATATTTGGAGCTGGAGGTAGAAAAAGCAGGGGAGTGGGAATTTATTCCTACCTCGAAAACACTGGAGAGTCTTCCGCCTGATAAAGATAATTTTGTCTACCAAATCGCTGCCAGAGTTGCAAGGCAGCATGGAGTCGATCAATTACCTCCATGTCGCGTGAAGGTGAAAAGTGATATCCCGCTTGCCAGAGGATTGGGGAGCAGTGCAACAGCCACGTTGGCTGGTATTGAATTGGCCAACCAACTGCTTGATTTGGGACTTGATACGCACGACAAACTGGAAATTGCAACTGCAATTGAAGGCCACCCGGATAATGTCGCACCTTCCCTGCTTGGGGGGTGCGTCATTGGCCATTACCAAGAGGATGTGGATTGTGTAAAGCTGCCATTTGATAATGTGTCGCTTATTGCTGTCATCCCTGAATTTGAACTTAAGACGAAGAAAGCACGGGAAGCATTGCCTCAGCAGTTTTCTTTCCAGACAAGTGTGCATGCCAGCAGCATGGCAAACGTAAGCGTAGCAGCTATTTGCCAGCAAAATTGGTCACTGCTCGGTAAAATGATGAATAAGGATTTGTTCCATCAGCCTTATCGAAAAAAACTGGTACCGCATTTTGAATCATTGCAAACCTATTTACAAGACAAAGTACATGGCTTGTTCTTAAGCGGAGCAGGACCTACTGTTATTGCGTTGGCAGATAAAGACTGTCCCGATTCCAGCATTGCCGAATGGAAAAATCAATTCCCGACCTGCCAATGGCTGAAACTCCAAGTAGACAACAACGGCATGGTAGTTAGAAAAGCGGAAACGCCTTGAACAGCGACGTATAAACTGGAGCGCGCCGTCGGAGATAAAGGAAACACGGAGCGAAAGCGACGATGTTGACTTATCGTACAGAGGCAAGGGAAGTTTACTAGTCGCTAGGCGTAGTAGCTGGACAAGAAAAGCGGAAACGCCTTGAACAGCGACGTATAAACTGCGCCCCCCCCACAACGGGGATGGTTCGGCGTTGCCGTGCAACACGGCGGGCTTAGTCCGAACAATCGATTGCTGGGGAGATAAAGGAAACATGCCCCTTCATAGGGGTGTGCTGACGTTGGGCGATGATGTGTCCGAAGTTTGGTCGAACTTCCAATATGTTTTGCAGAATAGAAACCATAAAAAAACGAAGGTACACGCTGAAACGGTCAGCTGCCTTCGTTTTTGTTTATGTTGAAGTTATTCAGCAGTGTTTAAAATACTTGTTCGATTTCCGTTACGCCTGGGACTTCGGCCATGAGAGCTCGTTCAATTCCAGCTTTTAGCGTAATTGTTGAACTTGGGCAATTACCGCACGCTCCCATTAGGCGAAGACGTACAATGCCTTCATCTACATCTACCAATTCGACATCTCCGCCGTCACGCAATAAAAATGGACGTAGTTTATTCAAAACTTCTTGTACTTGCTCTTGCATCATCCATCTTCTCCTTTCCTGATTCCACTTTTTATTATAGATGGTTTTGATTAAAAAATCTATCAATTAATGATTTTGATTCTCAATTAGGCTTATCTTTCTTTATTGTATAATTTAAAGTTGAATTTGTAAAATATCCGGGTAAAATTTTGTATAATGACAATGGAAGAAACCATTTATTCCATTTTATAAAAGCTCCCTCTTTCCGGTGGTGATTATACTATCGAGTAAAAATCTACATTTCCGAGGGATGGTATAAGGTTAAATCGCGGTTTTTAACAATGTACACAAAAGAAAAAAGGGGGAAAAGCAGTTGAATAATCAGAAAGTGAAACTGACGGTCTATGGAGCCGATCAGATTTGTGCTAGCTGTGTCAATGCTCCTAGATCGGTTGAAACATATGAGTGGCTGCAGGCTGCGATAGCGCGGAAATACCAGGAGGCAACCATCGAATATGAATATATTGATATCTTTAAGCCTCCCAATGAAAAAAAGCATATTGACTTCGCCAGACGAGTCCAGGACGAAGAGTTTTTTTACCCTGTAGTACTAATAAATGATGAATTGGTGGATGAAGGAAACCCGCGGCTCAAAAAAGTATTTCAAGCACTGGAAGAAAACGGGATAAGCTAAAATTCTTATCGGTTGGGGAAATATTGTCTGGTATCGTTTGACTATGATAAGATTAGATTTTAGCAGGATAGATACCTGAAGGTGAGACTTTCATCCGGAACCACAGGATTAGAAAATTTTGCTAGGTTTGAGTAAAGGGAGAAGGTTGAGAAGATTTGTTGAATCCAACGATCGAGTTTTGTATCAATAATATAGTGAGCGGTTCCCAAAAGGCAATGGAAGAGCTGGACAAGGATCCTTATCTCGATGTCTTGGAATACGGTTGTACAAGTTTTTGCGGAATATGTTCTCAGTATTTAGTCGCAATCGTAAACGGGGAACCTGTTACAGCTGATAGTCCAGAAGAACTCGTAGACAAAGTGTATCAGTATCTTGAAGAGAACCCAATGTTTTGAAGGAAGGCCATCGCACCTGCTTAAAAGGAAGCGATGGCGTACTTTTTCTTATAATGCAGTCCCAGTGACTTAGTGAGGTTAGGTGATCTACATGGAAATCCCTTATACAAAAATGCATGGATTGGGTAATAGTTATATCTTTTTGAATTTATTTACTTTTAACTTGGAAGAATCGTTGTTGGAAGAATTAGCTAAGAAGGTTTCTGATGTCAATACCGGGATAGGTTCTGATGGTTTAATCCTGATTCATCCAACAGATAAGGCTGACGTAGGTATGCGGATATTCAACAAGGACGGTTCGGAAGGAAAAAATTGCGGGAATGGTCTTCGTTGTGTGGCAAAATATGCTTATGAGAATAAACTGGTGGATAAACCTCAGTTTGTTATTGAGACACGGGCTGGTAATGTTACAGCAGAAGTATTTACAGCAGGGGATGTCGTCGAAGAGGTAACCGTCGATATGGGGGAGCCGATTTTAGACAGGCAGGCCATTCCGATGCTTGGAAATGATGGCACCGTCATTTCGGAAGCATTTGAAGTAAGTCATCATCCTTTGGAATTAACGGCTGTTTCCATGGGAAATCCACACGCCGTGTTTTTTGTAGAAGACATCGAACAAGCACCACTTTATGATTTGGGTCCATTAATTACCAATGATTCGCGTTTCCCGGAAGGAATCAATGTGGAATTCATTGAGATGGTATCGGAAACAGAAATACACTTCCGGGTATGGGAAAGAGGTTCGGGAGTCACACAGGCATGCGGAACCGGTGCTTGTGCCGCCGCTGTAGCGAGCATACTTAATGGGTATGCCCAAAAGGATGAAGAGATTTGTGTCCATTTAAGCGGTGGAGACTTGTTCATCAAATGGGCCGGAGATGGGCATGTGTGGATGCGCGGAAAAGCGGAGATCACTACCCAAGGAACCTTTTATTGGAAGCGTTAATGTTGAAGGATTCCCTATTCCTTAGTATACTAAAAGAGACGAATTGAACTGTAAGTCTTACGGATGTAAAGCAAAGGGAAGACGGAAATATAGGAGGGCATTGTATGACCATTAATATAACAGACAATGCAAGTCTGCAAATTAAAGAAATGATGAAAGAAGAGGAAGCTGCCAACGTTCGCCTTCGTTTCGGCGTGAAGGGCGGAGGTTGCAGCGGTTTGTCTTATTCCATGGGATTTGATGAAGAAATCAATCCGGAGCTTGATAAAGTGGAGGAAAGCAATGGCATTCCTTTAGTCATCAATCAACAGGATATTCCAATAATCGAAGGAACAACAATTGATTTCAAACAAAACATGATGGGCGGCGGATTCACCATCGATAACCCGAATGCTATCGTGTCCTGTGGCTGTGGCTCTTCTTTTAAAACAGCAACCAATGCAGGAACACCTGATCCGAATTGTTAACGAACAACATAACATTCATGATAAACCCTCGACGCAAAGTGTGGCCACTGAAAAACTGAAGGTCTTTGAAAAGTAGAATTTAAAAAAAGCGGTCTGAATGGAAGTTAATTTCCATTCAGACCGCTTTTTATCTAATTTCAATGATTTGTGCCCTCTTTTTCTTCATGGATTCATCGATAGAATAAATCATTTTACGGACGTTCTTAGAACGGCTACGCAATACTTCTTGAGGGGATGTTTGATTGTATCGAGCCTTTGTGTGTGTCGCATCAAGGATGAGAGACTTCGATTGGATCACGCCTTTCTCAAGCGCGAACTCTACGGTTTTTCCAATCAGGAAATCTAAAAGGTTTGGGTCTTTCAGACGTTTACGACGGAAGTAAGCTAATAAGCTGGGATCAATGTCGTCATCTTCTGGTGCCATTGCAAGGAAATACTTGAAGGACATGTCGACCTGAGCTCGTTCCACGAGATCCCCATCAGACATATAGATGGTTTTCAGTGTACAAGAAAAAAGAGTGACTTTCTTTTAGAATTCAAAGAAAGTCACTTCTTTTTCGTTTACCCTCTGTTGATTCCACGATGAGCGTTCGGTGGTGACGCCTGCGGGAACAGCGCGAGCCGAAGATCCACTTGGTTAAGTGATCTTCTTGACCAAGTTAGCTGAGGCCGTGCCCGCGGCAAGCATCCACCGATAAGCGATT
>NZ_LN611424.1:1270571-1343247 GCF_000821245.2 Virgibacillus senegalensis
GAACGGCTACGCAATACTTCTTGAGGGGATGTTTGATTGTATCGAGCCTTTGTGTGTGTCGCATCAAGGATGAGAGACTTCGATTGGATCACGCCTTTCTCAAGCGCGAACTCTACGGTTTTTCCAATCAGGAAATCTAAAAGGTTTGGGTCTTTCAGACGTTTACGACGGAAGTAAGCTAATAAGCTGGGATCAATGTCGTCATCTTCTGGTGCCATTGCAAGGAAATACTTGAAGGACATGTCGACCTGAGCTCGTTCCACGAGATCCCCATCAGACATATAGATGGTTTTCAGTGTACAAGAAAAAAGAGTGACTTTCTTTTAGAATTCAAAGAAAGTCACTTCTTTTTCGTTTACCCTCTGTTGATTCCACGATGAGCGTTCGGTGGTGACGCCTGCGGGAACAGCGCGAGCCGAAGATCCACTTGGTTAAGTGATCTTCTTGACCAAGTTAGCTGAGGCCGTGCCCGCGGCAAGCATCCACCGATAAGCGATTCGTGAGAATCAACAACAAACTTTAAAATCTCTTCTGGATTAGAAAGGACTTTTTCAGTGGCCACCGCAAAGTCGAGGGTTTTGTTTCTCGTTTGGGTCATATTAAAGATAACGCCCGTGTTCCGGAAGGGCAATCGTATCAAAATTGTCGACAAGCTTTTGCAGCTCCTGGGCGAGGAAATCTCCTGACATTGGAATCCCGTGACCGGTGGCTGCCAGTATTGGTCCCAGTTCATTAAGCTTGATGACAGATTCTTTGGCAGCTTTCCAGTCCGTTGTTAAATATTTTGGCGGTCCGCTGATTTCTTGCTTCTGGGTCATCACATTGTATAACGACTCTTGTTTTACCGTGACAAAGGCATCACCGGCAATCAAAGTACGATCTTCTTCACGAAACAGGGAAACGTGTCCTTTCGTATGTCCTGGGGTATGAACCCATTCCCATCCTGGCATGCCAGGAACCGTATGATCGTCAGGAAGCGGCTTGACATACTCTGAAATGTTAATGCCATGGTTCGGGAACATTGGTGACATTTTGGCCACCAATCCACCGTCTACGGAGGAATCGGGTTCTGGATACGATTCCTTGCCGGTTAAGTACGGAAGCTCATCAAGGTGGGCATACACAGGAACCGGCCATTTCTCCAGCAGTTCGACAATTGCTCCGACATGATCAAAATGGCCATGTGTAAGGATAATGGATTCCGGTTTCGCATCTTTGCCATAGCGGTTTTCTGCTGCTTCGATAATTTTGTCCGCAGAACGCGGCATACCGGCATCGATAACTGTCCAAGGGTCTCCTGGACGACCGAAGAAGTACATATTAACGACTTGGATCGGAAAACAATACAGGTCGATCAAAACGTCTTCCCCTATTCCGCTGGCAACCGAAGTAGCCGGAATTAGTCTATTTTCAAATTCATTTTCCATGTTCAGTCACCTCCATATGCTCTTTCCATTCGTATTATCCCCGCTAACAGCAATCCTATCAGCTGCCAGTGGAAGAATTACGTATAATGATGTATACCTATGGAAGTATCTCTCTAAACAAAAATATGACCATAAAAAAATTGCAGAAAAACGTTAAGCTTCTCTGCAAGTCAAAAACTGCTGTTATTAAAACATGCTGGTGGAATGTTTTGGTTGTACACGTGCATTCGGATCAATATAATTTTTCGCGTTATTGATGGCAGTCGGACCTTCACCAAATCCAGAAGCGATCAAATTGACCTTTCCTGGATATGTACAAATGTCTCCGGCTGCATAGATACCCGGGATGTTTGTTTCCATTTTCGAATTAACGACAATGCTGTTTTTCTCGATTTCCAAGTCCCACTTTTTAATCGGTCCCAGGGAGGATATGAAGCCGTAGTTGACGAGAACGGAATCTACATCAATGATTTCTTCTCTGTCTCCTTTTACTTCCTTCAGCCTTACCTGTTCAATTTTGTCTTCGCCGATCATTTCTTCCGGAACAAATGGTGTCATAATATTCACACTGGAATTCATCAGCTTTTCTACACTATGCTCATGGGCCCGGAAATTTTCCCGACGATGGACCAAGGTGACTTCCTTGGCAATCGGTTCCAGCATCAATGCCCAGTCAACAGCAGAATCACCACCGCCGCACAATAAGACGCGTTCCCCCGCATACTTTTTCATGTCCTCTACGTAGTAATTAAGATTTATCCCTTCGAACGCTTCGATGCCTTCAATTGTCAAACGACGTGGTTGGAACGCACCGTTACCGGCTGTTATGATGATTGTCTTCGTATAATGTACCTCATTTGTATTGGTGGTCATTTTGAATGAGCCATCTTCCAGCCTCTCAATTGCCTCGACAGATTGACCAAGTACGATGGCAGGATCGAACATGTCAGCCTGTTCTTTCAATTTGTCGACCAGGTCCTGGGCACGAACCTTAGGAAATCCGGCAACATCGTATATATATTTTTCCGGATATAGGGCGGACAGTTGTCCGCCAATATGCGGTAAACTTTCTAATATTTTCACACTTGCCTGGCGCATGCCGCCATAAAAGGCAGTGAACAATCCGACTGGCCCGGCGCCGATGATTGTCACATCATATACCTCATTGGACATGATTGATTCCTCCTATCACCTTGAATACACAACCACTATTCTAACATAAAATGAAGTTTGGCTCGTAATGAATGGTACTTTCTTCATAATTTCAATTTTCCAAAAAAGAAAATTAGGCTTGAAAATTGTCAAAAAAAGGGCTAAGATTATCATTGTGCAAAATATATTACGATATTGTGACAAATTACATACAACCCCGGCCGTCCGGGATTGCGGAGCTTACGTCCTTTTTTCCGTTTGTTTTTTATGGAGTAGTACGTGAAAAACATCACGTAATAATTATCGTAAACTTTCGGAAAATAAAAGTAAGGAAAATAAGTAAATGGAAGTGATTAAAATGAATAAGCCAAACATCGTCATTCTCGGAGCCGGTTACGGCGGTATTATGACTACAGTGAAATTGCAGAAAAAACTAGGTGTCAATGATGCACGTATCACTCTGGTCAATAAGCATGATTATCATTATCAAACAACATGGCTGCACGAAAACGCTGCCGGCACGCTTCACCAGGACCGTACTCGTTTGCCAATCAAGGATGTCGTCGATTTCAGTAAAATCAATTTTGTCCAAGATACGGTAGTTAGTATCAAACCGGATGAAAAACAAGTCATCTTAGAAAATGGTCAGTTGGAGTACGATTATTTGGTAGTAGCGCTTGGGTTCGAGGCAGCAACGTTCGGAATCCCCGGCCTGTTGGAAAATGCTTTCACGATCAATAACATTAATTCAGCCCGTCTGATCAGGGAGCATATTGAATACAATTTCGCTAAATATAACAATGAAGCGGAGAAAAAGCAGGAGCGTTTGAACATTGTTGTCGGAGGAGGCGGCTTTACAGGAATTGAATTTGTCGGCGAGCTTGCCAACCGTATTCCGGAACTTTGCAAAGAATACGATATCGACCGCAGCCAAGTTCGGATTATCAACGTAGAGGCTGCACCAACCGTACTTCCTGGCTTTGATCCTGCTTTGGTCGAATATGCCATGAACTCTTTGGAAGCAAGAGGCGTTGAATTCAAAGTTGGTGCAATGCTGAAAGAATGTACCCCAAATAGTATCATTATCGAAAAGGATGAAAAAAGAGAAGAAATTCCGACCAATACAACCGTTTGGGCTGCTGGTGTGAGAGCGAACTCCCTTGTCGAAGAATCTGGTTTAGAAGTAAACCGGGGCAAAGTGGAGGTTCAGCCAGACTTGCGTGCACCATCACATCCTGATGTATTTGTGGTAGGCGACTGTGCATTGATCATGAATGAAGATACCGGGCGTCCTTACCCGCCAACTGCCCAAATCGCCATCCAAGAAGCTGAGGTTGCTGCTCATAACCTGGCAATCCTTGCCGGCGGAGGTACTCAGCTTGAGTCCTTCTCGTATAATGACCGTGGAACGGTTGCTTCTCTTGGTCACGACGATGCCATCGGAGTAGTATTCGGTGATAAAAAGTTATTCGGCTGGTCGGCTTCAGTCATGAAAAAAGTCATTGATAACCGTTATTTGTTGAAACTCGGAGGCATTGGCCTGCTATTGAAAAAAGGAAAATTCAACATTTTTGGTTAATATCATTTCTCAAAAGCAAAGGCGGCACGGCTGCCTTTGCTTTTTTTGTGGTGGAAGTAAGTAATATGGGAATGCTTGCCACTTCCAAATCATTAAGAAGAAAGCTTTCTCAAACGCTTCCTTCTGAAGCGGTTTTGATTCAAGTCGAGGAGGCGGTTGCGCAATTGTGTCTTTCACTATAAAATTAGTTTTGGATTCATTAACGAGCGGGTGTCCGCATAAGGGGGGAAAGCGGATGATACAGCTAGTCGTATCTATTCTATTGTTTTTTGTATTATTTTTCGGGATTGCGTTTATTTTAAATATGCTTCTCCGCCAATCGTGGCTGATGGCATTTATATATCCAATCATTGTTTTGTTGATTGTAGATGACATTCCCTTTAAACAGTACTTTACAAATACCGGTAGTGCATTCCAAGCGTTGGGAGAGAGGCTAGTCGGACTAACAATTGTTGATATTGTCATTTTGACCAGCGGGTTTATCGGTACGATTGTGTCCGGTATTGTGATCAAAATGCTCCGCAAAAACGGCTACCAAATGTTCTGATTTGCGGATGATCTGCGTTAAATGGTATAATTTTTCTCTTTTATGGAAAGGATGACATCCAGAGAGGTGTTATCCATGAGAAAATTAAAATTTTTAAGAAGAAGCATGATGATTCTTTTGTTTCTGGGAGCTTTTTATGCGACGTTTGGGGCACTGACCAATGTATCGGCAATGGATTTAAAAAATGGTATCATTGAAAAAGTAAACGGAGCCCCTGCAGAAGCAAAGGCATATGGCTTCCAGTCTGAAAAAGAAATCAGTTTGTCTAAGAAATCATTAAACCATCAAAACGCAGAAATGACCTATATCTCCAGTCAGCAAGTAACGGGACCGGAAACCTTAGAGGAAGCCATTGATTTTGAGCAATATCCCAGTGCGACTGTAATGGCCACTGGTTATACTGCGGGTGTGGAGTCCACTGGTAAATCTCCTGAACATCCCCAGTATGGCATTACCTATTCCGGAGTCAAGGTAACGAGAGATTTATATTCCACGATTGCAGCTGATTTGACTGTTTACCCGATTGGAACCATTCTATGGATTCCGGGCTATGGATACGGGGTGGTAGCGGACAAAGGTGCTGCCATTCAGGGAAACAAAATTGATTTGTATTATCCGACCGTCGAAGACGTCTTTACCAAGTGGGGCAAAAAAGAAGTGGATGTCTTCGTTGTGGAAAAAGGCGATGGGACCTTGACGGAAAAAGAATTGAAGGAACTGAATGAAACAGAAGCATTACAAGTATTTCGCGAGCAAATCAAGAAAAGCTAAAAAAAGCTGCTCCAGCCAGTTGCGGAGTTATCACTGACAAATTAGTGATGCCGTGACCGGCGGAGCAGCTTTTTTATAAGTAAAGATAGTAGTTGGTAAATGTAGAATACAACAAGAAACCGGAATTATGAATCTTTTTAAGCCTAGATGAATTGGTATAACACTAACGCGATGATGATCCCGCATAAAGCACCGAAAAACACTTCAATCGGCTGATGTCCAAGCAGCTCTTTCAATTCTTCCCGTTTTTGGTATTCTCCTTTTTTTCCCCAACCTTTTGCTTCTTCCACGAACGAACTAAAGTCTTTTACAAGGGTATTCAGCAAAATGGCCTGTTCACCTGTTTGTCTTCGCACACCAGAAGCGTCAAACATGATGATAATACTGAACACACAGGCTACAGCAAAGATTCCGGAATCAAACCCTTCCTGAAGTCCAATCCCGGTTGAAACGGCTGCCACCGCAGCGGAGTGACTACTTGGCATCCCGCCCGTACTAAAGGCCAAGCCAGGTTTGAACTCCCTTTCCGCTATCATCTGAATCGGAACTTTTACCGCTTGGGCGATTACAATGCCTGCCAAAGCAGCCAATAAGGGAAAATTAATAAATAAATCCATACAACCTATACATCCTTTCCTGGCCAATATCTTGTCTTATAGTATTTCCCAAATATCCCGTCAAAATAACGTTTGTTTTGTTAGGGATATAAGTTAAAATTGGGTGTCCTCGAATGTAAATTTGATTATATCATACCTATAAGGGAAACCGCAGTAGTGGAATTGCCTCCTTTAGCACAGGTGGCCGAGGGGAAAGAAAAAATCGAGAATAAGTAGAAGTCCACATTGTTCAGGATTCAGGAGAGTAGTGAATTCCTGATGCGCGTTAATACAATAACATTAAACGGCAGTTCAGTTAGAGTGGAAAAACAACCGGAATTCCCTTCGGAAGGAAGCCCGGTTGTAAATAGCTTTGCTTAATTTCCTGTTTTTTGTTCAGTCGTATAGCCTGCCGACGTTCGGAATTCCTAAACGTTACCTGGGACTCGTTGAAAATGCAGTGGAACGATGCTGTATGCTTTTGGTTATTTTCAATATCAACAAAGCAGCAATGATTGTCAGGCCTATATCTTTGACGAGAAAAGGAGCCATGCCCAGCCATGCTGCCTGATAAGAGATATGCAGGCCTAGCCATGTATTCATAGCAATGTACATATAACTGACTCCGATCAAATAATTAGCTGCTACCCCTGCAAACGAAGCTATGGTTAATGTAAGTACGTTCGGCCGTTTTAACTTCTCGGCAATCCATCCGGTGAAAAAAGCAACGGCTAAAAAAGAGAGCAGAAAGCCGCCGGTGTAATCGAACAAAATGAACGGACCAGATTTCATGTTAGCAAATACCGGAACACCGGCAAATCCGATCATGAGGTATGTAAGCATGGTAAATACACCTAATCTTCTACCAAGAAGCAGTCCGGCGAGGATGGCGAAAAAGGTTTGTAAGGACAGAGGGACGGACACTCCACCAATTGGAATAGCCAAAAAAGGGAACCATACTGCTATATTGGCACCGATTGCCATCAATCCAACAAAAACGGCACCCATGGATAAATCTGCTGCAGTAAATTTTTTCATTTCTTACGCCTCCTTTTAATTAAAGAATAGAGAGGTCTGGACTTATTGTCAATCTGAAAATTATAAAGGTTAACATAAAGGTGAAAGAAAGGCCGGCACCTGATAGAAGCCGGCAAAATTATATTATTTGATTGCTGTTTCTAAAGCAACCTCGATCATCTCATTGAATGTGGTCTGTCTCTCTTCCGCGCTAGTCTCTTCACCAGTAAGGATGTGATCGGAAACCGTCAATACAGATAGGGCTTGTCGACCGTATTTGGCGGCAAGGGTGTACAGGGCTGTTGTTTCCATTTCCACGCCCAATACTTTATATTCAGCTAACTGCTTAAACAGCTCCAATCCATTGTCCCGATAAAAGCTATCGCTAGTAAAGACGCTGCCGACTCGAAGATGAAGCCCTTTTTCGCTTCCAGTTTCGTAAGCATTTTTTAACAATTCAAAGTCTGCAGCGGGTGCGAAATCAATACCGCCGAACACCATCCTGTTTATTTGAGAGTCGGTCGCAGAAGTAGAAGCAAGGATGACATCGCGAACCTTGACATCCTCCTGGATAGCACCACATGTACCGACGCGGATCAGTTTTTTGACATCGTAGCTTTGGATCAGTTCATTGACATAAATCGAGATAGAAGGGACACCCATACCTGTTCCTTGTACAGACAATTTCTCTCCTTTATAAGTACCGGTAAATCCGTACATCCCTCTGACTTCGTTATAGCAATGGACATCTTCCAAAAAGTTTTCTGCGATATATTTAGCACGCAAAGGATCTCCCGGAAGTAAAATTTTATCCGCAATTTCGCCTGGTTTGGCTCCAATATGTACGCTCATGGCAATACCTCCTGTTTAGTAACTCATACAAATTTAAAGTATCATAATCAAAAATTAAACACAAATAACGGTTTGCCGGTTATAGGAGTTTTCCTGTCGAAGAAAACAGGAGGTTTTTGTTTCTAAATCGAATCTTTTCGTATATAATAAATTGGAGTTCAACTTTTCACATATGGGTTTAGACCAGATAACTTATGGAAAAGTGATATATATAATGGGAAGATTGAAAGGATGGATAATCATGCAAGAAAGAAAATTCACTATTACAGACGACACAGGAGTTCATGCACGGCCAGCTACACTTCTTGTGAATAAAGCAGGTCAGTATGAGTCAGAAATCGAAATGCATTACAATGGCAAAACCGTGAACCTGAAATCCATTATGGGCGTTATGTCCCTTGGTGTACCAAAAGGTGCCGAAATTACAGTAACAGCTGACGGAAGCGACGAAGAACAGGCGCTTGATGGTGTTGCTGAAGTAATCACAGAACATCTTGGTGAATAATATAGGTACAAGAAAAGCTAGAGAATTTCTCTAGCTTTTTTTTACAGACAAATATGTAAAGATGCAAGTGAGGTGTACGGAATGAATGTATCGGTTTCACAGCTGCCGGGAATCGGACAAAAAATAACATTGAAGACAGGCGACGACAGTATGCTTGTTGTAGTTGTCCATCATACAGGAAAACGGGAGCTGTACTTTTTTAATGATGCGGACAGCGATGAGGCTGATTTTGCGATGGATCTTACACCTGATGAGACAAGAGAGCTTGGGGCTCAATTGTTAGGTGCAACCTACCAGCCTGTCGATGCAGATAAACTGAAGATATTTCAAAATCAAATAGTCATCGACTATGTCAAGCTGAAGGACAACTCTCCATTAGCACACCAAACGATTGAAGAATCAGGGGTGAGAAACAGGACGGGGGCAACCATCATTGGCATTGTCCAAGGGGGAGAGACCATTGCCATCCCAGAGACAACAACCAAGCTGGAACCGGGAAACCTGCTGATGTGTGTGGGGAAAAAAGATCAAATCGCGGCTTTGACCGCCTTGTGTAAAGGGGAGGGATGATCGTCCTTGCATATTGATTTACCAGTTTTGTTAGGTGCCGGTCTCATTCTCCTCAGTGTCTTTTATCTGGGGTTTTTAAGCTTGAAAATCAAATTCCCCAGTGTCATTCTTTACATTTTATTCGGCATCGTGCTGGCCGACTATTTAGCAGAGAATGAAATCCTTCATATTGCAAGCGAAGTAGGAATTGTGCTGCTGTTTTTCTTATTGGGAATGGAATTCAGTGTTTCCAGGCTTGGCGGGATTGCCAAACGGGCCTGGCCATCAGGGCTTTTGGATGTCGTGTTAAGTTTAGGTATTTCGATGATGATTGCGGTGGGTTTTGGTATGGATTTATTTTCTGCCTTTATTGTCGGAGGAGTCGCCTACGCTACCAGTTCTTCCATCACGGCTAAACTATTGGATGATCATAGCCGGATGGCCAATACGGAAACGGAGTTCATTTTGGCAATCCTTATTTTTGAAGACGTCGTAGCGCCAATTGTGGTAGCAATTTTGATAGGTTTAGGAAGCGGTGCCAGTTTTGCTGTCAGTGATTTAATGACTTTAATGGCGAAAATCGCCGGAATGGCCTTTCTGGCTATTTTACTTGGGAAGATTGTTTTCAAGAAGTTTGATTATTTATGGGAAAAGATCGAAGACGAGGATTTTAAAATGGCGTTGTTAGTCGGAATTGCGCTGGCTTTTGGCGGTTTGGCATTGTTGCTTGGATTGTCAGAAGTATTGGGGGCGTTTTTAGCCGGAATGATGCTTGCTGAGATAAGGAACCTACATCGGGTAGAGCAAACGGTTGTTCCAATTAGAGATCTTATGCTCCCTACCTTTTTTATTTATTTTGGTACCACGATCGAGTTGGGTAACGGTATTCCAATGCCCTTTTTGCTGATGATTCTGCTCGTCTGGTCTATCGTTTCCAAGGTATTGGTCGGTGTTGTCGGCGGAAGGTGGTACGGATTATCCAAAAAGGTGTCACTGCGCGCGGGATTGTCCCTTTGTGCACGAGGGGAATTTTCCGTGGTAATTGCCGCGACTGCTGTTGGCACGGTAAAGGTGATGGCTGGTATGTATATTGTTGCCGCTGCTTTCATAGGAATGGTTTTATTCGAGCAGGCTCCAAAGTTAGCCAACAAAGTTTACGGTAAAACGAAACCGAAGAAGAAGAACCTCAAGGTACCTGGTACTTAAAAAGAAAGCTGTCTCCGGATAGAGACAGACTTTACACTGCTGCTTAGAAATAGGATTGCTCCAGTTCTTGCAAACTTTTCAATGCTTGTTGGTTAAAAGCTGTATCCTGTTGTCGAAGTTTATTTTTCAATTGATCAAGTGATTCCTTCAAGGATGATTCATAGTCAGGAATCGAATTTTCGGTATAAGGATGTACCGCCGGCTTTGAAACATTCATCTTTTCCTGCCAGCTCAGAGCTTTTCGTTGATGGAAAAACACATCCTCTGTTTTTCCGTAATTGTGCAAGTCTCCTTGTAACGGATGTTTTACTACTGCCAGCACTTTTATCAAGTAATTAGCCCCACGATCTTCGATAACCTCTCCTATATATGTTCCGGATTTATAATGGGCTTTCACGATCTCGCCTATTGAAGCATTTTCCATTCATGCCACTTCCCTCCTATAGGTTAATTCCATTTTGCCAGATGAGGGAAAGATGTACAAGAACGAAACCACTTTGCTATAATGAATATAGAAAGGCGTGGTTCACAATGATGGAATTTTTATATTTTCCTGAAGATAAGTCGGAATATATACCTGCTCTGATATCCTTGGTGATATTCTCTATCGGTGCCGTTATAACCATGTATCTTATATACAAACATTCTAAAAAAGAAGAGAAGCGAACGGCTGAGAAATATTCGATGGATACGTCTTCGTCCGTTCCAAATAAAAAGAACCATTCAAGGCATTAAACCGGTCCCCCGTAATTTTGTTGCGGGGTTTTTCATTTGTCATAAAGCATTATTTTCGCGCCGACTGCCCCCTTATGAAATGCAGCGGATAAGAAGGAGAGAAAAGCCGCTGTGTAAAAAAGGATAATTCAGGTGTTTACCGGCAATACTACTCCCATGTGACGTCTTTTTGATGGGAGATGATTTCTTGGCAAAGCTGTTGAAACAAACGGCTCTTTTTGTACCATTGTTACTGCTGATGGGCTGCCAGGAGGATATTCGATCACCATTGAAGGTTGATATGTTGAACAGCGATGGTGATTCACTGGGAACAGCAGAACTTTCAGAACAAGCAGACGGCGTACAAGTGAAACTGTCACTAGAAGGGTTGGAGCCTGGGTATCATGGTATTCACGTACATGAGTTTCCCAAATGTGATGGGCCAGACTTTACCTCCGCAGGCAGCCACTTAAATCCAGAAGGAAAGGATCACGGGTTGATGCATCCGGAAGGGGCTCATCTGGGAGATCTTCCGAATGTGGAAGTGGCTGAGGATGGAGTAGCAGAGGCAGAACTAACATTAAGCGGAGCCACTTTGACTGACGGGAAAAACTCCCTGTTAAAGGAGGACGGCACTTCTTTGGTGCTTCATGAAAGTCAAGATGATGGTGTCAGTCAGCCAGCTGGCGAATCTGGCGCAAGAATAGCCTGTGGTAAAATACAAATAGAACAACAGTCTGAAGCAGGCCAGTCACCGACAGATCCAACGGAAGATAACCAGGAGAAAGAACAAGAATAGGCTGTCGTCTAGAGCTGCTCGTATTCCTCGGAAGCAGTGGCGACAGCCTTATTTATGCTTGATTTGTTCAAATTCAAATGTAGTGCCAGGTTAATTTTTTCGTACATCTAAAGCTGTTAGAATGCGGTTCAGACCCTCTTCTACGGTTACGCGTGGACAGGCGATGTTGATGCGCATAAATCCTTCTCCTTCTTTTCCGAAAGAGGAGCCATCATTCAATCCTACTTTTGCTTCTTCCTGCATGAACGTTTTCAGTTCATCTTGCGACATATTTAATGACCGGCAGTCAAGCCAGATTAAATAAGTACCTTCAGCGGGGATGACTGTTATCTCATCCCGGTCCTGGAAAGCTTTTTCGACAAGCTTTCTGTTTCCGTCCAATAAATGAAGCAGCTGTTCAAGCCATTCCTCCCCTTCATTATAGGCCGCTTCCAATGCGGTAATCCCCATTGTATTAATCATCTTTATCCCTTGCATATGGAAAAACTCGTCGATTTTTTTCCGTTTTTGATTATCCGGAGTGATCAGATAGGATACCTGAAGTCCTGCCAAGTTGAATGATTTGGTAGGTGACATGCAAGTGATTGTAATCTGGTTTATTTCATCCGATAGAGAAGCGATAGGTATGTGGCGATGATTAGGATAAACCAGGTCTGCGTGAATTTCATCGGAAAAAATCAAGACATCATGCTTTAAGCAAAGTTCCCCGATTTTTCGCAGTTCCTCTTCGGTCCATACTCTGCCGACCGGGTTGTGCGGATTGCATAGAATAAATGCTTTGACACCTTGTTTCAAAGCTGATTCGAATGCTGCAAAATCGATTTCATATCGATTATCCTGTAGTTTTAATGGGCTTTTAACCAGCTCTCTATCATGCAGTTGAACAAGATCATAAAATGGCGGATAAACGGGCGTTTGAATCATGATTTTGTCATTTTTTTCTGTCAGCACCTGTACAGCCATATGCAAGCTGGTGATCACTCCCGGGCTATATAGAAGCCAGGATGGCTTTATATCCCACCCATGCCGTTTTTTCAGCCAGCCGGTGACCGATTGGCTAATTGCTTTATCTGTGACGGTATATCCGAAAATGCCATGTTCCGCTCTGTCTACCAATGCTTTTTTGATTGCTTCCGGTACAGCGATATCCATGTCGGCAACCCACATCGGAAGTACTTCTTCAGATCCGTAAATAGATTTTAATAAATCCCACTTAACCGACCTGGTGCCGGTACGCTCTGGTACTTGATCAAAATTGACCATGCCATTGTCCTCCTTTTGTTACTTCCACAATACTCCTTCTCATTATATAAACAGGAAAAATAGATTGAAAACAATTTGAATTCATCCCTGCCATTTAGCCGCCTTTGTCAGGATGTAATCACAGATAAGTTGGGGAGCTTCTTCCGGCAGAAAGTGACCTGCACTGCTAATGGTGCACAGTTCGGCATTAGGCAAATCACGAAGCAGGCGATAGCTGTTGGAAACGGGTAAAATCAAATCCTGTTTTCCCCAAATGATCAGGCATGGCTGCTTAATAGTCTGTAAGCGGGCAGATGGTAAATCACCTTCCCTGTCCCGAATCAATTTGGTGAGACAGCAGTAGATCGCTTCATCCAAAAAAGGCTTGGTATATACAGCGATCATTCTTTTCGTAATCAGCTGTTCATCATGTATGCATTTTTTAAGAAAGCCCTCGACGCCAATTCTGTGCAATGCTGCTTTTAATAGTTTCGGTGAGGCGGGCAATGCGCTGAAGGCATCAAGCATCCGTGATGCCTTTTTCAAATAACAGGAAGGAGCCATCAAAATCAAGTTTTCAATCCTTTCGGAATATGTAAGTGCACAGCGAAGTGCAATCTGGCCGCCCATTGAGTGAGCAACCACCCAGATTTTTTTAATATGCAAAGTGTCCAGTATATGAATAATCAAGTCAGCCATGTTCTGATAAGAATAAGTAAAAGCAGGCGCTTTCCCACTATTTCCAAATGGAGGGAAATCGATTGTAAGGATATGAAAATACGGACGGAGCATGGCAATCATCTTTCGAAAGCAAAACTGACTTGATAAGAAGCCGTGCAGAAAAACCAGACAGGGACTATCTGGTTTTTCTGTTGATCGGTGCAAGCGGTAATAGATGTTCACATTCTGGTACGAAATGATTTTTTTCTGCTCGGCTGTTTCCATTTTTATCCCCTCTAGTTAGTAATAGGATGGGGATATTATTCCACAAGTCAGCTGATTTATTTGGGGCAGGTAAGTCTTATAGGCAAAAAAAAAGACAAAGCTACGTTGCTTTGTCTTCAACAGGGGGAATACGAGAAAGTCTTACAGTTATAGATATAACCATAATCAATCCCTTTTAAACATAAAAATCAAAAAAAGTTTTTTAAAATAGGATTTTTTTCGATCAATGGTCTGAAAAAGGCATCGAATATGCTATTTTTTGCGGTAATGTACATTATGTGCTAGAATTATATATTGTGTATTAATCATTGAAAATAAAATCGGGAGTTGTTCAGCATGTCAGAGAAGTTTGAAACAGGACAAATAATTGAAGGAAAAGTAACAGGCATCCAGCCGTACGGTGCATTCGTAGCACTTGATGATGAGGTGCAGGGACTTGTTCATATTTCAGAAGTAACACATGGTTATGTAAAGGATATTAATGATCATCTTTCTGTTGGAGATCAAGTAAAAGTGAAAATTCTTCAAATAGATGAAGAAAAAAACAAATATTCTTTGTCTATCCGCGCTACGGAAGAAGCACCTAAAAAACCGGAAGCGAATAGACAAAAATCGAACACTGCTGTCCAGCAGGATAATCAACAAGCCGGCTTCAACACGTTGAAAGATAAACTGGAAGAGTGGATCGAGCAGTCGAAAGAACGAGAAAACACTTATAAAAACTAGTTCGATTTTGAAACTGCCTTCTGAACATAACGGGTTCAGCTTTGGGAGAGAAAAATGCTAACAATGAATTAGCAAAAACTCGAATCTTACAGCAAACAAAAACGCTTAGATCTTTTCTGAGCGTTTTTTATTATTTAATTTTTTCTCCATTAACGCTCCCCCGTTAGCTTAATAAAAACATTCTCTTAATTTAGAAACTAATTCTTTATATTTAACAAAGAAATCTTTTATAGGAAGAATTGCAAAGTATGAATAGGCTTCATTATTAGCTAATAAACAGTCATCATATACTAAAATTATATTCAAGTGCTTTTGAGGTTCGACTCCACTGTTCTTTAGAAAATTTGCCAATTCTAAATATAAATTTCGACCAATTTCATTGATAGACCTTTCTACCGAAAATCTCCCTGCAAAGCTATCCCACCACACTTGAAAGGATATATATACTTCATTAAAACCTGTCAAACTTTCTGCATTATTCATAAACAGTCTTTGATAGAATACATCTTTTTCTTCATAAAATATCCTTGAATCGCTACCATTATCTTTAAATATTTTTTCTGAGACTTCATTCCAAAGTTCCTTATACTTTAATTCAAATTGTTCTTTAAACATCATTCTGTTTGATAAATATGGAAACCTTAATTCTTCTTCATTTTGATTTAGAAAAATATTTTGAATGTAAATCAAAAAGTTCAAAGTAAAGGAGGTATCAGTCTTCATCACTAATGAATTATCCAAATTTCCCTCTCCTTTTGTCACTATTTCAATAATGATAGAGAGCAATACTTCATTCCAAGACATAGCTTAATCACTATTTCTAACAAAATAGTACAATACCTTCCTGCATGAGTATAACGGAAGGTTATTTGGTGTGTTCTTTTATTAAATGAAGTGACAATAAGTAATTATTTCTTCCTTTTTCGTTCTAAAAGTATAGGTGCTATATTTAGTAAGATAGAAACAAAGGTCAAAAACCATAATGCCCTTTCCATACCAGGTACTACATCCAATAAAGCTGCCCAATCTTCCGCTTTAACCCACGTGGATACAAGACTGTATTCTGCACAAAGTGTTAATGCTGTAAATGATAATCCCATCGCCATAGCAAGCTTATAATCCTTTCCTGCTTTAAACATATAAAGATTTGTTATAGTTGCTGCTATAGCCATAATGCCTAATATTACCCACATAACTACCTCCATTATTTATGTCCTGTTATCATTCGAAAGTGCTGCATCTCAATTTTTTACATGGTTTTTTATTAGACGTTAGTACATCCTGATTCTTATTGAACAAATTGAATAAGCTCGTTCTGTTTCTCTCTATGTATTTTAACATGAGATCCCACAAAACCTTTCCAAAACCGGAACAACTCCATAATAGTATTACAATGACATTTAAAATAACATCGCGATTAATATTCGTTTTACTATCAATAAAAATAGGAGTACAAAATGCTATGCAATTTGCCTTCCATTGTGTATTATTTATTTTTTTCTTACTCTCCTGTTACTGAACCATTTATTTTGAACAGGCAGTTTTTTACAGGTGAAAAATGATTAAGCCGTTCTGTCCTATACTGTACAGAACGGCAATATCCTTATCTTTCTGTTTCTGGTTCCCTTTTATCAGCAAATTCCTCATCTGGTTTAAAAAGCATCGATAAACAAATCAGCCCGCTAATGCCGACTAATGTGTAAATAATTCTGGCAAAAGCACCGCTTTGTTCTCCTCCGCCGAAAAGGGCAGCCACTAAGTCAAATTGGAATAAACCTACAAGACCCCAGTTTACCGCGCCAATGATCACAAGCAGTAAAGAAATACGCTGTAATGTATTCATACAGCATCCCTCCTTCTTAATTAACTTCCACTATTAGCAATCCCCAGGTATCGGATATATATGCAAAAAAATTCAAGCGGGACAAAAAAAGATACGCGGGACAAAAACTCGGGGACTGTCCCCGGTGTTTTTCTTGGTTCGCTTGCATACTTATGGAGCCTGGCGGGTAAAGGGGTTAATGGGGATTGCTTGATTTACGATTTAGGTTTCGGTACATTTAATTTAGAGTGATTTATAAATTTTGGAGGTTAAATGATGACACATATCCGTTTTGAATATGATCGTGCATTATCATTTTTCGGTAAGCACGAACTGGATTACTTACAAGAACCTGTAAAGCTTGCCCATCAGGCTTTACATAACCAAACAGGAGCAGGCAGCGACTTTTTAGGGTGGCTGGATCTACCTGAAAACTATGACAAAGAAGAATTCAGCCGGATTAAAAAAGCTGCTGAAAAAATCAAATCTGACTCTGATGTTTTGCTTGTGATCGGTATCGGAGGTTCCTACTTAGGGGCAAGAGCTGCGATTGAAATGCTTAATCATTCATTCTACAACGAATTAAGCAAAGAACAACGCGGCACACCTCAAATATTATTTGTCGGCAATAGCATCAGCGCTCCTTATATGAATGACTTGTATGATATGCTTGAAGGCAAGGATGTTTCCATCAACGTCATATCAAAGAGTGGAACCACAACAGAGCCTGCGATTGCTTTCCGTTTATTCCGTAAATATCTTGAGGATAAATATGGAGTGGAAGAAGCAAGAAAACGTATATATGCAACAACTGATAAGCAAAAGGGTGCTTTGAAAACATTGGCTAACGAGGAAGGATACGAAAGCTTTGTTATCCCTGACGATGTCGGTGGACGTTATTCTGTCCTTACAGCGGTAGGATTACTTCCGATCGCAGCCAGTGGTATTGATATCGATGAGATCATGAAAGGTGCCCATCAAGCACAGCAGGAACTATCCTCTGAAAAATTGGACGAAAATCCAGCATACCAGTATGCGGCTGTTCGCAATATTTTCTACAACAAAGGAAAAAACATTGAAATGCTGATCAACTATGAGCCGGCACTTCAATATTTTGCTGAATGGTGGAAGCAGCTGTTCGGGGAGAGCGAAGGCAAGGACTTCAAGGGATTATATCCTTCTTCGGCAAACTTTTCTACTGATCTTCACTCTTTAGGGCAGTATGTGCAAGAGGGCAGAAGAGACTTGTTTGAAACGGTGCTTCACGTAGAAGAACCGAAATCAAATATTACCATCGAAGAGGATAACCAAGACCTTGACGGGCTTAATTATCTTGCCGGTAAAACAATCGATGAAGTAAATCAAAAGGCATATCAGGGCACGATGCTTGCTCATACAGACGGACAAGTACCGAACCTGATCGTACACCTGCCTAAGCTTGACGCCTACACTTTCGGTTATGTGGTGTATTTCTTTGAAAAAGCCTGTGCCGTCAGTGGCTACCTGCTTGGTGTCAATCCGTTTGATCAGCCAGGAGTAGAAGCATATAAGAAAAATATGTTCGCTCTGTTAGGCAAGCCAGGATTCGAAGAACAAAAACAAGAATTGGAAAATCGTTTAAAAAAATAAAGGACAACATGATAAGGGACTGCCGATAAGTTTTTGACTTACCGGCAGTCATTTTATTTTTCAAAAGGAGCTGTAAACCAGGTAACAGGATATGCTTCGCCGCAAATGTTTGACATTTCACTTTTAAGAAAAAAGATAATAGCTTTGGGTACAGAAAGGAAATCCAGCACGGTTGTTATACGTAAATTCCTCATGAAATTGCTTGATCAGGGCAAGCTGATAGCAAAGGAGGTAGTTCATATGATTCCGATACCATCTGACTTGGAAAACCGTGATTTTTCCCTTCATGACCTCGAGGAGACTTTAAAGCCGATTGGCTTCACCATCGGCGGCAACTGGGACTACGATCAAGGATCGTTTGATTACAAAATGGGGGTGGAAGACGGCTACCAGTTTTTGCGTATTCCTTTCAAGGCGGTAAAAGGCATGCTTGATTCCCCAGGAGTGGTTGTGAAATTGGGAAAACCGTTCGTGTTATCCCATGTCTACCAGTCCGGTGTGGATGCGGACGGCCGTAATGGAGCACTCAGAGGAGCAGTAGACCAGTTTCAAACACCGAAAGATCCTGATGGAGAAGTAGACGATAAATTCGTTGAAGAGGGAAAAAAACTGCTGCAAACAGTGGAACATTCACTTATGCAGCGCTGAAAGAACGATGAGTGTATCGTCCTGTTGAAGCTTGGTGTGGAAGGGAGGTTTGACAATCACCTTGTCCTTCCGCTTGATTCCAATCATCAACTTCTCCGAACTAGCATAATAATTCACGCATTCTAAAAAGGTCTTGTTGTATAACGCATCAGGCAAAGGAATTTGCTGAAATTGCTGATCGGCCAACACTTCAAGAAGCAAACCAAATGGTCTGATTGGACTTTGCCGGAACAGCTCTTGAAAAATTAAGGTACTCATAAAGTCGTTTGAACGAATAATCGAATCTGCGCCAGCGCGGCTGGCGTTTTTAATTTGATCTTTCGTCAATATTTCCGTAATCAAGGTGATATCGGGGTTGTTCCCTTTTATGGCGACCGTTGTAAGTATCGTTGTCTGGTCTGCTTGCTGTTCCTTCTTGGAAGGATCAGCGGTAATTACAGCGTATTTTGCCTGTTTCAAATTTGCTTTTTCTAAGGTTTCATCCTCAAAGGCTGACCCGCGGACGAAATGCAAGTGGTGTTTTTGATAGGGCAGGTGATTCAAAGTGTGGTCGATTAAAACAACCTGTCTGTTTATGTTTTGTTCGGCAATCATTTCCATGAGCTGTTTGGTCCGTTCATTCCAGCCGACAAGGATGATATGGTCATTTCCTTTGTACGTAACGAGTCCCTTGGAGAGATCTTGTTCATGTTTGATGGTTCCAGCGGATATGGTCGCCATGTAAAATGTCACCAGACCGCCGCCGGCGAGAATTAACAAAATGGCAACAATTCTCCCGGGGTTGCTAAGCGGCACATAATCCCCATATCCTACTGTTGAACCGGTCACGAATGCCCACCATACTCCGTCAAAAACAGTCGGGAAATGGACAGGTTCCAAAATATGGATAACCGTTCCGAATAACAGCATAAGGAGAAGGACAGATGATAGTAAACGGAAAAACAATGGCATGCGAAAATAAACTTGCAGAAGTGTTTGCATATGCGTAAGCTCACCTTTTGTTTTTACTTAATCAAAATTCGTGTGGCTAAATAAGATCCAGTCAGCATCCATCCCAATTCTTCACTACGTGGCAGGAAAAAAACATAGTGGCAAAAGCCGACATGTCGGAATTGGTTTTCGCGTTGGTACCAGTAGAGCCCATAGATCTTGGAAGGGGGGATATATATGCAGACGAATTAGACGTGAAAATCGCCTCTGTCATTGCCAAATTAACGGACGTTTCCTTTTCTTACTATCCAGTATCTCCAAAATGGCCATTCCATACTAAAAAACCCGGCCTCAGCCGGGCAATAATTAGATTAACTGCTTCAGAGAAGTGGCAATGCTTTGATATGTTTGCTTCCAGAAATCGGTGTTATCGCGAAAGGATTTAGTGACAAATGTAAACAGTTCCTTTCGCTTTTCTTTGTAATCTGTTGCGTCTTTGTCAGGCAGATTTGCCATCGATTCCTCGATAAACTGCTGTATCTCAGGTGCGCGGGGTCCCCATTTAGCCACCTCATTCCCGTTTTCATCCATAAAAATGAAAATCGGTATGGAACGTGACTTTCCATTCGTCAAATAGTTGTCCATCAATTCCAGGTTTTCGTCCCGTGCAAGCAACCGTATGTCGATATCAGCCTTTTGAGCGAGATGAAATAGAATAGGAACATTCATCATGGCATCCCCGCACCAATCTTCCGTCAAAACGATTGCCCGAAGATTTTTATTGCGAAGTTTCTCGAAAAACTCGTTATCTTCAGGTAGAATAAAATGATCATATACGTGCAACAAATTTTCTTTATGTTGCTGCATCGATTCAATATATTGATCTGGCCCGATCCCTTTTTGGTACCATTTTTCTAGATTCATTTCACCACTCCTAATTTTCGAATATAATTCTGCTCCACAACATTTATTGTTTTCCCAGTTTTTTGGTATCATTAACCTATGTGATAAAGGAGGAACTACATATGGAACAAAATAGACAACAATTTTTAATGGATTTGCTACGGACTCCGTCACCGTCAAGTATGGAGATGACTATTCAAAAAAAGTGGATCGACTACGTCAAGCCTTTTGCTGATAAAGTAATCACCGACAATGCAGGGAATGCAATCGGCGTAATCAATCCGGATGCTGAGTTCAAAATTCTCTTGGCCGGTCACTGTGATGAAATTGCCCTGGTGATTAACCGGATCGATGACCAGGGGTATCTTCATTTTGATAAGATGGGCGGTATCAATCCCAAAGCGGCTATCGGGATGAAAGTGACGGTATTAGGGTATGCGCAGGAAATCACCGGCGTCATCGGAGTAAATGCACAGCATCATGGCGGCATCAAGGGAGATTTTGAGTTGGAAGACTTATTCATTGATTGCGGCGCCCGCTCTAAAGAAGAAATGGAAAAGTATGTACAAATCGGTGATCTTGCAGTCTACAAGCGGGAACCGGAAGTATTGCTCGATCGCTATATATCCGGCCGTGGTCTGGATAACCGCACAGGCGCATTTATCGTAGCTGAAGTATTGCGGCGGCTTTCTGAAATGGAAGTGAACGTCGGTGTGTACGCAGCGAGTACTGTCAACGAGGAAACCAATATGGGTGGTGCTTATTTTGCCGCTGCGGGGATTAAACCGGATATGGCGATTGCCTGTGATGTTACTTTCGCAACAGACTATCCGGGGGTCAATAAAAATAAATATGGAGATGTGCAATTGGAAAAAGGTCCGGTACTTGCAAAAGGGGCGCCGATCAATATTAAAATCAATCAGCTGTTAGAGAAAGCAGCTCGTTCTTTGAATATGAAAGTCCAATATGAATTGACACAGCGGACAACAGGAACGGATGCCGATAAAATGCGCTTGACCGGAAGGGGCGTGCCTGTAAGCCTTGTTTCCCTTCCGTTGAGGTATATGCACTCGCCTGTGGAAACGGTGAGTATAAAGGATATGGATGAAGAGATTGACTTACTGGTCAAGATGATTGCCGGGCTTACTGGGGAAGAAAGCCTTAATCCGCTGGAAGATTAAGAAAGGCATTTTTGTTTGCAAATCATTGGAAAAAGCGTATAATAAATGTACATTAAAATATCGATTCTATCTTCGGGGCAGGGTGAAATTCCCGACCGACGGTGAGGAGCAAAAGCTCTAAGTCCGTGACCTGTCCGGCATATGCCGGATGGCTGACCTGGTGCAATTCCAGGACCGACAGTTATAGTCTGGATGGGAGAAGATACGGAACAGAAAAGGTGTGTATGATACTGCCTTTTATTCCTGTTGAACGTAAACCAAACCCTGAAGCTATTTGAAGCTTTAGGGTTTTTTGATGGTTTCCCTGTTCATTGGGAGCTCTGTTCTACCTTCATCGCCAGATAGGATTCGATGTATAAAGATGAAGGAGGAGAAGATATTGGCTGTGACGACTAAGCAATCTTCTAATTTATTTAAATTGATTATTTTGGCATTGCTCGGGACCATTTCGATGGTGTTAATGTTTTTAAATTTTCCGCTCCCCATGCTCCCGCAATATTTAAAAGTGGATTTTAGTGAAGTGCCGGCATTAATAGCCGCATTGATTTTTTCACCGGGTGCGGGAATTATTGTGGAGGCTATCAAAAATCTACTATATTTGATTTATACAGGTGCGGGAGACCCAATTGGCATTGCTTCCAATTTCCTCGCCGGTGTTCTGTTTGTAGTTCCGGTGTCCTTGCTTTACCATAAGTTCAAAGGTGTCAAGAGCCTGGTGTCCGGAATAGTAACAGGTACAATTGTCATGGCTGTAGGAATGGGGATTCTGAATTACTTTTTGCTTCTGCCGGCCTACAGTTGGTTTATGGGTTGGGAGTCGATGAGTGATCAAGTGAAACTGGTGACAGTAACAGGAGGCATCCTTCCTTTCAATGTCATCAAAGGCATTGTGATTGGCGTTCTGTTCGTGCCGTTGTTTATTAAATTGAAGCCATGGCTTGAGAGAAAAAGGATTTCCGTGTCTTAAAATCTTTTTGTACAATGGGAATGGCTGGTAATAGGTTTACAATGAAGAAAGAGCATCTGCTTCGACAGGTGCTCTTTCTTCATTTATCTGTTTTGATTGTTTCCGTCGACTTCTTCGACGAGATAACGTGCGGTCGGCTCAACCTCAAGACGCTCTTCCGGTATTGGTTTTCCTGACGATTCGCTGTAACCGTAAGTACCTTTATCGATTTTATCAAGCGCGTGTTCGACTTCACTCAATCTTTCTCGGGTTTGGGCATTCAGAGTGGCCGCCTTTTCGCGTTCGAACATTTCGGTTCCTAAATCAGCCGGGTGGTTGTCGTAGTTGGTAAACTCTCCGATAGAGTCATCGGGATATTCCTTATCCAGATTATAGCTGTCCGTATTTATTCCCAGTTCTTCTTGTGCCTCTTCTTTCATTTTTAACAATAGTTGTTTAAAGTGTTTTAATTTTTCTTGTTCCATGTAACGTTTCTCCTTTCTTACTCAGGAGTTTTTATTGGTACCACTCCTACCGTACACCGGGAAACAGAAATCAGCCGGTCTTGTTCATCCACGATTTTAACGTCCCACACCATGGTCGTCTTGCCTCGATGAAGGGGGGTAGCCCTGCCCGTAACGATTCCAGAACGCTTGCTTTTTATGTGGTTCGCATTAATCTCGATGCCGAAAATTTGCTGTTTGCCGGCATCGATATTTAAAAAAGCTCCTATACTGGCTGCTGATTCTGCCAGTGCTACACTTGCCCCTCCATGTAAAAAGCCCATTGGCTGATGTGTGTTCTTGTTCACTGGCATGGTGATCTCCACCAACTCTTTCTCCTGAGTGATTACTTCCATTCCAAGTGTATCCATTAAGGTGTTTTCAAGATTCATAGTAAACTTCCTTTGTATTTTATTTCCCCAGGATGTGGGGATGAAACGTACATTTTCTTCCTGCTGTTCGAAATGCCAATATTCCTGAATGCATGGCAGGCGAAATAAAAAAACGACAAGTCGTCAGCTTGTCGTTTCTCCGGTGTGTTTTACAAATGAAAGGGAAAGAAATATTCGATTAGCAATGACAACCCGAGCAATAATCCGAAAAAGGTGTTTGTCTGCGCGGTCGCTTTCATTGCCGGCATCATTTCCAAATTAACGGTTTTCCCTTTGAAGCCATTGACTGCTTTCGCTGCTTTTTTTAAGCCCAGCAGGGTGATGAAGGACCAAATTGGTAGAATGCCTGTGAATACATAGACAGCCATTAATAAATAGCTGGCTGCAAATAACGCTGCAAGCAGAGCTACTGCATTCTTTCTGCCGATTAAAATGGCGATGGTCTTTCTGCCGTTTTCCTTATCGCCTTCCAAGTCCCTAATGTTGTTCGACAGCATGATGGTGCCGATCAGGATCGCGACAGGGATGGAAATCCATATAACTTCGCCAGTTACTTCCATTGTTTGAATAAAATAACTAATTCCGATAATGACTGTACCCATGAAGAAACCGGCAATCAATTCCCCGAATGGAGTATATGCAATGGGATAAGGACCTCCTGTATATAAGTAGCCGCACAGCATGGAGACGATTCCGATTATGGCAATCCACCAGCTGGATTCCAGACAAATATAGACACCGAGTAATATGGCTACGGCGAAGAAACCCAACGCCAAACGAAGTACCGTTTTGGGTGCGACTCCATCGCGGACAATGGTGCCACCGATTCCGACAGACTTTTCGTTGTCCAATCCTCTGACATAATCATAATATTCATTGAACATGTTCGTTGCTGCCTGGATCAGCATGGATGCTAGCAGCATTGCGGCAAACAACCATAAATTAATGGGAGCATGTAGCAATGCCGCCATCGTACCAACAAATACCGGTACAAACGAAGCGGTTAAAGTATGCGGGCGCAACAGTCGCCACCATACTTGGAACCCTGCTTTTTCGTTGAGTGCACTGCTGATTGCGTTTTTATCAAGGGACTGCATATGGTTCTCTCCTTACTTATGCCTTCAAATCGTGGTATATCATATTAAGTTTAGGGAAACGACAGGACGGTGTCAATTATCTATTATAATAATTTCCTAGGAATTAGTGGCAATTGTTGAGAAACGGGTAAAAAGAGAATAAAATAGATAGTGGTTCGTAAGTATGCAATATAGACGTGAATACTTGCTTTTATGGGATAGAAGTTATATTTTTTATTAATGTGTCTATATATTGGAAAATGGATGCTGGATCGTGTCGATGGACGGGAGCTTGCATCTGTTCTTATTAGTTTTTTAGTTGGAAGAAATACTCATACTTTCTCCCTATAGGTATTGGAGGGTATCATACATGATTCAAACAGAGATGAAGGAATTGGGACTTGCTGTCGAGGAGGCTGTGACTGCTGCCAGATCGAAACAGGCGCCCCAATTACTAAGCTATACAGAACCGGTGCCGCAAAGTGATCCGCTCTCTTTTTTTGCCAATGCATCGAACTTTGATGGAGGCCGGCTTTTTTGGGAAAATGCTGCAGGCACTCTTATCCTGGCAGGAGCAGGTGAAGCCTATATTTTAAAGGCTGACGGAAACAATCGATTCGAAGTGATCGAGCGTCAATGGAAGGAAATGCTCGAACAAGCAATGATTCATAATCCTCAGCGTAAACCTGGAACGGGTCCGATTGCCTTTGGAGGATTTTCTTTTGATCCGGCCAAAGCAGCTACGTCTCTTTGGGAGTCATTTCCCAGCAGTAAACTTCGAATCCCGGCATATCTGCTCACGGTGGTAGACGGAAAGCAATACTTAACGAGCAATGTCGTTATAATGCAGAACGATCGCTCAGCGGAAATTGAACAACGTCTGGAAGAAGACAAGCGCTTGCTGTTGTCTCCTGCAGTATTGCCAGAGAGTCCTCATATCAACGTAAAAAAAGAAGTGGAACCTGAAGCATGGAAAGAACTCGTAAGCAAGGCGACTGAAACAATCAAACAAGGGGAAGCAGAAAAAATCGTTCTAGCCCGGGAGCTGCGGGTACAGTTTTTAGATAAAGCGAATGTCGCGCCAGTCTTAAAAGCACTTACAACCCAACAGACAAACAGTTATATTTTCGCCTTTGAAAGCGGGGAGGACTGCTTTTTAGGCGCAACGCCGGAACGATTGGTGAAACTAGAAGACAAAAAACTGCTGTCAACGTGTCTCGCCGGGACTGCACCAAGAGGAACAACTGATGCAGAAGATGAGCGGATCGGCCAGCAGCTTCTGGCCGATGAAAAAAACCGCAGCGAGCATCAGTTTGTGGTGGAAATGATTAAAAAGGCAGTTTCAGCATGTTGTGAACAAGTACGGGTTCCCGGTGAACCTGTATTGTATCCGCTGAAAAACTTACAGCATCTCTATACACCGGTAGAAGCAGTGCTGCATGATGGTTATACGATTCTTGATATCGTAAAGCGGCTTCACCCGACACCGGCATTGGGTGGACTGCCTAATGAAGAGTCCGTTGCATTCATCCGTAACTATGAACGCTTGGATCGTGGCTGGTACGGCGCGCCGATCGGTTGGATGGATGCTTATCAAAACGGGGAGTTCGCTGTTGCCATCCGTTCGGCACTGATTCAGGGTGATCATGCTTCCTTGTTTGCCGGATGCGGGGTTGTCAGAGACTCGGATCCGGAAGAAGAATATCAGGAAACGAATATAAAATTTACACCAATGCTGTCTGTTTTAGGAGGACAATCATGAGTTATACGGAAGCTTTGACTAGATATACCGCTAATTTTGTAGACGAACTTTATCAAAACGGATTGAAAGATGTGGTGATTTCACCAGGTTCACGCTCTACTCCGCTTGCTGTCACTTTTGCAGAGCATCCTCATATTCAACATTGGGTAAACATGGATGAGCGGTCTGCCGCTTTCTTTGCACTCGGCATGGCCAAGCAGCAAAACAAACCAGTTGCAATCGTATGTACCTCAGGAACAGCAGCGGCCAATTATTTTCCAGCGATTGTTGAAGCCTACTATAGCCGTGTACCTCTGGTCGTGCTCACGGCAGATCGCCCGCATGAACTTCGCGATGTCGGAGCACCGCAAGCAATCGAACAAATCGGAATGTATGGAAAATACGTAAAATGGTTTCAGGAAATGGCGCTTCCAGAGCAAACGCCTGCCATGCTGCAATATGGACGAAGTAAAGCAGCAAGAGCATATCATACGGCGTTTGAAGGGAATCCAGGACCAGTTCACTTGAATTTTCCTTACCGAGAGCCATTAATGCCTGATTTTTCCCTGGATAATATTTGGGGTACCAATAAAAGCATGTCTTTTCATGAGACCTTCACCGGTGAAAAGAGATTGGATTCACACCAGCTGGATAAGCTGCTTGAACAATTGGCTGCCCACCAAAAAGGCTTGCTCGTCTGTGGTCCTCAGTTTGATACGCAATTGGCGGAAGCGATTTGCGGGTTGGCAGAAAAGTGGCAAATTCCACTTTTAGCCGATCCGTTGTCACAGTTGAGGGCTGGACAGCACGCCAAAACCAACATGATGGAAAGCTATGATACTATTTTAAAAAGCAAGCAGGTTAGGGATCGGCTCCACCCGGACTTTATCATACGGTTTGGGGCGATGCCTGTTTCCAAGCCGTATTTGCTGTTTGTCAAAGAGCATCCGGAAATGGAACATTTTGTTGTTGAATCATCTCATGGTTATCGGGAGCCCGCAGGTACAGCGGCACAATTTGTTTATGCTGATCCAATCCGCCTGTGTCAGGATTTAATGGATCATGAAGAGGCGCCTGCTTATGATCAGCAATGGCTCGAAACTTGGAAAGCAATGAACAAGACAGCCAAAGCTCAGCTTTTAGAGGAAAATCCCGACTCAGCTTTAACCGAAGGCCATACAGTGAAACAGCTTGCGGAGGCTATGCCGGAGCAAAGTACGATTTTTGTAGGCAATAGTATGCCCATTCGTGATATGGATACCTTTTTTATGGCCACGCCGAAATCGATCCGGGTACTGGGAAATAGAGGTGCCAATGGCATTGACGGTACCACTTCCTCTGCCTTAGGTGCGGCTGCCCATGGAGAAAAAGTGACACTGTTATCAGGCGACGTAACCTTTTTCCATGATCTCACCGGGTTGATGTCTGCCAAACAGTATCAGCTTAACTTAACTGTGGTGCTTATCAACAATAACGGCGGCGGGATTTTCTCTTTCTTGCCCCAGGCAGGGCAGACTGGCCATTTCGAAACGATTTTCGGTACACCGTTGGATATGGATTTTCAATATGTCAGTGCCTTGTATGAAGGGAAGTATGTAAAGCCCGAGACATGGGACGACTTACGGCAGGCGCTTGCTGCCAGTTATCAGCACAACGGGCTTTCTATTATTGAGGTTCAAACAAATCGGCAGGAAAACGTGGAATGGCATCGGAAAAAGTGGGATGACATTGAACGCCGTTTGTTAGATTATCTTGGCAGGTGATGACCATGTACTATACGGTTGGCTCGAAAAAATATTGGATGGAAGAAGTCGGAGAAGGTCCTCCTTTGTTACTGCTCCACGGTTTTACCGGCAGTAGTGGAGGATGGCAGCAATATGCCGATAAATGGAAGAATGAATTTCGTGTATTGATGTTGGACTTGCCTGGTCATGGTAAGACGAAGGTACCAGGCCCCATCCGAATGGAAGATTTCTGCGAGGACTTGGAACAACTGCTGGACATGCTTTCTCTTACAAAAGTGCACCTGCTTGGCTACTCTCTTGGTGGAAGGACGGCGCTTTCCTTTACGGTATTGAAACCAGAGCGCGTTCAGGCACTTGTCCTGGAAAGTGCATCGCCCGGACTCAGTTCACCTGATGAACAACTTGCACGGCAGACCAAAGATGAAGCACTTGCCGAAAGAATTATCGAAGAAGGGCTGACATCGTTCGTGGATTATTGGCAGGAACTTCCTTTGTTTGAATCACAAACCAAACTTCCTGACTCCGTCAAAGAACGGATACGGAAAGAACGGCTCAGTCAGACGGAGCGAGGTTTAGCTGACTCTTTAACCGGCATGGGAACTGGGGCACAGCCCTCCTGGTGGGGAGAGTTGGGATCTGTTAGTCACCCTGTTTTATTGATGGCAGGCGAAATAGATCGGAAGTTTGTCAACATTGCAGAGGAGATGCATGAAAGCTTGCAGAACAGTAATTTGGAAATCGTTCCGCTATCCGGTCATGCAATTCATGTGGAGCAACCGCAAAAATTTGATACAATAGTACAGGAATTCTTATTAAAAAGTGTTCTAGGAGGATAAAAGTCGGAGAATCCAGCGATTTTGCCAGTTTTGGCGATCTTGCGAAATCCGGTAGTCTTCCACAAAGTAAGAAAACTAACACATATTTTTGAATGGAGGTTATACTTATGGCAATTGAATGGGTTACAGAAAGGGAATATGAAGATATTCTTTATGAATCTTATAATGGGATTGCAAAAATTACGATCAATCGACCAGAAGTACGGAATGCATTCCGTCCGGAAACAACCAATGAATTGATCGACGCATTTACGCGTGCGCGTGATAACTCCAACATCGGGGTCATCGTTTTAGCAGGAGCAGGAGATGAAGCTTTCTGTGCAGGAGGAGATCAAAAAGTACGCGGGCATGGTGGATACGTCGGCGAGGACCAAATCCCACGATTGAATGTGCTTGATTTACAACGTTTGATCCGCGTCATCCCTAAACCGGTAGTAGCGATGGTATCAGGATATGCCATTGGTGGCGGACATGTCTTGCATGTTGTATGTGATTTGACGATTGCTGCCGATAACGCCGTGTTTGGCCAGACAGGACCGAAGGTAGGAAGCTTCGATGCTGGATATGGTGCCGGTCTGTTGGCGAGAATTGTCGGACATAAAAAGGCAAGGGAAATTTGGTATCTATGCCGCCAGTACAGTGCCAAAGAAGCCGAAGAAATGGGCTTGGTCAATACCGTTGTGCCATTGGAAAAACTTGAAGAAGAAACTGTACAATGGTGTCAGGAAATGTTGGAGAAATCGCCAACCGCATTACGTTTCTTGAAAGCTTCTTTCAACGCGGATACAGATGGACTAGCTGGCTTGCAGCAAATGGGTGGAGACGCAACCTTGCTGTATTACACAACAGATGAAGCGAAGGAAGGAAGAGACGCCTTCAAAGAAAAGCGCAATCCAGACTTCAAACAATTCCCGCGTTTCCCTTAATATGAATTTGTCGTTAAACCTGAAGCATCTTTTGCTTCAGGTTTTTTCGTTTTGCTGAAACCTGTGGCTTTTTGCGACCGTTTTGTCATGATTGCAATATCCACTATGATGCGGATAATCTTTCAGCAATCCGCTTATTCTATCAGTGAGGTGAAAAATAATGGAATGGGATGTAGTGATTGCAGGTGCCGGATTGGCTGGGTTATCCTGCGGATTGGAATTGTCCTTGCAAGGCAAAAAAGTGTTGATTCTCGAAGCAGATCCAGTTGTCGGTGGACGTTGTTCCAACTGGAATGACGGCGGTATGGCAGTGGAGTCCGGCTTCCATCGTTTCATTGGTTACTACAAAGCACTTCCTTCACTACTCAGAAAAGCCGGTGTAAATCCTGATGAAATGCTTACATGGGAAGAAAAGATTGATGTATTAATCAAAGGCAAAAATAAAAAGTTGGTTCTCGGAATTGCTCCCATCCATGGATTTATTAAAATGATAAGAGGAATTACTGGGAATCAGGATGTTTTGACGATGAGGGATAAACTATCCCTTGTCCCATTTTTTCTTCATGGCTACAAAGATTATTTATTACGGCCGGGTAAATTGGATCATTACAGTATTAAAGCATACGCCGATAGGCATGGTGTTACCGATGCTGCTTTTGATTACTTATTGATTCCTTTAAGTTCGGGAATATATTTTTTACCTCCGGATCGGTATTCGGCATATGTTTTCTTTGGTTTGTTTGCACCTGCTATCCCAAAATTTTATAAAATGCGGATCGGTGCATTTCTGGGTGGAATGACTGATGTGATGTGTCAACCAATTGCCGACAAAATAATCGAATTGGGCGGATCCATCCAAACAGGTGAAAAGGTGACCGGAATACTCATGGACGATCTGGGGAAAATCTCTGGAGTACAAGGCACCAATCGCAAAAAATATCGCGCCAGGCAAGTGGTGGTAGCTACATCGCTCGTTGGAGCAAAGCAGATTCTCTCGTCGTACAAAGATCATCCTTCGTTATCCAACCTTTTTAAACTGCCTATGATGCCTGCGGCAACTTTTCAAATCGAACTCGACAAGCCAGCATTGGAAAAAGACATCACTACGTTTGGTCCCAAAACCATCCTTGCCAGTTTTGCTGAACAGTCCAGAACGACTTTCAGAGAAAGTGAAGGGCGGTTATCAATCATTCTGACTCCCCCTGAGAGGTTTTTGGAAATGGAAGCAGAAGAGACATTGAAACGTGTAATAGCCGATTTTCAAACACTTGGTATCCATCTGAATGGCAAGGTGAAAGACTATCGCCAAATCAACCATCCAGAGGATTTTTACAGCTTGGCACCGGGAAACGATGCTTTACGCCCTGACCAACAAACCTCGATAGAAGGATTGATCCTTGCGGGTGATTACACAAAACAGCCATTTTTCTCCACCATGGAAGGGGCGGTTGTCTCTGGCCAAAAAGCTGCAGCTTTGACTCTAAAAGCGTTGGAGAAAGGCTAGAGGATGCTCATGGTGGGCATATTCTGACTCTTCCAAGTGGGGCGAAGAAAAAATCGGCCACTTTCTTTCAGCTGAATCAGTGACTTCCAATCCTGTCGTGGGTTGTTAGGCAGACACGTTGGATGTGGTGCGGTATTCTGGACATTCTGTGTGATAAGCGATTACGATAAAAAGGGGAGATCCTAAACCAATAAGGGTGAGGGAAAAGAATTTATTCCATTTACTTAGAAGGGGATGAAAAAATGAAAGTTTTAGTTGTTGGCGCGAATGGCCAAATTGGAAAACATCTTGTCAAGATTTTGCAAAATAAAGATAGTCTGAAAGCAAAAGCCATGATCCGCAAGCAAGAACAGGCATCGTTTTTTGAGGATCTGGGAGCGGAAACAGCTGTAGTTGATTTGGAACAAAATACGGAGTCGATTGCCAAGGCAGCAGAAGGGGTGGATGCAATCGTGTTTACCGCAGGCTCCGGTCCTCATACGGGAAAAGATAAAACGATCATGATTGATTTGGATGGTGCTGTTAAAACAATCGAAGCTGCTAAAACTGCTGGTGTGAAGCGATTCATTATGATTAGTTCCTTTGATACAACACGTGAAGCAATTCAGGCTGCTCCTTCCTCTTTTGCACCATATGTTGCAGCTAAGCATTACGCGGATGAATGGCTGAAAAATACGAATTTAGACTATACCATCATCCATCCAGGCGCTCTTACCAATGAGCAAGGAACAGGAGAAGTCAAAGCTGCTACAGAAGTGGAAAGGGGAGAAATTCCACGAGAGGATGTAGCAGGCGTCATCGCTGCCACCCTGGAGAATGATTCTACGATCGGAAAAGAATTTCAGGTAGTGGGTGGATCTACGACAATCAAGGAAGCAGTCAGCTCATTGTAAAGAAAATGGGATTGCTGTCCAGAAAAAAGGCAATTTATCGAAAAAAGGTAAATTGCCTTTTTTCATAATCAACGGTGGTAAGCCGCTTGAATAACGAAGACAAGATCGTTCTTTTTGACTTACGGTTATAAGGATGAAGATATACACGAAGCAGTACATAGCTGTAGCTATAAAGATAATTTTAAATCGATCTATCGCATGTAGAATGCAAGTTTTTTTTAGGAGGTACGCAACAACATGAAAACATATCAATTTCCTGAAGGTTTTTTATGGGGAGGAGCTACTGCGGCGAATCAAATAGAAGGCGGATTTAAGGAAGGGAATAAAGGGTTGAACATTGCCGATGTCCTTCCAGGTGGGAAAGAACGGTACAACATTCTGACGAATCCGGGTTTTGATTTTGCCATCCATCCTGACCAGCATTTCTATCCCAACCATGAGGCAATTGACTTCTACCATCGCTATAAAGAAGATATTGCCTTATTTGCAGAAATGGGATTTAAGGCTTTCCGTATGTCGATTGCCTGGACGCGGATTTTCCCGAAAGGCGATGAAACCGAACCAAACGAAGAAGGATTGGCTTTTTATGACAAAGTGTTCGATGAGCTTCATAAACATGGGATTGAACCGGTAGTAACCATTTCCCATTATGAAATGCCGCTGCATTTAGTGAACGAATATGGTGGCTGGAGAAACCGGAAAGTGGTTAGTTTCTTTGAACGCTATGTCAATGCCATTTTCAACCGGTATAAACATAAAGTGAAATACTGGATGACCTTTAATGAAATCAACAGTGGGTTGGTTATGCCGATACAGGGTCTTGGCTTCTCTATCCAAAACGAGCAAGATAAATACCAGCCAACCTTCCAGGCGTATCACCATCAGTTTGTAGCGAGTGCAATTGCGGTCAAGGCTTGCCATGAAATCATACCTGGAGCCGAAATAGGCTGTATGATTCTGTTTGCACCGGTCTATTCTTTTGACAGCAATCCGGAAAATGTCATGTATGCTCTTCAAGAGGAACAACTATTCAATTACTTCTGTGCAGATGTACAAGTCCGAGGTGAATACCCTGCTTTTATGAAGCGCTACTTTAAAGAGCATCAAATTGACCTGCAGATAGAAGATGGTGATTTGGAACTGTTGAAAGAAGGCACAGTTGATTATATAGGCTTCAGTTATTATATGTCCCGGACAGAAAAGAAAGAAAAATCAGATGAGGAAGCTTCACAGGGAAACATCATCGGGGGTATCAAAAATCCGTTCTTAAAGGCAAGCGACTGGGGCTGGGAGATTGACCCTATCGGCTTGCGTATTGCGTTGAATAAATTGTATGACCGCTACCAGTTACCGCTGTTTGTCGTGGAAAATGGGTTTGGAGCCTATGATAAGCTGGAAGATGACGGATCGATTCATGATGATTACCGGATCGACTATTTGCGGGAGCACATCCAAGCCATCGGAGAAGCAATCGAAGACGGCATCGATATTATGGGATATACAAGTTGGGGATGCATTGATATGGTCAGCATGTCGACAGGAGAGTTTTCAAAACGGTATGGCTATATTTATGTAGATAAACAGGACGATGGCAGTGGCACTTTAGAGCGGAAAAAGAAGCAATCTTTTTTCTGGTATAAAGATGTTATTGCGTCCAATGGAAAAACATTATAAACAGAGAGAATGAGGTTTACGGTTAGCTGATGCTTCCCGCGGAAAAGGAAATACTTTTTTATCATTGTCTTCCGCAACATCCATCAAACAATAAGAAACCGAACGAGTTCAATCATCGTTCGGTTTCTTACTTTGACCATGCTCTTGTACAAACGTTATTAAAAAGCCTCCGGTATCATTTTAAATCCTTCTATGACTGTGTCTTCTTCCACTTCAATCATAATACAGCGTTTGCCGTTGAAATTCACCTGTCTCACGTATCGCAAATCTTCGGGGCTAATGGAAATCTTTGCTACCTTTGTGTCGATTTTAATCGACTTAGAATGATACTTTGGCAAGATATTGCTTGCTTTTAGTTCGTATTTTTCATCATCGACAACATGCTGAAAAGCTGCTTCCACTTTATCAGTATCCACATCTTCTACACCGCTCATTTTTAATACGCGTTCAACGTCCCGATAATCCAGCTTTGGTGTGTCTTCTTCTTCGCTGTCTTCCATTACACGGTTGATTTCCTCATAAACATTCGCAAGTGTCTGCGTATTTAACTGGTCTCCCGTAACATCTTTCACGATTTCTTCAAAGACGGTTTTATCCTCTTTGGCAGTTATTGTTTCTTGAGCATTTAAAACTTCTTCAACGAAACCGGGATCAGGCTCGTTTACTTTCCCGGCAGAATAAAGAATGTGGTTAACATCAGCAGCATTATCTGTAATACAAGGAAATAAAAAACCTGCCATCGGGGTATTCAGATTAATGATCGGATCCACGACCACATTGTATTTAAATTCCTTCTCGACATAGTCAAATAGCAGTTCTTTCTTCGGATCCTGGGTTTTATTGATACTACAAAGAATAAATGGATTCGAGTAAACAGTGTCCCGATCACTTTCTTCCGACTCCTCACTCTGGCGTTTCATCGGCTTCAAATATTCTGCCTTGATAAAAGTGATGACGATATCCATTTCATATTGTCTGTAGCTTAGCATCTTCTCGACGAGGGATAGCATATGTTGATTCCAATCTTCCACCTCATTGCTTAACAAACCCTGATGTAATATAAGCTGGCTGCTGTTCTCTACCTCGCGTTCGAATTTTAATTCAAACAGTTTTTCATCAAGCTGCCCANTTAGAGCGGAAAAAGAAGCAATCTTTTTTCTGGTATAAAGATGTTATTGCGTCCAATGGAAAAACATTATAAACAGAGAGAATGAGGTTTACGGTTAGCTGATGCTTCCCGCGGAAAAGGAAATACTTTTTTATCATTGTCTTCCGCAACATCCATCAAACAATAAGAAACCGAACGAGTTCAATCATCGTTCGGTTTCTTACTTTGACCATGCTCTTGTACAAACGTTATTAAAAAGCCTCCGGTATCATTTTAAATCCTTCTATGACTGTGTCTTCTTCCACTTCAATCATAATACAGCGTTTGCCGTTGAAATTCACCTGTCTCACGTATCGCAAATCTTCGGGGCTAATGGAAATCTTTGCTACCTTTGTGTCGATTTTAATCGACTTAGAATGATACTTTGGCAAGATATTGCTTGCTTTTAGTTCGTATTTTTCATCATCGACAACATGCTGAAAAGCTGCTTCCACTTTATCAGTATCCACATCTTCTACACCGCTCATTTTTAATACGCGTTCAACGTCCCGATAATCCAGCTTTGGTGTGTCTTCTTCTTCGCTGTCTTCCATTACACGGTTGATTTCCTCATAAACATTCGCAAGTGTCTGCGTATTTAACTGGTCTCCCGTAACATCTTTCACGATTTCTTCAAAGACGGTTTTATCCTCTTTGGCAGTTATTGTTTCTTGAGCATTTAAAACTTCTTCAACGAAACCGGGATCAGGCTCGTTTACTTTCCCGGCAGAATAAAGAATGTGGTTAACATCAGCAGCATTATCTGTAATACAAGGAAATAAAAAACCTGCCATCGGGGTATTCAGATTAATGATCGGATCCACGACCACATTGTATTTAAATTCCTTCTCGACATAGTCAAATAGCAGTTCTTTCTTCGGATCCTGGGTTTTATTGATACTACAAAGAATAAATGGATTCGAGTAAACAGTGTCCCGATCACTTTCTTCCGACTCCTCACTCTGGCGTTTCATCGGCTTCAAATATTCTGCCTTGATAAAAGTGATGACGATATCCATTTCATATTGTCTGTAGCTTAGCATCTTCTCGACGAGGGATAGCATATGTTGATTCCAATCTTCCACCTCATTGCTTAACAAACCCTGATGTAATATAAGCTGGCTGCTGTTCTCTACCTCGCGTTCGAATTTTAATTCAAACAGTTTTTCATCAAGCTGCCCAGTCAATAATTTTTTAAAGTTTGTCATAAATAATTCCTGCTGATCCTGTTCCAGCATTTCAAATGGCTGGCTTTGATAGTGATAGATTTCACTCGATTCCTTCATAATATAAACATTGAAAATATCGGAAATTTTAAGCAGATCGTTGTCTATTTTAAATTGCTTGCGAATAGCAGCTACATCTTTTTTATTCATCTAAAAATCCACCTCTACGTATTTGATCTGTGATTGTGACTACGGCATGAGAAAGTGGAGAGTAAATCTAATGATTTACTCTCCACTGATTAAGTGCTCTTTTATTTTAACATAGGAAGAAAAAAATAACGTAGTCTAATTTGTTATTTGTCACCCCGATACGACTCGGCTACAAAGCGGATTTTATCAGGCTTCCAAGCTTTTCATTTTATCGATTGTTCGATAAAATGATGGCGTGCTAGTTCTATTTACGAGGCTTTACTTAGAAAGGATTCGAACGATCATGACAGAAGTTATTCCTCATTGGCTTGATAAACAAGCAGATCTTTCACCAAATAAAATAGCAATTGAAACACCTGAGGGGGAAGAGTGGACATTTCAACAACTGCGGAACAAAAGCAGAAGCTTTGCAAAAAAAATGGCTGCTTCTAGTGTTGAAGAAGGCAATCACGTTGCTGTGCTCGCTTCCAACTCTACCGAGATGGCAATCGCCATCCATGCATTGTCCTATCTCGGTGCTGTCGGAGTTTTACTGAATGTCCGCCTGTCTGCTGCAGAGCTGGCTTATCAATTAGACGATGCAGAGGCTGCCTTTCTGCTGTATGACGATGATCATGCTGAATTGGCGCTCTCTGCTTCGAACCATGCCGGCAGTGTGGCCGTCCACAGTTTCCGAATGATCGGTAATCAAAAAGAAATGGATGTCCCATTGCAGAAAGAATTAGTGTTGGACAGGCTGTTTACCATTATATATACCTCTGGTACGACCGGATTCCCCAAAGGAGTGGAGCACACCTATGGCAATCATTGGTGGAGTGCCGTGTCGTCCGCTCTCAACCTTGGTTTGTCTGATAACGACAAATGGCTGGCTTCCCTGCCATTGTTTCATGTAGGCGGACTTTCACTTTTAGTGAAAAGCGTCGTGTATGGCATGCCGGTGTACTTGATGAAAAAATTTGATATTGAACTTGCCCATCAGGCGATTACAGCAGGAAATGTGACCATCGTGTCGGTTGTAGCTGTCATGCTAGAACGACTGATCAATAAGTTGGATGGCGGCCGTTATCCTGATTCTTTCCGTTGTATGCTTTTAGGAGGAGGGCCTGCGCCAGAACCGCTGTTAGAGAAGGCTAAAATTCACGAGATACCTGTTTTTCAAACTTATGGCATGACGGAAACGTCTTCGCAAATCGTGACGCTCAGTCCGGCTTACGCTTTATCCAAGCTCGGTTCAGCTGGAAAACCACTAGTGTCTGCCCAATTGAAAATCATGCTGGATGGAAAACCTGTCTCCAACGGCACAGTCGGTGAAATATATGTCAAAGGCCCCATGGTTACCAAAGGGTATTACCAAAATGAAAAAGCAAACGATAAAGCTTTTCATTATGGCTGGCTGGCCACTGGAGATCTGGGAAAACTGGATGAAGATGGTTTTCTCTACGTGATGGACAGACGGAAGGATTTAATCATATCCGGCGGTGAAAACATTTACCCTGCTGAAATCGAGAGCGTTTTGTCTGGATTGGAAGGGATAAAAGAGGCTGGTGTCGTGGGTAGAAAGGATGACCAATGGGGGCAGGTACCGGTTGCCTTCATTGTGCCCTCGGACGCTACATTAACCAGGGAGCACGTTTTGGCGTACTGCAGGGAGCGCTTAGCCAAATTCAAGGTTCCTAAGCAGGTTTATTTTCTTACTGAACTGCCGCGGAATGCTTCCAATAAGCTGGTCAGGCATAAGCTTGCCGACATGGTGACAGAACTGGAATCGTAATAGGAATGAGAGGCTGAAGGTTGGGAACGCAATGCATCTGGATATGCCGAATAGAGAAAATGAATGTGTGGAAATACTGCGGTTACCTGAAGCTCTCTGATAGGTAGCATGTTAAAAAAAGCGGTCCGTGTGGGATTTAACATCCATCCGGACCGCTTTTCGATTTCATTTCAGAAATTTTGTGTCCTCTGTTCCTCATCAGTTTAACTTTGGATGACCTCTTTCCCCTTGGGGGAGTGGTCATCCATTGCTACGGAAATACCCTGCGTTTTCCGCGGGCGGGTGGTGAGCTTCCTCGAGCTAAAGCTCTGCGGGATCTCACCGAGGCCTTTCCTCCCGCAGGACAAGGAAGGCTGCGGCAGCGATACATCGCACGAAGGAAATTGGTTTGTATTTTCGAGGAGTCTTCGGTATTTCCTCCGCAATGAACAGCTTCTTGTTTCTGCTACGCCTAGCACAGGCAGCATATCCAGACTCCAGCGGGTCAGCCCCGCAAGAAGCCTTTTCTTTCTCATGCTTTGTGACCGCCGATTTTATGTGTGCGGTCCAGCGTGACACCAAGCTCGGTAAAGCTGGTGGCCCGCAGCAGGGAGGCGGATCCATGTTTTTGCCGAATTTGATCCATTACATAACCAAGGTCTTTTTGTTTGGTTTTGTCCACAAATAAATTCAATTGGGTTTCCGCATCGACTGCCAAGTTATCAAGAGTGACGAACACCCGGCGTATTTTGCTGACACCATCGTAAAATTCACGGAATAGCTGCATGCACACCTTGTATACCTCCATGGTAATGTTTGTTGGAAGCGCAACTGACCGGGACCGGCTGAATCCGCCGCCGCTCTCTTGAGAGTAGCCGATGCCTAGGTGAACCGTTCTGCCGGCCTGGCCTGCAGTCCTTGCTCTACGACATACCTCTTCGCATAAGTCGAGAATACAGGCAAACACTTCGTCGCCACGGTAGTCGCGCAACAACGTGATACCATGGCCGAATCCCTTTTGGTCTTGTTTTTGAAAGTTGCCGGTGACAGGGCTTAAATCAATTCCCCAGGCATGCCAATACAGTTGTTCACCCATGATTCCGAACCGCTTTTTGAGGCGCTCCAGCGGAAAGTCTGCCAGCTGGCCGAGTGTCACAATCCCCATTCGATTTAAGTTGCGCATCATCCGTTTTCCGATTCCCCAAATTTTTTCAACTGGCACCGGCCACAGTTTTTCTTCTACATCCTCATACCGACACTCGGCAATCCCTGTTTCTTTGGCGTATAAATCCATGACAACCTTCGCTAAAAATTTGTTATCTCCAATCCCGATCGAACAGGTCAAGCCCATTGTTTCCAACAATTCAGCCTTGATCATCCGAGCGACCTGCCAGCGGTCACCATACAACTTTTCCAGACCGTTCACCGTCACCCATAGTTCATCGACAGAGTACTGATGAATCGCTTCTTTCGGGACGTATTGATTGATGAGCTTGGTGATTTCCATTGAGACTTGTAAGTAGTCTCCCATTTTCGCTTCTACAATATGGATATCCGGATCATCCGGAAGCTCGAAAAACCGGCTGACATTTTTCACTCCATGCTTTTTCTTTAATGGAGGAGACGCTGCCAGAATGATACTGCCTGAACGGTTTTTGTCACCTACGACTGCAAGCATATCTTGCATGGGATCTAAGTTGTGTTTCAAGCATTCTACGCTGGCATAAAAAGAGCGCATATCGATGCAAAGTACATCATTTCTCGGCAATGTCAGGTTTGTCGGCAGCATAGCATTTCTCCTCCTTCTCAAGAACGTATGTTCGTTTTAAATATAATATAACCCACCAAAAGGGATTTAAACAGCGTTAATTTATTCCATACCTCTGGCAGGTTAGGTATAGAAGGTAGAAGAAGTACGAACAATGCAGGAAGAAGAGGACCGTTTTTGGGAAAATAGCCTTTCGATTCCGGAAAAAAGATATTAACGGGAAAAAACTATATAAACGGACTATATTTTTTGGTAAACTTACATTGCTGCAATTGAAACAAGGAGAATCAAGATGAACATTTTTTCACGACTATTTAAAGCAAGCCATCTTTCGACAATCCGTTTGATTGTTTTGTTCTATTTGTTGACAGTGCTTTTTTCGACTCTGTTGCTAGGCATGCCGTTCTTTCATCAAGGCGGGTTTAGTATATCTTTCATCGATTTGGTGTTTACGGCAGTGAGTGCGGTCAGTGTAACTGGTCTGACAGTTGTTTCGACTGCAGATACATTCAATGCTGCTGGAAAGCTTGCATTGACGATTGTGCTTCAGTTCGGCGGCATTGGAATCATGACCTTAGGAACCTTCATCTGGATCCTGTTGGGAAAGAAAATCGGCTTGCGGGGCAGGCAGTTGATTCAGATTGATCAAAACAGGACCACGTTATCCGGTCTGGTAAGACTAATGCTCAAGATATTGAAAATTATTTTGTCAATTGAATTAATCGGTACCATTATATTAAGTACGTATTTTTTATCTTATTTCGATACTTGGCAGGAAGCGCTGTTGCAAGGTTTCTTTGCTTCCGTCAGCGCTACGACCAACGCTGGATTCGATATAACCGGATCATCGCTGATCCCTTTTGCTGGTGATTACTTTGTCCAGTTCGTCAACATCGTCCTGCTTATTTTGGGAGCAATTGGATTCCCTGTATTGATTGAAGTACAAGAACTAATAAGAGGACATAAATCCGAGATAAATCAAAAATATACGTTTTCCCTGTTTTCCAAGCTAACGACGTTGACATTCTTTGCCTTGGTTCTGGCGGGTTGGCTGTTGATCTTTGTGCTGGAGCGCAACGCTTTTTTGGCGGACAAGATATGGCATGNGCATAAAAAGAGCGCATATCGATGCAAAGTACATCATTTCTCGGCAATGTCAGGTTTGTCGGCAGCATAGCATTTCTCCTCCTTCTCAAGAACGTATGTTCGTTTTAAATATAATATAACCCACCAAAAGGGATTTAAACAGCGTTAATTTATTCCATACCTCTGGCAGGTTAGGTATAGAAGGTAGAAGAAGTACGAACAATGCAGGAAGAAGAGGACCGTTTTTGGGAAAATAGCCTTTCGATTCCGGAAAAAAGATATTAACGGGAAAAAACTATATAAACGGACTATATTTTTTGGTAAACTTACATTGCTGCAATTGAAACAAGGAGAATCAAGATGAACATTTTTTCACGACTATTTAAAGCAAGCCATCTTTCGACAATCCGTTTGATTGTTTTGTTCTATTTGTTGACAGTGCTTTTTTCGACTCTGTTGCTAGGCATGCCGTTCTTTCATCAAGGCGGGTTTAGTATATCTTTCATCGATTTGGTGTTTACGGCAGTGAGTGCGGTCAGTGTAACTGGTCTGACAGTTGTTTCGACTGCAGATACATTCAATGCTGCTGGAAAGCTTGCATTGACGATTGTGCTTCAGTTCGGCGGCATTGGAATCATGACCTTAGGAACCTTCATCTGGATCCTGTTGGGAAAGAAAATCGGCTTGCGGGGCAGGCAGTTGATTCAGATTGATCAAAACAGGACCACGTTATCCGGTCTGGTAAGACTAATGCTCAAGATATTGAAAATTATTTTGTCAATTGAATTAATCGGTACCATTATATTAAGTACGTATTTTTTATCTTATTTCGATACTTGGCAGGAAGCGCTGTTGCAAGGTTTCTTTGCTTCCGTCAGCGCTACGACCAACGCTGGATTCGATATAACCGGATCATCGCTGATCCCTTTTGCTGGTGATTACTTTGTCCAGTTCGTCAACATCGTCCTGCTTATTTTGGGAGCAATTGGATTCCCTGTATTGATTGAAGTACAAGAACTAATAAGAGGACATAAATCCGAGATAAATCAAAAATATACGTTTTCCCTGTTTTCCAAGCTAACGACGTTGACATTCTTTGCCTTGGTTCTGGCGGGTTGGCTGTTGATCTTTGTGCTGGAGCGCAACGCTTTTTTGGCGGACAAGATATGGCATGAAAAGATTTTCTACAGTCTGTTTCAATCAGTTACCACCAGAAGTGGTGGTTTGGCCACGATGGATGTTAACGATTTTACCATGCCCACCCTGGTTGTAATTTGTATTCTCATGTTCATTGGTGCTTCGCCGAGCAGTGTTGGGGGAGGAATCAGGACCACAACGTTTGCGATCATGCTGCTGGCTATCTACAATTATGGGAAAGGAAACACCAGCATAAAAGTATTTGGAAGAGAACTTGATCAGGAAGATGTGAATCGTTCTTTTATTGTTATTTCCACGGCGGCAATGCTTTGCTTGAGTGCAATAACCATCCTCACTTATCTCGAGCCATTTCCGTTGATTTCAATCGCATTTGAAGTGTGTTCGGCATTCGGTACCACAGGCCTTTCGATGGGGATTACACCTGATTTATCGACGCCGGGAAAATGCATCATTATTTTTCTAATGTTTATAGGGAGAATCGGAATTTTCTCCTTCCTGTTCCTGTTAAGAGGAAGGGTGACAAAAGATATTTATCATTATCCGAAAGAACGGGTCATCATCGGTTAATTAATTCCTAATTGTTGGAGAGACAAATCGGAATGACAGGAGCAAGACCCATGGCGGTTTGGTCTTTTGTGACGATGCAGCTTAATCAGGTGTCCACATGTTTGATTGAATGTTAAAACGGCGCTACAGGAAATGCCTTCTGCGCCTGCTGTCACCCATGCTTTCTTACCGGAGTCTTCGGGTGTTTTTTCAAGCACAATGTCTTAATAGATAACATGTCCCATGCTTTGTTTAGAATTTCTGTCACAAAAAATAAATGAGAACAATTATCAAAATCATTGACGCAGAACATTAAAGCAAATAAACTGTTAATAGAGTAAAAATAATCTGGATAAGTGAATAATCGTTTGAAATAGTGTTGGAAGCCATCGCTCGTAAGGGAGAGGTTGCGAAATGGATACATTGACAGCGAAGGATTTGACCCTTGGCTACGGAGAGGAAATCATCATTGATGATTTAAATATAACAATCCCTAAAGGGGAAATCACTGTTTTTATCGGTGGAAACGGATGCGGGAAATCAACACTGCTGCGCTCGATGGCACGGCTTTTGAAGCCAAAGGAAGGCGGAGTGATTCTCCAAGGTGAAGAAATTGCCAAGATGCCGACAAAGGAAGTCGCCAGGAAACTGGCGATCTTACCGCAAAGTCCGGTAAGCCCAGAGGGATTGACGGTACTTGATTTGGTAAAGCAAGGAAGACATCCATACAAAAGCATGTTTAAAAAATGGTCCAAAGAGGATGACCAGGCAGTTGAGGAAGCATTGCAGGCGACAAACATGATGGACCTGCAGGATCGGCCTGTCGATTCTTTATCGGGTGGTCAGCGGCAAAGAGCGTGGATTGCCATGACTTTAGCCCAGAAGACGGAGACCATATTATTGGATGAACCAACTACTTATTTAGATATGACGCATCAAATCGAGATTCTCGATTTATTGTTTGAGTTGAATGAACGGGATGGCCGCACTGTCGTCATGGTATTGCATGACTTAAACCTGGCATGTCGTTACGCCCATCACATTGTTGCAATCAAGGATAAGCAGGTGTATGCGCAGGGTAGACCAGAAGAAATCATCAGCTGCAATATGGTGCATGACGTTTTCAACATGAAATGTGATGTGACGTATGATCCGATGTTCGGAACACCTATGTGCATTCCCCATGGAAGAGGCCGATGTTTAATCAAGAGTGCCGTGGAAGAAGCACGCCAGGCCCGAAAAGCGGAATCAATTGTATAAGTGTAAGAGGCCGATGGACTCACTGATTTTATCAGTGGGTTTTTTATGTCATGGCAGGTTTGTTTCCCCGGATGTGGATGTGATTTTCGTTTCCAGCTTATTATTTAGGTAACTGCCCAATATTTCATCAAGTTCGTCTTTGGGGCAGCCTTCAAATACCTCCAATAAATCATCGTGATCCATTTGTTCCAGAATGGAATGTATAAATACTTCTAAAAATTCTTTTTCCTCAAAATGCCGCAAATATAATTCAAAAAGGTTGTCTGCAAATTTCATGTTAACCTTTCCTTTCTAAGCTTGTTTGTAACTTACCTTATGCAGAAAGATGAAAATGTTGTTCATAAATTCCTGCAAATAGCGAAAATTAAAGGGTAGGAGGGTGAAAGATGGAAAAGAAAAGATACTTTGTCAATATAGGAACACTGGAGATTTCGCAAGTACAGTCAGGCAATAACAATGATTTCACGATCCTCGCTACGGATGAAGAGGTTTTCCAGCTAAGAGAAATGTTTGATGAAATGTATAACTCCGATATTACAGCCTTTTTTCGTACTCATTTGCCAATTGCTTATCATAAGGATTCCGTCAATGATCGGTATGACACTGGAATCGTATCGGCTTTTCAAATGCTTCATGATTTAGGTGATGACAAAACAAGGAGCCATATTGAAAGCATGCACATTCTTCCAGAACAATGATCGGAAGAATCAAATATCTCATCGATTAACATGATGGCGAGGAAGCTGACCTGAGTGCTTGAGGAAAAAAGCAATCGTGAAATCTGTGATAGGTAATACGAGAAGAAACATGCAGCCAGTACAAAGCTAAATGTTGTTTAGTGTATCGCATTTTTTACAAAATTAGACCTTGCCCGGCTTGCAGGCAAGGTCCTTTTACCTTACATAGGATTCTCCATTTCGATTGCAGTGTCGGTAACCTCTTGGGGGATTTGGATATTGTCTAATTCATTGAAGTTGCTGTAGGCTGCTTCCATCTGTTGAGATATATTGATGGTCGTGCCGTTTTCCTCTATATCAAGATCCATATCAACGGTCATATTTTCCGGATAATAAGACTTCTTATTCACCGTAATGGTGTAATCCAGTTGATGAAGGTTCAAACTGTTTAGCAACTCGTCCGTTATTTCTGCTTCAGGCAGGTTGTTCAGCTGCTCTTCCAGCAGTTTATTAAACCCTTCTCCACTGGCGCTCAGTGACAAAATATAACTATTTTCTGTTTCCTCCACTTGAAGATCGTTTACAAAGTCTTCCAGTTGTTTTAGTTGCTCGGTGGGATTTTGTTGGTGGGCTGAAACAGTATTCAGTTGGTCTACCAGTTCTTTAGGTCCTTTTATCCACTGCCCCTGCTGTGGGTCTTTAAAATAGATTCCTTTTTCGGTATAGTACATTTCCACTTCCTGATCCATTACGTCCATTGTTTGGAAAAAAGCGAGCGGTTCTAATTGGATTTTGGAGTGTAAAGTAGTGGAAATGGGCGGAATATTTACTTCGCCACCTTCCACTTGCTGGTTTACTTCAGCTTCCATTTCGAAATTTTTCAACTCTTCGGAAGCGGTAAGTGTCTGCTGGTAAATATCTTCGAGTTGCGTCTTTTCATCCGCACTACAGGCAGCCATTAAAAGCATGAGGAAAAACAAACTGAATACAGGTAATAAGATTTTTTTCAAAAATATCTCTCCTTTTTTTAAGGCTATTTCGTCCACATCTGGTGATGAGATCGATTCAGTAACCATACGTTAAAAAGAAGGAAAAAGTTTCAATTATTATTGGATTGTAGTAATGGTTTAAAAAAATGGGAATAAAGGTATAAAGAACTATCTAGCATGATGAACCTACAAAGGGGGAGGACCCATGAAAAAAACAACCGGAACGTTCTTGATGACGTGCGTACTTATGTTCATTATACCGATACTTATTTTATCCGCGCAAACCGATAAAGGAGAAATCGCAGAAGCAGGAAACACGGAGCATGTCGCACAAAAACAAGTGGAAAAGTCTTCCGGATCTGATCACGAGGCAAAGAAACGTACTCCTTCACATGAAGAACTGGTCTCTGTTACGGAAACATTTATCGACTTGCTTGTCCAGGAAACAGAAGAAAATTATCGTGTGACGGCTTACAGCTCAATCGATGAACTCACGGAAGCATTTAGCAGGGTAGCCACGCCTGACGCTGTGAAAAAATATATCGATTATTACTATACGGAAAAAGAGGACGGGTTATATCTTCTGCCGGCTGAAACACCGCCATGGTTTCAAAGTGAGGCTGAATATGAGATGATAGAAACAGGAGATGGAACAGTCAAGGTCATTCAGGACAACCAGACTGACTTACAGGGGAGCTACACATTAGAGCTTGAATTAACTTTTGACGACAACTGGAAAATCACCGAAACGAAACATTCTTGATATTCAAGTTCTAAAAGGCAGTTGAACGAATCATGTTAACATTCAAAGACTATTACAATAATGAAGTAACCCTTTCTTTCGAAGATCATCCTTTTTCCAAAAATCCAAAACATGTTTGGGTTATTTGCAGATATGAGAATCATTGGCTGTTGACCAAGCACAAAGAACGGGGGATTGAATTTCCCGGGGGCAAAGTGGAAGAAGGAGAAACAGCAGAAGAAGCGGCTGTCCGGGAAGTGGACGAGGAAACCGGAGGAGTCGTCGATGATTTGGTCTATATAGGTCAATATCATGTAGCAGGAAAAGGTGGAACGATTATAAAAAATATTTATTTTGCGACAATCGAAAAAGTTATTGAAAAAACCACTTATTATGAAACGGAAGGACCGGTTTGGCTTGAAAAATTACCGGAGCGTTTGAAAATCAATTCCGAGTATAGCTTTATGATGAAGGATCAAGTTCTTCCACACAGTTTAAAGCGTGTTTATATGTTAGCTCAATTCAGTTGACCCGTTCTGTTCCGCAACATGACTACAGGTTGTCGAAAAACTAATTCAAAGCTTTATGGCATGATGAAAGGCTGGCTCATTGAGACAGCCTTTTGTGTTTTTATGGGTGACTTTTTGTGACACCAGCCTTACCCGAATGGAAAAGGAGACCAGTCTATTGTTGCGTATGTTTGATCAGCCAATTTTCCAGCTTTTCAACGAGTTGATACATAATGGCGGCAAGGATGGCGATTACCAGTAAGCTGTAGAGGACTAGTGTGAAATCAAAAACCTGGAAGCCATAGACAATTAAATAACCAAGACCTTTGGCAGAAACAAGAAATTCCCCTACAATCACTCCGACCCAGGAAAGCCCGACATTCACCTTCAAAGTGGAAATCATAGCAGGAAAAGAAGCGGGAAGAATGGCTGTAGTAAAGCACTGCCTTCTGCTGGCGCCGAAGCTCTGCAAAACCTTTACATAGTTTTCATCTACCTCACGGAATGCAGAGTAGACGACCAATGTGGTGATAATGACACAAATGATCGCCCCCATCGCAATGATCGAAAAGTAGCCTGGTCCGAGGGCAACTATAATAATGGGCCCTAGGGCAACCTTTGGCATAGCGTTTAGTATGACTAAGTATGGATCTAATACTTTGGATAGTTTTTCGGACCACCAAAGAAGGGCAGCCAGAATGATTCCGAATAATGTACCGGCGACAAACCCGATGATGGTTTCAACAAGCGTCACACGCAGGTGAAACCAGAGAGATCCATCGAGAAGATTTTCTGTTAATAGCAGGCCGACTTTAGTTGGGGAGCTAAATATTAGTGGATCGACCCATTCCAATCTGCTCGCCAATTCCCAGAAGGCGAAGAAAAAAATAAAAATGATCAACTGCCACAACATAATACTTTTACGATAAGACTTTCTGTGTTTTCGATACTGTTCAAAAAGTTGATCATCAGACATGGTGTTTGCTTTCAAGGGTGTTCAACTCCTCCCAAATGCGATCAAACAGCAATTGATATTTTAAATGCTTCCTTGCCTGAAAAGGGGACAGGTTTCTGAGTTCGATCGGTACTTCGAAAACTTCAGCGATTTTACCGGGATTTGCCTTCATCAAGTAAATTTGGTCACTCATGGCGATCGCTTCGCCAATGTCGTGGGTAACCAGTACAGAGGTTTTGTGAAATTCCTTTAAAAGGTTGGACACTAAATCTTCCAATTTCAGTTTTGTTTGATAGTCCAATGCAGAAAATGGCTCATCAAGCAATAATAGCATTGGATCGGTGATAAGCGTACGGATTAGTGCCGCTCGTTGCCGCATTCCGCCTGACAGCTCAGCAGGATAGGCGTTGATGACGTTTTCCAAACCGATCTCCTTTAAAAACTCAATAGCNTCAAAGCTTTATGGCATGATGAAAGGCTGGCTCATTGAGACAGCCTTTTGTGTTTTTATGGGTGACTTTTTGTGACACCAGCCTTACCCGAATGGAAAAGGAGACCAGTCTATTGTTGCGTATGTTTGATCAGCCAATTTTCCAGCTTTTCAACGAGTTGATACATAATGGCGGCAAGGATGGCGATTACCAGTAAGCTGTAGAGGACTAGTGTGAAATCAAAAACCTGGAAGCCATAGACAATTAAATAACCAAGACCTTTGGCAGAAACAAGAAATTCCCCTACAATCACTCCGACCCAGGAAAGCCCGACATTCACCTTCAAAGTGGAAATCATAGCAGGAAAAGAAGCGGGAAGAATGGCTGTAGTAAAGCACTGCCTTCTGCTGGCGCCGAAGCTCTGCAAAACCTTTACATAGTTTTCATCTACCTCACGGAATGCAGAGTAGACGACCAATGTGGTGATAATGACACAAATGATCGCCCCCATCGCAATGATCGAAAAGTAGCCTGGTCCGAGGGCAACTATAATAATGGGCCCTAGGGCAACCTTTGGCATAGCGTTTAGTATGACTAAGTATGGATCTAATACTTTGGATAGTTTTTCGGACCACCAAAGAAGGGCAGCCAGAATGATTCCGAATAATGTACCGGCGACAAACCCGATGATGGTTTCAACAAGCGTCACACGCAGGTGAAACCAGAGAGATCCATCGAGAAGATTTTCTGTTAATAGCAGGCCGACTTTAGTTGGGGAGCTAAATATTAGTGGATCGACCCATTCCAATCTGCTCGCCAATTCCCAGAAGGCGAAGAAAAAAATAAAAATGATCAACTGCCACAACATAATACTTTTACGATAAGACTTTCTGTGTTTTCGATACTGTTCAAAAAGTTGATCATCAGACATGGTGTTTGCTTTCAAGGGTGTTCAACTCCTCCCAAATGCGATCAAACAGCAATTGATATTTTAAATGCTTCCTTGCCTGAAAAGGGGACAGGTTTCTGAGTTCGATCGGTACTTCGAAAACTTCAGCGATTTTACCGGGATTTGCCTTCATCAAGTAAATTTGGTCACTCATGGCGATCGCTTCGCCAATGTCGTGGGTAACCAGTACAGAGGTTTTGTGAAATTCCTTTAAAAGGTTGGACACTAAATCTTCCAATTTCAGTTTTGTTTGATAGTCCAATGCAGAAAATGGCTCATCAAGCAATAATAGCATTGGATCGGTGATAAGCGTACGGATTAGTGCCGCTCGTTGCCGCATTCCGCCTGACAGCTCAGCAGGATAGGCGTTGATGACGTTTTCCAAACCGATCTCCTTTAAAAACTCAATAGCCTTGGGTTTTATGGCCGACGTTTGTTTTTGTTGAATTTTCGGTCCGATAAGGACGTTTTCCAGAATCGTCTTCCAAGGAAACAAGTAATCCTGTTGAAGCATGTAGCCAATCTCTGCTTCGGTATCTTGGACCTGTTTACCTGCTAATCTCACTTCCCCCCGGGTTGGCCGGATAAGACCGGAAACAATGGAAAGCAAGGTCGTCTTTCCACAGCCGCTCGGGCCCAGAATGGAAATAAAAGAGCCTTCTTCCACTGTCATGTTTATATTATCCAGTGCCTTCGTATAGTTTTTTTCACTGAAATACTGATGGGACACCTGATTGAGAGACAAAAAAGACATGGTTAACTCCTCCTATTCAGCCATCACTTCTTCGGCAATCGTCGTGTTTACTAGCTCTTCATAGGGGATATCCTCCGGGAGTTCTCCGGCTTCATCCATAATTGCTTTCAGGTTATTCCATTCTTCCTCATCCAGCACGGGATTTTCTGCAAATGATTCCTGACTTCTGTAACGTTCAACAGAGGATGCTAGCAGCTCTAGATCCACATCCTCAAAGTATGGTGCTACGATCTCGGCTATTTTTTCTGAAGACTGTTCCTGGATGAACTTTTGAGCCTTGTAAATGGCTTTCGTGAATTTTTCAGCCGTTTCTTCATTTTCTTTCAGGAAGCTTTGTTTCGCCATAAATACTGTGTATGGAACATGGCCGGATTCCTCACCGAAGGAAGCTACAATATAACCGTTCCCTTCGGCTTCAAACTTGCTCGCCTGTGGTTCAAACAACTGTACATATTCGCCGGTGCCAGATGTGAACGCACCAGGAATATTTGCAAAATCAATATTTTGGATTAAGTTCAAATCTTCATGGGGATCGATTCCGTGTTGTTTCAACACATACTCGCCGACCATTTGCGGCATCCCACCCTTGCGCTGTCCCAGAAAGTCACTCCCGATTAAATCATCCCAGGTAAATTGGTCGTTAGGCTGTTTCGCTACCAGGAAGGTTCCATCGGTTTGTGTCAGCTGGGCAAAATTGATAATCGGGTCGTTGGCACCGCGGGCAGCAACGTAAATGGATGTTTCAGATCCGACGAGTGCAATATCTGCATCATCTGATAATAGTGCTGTCATGGTTTTATCTCCACCCCAAGTCGTCTGCAGCTCTACATCCAACCCTTCGTCTGCAAAATACCCTTGTTCCAAAGCGACATATTGAGGAGTATAAAAAATACTGCGGGTAACCTCGGCAATTTTTACTGAAGTGTTTCCTCCATTGGAACTGCATGCCGTCAGTGCAAGAGCACAAAGAATTGTGAATAAGCTTAACCATTGATTTTTTTTCATATCGGTCAACCTTTCATTGAATTGTATTCTGTTGGGGTATTGTATGCGCAAGCCCAAAAGTGTGTGTAACGCCCAGAGAAAGGAACCCAAAATACCAGGCATAATGCCCAAGGCGGGAAGAAATCCAGGCTAGGTGAAAGCAGAAAACAAATGGATAGGAATCCAGGGGAGGAGCAATAAAAAAACCTGTAGAAAAGTTTCCTTTTCTACAGGTGGAGGTTTAACATAAAAGTTGGTGATAAGGTAGCATTTTCTCTTTTAACTCCGGTACAAAGGCGAAGCATTTTTGATTTCATCACTGACTTGCGAAAATGATTGGAAGTTGTCATGGAATTTCGCTGCAAGCTTGGATGCCATTTCCTGATAAGAAGTATAAGAATCCCATGTTTCCCATGGTTTCAGCAGCTGAGAAGGAACACCCGGAACCGATTCTGGAATATGCAGCCCGAAAAAATCATCTGTTGCCGTATTCACTTCATCCAGCTTATTCTCCAGGACTGCATCGACCATTGCCCTTGTATAAACGAGCGGAATTCGTTCCCCAATGCCGAAAGGTCCTTTAATCCACCCGGTGTTGATAAGGTAGACGTCTGCATCGTATTTGTCTATTTTGTCACCGAGCATATCCGCATAGATCGCTGGGGCAAGTGGCAGAAAAGGTGAACCAAAGCAGGCGGAAAAGGTTGCTTCCGGAGCGGTGATGCCTCGTTCTGTTCCGGCAAGCTTACTTGTGTAACCGCTTAGAAAATGATACATCGCCTGTTCTTTTGTCAGTTTACTGATTGGCGGTAGAACGCCGAAAGCATCCGCGGTCAGGAAAACGATCGATTTGGGATGCGGTCCCTGGCTCGGGAAGATACTATTGTCAATATGGGAAAGCGGGTAAGCCGCCCTCGTGTTTTCCGTCAAGTCTGTATTGTTATAGTCAGGTATCCCTTCCTGGCAAACAACATTTTCCAATACAGCACCATGTTGGATAGCCTGAAAAATCTGTGGTTCTTTCTCTTCACTCAAGCCGATGCATTTGGCATAACATCCACCTTCTATGTTGAAAATACCATTCGGGGACCAGCCGTGTTCATCATCACCGATCAAGCCGCGTTCAGGATTTGCGGATAATGTGGTCTTACCGGTACCCGACAAACCGAAAAACAGGGCCGTATCTCCTTTTTTTCCGGTATTGGCCGAGCAATGCATCGGGAGCACACCTTGTTGGGGAAGCAGGTAATTCATAACGGAGAAGACAGCCTTTTTAATTTCTCCAGCATACTCGGTACCGCCAATTAATATGATTCTATCTTCAAATGAAATAATAATGAAAGCCTCTGAATTCGTTCTGTCCCGCTGTGGGTTTGCTTTAAAAGTCGGAGCGGAAATGACGGTGAATGGGTCTTGACTGCTGGCTAGCTCTTCATCTTCCCGAATGAATAGCTGACGGGCAAACAAATTATGCCAGGCGAATTCAGTAATGACCTGGATTGGAAGTCTGTAGTCCTTATCCGCTCCTGCCCATCCAGTAAAACGAAACAGCATATCCTGGGAGCGGAGATGTTGGATGACGCGTTCATATAAAGCTGTGAAGGCGTCTTTATCCATTGGTTTGTTAATGGTCCCCCAATCGATTTGTTCAGCAGCCTTTCCCTCATTAACAATGAACTTATCTTTTGGGGATCGGCCAGTGTATTTTCCTGTGCTGACGCTGACTGCACCATTGGCCGTAATCGTTCCTTCGCCCCGTTTCTGGATTATTTTTACGAGTTCTTCTGTCGAGAGATTAAGCTGACAGCTCTGCAGGATAGAATGACTGCTATTAGAAGCGCTTTCATTTGGGTGGTTCACTTGCTCACTTCCTTTGCGTAAAGTTGATAGGTTGATTATCGAATAGTATAACATAATGATTTATATATAACATACTGCTTTGCGTAATGGAAGGTGATATTTTACTATTTCGCCTATTGCTTTATTTTCGTTAGAATAAAGGGTATAGAATAGTAAAAGGATAAAAAGGCGGGATAATATGGAACGAAAATCGATTGTCCTTTATGATGGCGACTGCTACTTATGCCGGCAGACAAAGCAAGTGATTGGACTGCTGGACTGGTTCGGTGCTTTCCGGTGGCTCTCGCTGCAAGAATATGAACGTAGACAAACGGTTACCAGCAAGCAGAGGCAAGCAATAAGGGGAGAAATCCACATCGTTCAGCCAGACGGAAAAATAAACAAAGGATATCAGGCTGTCCGGTTCATGCTGATCCGCTGCCTCGTGACGGCACCACTAGGAGTGCTGATGTATCTGCCAAAATCAGAAGTACTGGGGGATCCACTGTACCGCTGGGTAGCTAAAAACCGTTATCGTATCTTTAAAAATAAATGTACCAATGGCGTATGCAAACTTCCTCAATAACGGAAGTTAATTCCTACCAAAAAGCTAGTAATTTATTGACATCGATGGCTTGTTTCGTTACGATAAATTGCGAACGGATACTCTCTTATCCAGAGACGGCGGAGGGACAGGCCCGAAGAAACCCGGCAACCATCATGGAAATGAAAAGGTGCCAACCTGATGCAAGGTTTTACCTTGGACGATAAGATGAGAAAGGCCATTTTCCTTTCCTTCTCCTGTATAAGGAAAGGTTTTTTGTTTGAATAGAGGTAAAAAACCATGTATTCGTGGTTAATCGTATAGAAGACAAAAAACACTTATGACGAAAATGGAAATTCACCAGCTGAACGAAACAGCAATATTATACCTAGGAAAGAGCGGTTCCGTATTATTTGATGAATTGAAGGAGGATTTAGCAGAATGGCTGCGAATCGTCGATTATTTACCTCAGAATCGGTTACGGAAGGACACCCGGATAAAATCTGTGACCAGATTTCTGATGCCATTTTAGATGAAATTTTAGCAAGCGATCCAGATGCCCGTGTTGCATGCGAGACAACTGTAACCACCGGGCTTGTGTTAGTTTCGGGGGAAATAACAACTACTACTTACGTGGATATTCCAAGCATTGTCCGCAAGACGGTAAAAAGTATTGGATACACGAGAGCAAAGTATGGCTTTGACGCCGAGACTTGTGCTGTCCTTACAGCGATCGATGAACAATCACCAGACATAGCGGGTGGTGTAGACCAGGCGCTGGAAGCACGAGAAGATACAAGCTATGATGAAGAAATTGAAGCAATTGGTGCAGGCGACCAGGGTTTGATGTTCGGATATGCAAACAATGAAACTCCAGAGCTGATGCCGCTGCCGATCTCGCTTGCCCATAAAATAAGTAAGCGTCTTTCAGATGTAAGAAAGGAAAGTATTCTTCCATACTTACGTCCGGATGGGAAAACACAGGTGACAGTGGAATACGATGAAAATGACAAACCGGTAAGGGTAGATACAATTGTCGTCTCCACACAACATCATCCGGAAATCGAACTGAAACAAATTCAGCAAGATATCAAAGAGTTTGTCATCAAGCCGATCGTTCCGGAAGAGTTTTTGGATGATAAGACGAAGTACTTTATCAATCCTACGGGAAGATTTGTAATTGGAGGTCCACAAGGAGATGCCGGCTTGACAGGTCGGAAAATCATTGTCGATACTTACGGGGGATACGCACGTCACGGAGGTGGAGCATTCAGCGGTAAGGATGCGACTAAAGTCGATCGCTCGGCTGCTTATGCTGCCAGGTATGTAGCGAAAAATATCGTGGCAGCTGAATTGGCTGAATCATGTGAAGTACAGCTTGCTTACGCAATCGGTGTGGCAGAACCTGTATCGATCTCGATTAACACATTTGGTACCGGTAAAGTTACAGAAGATGAGTTGGTAAAAGCCGTGAGGGAATTATTCGACCTTCGCCCTGCAGGTATCATAAAGATGCTTGACCTTAAACGTCCGATTTATCAAGACACAGCTGCTTACGGACACTTCGGAAGAACCGATATCGAGTTTCCTTGGGAAAAGACCGATAAAGTAGACAGTTTGAATAAAATTGTGAACCAGTAAAAATGGAAAAGCTCTGGAACGGTTTAACAAAGTGACCGGGACAAAAGCATACTGAACAAAGTAAGAACCGAACGATGAGTCAAACTCGTTCGGTTTTTCTTTATACAACATAGAATCAACGAACAATAAACGAAAGGAACATATAGAAAACGGACAGTAAGTGATTGAATAACCGTGACACTTATTGGGCATCCATCAATTCAAATTCCGCTATTATTCTGTTTCATCCGCCCGATTGGGCAGAGGGATGGTTTCATATAATGTGTTGTAACCGGCGCATGAACCGGTAAAAAAGGTTGATGGGCTTGGCAAAGGGGGTTATTCTTTGAGCCATTATGAAACATGCAACCGAAATATTGGAGAAGCCGTCAAGATTACCTGCCACGATGGGACCGTACACCGGGGAATCATTCACAGGGTACACCGTGATCGGGTAATTATCCGGCCGATTGAGCAAAGGGTCGGCGGCGGTCCAGGCGGGCCGGGTTTGTTTTTATACGGTCCAGGCTGGGGCTGGGGATACGGGGCTGCATTTGGCATTGCGTTTGCTTCCATTGCAGCACTTACCTTGCTTCCTTTCGTTTTTTGGTAGATTTTATTGTTCAAAACCCGGCAGGATTCCATATGAGGGATATTATGGAAGCCTGCCGGGTCTTTTGACAGGTTTTTGGGTGATTCGACTTTGTTGTTTCTATTTCAATTAGTATTGATATTTGGATTGTGCTATAATTAACAAGATGTCAACATATAGAAAGAGAGGCAAGATTATGTGTGGTTTTATCGGGATGATTCGCAACCAACCCCAAGTACCTGATCAAAAAAACAAAGATATCTTTCAATCACAAAATAATGTAATTACCCATAGAGGACCGGATGATGAAGGTTACTTTTATGATGAATATATTTCACTTGGCTTCAGAAGATTGAGTATCATTGATATAGAAAGCGGGCAGCAGCCGTTCAATTATGATGACGATCGCTATTGGATGATTTTCAATGGAGAGATTTACAATTATATCGAATTACGCGATCAACTAATTGAAAAAGGCTACTCCTTTGCAACAGAATCGGATACAGAAGTTATCATTGCTATGTTTAAGGAACATGGAACAGCTGCCTTTGAACAGTTGAGAGGTATGTTCTCAGTCCTGATTTGGGACAAACAGACACAAGTATTATATGGCGTAAGAGATCCTTTCGGGATTAAGCCGCTGTTTTACAGTGAAACGGACGAAGGTACATACTTCGCTTCCGAGAAAAAAAGCATTACCATGATGAGGGAAAGCGAAGAGGTTGATACTGCTGCCCTGCAACATTATTTAAGTTTTCAATTTGCTCCTGAACCGATGACGCTGACCGAAGGTGTCAAAAAGGTAGAGCCTGGGCATTTCTTTGTAAAAAAACCGGGAGAGCCGATTGCCTTTACACGTTACTGGCATGCCAAGTTTGCGCCGGTCTTAATGGAGAAGAACCAGTGGATTAAACGGATTCAAGATGTAATGTATGATTCCGTCAATGTTCATATGCGCAGTGATGTACCAGTTGGATCCTTTCTTTCCGGTGGGATTGATTCTTCTTTAATTGTAGCGATTGCCAGGGAATTCAATCCAAACATTAAAACCTTCTCTGTCGGTTTTGAAAGAGATGGTTATTCGGAAGTGGATGTAGCGAAAGAAACAGCCGAAAAGCTGGGTGTTGAAAATATTTCTTATACAATAACACCTGAGGAATATGTGCAAAAATTGCCGAAAATCATGTGGCATATGGACGACCCGTTAGCAGATCCGGCTTGCGTGCCGCTTTATTTTGTCGGAAGGGAAGCAAGTAAGCACGTAACTGTAGTGCTTTCCGGTGAAGGTTCAGATGAGCTGTTCGGCGGATACAACATTTACCGTGAACCGGAATCATTGAAGTTATTTGATTCGATTCCGTCACCAGCTAAAGGTTTGCTGGCCAGAGTGGCATCTGTACTACCGGAAGGAGTCAGAGGCAAAAGCTTTCTGGAACGTGGAACCACACCGCTGAAGGACCGGTATATTGGAAATGCGAAAATGTTTGAAGATGAAGAGAAGAAGCAACTGTTGAAGACGTACGATCCAAATCTTTACTACCAACAAGTCACCAAACCACTTTATGCCAATGTCGCGGGTGAAAACCCGGTAAATCAGATGCAATATATCGACATTCATACATGGCTGCGCGGTGATATCTTGCTGAAAGCTGATAAGACCACGATGGCCCACTCCCTAGAGTTGCGAGTGCCGTTCCTGGATAAAGAAGTTTTCCGGGTAGCAAGTGAAATTCCTGTCGATTTAAAGATCGCCAATGGGACGACCAAAAGTATTTTACGAGAAGCTTCCCGTGGCATCGTACCTGATCATGTACTGGACCGTAAAAAACTCGGATTCCCGGTTCCAATCCGTCACTGGCTGAAGGAAGAGCTTTATGATTGGGCGAAAAATCTGATTGCTGAAAGTGAGACAGGTCATTTGCTTCACAAAGGCTATATTGAAAAACTGCTGGAGGATCATCGACAAGGCAAGGGTGATTACAGCAGAAAAATCTGGACGGTATTGATGTTCATGTTATGGCATCAGATTTATGTGGAAAGAAAGTTTTCTTTCGAGGAATTACGACAAGAGGATAAAACAAAAAGCAAGCTTACGGTTTAACCGTAATTGCTTGCTTTCCCATTTGCACCCATGCTTCTTTGAAGTCATTGATGGGTGCTTTTCTTTGTTTTTTGGCAAGAGGATCGTTGAAATAGATGAATTTTTCATCATAACCCGTCACCAATACGGAATGCTCCTTCATGGTTACCTTGATGCTGCCCTGTTCCGTGTTCCAAGTTTGAAAATCATTTTCAGGCAATTTTTTAAAGGAAGAATTGGTGATGATCCAGACTGGCTGTTCGTTATGGATATGTTTAAGTATTTCGTAAAAATGGCCGCCGCTAAAATCATGTACACGATCACCTAAATATCTTGCCGCAAGCTTGGATACCGGCTCGTGATATACCCCAAAACCAGGCTTGTCCAACGAATACATATCACCTACGAACCCAACGGAAGGATTACCGAAAAATATTCCACTCTCTGTACGCCGGTAAGTGGTAGCATCTTTATCGATCTGCTTTGCCAGTTCTAGTTTGGATACCTCTATACCATTGTATTGAAGGAGCATCGCCAGACTGGTAACTTCGCACCCTCGCGGAAGTTCCGGATACTGCTGGATCAGAGGTGCTTCCAATTGTTTAGAATCGGAAAGCTGAAACTGTTCCAACAAAGGAAAAACCGGCTCCAATTCGGCCGAAGGAAGTTCATCTGCCAGGGCTCGTACAGGGTTTGCTTGTTCTTTCAGCCATACGGAAGCCGTCGGGAGCCAAGCGTTCCGGTTATGATGGAGAAACATCATTGATACAGTAAGAGCACAAAGGGCAAATAGCATTGCGTAGGATTTATAAAAAAGACGCCAAGAGTTCTTTTCGTTTCTGTGATGGAAATAAGTGAGCATGAGTGTCATCAGGATAGCGAAAATAAAAATAAATAATAGCACGATGCACTGCACCTCCTGTTAATAGAATAACGCATTTCGACAAAATAAACAGGAGGCAATTTTGACAAATTGACGTTATTTTTCCTGTTGCTCCTTGTAATAGCGTCCTTTCTCAACGTAGGAATGTCTGATTCTGTCCATTTCTTGAAAATCCTCATTGGTCAGTTCACGAATTACTTTGGCAGGACGTCCGAAGGCCAATGTCTTCGGCGGAATAACTTTACCGGGAGGAATAAGACTCCCCGCTCCGATGAAAGCATGTTCACCAATTTCAGCACCATCAAGAATGATGGAACCCATACCGACCAGGGCACCCTCTCTAATTACGGAAGAATGCAGTGTGACCTGATGGCCAATCGTTACACCTTCTTCGATGATAAGAGGTAACCCGGGGCTTTGGTGTAAAAGGCTGAGGTCCTGTATGTTTGCTTTTTTTCCGATATGGACTGGAGCGACATCGCCTCTGATAACGGTCTTAAACCAGATACTAGCTGATTCGTCAATGGTTACATCACCGGTGATGACCGCGTCATCTGCTATGAAAGCTGAATCATGGATGACGGGTTTTTTACCTTTGTATTCGTAAATCATTTGAATCCCCCCGTAAATTATGGTGATATAGAATATAGTATCATAAACCAAATCAGACATTTAACCAACGATTACTGAAAAAATGTTTTAGTGAAACAGAAAGAGGGAGAAACATTGCCATACAGCATCCCGCGTACTTCGCCGGTTTTAATGAAAAATGTGTATACGAGAATATTCCCCCAGGTAGATCGCGAGCTGGGTTATTGGGAAAACAGAGCAAATGCTATACCGAACGCGGAATTACGAAAACAGGCGCTGGACAGTCTTCGCGATAAAAAATTCCACTGTCAGGGTGGTACTGTCTACAGTATTTTGGCCGGACCCTATTGGCAGGAAGCGGTCCGTTTTATTGTTGCTTACCAGACAATCAGCGATTATCTCGACAATTTATGTGATCGCAGCACCTCGCTGGATCCCCGTGACTTCCGGATGCTTCACGAATCGATGAGGGATGCACTGACTCCGACGGAGCCGATTAAATCTTATTATCATTATCGGGTTGAACAAGAAGATGGAGAGTATTTAGCTGATTTGGTGAGGACGTGTCAAAATTGTCTTCGCAATCTCGACAGTTATCAGTTAATAAGCAGTTACATTCATCAGCTGGAGGGACTGTATGCTGACTTACAGGTGCATAAGCATGTGAGGGAAGAAGAACGCATTCCGCGCCTGGAAGGATGGTTCGAGGAAAACAGGGATAAATGGCCGTACTTAAGTTGGTATGAATTTTCTGCATGCAGCGGATCCACACTCGGCATTTTTTGCTTCGTTTCCTATGCGATGGGCGGAAAAATGTCTGAGGCTTTAGCTGATGAACTGTTTCATAGTTATTTTCCCTTCATGCAGGGGCTTCATATATTGTTGGATTATTACATCGACCAGCAGGAGGACTTGGAAGAAGGGGACTTGAATTTTTGCAATTATTATAAGACATCGGCAGAAATGAAGGAGCGCTTGCTCTTTTTCATCGAACAGACAAATAAAAACATCCAGCAACTGCCAAACCGTCAGTTCCACGAAATGGTTCACCATGGACTTGTCGGTCTCTATCTGGCAGATCCTAAAGTAGCTAAACTCGCAGGAGGAAAAGAAATTACCAAGACCTTGTTGCGGGCTGGAGGAATCAGGTCAGCTTTTTTTCACTGGAATGTGAAAATTTACAATCGGATAAAGCGTTAAATAACAAAACACAAGACAAAGGATTTAGAGTGACCCAATAATATGAGACAGGAAAAAACACCCCCAGAGTCGTATAAAAGTATTTATCGACATTTGGAGGTGTTTTTGTTATGGGAAAGAAGATGGTTTATCCTGAAGAAATCAAGAGAGAAGTTATACGCTTAAAGCTTTCTGGAGAACTCACGAACAAGGAGATTATGGAGAAGTTTGGCATTAAAAATGAGACACAGATCAAAACCTGGACGAAATGGTTTAGGAATGGAGAGGAGCACAGGTTGGCTCAACCAATTGGAAAACAATATGCTTTTGGAAAAGGGCCTGATGATGATAGTGAAATAAATCAGTTAAGGAAAAAAGTGAAGTATTATGAAATGCGAGATGAATTGTCGGGAAAGTACCAAGAAATCGAAAGGAAGTGGTTCCAGAAGTATTCGTTGAAGTCGTAGAAGCTTATAAAGAGAAATACACGATCACTACTATTTGTGAATGCTTCAAGATTCCAAGGTCAACTTATTATCGTTGGAAGGAGAGGATATCAGCTGAGTTGCCCCTTCTCCATCAATTAGTTATAGGTATTTGTCAAAGTCTTTCATTTAGGGTGGGACATCGAAACGTAAGGGGTATTCTCAAAAATGATTACAAAATGATGGTGAACCGAAAGACAGTACAAAAAATCATGCAAAAGTATAACCTTCAATGCCAAGTGAAAGTGAAAAGAAAGGTTTACATTGCTGGTGAAAGCAAGTTTGTGGTACCAAACCTTCTCAAACAGGATTTTAAGACGGACCGACCTAATCAAAAATGGGTTACAGATATCACTTACTTGCCTTATGGAGAAAAAATGCTTTATTTATCAACCATAATGGACTTGTATAATAACGAAATCATGGCCTATAAAGTTAGTGACACCCAAGATGTTAAGCTTGTGTTAGATACATTAGAAGCTGCTTGTAAAGGAAGAGAAACTCATGAAGTTATTCTGCATAGTGACCAGGGTGCTCAGTACACCTCTTATGCTTTTCAGGAACTGGCTAAAGAAAAAGGCATTACCACAAGCATGTCCCGAAAAGGAAATTGCTTTGATAATGCCGTAATCGAATCCTTCCATTCCTCGCTAAAGTCGGAAGAATTCAACACTCAAAATAGAGTGCTCCTTACAAACTCTATTGTACTAGAAAAAGTAGAATCTTACATGTATTATTACAACTACATACGACCGTTTTCAAAATTAAACTGCCACAGTCCTGTAGAATTCAGGACTATAGCAGCATAGGTGTTTTTTCTTGTCCCGTTTTGCTGGGTCAGTTCAATTGTCTTGTGTTTTTTATTAGGCTCTTTTCTCCGAACTCACCATATTTGGATACCAATCCGATCAAGATGCGTGATAGTCCGACGCTGCGGAAAAACATTCGCTTTCAGTGGGGAACGCTTCAGCCAGGGTACTACATGAATCAGCTTCTTCGCTCCCTTGGGTCGAGGAATCCAGCTACGGAGCTTAACTGGTAGACGCAGACCCATCCGTCGGGGTCTTCAGACTGTTCCTTACCCACTGGAGTCTCGCATTTTTCCGCAGCTTGGTATCAATTTCTGAATAGTAGGAGAGGAATTCCAACATTCTATTTGACAATATTACCTTTTAACAACGCAGGTAGAATACTTATAATCATCGAAATACAAACCGATTTTCTTCGCTGTTGAAGCATTCCTTTTGAGAGTATCCTCGGTTAGAAACATGAGGAGGAAAGGCCTCGGTGTACTCCGCAGAGCGTTAGCTCGAGGAAGCTCACCAGCAGCCCGCGGAAAACAAAGGGTATTTCCTCCCCAACGAAGGACACAACCTCTACAAAAACAGCCTTCTATTATTTCCGTTTTTGAACGGCGAGCAGAAATGGCGGATTGTTTTGCTGATTAATAAATGCATACTGGAGTACGGAAAATTTTTTCTGATCAAGGGAAGACACATAATCGAGTAATGCTTGTTTCTCTCGTTCACCGCCTTGATGTCCATAGTACACGACAATGGCGATCAAACCACCCTGCTTCAAGAGGGCGGCAATCGAATCAACAGCTGCAATCGTGCTTTCAGGTGTAGTAATCGTCTGTTTATCACTTCCTGGCAAATAGCCTAAATTAAAAATGGCTCCCCCGATACGACCGTAGTCCTCCTCCGATATATAGTCAGGTGCATATTGGTGATCGACCATATGTAACTGCACATTTTGTACGGACGCTTGATCGAGCAATTGTTTTGTCCGTTCAATGGCCTGGTTTTGAATATCGAATGCAAAAACTGTGCCTTTGTCGCCAACTAGCTTACTTAAAACAAGCGTATCGTGGCCGTTTCCGCAAGTAGCATCAATCGCTATATCGCCCGGGTTGATGGTTTGTTCTAATAAATCATGAGCAAATGGAATCACTTTTTTCACGGTTTCAATCTTTCCTTTCTTTTTCATGCAAGCATTTTACCATGAACTGCAGACATAGGAAAATCAACGAATGCAGGCTATGGTATGGATTTGGTTTGACTGCGCACCATAGTAAATGGGGTGATGATCATGGCGACCAGAAAATCAATTGATGATCTAATTGCAAAAACGAATACCTATCTTGCTGAGGCAGGAGAACAGCTCGATATCACCAATCGAAACGGCTATCCTGTGGATGCAAATTATTCGGAGGTCCAGGGAAAGCTGGACGCAATGGAATTGGAAATCGCCAAGTTGATGGACAGTGCCAACGCTCAACAGCGCGAACAACTGCATCGTCTCCACCTCAAAACCAGTCAATGTTTAAATGATATGATCCTGGTGCATAACGACTTATCAGGTGAATAATCAGAAGCACCATCACAGCTTTAAAGCTGGGTGGTGCTTTTTTAAAGCAGGCTGCAATCGACATGTTCGGGAGATAGTGCCCCCCATGCCCTTTGCATAAGTCTGTCATCCAAAAAAAGAAAGAATATTGTAAATTTACTTACTTCGAAGAATTGTCTAAAGATGTATTCAAATAATCCAGGACTCCCCGATATTATTCATGGGATTATTTTTTTATAAGGGGAGTTTTTATGAAGAAAATTAAAATCGTTTTCATTGCTTTATTCGCCGCATTATCCGTTCTTTTAATCTCCGGTTGCAATCAACAGAAAGCTGCCGGGGGAGAGGGAGAACAACTAAAAATAGGTATCATGCTCTCGGACGTCGGTCTTGGCGACCAGTCGTTCAGTGACTCGGCTTTTGCCGGGTTAACAAAAGCAAGAGATGAATTGGGCGTTATGTTCGATTACCGGGAACTAGATGAATCAGGTAGTTATGAACCGGGGCTGAGAGAGCTGATTGAAGAAGAGAACGATATCATTATCGGATTAGGTTACATGGTACAGGAGGAACTGGAAGAGGTTGCAAAGGAGTATCCTGATCAACAATTTGTGTTGATTGATGCGGTTTCTGGAGTTAAAAATATAACATCCGTTACATTTAAAGCAGATCAAGGGAGCTATTTGGCCGGGGTTTTAGCTGCTATGGCTTCGGAAAGCAATACAATTGGTTTTATCGGTGGAGAGAACAATGAAACGATCAACCAGTTTATGAACGCCTATAAAGATGGCGCTAGGTCGGTTTCTGATGATATCAACGTGTTGGTGGAATATGCTGGCGACTTTGGTGATGATCAGCTTGGAGCGGAACTTGCCGAAGATATGGCTGATAAAGAAGCAGATGTAATTTTCGCCGCTGCCGGATTTACTGGAACCGGAGCATTGAAAGCAGCCCAAGAACAAGGAATATATGCAATTGGTGTTGATTCTGATCAATATTTTTACGCCGAAGAAGCTGTAATTACTTCTGTCTTGAAAAATGTGGATTCAGCAGTATTTGAGCTTGCTTCCCAACTGAAGGAAGATCAACAGATTCAACAAGGTCAGTTGGAACTCGGGATTGACGAAAAAGGAGTGGGGCTGGCTCCGATGAGGATCATTCAATTATCTGATCAAGAAAAAGAGCTGTTGGAAACTGCAAAGCAGCAGTTAATGCAGTAGTTATAGGGGGATACTATGTCGATTAAGAAAAAACTTCTACTCAACTCACTCGGAATTTTACTGTTAGCCTGTTTAATAGTGGTGTTCATTATTTTTCACATGCTGCGTATCCAATCTTCTTCATCCGATCAAGTGAACATTTTATTGAATATTGAAAGATTCAAATCGGAAATGAACGGAGCCAAGCAAAGTTTGAGCAACTTTTCCTTTTCAGGCACAGATGCACTGAAACAGGAAACGACTGGACAAATGGAAAGCAGTACAGAATTAATGGGGGAATTGAAAGCGGTTGTGACCGATCCTTCGAGTTTGGAGCATCTGACGAAGGCAGAAACCAAATTTTCTGAATGGAAGGATCAAACGACAGCAGCTCTTAATGAAAAAGACATGGGAGAAGCAAAGCGCCAATCGATTCGAACAGATGGCATTTTGAATGACATTTACATGCTTAACCAATCGGCACAGCGTAATTATCAACAGATTCAACAGCAGATGGATAACCAAATCCAATTTACGATTGTTTCCTCCGTCGTCGGCTGTGTCGTTCTATTGCTGCTTGCATCGATTTCGACTTTAAAGGTAACAAATTCGATTTCGTCTACACTGCGTAAACTGGCGAAAAACGCCAAAAAGATAGCGACAGGTAATTTGGCCGTAGAGCCGCTGGAATACAACAAACCAGATGAGTTGGGCGTCTTGAACAATTCGTTTAACCAAATGACCGGGCAACTGCGTGACTTAATTTCTTCGATTGACGGTGTAAGTAAAGATGTGGAAAACTTCGCGGCTGTAATCGATGAAGAAAATAAATCTTTAACAGAAGTAAGCAAACAAGTGGCAGTTTCCACCGATGAATTGTCCGCCGGCACACAATCCATTTCAGAAGACTTGCAGGATGCAGTAACCCTGATCGAACAAATGGATCGGGACTTTTCAAAAAATGTGGAACATACCCAACAAGCAGTCTCTTACGGAAATGCTGCAGGAGAAGCAGTCGCTTCTGGACAAAAAGCGATTCAATCACAACAGCAATTGGTGGATGAGAATGCCAAGACCTCGCAGGAAATCAAACAGGCTGCGGAAGCATTTGCCAACTACACCGGAGAAATCAACACCATGGCTAAATCTGTTTCTGAAATTGCCAATCAAACTAATTTACTTGCATTGAATGCAGCTATAGAAGCCGCCCGCGCAGGAGAAGCAGGAAAAGGGTTCGCTGTCGTAGCGGAGGAAGTGCGCAAGTTGGCAGAAGATTCCTCAACAGCTACCAGCCACATTTTTGAAATGGTAAAGTTAATAGAAAAAGGAATAAGCGAAATCACGGTGTCAGTGGAAAGAGGCTCCGGAATCGTAAGGGAAGAACAGGCTTCAATGGATAAAACGATTACTTCCTTTACAAATATTGAAGAAAAGGTGGCAGGCTTCAGTAAAGAACTATCCAGTTTGCTCGAAGGCATTCAAACTTCCAAAACAACAGGGCGGAAAGTGTTGGACAATGTAGAGAGTATCAGTGCGGTAGTCGAAGAATCGGCTGCAGGAAACGAACAAATATCCGCGTCCACTCAAGAACAATTGACAGCATTCCATCATATGGTAGAGCAAGTTACCAAGTTGAGAAAATTGACAGACGAATTAAACGGAACCGTAGGCAAATTTCAACGTTAGGCAGACGTTCATACCTGCTCTGTCTCAAACCTTGACAAATAACTGGGGTTTCTTTACAATACGATTACAATACCAAATGAACGACTTGGATAAGGAGTAGTAGTAATGTTTCCAGGAATTCCAGAGAGACAGCGGTCGGTGCAAGCTGTCCCTGGACATTATGAACTCGCCTTTGATGTCGCAAAAGTGAATCCGCCAGTAGCTTTTGCCGTCGGCCGCGTTAAGGCTTCAAGCGGGCGCAGTTTGCGCTAAGTTGGGTGGTACCGCGGGATTAATCTCTCGTCCCATTATGGGATGAGGGATTTTTTTATATCTTTTTAAGGTTTTTTGCGACAGTGAGGGGCAGGTCGAATCAATTGAAGGAGGAATGGCCAATGTCATTTGATCATCAAAGAATAGAAGAAAAATGGCGCAATTATTGGTTGGACAACAAGACATTTAAATCAAACAGCAATACGAACAAGGATAAGTATTATGTACTCGACATGTTCCCTTATCCTTCAGGTGCAGGCTTGCATGTTGGCCATCCAGAAGGTTACACAGCGACGGACATTATTGCGAGAATGAAACGAATGCAAGGTTATGAAGTGTTGCATCCGATGGGTTGGGATGCTTTCGGGCTTCCGGCTGAGCAGTACGCATTGGATACAGGAAATGATCCGGAAGAATTCACTAGACAAAACATTGAAACATTCCGCAGGCAAATTCAAGAGCTTGGTTTTTCCTATGATTGGGATCGTGAAATCAATACCACAGATCCTAATTACTACAAATGGACACAGTGGATTTTCCTTAAACTTTATGAAAAAGGGCTTGCCTATATCGATGAAGTGCCGGTCAATTGGTGCCCTGCACTAGGTACTGTTTTGGCTAATGAAGAGGTAATCGATGGCAAAAGTGAACGGGGTGGCCATCCGGTTGAACGGAGACCGATGAAGCAATGGATGTTGAAAATCACAGCGTATGCCGATCGTTTGCTGGAGGATTTGGAGGAGCTTGACTGGCCGGAAAGCATCAAAGACATGCAACGAAACTGGATCGGCCGCTCGGAAGGGGCAGAGGTTCATTTCGGCATCGATGGCTTTGACGATACATTCACGGTATTTACGACTCGTCCGGATACCCTGTTCGGTGCAACATATGCAGTAATGGCGCCAGAACACCCGTTGGTTGACAAAATTGTCTCTAGAGAACAAAAACAAACAGTCGCCGATTATATTAAAGAAGTCCAGGCGAAAAGTGATTTGGAACGTACGGATTTGGCGAAAGAAAAGACCGGGGTATTCACGGGTGCTTATGCAATTAACCCGATTAGTGGGGAAAAGTTACCGATCTGGGTTGCGGATTATGTGTTAGTAAGTTACGGATCCGGTGCTATTATGGCTGTGCCTGCCCATGATGAAAGAGACCATGAATTTGCTGTTAAATTCGGGTTGCCGATTGTTCCGGTTGTTGAGGGTGGAGATACAGAAAAAGAAGCTTTTACTGGAAATGGTCCACATATCAACTCCGAATTTCTTAACGGATTGGGTACAGAGGAAGCAATCACCAAAGCCATTGAATGGTTGGAAACTAACGGGAAAGGCGAGCGGAAAGTGACCTACCGCCTGCGTGACTGGTTGTTCAGTCGCCAGCGTTATTGGGGAGAACCAATTCCGATTATCCACTGGGAAGATGGCACTACTACGGCTGTAAAGGAAGAGGAACTTCCGTTAGAGCTTCCAAAAACAAAGGAAATTAAGCCGTCTGGTACTGGCGAATCACCTTTGGCTAATATAGAAGATTGGGTTAATGTAGTAGATGCGGAAACAGGAAAGAAAGGCCGCCGTGAAACAAATACAATGCCACAATGGGCGGGAAGCTGCTGGTATTTCTTGCGCTATATCGACCCGCAGAATCAGGAGGCGCTTGCGGATTATGCAAAACTAGAAAAGTGGCTTCCGGTTGATACGTATATCGGTGGTGCAGAACATGCTGTTTTACATCTCCTTTATGCCCGTTTCTGGCATAAGTTCTTGTATGATATCGGGGTTGTACCGACGAAAGAACCATTCCAGAAGTTGTACAATCAAGGCATGATCTTAGGGGAAAACAATGAAAAAATGAGTAAATCCAAAGGGAACGTAGTAAACCCTGATGAAATTGTTGCCTCTCATGGAGCGGATACACTTAGACTTTATGAAATGTTCATGGGTCCTTTGGATGCAGCTGTTGCATGGAGTACGAATGGCTTGGATGGAGCTAGACGTTTCCTTGATCGGGTTTGGCGTTTATTTGTTACAGAGCAAGGAAAACCATCCGAAAAAATTATGGCTGATTCTTCTGATACGTCACTGGAAAAGGTATATCATGAAACCGTGAAAAAAGTGACGGAAAACTTTGAAGCCCTACGCTTCAATACCGGTATATCGCAAATGATGGTATTTATCAATGAAGCCTATAAGGCAAAAGAAATTCCGCAGCTTTTTGCAGAGGGATTTGTAAAGCTCCTTTCACCGGTTGCTCCGCACCTGGCTGAAGAAATCTGGGAGATCTTAGGGCACAGTGAGACGCTTGCTTACCAAAGCTGGCCTGCTTTTGACGAAGCAAAGCTTGTTGAAGAGGAAGTGGAAGTCGCCATACAGGTGATGGGCAAAGTCCGTGCCAAAATGATGGTTTCTAAAGACGCTTCCAAAGATGATTTGGAAAAACAGGCGCTCGAGCTTGACAGCATTCAAGACTGGCTGGAAGGAAAAACTGTCCGGAAAGTGATTGCTGTACCGGGTAAACTGGTTAATATTGTAGCCAACTAACAAGAAAGCCTCCCTGTTAATGGGAGGCTTTTGTTGTTCACAAAATAGATTCCTCTTATAATAGAAGGGTATCATTTGGGTTTAAATAAAAGGAGAGTAAAAATGATGGATTCCATAAAGGAAATAACTTCAGCAGAATTGCAAGAAATGTTGGATCAAGACAAAAAAATCTCTTTAATAGATGTAAGAGAAGAAGAAGAAGTCGCTAACGGGATGATCGAAGGTGCTCAACACATCCCTTTACGGGAAATTCCGGAAGCAATTGAATCACTCGATAAGGAAGCGGAATACGTGTTGATTTGCCATTCGGGGATGAGAAGCATGAATGCTGCCTTGTTTATGAAGGAAGAGGGATTCAATGTTCTTAACCTCGAAGGTGGGATGATGAAATGGGATGGAGAATTGGTATTTTAATGTTTTAAATGATGGGCAGTGGGGTATAGTAATATATCTCACTTCTTGCCATCGTTAAAAACATTATAAAGATTCCTCTTGATTTATTCTTCTATACGTAGTAATATATTTACTGCTGTCGCATTGAAGTCAGCATTCAAACATTTCCCTGAAAAGTGGAATTGACATCGAGTAATAATGATGGTAAAATACAATTACTGTCGCTTAGGCGACATTTGATCTTTGAAAACTGAACAAAACAACCAGTATGTCAAGCAAGATATACAAGCTAGTTTTTGAACGAGCAAGCAAGCTCACATTTTATGGAGAGTTTGATCTTGGCTCAGGACGAACGCTGGCGGCGTGCCTAATACATGCAAGTCGAGCGCGGGAAGCAGGCGGATCCCTTCGGGGTGAAACCTGTGGAACGAGCGGCGGACGGGTGAGTAACACGTGGGCAACCTGCCTGTAAGATCGGGATAACTCCGGGAAACCGGGGCTAATACCGGATAATACTTTCTTCCGCATGGAGGGAAGTTGAAAGGCGGCCTTTTGGCTGTCACTTACAGATGGGCCCGCGGCGCATTAGCTAGTTGGTGGGGTAATGGCCTACCAAGGCAACGATGCGTAGCCGACCTGAGAGGGTGATCGGCCACACTGGGACTGAGACACGGCCCAGACTCCTACGGGAGGCAGCAGTAGGGAATCTTCCGCAATGGACGAAAGTCTGACGGAGCAACGCCGCGTGAACGATGAAGGTCTTCGGATCGTAAAGTTCTGTTGTCAGGGAAGAACAAGTACCGTTTGAACAAGGCGGTACCTTGACGGTACCTGACGAGGAAGCCCCGGCTAACTACGTGCCAGCAGCCGCGGTAATACGTAGGGGGCAAGCGTTGTCCGGAATTATTGGGCGTAAAGCGCGCGCAGGCGGTTCCTTAAGTCTGATGTGAAAGCCCACGGCTTAACCGTGGAGGGTCATTGGAAACTGGGGAACTTGAGTACAGAAGAGGAGAGCGGAATTCCACGTGTAGCGGTGAAATGCGTAGATATGTGGAGGAACACCAGTGGCGAAGGCGGCTCTCTGGTCTGTAACTGACGCTGAGGCGCGAAAGCGTGGGGAGCGAACAGGATTAGATACCCTGGTAGTCCACGCCGTAAACGATGAGTGCTAGGTGTTAGGGGGTTTCCGCCCCTTAGTGCTGAAGTTAACGCATTAAGCACTCCGCCTGGGGAGTACGGCCGCAAGGCTGAAACTCAAAAGAATTGACGGGGGCCCGCACAAGCGGTGGAGCATGTGGTTTAATTCGAAGCAACGCGAAGAACCTTACCAGGTCTTGACATCCTCTGACCCCTCTAGAGATAGAGGTTTCCCTTCGGGGACAGAGTGACAGGTGGTGCATGGTTGTCGTCAGCTCGTGTCGTGAGATGTTGGGTTAAGTCCCGCAACGAGCGCAACCCTTGACCTTAGTTGCCAGCATTCAGTTGGGCACTCTAGGGTGACTGCCGGTGACAAACCGGAGGAAGGTGGGGATGACGTCAAATCATCATGCCCCTTATGACCTGGGCTACACACGTGCTACAATGGATGGTACAAAGGGAAGCGAAACCGCGAGGTGAAGCAAATCCCATAAAACCATTCTCAGTTCGGATTGCAGGCTGCAACTCGCCTGCATGAAGCCGGAATCGCTAGTAATCGCGGATCAGCATGCCGCGGTGAATACGTTCCCGGGCCTTGTACACACCGCCCGTCACACCACGAGAGTTGGCAACACCCGAAGTCGGTGAGGTAACCTTTTTGGAGCCAGCCGCCGAAGGTGGGGCCAATGATTGGGGTGAAGTCGTAACAAGGTAGCCGTATCGGAAGGTGCGGCTGGATCACCTCCTTTCTAAGGATATACGAAAGGCGAAAGCAACCGGTTAGCGACGTACAAACTGGACTGAACCGAAGGAGATAAAGGAAACACAGCGAACTATGTGAGCTGATGTTGACTTATCGTACGGAGGTGAGGGAAGTTGTGCTAGTCGCTGGATGCTGGAGCTGGACAGGAATAGCTCTTTCGAGCTAACACAGGACATACTGGTTCGTTTGGTTCAGTTTTGAGGGATTAAAACCTCAAATGATCTTCTGTTAAAATCCGTCACGTCCTGTGACGAACACAGAAGTCACCACCTCGTGTGGAAGCTTGTACCTTGAAAACTAGATAGGAAATGCAAGACATTCAACGACATTGAAGTAACACGTCATTCACGAACGATAAGTTAAGTGAAGAAGGGCGCACGGTGGATGCCTTGGCACTAGGAGCCGATGAAGGACGGGACAAACACCGATATGTCTCGGGGAGCCGTACGTAGGCGTTGATCCGGGAATTTCCGAATGGGGAAACCCCCTGCTCGTAATNACCCCTCTAGAGATAGAGGTTTCCCTTCGGGGACAGAGTGACAGGTGGTGCATGGTTGTCGTCAGCTCGTGTCGTGAGATGTTGGGTTAAGTCCCGCAACGAGCGCAACCCTTGACCTTAGTTGCCAGCATTCAGTTGGGCACTCTAGGGTGACTGCCGGTGACAAACCGGAGGAAGGTGGGGATGACGTCAAATCATCATGCCCCTTATGACCTGGGCTACACACGTGCTACAATGGATGGTACAAAGGGAAGCGAAACCGCGAGGTGAAGCAAATCCCATAAAACCATTCTCAGTTCGGATTGCAGGCTGCAACTCGCCTGCATGAAGCCGGAATCGCTAGTAATCGCGGATCAGCATGCCGCGGTGAATACGTTCCCGGGCCTTGTACACACCGCCCGTCACACCACGAGAGTTGGCAACACCCGAAGTCGGTGAGGTAACCTTTTTGGAGCCAGCCGCCGAAGGTGGGGCCAATGATTGGGGTGAAGTCGTAACAAGGTAGCCGTATCGGAAGGTGCGGCTGGATCACCTCCTTTCTAAGGATATACGAAAGGCGAAAGCAACCGGTTAGCGACGTACAAACTGGACTGAACCGAAGGAGATAAAGGAAACACAGCGAACTATGTGAGCTGATGTTGACTTATCGTACGGAGGTGAGGGAAGTTGTGCTAGTCGCTGGATGCTGGAGCTGGACAGGAATAGCTCTTTCGAGCTAAAGATAAGACATACTGGTTCGTTTGGTTCAGTTTTGAGGGATTAAAAACCTCAAATGATCTTCTGTTAAAATCCGTCACCTCCTGTGACGAACACAGAAGTCACCACCTCGTGTGGAAGCTTGTACCTTGAAAACTAGATAAAATATGCAAGACATTCAACGACATTGAAGTAACACGTCATTCACGAACGATAAGTTAAGTGAAGAAGGGCGCACGGTGGATGCCTTGGCACTAGGAGCCGATGAAGGACGGGACAAACACCGATATGT